>JBKBHI010000003.1:0-312500 GCA_046297835.1 Alphaproteobacteria bacterium | reverse complement strand
GCGGCCGTAACTATAACGGTCCTAAGGTAGCGAAATTCCTTGTCGGGTAAGTTCCGACCTGCACGAATGGCGTAACGACTTCCCCACTGTCTCCAAGATCGACTCAGCGAAATTGAACTCTCCGTGAAGATGCGGAGTTCCCGTGGCTAGACGGAAAGACCCCGTGCACCTTTACTACAGCTTTGCAGTGGCATTAGAGGATGGATGTGTAGGATAGGCGGGAGCCTTTGAAGCGCAGGCGCTAGCTTGCGTGGAGGCAACCTTGAAATACCGCCCTTCTGTTCTTTGATGTCTAACCACGGTCCGTTATCCGGATCTGGGACCCTGCATGGCGGGTAGTTTGACTGGGGCGGTCGCCTCCCAAAGAGTAACGGAGGCGCGCGATGGTAGGCTCAGGCTGGTCGGAAATCAGCCGTCGAGTGTAATGGCACAAGCCTGCCTGACTGCGAGAGCGACAGTTCGAGCAGAGACGAAAGTCGGTCATAGTGATCCGGTGGTCCCGCGTGGAAGGGCCATCGCTCAACGAATAAAAGGTACGCCGGGGATAACAGGCTGATGACCCCCAAGAGTCCATATCGACGGGGTCGTTTGGCACCTCGATGTCGGCTCATCACATCCTGGGGCTGGAGCAGGTCCCAAGGGTATGGCTGTTCGCCATTTAAAGTGGTACGTGAGCTGGGTTTAGAACGTCGTGAGACAGTTCGGTCCCTATCTACCATGGGTGTCGGAGAATTGAGAGGAGCTGTCCCTAGTACGAGAGGACCGGGATGGACGTACCTCTGGTGTACCGATTGTGGCGCCAGCCGCATCGTCGGGTAGCTAAGTACGGAAGGGATAACCGCTGAAAGCATCTAAGCGGGAAGCCCCCCTCAAAACAAGTTCTCCCTTGAGAGCCGTGGAAGACCACCACGTTGATAGGCCAGGTGTGGAAGTGCGGTAACGCATGGAGCTAACTGGTACTAATCGCTCGAGCGGCTTGATTCGCACCTACGTCGTGCGCAGCGGCAAACCCGTCGCTGAAGGATCAGCTGCAAGATAAACGGACAAGACATCTTCTTCGAATAACCGATCGCTCTGCGATCGAGGCCGTGCGTTTCGACGGCCTGGTGGTTATAGCGAGGGGCCTACACCCGATCCCATCCCGAACTCGGCCGTGAAAACCCTCTGCGCCAATGGTACTGCGTCTTAAGGCGCGGGAGAGTAGGTCGCCGCCAGGCCTTCCAAACGCACGGAGATCCGAACGAAGATCCAAGACCTTATTCGCAACGACAATCACGATCATGGGCCGGCGCCTTTCACGAGGTCGCCGGCCTTTGTTTTCAGGCGCCGTTCGGCGCTTGGTTTGATTGACGCGGGGTGGAGCAGCCCGGTAGCTCGTCAGGCTCATAACCTGAAGGTCAGAGGTTCAAATCCTCTCCCCGCAACCAATCTCGAACCCGTAAGATATCCTCTTACGGGTTTTTCTTTTCGTCCCGCCCGTCGCCAGCATGGAGGCCGTGATGACCCCGAACGAAATCGCCCGCGTGCAGGACTATCTGCGCAAGCTGTTCTCCAACGAGCGCATCAAGGTGCTGATGCCGGCGAAGAAGGGCGCGCCGGTCGAGGTCATGATCGCCGACGAGTTCGTCGGCGTGCTGCACCGCGACGACGACGAGGGCGAGATTTCCTACGCGCTGCAGATGTCGATCCTCGAAGAGGATCTGCCGCCGGCGAGCCTGATCGGCGGCAAGCGCCCCTAGGCGCGGGCGATCGCGCGCTTCATGCGACGCATGAAGCGAAGGTTTCGCATGAAGTGAAGCATCCGTTCAGCAAGTCGTTGAAATAGAGTCGTTTTTTTAGAGAGTCGATCATGGCCAAGGGCGGCAAGAAGCAGAGCGGCGACAGCGAGTTCCTGCTGTTCAACGTGCTCTATGAGGACGGCGCGCAGACCTCCAACCGCAAGGTCGCGCGCAGCGAGCTCAGCGGCTTTTCCGAGGACGACGACGAGATCATCCGCCGCGTGCTCGAGGAGCAGGACGCCAAGATCGCCGCCATGTCGGGCAAAACCCGCGGCCCGATCAAGACGATCACCCCGGTCGACGGCCGGCGCTGAGCCAGGCGCGGCGCTCGGAATCCCGCGGAGCGGACGGTATGATCGTCCGCAACGAAAAATGCCGCAGGGAGATCGCTTATGCCCGTCCGCCCTTTGCCGAAGGACGTTCACGCCGATTCGCGCTGCCGTCTGCCCTTGCCCAAGCGCGAGGAGTTGGACGAGGCCGGGCGCAAGATCTACGACCATCATCTCGATCCCAACGGCGGTTCGATCAAAGGGCTGAACGGCCCGGGCGGCATCCGCCTGCACAGCCCGAAACTGTCGGCGGCCATGTCCCCGGCGGGACGCTACCTCCGCCGCGAGGCCGATTTCAGCGGGCCGATCCGCGAGCTCATCATCCTGATGGCGGCGCGCGGCATGGACAGCGCCTTCGAATGGGCGGCGCACGAGCCGGAGGCGCTGAAGGAAGGGTTGCCGCAGGCGACGATCGACATCGTCAAACACCGCAAGCCCGTCGCGGGCTTGCCGGAGAAAGAGGCGACGATCATCCGCTTCGGCCGGCAATTGTTCGAGGAAAAGCGCGTGTCGCCGGAGGTTTTCGCCGACGCGCTACGCATATTCGGCCGCAAGACGCTAGTCGACATGGTCGGGCTGATGGGTAATTACGCCTCGACCGCCCTGTTGCTGGCCGCGTTCGACATGCAGCTTCCCGACGAGGACGTGCCGGAACTGCCCGTCTGAAGATAAACGAAGGGCCCCGGCTTGCGCTGGGGCCCTCGTGACAAGGCCGGCGCTTTAGCGGTCGGCCTTGCTCTTATCGTTCGGCTTGTTTTCGCTCTTGCGGTCCGGTGCGGCGCCGGTGGTCGAGGGCTGGAACGCCGGCGGGTCGCTGGCGTCCATGCTTTCCAGCGCCGCCTCGTCGACTTTTTCGTCAGGCGTCAGCGGGCGCTTCTTGGTCTGCGGATCGGGCACGCTGGGCGTGTCGATGGGGCCTTTATGGCCGGATGTGCCGGTCTCGCGCGGCTCTTTGGCGTCTGCGTTCGGTTTGGGCGCGGCTGACATGGCGATCTCCTTCTTCTCTATTCCCTCATAAACGTTTGAGCCAGCGCTCGGTTCGGCCGCAAAAAGCGCCGACCGAACAAAGGCTTATTTTTCGGCGGGATAGGCGGTCTGGCGCCGCAGGCCGTAAAAGCTCGCCGAGCAGCTTGTCGGTCGGGGAGGACGCGCCGCCGGATTTGAGCGTGTAATTGAGGGCGAGGGCTTTCATCGGCACGCTCGCTACTCCTTGTCGCAGGGGCGCAGCACGTGGGGCTTGCGTTTGCTGATCTTGAGCGCGGCTTCGCATTTGCCTTCGGGCTCGGCTTCGTCTTTCAGCGGCGGCCAGTATTTGTCGCCGATGCGGAAGCGGTCGTCGCGCCAGCGCACGCGGATTTTGCGCGCCCGGCGCAGCGTGACGGGCGCGGTGGAGAACGGCTGGGCTCCGTCGGAGAGCCAGCGGCAGAAGTCGTTATAATCGTCCTGTAGGGCGTAGCCGATCTCGAGATAGCCGTCGGTCGGATCGGCCGACCAGGCGAGCGGCAGGCGCGGACCGACCATCCCGAAATTCAGCATTTCGAGCATCAGAAACTCGCCGGCGATCTTGTCGTCGTCGAGCGCGATCTCGGCCTTCACCGGTTTGAGATGCGTGAGCGTATTCAGCAGCGCGGCGCGTGCGATGGCGATCTCATGTTCCGAGTTGTGGCCGCTGATGTCGTTGGCATCCATCCGATGCGCCATGCGCGTTAGCGCGCCGAGGCCGCACCCTTCGATGAAGCGCTTCTTTTTGCCCCACGGGCCGGAGGCCTGCCAGACGTCGAGCGCGATCGGCTCGGCGTCGCGCCAGCCGGCGATCGCCGCGTTGGCGTCGCTGGCGACGCCGAGCGCGTTGGCGATGTTGTTGGCCGTGCCGAGCGGCAGAATGGCGATTGGCGGATCGTCCAGGCTCAGCGTCAGGGCTACCTTGGTGACGGTGCCGTCGCCCCCGGCGGCGATCACCATATCCATGCCGTCCAGCTTGTCGGGCAGTTCTTCGATCCGCTTGGAGGACAGCCATTCGGCGTCTATGCCGTGCGCGCGCAACTGCTCGCGCAGATCCGCTTCGGACAGGCCTTGATGGCCCGCGCCATCGTTGAATATCAGCAAGGCCCGCATGAATCCGCCGTTCGGTGATGGGCGGATGGACTTTCCGCCTCACAGAAACGCGGGCCCCAGGTCAAAGTTCATGGGGTCAAAGTTCATAAAAGAACGCCCGGCGCTCTTGCGAGGCCGGGCGTCGGCAAAATAAGGCGTGCGGATTACTTCTTCTGCGTTTCGGGTTCCTTGGGCTGCATCGCCGCTTTCGCTTTGGCGATCAGGTCGGGCGAAGCCTCCACCGTCTCCTTGACGATGGCGGCGACGTTCGCGCCGGTGTTGGGATAGAGGTCGAAGTCCTGCTTCTTCACATCGGCGAGGAAGCCGGCGTCCTTCACCGTGGCGTCGAACGCCTGGCGCAGCGCCGCGACGCGGTCGGCCGGCACGTCGGGCGTGGTCAAGTAAGGTCGGCCGATGCCGACCGGCGATGAGATCATGCGCAGGATGCGGCGTTCTTCGTCGTTCCGCGCCAGCTCGGTCATCAGCGGCACGTTCGGCAATTCCGGCGCGCGCGTCTCGCCGACCTGGAAAACGAAGACCACCTTGCCGTCCTTGATCCAGTCGGGATGTTCGCCGGCCAGGCTGCCGTAGCTGAAGCCGCTGCGCGCCTGCACCTCGCCGCGCTCCATGGCGAGGTCGATGTCGCGCGCGCGCTCGTAGCCGAGCACGTTCTTGAACCGCAGGCCGAGCAGGTTCCTGGCCACCGTGGTGTAGAGCACCGAGCCCGATCCCGCGCCGGTGCCGCCCGAGATCACCTCGGTCTTGCGCAGGTCCTCGGCGGTCTTCACGCCGGTCGTATGCCAGACCACGGTCATCAGGTTGCTGATGCCGGTGGTGCCGAGCCAGTTGAACTTGCTGGCGTCGTAGCGCACGCCCTTGCCGTCGAGCACCTGGTGCAGCACGATGCTGTTGCCGACCGTGCCGATCACGCTGCCGTCTTTCGGCGCTTGATTGTAGAGATGGTTGGTGGCGAGCACGTGGCCGGCGCCGGGCATGTTCTGCACGACGAAGCTCGGGTTGCCCGGAATGTATTTGCCCATGTGGCGGGCGATGGTGCGCGCTGCGAGATCGTAGTCGCCGCCGACGCCGGTGCTGGCGATGACGGTGATCTGGCGGCCTTTGTAAAACTCCGCGACCGATTGCGCCTGGGCCGGATGGACGGCGGCGGTGACGGCGGCGATAGAGGCGGCCGCGAGCAGCGGGCGGATGGCGGGCGTGATGCGAGTCATTGAGGGTTCTCCCTGCGAGTGGTTCGCCGCTGTTGATCGCTGCGGCGTTGTTGGCGGGCAGGGTAACGGGCTTGGCCGCCGCGTTCAATGCGCGCGGCGGCTCAACCGAAGAATTTGACCAGCCACGGCAGGGTGAGCGCGGTGAGCAGGCCGTTCACGCCCATGGCGAGGCCGGAGAACGCGCCGGCCGTCTCGTTGACCTGGAAGGCGCGGGCGGTGGCGATGCCGTGCGACACGGTGCCGACCGCGAGGCCGCGCGCCCGCCAATCCATGACGTTCAGCAGGTTGAGCAGCCAGCGCCCGAGCACCGCGCCGACCGCGCCGGTCAGCAGCACGATGACGGCGGCGAGCGCCGGCAGGCCGCCGATCTGCTCGGCGAGGCTGATGGCGATCGGCGTGGTCACGGATTTCGGCGCGAGCGACAGCAGCGTCGCGCGCGATGCGCCGAGCGCGTAGGCGATGGCGACGGCGGAGCCGGCGGCGATGACCGAGCCGGCGGCGATCGACAGCATCACCGGCCAGAAGTAGCGTTTGATCGTGTCGAGATGCCGCCACAGGGGCAGGGCGAGCGCCACCGTCGCCGGGCCGAGCAGGAAATGCAGGATTTGCGCGCTGGCGAAATAATCGGCGTAAGGCGTGCTCGTCATGAGCAAGACCGCGCCGATCAGCACGATGGCGATGAGCAGCGGATTGGCGAGCGGCGCGGCGTTGGCGCGCGCGTGCAGCCACAGGCCGAGCGAATAGGCCGCCAGCGTCGCCGGCAGCCACAGCAGCGCGCTTCCCGCCAGCCGTTGCCATTCAAGCGCGAGCAGGTCGCTCACGGTGCGCTCCTGTCGCGCCGTTCGGCGCGCTTCAGCAGACGGTCGAAGATCAGCGCCGTCGCCGCCATGCCGATCAGCGTGCTGACGATGAGCGAGACGACGAGCGGCAGCCATTCTTCGCGCAGCAGGTCGAAATAGAGAATGATGCCGACGCCGGCCGGCACGAACAGCAGGCCGAGATGGCGCAGCAAGCCGTCGGCCGCCGGCGCGAGCGCGGTCGCGAGGCCGGGGCGCGCGATCAGCAGCGCGAGCATGAAGGCGAAGCCGAGCACCGCGCCGGGCACTGGAAGGCCGAGCAGGTCGGCGGCGATCTGGCCGAGCAATTGGCCGGCGAACAGCAGCAGCAGCGAATGGAGCATGGACGGACGCCCGCGATGGAACCGCCGCGACTGTAGCGGGCGGCGGCGCTTCATCCTAGTGTCGTGTCGTCATGCTTTCGCTCCGCCGCGTCTCGTTCCGCCTGTTGCTCGTCGCCGCGCTCGCCGGCGCGCTGGCCGCGTGCGCGCCGCGCGACGGCCATGTGCCCGATTTCGCCAAGCGGCCGTTCGAGCCGTTCTCGCGCAGCGCCGCCGTCGAGATCGCGTTGCGCGAATGGCGGCTGTTCGGGGGCGTGATCGCGCCCGCCGACGCCGAGACCGCTTCGGCTCCGGCCGTGTCGCTGGAGCGCGCGCAAGGGCTGTGGCAGCGCGTCGGCGAATATTGGTGGCTCGGCCTCGACGGCGGCCAGGCCGGCCAGGCCTATACCGGACTGCACGACGAACAGGGCCGCCGCTTCGCGCCCGAACGCGACGGCGCTTACGCCTGGTCGGCGGCGTTCGTCTCCTACGTCATGCGCATGGCGGGAGCGGGGCGGCGCTTTCCCTATGCGGCCGCCCATGCCGATTACGTCAACGCCGCCGCGCGCGGCGCGCCGGGCATCGTCTTGCGGGCGGAGGATCCGGCGGTTTACGCGCCGCAGGCCGGCGATCTCGTCTGCGTCGTGCGCGCCGCGACTCCCGCCATGCGCTACGCCGATCTGCCGGCCGCGCGCTTCTGGGGGCATTGCGACATCGTGGTGGGCCATGACGGGATGCGGCTCGACGTCGTCGGCGGTAATGTCGGCGACGCCGTGGCGCTGCGCCGTCTCGCCTTGCTGGACGACGGCCGCCTCGCGCCGGCGGAGCGCCCCTGGCTCGCGGTGCTGCGCGTGCTTTACGACGCGCCGTGACGCGCCGCCATTAGGTAGGAGCGACGACTACATGCTGGAGGAGGTGGCGGGGGCACGGACAGCGCCATCAGCGTCAATGTGCTGCGGCGTTAGGCAATCCCTCACAGTTTCTATGCCTTTAGGGGCAATTTGATGTTTATAAAACGTAACAAATATTGAGCTATTAGATATAACCTATTGTTATATAAATAATATTTATGTTCACAAAGCTTTTTTATTCTTTTTCCGCATTGCGGAAGTGGCTAGGTTCCCCGGGGTTTTATCCAAATCCTATCGGGGGATTCCAATCATGCGGACACGCTTCCAGGCTCTGTTGGGCAGCACGGCTCTTGCGAGCGCCATCGCCGTCGCGGCGGTGATGTCGAGCGGCTCGGCCCGCCTCGCCAACGCCGATGTCGTCACCGACACGGTGCGCAAACAGCTGACGGCGCTGATGAACGCCCAGAGCGCGGCGATCCCGGAAGCGACCCGCACGGCGGTCGGCGCGGCGCTCAGCAGCACTTCGGACGGCGCGCAGCTGATGGCCCAATTGAACGGCCTAGCCGTGCAGAACGCGGCGCTCGCCGAGACGATCGGCATGGCGCTCGGCAAGGCGTCCCTGTCGCTGGAGCTGAGCAACGTCGCCGCCGCAGGCCAGCTCAATGGCTACGTCTCGTCGGCCAGCAACCCCAATATCGTCGCCGGCTACAACAGCGCCAAGACCCCGATCACCGCGCAGACCCTTTCGCAATTGTCCGGTCGTCAGGTCGCGCAATCGCCAGAAGAATTGCTCTTGCTCCAGCAGCAAATTCTAGACGGCGTCGCCGGCAGCACCTTCGTTGAGGGCGTCACTGGCCTCGCCCCCGTCGTCGGCGGCAGCGGCATTGAAGGCTTGAGCGGTATCCAGCCCTCCGCCGGCTTGAATTCCTTGCCCGGGCCTATCGGCAACTCTTTCAGCAACATTTTGATCTCTGGCGTCGTTCGCCAGATCAGCTTGTCGGTCAACTATATCGTCCAGAGCTTCAAAATCGGGCCCTATAGCGCTTGAGAAGTTCGAGATAACGCGCTGATGGCGCCGTAAAAGCGCAACGGATCGGTCGGCAACTCAATCGTATGATTAGCAAATGAAGTTCAAGAACAGCGCCTCGCGCCCTCGCCATCTGCTCCGTGCCTTTGCCGCATCCCACATCGTTCTCGCCGCGGCCCTCGTCGATGGCGCGGTTTCCACGGCCCAGGCGCAGGTGCCGCCGGTCGCCATCCCGCCGGGCCAGCAATTGGGCCGGCCCGAGGAGACCAATCGCAGCCGCGGCGCGATTTATCGCCAGGGCTTGCTCGAAGAACGCGCCCTGACGGTTTACGAGCGCGAGCGCGAGGGCTATGAACCGCTCGGCGCGCGTGTCGCCGACCAGTGGGTCGGCTTCGCCGGCGCCGAAGCCGGCTACGAATTCAACGACAACATCTACACGGCGGAGACCGGCAAGGAGAGCGATTCGATCCTCACCGTGGCGCCGACGCTGCGCCTGCGTTCGGACATGCCGTTGCACCAGCTCAACCTCGACGCCGGCTGGACGGCTCGCCGCTTCCTGGACAAAGATTCGGAAAACACCGACAGCTATTACGTCGGCGGCAACGGCCGCTACGATTTCTCCTCGACGACCTTTCTCTTCGGGCGTCTCAACACGGCGCGGCTCTACGAAGATCGCGGATCGCCCAACGCCGCCAACGGCAGCGAGCCGACCGAATATCAGCGCACCGACGCGACCGCGGGCTTCGCCCAGACCGTGCTGCGTCTGACCTATCAGGCCGACCTGACGTGGCGTCATTTCGATTATAAGGACGTCGCTTCGTCGACCGGCTCCATCGACCAGGACAACCGCGATATCGACATCATCATCGGCTCCGGCCGCATCGGCTGGGAATGGGCGGAAGGCTTCAACACCTACATCCGCGGCGCCTACAACGATCGTTCGCACTTCTCGACCCAGACCACCGAGCGCGACTCGCGCGGCTACGACCTCGGCGTCGGCGTTCTGCTGTCGCGTCCCACGGTCTTCTCGATCGACGCTTCGGTCGGTTTCATGAGCCAAGATTTCGAGAATTCGACGTTCGGCACCGTCACCACGCCGAGCCTTGCGCTCGACGCGGCCTACAACCTCACGCCATTGACCTCGCTGACCGGTTTCGTCACGCGCTCGATCGAAGAGACCACGACGGCGAACGCGTCGAGCATCGTGCAGACCGTGGCTTCGGTCGGCCTCGAACATGAGATCATGTACAACCTGCTCGGCCGCGCGAGCCTGAGCTACATCTGGTCGGACTTTCAGGGCATCAACCGCGAGGACGAGATCCTCACGGCCGGCTTCGACATGAAATATCTGTTCAGCAGGAATTTCTATCTAAAGCCGTCGCTGCAATATTCCGAGCGCATGTCGCCCGTGGCCGGCAGCGATTACGACCAGTGGCGCGCGCTTCTCGTGCTCGGCGCGCAGCTCTAGTGAACCAAGCTGCCGTAGCCGGGCAGCGTCGCGGAGCGCGGCCTGCGCGCGGGCGTAATATAATCGCATCGTAAAGCCGCCGGGTCCCGCGCCCGTTCGGCAAGCAGCAAACAGCGATTGGAGCGTGCGGGTCCAGGGCCCGCTTTGCGAAAGTCATGGTCCGAGTCAAACACGCCGTCGTCACGCTTTTCCTGATGGGGCTGCTGGCCGTTTGCGGCGTCATGGCGACCGGCGCTCGCGCGCAAGGCCTGCCGCCCGGCGTCATGCCCGGCGCTTCGATCGAAGCCTCGTACATCCTCGGCCCGGGCGACCGCGTCCGCGTCATCGTTTTCAACGAAACGGACTTGTCCGGCGATTTCGACGTCGACGGTCGCGGCCAAATCTCCGTGCCGCTGATCGGCGAAATCCAGGCCGGCGGCGGCACCGTCCGCCAGGTCGAGCGCACCATCGAAGAGAAGCTGCGCGAAGGCTTCTTGCGCGATCCCAAAGTCAGCGCCCAGGTCATCGGCTATCGCCCGTTCTTCATTCTGGGCGAAGTGCGCGCGCCGGGCAGCTACCCTTACGTGAACGGCATGACGATCGTGTCCGCCGTCGCCATCGCCGGCGGTTACACGCCGCGCGCCAACCGGCGCGAAGTCGTCATCATTCGGGCCGGCCGCGAGGTGAAGGCCACCGAGGAGACCGTCGTCTTGCCGGGCGACACGGTGCGCATCAACGAGCGGTTCTTCTAATCCGCCGGCGCGCGGCGCGGGGGGCGGCAGCATAGGCGGCGAGATCATGACGGCACAGCAGTCTCATTCGTTGGCGCGCGAAGCGCGGTCGTCGGGCGGCGCCACGGCGCGCGCCAGCGTCGCGCCGTCCGTCCCATTCGGTTTTCTGCGCGGGGTCAAACCCATCGGCATCACCGAGCTGGCGCGCATCGTCCAGCGCCGCCTGTCGACGATCATCGGCGCCGTCGTCGCCGTGACCGGCCTGTTCGTCCTCCTGGCCTTCCAGATGACGCCGCAATATGACGCCGAGGCCGTTCTCGTGCTCGATGCGCGCCAAGAGCGCGTGTCGAACGTCCAGGACGTCATTTCCGGCCTGCCGACCGACAATGCCGCGTTGCGCAGCGAACTCGACGTGCTGATGTCGCGCCCGCTCGCGGCCAAGGTCATCGAGCAGACCAATCTGCTCAACGAAGCGGAATTCAATCCCTACGCCAAGCACGAGCCGAGCGGCTTCAGCCGCATGGCTTTCTGGCTCGAGCCGTCGAGCCAGCTCGCCATCGACCAATGGTTCCGCGCCGTTTTCGACAGCCTGCGCGGTCGCGGCGGCAAGTCGCCGGAGCAGGAGGCGGCCGAGACGATGACCGGCGTCGTCGACGAATATCTCAAGCATCTGACGGTGCGCAGCGATGGCCGCTCGCTCTCGATCCGCTTGGTCTTCCGTTCGGAAAATCCGACGCTCGCCGCCAAGGTGGTGAACACCCACGCCGACCTCTATCTCTATTCGCAGCTCGAAGCCAAGTTCGACGCCACCAAGCGCGCCAACACCTGGCTGACCCAGCGCGTCGACGAGCTGCGCGGCCAGGTCCGCAGCGCCGAACAGGCGGTGCAGGCCTATCGCGAGAAGAACAACCTGGTCGGCGTCAACCAGAACGTCTCGCTGTTCGCCCAGCAGCTTTCGGACATGAATTCGCAGCTGGCCGCGGCGCGCGGCGAGCGCTCGCAATACGAATCGCGGCTCAACCAGGTGCGCAACCAGGTCAATATCGATTCGATGCCGGAAGTGCTCAATTCCGTGACGATCCAGCGCTTGCGCGAGCAGGAGGCGACGGCGACCCGCCAGGAGGCCGAACTGGCGCAGCGCTACGGCGAACGGCATCCGGCGTTGAACAACGCCCGCGCCCAGCTCAAGGATCTGCGCGGGCAGATCGCCGCCGAGATCAAGAAGATCGTCGCCTCGCTCTCGAACAACGTGGAAAGCGCCCGGGCCCGCGAGACCGCCTTGCAGCGCAACGTCAACGAACTGATGAGCAAGGTCGCGGACATCAACATGGCCGAAGTGCAGATGCGCGAGATCGAGCGCGAAGCCGAAGCCAGCCGCATGCTGTTCCAGAATTTCCTCAACCGGTTCCGCGAAACCTCGGCCGGCCCGTCGATCGACACGCCGGACGCGCGCATCATTTCCCCGGCCGACGTGCCGCTGCTCGCCGCGTTCCCGCGCAAGGGCATCTTGATCGCCTTCGGCTTCCTGTTTTCGCTGGTCTGCGCGGCGATCATGGTCGCGCTGGTCGAGAAGTTCGAAGCCGGCTTCCGCAGCCCCGAAGAGATCGAGCGGCTGATCGGCGTCGCCTCGCTGGGCCTCGTTCCGGCCGTGCCGGGCGGCGTGACGGCGTCGATGGCGGCGGAGGAATACGTCATCGAAAAGCCGCTGTCGTCCTACGCCGAGGCGATCCGCTCGATCCGCACGGCGATCACCTTCACTGATTTCGACAATCCGCCGCAGAGCATCGCCGTCACCTCGTCGGTGCCGGACGAAGGCAAGACGACGCTGGCGGTCTCATTGGCGCGCAGCTCCGCCTTGGCGAAGCGCCGGACGATCATCGTGGATTGCGACTTGCGCCGGGGCGGCGTCGCCGAGCTTCTCGGCGTGCAGGCCTCGCCGCATATCGTCGATTTCCTCAACGGCGACTGCCCGCTCGACAAGCTGATCCAGCGCGAGGAGCGGACCGGGCTGCATTTCATCCCCGCGCCGAACAACATCGGCAATTCGCTCGACATGCTGAACTCGACGCAGTTCGCCAATCTGCTCGAAACCCTGCGCAAAGCTTATGATTGCGTCGTGATCGACACGCCGCCGGTGCTCGCCGTCTCGGACGCGCTCGCCGTGGCGCGCCGCGTCGATGCCACGGTGTTCGCCGTGCGCTGGGGCCACACCCCGGAGAACGTCGTCGAGAACGCGATCAAGCAGGTGCGCAGCGCCAATCTCAGCCTCACCGGCGTGGTCGTCACCCGCGTCAATCTGAAGAAGCATGTCTGGTACGGTTATGGCGACCGCGGCTATTACTACGGCAAGTATTCTGGCTACTACAAAGCGTAGCCGCGCGGCGCTCGGGAGCGCGCCATGAGCATCGCGGACGGGGAAACCCGGCTGGCCGGCACAGGCGTCTGGTCTCGCCTCTATGCCGTCCTGTTCCTATCGCTCGCGGCGGCGTTGTTCGCGTTGGCCGCGCCGCGCATGATCGCCGCCATTCTTCTGGTGCCCGGCAACAACGCTGCCCGCGTGATGAATGCCGGGCTTGAGAAGCTGACGGTCGGCCAGCTCGATTCGATCATCGACAGCCGCCAGGCCGCCGGCGAATGGATCGAGTCGGGGCGCAACAGCAATGCGGTCGGCTTGGCTGCGGCAAGATTGCTGTACCAGATGGAGTCTTTGGCCGTCCGCCAGCCGGAACAAGAGGCGGCCTATCTCGATCTGGTCATCAGGTCGTTGCGCGAGGGCTTGGCGCTCCAGCCGGCGGAACCTTACGCTTGGTCGCATCTGAGCTTGGCTCTCCTGCGTCGCGGCGCGCCCGGCGATTTGGCGGCGGCAGAGCGGGCTTGGCGCATGTCGGTCATTACGGCTCCCAACGAGCATCAGATGCTGATCCAGCGCCTGACCACGGGGCTGTTCCTATGGTCCGTGGCGACGCCGCGCACCCGCGCCATGATCGAGGCCGAAGTCCTGCGGACGGCGCGGATTCAGCCGCGCGGCATGGCGCGCATGGCGCGCATGATCGGGGCCGAGGGGTTCATTCGCGAGGTGCTGGCCAAGCATCCGGATCTTCTCGCCATGTTCGACGAGATGATGCCGTCGCCCGAGGCTGGATCGCCGCTGTTCCCATGAAACGCGCGCCGCGCCCTCTGATTCCGCTGCTCGCCGCCGGCGTCGTTCTCGCCGCGACCTTCGCCATGGCGCAAGAGGCTGGGCCGCTGCTCGACGGCCGCCCGGGGGCGACGATCCTGGCCAGTCCCGAGCCCGATTCGATCGATCCGATCTACGCTTTTCCCCCCAATTGCCTGCCGATCATCGGCTTGCCCAATTCGGGCATCAATCGGCTGCTGGCCAATGTCGGCGGCGACGATCTCAAATTCGCGGTCATGGCGGAATTGAGCGGCGCGGATGCCGGTCTGGGCAAGGCCTGGCGCGACGGCATCCAACTGGCGGCCGACGCGGCCAACGCCAAGGGCGGCATCATGGGGCGGCGGGTGGTTCTCGACGTCAGGGATGTCGGATCGGACTCGGCGGGCGCCGAGGCGGTCGCCGAGGAGATTCTCAAAGAGCCGCCCTTCGCCGTCTTCGGGGCGCTCGGCGAAAGCGCCTCGATTGCCGCCAACACCATGCTGCGCCGCAGCCAGATGCCGATGGTGCTCGGCACGGCCGGGCTCGACTTGCAGAGCGCGCCGGAATCTTGGATCACGCGCGGTCAGACCACTCAGCTGTCGCGCCTGCTGCAACTCGCCGATCATGCGCGCGAGGAATACAAGGCGCGCAGCGCCGCCTTGATCTGGTCGGAGACGGACTATGGCCGGCTTCGCCGCGAGGTTTTGTCGGGCGCCTTCCGCCGGCGCAATCTGCAACTGACCGTCGATGCGCCGATCCTGCCCGGCCAGACCGACTTTTCCGACGTCTTGGCGCGAGTGCGCGCGCTCGAGCCCGATGTGCTGTTTCTCATGGCGCATGGCCAGGACGCCGTGCGGCTGCTGGCCGGTCTGCGGCGTCAGGGTTACAGCAAGCCGATCCTCGTCGACGGCGACGTGATGGACGCGAAATTCCTCGCTGCCGCCGGTCAGAACGCCAACGGCCTGCGCGGCCTTGCCGCTCTCCATGCGTCGGCGCCCGTGGCGCGCGTGCGGATGATGGCGGATCGCTTCGCGCAGCAGTTCGGCTATCGTCCGCCGGTGCCGGGCGTGAACGGATTCGTCGCCTTCAACATTATGAAAGCGTCGATCGAGAAAGCCTGCAGCCTCAACGCTCCCGACCTGTTCAAGACTTGGCGCAACCTCAAGCTCGAAACGCGCAACGACCCAGGCATCCTGATGGACCTGCGGATCGACTGGTCCGGCAATGTGATGCGCGACGAATTCGTCTTCGAGATCCGCAACGGGCGGCCGGTCATCGTCAAGCTGCAACGCGCTCTCGCGGTGTATAATTGACATGAGCCAGTATCAGATGAGCTCCATGCCGGCTCGCGACGAGCGCCCGCCGTCGGTTTTCGCCGAAGGCTGGAGCGCGTTGAAAGACCAGCCGCTGCGCCGCGCGGTTGTCGTCTATCTGATGATCCTGATCGCGGTTCTGCCGCTGCCGTTCGGCGGCTGGCGCGACTGGGCGATCAACGGCTTGGCGCTCGTCACCGGTTCGATGCTGCTAGCGGTCGCGTGGGGCGCGGTTGTCGGCCGTGTCGACTTGCGGCGCTTGTCGCTGGCCGTCGTGCCTGCCGCGCTCTATGCCCTGGCGCTCGTTTGGGCCGCCTTGCAGGCGAGCCACTTCCCATTTCTGCGTCCGTTGTGGAATCCCTTGTGGAACGAAGCGGCGGTCGCGCTCGGCCACCCTTTGAAACCCTCGATCTCGCTCGATAGCCACAAAACCTTGAGCGGCTTGGTTTCGCTCGGCAGCTACGGCGGAATTTTCCTGCTGGCGCTGTATGCCGTCAACGAGCTGCGCATCGCCCGCATGCTCGTGCGGCTGTTCATCTATGCGGCGACCGTTAACGCCTTTTACGGCCTGGCCATCTACTTCACCGGCGCGAACATCGTGCTCTGGTTCGAAAAAGAGCTTCATTTCAACGTCGTCACCGGCACATTCGACAACCGCAACAGCTTCGCGATGTATTGCGGGCTGGCGTTGATCAGCGCGATCGGCCTGTTTTTGAACGAGGTTTCCCGTCGTCGGCAGTCCGCGACGAAGCAGGCCGCGATCGTTCTGGCCGACCGCGTCTGGCGTATGGCTTGGCCGCTCGTGATTTCGGCCGGAGTGTTGGGCACGGCCTTGATGCTGACGGCCTCGCGCGCCGGCACGACGACGGCGATGATCGGCGTCGCGACTCTTTGCGCCATCGTCTATCTGACGCCGAGCGTGCGTCCGTTCCGCAAGCGCATTTTGGTGATCGCCGGATTCGTCGCCGCCGCGCTGTTGATCGTCTTGTCGGGCGACAAGACCGCGCAACGCTTCATCGTCGGCTTGGACGTCGAAGATCAGCGTTTCACGGTCTTTGCCGACGTCCTGCGCGGCTTGCCCGAGTATGCCCTGATCGGGACGGGCCTCGGCAGCTTTGAAGACGTGTTTCGCGTCTTTCGCCAGGACACGCTCTACACGAGCTTCAATTACGCCCATAACGATATGCTGGAGGCGGCTTTGGAGCTGGGCATTCCGGCGGCGAGCGCTCTCCTGCTCGCGGTGGCGCTGCTCGTCCTGCAATGCTGGCATGAACTGCGCACCCGCCGTCGCGGCGCGATATTTTCCTGCATCGCCGTCGCCGTGTCGGTGCAGGTCGCTTTGCACAGCCAACTCGATTTCAGCATGCAGATACCGGCGGTGGTGATCGCCTATCTCATCCTCATCGCCTGCGGCTTGACCCGGGCCGATCGGCCGGACCGGCAGCCTGGTCCAGGCAAATAGGCGGTTTCGCACGATTGTCCCCGATCCGGCGTCAATGAACGCCCGATCCGGCCTATGGCCCATAACTCCCAGTCATGCCAAGCTGGCCATCGCGACGGCTCTCCCACGCAGGCGGGCCGCGCCCACAGGCGGTTTCAATCAGGGAGCATTCGATGAACTCCACCCATTTGCGTCATGCCTTGGCGTTCGGCGGCCTTTGCCTCGGTCTCGCGGCTTTCGCCGCGCCCGCGGCGGCCCAGCAGAATTTCTACGCCGGCAAGACGATCACGATCTACGCCGGCTACGCCTCGGGCAGCACCTACGACGCCCATGCCCGCTGGCTCGCGCGCCACATCAAGCGGCTGATCCCCGGCGATCCCACCGTGGTGGTGCAGAACATGCCCGGCGCCGGCACCATGACGGCGGCCAACCACGTCTACAACATCGCCGCCAAGGACGGCACCTTCATCGCCCAGGTCGCGCGCGGCATGGCGATCGAGCCGCTGATGGGCGGGCAGGGCGTGCGCTACGATCCGCTCAAGATCAACTGGCTCGGCAGCATGGCGAGCGAAGTCTCGGTCATCGCCGTGCGCGCCGATACGGGAATCAAGACGCTCGCCGACGTCACCAAGCGCGAGACCTTCATGGCTTCCTCCGGCATCGGCACCGACGGGCACACCTTTCCGAACGTGCTGAACAACCTGCTCGGCACCAAGTTCAAGATCGTGCTCGGCTACAACAGCGGCAAAGAGATGGCGCTGGCGCTGGAGCGCAAGGAGGTCGAGGGACGCGGCTCCTGGTCGTGGACCAGCTTCAAGCGCGAGGCGATGGACAAGCTCAACAGCGGCGAATATCTGCTGCTGATCCAGATGGGCACGCGCAAGTCGCCGGAACTGCCGAACGTGCCGCTGGTCATGGACATGGCCAAGAGCGAGGAGCAGAAGCAGGTGCTCGAACTGCTGCTGGCGGGGCAGGGCATGGCTTGGCCTTACTTCGTCGCGCCGGAGGTGCCGGCCGACCGCGTCGAGACGTTGCGCACGGCGTTCGTCGGCGTCTCCAAGGACAAGGAGGCGCTGGCCGAGGCCGACAAGCTGCAAATCGACATCGACGTCGTCACCGGCCAGGAAATGACCGAGATGATCAAGCGCCTCTACGCCACGCCTAAGCCCGTGGTCGAGAAGGTCCGCGAGCTGGCCGGCCGCAGCAACAAATAGCCGGAACCCGCCGCCTCCCGCGGCGTTTACTGCTGGATCGGCCGGGTTCCTGGAACAAGGGGCCCGGCCGTCCGACGGAGCAAAGGGGAGGCGGCTATGCGGTTTATCAGCGTCGTGGCGGCGGTCGGCGCCGCGCTCGGAGCGACCTTCGATTTCGGCTTGGCCCAGAGCCAGCAGGCGGCGTCTCAAACCGCCTCTCAGGCGGCCTCTGTAGCGCCCGCCGACTGGGTGCGCGTCACGGCTCCGGAGGCCGGCTTTGCCGCCAGTTTTCCGTCCCAGCCCCAGGTGCAGCGCAGCGCGCGCGAGCAGGGCGGCGAGGCTTATAAATCGGTGCGCTACACGGCGAGCGCGCCCAACATCGCCATGGCGGTCGAATATAGCGTCTACGACGACCCCGCGATCCGCATCGACCTCGATCGGGTCATGAACGGCTTTGCCGACGCGATGAACGGCAAGGTCGTGGCCAAATGGCAGACGAGCTACGCGCGCGGCTTCGGCGCGCCGCTGCCCAAGCTCGAATATACGGTGCAGACCGGCGAGACGATCTGCCGCGCCGGGGCCATCGCCGACGGTCCGGCGGTCTATCAGGTGATCGGCTGCGCCAACAAGGCGGCGAGCATGCCGCTCGACATCGAGCGCATGCTGGCGTCATTCGTCCTGACGCCGCGCGCGGCGTCCTGATCGTTCAGCGGAGCTGTTCGCGGAAGATATCGATCAGCCGCCGCGCCGTGGGCGACAAGGTCTCCGGCGCGGCGCTCAATAGCCCGTCCGAGAGATAATCGGACTGGCCGTCGCCAGCGCCTTTGATCATTTCGAACGCCATCGTCCAGTCCGGGAAAGCCCGTTCGGCGATTTCTTGGCGTTGCAGAACGATGATCCCGCCATGCAGCGGATCGGCGGCGAGTTTCGTCATGAGCAAGTTGATCTGCTCGCGCGGCCCTTCGATATATTGCAGAAAATTCCCGTCCCAATAGAGGAGGATGCCGCCGATGCCGGCGCGGGCGTTGTTGCGCCGCGAGATCGCGAGCAAATCCTGCAATTCTTGGGGCGTGAGAAGGCGGGCGGCGGAACTGAGATAAATCAACGAATCGAGCATGTCGGGGGCCGGCACGTGATGGGCGATCAGATGGATTATCGGCTGGATTATTAGGCGACGGACGCGGGGAGTTTCAAGCGCGAGCGGCTTTGCAAAAGGTCCCGATGGCCATAAAATTAGCGTCCTAAGGAACGGCCCGGCTCGCCGCCGCGGACCGCGCCGCCACAGGAGCTTCGCGCATGATCGGCCTCGGCCTCGCCTCGTCCCACGCCACCGCCATGTTCTGTCCGGCCGAATATTGGCCGACGGTCTATGCCGGCATTCCCGAATATATGAAGGGCTCGCAGCCCGACACGGCGAAGCTGGAGACGCCCGAGGTCATCGCCCAACAGATCGCGCGGCTGGAAAAGAATTTCGCGCGCCTGCGCGACGAGATCGCCGCCTACAAGCCCGACGCGCTGATCTATATCGGCGACGACCAGAACGACATGTTCAACAATTCGAACAACCCGACTTTCGCCGTTTTCACCGGCGACGAGGTGTGGGGTTCGCCGGTCCCGCGCTATATGGGGCAAGACCCCAAACAATCGCGGTTGCATGTTCCGGTCCATTCCGACATCGCCAAACGCCTGCTTAAGGGCTTGATAAAGCGCGAGTTCGACGTCGCCAATTGCGGCAAGATGCAGCCCCTCGGCCACCCCGAGCGCGGCGTGTCGCACATGCTGATCTTCCCGCATCCGAAATTGGTGCCGAACAACGACATTCCCGTCGTGCCGGTGTTCCTCAACCAATATTTCCCGCCGCTGCCGTCGGCCAAGCGCTGCTGGGCGCTCGGCAAGGCCATCGCCGACATTCTGAAAGACGCGCCCGAGCGCATCGCCATCTACGCGTCGGGCGGCTTGTCGCACGATCCGGTGGGGCCGCGCGCCGGCTGGATCGACGAGCCGATGGACCGCTGGATTTTGGAGCGCATCGAGCGCGGCGAGCAGGCCGAGCTGCAAAACCTGTTCACCTTCGATTCGGCCAGCGTGCGGGGCGGCTCGGCCGAGATCCGCTCCTGGATCACCGTCGCGGCGGCGATGGACCGCCCGGCGCAAGTGATCGACTATTTCCCGTCGCATCACGCCAAAACCGGTCTCGCCTGGGCCTATTGGCCGCAGGAAAAGTAGCTTCGCCCGGCTTTAATCTTTCATTCACGAAGCTTTTCTTGACTTTTCCACAGCCAAGGGGCATTTACCCCCCAGGACGCGGTCAGAACGATGTTCGCCCGTCCCTATAGATCTCGTGATCCGCGCGAAGCGCGTTCGCTCTCTTTCCAGTTTGCGATGCCCTAGTCTCGAGACCACCCCGTACTGGGGGCCTTTGTATAACAAAGGTTGTCCTGCTCGCGCGGCAGGGCTGCGAACGTAAGAAAGATTCCATGTCTATCCAGACTTTTGCCGAGCTCGATCTCATCGAGCCGCTGCAGCAGGCTTTGCGTGCTGCCGAATACACCACGCCGACGCCGATCCAGGCCCAGGCCATTCCCTATCTGCTCAAGGGCCGCGACCTGCTCGGCTGCGCCCAGACCGGCACCGGCAAGACGGCGGCTTTCACGCTGCCGATCCTCCAGCGCCTGGCCAATAATCCCAAAGCGCCGAAGCCCAAGAGCGTGCGCGCCTTGATCCTGACGCCGACGCGCGAGCTCGCGTTGCAGATCGCCGACAGCGTTAGCACCTACGGCCGCTACATGAAGGTGGCGCATGCCGTCGTCATGGGTGGCGTCGGCCATGTGCCGCAGATCAAGACGCTGGCCCGCGGCCTCGACGTCCTGATCGCCACGCCGGGCCGCCTGATGGAGATGATCGCCGACCGCCATGTCGATCTCGGCCAGGTCGAAGTCTTCGTGCTCGACGAGGCCGACCGCATGCTCGACATGGGCTTCATCCGCGACGTGCGCAAAGTGATCGCCGCGCTGCCGGCCAGCCGCCAGAACCTGCTGTTCTCGGCGACCATGCCGCGCGATATCGCCGATCTCGCGACCAAACTGCTGCACGACCCGGTCAAAGTTGAGGTCACGCCGGTCGCGACCACCGCCGAGCGCATCGCGCAGAAGCTGTTCTACGTCGAGAAGCCGCAAAAGAGCCGTCTGCTCGCGAAGCTGATGGAGGACGCCGGCGTCGGCCGCGCCATCGTCTTCTCGCGCACTAAGCACGGCGCCAACAAGATCGCCGAGGTGCTCGAGCGCAGCTACAAGGGCGGCGTCGAGGTTATCCACGGCAACAAGTCTCAGTCGGCGCGCGTTAAGGCGCTGGAGAACTTCCGCAGCGGCTCCTCGCGCGTGCTGATCGCCACCGACATCGCCGCGCGCGGCATCGACGTCGATGGCGTGACGCACGTCATCAACTTCGACCTGCCGAACGAGCCGGAAAGCTACGTCCACCGCATCGGCCGCACCGCGCGCGCCGGAGCGGAGGGCATCGCCTGGTCGTTCTGCGACGGCAGCGAGCGCGCCTATCTCAAGGACATCGAGAAGCTGACGCGCCAGCGCATCTTCGTCGAGGTCCTGCCGGACTTGCCGCCGCTCGCGCGCGGCGAGGCCGAACAGGCCGCGCGCCGTCCGCAAGCCAGCAACGGCCGGCATACCGGCGGCAACAAGCCGCGCCATGCCGGCGCGGGCCGTTCGGGCAAGCCGCAAGGCCAGCGTTCCGAGGGCCCGCGTTCCGAGGGCCAGCGTTCCGAGGGCGAGCGTCATGAGGGCCAGCGCGCCGAAGGGCGGGCCGGCAAACCCCATGGCAATCCGCAAGCCAAGCCGCATCGCGGCGGGCGCTCGTCGGCCCCGCGCAGCCAGGCGGATTTCCGCGACAGCGACTATCGCGACGCCGAGACCAGCGGCGGCCGCAACCGCGGCGCCGAGGGCGGGCTTTACCGCGCCGACGGCCGCACCATGCCGGCGGGAGCCAGCGAAGGCGAACGCCCGCGCAATCCCCATCGCCAAGGCCCGCGCCGCAATGGCGGCCAAGGCGGCGGTCCGCGCCGCTCCAGCGGCGGCCAGCGTCCCAACGCCTGATCGTCGAGCGCCAACCGCATAAAAAAGGCCCCTGGTTTCCCAGGGGCCTTTTTCTTGCTCTCTCTCGGGCGCTTATTTGTGGCTAAGGTCGAAACGGTCGTTGTTCATGACCTTGGTCCAGGCCGCGACGAAGTCCTTCACGAACTTCTCCTTGGCGTCGGCTTCGGCATAGACCTCGGCCAGCGCGCGCAGCTGCGAATGCGAGCCGAAGATCAGGTCGACGCGCGTGCCGGTCCATTTGACCTGCTTGCTCTTGCGGTCAACGCCTTCATAGACGCCGTCCTCGCCGGCTTTCGGCCGCCACTCGTTCTCCATCGTCAGCAGATTGACGAAGAAGTCGTTGGTCAGCTTGCCCGGCGTCTTGGTGAAGACGCCGTGCTGCGACTTGCCGTAGTTGATGTCGAGCACGCGCAGGCCGCCGAGCAGCGCCGTCATTTCCGGCGCCTTCAGCGTCAGGAGCTGGGCCCGGTCGATCAAGGCTTCCTCCGGCTTCATGAACTGCTTGCCGCTGAGATAGTTGCGGAAGCCGTCGGCGCGCGGCTCGAGCACGGCGAAGGAGTCCACGTCGGTCTGCTCTTGCGAGGCGTCCATGCGGCCCGGCGTGAAGGGCGCCTTCACGGCCACGCCGCCGTCCTTCGCCGCCTTCTCGATGGCGGCGTTGCCGGCGAGCACGATCAGGTCGGCGAGCGAGACTTTCTTGCCGAACGCCGCGCGGATGGCTTCGAGCTTGTCGAGCACCTTCTTGAGCTGGGCCGGGTTGTTGACCTCCCAGTCCTTCTGCGGCGCGAGGCGGATGCGCGCGCCGTTGACGCCGCCGCGCTTGTCCGAGCCGCGGAAGGTGGCGGCGGCGGCCCAAGCGGTCGCGACCAGCTCCGACACCGTGAGGCCCGACTCGAGCACCTTGGCCTTCAGAGCTTCGGCATCCTTGTCGTCGATCAGCGGATGGTCGACGGCGGGGATCGGGTCTTGCCACAACAGCGTCTCTTTCGGCACGAGCGGGCCGAGATAGCGCGTCACCGGTCCCATGTCGCGGTGGGTCAGCTTGAACCAGGCGCGGGCGAAGGCGTCGGCGAACTGGTCGGGATGCTCATGGAAGCGGCGCGAGATTTTCTCGTAGGCCGGATCGAAGCGCAGCGCCAGGTCTGAAGTCAACATGGTCGGCACATGCTTCTTCGACGGATCGAATGCGTCGGGAATGTCGGGCGTCGCATTCTTCGCCTTCCACTGCTTCGCGCCGGCCGGGCTGGTGGTCAGCTCCCATTCGTATTTGAACAGGTTGTCGAAGAAGTGGTTGCTCCACTTGGTCGGCGTCTGCGACCAGGTGACTTCGGGGCCGCCGGTGATGGCGTCGCAGCCGATGCCGGTCTTGTATTTGCTCTTCCAACCGAGGCCCTGATCCTCGATCGCGCCGCCTTCCGGCTCGGGCCCGATCAGCGAGGGGTCGCCGGCGCCGTGTGTCTTGCCGAAGGTGTGGCCGCCGGCGATCAGCGCGACCGTCTCCTCGTCGTTCATCGCCATGCGCGCGAACGTGTCGCGGATGTCGCGCGCGGAGGCGACCGGGTCGGGGTTGCCGTTCGGGCCTTCGGGGTTCACGTAGATCAGGCCCATCTGGACCGCGCCGAGCGGATTGGAGAGCTCGCGCTCGCCGCTGTAGCGCTCGTCGCCGAGCCAGGTGCCTTCGGGCCCCCAATAGAGCTCCTCCGGCTCCCAGGTGTCGGCGCGGCCGCCGGCGAAGCCGAAGGTCTTGAAGCCCATGGATTCGAGGGCGACGTTGCCGACGAGCACGTAGAGATCGGCCCAGGACAGTTTCTTGCCGTACTTCTGCTTGATCGGCCACAGCAGGCGGCGGGCTTTGTCGAGGTTGGCGTTGTCGGGCCAGCTGTTGAGCGGCGCGAAGCGCTGCTGGCCGCCGCCGGCGCCGCCGCGGCCGTCGGCGATGCGGTAGGTGCCGGCGCTATGCCAGGCGAGGCGGATGAACAGACCGCCGTAATGGCCGAAGTCGGCCGGCCACCAGTCCTGCGAATCGGTCATCAGGGCGGTCAGATCCTTGATCACCGCCTGCAGGTCGAGGCTCTTGAACTCTTTGGCATAGTCGAAGTCCTTGCCCATCGGGTCGGACCACGGCGAATGCTGGTGCAGGACGCTGATGTCGAGCTGGTCGGGCCACCAGTCGGGATTTTTGCGGGGCTTGGGCGCGCCGGCCCCATGCATCACTGGGCATTTGCCCGCGCTTTTGCCTTCACCGTCCATTTTGCTCTCCTCTGGCATCCTAGGGGGTTGGATTAATTGAGCATCGCTCCAATTCTTAAATTAGAATAATTACAAACTTGGTGGTCTGCAACCGATTTATGCATTCAGAGAGGGGCGGACAGTCGAATGCGTCGGGTGTGGCCGGAGACGAATTCGATTTCAAAAGAAAACGCCCTCCGGATCAAGCCGGAGGGCGTCGCGTCATCGGCAGGTAGTATGGCGGGCGGTCAGCCCTTTTGGCCTTCCATATAGATGGCGGTGATCTTGTCGACGGCGCTCTTGGGCGAAGCGTAGATGCCTTTGACGAACGCCAGCATTTCGGCGCCGCTACTCGGCGATGAGCAGTCGAGTTTCACTTTGGCGCATTCGGCCATATAGGCCGCGTCCTTGAACACGGCGGAGAAGGCGTCGGACAGAATTTTGACCTTGGCCGGATCGACGTTTGGCGGCGCGGCGATCGGGCGGCCCATGGCGAGGCCCGCCTGGGCGATCTCCATGATCGCCTTCTTCTCGGGATCTTTGATCAGGTCGAACACGTAAGGGCCGGGAATGGCCGGCACCTTTTCGGCGCCGTAGTAGGTCAGCACCTTGATTTTCTTCTCGGCGAGCCAGTGCGGATAATTGTTGTTCAAGCTCGACCAGAACGGCGAGGCGTTGCCGTCGTTTTCGCCGCGCTCCATGCCGAGGAATCCGTCGGTTTGCGATTTGTAGCCCGGGATGATCTTGGTCTTGAGATCGAAAATGTTGGTCAGCACGCGCGCGAAGAAAGCCGGCGTGGAGCCGGAGCCGCTGGCCGAGAGGATGATCTCGCGTTTCTGCGCATCCTCGATCGTGTTCACCGGCACCGTATGCCACACGATCAGCAGTCCGGTCTCCTTGCTCGGCGTGCCGAGCCAGTTGAATTTCGTCGCGTCGAACTGCGCCTGCTTGTTGCCGTAGAGCGGGTCGAAGGCGAGCGTGTTGTTGAGCATGCCGATGGAGAGGCCGTCTTTCGGCGCGGCATTGTAGAGCCAGTTGGTGGCGCGCAGTCCGCCGGCGCCCGCCATGTTCTGCGCGACGATGCTGGGCTCGCCCGCGATGTATTTCGGCAGATAGCGCGACAACATGCGCGCGAAGACGTCGTAGCTGCCGCCGACATCCGAGGAGATGACGAAATTGATCTGCTTGTCCTTGTAGAAATCCTCGGCCTGAACGGGGGGCGCGGCGGCGAAAGCGAGGGCAGCGAGCCGCAGGACGCGGCGCAGCGCGCCGTAACGCGGGAGGCCAAGATGCGTGAACATTGTCATCGGTCCGTCTCCTGTTGCGGCCCAAGGGGCTCGGCGCCCGCTAGACCTGAAGCGTTGAGCGGTCCCTCCCGCGACGACGGCGCGATGAGGATAAGCAACGACAGAGCAAGGGATATGCCAGGGGAAAAGGGCCGCGATGGCGGCCTACGGTCGCACGCACGGCCAGATGTTAGGCAACCGCGCGCGAGCAAACGCGTAACAGACGCGAAATGAAGCAATTACGGATTTTGCCGAGCGATATGCGCTCGGCGGGATTAATTCTTGTGCGGCTGTTGGGGGAACAGGCCGATGACGATCTGGTCGGTCAGCTTGCGGAAATTCTCGTCGCCGAGCGTCTTGGGCGCGGGGCCTTCGGCATAGAGCCAGGAGATGCTTTTGCCCTCGTAGCAGACGTTGGCGGCGACGCGCAGTTTCTTGCCGTCGCCGGGCTGGGTCTGCGGCGCGTAGCCCGGGCGGCAGACGATCTCCATTCCGGAATCGCGGAACGCCGGATTGAACACCAGCACCACGGCAAAATCGCGCGTTACGGTGGTCGGCGTGGTGGTGAAGCGGACCCCGCGCGGCAGCCAGGCCGGCGGGTGGATCGCTGCGGCGATCTCGCGGCTGTCGGCGGCATCGGCGAAGGGCGATCCGTGAATGCGCAACGGTAGTTCGCCGTCCTTGGCCAGCTCGGCGACCAGGCCGCGCGAATAGGGCGAGAATTGCCCTTGATGCGTGACCTTGACGACGTTGTCGCAAGCGGCGGCGACGACGGCGAGGAGGGGCGAAAGGACTAGGCGGAGAAGGCGCATGGCGCGATCAAAGCTTAAGGCCGCCCGGCTGTCCAGCGCGACAGGACAATTGTCTCAAATACGTGGCGAATCCCGGTAATTTGCCGCGTCCGCGTTTCGTGGCAATCTCGCGAAAAGACAGGGCAGGGGAGGAAAACATGCTCGACACGCCAAAGGCCGCACCGGCCGATAAAGTCACCGGCAAAGTCTGGGGCAACTACACGCAGGCCGAGCTCGACGCGCAATACAACCAGATGAGCGCGATGAGCGAGGCCGAGCGTCAGCACCATCATCATTTCAAGACGAGCGAAAGCGCCCGCGTGCGCGCCGCGCTTGCGCCCGACGCGCTGTTCGACGTCGCCTACGGCCCCGGCGCGGCCGAGCGGCTCGACATTTTCCGCCCCGCCGGATGGCGCGCCGATTCGGCCATGCCGATCCAGATCTATTTTCATGGCGGCGCGTGGAAGGCCGGCAAGAAGGAGGACGTCAGCTTCATCGCCGAGCCGTTCGCGGCGCGTAGCGTCATCTTCATCGCCATCGATTATGACCATGTGCCGGACGTGACGCTCGAAGAGCAGGTGCGTCAGGCGCGCGCCGCCGTCGTCTGGACTTATCGCAACGCTGGCGCGCTCGGCGGCGATCCGGAGCGCATCTTCGTCAGCGGCCATTCGTCCGGCGGCCATGTCTGCGCCGAAGTCGCCGTCGCGGACTGGCGCGCCGAGGGCCTGCCGGCCGACGCGATCAAGGGCGCCGCGACGGTCAGCGGCATGTACGATCTCGCTCCGGTGCGTCTGTCGTGGCGCAACAGCTATCTCGGGCTCGACGCGGCCCGCGCGGCGGCGCTCAGCCCGATCCTGCGCGTGCCGGCGCGGCCGCTGCCTCTCGTCGTCGGTTACGGCACCCGCGAGCTCGACGAGTTCAAGCGGCAAGGACGGGACTTCGCGACGGTATGGCGTCGCGCCGGCCATCCGTGCGTCGAGGTCGAACTGGTCGGGCTCAACCACTTCGCCGTGGGCCATGCTTTCGCCAACCCGCAAGGGCCTCTTTTGAAAGCAGTTTTCAATCAAATGAACGCCTAAGTGGCAGTGATTGCAGCGTTCTTCGGCATCTTGCGACCGTAATGTCCTCGCATTGTCACGTTATCAGTGATAAAAGAAATCGATCAATTATCTACCGGCTGGCTTGCTCCGCCTGCTCTCCGCTGCGCTCCGGCTTTCCCCGACTAGCTTAATTGATCGGTCCCGCGCGACGGACGCGCGGAAGTTGGAAAATCGGCCTCCAGGAGATGACGATGGCGACAGGCACCGTGAAGTGGTTCAACCCGACCAAGGGTTTCGGCTTCATTACCCCGGACGAAGGCGCGAAGGACGTGTTCGTCCACATCACCGCCGTTCAGCGTGCCGGCATCCAGGCGCTGACCGAAGGCCAGAAGGTCAGTTACGAGCTTGCGACCGAACGCGGCAAGACCGCCGCCGTCAATCTCCGCCTCGCCTAAACGCGCCGACCTTCGGGTCGGCGTTTTGCTAGGACGATCCCGGATACGAAAACGGCGGCTCGTGCGAGCCGCCGTTGTTTCGCGAGCCGGCTCGGGCCGCCTCAGGCTGCGGCGCTCGCCGCTCCCGCGCTCAGCACTTCGAGAATTTTGTTCTCGAGTTCTTTGCGCTGATAAGGCTTTTTCAGCAGGAACATGCCGTCGGCGAGGCGTCCGTCCGTCGTGATGGCGCTTTCATCGTAGCCCGACGTGAACAGCACTTTCAGGCCGGGGCGGCGCTCGACAGCGCGCTCGGCCAGTTCGCGGCCGTTCATGCCGCCGGGCATTATGACGTCGGTGAATAGCAGATCGATATGGCCGCTTTCGTCGAGCTTGGCGAGGCCGGCAGGACCGTTCTCCGCCTCGATCACGTTGTGGCCAAGGCTTTCGAGCTGCGCGGTGACGTAGGCGCGCACCATGTCGTTGTCCTCGACGACGAGAATCGTCTTGCGGCCGGCGTCGAGCCCGATGGACGTATCCGTCGGCTTGGCGGCCGACTGCGCTTCGGCGCGGGGGAAGTAGATTCTCACGATAGTGCCCTTTCCAACTTCGCTATCGAGCCGCACCAGGCCGCCCGACTGATTGACGAATCCATGCACCATGGACAGGCCGAGGCCGTTGCCTTTGCCGACGCCCTTGGTGCTGAAGAACGGCTCGAACGCGCGCTTGACGATGTCGGGCGTCATGCCCGAGCCGGTGTCCGAGACGGCGATGCAGACGTAGTCGCCCGGCTTGGCCTCGCCGGCGGTCTCCGCCAGGCCGAGCGCGGCGTTGCCGGCCGCGATGTGCAGCGTGCCGCCGTTCGGCATCGCATCGCGGGCGTTCAGCACGATGTTGAGCAGCGCTTGGTCGATCTGGCCGCGATCCAGCGTGGCCATCCATAGATCGTCCGGCAGCGCGCTCGTGACTGTGATGTCGTCGCCGATTGAGCGCGCGATCAGCGGCTGCAGATCGGCGACCACTTCCTTGAGATCGACCGAAACTGGCTCCAGGGTCTGGCGGCGCGAATAGGCGAGCAGACGCAGCGTCAGCTCCGCCCCGCGGTCGGCGGCGTCCTTGGTCATGGCGGCCCAGCGTTGCAGGCGCGGCTGGTCGGCGAGCGATTCGGCGAGAATTTCCGAATTGCCGATGACGACCTGAAGGATGTTATTGAAGTCGTGTGCGATGCCGCCGGTGAGCTGGCCGATGGCCTCCATGCGCGTCGCCTGGCGCATCTTTTCCTCGGCGGCGCGTTTTTCGCTGACGTCGCGCGCCATGCTGAGCAGGCCGGTGCAGCGGCCGGCGTCGTCGGTGAGCAGCGCGTGCGTCCATTCGCAGGCGATTACGCGGCCATCTTTGGTGCGGTTGACGCTGACGTGCGTCGCGATTTCCTCGCCGCTGTAAACACGCGCGACGCAGCGTTCGATGAGGTCGCGCTGTTCGGGCGCGACGATCAGGTCGAATGGATCGGCGCCCAGCGCTTCGGCCTTCGTATAGCCGAAAATCCCTTCTGCGGCGGGATTCCAGTCGAGAATGCGGCGCTTGTCGTCGAGCAAAATGCAGCCCGAGGGCATATTGTCGATCATCATTCGCAAGCGCGCGGCGAGCGACTGGCGCCGAAGTTCGGCGAGCTTCTGCTCATGGATGTCGAGCACGAGAATCATCGTGCCGCCTTCCTTGTCGGATCGCTCGCGGATCTGCAGCCAGCGGCCCTTCCGCTCGACCTCGGCCATGTGCGGCAGGTTGCGGTGGCTGAGCAAACGCTCGGCGATCCACTCTTCCTCGCGGCCTTCGGCCTCGGGAATCAGCTTGTGCTCGACGCATTCGCGCACGAAATCCTCGTAGCTCGACCAGCGCGTCAGGCTGTTGCTGACCGGAGCGTAAAGCTCCTGGAACCGCGTGTTGCAGACCACAAGCCGGTCGTCCGCGTCGTAGAGCGCGAAACCCTCGGCGAGGTTTTCGATGGCGCGCAAGAAGCGGTCGCGGCTGCGCTGCGCGAGCTCCTGAGTCGTCACGTGCGAGGTCACGTCGCTATAGATGCCGCGATAGCCGGCGAAGACGCCGCGCGCGTCAAACGTCGGCGCGCCGCTGACGATGCGGTGGCGTAAGCTGCCGTCCGGCTTCGGCCGAGCGTAGCGGAAGGCGCGGAATATGCGGTGCTCGTCCATATCGCGCTTCAGTTGCGCCCACTGCGGATCCTTGTCGGCATCGATGCCGAGATTGCCCCAGCGGGTCTTGCCGATGTAATCCGGCCGCGTGCCGTCGAGGCCGCTGTGCCAGGTCAGCCGGTGCTCGGCGTCGGTTTCCCAGAAACGGTCGGAGGCCGCCGCGGCGAAGTCGCGGAAACGCCGTTCGCTTTCGCCGAGCGCGCGCAGCAGGTTCTCGCGCCGCCGGTTGTTGCGCAGCGCGATCGCGCCAAGCAGGCCGATGGCCGCCGCGGCCAGGCCGGCGAGCCCGGCGAGCATGAAGCATTCGCGCCGCCAAGCGCGCATGACGGCGCTCTCGTCGATTCCGGCGAGGACGTAGATCGGCAGGTCGGGGACGCGTTGCAGCGCATAGGTGCGCGCGATGCCGTCGACCGGGCTGTTCATCGCGAATTCGGCCCTTTCGTCGCCGGCGCGCGCCAGCAGCGTCTCGCTCAGGACGGCCGAGGAATAGGCAGTCTCGTCGTTGGGCGAGCGCAGCAGCAGGTTGCCGCTGTCGAGAAAGAGCGAGATTTCCGAGCCGTCGCCCATCCGGGCGTTGTCGAGCAGCTCGCTGAGGCGCGAGAGGTCGATGCTGGCGACCACGACGCCGTCGAATCCGCCGTCGGCGGCCGGCACGCGGCGGCTCGCCGTCATGATCCAGCCGTGCGTGACGCGGCTGAGCATCGGCGGGCTGATGAGCAGGCCGCTCTCCGGGGTGTGCCGGTGCAGCGTGAAATAGGGGCGGTCGGAAACTTCCAAGCTGGAAGCCGGATAGTTCGCCGATGCGCCGATCAGCGCGCCCGCCTTATCGACGAGGAACAGGTTGCGGATCAGCGCGGAGCGCTGCTGCTTCATGCGCAGATAGTCGTGAATCTCGCTCGCGCCGCTCCATTGGCTGCGGTGATAGACGGCCTCGTCGACCATGCTGAGCAGGGTGAGGTCGATGGTCTGCATCGTGCGCGCCGTCTGTTCGGCGACGATGCGGGCGAGGCCGTTCGTGGTCTCTTGGCTTTGGCGGTGGAGCTCCGCGCGTTTTTGCCAAGCCTCCCAGCCCAGCGTCGCGAGCGCCGCAGCCATGCTGAAGCCGACCAGCAGGACGAGATAGAGGATGGCGCGGCCGCCGCCCTGCGTCGCGGATGTCGGCGCAGCGGGCAGAGGGGGACGAGCGAAGGGGGAGCGGTTCATGGCGCTGGCACAGTTGGTAAAACAGGCCGCTTATAACTAAAGTAGTATAAAAAAAGTATTAAAAAATGTCCACTGCGATTAACATTCTGAAACGACTAACGTTTAATTACGCGGGGCGGTGGCGTTGCGGCGGCGGGGAGGAGGTATTAGCCTTTCGGCAAAAGCCGCCGTTCGAACCGGGCAAAGCAGCAGGGAGGCATCTATGGCGGAAACGGCACGGCTGGCGCTGGCCAGCGGCATCCTGGCTTGCGGCGCGGCGCTTGCCTCGGCGGCGGCGGGGCAGACGCCGGCGGAATTTTATAAGGGCCGGCAGATCACCATGATCGTCGGCGCGAGCCCGGGCGGCGGCTATGACGCTCAAGCGCGGCTGCTGTCGCGCCATATGGGCAAGCACTTGCCGGGCGACCCCAGCTTCGTCGTGCAGAACATGCCCGCCGCCGGCAGCCTGGCGGCGACCAACCACCTTTACACGATCGCGCCGAAAGACGGCTCGACCTTCGGCATGGTCCAGCGCGGCATGCTGACGGCCACGCTCACCAACCCGACCGGCGTGCGCTTCGACATCGCCAAGTTCAACTGGATCGGCAACATGGCGTCCGAGACGGCGGTGGTGGTCGCTTGGGCCGATTCGCCGATCAAGACGACCGACGATCTGTTCACCACGGAGATGGTGGTTGGCGGCACCGGCCCGACCATCGACACCGAGACCACGCCGCGCCTGCTCAACGCCCTGATCGGCACCAAGTTCAGGGTCATCTCCGGCTATCCGGGCACGACCGAAGTGACCTTGGCGATGGAGCGCGGCGAGGTCCACGGCCTCGGCGACTGGTCGTGGTCCAACGTCAAGAGCCGGCGTGGCGATTATCTGCGCGACAAGAAGATCCGCGTGCTGATGCAGAGCGCGCTCGTCAAGGAGCCGGACCTGCCCGACGTGCCGCTGGCGCTCGATTACGTGAAGAACGCCGAGGACCGTCAGATCATGGAACTGATCATGGCGCAGAAGACTGTGGCGCGCCCGATCGTCGCGCCGCCGGACATTCCGAAGGATCGCGTCGCGACCTTGCGCGACGCCTTCATGGCGACGGGCAAGGATCCGGATTTCATGCGCGATACGGAGAAGAGCAAGCTCGACATCGCCCTGTCGTCCGGCGCGTCCGTCGACGAGGTGGTGGCGCGCATCGTCAAGACGCCGCCGGCGCTGGCCGAAAAGCTGTCCGCCGCCATCGCGCCGCCCGCGCGCTGAGCAGCCAAACGCTTGATCTTATGCGGATAAAAACCCCGTGCCGATCTTTCGGCACGGGGTTTTCGCCATCCGGATCGCGGGGTGACAAGCGCGGCCTCGGCGTGTAAAAAACTTTTCAAGCGGTGAACGGCCGCAGCAAACAGGGAGACATTGATGCCGATTTCTCAACAAGTCCGGATTCTATCCGTCGCGACCGGCCTCTGCGCTCTGGCGTTCGCTGGCGGCGCGTCGGCCCAGTCCGCCGCCGATTTCTACAAGGGCCGCAGCGTCGACATGATCATCGGCGCCGCGCCCGGCGGCGGCTACGACGTCTACGGCCGCGTCGTCGCGCGCCACATGCCGCGCCATCTGTCCGGCAACCCGACCTTCGTGCCGAAGAACATGCCCGGCGCCGGCAGCAGCAAGGCGGCGGAATACATCTACAGCGTCGCGCCGAAGGACGGCTCGGCCATCGGCATCATCTTCCCCGGCTCGATCATGTCGCCGCTGCTCGAAGAGAAGCGCAGCACGACCTACGATCCGCCGAAGTTCAGCTATCTCGGCACGGCCAACAAGGAAGTCCGCGTCTGCGCCCTGCGCAACGGCGCGCCGGCGACGACCGTGGCCGCCGCGACGAAGACCGAGGTGATCATGGGCGCGACGGCCGAAGGCGGCTCGACGCAGGATTATCCGGCGGTGATGAACGAGGTGCTCGGCACCAAGTTCAAGATCATCCGCGGCTACAAAGGCACGCTCGACATCACGCTCGCCGTCGAGCGCGGCGAGGCCGACGGCCTGTGCGGCTGGGCCTGGACGAGCCTGAAGACCCAGAAGGCCGATTGGCTGGCCAACAAGTCGGTCACCGTCGCCGTCCAGTTCGGCATGGAGAACGATCCCGATCTCGACAAGATGGGCGTGCCGAGCATCTGGAGCTTCGTCAAGAACGAGTCCGACAAGCAGCTGCTGGAGCTGATGATCGGCCAGCAGGTGTTCGGCCGTCCGTTCATCGCGCCGCCGGGCATCCCGGCCGACCGCCTGAAGATCCTGCAAGCCGCCTTCGCCGCGACGATGAAGGACAAGCAGTTCCTCGCCGACGCCGAGAAGTCCAAGCTCGATATCGACTACGATTCGGGCGAGGCGGTGCAGAAGCTCGTCGAGCGCATGTACGCCACGCCGAAGCCGGTGGTGGATCGCCTCATTCAGGCGATGAAGTGAGACTCGACCGTCCCGCTTAATCGTCCCGTCCGGGACGCTGGCGGGCGTTTTTGATCTGGGAGCGGTTGGCCTTATCGGCCAGCCGCTTCTTTTTTTGCGTGCGGCTAACCTTGGTCGGCACGCGCGGGCGCGGCGGCAGGCGCGCTTCGCTCACCAGGGCGATCAGCCGCTCCAGCGCGTCCTCGCGGTTGCGCTCCTGGCTGCGGAAGCGTTGCGCATGAATCACCAGCACGCCGTCGTTGGTGACGCGGCGGCCGGCGAGCGCCAGCAGGCGCGCGCGCCAACCCTCGGGCAGCGCCGATTGGGCGACGTCGAAGCGCAGCAGCGCGGCAGTCTCGACCTTGTTGACGTTTTGCCCGCCCGGGCCGCTGGCGCGGGCGAATTGCCAGTCGAGGTCGCGCTCGTCGACGGAAAAGCCGGGAGCCAGGCGGATCATGGCCATGGGAATGTCCTTTCGCGCCGCATCCTAGCGGCCGCGCGCGGCTTAAGCGAGCCGGCGCGGCGTGTTAAGCTGCGCTTTTCGCGGAGGGCGGACATGAGACAACGGCTATTCCTGTGGGCGGTTTTGACGGTCATGGCGGCGAGCATGGCCGCGCCGGGCGTCGCCTTCACCGCGCCCGAGCCGCCGCCCAAGACGCAAGCGGGCGGCGAGATCGTCGTGCCTTACGAGCCGACGCCGGATGTCGTGGTGCGGACCATGCTGCGCATCGCCGATGTCGGCCCGGCCGACAGCCTGATCGACCTCGGCTCCGGCGATGGCCGCATCGTCATCGCCGCCGCGCGCGATTTCGGCGCGCGCGCACTCGGCATCGAGCTGAACGGCAATCTGGTCAAGCTTAGCGAGGCCAACGCGCGCGCCGCCGGCGTCGCCGACCGCGCGATCTTCCGTCAGGAGGATATTTTCAAGACCGATCTCGCCGGCGCGAGCGTCGTCACGATGTTCCTGTACCCCCGGATCAACTTGCAACTGCGTCCGAGCCTGCTCGATCTCGCGCCCGGCACGCGCATCGTCTCGCATTTTCACGACATGGCCGATTGGCGGCCCGACCGCGCGGAGCTGGTGAAGTCCAACGCCCATTACGGCGAAAGCTGGGTGCGGCTGTGGATCGTTCCGGCCAAGGCGGCCGGCGTCTGGCGCTGGCGCGAGACGCGATCCGGGGCGATGCAGGACCATCGGCTGCGCCTGTCGCAGACCTTCCAGGAGATCGCCGGCCGCCTCGAGACGGAGTCGCTCAGGCCGATCGAGATTCGCGACGCGAAGCTCGTGGGCGGCGATATCTCCTTCTGGGTTCCGATCCGCGAAGGCTCGCACACGGTGCGCTGGGATTATCGCGGCCGCGTCGAGGGCGGCCGCATCGTCGGCCGCGCCGCAGCGGGCGACGCGACGGGCAAGCGCGTCGTCGAATGGGCGGCGGAGCGCGATTAGGCGCTGGGGGAGGCCGGGCCGACGAGCTGGTTGACCATGGCGAGCAATTGCTGGCGGCCGAACGGTTTGGGCAGCGCCAGATCCGCGCCGAGGCGCTTGGCGATCTTCAGGAAGTCCATGTTCTCGGTGCGCACGCCGCCCGAAATGGCGATGATCTTGATGTCGGCGCGCTGCTGGCGCACCTCGCGGATCGTCTCGATGCCTTCCTTTTCCGGCATCAAGATGTCGGTGATCATGAGATCGGGCGTATAATCGGCGAGCATGTCGATGGCCTCGCGGCCGTTGCTGGCTTCGCGGACTTCGTAGCCTTCGAGTTCCAGGCTGGAGCGGATTTGCACCCGCACCATTTCCTCATCGTCGACGAGCAGTATTTGCGCGGCCAATTCCTAAGGCTCCCAAATTGCCTTTTCGCCAATATAGCATAGAATATGACCAAAATTTATTAAGAATGTTCAAAGGCTTGTGCAACCAAAAGTGGCGGAAGAGTTTTTCCTCAACTTTTAGATGTAGGGCCCCAGCGCCAGGAGGCAAACATGACGACGCCGAACCCGCCGAAGAATGAAACGCCGGCTGCGGATTCTGACGAGGAGAAGAAGCGCCGCGAAGCCGAGGAGCGCCGCCGCAAATTCGAGGAGCGCTTGAAAGAGGAGCAGTATCAGCGCGACGACATGTGACCGTCCGCATCTGATACGTGGCAGCTTCGCAAATGCGAACGCCCGGACGGCGCGCCGTCCGGGCGTTTTCGTTTTGTGGCGGCCTGTTCGGCCGCTAGCTCACAGCACCGTCAGCATGCTCGCGACGAGCGGATGGCGCACGATGTCGCGATCCTGCAGATGCACGACGGAGATGTCAGGCAGGACTTCGAGACGCTTGGCGATGTCGGCGAGGCCCGACATGCCGGGCAGCAGGTCGGTCTGGTCGGGATCGCCGGTCAGCACCATGGTCGAATGCCAGCCGAGGCGGGTCATCAGCATCTTGATCTGCGTGTAGGTGCAGTTCTGCGCCTCGTCGATCACGACGAAGGCGTTGTTGAGCGTGCGTCCGCGCATATAGCCGACCGGAGCGATCTCGATGGAGCCGTCGGAGAGCATCGCTTTGAGCCGCTTGCGGCCCAGGCGGTCGCTCAGCGCGTCGTAGAGCGGGCGCAGATAGGGCGCCAGCTTCTCCTCCAGATCGCCGGGCAGGTAGCCGAGGCTTTCGCCGGCCTCGACCGCCGGGCGCGAAAGCATGATGCGCTCGATCTTGCCGGCTTCGAGCGCTTCGACCGCCTTGGCGATGGCGAGATAGGTCTTGCCGGTGCCGGCGGGGCCGAGGGCGAGGACGAGGTTTTTCTTGTCGATCGCTTCCATCAGCTGGCGCTGATTGTCGCTCTGCGGCCTGACCTTGCGGACGTAGCTTTTGTCGCGATCGTCGTCGTCGTTGAACGGTCCCCCTTTCGGAAACAGAGCGTGGATCTCCGCGTCGAACGCGGGGGCGCGCCCTGAAGTCTTTTGGGCAGCTTGGCGCTGGGACCGTTTAGCCATCGACACCTCCATGAAGGGAAACGAAAGACACAAACGAAAAACGCTTCCGAAGCGGAAGCGTTTGGGCAGGCTGGGCGAGGAAAGGCGAAAAATCGGTTGCCGTGAGGCGAGAGGCGCGGCAGCGCGTGGCGGATGCCGGGCCAGCGGCCAGAGGCGGCGGCGAAGCCGTGACGCAAGCTTCGCTTGCGCTGATCGCCGAGGAGAGGGGCAACAATATGTAGTGCACGCGCTCCAACCCGTTACTGACTCACCGACGTATTTCTACATCGACTATGTGAACGCTACATGACGGGGCGAAAGATATCCACAGATTTTCGCAAGGGCGGCTTGCCGGCGGAAAATGGCCGATTTGTCATGGTTCTGTCATCTGTCTGTCCCATCCATGTCGCGGGGCTGTCCCTAGTATCCGGCCGATTTCATCGTCCGGGGAACCGCGAATGTCCGCCATTTCTGCCGCCGGCAACGGCGTCGAGATCGTCCGCCTCGCCAAGGCGTTCGGCGGCTTCCGGGCCATCGACGGCATCGACCTGTCTATACGACCCGGCGAATTCGTCGCCTTGTTGGGCCCGTCGGGTTGCGGCAAGACCACCTTGCTGCGCGCCATCGCCGGCCTGCTCGCGCCGGACGAGGGCCGCATTAAGCTTGGCGACCGCCTGGTCGCCGCGCCCGAGACGAAATTCTTCATGCCGGCCGAGCGCCGCGGCCTCGGCATGGTGTTTCAGGACTATGCCCTGTGGCCCCACATGCGCGTGCGCGACAATGTCGGCTTCCCGTTGGCGGCGCGGCGCGTCCCCGCTGGCCAGCGCGCGGGCCTGATCGAAGCGGCGCTGCGCCGCGTCTCGCTCTGGCATCTCGCGGATCGCTTTCCCGGCGAATTGTCGGGCGGCCAGCAGCAGCGCGTCGCCTTGGCGCGCGCCATCGTCGATTCGCCGCGCGTGCTGCTGTTCGACGAGCCTTTGTCCAATCTCGACGCCGCGTTGCGCGATTCGCTCGGCCGCGAGATCGCCATGTTGACGCGCGATCTCGGCGCGACGGCGATCTACGTCACGCACGATCAGTCCGAAGCGCTCAGCCTCGCCGACCGCATCGCCGTGATGCGCGCCGGCCGCATCGTGCAATGCGACACGCCGGAGGCGCTGTATAAAAACCCCATCGATGCCTGGGTCGCCGCGTTTCTCAAGTCGGGCAGCCTGATACGCGGCCGCGCCGAAGCCGGCGCTTTTCACCCCGAAGGCCAGGGCGAAAGCCTGCATCTGCCGCACATGGTCAACGGCCATTCCGGCCCGTCGACGTTGCTCTTGCCGGGCGCGGCGGTGCGCGCTGGCGGCGAGGGCGAACTGAAGTTCGCCGTCGCCTCGGTTCATTTCAAAGGCGACCGTTACGAGATCGCGGCGCGCTGGGGCGCGGGCGATCACGGTCCTGTCGTCCAATTCTGGCATGACCGCCCGTTGAAGCCGGGCGATCTGGTCTCGGTCAGCCTCGACCGCGACCGCCTGCGCCTGTTCCTCGGCGACGTTCCGCACGACGCCGCGCACTGATCACCCTTTCGCCTTCCACAGACCATAGGAGATTTTAAATGACCCGTACGATCCTCGGCCTCGCGCTGGCCGCGTCCATGCTCGCCGGCGCCGCTCAGGCCCAGCAACTCACGGTCTACACCGCCAATCCGGCCAGCCTGATCGACAATTTGGCCAAAGGCTTCGAGAAGCAGACCGGCACCAAGGTCAACGTCTTTCAGGCGACCACCGGCCAGCTGATGGCCCGCCTGCAGGCCGAGAGCGCCAATCCGCAGGCCGACGTCCTGATCTCCGCCGCCTGGGACACCGCGATCGACATGAAGGCGAAGGACCAGCTGCTCGCCTATGAATCGCCCAACGCCAAGAACGTGCCGGCGGCCTTGAAGGATCAGTATTATGTCGCGCAGGGCGCGGCGGCGCTGGCGATCATTTGGAATCCCAAGTCGGGCAAGACCAAGCCGGCCGATTGGGCCGATCTCGCCAAGCCCGAATACAAGGATATGCTGACCATGCCCGATCCGTCTTCGTCGGGCGCGGCTTATGGCCTCGTCAGCGGCCTCACCGCCCTGCCGAATTTCGGCTGGGGCTATTTCGAGACGCTGAAGGCCAACGGCACGATCGTCCCGGGCGCCAACGCGCAGGCGCTCAATCCGGTGATGCAGGGCGCCAAGGCGGCGGTGATCGGCGGCGTCGATTACATTTCGCTGGAAGCCAAGACCAAAGGCGAGCAGATCGAAGTGATCTACCCGTCTTCCGGCACCGTGCTCGAAGCGCGTCCGGCCATGATCCTCAAGACGACCAAGAATCCCGAGGCCGCCAAGCGGTTCATCGACTACATGCTGTCGGATGAAGGTCAGAAGATCGTCGCCGACGTCTATCTCCTGCCGGCGCGCACCGACATCGCCGCCAAGCGCGCGGGCTGGAACGACATCAAGCTGCTCGCCGTCGAAGAGAGCACCGCCTCCAAGCGCGCCGAGACCCTCGCCAAGTTCAAGGCGACGATGGGCTTGAAGTAAACGTCATCAGAGAAGCGTAAACGATCATGGAACGGCAAGGCGGCGGCGTCATTCTCGGGCTTTCCCTCGCGGGGCTCGCGATCGTCGTCGGCTTGCCGATTCTCTTCGTCGCCTTGCAGGCGATCTTTCCGCATTTGAGCGAAAGCTCGTTGCGCGAGCCGTTCTCCAACCTCGGCGTCGTCTTGTCCGACGAGCGTTTGCCCGAGCTGTTCCTCAACACTCTGACCCTCGGCCTCGGCGTCGCGCTCGGCTGCCTGATCTTCGCGCTGCCGCTCGCGGTGCTGCGCGGCATGAGCGATCTGCCGTGGGCCGGCTTGTGGGATCTGCTGTTTCTCATTCCCTTCATGGTTCCGCCCTATATCGGCGCTTTCGCTTGGGTGCTGACCTTGCAGCCGGCGGGCTACAGCACGCAGCTTTTCGGTTTCAGCGCCGGCGACCTGCTGTTCTCCTTGCCGGGCATCATCATCGTGATGACGCTGCATCTATTCCCGGTGGTCTATTTCGCCTTGTCGCGCACGCTTGCGGTGATCGGCCGGCGTTTCGCCGACGTCGGCCGCGTCGCGGGGGCGGGGCCGCTCTACGCCTTCTGGCGCATCACGCTGCCGCTGTCCCTGCCGGGACTGGCGGCCAGCCTTTTGCTGGTCTTCGCGCTCACCATCGAGGAATACGGCACGCCCTCGGCCCTCGGCCGGCGCAGCCAGTTCCTCGTCCTCGTCACCAGCATCGAGGAGAAATTCGCCGACTGGCCGATCGACCTGCCGGGCGCGGCGATTCTGTCGCTCGGCCTCGTCACCCTCGCGCTCGCCGCCTTCTTGCTCCAGCATTGGCTGGTGACGCGGCGCTCCTACATCGCCGTGTCCGGCAAGCATGGCCAAGCGCCGCTGATCGCGCTCGGTCGCTGGCGCTGGCCGGCGCTGGTCTTCTTCGCGCTTTGCGCCTTTCTCGCCGTCATCGTGCCGGTCGGCGCGGTGACGCTGACCGCCTTCAGCCAGACCCTGTCCGGCGGCCTGACCTGGAGCAACATGGGCCTGCGCCATTTCGATGCGGTCTTCGCCAATCAGAGCGGCGCGCTCGACGCTTTGTGGAACAGCCTATGGCTCGCCGCCGTCGCCGCGCTGGGCGCGGGGCTGCTCGGCGGCCTCGCCGCTTACGTGACGGTGCGCACGCAGATGCGCGGCCGCTCTCTCGTCGACGCCCTCTCGATCATGCCCAACGCCTTGCCCGGCATGGTCATCGCTGTCGGCTTGATCCTCGCCTGGAACCGGACCTGGTGGCCGTTCCCGGTCTACAACACGGCAGCCGTGCTGCTGCTCGCCTATGTCTGCCTGCTGCTGCCCTATCCGGTACGCTATGTCGGCGCAGGGCTGCGCCAGGTCGGCGCGTCGCTCGATGCCGCCGCGCGCGTGAGCGGGGCCGGCGTCGGCCGCACGCTGTGGAAAATCCTGCTGCCGCTGATCGCGCCGAACCTGATGGTGGCGATGCTGCTGGTGTTCGCCATCGCCTCGCGCGAGCTCGTGGCGTCGATCATGCTCGCGCCGTCGGGCATGCGGACGGTCGCGACCTTCGTGTTCAACCAATTCGCGCAAGGTTCGCCGGGCCTCGGCATGGCGCTCAGCGTGCTCGCCATCTTTTCCTCGACCGCGATTCTGGTGGCGATGAGCGCGCTTTATAAAAAGATCGACGCTTAGAGCGGGCAAGTCCCGTCCAGCAAGACGCTGGCCGGCGCGAAGGCGCGCTCCCAGGCTGCGCGCGCCTTGTCGGCATCGCCGAAGGCGGGCAGAACCTGCCGCGCGCCGATGGCGCGGACCAGCGCGGCGTTGTCGCGGAGGCGGGGATGGATGTTCCAGCGCAGAAACTCCGCCTGTCCTCTATCTAATAGATCGCCGGCTTGCGTACCTGGCGGCGTGTAGCCGGTGAAGACGATGCTGATGTCCGCCGCGTCCGCCCGTTCGGCGATCAGGCGTTGCGCCAGTTCGCTTTTGAGCGTGGCCGGCGCGACGAGAATCGCTTTGGCCTGGGCGGGCGAAGCCGCGCTCGCCGCAAGCAGGCGGGCGAGATCGCTCCGTGCTGGCGGGCGCACGAAGCTAGGCTCGTCCAGCAGTGCGGCGACGACCTTGCGGTTTTCCTCGTCGAGATAGGTCGGCACGCCGCGCCGCAAAAGATGCAACGCGATTTCCGGACCGCGGCCTTGCGCTGGCAGCGGCAGCAAAAGGCGGCCGGGCCGCGCGACGAGCGCGTCGAGCGCGGCTTCGCAATCGGCCAGCGGCGCGTCGTAAGCGCCGTAGGAGGCGTCGAGAATCGCGGTCGCCGCCGGTGGCGGCGCGTCGGCGGCATAGAGCGGCGATTCGTCGCAATTGTCGCCCATGTAGAGCAGGCCGTCGGCGACGGCGAAATGCAGCCATAGGCCGCCGGGCGCATGGCCCGAACGTCCGGTCGTCACGGCGATGCCGGCGATCTCGGCGCGGCCTTGCAGGGGCAGGGCGTGGACCGGTCCGCTGACGCTGCGCGCGACATAAGCGCTGGCGAACACCGGCGGATCGCCGATGCGCCCAAGAAAACGTAGCGCGCCGAGATGGTCGGCGTGCTGATGCGACAACGCGAGCGCGTCGATTTTGCCGATGGAATCGATGTCGGGGAGCAGCCCGGGCTGTGGCCCTTCGCCGAAATCGAGCAGCAGCCGGCGGCCGGCGCTTTCGAGCAGGAAGCAGGCGGGGCCTTTGCCGCCGAGGCCGGAAACGGCGGTGAGGCGGTTCATGCGCGCCGCCGCCGCGCGGCTCAGGCGAGCGCCGCGCGCAGGTCGGCGAGGCTGATGGGCTTGGTGAGGGTCTCCACGCTCGGCAGGTCGCCGGCGGAGACGAGGCGCTTGGCGGCGTCGGCGTAGTGCGGGTTGTAGCCGGTGACGATGAGGATCTTCGCCTGGCACTTCTCCTGGGCGAGCCATTGCACCAGCTCGATGCCGTCCACTTCCGGCATCACGACATCCATGACGATGACGGTCGGCGCGAACGCTTCGTAGATTTCGGCGAACTCGTCCGCGCGCACGGTCACGCGCACCTCATACCCGAGACGTTCCGCCACTTCTTTGACGAACTCGCCGAAGGCCGGTTCGTCGTCGATCACCAACAGCCGCTTGTTTGCCATTTATGCTTCTCCCTGGAGCACTTGGCGAAGCTTACGCGCCAAATCGGTTTTCCGGTAGGGCTTGGAGATCAGCCGCATCTCCGTCCCAGTCTCGTGAATATTAGCATTTTCGGTATAGCCCGAAGTGTAGAGGACCTTCAACCCTGGGTAGCGTTCGCTGGCAAGTTGGGCAAGTTCGGCGCCGTTCATGCCGCCTGGCAGAATGATGTCGGTGAACAGCAGGTCGATGTCGGGTTGGGCGGCCAGGATGTCGAGGGCGCTGCCGGCGTCCTCGGCGGTCAGGGTGCGGTAGCCGAGGCTCTTGATCATGGCGGTGGCGAGTTGGCGGACGTCGGGGTCGTCCTCGACGATCAGCACCAGTTCGCCGGCGGCGGCGTCGCTCTTGGCCGCCGGGTTGTGCGCCGCCGGTTCCGCTTGCGCGGCGGAAACGTCGCGCGGCAGGTAGAGGCGGAAGGTGGTGCCGAGGCCCGGCTCGCTGTCGACCGCGATGTGGCCCCGCGACTGTTTCACGAAGCCGTAGACCATGGCGAGGCCGAGGCCGCTGCCGCGCCCCGCGTCTTTCGTGGTGAAGAACGGATCGAACACGCGCTGCTTCACGTCGGCGGACATGCCGAGCCCGTCGTCGCTCACCGCGAGCATCACATACTGTCCCGGCTTGACGTCGGGCAGACCGGCGGTGAACGCCTCGTCGAGCCGCGTGTTGGCCGTGGCGATGGAGATGCGGCCGCCCTGCGGCATGGCGTCGCGGGCGTTCAGCACCAGGTTGAGCAGCGCGCTTTCCAAACCGTTTTGGTCGATGGCGGTGAGCCAGAGATCGTCCGCCAGGCTGGTGTCGAGCGCGATAGTCGCCGGCAGCGAGCGGCGCAGCAGCTCGTTCATGTCGGCGATCAGGCGGTTGAGATGGCTCACTTGCGGCTCCAGCGGCTGTTTGCGCGCGAAGGCGAGCAGGCGCTGGGTGAGGGCGGCCCCGCGGTCGGCCGCGGCTGTCGCCGTCTCGATGCGCTGGCGCAGCTTGCTGTCCTCGGCCAAATCCTCGGCCAGCAGCTCGAGATTGCCGCGCACGATGGCCAGCAGGTTGTTGAAATCGTGGGCGATGCCGCCGGTGAGCTGGCCGATGGCCATCATCTTGTCGGAATGGCGCAGCGATTCGGCGGCGGATTTCTGCAAGGTCACGTCGGCGATGAAGCCGACGACGCGCTTGGCCTTGCCGGCGCGGCCCGAAAGATAGACGCCGCTGTCGGAGACGTTGACGTAATGGCCGCTTTTGTGGCGCAGGCGGTATTCGAGATTGAACGAGACGCCGATCTCCTCCTCGCGCCGCGCTTCGGCCTCGACGCGGGGGAGGTCCTCGGGGTGGATGTAGCGCATGAAGCGCTCAAGTCCGCCGAGCTCCTCGGGCGCGTAGCCGAGCAGCGCCGCCGTCTCGCCCGACCAGCGCATGTTGTTGTCGCCGAGGTCCCATTCGTAAAGGATCTGCCGGCTGGCGAGAATCGCCGCTTCGAAGCTGGCCTTGGTCTCCTGCAATTCCGCCGTCGACAGGCGCAGCGCCTCCTCGGTCTGCACGCGCTCGGTGATGTCGGAGAAGGTGGTGACAAAGCCGCCGCCCGGCATCGGCCGGCGGTTCGACGAGATGATCGTGCCGTCGGGGCGGCGATGCAGTTGGCGGCGGCTGAAGCGGCCGCGCGCCTCGCTTTCGCGCTCGGCGACATAGGCCGGGATCTCGGCTTCGCTGAGGCCGAGCGTATGGCGCGCGAAATTGGCGACATTGTAGGCGTAGTCGCCGCCGAGATGGACGGTGTCCGGCGGCAGGCCGAGGAAGGTGATGAATTTCTTGTTGTAGCCGGCGAGCTTGAAATTCTCGTCGTAGACGCAGAGGCCCTCGGCCATGTTGTCGAGCGTCGTCTGTAGCAGCGAGGATTTCGACGCCAGCTCGGAATAGACTCGTCGCCGGTTCGTCGTATCGTTGGCGATCAGCGTGTAGATCGGCGACAGGCCGGTGACGTCGAACCGCTGCATGTGCGTCTCGACGACGTAATGGCTGCCATCCTTGCGTTGGTAGCGCGTTTCCATCGTCAGCGTCTGGTGGCGGTGCAGATCGAGCTCGGCGTAATGGCGCACCAGCTCGTCCTTGCTCATGCCCGGGCAGATATCGAGCAGCGTCATGCCGACGAGCTCGTCCATGGCGTAGCCGAGATTGTCGCGCGCGCGCCGATTGGCGAACATGAAGCGGTGCGTCTCGACGTCGATGATGTAGATCTCGTTGAGCGCCTCGTCGACCACGCGGCCGAGTCGCGTCGCCAGCAGCTCGTTCTCCATGTTGTCGGTGATGTCGGTCGAGGTGCCGCGATAGCCGAGGAACTTGCCGTTCGCGGCGTAGATCGGCTTGCCGCTGATCGAGCGGAAGCGCAAGCGGCCGTCGGGATCGCGCAGGCTGTAGCGGAAATCGCGGAACGGCCGGCGCGCGTCGAGATCGTCGCGGTGCTTGCGCCAGAACGGATCGCGCGCCGGATCGCCGCCGGCCAGCTCCCAGCGCGTCTTGCCGATGATCGACGGCCACAGCCGCAGCCGCTCGCTCGGCTCGAGCCGCCAGGTGAAGCGGTGGCGCTCGTCGGTCTCCCAGAAGCGGTCGGAGATCGCGTCGGCGAAGTCGCGGAAGCGCTGCTCGCTGGCGCGCAGCGCCTGCTCGACCTCGGCGCGGCGTTGCAGCACGATGGCGACCGACAGCGCGGTGAAGGTGACGACCGCGAGGAAGGTCTGCAGCAGGCGCAGCTTGAAATCGAGCGCCAGATCGAGCGCGGCGAGCGGGCCGTAGCCGAAGGCGGTGAGCGGCACGGCGACGGCGGCGATGGCGAGGCAGACGGCCGCCGTGGTCAGCACGCCGAGACGCAGCGCCGCCCAGATCAGCAGCGGGAACACGCTGTAGAGCAGCGACACCGTCTGCTGGCTGAACACCAGCGCGCCGCCGGCCAGCGCGCTGCCGACCGCGAGCAGGCTTTCGCCGGGACGCGCGATGGCGGGGCCCGTTTCGTCCTCCGCCGGCCGCCAGGCGAGGATGAAGGGCAGGATGATGAGGATGCCGGTGCCGACGCCGGTCCACCAGTTGAACCAAGCGCGCCAGAAGCTGCCGCCGTAGGCCGCATCGAGGATCGCGGCGCCGATCGTCGCGCCGCAGGCGGCGGCGGCGATCATGCCGACGACGACCACGGCGGCGAGCTGGCGGATTTCGCCGAGTTCGACGCCGGCCGGGAAGCAGCGGCGCAGGAAGATGGCGGCGGCGAGCGTCTCGACCAGATTGCCGAGCGGCAGGCCGGCGGCGATCGGCAGGCTGTCGCCGTGGATCAGGTTGGCGGCGCAGCCGGCGGCGTAGCCGGCAAGCAGATAGGCCGGCCAGCGGCGCGGCTGAGCGCGCAGCAGCACGCCGAGCAGGATCGCGGTCGAGGGCCAGATCGCGGCGACCGAGCCGGTGGTGCGCGTCAGCGTCACCGCCGCCCAGCTCACGGCGAAGCAGATCGCGCCGACCACGACGGCGCGCGCCGCGAGATCGAGCGCGCGCTTCAAGCCGTCCTGATGCTTGCTCTTGTCGCTGTCCGCGGCGTCCGCGTCCGCGAATGGCTTGCCGTCGCCGCCGTCCAAGGCCGCTCCCCCTGCATGTGGCCGCGGATGCCGCGGCATCCGCCGTCATTTGACCGTGTTTCCGTCCGCCGCGCCAGAGCGCTTGGCCGGCACGGCGCTGTCACTATTCCGTCATCAGTCGGCGCGCGAGGTCGGCGGCGAGCGCCGCCGCCGTCGCCGGCTCGTAAGGCGTGGCGGCGCCGTGGCCCCAGACCACGCCGGGCCAGGCCGCGTCGCCCTTGCGCCGCGCGACGATGTGCACGTGCAATTGCTCGACGATGTTGCCGATGGCGGCGATGTTGAGCTTGTCGGTCGGGCATGCGTCGCGCAGCGCCCGCGCGGCGGCGTCGGTCTCCTCGGCGAGCCGCCGCCGGTCCTCCGGCGCGAGATCGACGAGCTCGCGCGCGCCCGCCCGCCTCGGAACCAGGATCAGCCAGGGAAAGCGGCTGTCGTTCATCAGCAGGACGCGGCACAGCGGCAGTTCGGCGATGGCGCGCGTGTCGGCGGCGAGGCGGGGGTGCAAAACGAAATCGGGCATGGCGGCCAGTGTAGGCGGGCCGCGTCACGCTGCAAAGAGCCTGCCTTGCTACCTATGCGGGATGGCGATAGCGTTCGGAGCGAACAGGGAGAGAAAACATGAAACAGCGGCGTTTCGGCGCGACCGACCTGATGGTGTCGCCGCTCGGCCTCGGCTGCATGGGCATGTCGGGCGCATACGGGGACGGCGACGACGCCGAATCGCTCGCCACGCTCGACCGCGCCCTCGAAATGGGCTGCAACTTCATCGATACCTCGGCGAGCTACGGCAAGGGCCATAATCAGCGGTTGATCGCCCAAGCGATCAAGGGCCGGCGCGACAAGGTCGTCATCCATTCCAAGTCGGGCAGCCCGCGCGAGAAGGACATGGACGCCGCGCGCGGCGGCGGCCGCGCCGATTACCTCATCGCCATGTGCGAGGACAGCCTCAAGCGCCTCGGCATCGATTGCCTCGACGTCTGGTGCATGTCGCGCGTCGATCCCAACGTGCCGGTCGAGGAAAGCGTCGCGGCCATGGCCAAGCTCGTCGAGCAGGGCAAGGCGCGCTATATCGGCCTGTCGGAAGCCTCCGCCGACTCGGTGCGGCGCGCGCGCAAAATCCATCCCATCGCCTCGCTGCAGATGGAATATTCGCTGTTCTCGCGGGACGCGGAGGAGAGGGGCAATCTCGCCGCCTGCCGCGAGTTCGGCATGGCTTTCATGGCCTATGCGCCGCTGAACCGCGGCCTGCTCACCGGCCAGTTCCGCCGCGAGAGCGACCTGCCGGCCGACGACCGCCGCCATGACATGCCCCGTTTCCAGGCCGGCAACATCGAGCGCAACATGGAATTGCTCGCCGCCGTGGAGGACATCGCCGCCGCCAAGGGCGCGAGCGCGCCGCAGATCGCGCTCGCCTGGCTGCTGGCGCAAGGCGGCGACGTCTTCCCGATTCCCGGCGCGAAAACCCGCGCCCATCTCGAAGACAACCTGAAAGCTGCCGAGATCGTCCTCGCGCCGGACGAATTGGCGCGGCTCGACGCGGCGCTGCCGCCCGGCGCGGCCGCCGGCACGCGCTATCCGGCGGGGCAGATGAAGCGCGTGAACGTCTAGCGCATGGCCGGCATCGCTTCACCGGAGGGCGGCCCCGCCGAGACGCGCTGGGGCATCGTGATCGTCGTGTTTCTCGCCGGGCTCGTCGGGGCGGGCCATATCGGCATGCTGCCCGCCGCCATGCCGGCGATCCGCGCCGAGCTCGGCATCGATTTGGTGACGGCGGGCTGGGTGCTGTCGATCTTCAGCGTCACGGCGGTGACGATCGGCATGCTGGCCGGCGGCATCGCCGACCGTCTCGGCCATCGCCGCATCATCCTGGCGAGCTTCGTCGTGCTGGCGGGCGGCGCGGCGGCGGGCGCGACCGTCGATAGCGGCCCCTGGCTGCTCGCCGCCCGCGCGCTCGCCGGCCTCGGCTTCGTCGGCGTCGTGGTCAGCGCGCCGTCGCTGATCGCCCAGGCGACGCGACGCGCCGACCGCCGCTTGGCGCTCGGCCTGTGGGGCGCTTACATGCCCGCCGGCCTCGGCCTGTTGCTGCTGATCGCGCCTCTGTTGCTCGCGCCGCTCGGCTGGCGCGGCTTCTGGTGGATCGTCGCCGGCGCGACGCTGCTGTGGGCGCTGATCGTTTGGCTGGCGCTGCGCGGCTTTCACGCGCCGGTGGCGGCGAAACAGCTCGATCTGCGCGCCTGGTTCGGCGACTTGCGTCAGACTCTGGCGCGGCCTGGCCTGTGGTGGTTGGCCTTGTGCTTCAGCGTCTATAGCCTGCCGTGGATGGCGCTGATGGCCTGGCTGCCGTCCTATCTGGTCGAGCAGCGCGGCCTCGGCGTGGCGCTGGCGGCCTATCTCACGGTGTTGGTCGTCGCCGTCAACGTGCCGGGCAACATCCTCGGCGGCTGGCTCCTGCAACGCGGCGTCGCGCGCTGGCGTCTGCTCGCCGGCACCGGCGCGCTGACGCTGGTCTGCGGCGTCGGCATCTTCACCGACGCCACGCCGGATGCGCTGCGCTACGCGCTGTGCTTGGTCTTCTCCGGCTGCGGCGGCGTGCTGCCGGCGGCGGCCTTGGCCGGCGCGCCGGTCTTCGCGCCGTCGCCGCGCCATATCGGCGGCGCAAACGGCATGCTGGTGCAGGGCTCGGCCATCGGCCAGCTCGGCGGGCCGCCGATCGTCGCCGTCGCCGTCTCGGCGGCGGGCGGCTGGCAGGGCGGCGCGTGGATTTTCGCCGCCTGCGGTCTGCTCGGTCTCGGCTTCGCGCTCGCCGTGCGGGCGCTGGAACGTCGGCTTTGATTTAAGAGACGCGCGCCGCGATATAGGCGCAGACGGCGACCGCCGCCAGCACCGCGGCGACGTCGGCGATGATGCCGACGACGACGGCATGGCGCATCCGCCGCACGCCGATCGCGCCGCAATAGACCGCCAGCACGTAGAAGGTCGTCTCGCTCGATCCCTGGATCGTGCTGATCAGCAGGCCGGCGTAGCTGTCCGGCCCGATGTTCGGGTCTTTCAGCGCGTCGGCCATGATGCCGTACGCGCCCGAGCCGGATAGCGAGCGCATCAGCGCCATCGGCAGCACCTCGGCGGGCAGGCCGATCTTGCCGGTGAAGGGCGAGATCGCGCCGATGATCGCGTCGAGCGCGCCCGACGAGCGCAACATGGCGATGGCGACCAGGATCGCGACGAGATAGGGGATGATGCGCACGGCGACGGTGAAGCCGTCCTTCGCGCCTTCGACGAAGGCCTCGTAGATGCGCACGCGCTTGATCGCGCCGTAGAGCAGGATGCCGGCCATGATGCCGGGGATGATCCAGGGCGAGATGGCGCGGCCGTAGAACAGCGTCAGCGGCACCAGCGCGACGATGAAGGCGAGGAACAGCCACGACACCCAGGCGGGATAGCCGGTGGCGTCCTCGGGCCGCACGCGTTCGGCGGTGGCGGCGGTGGAGACGTCGGCCTCGGGGAAGCTCTCGCCCTCGACGGTTTGTGGCGTCGTCGCGCCGGACTCGTCGCCCGCTTGGACCGGCCAATAGCGGCCGAACCATTTGACGCAGAGGATGGCGACGCCGGTGGCGACGATGGTGGCGAACAGCGTCGTCGGCACTACGGCGGCGGGATCGGCCGAGCCGACGGCGGCGCGCAGCGCGATCACGCTGGTCGGCAGTATGGTGACGTTCGCCGTGTTGATGACGAGGAACATCACCATGGCGTCGGTCGCCGTGCCCTTGTGCGGGTTGAGCTTGTCGAGCTCCTGCATGGCGCGGATGCCGAACGGCGTCGCCGCGTTGCCGAGGCCGAGCGCGTTGGCCGACATGTTGAGCGTCATCGCGCCCATGGCGGGATGCTCGGCCGGCACGCCCGGGAACAGCTTGACCATCAAGGGGCGGATCAGCCGCGCGATGACGACGAGCAAGCCGCCGGCTTCCGCCACTTTCATCAGGCCGAGGAACAGCGCCATGACGCCGATCAGGCCGAGCGCGAGGGTGACGGAACTGGCGGCGCTGTTGACCATGCCGGTGCCGAGCGCCTCCATCGGCGACGGCGTGCCGGGCGGGACGACGGAGAAAATCTGCCGCCAGGCGGTGACGCCGAACGCGAGCAGCACGATGCCGAAGAATAACCCGTTCAATCCCTCGTCCCCCGGCGCTGCCGCGCCTTTACTGCGTCACGAACGCTTTGACCAATGCGTCCAGCCTCTCGGCTTCGCCCGTATCGGCGAACCGTCCGTCTGCCGTGAAGGCCGTTGCGCCGCCGTTGAGGCCGTAGCTTTCGGCATAAACCTTGGCCGTCTGGAATTCCAGCGTGATCCGCAGCGCGGCGAAGCCGTTGGCGCAAGCGGCCTTGCCGCTGGTCGCGCCGATCATCAGCACGGGCTTGTCCGCCAACTTGTAAGGTTTGAGGCGCGATATCCAGTCGAGGGCGTTTTTGAGCGGTCCCGGAATCGAGCGGTTATATTCGGGCGAGGCGATGACGATGGCGTCTGCCGCCTCGATCTTGGCGGCAAGTGCGCGCGCCTCCGGCGGCAGGCCATGCGCCGCTTCGGCATCGCCGTCGTAGATCGGCGGGCAATAGTCGCGGAAATCGCCGAGCTCGGCCTCGGCTCCGGCCCGGCGGGCCGACTCGGCCGCGAGCGCGGCGAGCTTGCGGTTGAACGAGGCGGCGCGCAGCGAGCCGGCGAAAACGAAAACTTTCATCGCGCGACCGCTCCTTCCGCTCGCATCACGCCGCGGCCGGCGCGGTCTGCGTTTCGAGCCGTTGCGACTCGTCGGGGGTCTCCTTGATGGCGTAAGCCATGACGGCGGCGAGCAGCGCCAGCGTGATCGAGGCGATCCACACCCAGGTATATTGCTGGAACATGTCGTAGAGCACGCCGCCGAGGAACGCGCCGGCGGCCGCGCCGGCCGAATGGAACATGCCGAGCATCCCGAGCGCCAGACCCATGACGCGCAAGCCGACATGGCTGGCGATCAGCGAGGTCGTCGCGGGGATGGTCGAATAGTCGAAAATGCCGAACATCACCGCGAACAGGAACAGCGCCGGCACGTCGTAGGCCGGCACCATCATCAGCAGGATGAAGGACAGCCCGCGCATTGCGTAGATCGTGCCGAGCAGCAGCGGGCGGTGCATCTTGTCGGCGAGATAGCCGGCCACCGCCATGCCCAGCATGTTGAAGCCGGCGAGCACGCCGTAGGCCGTCGCGCCGGTGACGATGGGGATGCCGCAGCTCTGCACGTAGGGGATCAGGTGCGTCTCGATCACGCCGGCGGTTGTGAAGCCGCAGATCGTGTAGCTGCCGAGCAGCAGCACGAAGGTGCGGTTGCGGAACAGGAAGCCGATGCGCTGGCCGAGCCCGAGCGTCGGCGACGCCGACTTGTCCTTGATCGGCGGCTGGCGTTTGGCGCTGCCGATCAGGAACCAGACGAAGGGGATGAAAACGAAACAGCTGATGCCGAGGAAGACGTAGCCGTAGCGCCAGCCCATCGCGGTGAGCACGAAGGCGAGGGTGGGCAGCAGCGCGAGCTGGCCGGCGGTCGAGCCGGCCGAGGCGAAGCCGGTGGCGAGGCCGCGGTTCTTCTCGAAATAGAGGACGATGGTGGCCGAGACGATGCTTTTCGCCACTGTGCCGTAGCCGATGCCGGCGAGCAGGGCGAAGCTCAGCATGAACTGCCATTGCGTCTCGATGAAGGCCGACGAGCACAGGCCAAGGCCGGCGACGAACAGGCCGACGCTGAGGATGACGCGCGCGCCGTAGCGGTCGAGCAGGTTGCCGACGAACGGCGCGGTGATCGCCATGGTGATGAGCGCCCAGGCGGCGACCGACGAGAGAAAGCCGCGGCTCCAGCCGAAGTCGGCTTCGAGCGACGGCATGACCAGGCCGATGCTGGCACGCGTCGCCGAGACGACGCTGAGCGCGAAGAAACAGACGGTGACGACGATCCAGCCGTGCGGATTGGCGCGGATGAGTTGCAGCAAGGGACTGGCACCCGAAAGGGAAAGCTTTTTATTTTCGGCAGCATAGCCGCTTTTCCGGGAGCGCGCGCCAGACTTTCCGCGCGAGAGCATTGCGGCGGGGCGCGAACCCGGCCTAGACTTTTGCCAGGACGAGATGACGGCCCGCGCAAGCCATGCGCGAAAGGCCGCGCGTCATGAAGGGGATCCGCCATGTCGAGCACAGTCCCGCATCAGTCCCAGTCCGCTTTACCGGCTTCCGTTTCGCCCGTATCCGTTTCGTCCTCCGTTCCGACTGCGGAGAACGCGCCGCCGTTCGCCGATGGCGCGGCGCGGCCGCGTCCGATCAAGACGCCGCGACTGTCGGCCGATCGTCTGCAAACGGGGCCGTCGCGCGAAAGCCTGGAGCGTCTGCACAACGAGGCCGAGGCGCTGGTGCAGCCGTTTGCTCTCGCCGCCGGCGGCAAGAGCCGAGTCGATCTCGGTCGCACCGATCTCATGCGCGGCATGGTGCATCTGTTCAAGCAGGGCGGCGGCGAGCCGCGCCCGCATTACCATTCCAACACGGATTGCTTCTGGCTGGTGCTGAAAGGCCGCGTCCGCTTTCTCGGCGCGTCGGGCGAGACGCTCGGCGAGTTCGGGCCGCAGGAAGGCGCGATCATGCCGGCTTACGCGCGCTACCGGTTCGAGAACGTCGGCGATAGCGATTTGCAGATGCTGCAAGTGCTGGCGTTCCGCGACCGCGACCGGAAGGACAGCGGCCGAGTCGATCTCGCGCAATAGCGTCTCGCGGCGCTATTCCAGCCGCTTGGCGGCGCGGCGCGCGATGTAAATGTTGCTGGCCGCGACGATGCCGACGCCGATCAGCACCCATATGTCGGCGCTTTCGCCGAAAATCAGCACGCCGGCCAGCAGGGCCCAGACGATGCGCGAATAGTCGAAGGGTTCGACCAGCGAGGCGTCGCCGACTCGCAAGCTATAGACGACGAGCGTCTGCGCCGTGCCGGAGAGGAAGCCGACGACCATCAGCAGCAGGAACTCTTCCAGGTTCGGCGTCGTCCAGACGAACAGCATCGGCACGAAGGTGACGATGCTGGAGACGGCCCAATACCAGGCCATGACCTTCATCGGATGATCGATCTTGGTGATCTTCTTGATGAAGACATGCGCCAGGCTGAAGAAAAGCGAAGCGAGCAGCGCGGCAAGGGCGGCGAAGCTGACGACTTCGATGCCGGGGCGCAGCATGATCATCACGCCGCCGAAGCCGACGGCCGTTGCCGTCCAGCGCCGCCAGCCGACGACTTCCTGCAAAAACAGCACGGCAAGCACGACCATGAACAGCGGCCGGGCGAAACCGATGGCGGTCGCTTCCGCCAGCGGCATGTTGACCACCGAATAGACCATGCAGAAAATGGCGGCGGCGCCTGCGGTGCCGCGCCCGATATGCATGAGCGGGATCGTCGTGCGGAAGGCCTCGATCGGGTTCTTGATCAAGAAAGGCAATATCGCGAGGCCGCCGAACAGGCAGCGGAAAAAAGCGATTTCCGCGCTGTCGATGCGGCTGCCGACCAGCTTCGTCGCGGACTGCACGGCGGTGAAGGCGAGGGCGGAGAGCAGCATCCAGATGATGCCGCGCACGTTGCGCGGCAGGCCGCTCCAATAGCGGTCGATCAGCGGCTGCAGGCGCGCCTGGAACATCATGCTCCGATCGAACCGATTTGGCGGAACGCGCAAGGGAGGGGTTTGGTCATGACGGCCGACAGCCTATAATGCGCTCAGAACCATGGCGATGACTAAAAATGGCTGACAGTGGGATTTAGCGTATGGCCGGTCGCGACGAGGACGAGTTGTTGATGGCGAACGAAGCGTTCTATGCCGCCTTCGCGCGCGGCGACGCCGCGGCGATGGAGGAATTATGGGCGCAGGATCATCCCGTCGCCTGCTTGCATCCCGGCTGGCCGCCATTGAAGTCGCGCGATCAGATCGTGCAAAGCTGGCGCGGCATTCTCGCCAATCCGCCGCGTCCGGCCATCGCCGCGATCGAGCCGCGCGCCTTCCTGCTCGACGGCGCCGGCGTGGTCGTCTGCTGGGAGACGATCGGTCAATTGCATCTCGTCGCCACCAACATGTTCGTGCGCGAAGGCGGGCTGTGGCGCATGGCCGTCCACCAATCCGGCCAGACCGAGCACGCGCCGAAAACCGAAGCGGCCGCCGCGCCGTCTTCGACCCGGCTGCATTGAGCGCGCCATGACGCGGATCACCGGCCGGATCGAGAGCGGGCAGGGCGTGGGCGCGAGCTTCACGCGCACCGACTGGGCGCTCGGCGTCTTTCGCGAGGCGTATGACGTCGATCCCTTTCCCGGCACGCTGAACGTGCGTGCCGACGCTGGCGACGTGGCCGCCTGGCAAGCGGCGGCGGCGCAGGGCCGGCTGTTCAAGGCGCCCGATCCCGCTTGGTGCGACGCGCGCTGCCTGCGCGCCAAGATCCGCTATCAGACGCACGAAGCGTCGGCCATCGTCGTGCTGCCGCTGGTCGATAGCTATCCGCCGGACCAGATCGAGCTGGTCGCCGCCACGGCCTTGCGCGATTGGCTGGAAGTGCGCGACGGCGATCCGGTTATTCTCGATCTCGAATTTTGAAACGCCGACTTTTGTAAAAGCGGCGTCGCCGCGCGAGGGTCTTTCCAGGTCGGCGGCGGATCGGTTATCCTGAATAAAATTAGTAATCGAAGCATTCGCGCAAGCTTCGTGTCCGCCTACAGGAGGCCCCATGCTGACTCACACGTCCGTCGGCGCGCCGTCGCTCGGCGTGCGCCGTCTGTCTCCCGCCATCGGCGCGGAGATTTCCGGCGTCGATCTGTCGCAGCCGCTCGACGACGCGACTTTCGAGGCGATCCATCGTGTCTGGCTCGACAACGAAGTGATCCTGTTTCGCGGCCAATCCTTGAGCGAGGATCAGCAGATCGCTTTCGCCAAGCGGTTCGGCGAATTGCAGCCAGTCCGCACCACCCCCGGCCTTTATAAGAACCCTTATGTGCTGATGGTTACCAACGTGGTGATCGACGGCCAGAAGGGCGCGCTGCCGGACGGCGAGATGCAGTTCCATTCCGACCAGTGCTATTACGAGAATCCGGCGATGGCGACGATGCTGTTCGGCATCGAGGTGCCGCCGTCGGGCGGCGACACCCTGTTCGCCAGCGCCACCGCCGTCTACGAATCCTTGCCGGCGGCGCTGAAGGCGCGGCTCGAAGGCTTGCAGGCCCTCAACGTCTACGATTACGGCAACGGCGCGACGGTCAAGACCGACAAGATCGACGAGAACGCGCCGAAGTTCGTCCATCCGGTCGTGCGCACTCACCCCGAATCGGGGCGCAAGGGCGTTTACGTCAACCGGCTGATGACGCACCATATCGTCGGCCTGGACCGTGCCGAGAGCGATGGCTTGCTCGAGGAGCTGTTCGCGCAAATCGAGAGGCCCGAGTTCGTCTACGCCCATAAATGGCGCGTCGGCGACCTCGTGATGTGGGACAATCGCTGCGCGCTGCACGCCCGCACCGACTTCGATCCGGGCACGCGGCGCATGATGCGGCGCGTCACCGTCAAGGGCGACCGGCCATATTGAGGCTTATAAAAATAGGGGGAGATGCATTTTGCTCGAGCTTTACACCTGGACGACGACCAACAGCCGGCGCGGCATCATCATGTGCGAGGAGTCGGGGCTGCCCTACAAGATCAACTGGATCAACATCCAGAAGGGCGACCAGAAGGCGCCGGGCTACGAGGCGATCAATCCTTACCGTAAGGTGCCGGCGCTGGTCGACGGCGACGGTCCCGGCGGCAAGCCGGCCAACGTCTTCGAATCGGTGGCGATCTGCTTCTATCTCGCCGAGAAGACCAAGAAATTCCTCGGCACGCCGGAGACCCATCCGGACGTCCTCAAATGGTCGATGTTCCACGCCACCAACGTGCTGAGCGTGGTCGGCAACCTCGGCCGCATCGACGACCCTTCGATTCTCGCCGGGTCGAAGACGCTGTTCGAAGTGATGGACAAGCATCTCGCCGGCCGCGAGTTCTTCGCCGGGGCCTATTCCATCGCCGACATCATCCCCTACACGCGCATCGCCGGGGTGAAGCACGACGAATTGAAGGTCGCCGACTATCCCAACGTCGCCGCCTGGCTGGCGCGCGTCGGCGCGCGGCCTGCGGTCAAGACCGCGATGGAGCTCAAGCCGGCGTAAGGCCCATCTGGCTCAAATCGGCGAAAACGGAACGGCCGAAACGGCAACAAAGAGTTTCGCCGGCCCGCGCGCCGGTCGCCTATAGTCGGGCGCGGACGGTTCTCGTCCGCGCCCTTCATTTTTCGCATCTCCCGCCGTGTTCGATTCCGCGCGCCGCTACCGAGTCTCGCTGATCGTCGCCAGCGCTCTCTTCATGGAGAACCTGGACTCGACGATCATCCTGACCGCCTTGCCGGCCATCGCTCAGTCGATGGACGCCGAGATCCTGCATCTCAACCTTGCGGTCACATCCTATCTGCTGAGCCTCGCGGTGTTCATCCCGATGAGCGGTTGGCTCGCCGACCGGTTCGGCGCGCGCAACGTCTTCCGGGTCGCCGTCGGCGTCTTCACCGTCGCCTCGATGCTCTGCGCCATGGCGCAGACGCCAGCCATGCTCATCGGCGCGCGGGTGCTGCAAGGCGTCGGCGGCGCGATGATGTCGCCGGTCGGCCGCCTCATCATCCTGCGCTCGGTGCCGAAAGCCGAGCTGGTGCCGGCGCTCGCCTATCTGACGATTCCGGCGCTGATCGGCCCGGTGCTCGGCCCGCCGGTCGGCGGCTTCATCAGCACCTATTTCAGCTGGCACTGGATATTCCTCATCAACCTGCCGATCGGCCTCGTCGGCATCTGGCTGGCGACGCGCTACATGCCGGACGTGCGCGTGACCGACGTGCCGAAGCTCGACGCGCGCGGCAGCGTGCTCGCCGCGCTCGGCCTCGCCGGGCTGGTGTTCGGGCTCGAGACCATCGACCGCGGCATCGTGCCGACCGTGGTGACCGCCATCCTGCTCGGCGGCGGCGCGCTCTGCATGACGCTCTACGTGCTGCACGCGCGCGTCGTGCCGCATCCCATCGTGCAACTGCGCCTGCTGGCGATCCGCAGCTTCCGCTGGACCATCGTCGGCGGCTTCGTCTTCCGCGTCGCCTCTGGCGCGATCCAGGTGCTGATGCCGCTCTTGTTCCAGATCGGCTTCGGCATGACTCCCTTGGCCGCCGGTCTGCTGGTCTTCGCCGTCGCCGTCGGCGCCATGCCGATGAAAGCCTGCGCGCCCGCCGTGCTGCGCGCCTTCGGCTTCCAGCGCGTGATGGCCGGCGCGGCGCTCGGCTGCGCCGCCTTCATGATCGGGTTCGGCGGCTTCTCGGCGGCGACGCCGGCGGCGCTGATCTTCGTCGCGTTGCTGGTCTACGGCTTCGTGCGCTCGATCCAGTACACCAGCATCAACGCCATCGCCTACGCCGACGTCGGCCCGGCCGACATGAGCAAGGCGACCAGCTTCGTCAGCATGAACCAGCAGCTCTCGATGAGCGTCGGCGCGGCGCTCGCCAGTTTCGCGCTGCAGCAGGCGATCCTCTGGCGCGGCGGCGCGAGCCTCGGCGCGGCCGATTTCCCGCCGGCCTTCGCCCTGATGGCGGGGCTCGCCGCCCTGTCGACGGTGTTCTTCCTGCTGCTCGGGCCCAACGCCGGCGCGGAGATCAGCGGCAAGGGCCGTAAAAACGAGAAAGGCTAGCGCCGGCCGTTATCGACCTTCCACTGGGCGGCCCGGGTCATGGCTTCCTTGATATCGACCGCGCTCATCGCCGAGGCGAGGCGGGCGCGCGCCGCGATGGCCTCGGGCAGCCCGTCCTCGGCGCCGAGATGGATCCATTTATAGGCTTCGATGTAATCCTGCGGCGCGCCTTCGCCGCGCGCGTACATCAGCCCGAGGTTGAAGCAGGAGCCGCGGTTGCCGGCCTGGCACAGTTCCAGCCACAGGTAGAAGGCGCGGTCGTACTCGCGCTTGCCGAACGCCTCGCTGGCGGTGTTGAGCTTCTCCAGCTCGGTGATCTGCGCTTGGGCGGGACCGCCGAGGAGGCTGGATGCGAGGCCGAGGAGTGCGACGAGAAGCAGGCGGGCGAGGGTGCGCATGAGGACCTTCGGGGGACGCGGGTGGTAGCCGGTTGATATCGCGGAGCGATCTTAAGCGGGCCGAGAAATCGGATGAACTTGAATAAAATTTGCATTGTATTTTAGATATTTAGTTGATGGAGTTGACTTGACTCCTGAGCCGGCCGGAGGCATTCCAAAAGGATAGGTCATCCTTTTGAGGGTGTGGTCATGGCGGGCGTATCGCTGTTGCGGCCGCAGTATAACAATCACGGCATGGTCGCCACCCGCTTGGCCGGCGGCGCGCGCCAGGTCGCGCACGAGTCCGGTCAGGGCGATCTCGCCGGCCTAGCCGATGGCCGCGCGTCCGGCGATCCGGACGATACCGTGCCGCAGGAAGTGACCGCCAAGCCGTTCGAGGAGCCGCGCGAGCGCGAGGAGCGCCGCCGCGATCCGCGCGACAAGCCCGCCGCGCCCGCCGCCGCCGCGCCGCGCGAGCCGGCGGCCGAATTCCGCGTCGATCCGCACCTCCCCATGCCCGAACGCATGGCCCCGACGGGGCTGGTGGTCGCCGCGCCGCTCGCCATGCCGGAACTGTTGCGCGCCGCCGAACGGGCTTATGGATACAGCCGAGACATCCTGCGCGCCGCCGACAAGCACGAACTCGACGCCGCCGGTTAGGCGGCAAAGCCGGAATCCCGCCGGTTAGGCGGCGAGCTTTAGCCACGCTGCCGAATTAACCGTCTCTTAGCCAACCCCGGCTTAGAACCGCAGCATGGCCGATCCGTCCTCCGCAACTCCGCCGCCGCTTTGCGCCGCGCCAGCCGCGCGCACGGCGTTCGACGTCGCCGTATGGTTCCTCGACCGGGCGCGCGCCGACGACGCGCATCTGCCGCTGCAAAAGCTGCATCGCCTGCTGTTCATCGCCCAGGCCGCCTATGCCGCCGGGGGCATGCTGATGCCCGCCGTCTTCGTCGCCGACGAGCTCGGCCCCATCGAACCCAACCTGGAGCGGCTGCTCGGCGACGGCCGGCCCGAGGATCTGCCGGCCGAGCCGCCCAACCGTGCGGCGCTGGCGCTGCTCGAAGACGTCTGGCGGCGCTTCGGCTATATGCCGGCCGACCGGCTGGGCGCCCTGGTCGCCAAGAACGCGGCCTATGCCGCGGCGCTCGCCGCCGGGCGCGGCTCGGTCATCGCCCAGAGCGAACTCGCCGGCTCTTTCGCGCCGGCCCCGGCCAAGCTCGCCGAGGATGTGCGGATGCTGCGCAGCCAGAGCGGCGCGGCGGTCGCCGTGCGCGCCTGGATCCCGGGCGCGAAAACGCCGGCCTGATCCCGCTTAGCTGGCCGGCTTCGCGAAAGCCGCGCAAGGGTCGCCGCGCTCGACCGCCGCCGTGCGCCAGACGATGTCGAACGGCGCGCCGTCGCTTTCGCCCGCGCCTTCGATCAATCCCATCGACAGAACCTTCAAGTCCGGCGCGAGGCGCGCCAGATGGCGCGGCACCCCGACATCCTTGCGCGCATGGCCGTTGCCGGCGATCAGCGCCACGCGCGCGCCATCCGCCGCCGCGCGGATGATGGCGCGGGCCATGGTCTCGTCGCGGGCATATTGCGCCAGGGCGAACGTGCCGAGCAGGCGCTCGGGCAGCATGCCGCAATGGCCGTCGCGGATATCGGCGGCATGGACGGCGAGCAGCGCCGCGTCTTCCCCTTCGGCGCGGCGCAGGCTGTCCCGCAGCGCGGCGTCGACGCTCTCGGCCTTTGCGCCCGCGCGGGCGATGTCGCGCGCCGTCGCTGGCGGCAGATTGCCAGCGGCGATGGGGCGCGCCGGCGGGGTCGGCTGCGCCAAGGCCGCGTCGGCGATCGGTCGATAGAGCGCCCAGTCGGGCCAGCCGCTCGCGTCCCAATCGAGGCGCACGCCGAGCGTCGCAGCGTCGCGCGGCCGTTCGGCGAGAAAGGCGGCCAGCGCGTCCTCGCGCGTCGCGTCGATCATCTCGAAGACGACGGCGACCGGGCGGCGTTTCGCCATCTCGCCGACGATCCAGGCTTGCAGCCGGTGATGCTCGGCATTGTCGTGCCGCTCGCCGATCAGCACGACGTCGGCGTCGGCGAGCCGCGCGGCGAATTGCGCCCGCGATAATGTCGCGCCATCGGCGCGCGCGCGAATGTCGCCATCGGCGCGCACGCGAATCGCGTCTTCTGACGGCGCGCTGGCGCAGGCGGCGAGGGCGGCGAGCGCCAACGCGGCGAGCGCGCGGGCGAATCGCCGCGGCGTCCGGCGGGCGGGAAAGGCAGGCGACGTCGTGCGTTCGATCCGTGTCATCGCGTTCAATTTATCATGTCGGCGGCCGTCATGCGGCTGGCCGGGTGATGGGAAAGCTCTCGCGCTCATGCCGTCGCCGCCACAAGCGCTAGCTGGTTCCGCGCCGGCGGCATCTATTCCATGTGGGTCATGCTGCATCGCAAGGGGCCGCGCGATTCGCCGCCGTTTGCGCCGTCGCATAGGACTCGCCTCGCCGCTTGGCGGGCCGAGATGAAAAGTGTTACGATTCATGTAATAATAAAGGGCTTCCATGGGGTGCGGGGGAAGACTTGCAGATGGTTGAATACAGTTCTGCGGACCTGGCTGGGCCGACTCTCGAGATTCGGGGGACGGTCAAGTGGTTCAATGCAGTGAAGGGCTTTGGGTTCGTCACGCCGTCGGATGGTTCGAGCGACGCGTTCTTGCATTTGTCCGTGTTGCGTGACGCCGGGTATCAGGAGTTGCAGCCCGGCGCGACGGTGATCTGCGAAGCCGTCAAGCGGTCCAAGGGGCTGCAAGTGACGCGGATCGTCGATGTCGATTCCTCGACCGCCAAGCCGGCCGAGAAGGCGGCCCGCCCGAACGGCGCGGCCGCGCCGCCGGCCGACCGCGCGAACGCCAGTTTCGCCGCCGCGACGGTCAAATGGTTCAACGCCGAAAAGGGTTTCGGATTCGTCACGCCGGCCGACAGCCAGCGCGACGTCTTCGTGCATGTCGTGACCCTGCGGCGCGCCGGCATCCAGCAGCTCGAGCCCGGCCAAGCGGTCGAAGTGCTGATCACCGAAGGCCCGAAGGGCCCGCAAGCCGCCGACATCCGCCTCAGCTGACGCCCAGGGCCTGACGGGGCCTGACGCGCGCCGCCTTGCCCGGTCTTTGCCGGCCGGCTAAGGTCGCCCGCATCATGCGCGCGCTCGTTCTCCGCTTCATCTTGTTCGCCGCGCTGGCCCTCGCGCCGGCGCTCGCGCCGCCCGCTGCGGCGCAGAGCGCGCCGGGCCTCCTGCAATTCAAGACCGACAAGCTCTCGATCCGCACCGCCGACGGCAAGACGCACGCTTTCAAGGTCGAATTGGCGACGACCCCGGCCGAGCGCGCGCAAGGCCTCATGTTCCGTCGCAGCCTCGCGCCCGACGCTGGCATGCTGTTCGATTTCGGCCGCAGCGAGCCGGTTGCCATGTGGATGGAAAACACGCTCATCCCGCTCGATATGCTGTTCATCGCCGCCGACGGCCGCGTGGTGAACATCGCCCAGCGCGCCGTGCCGTTCGACCGCACGCCGATCCCGTCGAAGGGGCCGGTGAAGGGCGTGCTGGAATTGCCTGGTGGCACCGCCGCGCGCCTCGGCCTCAAGGCCGGCGATGTCGTGCAGCACGCCATCTTCGCGCCGGCGCGATAAAACGCGCGGCACGGGCGGGAATGGTCGGGGCGAGAGGATTCGAACCTCCGGCATCCAGCTCCCAAAGCTGGCGCTCTACCAGGCTGAGCTACACCCCGTCACATCGCGGCGGGCAGAACCTAGAGCCGAGCCGCCGCCAGGGCAAGGATAAGCCATTTTCGCCCGCCGGACGCGCGATCTTGACCCGGCGGGCAGGGCGGGATACCGAAGGGCCGCGATCCGGGCTATAGTCCGGGTCCTCAGCCCGCCCCGTCATCCGAGCCAGCATCCACGAGACTGTCCGTGAGCGAGACCGAATATTCCACCGACACGACCGAAGCCGTGCAGAGCGGCCCGGTCGCGCGCATCTACCGTCCGGCCCGTAGCGCCATGCAGCAGGGCCGCGCCAACACGCGCAAGTGGCTGTTCGAGTTCGAGCCGGCGGCGCCCAAGAGCCACGATCCGCTGATGGGCTGGATCTCCTCGCCCGACACGCGCGGCCAGATCAAGCTGCGCTTCGACAGCAAGGAGGAAGCGGTGGCTTACGCCAAGCGCCACGGCATCCCCTATCGCCTCTACGAGCCGAAGACGGCGACGGCCAAGCCGAAAAGCTACGCCGCCAACTTCGCCTTCAACAGAATTCGCTGATAAGACCGCCGCGCGGACGGGCCCAGCCGGCGCGTTCTGCGCGCCGGACTGCCGAGTGTTGTTTTCTCGGCCCGAGTTTTCTCGGTGAGCGCCCGTAGCTCAGCTGGATAGAGCACCTGCCTTCTAAGCCGGTGGTCGCAGGTTCGAATCCTGCCGGGCGCGCCAACCTTCTTGCAGATCAAATCGCCGTCAGCGCCGCGCCGCCAATAGCGGCGACGAGGACGACGATCCACGGCGGGCATTTCCACGCCATGAGCAGGACGAAACAGCCGGCCGCGAGCGCGAATTGCGGCAGGCCGACGATGGCGCTGGTGAACACCGGCGAATAGAGCGCCGCGCCGAGAATGCCGACGACGGCGGCGTTGGCCCCCTGCATCAGCGATTGCATCCGCGGGCGCGTCCGCAAACGGTCCCAGAACGGCAGCGCGCCGAGCAGGATGAGAAACCCGCCCGCGAACACCGCGGCCAACGCGATGGCCGCGCCGAGGAAACCGTTGGGGGCCGGTTGGAGAACCGTGCCGAGGAAGGCCGCGAAGGTGAACAGCGGTCCGGGCACGGCCTGGGCCGCGCCGTAGCCGGCGAGGAAATCGTCGGGCGAGACCCAGCCGGAACGCACCACCTCGGTTTCCAGCAGCGGCAGCACCACATGGCCGCCGCCGAACACCAGCGCGCCGGCGCGATAGAAGGCGTCCACGACGGCGAGCGTTTGCGACTGCCCGGCGACGAGCGGCAGCAGGATCAGCAGGCCGAAGAACAGCGCCAGGCAGGCGAGCCCGAAGCCGCGCGAGATCGGCATCGCGACGGACCCGCCGCCGAGGGCGTCGCCGCGGCCGCGCCCCAAGGCCAAGCCGGCGATCATGCCGAGCGCGATCGCGCCGATCTGCCCGAACGCGCCGGGCATCGCGGCGACGACGACGATCGCGCCAACCGCGATGGCGGCGCGTTCGCGGTCGGGGCATAGGCTGCGCGCCATGCCCCACACCGCTTGCGCGACGATGGCGACGGCCACGATCTTGAGCCCGTTGAGGACGCCGCCGGCGAGCGGGCCGCCGATGGTGGCCGCGCCAAAGCCGAAGGCGATCAGCAGCAGCGCCGAGGGGAGCGTGAAGGCGATCCAGGCGGCGAGCGCGCCGAGCGGCCCGCCGCGCATCAGCCCGAGCGCTAGGCCGACCTGGCTCGATGCCGGCCCGGGCAGGAATTGGCAGAGCGCGACGAGATCGGCATAGCCGCTTTCCGAGATCCAGCGGCGGCGCGTCACCAGCTCGTCGCGGAAATAGCCGAGATGGGCGATGGGGCCGCCGAACGAGGTCAGCCCTAGTTTTAGGAACACGCGAAAGACTTCGCTCGGCGTGCCGCCGGCGCGGGCGGTCTCGGATGTCGTATCGGTCATGCTGGGTCCGTCATCATGGATTCGTTTCGGTTTTCAATTCGCGCAGGCGCTCGCGCGCGACGGCGAGACCTTTTTTCCCCTTCGCCGTCGCCGTGTAATATTTGCGCGCGGTGCGGCCGTCGCGCTCGACGCGGCATTTGAGATAGCCGTCGCGCGTCATCTTCTGCAGCATGGGATAGAGCGTGCCGGGCGACAGCTTGTAGCCGTGCCGGTCCAGCTCGTCGATCATCCACTGGCCGTAGATCGGATGCTTGGCCGCGTGATGCAGCACGTGCAGCCGCACCAGGCCGGACAGCAGATCGTGATGGTCCATTCTTCGATCTGTCATATTATCGAATCTCGTTATCGATATCCGATACCGTCATTTGCGCGGCGGCGCAAGCGAGAGTTCCGCCGCCCGTGCGGAAAGCGGGCGCACGCGCGTCGCCACGGGGCGGGCGCGATTCCACCGCGCCGCCACAGGGCCGACGCAATCCCGCCATGATCTGCAGCTAAATCCTCTTCATCCGCCGCCCGTCCGTCGCTCCGGCGGCGAGCCGTGCTCGGGCATCCACGCGCTGATGCCCAGGGAGGATCACGACATGAAAAAAGTCTCAGCGACTCTTGCGGCGGCCCGTTCGGTTTGGGCCAGGGTGGCGGGGTTGTCCGCCGCCGCTTTCGGCCTCGGTGCCTGCGTCGCCACCGAGCCGGCCGGCTACTATCCGGCGCAAACCTACTACTACTCCGCGCCTGGCTATTACTACGCGCCGGCGCCGCGCCCGACCTATCACAGCTTCAGCTTCAGCTATCGCGACGACGACGACCGCCGCCGGCGCGGCCATCCGCATCGCGGCCACGGCCATCACGGGCACGGCCATCGCGGCCACAGATAGCGCCGCGCCTCAACGCTTGCGCGTTTCCTGCCACGCGCGGTAATGCGGCTGGAGCGGGGCGGGAATCTCCGCCTCGAACGCCGCGTCGAGCGGAAATTGCGGCATGGTTTCGGCGACTGCTGACAACAGCAGCGCGCCTTGTTTCGCGTCTTTCGGCCGCTTCAAGGCGGTGCGTTTCGGTTGCGCCGAGAGCCAGAGCTTCTGCAACGCGAACCAGCGCGGGTCGGGCGCGAGAATGCGCGCGGGCGTGCCGTCGCGCGCGACGACCACATGGCTCACCTGTCGGCCGCGCAGCAACCATTCCTGCTCTTCCATCGGGATCGGCCGCGGCCGGTCCTTGACCGTCATGCCGTCGATACGCGACGGCGCGGCGACGATTTCGACCTCATAGGCGCGCGCGTTGCGCGCTTGGAACGGCCGCTCGGTGTTGATCGTGTAGGTGCCGTCCACCGCCTTGAGCATCGCCCAAATCTGATTGTCCTCGCCGTCCGCCGTCGCGGATGTCCAGGCCATGTCGAAATCCTGCGTCTCGTCCGGCGCGCCGACGATGCGGCCGGCGGCTTCCACCGCATAGGCCGCCATCGCGTTGGTGCCGATGACCATCACATGGCTGCCGAGCAGGCCGCGCATATCCGCTTCGCGCAGAATCTCCGCCGCTTCGCTGGCGAGCAGCGGAAGCCGCAAGGCGCGATAGAGCCGCCCCGTCTCGATCAGGCGCGCCCAGCTTTCGTCGCGCCGGCTTTTGGCGACTGGCTTTTCGGCATGGTGCCGTTCGTAAATGGCTTCGGTTTCCGGCGACCGCGCACCGAGGCTGCGGCCATTGCCGATGCGGTCGAACAGTTCGTAGAGATACTCTTTGCCTGACGATTTCTTCCAGCCGAGCCCATAGGGCAGTTTGGCGAAGGCGCGCGCGGCGTCGAGCCAGACCTCGTATTGTTGTTCGAGGTTGACCAGTAGCCTGGTTTGCTCATCGCTGAAGGGAGCGACGACGGGCATCGTTTATCCTTCAAATCCTTATTTCTAATATTTGAAGGATAAATCATTTTAAATCAGATAGTTATCTTATATTTGGCATCACGAAAAATCTCACATAACTTATTGATATATAACAATTTATCTTTCAATTTTATAAATAATAGAAATGAAGGATAAAAGAGTAAAGGAGCCGCCCATGACGACCCATGATCTGCCCCGCGCCGAGCCGGCGCTCCGCGCCATCGCCATGCCGGCCGACGCCAATCCGCACGGCGACATTTTCGGCGGCTGGCTATTGTCGCAGATGGACCTCGCCGGCAGCAGCGTCGCCACGCGGCGCGCGAAAGGGCGGGTCGTCACCATCGCCATCACGGAGATGACCTTCCACAAGCCGGTATTCATCGGCGACGAAGTCTCGTGCTACGCCGCGATCGTCAAGACCGGCCGCACCTCCATCGCCGTGCGGGTCGAAAGCTGGGTGCGCCGCGCGCGCGGCGAGATCGACGAAGCGCCGATCCAGGTCACGGCCGGGCTGTTCACCTATGTGGCGGTCGATGCGGACCGCGCGCCGCGTCCGCTGCCCTAGGCTTTCTCGCGAAAACCGCGATCCCGCCGGAAATCTTTACGGAACCGCTTAGGAAAAAATCCGAGCGAAGGTTGAACTTCGCCCGCGAGCCGGCGTTTTCTGCATGGAACAGCCTCCGGTCATCTCTCTCGCGACCCATCCAAGCTTCATCAAACCCTCATCAAGCCCTCATCAAGCCCTCATCAAGCCCTCATCCAAGAAGGTATCCATCATGCAGACCAACGTCCTCAAATCCGTGTTCGTCGCCGTCGCCTTGGTCGTCGCCGTGCCGGCCTGCTCGGCCATCGAAGGCCGCCAGACCGCCGGCCAGTATGTCGATGACGCCAGCATCAGCACCAAGGTGCGCGCCGCTTTCGTCGCCGACGACAATCTGAAGGCGCGCCAGATCAGCGTCGAGACCTTCAACCGCACCGTGCAGCTCAGCGGCTTCGTCGATTCGTCGGCCGAGAAGAGCCGCGCCACCGACGTCGCTCGCAAGGTCGAGGGCGTGCAGTCGGTGAAGAACGATCTCGTCGTCCGCTAATAGACGACGCGACTGAACGAGGCGGCGGCGTCCTCCGGCGTCGCCGCCTTTTTCATGCCTGAAATCCGGCTGTCGGGAGTTTCGCGGCCCATGGACACCGTCACCATCCTCGGCTCGCTCGCCGCCATCGCCTCGACCGTCAGCTTCACGCCGCAAGCCTGGAAAATCATCCGCACGCGCGACACCGCCGCGATCTCCGCGCCGATGTACGCCATCACCGTCGTCGGCTTCGCGCTATGGACGAGCTACGGCGTGATGCTCGGCCAATGGCCGATCATCGTCACCAACACGATCTGTTTCGCGTTGTCCGGCTTCATCCTGACGATGAAGCTGCTGCCGCGCCGCAAGCGCGAGAAGATCGCCGACGCGCTCGACCCGGAGGCTTGATTACGCCGCATCCGAGGCGGGCAGGGGCGTCTTCCCGCGGATCAGGTCCGAGGCTTTGTCGGCCATCATGATGACGCAGGCGTTGATATGCGCCGAGACCATGTCGGGCATCGCCGAGGCATCCACCACGCGCAAGCCTTCGACGCCGCGCACGCGCAACTCGGGATCGAGCACCGCTTCGGGCCCGATGCCCATGGCGCAGGTGCCGGCCGGATGGTGCGCCGTGATCGCCGTGCTTCTCAGGAATTCGTCGATCTCGGCGTCGGTCTGCACCTTCGCGCCGGGCTTGGTCTCCTCGCCGCGGAAGCCGGCGAGGGCGGGGTGGTTGCCCACCTCGCGCGCCATCTTGAAGCCCTGGCGGAAGGCCGGCAGATCGGCCGGCGAGGTGAAGAAGTTGTAGACGATGCGCGGTGGGTCTTTCGGATCGGCCGAGCGCAGCAGGATCTCGCCGCGGCTTTCCGGATGCAGCAGCGTCGGGCGGATGCCGTAGCCGTCGACATAGGGCTTCTTGATTCCGGGGAACCACAGCTCCGCGTGCGCCGGCAGGCCGCGGAACATGAATTCGATGTCCGGCACCGCCAGTTCGGGGCGGGACTTGACGAAGGCGTGCAGGCCGCCGGGCACCACCGTCGCCGGGCCGGTGCCGGTGAAATAGGCGCGCAGCATGTTGAAGGCCATGCGGTCGAACCGCATGTTCTCGCGGAACAGGCTGGTGTTGTTCGGCCGCGACCAGAAGATCACCGTCGCCAGATGGTCCTGCAGGTTCTTGCCGACCGCCAGATCGACGACCGGCTGGATGCCGAACTCGCGCAGCTCGTCGGCCGGGCCGATGCCCGACAGTTTGAGAATCTGCGGGCTGTTGAACGTGCCGCCCGAGACGATCACCTCGCGGTCGGCTTCGGCGCGCGCGACTTGCCCGCCCTTGATATATTCGACGCCGACGGCGCGCGTGCCCTTGAGCAGCACGCGGCTGGTCAGCGCGCGCGTGATCACCGTGAGATTGGGCCGCTTCATCGCCGGCTTGAGGAAGGCGACGGCGGAGGAGCAGCGCCGGCCGTTCTTGATCGTGTATTGGCTGCGGCCGAAGCCTTCTTGGCTGATGCCGTTATAGTCCGGATTGTGCGGATAGCCGTTGGCCTTGCCGGCTTCGATCCAGGCGTCGTAAAGCGGATCCCTGGTCTTGGCGTATTGCGTGTGCAGCAGGCCCGAGCCGCCGCGATAGGGATCCTCGCCGCCTTCCCAGGTCTCGCAGCGCCGGAAGTAGGGCAGCACCTCGGCGTAGGACCAGCCGAGCGCGCCCTTCTGCGCCCAGCGGTCGTAATCGCCGCGGTTGCCGCGCGTGTAGGCCATGACGTTGACCGCCGACGAGCCGCCCAGCACCTTGCCGCGCTTGGCGTCGACCTTGCGGCCTTTGAGCTGCGGGTCGGGCTCGGTCTCGTAGTGCCAGTCGTGCAGGCCGTACTCGTGCATCTTGCCGATGCCGAGCGGGATGTGGATCAGCGGATCGAGGTCGCGGCCGCCGGCCTCGAGCAGCAGCACGCGGCAGGTCGGGTCTTCGCTCAGGCGGTTGGCCAGCACGCAGCCGGCCGATCCCGCGCCGACGATGATGTAATCGTAACCCTTGGCCCCGCTCATGCCGCTCGTTCCCCTGCGCTACAGATTGGTGTCATCGTCTATAGCATCGGGCCGCGGCGGCGGCGAAGTCCTTTGATCTCGAAGGAAAAATGAAACGGGCGTCGCTGGCTGGCGACGCCCGTTTTGGCGCATGGCGTTTCGGTATCGCGAACGCTTTACCGCACGATCTTCCAAGAGCCATCGGGCTGCTGGCAGGCGGTGCCGTAGGAATAGACCTGGCGGCCGCCGACCATCGTCGTCGATTGATATTCGCGGCAATAGGGCGCTGGGGGCTGCAACGGTCCGCCCGGCAGCACGTTCTGGGCGACCACCGGCGGGGCGTAGACCACGGGCGGCGGGTCGGCATAGACGACCGTCGGCGGCGGCGGGGCGTAGACCACCGGGGGCTGGGTGTAGATCACGCGCGGCGCCGGCCGATAATAGTATCGCGGCGGCGCATGATAGACGATGCGCGGCGGCGGCCCGTGGCGGTGGTAGCGGTGCGGATGGTGGTGGCGGTCCCAATGGGGCCCGCCGCGGCTGTAGTCGCTGCTGTAGCTGAAGCTGAACCCGTCCGCCTGGGCCGGTTCGGCGGCCAGGGCGAGGGTGGCGACGGCGGCGACAGCCGCCGCAAGCGGCAATCCGCGCGGCATAGTTCGCGACATGGGCGCGATCCTCCCGCGAGCCGCCCCCGGGCCCGGCGCGACGCCGGACCTCACGGCCCGCGCCAGCCATTTTAACCGAGATTATGGCGCGATGAGGGCGGTTTTGCGCCGGCGAATCGCCGCGAAACTGCGGCTTTCGCCGGGCCGGCGTTGGGCCGCTTAACCGGCTTTTAATCTTTATCGCGCTGAATAATAACCAAATTTCCCGAGAGGCCCATGTCCGACCCGTCCCCCCGCTCCCTGCGATGGACCCGCATCACCCAGCAGGAGCTGGACCGCGTGTTGCGTCTGCATGAGCGATTCCTGACGGGGCATTCGAGCGGGCGGCGGGCGCTGCTCAAATTCCATGATCTCACCGGCCTCGATCTGCGCAAGAGCGATCTCAGCCAGGCCGACCTGACCGGCGCGCTGCTCAAGCAATGCTGGATGGCCGAAGCGAAATTGCAGATGGCCAACCTGTTCGGCGCCGACTTGCGCGTCGCCAATCTCTACCGCGCCGATTTGACGCGTGCCGACCTGCGCGGCGCGTGCTTGCGCGGCGCGGACCTCACCGAAGCGATCATGGTCGAGGCCGACGTGCGTCAGGCGGCGTTGGCGCGCCATGAGGAGAAAGAGGGCTTGCAGGTGATGACCTACGAGCAGCTTTCCTCGGAGCTGAGCGCGATCATCGCGCGGCGGGTCGATCTGACGGGCGCGCTGCTCTCCGACTCGACGCTGCTCAACGCCGATCTGACCGACGCGATCATGCGCGGCACCGACCTCAAGCGCGCCGACCTGCGCAATTCGCTGCTGATCGGCGCGATGCTCGACGGCAGCGACCTGACCGGCGCGAATTTCGGCGGCGCGACCATGACCGGCGCGGTGCTCAACAAGGTCAAGCTCGATTACACGCTGTTCAAGGACGCCGACATGCGCGGCGCGATCCTCGACGCCGACGCGCGGAACTACGACGGCTTCATGATGGCGGTGAAATCCAGCGTGCCGGCGCTCAACGACGCGGCGCTCGCGGCGATCCTCAAGCGCCATGCCGAATGGGTCGATACCACCAGCAAGGCGGGCCGGCGCGCCGATCTGACCGAGACCGACCTCAGCGGCCGCACGCTGCGCGGCGTCAATCTCGCCGCCGCCATCCTGGAGCGCGCGGTGCTGCGCGACGCGGACCTGTCCAACGCCGAGATGGCGATGGCGGTCATGTCCTTCGCCGATCTGTGCGGCGCGAACTTGACGCGGGCTGACTTGCGTGGCGCGAATCTGCAACGCGCGGCGCTGATCGAAGCCAATCTCGCCGGCGCGAATCTCGGCCCGGTGGAGAAGATCGGCAATTCGCCGTCGCATTCCTATCCGGTCAATCTCGAGAACGCCAAGCTGATCCGCGCCAACCTCGCCGGCGTCGTGCTGCGCTCGGCGCGGCTGGCGAAGGCCGATTTGAGCGAGGCCGATCTGCGCGACGCGGACCTGCGCGGGGCGGACTTGCGCGGGGCGGACCTGCGGGGCGCCATGCTCGATGGCGCCAATCTCGAAGGCGCGAAAACCGACAGCGCCCGCGGCGACGCCGCCTGAGGCCGCGCGGCGGCTGCCGCGTTCTGTCACCAAACAGTCATTGCGCGGTCACGCGCGAGTCACCCGCGACCCCTAAGAGTCCGGCGAGGCCGTTCTGGCCGCACCATCATCTAGGGGATCAGGATCATGAATCATCGGTTTTCGCGCAAGGCGTTGCGTGCCTTCGCCGCGGCGTCCGTCCTGGCGCTGGGTCTCTCCGGCGCGGCGCAAGCGCAGGACAATCGGCCCAATGTGGTGGTCGGCGTCAACAATCTCGCGCTCGGCCTCGATCCGGTTCTGGCGTCGGGCAACGTCACCATCCGCATCACCTATTCGATCTACGACACGCTGATCCGCCGCGACTTCCTCTCGGACGGCAAGGGCATGGGTTCCAAATTGGTGCCGGGGCTCGCGACCTCCTGGAAGCGCCTCGACGACCGCACGCTGGAACTGAAACTGCGCCAGGGCGTGAAGTTCCATAACGGCGCAGAGATGACGTCGGAAGACGTGCTGTTCACGTTCGATCCCGACCGCTTGATCGGCCCCAAGTCGCTGCTGCCGGAAGGCCGCACCTATTTCGGCCATCTCGACAAGGTCGAAGCGCTCGACAAATACACCGTGCGCTTTACTGCCAAGGCACCGGATCCGGTTTTGGAGCAGCGCCTCGCCACCTACGGCTCCTTCATCATCAGCAAGAAAGCCTGGCTCGACGCGGTGAAGGGCGACACGAGCGATCCGAAATGGATGGCGACGGCGCTGAAAGTCACCGACCGCGCGCCGGTCGGCACCGGGCCCCTGAAATTCGTCGAATGGAAGGAAGGCGATTATCAGCGCTTCGCCGCCAACGACGATTATTACGGCGGCAAGCCGGCGTTCAAGACCCTGACCTTCCGCCAGGTGCCCGAATTGGCCAGCCGCGTCGCCGGCCTGGTGAGCGGCGAGATGGACTTGATCGTCAACATTCCGCCCGATCAGGTGCAGGTGTTCGACCGCTACAAGAACATCGAGACCAAGAGCCTGGCGCTCGCCAACACGCAGCTTCTCGTCTTCAACACCAACCATCCGCTGCTGAAGGACAAGCGCGTCCGCCAGGCGCTGTCTCTCGCCATCGACCGGCCGGCGCTGATCACCGCTCTGTGGCAGAACCAGGCTTACGTGCCGAACGGTCACCAGATGGAAGACTTTGGCGCGATGTACAACGCCAAGCGTCCGCCGCCGGCGCATGACCCCGAGCGCGCCAAGCAGCTTCTGAAAGAAGCCGGCTATAACGGCGAGGAGATCGTGCTGCGCACCATGACGACCTATTACAGCAACATGCTGTCGGCGACGCAAATCATCCAGCAAATGTGGAAGAAGGCCGGCATCAACATGCGCCTGGCCATCGTCGAGAACTTCACGCAGACGCGCACGCCGGACGTGATGATCTACCCCTGGTCGAACTCCTATCGCCTGCCTGATCCGGTCGGCGGCCTCGTCTCGCTCTGGGGCTACGACTCCGCCCTGCAGAAGAGCAACAAATACTGGGCCTCGCCCAAAGCGTTCAACGACGCTCAAGATGTCGTCGTCACCAGCATGGATCCGAAAGCGCGTTACGACGCGTTCCAGACGATGCTCGATATCTTCGAAGACGAAGCCCCGGCGGCGTTGCTCTACAACCCGTACGAGACTTACGCGATGAAGAACACGATCCAGTGGACGCCGTATCCGCTCTACTTCATGGATTTCCGCCCCGACGTGTTCAAGATCAAGACGGCTCCGCGTTCCTGATCGGCGAATGGGGCGAAGGCGATGTCCGCCGTCTCCCAACCGTTGCTCTCGGTCGAGAATCTCACGGTGAGCTTCTCGACCGAACGCGGCCCGGTCGACGCGGTGCGCGGGGTAAGCTTGACGGTCGATGCCGGCGAGACGCTCTGCCTTGTCGGCGAATCGGGTTGCGGCAAGAGCGTCACTTGCCACGCGCTGCTCGGGCTGCTGCCGGCCAACGGACGGATCGCCGGCGGCGCCATCCGCTTCGCCGGCCGCGATCTCGCGCGGCTGTCCGAACGGGAAATGGAAAATCTGCGCGGGCGGGAGATCGCCATGATCTTCCAGGACCCGCTGACCGCGCTCAATCCCGTCCATAGCGTCGGTAGCCAACTGGCCGAAGCGCTGGTGCTGCATCGCGGCCTGTCGTGGGCCGCGGCCAAGGCCGAAGCCCGCCGCTTGCTCGACCGCGTGCGCATTCCCGATGCGGCGCGCCGTCTGAAGGAATATCCGCATCAGTTGTCGGGCGGCATGAACCAGCGCGTCGTCATCGCCATGGCGATGGCCTGCCGGCCGAAGCTGATCGTCGCCGACGAGCCGACCACGGCGCTCGACGTGACGATCCAGGCGCAAATCCTCGATCTCCTTCGCGAGTTGAAGGCGGAGGAGGGTATGGCGCTGCTGCTCGTCACCCACGATCTCGGCGTCGTCGCCGAAATGGCCGACCGCGTCGCCGTCATGTATCTCGGCCGCGTCGCCGAGGAAGGCGAGGTCCGACGGATTTTCGCCGGGCCGGCGCATCCCTATACCCGGGGCCTGTTGCGCTCGATCCCGCGCATCGACGTCAATTGCGCGCGCCTCGCGACCATCGAAGGCAGCGTGCCGTCGCTCCATGCCGCGCCAGCGGGCTGCGCCTTCGCGCCGCGTTGCGAAAACGTCTCGGCCGCTTGCCGACAAGCCATGCCCGAGCCGCGCGCGCTATCGGGCGGCCATCGCGTCGCCTGTTTCGCGCCGGCCTTCGTGGCGGCATGAGCGCCGCCGCCGCCCCGCTGCTCGCAGCGCGCGATCTGTCGCGCGGGTTCACGCTTGCCCGCGCTTGGCCGTGGGGTCCGCGCCCGCAAGTGCGCGCGGTCGACGGCGTTAGCTTCGAGCTGCATGCCGGCGAGACGCTTGGCCTGGTCGGCGAATCGGGCTGCGGCAAATCGACCACGGGCCGCCTGGTGCTCGACCTGATTTCGCCGGACGACGGCGAGGTGCGGATCGGCGGCGTGTCGATCCGAAGCCTCTCGCCGGGGGCGCGCAAGGCGCTGCGGCGCGAAGCGCAGATCATATTCCAAGACCCGGCGAGCGCGCTCAATCCGCGTTTGCCGGTTGGCGCGCAGATTCGCGAACCGCTCGACATCCACGATATCGGCGCGTCCGCCGCGCGGGACGGCGAGGCCATGCGGATGCTTCAGGCGGTCGGCCTGCCCGCCGATATGGCGACACGCTATCCGCATGAATTGTCCGGCGGGCAGCAGCAGCGCGTCGTCATCGCCCGGGCGCTGATCCTGCGACCTAAGCTGGTGGTGTGCGACGAGCCGGTTTCGGCGCTCGACGTTTCGGTGCAGGCGCAAGTGGTGAACCTGCTGAAGGATTTGCAGGCGGAGTTCGGCGTCGCTTACCTGTTCATCTCGCACGCGCTGAGCGTGGTGCGCCATATCAGCGATCGCGTCGCCGTGATGTATCTCGGCCGGATCGTCGAGACGGCCCCGCGCGACGCGCTGTTCGACGCGCCCAGGCATCCTTATACGCGCGCCTTGATCTCTGCCATTCCCGTGCCCGATCCGCGCCTGCGGCGCGAGCGGCTGCTGTTGGCCGGCGATCCGCCGAGCGCGATCGACCCGCCGCCGGGCTGCCGTTTCCACACGCGCTGCCCCTTCGCGGTCGAGGAATGCAAACGGGCGAGTCCGGCCCTGGCGGCCGTGGGCGGCGATATCGCCCATCAGGTCGCTTGTCATCGCGTCGCGGGAGGCGAAATATGAGCGCGTTCGAGGTCGTTCAGGTCTCCGACACCCATCTCAGCCGCAATCGCGGCTACTTCCACCACAATTGGCGCGTCTTCCTCGACGAGATGCGGGCCGATCCGCCCGATCTCGTCGTGCATAGCGGCGATCTGTCGTTGCGCGGCACCGACGATGCCGACGATCTCGTCTTCGCCCGCAGCGAACTCGACAAGCTGCCGTGTCCGGTGCTGGTCGTGCCGGGCAATCACGACATCGGCGACACGCCGCCCGATGTCCGGCTGCAGCGCCCGCTGAACGACGAGCGCCGCGCCAATTGGCGCGCCCATGTCGGCCCGGAATGGGATTTCACCGATCTCGGCGAGACTTGGCGCGTCGTCGGTCTCAACGCGCAATTGTTCGATTCGGGTTATACCGCCGAGGCGGAACAGCTCGCCTGGCTGGCCGAAACCCTCGCGGCCGCGGGCGACCGCCACATCGCGCTGTTCCTGCACAAGCCGGCGTTCTACGCCGCGCCGGAGGAGGAACGGCTGGGGCTGTCCTGCCTGTTTCCGACGGGACGGGCGCCGTTGCTGGATCTCTGCCGCGCGCATGGCGTCAAGCTGATCGGTAGCGGGCATCTGCATGTCTATCGCGCCTTCGCGCATGACGGCATCGAGATGGTCTGGTCGCCGGCCACCGCTTTCATCAACAGCAAGGAAAAGCCTTTGCCGCCGGTTTCCGGCTTGCAGCGCCGCGCCGGCTACATCCGCTACCGGCTTGAGGCGGGTGCGGCGACGCATAAGTTCGTCGAGCCGGACCTGTTCCTGTCGCTCGACGTTCGCAACTGGTCGAAGGCGACCGGATCGACCGTGCATTTGCCGCCGCAGCCGCTCGCCGAACGGGAGATCGCGCCATGAATCTGATGCGGCGAGGAGATTTCCTCGTCATCGCCCATCGCGGCTATTCCGACGGCCATGTCGAGAACAGCCAGGGCGCGTTCGAGGCGGCCATCGCCGCCGGCGCCGACCTGATCGAAACCGACGTGCGCCTGTCGGGCGACGGCACGCTTTATTGCAACCACGACCCCGATCTGGAGCGCGTGCGCGGCACCGACCGCTGCATCGCCGAGCTGCCCGACGGCGCGCTCGACGAATTGGGCGTGATGCGCCTCGCCGACGTGCTGGAGATCGCGCGCGGCCGGGTCGGCGTGCTGCTCGATCTCAAGCTCGCCTATCGCGACTATCCGGTCCTGGTCCACGAGGCGGTGCGCGATCTCGGCATGCAATCGTCCGTCGTGTTCGGCGTGCGCAGCGTCGCCCAGGCGGAGACGTTGCGCCTCAAGGCACCGGACGCGGCGATCCTCGGCTTTCTCGCCAGCCCACGCGATATTCCGGCGTTCTTCGCCGCCGGCGGCAGCATCGCCAGGCTGTGGGAGGACGAGGCGACGGCCGAGTCCGTTGCGGCGGCGCGCGGCGGCAACCATCCGGTATGGATCACCGCCGGCCAGCGCAAGACCGGCACCGCCGGCGAGATCGACGAGGCGCGCCTGCGCCGGCTGGCGGCGCTCGAGATCGACGGCGTGCTGGTCAACGCGCCGGACCGCGCCCTGGCGTTGCGCGCGGAAACGAGCGCGGCGCGATGAGCGGGCGTTTCTTCCTGACCAAGCTGCTGCGCGCGGCTTTGACGCTGCTGCTCGCCGTATCGTTCGTGTTCGTCATCCTGCGCTTGTCGGGCGATCCGACCGACATCTTGCTGCCCGACGACGCGAGCAGCGACACCATCGCCTACTACCGCGCCGCCTGGGGGCTCGACCGGCCGATCCACGAGCAATATCTGCTCTACGTCTGGAACGTGCTGCATGGCGATTTCGGCGTGTCGCTGCGCGATCAGCGCGACGCCTTGCAGGTGGTGCTAGAGCGCGTGCCGGCGACCTTGGAGCTGGGCCTGGCCGCGCTCGCCTTCGCCGTGCTGTTCGGCGTGCCGCTCGGCATCTATGCCGCGCTTCGCCGCAACACGGCGGCCGACCGCCTGACCATGGGCTTCGCCGTGCTCGGCTACGCCATGCCGAACTTCTTCCTCGGCATCCTGCTGATCATGCTGTTCACCATGACGCTGCAATGGCTGCCGAGCTCGGGTAGCGCGACGCTATGGCACATGATCATGCCGGTGCTGACCCTCGGCACCGCCGCCGCCGGCACGCTGGCGCGTTTCTCCCGCTCAGCCATGCTGGAGGTGCTGAGCCAGTCCTATATGCGGACGGCCAAGGCCAAGGGCGCGCCCCGTCTGCGCCGTATCGCCTGGCATGCCGCGCCCAACGCGGCGATTCCCATCGTTACCGTGCTCGGCTTCAAGATCGGCGGGCTGATCTCCGGCGCGCTCGTCACCGAGACGGTCTTCGCCTGGCCGGGCATCGGCCGCCTGCTTGTCACCGCCGTCTCCAGCCGCGATCTGCCGGTGGTGCAGACGGTGATCCTGCTCGTCGCCTTCACCATGATCGCGACCAACCTGATCGTCGACCTGCTATACGGCTGGCTCGATCCGCGCGTGCGCGGCGCGGCCAAGGAGGCGTGAGATGGCCGACGACGCTCAGAGCCGCCTCGCGGTCGCAACCAAGCCAGGCGTCCTCTCGGGCCTGACGCGCGAGCTGGCGCGGATGCCGCTGCTGGTGCTGATCTGCGCCGGGTTCCTCGCGGCCACGCTGTTCGTGTTCCTGTTCGCCGACTTGCTCGCCCCCTATCATTACGCCGAGCAAGATCTGCTCAACCGCCTCAAGCCGCCCGCCTTCCTCGGCGGTCCGGCGCAATATTGGCTCGGCACCGACGATTTGGGGCGCGACCTGTTGAGCCGCATCATTTACGGCACGCGCATGAGCGTGTTCGTCGCCATCGCCGGCACGGTGATCGGCGCGCTGATCGGCACCGCCATCGGCTTCGTCGCCGCGCATTTCCGCGGCTGGATCGAGGAGACGGCGATGATGCTGGTGGATTTCCAGGCGTCAATCCCCTTCATGATCGTCGCCCTCGCGGTGCTCGCGTTCTTCGGCAATAATTTCGTGCTGTTCGTGCTGGTGATGGGGCTGAACGGTTGGGAAACCTACGCCCGCTTGACGCGCGGCATGGTGCTGTCGGCGTCGTCGCACGGCTACGTCACCTCGATGCGCGCGCTCGGCGCGGGTCCGTTCCGCGTCTACGGCCGCCACGTGCTGCCCAACATCGCCAGCGCGCTGATCGTGCAGTTCACGCTGAACTTCCCCGAGACGATCCTGCTGGAAACCTCGATGAGCTTCCTCGGCCTCGGCATCCAGCCGCCGTTGACCAGCCTCGGCCTGATGCTCGGCGCGGGTCGCGACTATCTGCTGACGGCTTGGTGGATCGCCGTCTTTCCGGGGCTGATGATCTTCCTCACCACGCTCGCGGTCAGCATCCTCGGCGACTGGCTGCGCGACCGGCTGGATCCGACGCTTCGCCGCTAACCGCTCTGCGGTCGGGTCAGACGGTGAAGACGGCTGCTTGCAGGCGGCGCTCTTTTTCGGCCAGCGCCCAATCGGGCCGGTCGGTGGTGAAGGCGGAGGCTGCGAGATCGAAGGCGGCCGCGATGCGCTCGGCGTCGTTGACGCCGAAGGCGCCGGCGCGCAGGCCCATGTCGCGGGCGCGGGCGAAGGCCTCGGCGGTCATCAGGGCGGCGGGCAGGGCGATTTCCGGCAGGGCTTTGGCGCGGGCGAGGGCGAGCGCCGCTTCGTAATCATCCGGCGCGGCGACGGCGGGCTTGCGCATCAAGGCGATCGCCCCGCGCACGCTAGCCAGCGCCAGCGCGGTTTCCAGGCAATCCCACTGGAACGAGGTGAAGATCGTCCGCCGCAGCATGTCGGCCTCGCGCAGCATGGCGACCACCTCGGCTTCGATGCCGGGATAGCGGCTGCCATCGGCGCGGCATTTGAATTCCAGGCGCAAGTCGATGGCGGTCGGCGCGATCAGCGCGATGACCTCCTCAAGCAGGGGGATGGGCTCGCCGTCGGTTTCGTTCACCGTGACGCTGCACAACTCGTCCCAGGTCTTGTCGGCAAGCGGCCCCTTCGCGTCGGTCATGCGGTCGAGCGTCGCGTCGTGATGGACGACCAAAAGCCCGTCCTTGCTGCGATGGACGTCGAACTCGATCAGGTCGACCGGCAGGCGGATGGCGTTGCGGAAGGCAGTGAGGCTGTTCTCCGGCCAAAGGCCGGCGCCGCCACGATGGGCGGCGATAAGAGGCGCGGTCATGGCGATGTAGATGATCCCCGGATGTTGTCTAGCCCGCAAGCTAGCGGCTCTCCGTGACAGGACCGCTACGGCGGCGTGACACCCTCAATAGCCGGCGGCCTTATCCACCAGATTCACCAGCGGTAGGCCGGTCCGGGCGCGGCGGATGTTCTCCAACACGATGTCCGCGCCGTGGGCCTGGCGGGTCGCCGCCGCGTTGTGCGGCGTGAGGGTGATCTTGGGATGCGACCAGAAAGGATGGCCGGGCGGCAGCGGCTCCTGGCGAAAGACGTCGAGCGTCGCGCCGGCGAGCTGGCCGGAATCGAGCGCGGCGAGCAAGTCCTCGTCCACCACCTGCTCGCCGCGGCCGGCGTTGATGAGATAGCCGCCGCGCGGCATGGCGGCGAAAGCGCGGGCGTCGAGCAGGTCGCGCGTCTCCGCCGTCAGCGGCAGGAGCGATACGACGATCTTGCTGCGCGCGAGGAAGTCGTGAAACCGCTCTTTGCCGGCGAAAATCTCGATGCCGGCAACCTCGCGCGGATGGCGCACCCAGCCGGCCACGGGAAAGTTGAACAGCCGGAGCCGCTCGGCCGCCATCAGTCCGAGATTGCCGAGCCCCATGACGCCTATGCCGGTCTCCTCCGCCGCCAGATCGGCGAGGCGCTGCCAGCGCCCCTCGCGCTGTTGCGCGGCATATTCGTCGATGCGGCGGGCGTAGCGCAGGGCGTGCAGCACGACATATTCGGTCATGGTGTCGCCGCGCGCCGGGTTGACGCTGCGCACGATGGGAATGTGCGCCGGCATGGTCGCGTCGCCGAGGAGGCGCTCGACGCCGACCGCCATCGAGGCGACGAATTTCAGGTTCGTGAATTTTACGAACTCGCCGGGCGGCAATTCGGAGGCGATGACGAACTCGACGTTCTTCGGATCGCCGTAATGCGGCCACAGCACGACCTCGGTGTCCGGCAGTTCGCGCGCGAACACGTCGAACCAGCTCTGCATCCGCTCCTTGCTGTGCGCCTTGACGACGATCACGCTCAGCCGCCGTAGAGTTTGGCGGGGTCGACCTCGACCTTGGCGATCTCCGTCAGGCCGCCGAGCGCGCGCGGCGCGCGGAAGAAGCAGTTGTGCCGGCCAGTGTGGCAGGCGACGCCGGTCTGCTCGACCACGAGCAGCACCGCGTCGCCGTCGCAATCGAGACGGAAATCGACGAGCTTCTGCACCTGGCCGGAGCTTTCGCCCTTCTTCCACTGCTTCTTGCGCGAGCGCGAGTAATAGTGCGCGTAGCCGGTGGTCAAGGTCGCCGCGACCGCGTCGCGGTCCATCCACGCGAGCATCAGCACTTCGCCGCTGCCGTGCTGCTGGGCGATGGCGGCGACGAGCCCGTTGGCGTCGAACGTCATGCCGGCGACGATCTCGGCGACGGCTTGCGGCGAGGCGGGCAGGGCGGGCGAGCCCGCATCAGGCATGGTCGTGGTCATGTGGACGATCCGGTGAGGGGGCAGTGAGATAAGGCCCGAAGACTCGACGTTGACAGGCGGCGCGTCAACAGTGTTATAATATAACAAATATGCCCGAGGCGGCTGATTCGCAAGCCGTTTCGCGGCATGAGCCGATTGAGGAGCGCCGATGGCGCCACGCCGTTCCGCCCCGTCCGACCTGCCGCCCGCGCTGACGCGCGGCCACGACCATCACCGTTGCGTCGCCGACGCACTGGCGGAAGCCGAACGCCTGTGCGCCAGCCGCGACGCGCGGCTGACCGAGCTGCGCAAGCGCGTGCTGGAGCTGATCTGGGCGTCGCACGCGCCGGTCGGCGCTTACGCCATCATGGACCTGCTGCGCGGCGAGGGCCGCAACGCCATGCCGCCGACGGTCTATCGCGCGCTCGATTTCTTGATCGAGCAGGGATTGATCCACCGCATCGCCTCGCTCAACGCCTATATCGGCTGCAGCCATCCGGGCGACGCGCACGCCACGCAATATCTCATCTGCAAGCGCTGCGGCACGGTGGCGGAGATCGAAAATCCGGTGATCGACGACGCCATCGCCGACGCGACCCGCGCGCTCGGCTTCGCGCCCGACAGCCAGACCGTCGAAGTCTCCGGCGTCTGCCGCGATTGCAGCCAAGCGCCGCGATGAGCCCTGCGCCGTCCGGGGACGCCCCGCTGGTCGCGGCGCGCAACGTCTGCGTCGCCTTCGACGGACGCGAGGTGCTGCACGACGTCAGCCTCGAAGTGCGGCCGGGCCGCGTCGTCACGCTGATCGGCCCCAACGGCGCCGGCAAATCCACGCTCGTGCGCGTGCTGCTCGGCCTGACGCGGCCGACGCGCGGCCATGTCGAGCGCCGGCCGGGCTTGCGCGTCGGCTATATGCCGCAATCGCTGACCATCGACCGCGACCTGCCGATGACGGTGCGGCGGTTCCTGCAGCTTTCGGGCGTCAAAGAACCCCAGCGCCTTGAAGCGACGCTCGACGAGGTCGGCGCGGCTTACACCATCGGCCAGCCGGTGCAGGTGCTGTCGGGCGGCGAGTTCCAGCGCGTGCTGCTGGCGCGCGCGCTGTTGCGCGATCCCGATCTCTTGGTGCTCGACGAGCCGGTGCGCAGCGTCGACGTCACCGGCCAGGCCGAGCTTTACGACCTGATCGGCAAGCTGCGCGGCACGCACCGCTGCGGCGTGCTGATGGTGTCGCACGATCTGCATCTGGTGATGGCGGCGACCGACGAGGTGCTATGCCTCAACCAGCATGTCTGCTGCCACGGCACGCCCGAATCGGTCGGCCGCCACCCGGAATATTTCGCGCTGTTCGGCCCGACCATCGCGCCGAGCCTCGCCGTCTACACCCACGCGCACGATCACGCCCACGACGCCGCCGGCCATGTCGTCGAGGCCGACGGCACGGTGCACGATCATCACGATCATGATCACGGGCATAAGCATGGATGATTTTCTGGTCCGCGCCCTGGTCGCCGGCTTCGGGGTCGCCCTGATCTGCGGGCCGCTCGGCGCGTTCGTGGTGTGGCGGCGCATGTCGTTCTTCGGCTCGACGCTGGCCCATTCGGCGATCCTCGGCGTCGCGCTCGGCTACGCGCTGCATTTCGACATGACGCTCGGCATGTTCATCGTCTCGGTCGCGCTCGCCGTCGCGCTCTATTTCGCCGAGCGCCGCAAGACGCTGGCGACCGACACGCTGCTCGGCGTGATGGCCCACGCCGCGCTCGCCGCCGGCATCGTCTTCATGGCCTTCCTCGACACGCTGCGCACCGATCTGTTGTCGCTGCTGTTCGGCGACATCCTCTCGGTCGGGCTGGCCGATCTGTGGTGGATCTACGGCGGCGGCGCGGTCTGCATGGCCACGCTGCTGTGGCTGTGGCGGCCGCTGCTCGCCATGACGGTGCATGAGGAGATGGCGCGCGTCGAAGGCGTCAACACGCTGCTGGCGCGCTTTCTGTTCATGCTTCTGCTGGCGGTGGTGGTGGCGGTCTCGCTCAAAATCGTCGGCATCCTGCTGATCACCTCGCTGCTGGTGATCCCGGCGGCGACGGCGCGCCGGCTCTCCAGCACGCCCGAGCAGATGGCGGCGCTCGCTGCCGTCATCGGCTGCGTCGCGGTCGGCGGCGGCATGGCGCAGTCCTACGCCTGGGATCTGCCCTCCGGCGCGGCCATCGTGCTGACGGCGACGGCGATGTTCGTCGCGGTCGCGGCGTGGCCGAAACGGCGAATGTCTAGCTGACGCGCCGCGTCAGGAAATATTCGAACACGAAGCCGTAGGCCAGGCGGTCCTCGCCGACCGCGTGGCGGCGGGCGATGGCATAGAGCGCGTCTTCGACCTTGTCTTGGCCAAGCTGATCGACCACGTCGCGGGTCGTCGGCGATGACAAAGCGAGGCCGACGAATTGCGCGAAGCTCAGCGGCAAGTCTTGTGGGTCGGTGACTCGCTCGACCTCGCCGAATTCGGGGCGAGCGTCCAGTTCGGCGACGTAGTCGGGCCGCTTCGGCGGCCGGCGCGCGCCGTTGTCGAGCAGGAAGGCCAAAAAGTCCTGCACGATGGGCGAGCGGTCCTTGTCGCGGAAATAATGCACGATGGCGAGCACGCCGCCGGGGCGCAGCACGCGCGCCGCTTCGCTATAGAAGCGCGGGCGGGCGAACCAATGGGCGGCGGTCGCGGCGAGCACGGCGCGCGCCGCGCCATCGGCGGCCGATAGATGTTCGGCCGCGCCATCGACGAAGCTGATGTTGGGAAGCTCGGCGGCGGTTTTCGCCGCATGTTCGCGCATGTCGCTCGCTGGCTCGATGCCGACGATGGGCATGGCGGCCGGCAACAGCGCCCGCAACTGGCGCGTGAAGATGCCGGTGCCGGCGCCGATGTCGTAAACAGCGCCTCCGACGGGCGGCTCGCTCGTCAGCGCCTCGCCGAGCCGGGCGAGGAAGGCGGTGGGATAGGCCGGACGGAATTCGTCATAAACCTTCGCCACGCCTTCGTAATGGCGCAGCTTGTCGCCGATGCCGCTCATGATGCGGCCATCAGGCGTTTGAAGCCGTCGTCGAGGTCGGCGATGAGATCGTCGACGTCTTCCAGGCCGACATGCAGGCGGAGCAGCGGGCCTTCCGCCTGCCACGGCACCGCCGTGCGGATGCTCGCCGGGTTGGCCGGAATGATCAGGCTTTCGAAGCCGCCCCAGCTGTAGCCCATGGCGAAGAGCCGCATGCCGTCGAGCATGGCGGTGACGGCTTGCTTGCTCGCCGGCTTGAGGACAATCGAGAATAGGCCGGTCGAGCCGGCGAAGTCGCGCTTCCAAATGTCGTGGCCGGGGCAGTCGGGGAAGGCGGGATGCAGCAGCTTAGCCACTTCCGGGCGCGTCTTCAGCCATTCGGCGATCTTGAGCGCGCTCTTTTCGTGTTGGCGCAGGCGCACGCCGAGCGTGCGCAGGCCGCGCAGGGCGAGATAGCAATCGTCCGGCCCCGGCGCGGCGCCGAACATGCCGACGCTCTTGCGTACTTGCAGGAACGTCTCGGGCGACGCGACGATGATGCCCATCATGGCGTCGGAATGGCCGACGATGTATTTCGTTGCCGAATAGACCGCCACATCGACGCCGCGATCGAAGGCTTTATAAAGCAGCGGCGTCGCCCAGCTGTTGTCCATGATGACGGCCGCGCCAGCCTTGTGGGCCGCTTCGGCGATGGCGGGGATGTCCTGCACCTCGAAGGTGAGCGAGCCGGGCGCTTCGACGATGACGGCCTTGGTGTTGGGCCGCAGCAGCGCCTTGATGCCGCCGCCGATCATCGGGTCGTAATAGGTGGTCTCGACGCCGAATTTTTTCAGGAACTGGTCGCAGAAGCGGCGCGTCGGATCGTAGGCCGAATCGGTGACGAGCAGATGGTCGCCAGCCGATACGAAGGCGGCGATGGTCGCGTCGAGCGCGGCGACGCCCGAGCCGCAGGCGATGCCGCGCCGGCCTTGGCCGCCGTCCAGTTCGGCTATCGCGTCTTGCAGGGCGAAGGTGGTCGGCGTGCCGTGGCGGCCGTAATAGACCTTGTCGAACGGCGTCTTGCCGATCTCTTCCATGGTGGCGACGCTCGGGTAGGTCACGGTCGAGGCATGATAGACCGGCGGATTGACGATGCCGAAATTCGCCTCCGGATCGCGTCCGAGCGTGGTCAGCAGCGTGTCGGTCTTGAAAGACCCGTCTTTCTTCTTCGTCATGATGCTCACGTTTCGATCGGCGCGTCCGGCAGCGCGCCCCATTCCGACCAGGAGCCGTCGTAGACCGCGACGTCGTCGCGCCCCGTCAGATAAAGGCCGAAGGCGAGGATGGCGGCGGTGAGGCCGGAGCCGCAGCTCGCCGTCACGCGCTGCTTGGCGGTGACGCCGGCGGCGGCGAAGATCGCGCGCAAGTCCTCGGCCGGCTTCATCGTGCCGCTTGCGCCGTCGATCAGCGCTTGGAACGGCAGATTGCGGCTGCGCGGGATATGGCCGCCCTTGAGACCGGCGCGCGGCTCGGGCTCGACGCCCTTGAAGCGGCCTTCGCTGCGCGCGTCGAGCACCAGCTCTTTCTGGCTGTCGATATTGTCGCGCATGGCGGCGGCATCGCGCACCAGCTTCTCGCGCGGCGAAGCGCGGAAATTCTTGGGCGTCGGCGCGGCGACGACCGCGCCCGTTTCGAGCGGACGGTTCTCGCGCCGCCATTTCGGCAGGCCGCCGTCGAGCACGGCGACGCGGCTGTGGCCGAAGGCGCGGAACGTCCACCACACGCGCGGCGCGGCGAAGATGCCGACGCTGTCGTAGATTACGACGTCGTCCTCGTTGCCGATGCCGAGCGCGCCGACCGCCGCGCCGAAATCGGCGGGCGCGGGCAGCATGTGCGGCAGCGAACTGGCGGTGTCGGCGATGGCGTCGATGTCGAAAAAGCGCGCGCCCGGGAGACGCGCGGCGGCGAATTCCGCCTTGGCGTCGCGGTTTTGCGCCGGCATATGCCAGGAGCCGTCGAGGATTTTCAGGTCGGGCCGGCCGAGGCGGTCGGCGAGCCAGTCGGTGGAGACGAGCGGGGGGAGCTGTTCGATCATCCGCCCATTATAGCCAATCCGGCACCGGAAGGTTGCGTTCTCGGAGAAATTTCGGATTGAACAATTTGGACTGGTAGCGCTGGCCGGTGTCGCACAGGATGGTGACGATGGTGTGGCCCGGGCCCATCTTCTTGGCCAGCTTGATCGCGCCGGCAACGTTGATGCCGGACGAGCCGCCGAGGCATAGGCCCTCGTATTTCAGCAGGTCGAACACGACCGGCAAGGCTTCCTCGTCAGTCACCTGGAAGGCGTCGTCGATCGGCGCGTCTTCGAGATTCTTGGTGATGCGGCCCTGGCCGATACCTTCGGTGATCGACGTGCCCTCGGACTTGAGCTCGCCGGTCTTGTAGTAGCTGTAAAGCGCCGCGCCCATGGGATCGGCCAGCGCGATCTGGATTTTCGGATTGCGCTCTTTGAGGGCGATGGCGATGCCGGCGAGCGTGCCGCCGGTGCCGACCGCGCAGGTGAAGCCGTCGATCTTGCCGTCGGTCTGTCGCCAGATTTCCGGGCCGGTGCCTTCGATATGCGCCATGCGGTTGGCGACATTGTCGAACTGGTTGGCCCAGACCGCGCCGTTCGGCTCTTTGGCGGCCAATTCCTCGGCCAGCCGGCCGGAATATTTCACGTAATTGTTGGGATCGGAGTAGGGCACGGCCGGGATTTCGATCAGCTCCGCGCCGCACAGGCGGAGCATGTCTTTCTTTTCCTGGCTCTGCGTCTCGGGGATGACGATGACCGAGCGGTAGCCGCGCGCGTTGCCGACCAGCGCCAGGCCGATGCCGGTGTTGCCGGCGGTGCCTTCGACGATGACGCCGCCGGGTTTGAGCGCGCCGCGCTTCTCGGCGTCGCGGATGATGAACAGGGCCGCGCGATCTTTCACCGAGCCGCCGGGATTGAGGAATTCCGCCTTGCCGTAGATCTCGCAGCCGGTGTCGTCGGACGCTTTGCGCAGCCGGATGAGGGGCGTCTTGCCGATGGTGCCGAGGAAGCCGTTGCGGATGTCCATGACGGTCATTCTACACTTTAATTGTGGGGAACGTCCCGATTTCCCGGGCTCTTGTCGTGGATCGTAGACTACCGGCGCAGCCTGTGAGGATCAAGGCAGGGCTAGGCCCAAGCGGCCCGCAGCTTCTCGCGGTTCAGCGCCAGCCACTGGATGGCGATGATGGTCAGCGCGTTGTTGAGCCGTCCCTCATCGAGCCAGGCGCGCGCCCGGGCGAAGGGGAGGGCCATCACGCGAATGTCCTCATTCTCGTGGTCGAGGCCATGGATGCCGCCGGCCTTGGCGGCATCGACCTTACCGCAGAACAGGGCGCAGCTTTCCGAGGTGCCGCCCGGGCTGGTGAGATAATGGTGCATCGGCACGAGCGCTGTGATCTCGCAGCCGGCTTCCTCCACCGCTTCGCGCCGCGCGACGCTCTCCGCGCTTTCGCCGGGTTCGATGATGCCGGCCACGGGCTCGATCAGCCAGGGATGAAAACCGGCGGCGAGCGCGCCGGGGCGGAACTGCTCGATCAGCACCACTTCGTCGCGCGCGGGATCGTAGGGCAGTACGGCGGCGGCATGGCCGCGCTCGAAAATCTCGCGCATGAAGGGCGCGCTCATGCCGCCGGCGAACAATCGATGGCGTAAGTGATAGCGATCGACGCGGAAATAGCCGAGGAACAACTCTTCGCGCTTGGCGATCTCGACGCCGTCGAGACGCATCTCGCTGAGCGGCTTGTTGGGCGCGGTCATGGCGGCGGTTCGGCGGGCTTGGGTTCGATCACCGTGCTTTTCACGCGCGGCGCGTCGATCTCGACATATTTGGCGATGGTCGCGCGCTGACGGATGGTGATCGCCCAGAAGAATACGCAAAGCAGCGCGCCGGCCGCCACCGGCCAGCGCAGCCCGACATATTCGGCGGCGAATCCCATGGCGAGCGTGCCGAGAGCGGGGCCGGAGCGGAAGATCAGGCCGTAGATGCTCATGACGCGGCCGCGCATGGAATCGTCGACCGCCAGCTGCACCAGGCTCATGGTGCCGACGCCCGAGAGCGACAGGCTGCTGCCGGCGATGGTGAGGCCCACCAGCGCGAGCCAGAAATAGGGGCTCAGCGAGAAGATCAGCAGGCCGATGGCGCCGAGCAGCACGGCGGTGATGGCGATGAATGTCTGGCCGCGCACCGAGGGCCGCATGGCAATGAACAAGCCGCCGAGCAGCGCGCCGAGGCCGACGAGCGACACCATCAAGCCGAGCGCCTCGGGGCCGCGGGCGAACACTTGCGCGGCGAAGCCGGGCAGCAGCTCGACGAAGGGGCGCTGGCCGAAAGAGCTGCCGAGCAGCAGGAGGACAAGCGGCGCGATGCCCGGATGGCGCACCGTATAGCGGAAGCCTTCGAGCGTTTCGGTGAAGATGTTCGCGCCGGTCCTGGGGTTGAGCACCTCCTCGCGCACCAGCTTGATGAATTGCAAACCGATACGGTAGCCGGCGAGCGAAATGAAATTGATCAGGAACGTGTAGCCCGGCCCGACCGTGGCGATGATCGGGCCGGCGATGGCCGGACCGATGAAGCGCGACAGGTTGAAGGTGACGGAACCGAGCGCCACGGCGGGCGGCAGGGATTCGCGGTCGACCAGATAGGGGATCACCGAATGCCACGACGATTGGCGCAGCGCGCCGACGACGCCGTTGTAGAGCGCCAGGGCGAGCATCCACCAAATGTCGAGTTGGCCGGTGAAATAGAGCACGGTCAGCAGAAAGGGCTGCACTACCGACAGATTGACGGCCAGCTTGATGAAGCGCAGGCGGCGCATGCGGTCGGCATAGGCGCCGGCGAGCGGGCTGATGATCACGGCCGGCAGCATGTCGGCGCAGGCGATGATGCCGAGCCAGCTCGCCGAATGGGTCATTTCCCAGACCAGCCAGCCGACGCCGACGCGCTGGATCCATTCGCCGCTCATCGACGAGAGGTTGCCGGCGGTGAAGATCGCGTAGCCGCGATGGCTGAGGGCGCGCAGGATGCGGTTGGGGGAGACTTTGCCGGACATTGAAAATCTGAAGCCGCCGCGTCCGAGAGCGGCGGGCGGGGGCGTGCGGGGGGAAAGCGAACGCCAGTATCGCGCCGATGGGCGCTTGGGGGCAAGGTTGCGCCGAACCAGTTTGTGCGGCGAAATGGCATGGCCCAGCGCGGAAGGCCCGGGCTAAAATACGCTTCACATTCTCGTTAGGAGCATCCCATGGCCGCCAGGAACCATGTCGTCGTCAGCGAAACCGGCGCGGGCAAATTCGCCCAGCGCGTCGAATTGGGTCGCCATGTGCTGGCCGCCGACGAGCCGCCGGAGGTGGGCGGCGGCGACAGCGGGCCGTCGCCGACCCAGTTCATGCTGGCGAGCCTCGGCTCCTGCACATCGATGACCTTGCGGGTTTATGCGGCGCACAAGAATTGGGCGCTCGGGCCGATCCGGGTGGAAGTGTCGCACGAGCGCGTGAAGGGCGAGAGCGGCGCGCCTTACGACCGCTTCGATCGGGTGATCCATGTCGAGGGTTCGCTGACCGAGGAGGAACGCGCCAAGCTGGTCGAGATCGCCGGCAAATGCCCGATGCACAAGCTGCTGATGGCGGCCGATAAGGCGATCGAGACGCGCGTGGCCTGAGAGCGGGTAGGCCGCAAAAGGCGCGCTCGGGCTCGTTTCATTTTTCGAAGATCGCGGCCGTCGTTCAGGCCGGCTTTTCGCTAGCCCGGCGCGGCGCGAGCGGCTAGAACGTGCCCTAATTAATTCAGCAAAACGCTTACAGGGAGACTGTGAATGAGTAAGCCGGACACCAATCTCAAGGTCCATGTGCCGTATGACGATCTTCGCCAGTGGCTGGCGGAGGCCGACAAGCTCGGCGAGGTGCGTCAAGCCAAGGGCTACAATTGGCAGACCGAGATCGGCATGGCGGCCGAGCTGCTCCAGCATGACGACAAGGCGCCGGTGGCGGTGTTCGACGACATTCCGGGCGCGCCCAAGGGCTTCCGCGTCATGGCCAACTTCTTCGGCGCGCAGCGCCAGAACATGACGCTCGGCTTCCCGCCGCACCTCGACAAGATCGAGCTGTCGGAAGCGTTCCTCAAGCACTTCCAGACCATCATCAACAATCCGATCCCGCATGAGGTGGTCGAGACCGGTCCCGTGATGGAAAACATCATGGAAGGCGACGACATCGACGTGACCAAGTTCCCGACGCCGGTCTGGCACGACGGCGACGAGGGCAACCGCTACATCGGCACCGGCAGCTTCAACGTGACCCAGGACCCGGAAGAGGGCTGGATCAACGCCGGCACCTATCGCGTCATGGTGCACGACAAGAAGCGCGTCGGCTTCTTCATCTCGCCGGGCAAGCACGGCCGCGTCCATCGCGACAAATACGAATTCAACAATAAGCCGATGCCGGTCTGCATCGTCATCGGCGGCGATCCGCTGACCTTCCTCATGGGCTGCAGCGAAGTGCCCTACGGCGTTTGCGAATTCGATATCGCCGGCGCCTATCGCGGCCGCGCGATGAAGGTCGTGAAGGGCAAGCACACCGGCCTGCCGTTCCCGGCCGACGCCGAGATCGTGCTTGAAGGCTTCGTCGAGCCGGGCAATCGCCAGAAGGAAGGCCCGTTCGGCGAGTGGACCGGCTATTACGCCTCCGACGCGCGCCCCGAGCCCGTGCTGGACATCAAGGCGATCTACCACCGCAACGATCCGATCATCCTCGGCTGCCCGCCGCAGCGTCCGCCGGAGGAGCAGGCGCGCTATCGCGCGGTCATGCGCTCGGCGCTGCTCAAGCAGGAGCTGCAGCGCTGCGGCCTGCCCGACGTGCACGCGACCTGGTGCCACGAAGTCGGCGGCTCGCGTCAGTTCACCGCCGTCTCGATCAAGCAGCGCTATCCGGGCCACGCCACCCAGGCCGGCCATCTGGCCGCCATGTGCCGCTCGGTCGCCTATGCCGGCAAATATGTCGTCGTGGTCGATGACGACATCAACGTCGCCGACCTCGAGCAGCTGATGTGGGCGGTCTGCACCCGCTCCGACCCGGCGACGTCCATCGACATCATCAAGAACGCCTGGTCGACGCCGCTCGATCCGTCGATCGGCCCGGAGAAGCGCGAGCGCAACGACTTCACCAACAGCCGCGCCATCATCAACGCCTGCCGCCCCTTCCACTGGCGCGACCAGTATCCCGACGTCAACATGCCGTCACCGGAGACGGCGCGCCTGACCAAGGAGCTGTTCGGCTGGATGCTGGAAGGCAAGGAGCTGTCCCGCACTCGTAAGTGATCGGCCGACAGCGCCTCTCTCGCAACTGCGAGATGACGCGACCATGACAAGCCCCGGTCCGAATGGACCGGGGCTTTTTCTTTGCCCTAATGCTTATGTGCCGGAACGAACGATCCGCGCGAGCGTAGACTCCGTAATCACGGACAGTCGACGGCCTGTGGCGCGGAAAACGCGACGATCCAGAAATGATCATCCGGTGGCCATCATCCTGCCGCTTTTACCGACGATTAATACCTTCACCGCAATCTTGTAGCGTAAGCAGGAGACAGACCATGGATAGCCGTATCGAACCGATGCTCGCCGCTCATCGCGAAATCGCGGCCTACGAGCCGAAGGTCGGCGACATGCTCGCCGATCCGGTGGTCCGCCAGGTCATGCGCCGCGACGGCGTCAGCCGCGAGGACGTCATCCGCCTGCTCGACGCGACCCGCGCCATGCGCAAGGCGCGCGACGAGGCCGCGCGCTACTGAGTTCACGCGAAAGGCTGCGGGAGCGATCCCGCAGCCTTCCAGCTTGCGAGCGCCACCCCGCTCGTCTTCGCGCCCGCCGGCGATCCCGGCGGGCTTTTTCGTCACTTTTTCATCTGCACGCGGGCCGAATCCTCGATGATCGCCTTGGTGCGGGCGATGATGGCCGGCGGCGTCTTCATCAGTTCGGCGACGACCTGCTGGACCTCCTCGCCGGTCATCGGCCCGAGATCGCGCTTGGCCTTTTCGGACTCGGCGAGCAACTCGGGGTCTTTCATGGCAGCGTCGAAGGCGCGGCGCAGCGCGTTCAGTCGGTCCGGCGGCACGCCGGGCGTGGTCGCCACGGCGCGGGCGAAGGCGGTGTCGGCCGACATGAATTTCAGCACGGCGCGGTCTTCCTCGGTCGCGCCCAATTCCATCAGCAAGGGCACGTTGGGCAGGTCGCGGTGGCGCTTGAGGCCGACCTGGACGATCTGGTGGATCTTGCCCTCCTTGAGCCAGGCGGGATTGCCGCTGACCCACGAGGCCCAGGCGTTCGAGCCGCGCCCGCCGACCTCGCCGCGCTCCATGGCGAGGTTCACGTCGTTTCCGCCCGGGTAGCCGGCGATGATCTTGAATTTGGTGCCGGCGAGGGCGTTCATCAGCAGCGGGTAATAGACCGAAGAGGTGGCGCTGCCCGGCGCGCCGAGGATGACCTCCTTCTTCTTGGCGTCCTCGACGTTGGTCACGCCGGTCGTGTGCCAGGTCGTCACCACGTTGGGCGTGTCGGTGGTGTTGCCGACCCAGTTGAACTTGGCCGCGTCGAACTGCACGCCCTGGCCGCCGAGCAGCTGGTGCGCCGGCATGGACTGCATGACCATGTGCAGCGAGGTGCCGTCCTTTGGCGCGACCTCATAGAGCCAATGGGCGGCCTGCAGGCCGACGCCGCCCGGCAGGTTGCGCGGCACGATGGTCGGATTGCCGGGGATGTATTTGACCATGTGGCGGGCGAGCATGCGGCCGCGCTGGTCGTAATCGCCGCCCGGGCTGGTGCCGATCATCATGGTGATCTGTTTGCCCTGGTAAAAGTCCGACAGCGCATCGGCGCAAACGGCGGCGGGCAGGGCGGCGGCGAAGGGAATGCTGGCGAACGCCAGGACGGCGGGCAGTTTCCGCATGGAACCTCTCCTGTTGAACGCCGGGCGGCTGCATCGGCCGCTCGGTCGGGTCCCCGGCATTGTGAAGGCCGCGACCGCGCCCCGCCACGCACAAAATCCGACATAGTGCTGCCGGTTTCCCGCGCTTTTTTGCGCTGCGGCAATCGGCCCTGGGACGGGGCGGGCGGCTGTGCTAAAGGTCCGCCCGCCATGCTCCAACTCAGCGATCTCACCTACCGAATCGGCCAGCGCCTGCTGCTCGACGCCGCTTCCGCGCAAATCCCGACCGGCCATAAGGTCGGCCTGATCGGCCGCAACGGCATGGGCAAATCGACCCTGCTCAAGCTGATCGCGGGCGAGCTTGGGCTCGACGGCGGGCGGGTCGAGGTCAGCCCGCGCACCCGCATGGGCTGGGTCCAGCAGGAGATGCCGGAAGGGGCGACCCCGCTCGGATTCGTGCTCGCGGCCGACACCGAGCGGGCCGCCCTGCTGGCGGAGGCGGAGACCGCGACGGACCCCGAGCGGATCGCCGAAGTCCACATCAGGTTGGCCGACATTTCCGCCCATTCGGCCCCGGCGCGCGCCGCCGAAATCCTCTCCGGCCTCGGCTTCGACGGCGAGATGCAGGAGCGGCCGCTGGAGAGCTTCTCGGGCGGCTGGCGCATGCGCGTCGCCCTGGCGGCGACCCTGTTCGCCGCGCCCGACCTGCTGCTGCTCGACGAGCCGAGCAACCACCTCGATTTCGAGACCCGCGTCTGGCTCGAGGCGCACCTCAAGACCTATCAGGGCACCATCCTGCTGGTCAGTCACGACCGCGACCTGTTGAACAAGATCGTCGACGGCATCCTGCATCTCGAAGACGGCAAGCTGACCTTCTATCGCGGCGATTACGAGAATTTCGAGCGCGTGCGCGCCGAGCGCCGCAGCTTGCAGGCCGCCGCCATCGCCAAGCAGGCCGAGCAGCGCGCGCATATGCAGGCGTTCATCGACCGCTTCAAGGCCAAGGCGAGCAAGGCGCGCCAAGCGCAATCGCGCGTCAAGGCGCTGGCCAAGATGCAGGAGCTGGCGCCGCTCCAGGCCGACGCCGAGGTCGTGTTCAACTTCCCCGATCCGCAGCAGCTCTCGCCGCCGCTGATCGCCATGGAGAGCATGACGGCCGGCTACGGACCCGACGCGGTGATCCTCAAGGGCCTCGGCCTGCGCATCGACATGGACGACCGCATCGGCTTGCTCGGCTCGAACGGCAACGGCAAATCGACCTTCCTGCGGACCTTGGCCGGCGATCTCAAGCCGCTGGCCGGCGAATTGCGCAAATCGGGCAAACTGCGCGTCGGCTATTTCTGCCAGGAGCAGGCCGATGCCTTCGATCTGAACCTGACCGCCTACCAGCATATGACGCGCGTCATGCCGCAGGCGAACGAGACCAAGGTGCGCGGCCAGCTCGGCCGCTTCGGCTTCTCGCAGCAGCGCGCCGAAGTGCAGATCGGCAAACTGTCGGGCGGCGAGAAGGCGCGCCTCCTGTTCGCCACCATCACCATCGACGCGCCGCACATCCTGCTGCTCGACGAGCCGACCAACCATCTCGACATCGAGGCGCGCGAAGCGCTGATCAACGCGCTCAACGGCTACGATGGCGCGGTGATCCTGGTCAGCCACGATCCGCACCTGCTGGAGCTTTGCGTCGAGCGCTTATGGGTGGTGGCCGGCGGCTCGGTCAAGCCGTTCGACGGCGACCTCGAAGCCTACGGCCAGCAGCTTCTCGCCGACAAGAAGGCGGAGAGCGCCGCCGCTAAGAGCGATAAATCCGCGCCGCAAGCCTCCAAGAAAGAGGACCGCAAGGCGAACGCCGAGGCCCGCGCCGCGCTGGCGCCGTTGCGCAAGGCCGTGCAATCGGCGGAAAAGCGCCTGGACAACCTCACGCGCTACAAGGAGCAGGCCGAGCGCGATCTGGCCGATCCCAAGCTTTACGCCGATCCGGCCGGCGCGCCCAAAATCGTCGCGCTGAAGAAGAAGCTGGCCGAGCTGACGCGCGACATGGAGCAGGCCGAGAGCGACTGGCTCGCGGCGCAGGACGCGCTGGAACAGGCCGAGACCGCGACGGTCTAGCCGCGCAGGTCGCGGAGCGCGAGGCGGCTTTCGTTCTCTAGCCGGGCCAATCCATGCCGGCGACGACTTTGATGCGGAAGACTTGGTCGCTCGTCATCCTGCGTCGAAACCTGCTGCGTCGAAACCTGGCAATTTCCGCGCGAATCCGACTATCATAGTCTATATACAATGGCTTACCCACCATTGCCGGAAAGCGCGGGCCGGCAGCCGTCCCCCGGACGGCGGGGACGGTGGAGGAGAAGGGGCGGATGAGGGGCATCACGGCGCGGATCGCGGCGACGATCCTCGCCATTTTGGTCATGGCCGGGCTGCTGCAGACGGTCCTGACGATCTCCAAGTTCGACGGCGCTTTCACCAACCTGCTGCAATCGCGGCTGTCGGTCGCAGTGCTCGACATCCGCGAGACGGTCGAGGGCAGCCTCAATCTCGGCTTGCCGCTCAACGCCCTAGTCAACACCCAGGAGCTGCTCGACAAGGAGCGCGGGCAGGACGGCTATATCCAGTCGATCCTGGTCCATGACCGGTCCGGCGCGCGCCTGTTCGACACCGAGCGCGCCCGCGTCGGCCAGCCGGTCGCTGCGGCCTGGACGCAGCGCAGCGACGCGGGCCGCCAGGTCTGGGTGCTGCGCGACGGCGAGGGGTTCGTCGTCGGCGCGCCGCTCGTCAACAGCCTCGGCGAGACCGCCGGCGGCGTCGTGCTGCGCTACGACCATATCGCCTATGACGCGGCGTTCCGCGCCGTGCTGGAGCGGCTGGCGACGACCGCCGCCGCCGTGCTCGCCGCCGCCGCCTTGCTTGTCAGCCTGATCGTGGTCTGGCTGTTCCGGCCGCTGCGCCATCGTCTCGAAGAGCTGGACGCCGCGCTGCGCGACGAGCAGGGCGGCGCGGCCGCCGCCGTCCGCCATGACGACGCGCTGCTCGCCGGCCATCTCGCGCCGCTGCACCGCGCCTTGGGCGACGTGCAGGGGCGGCTCGCCGAAGCCGCCAATCTGCTGGCGAAGGCGCGTCAGGAGAAGATGCGCGACGAGAATCCGGAAGCCGCGCCATGAGCCTGAACGACGCGCCCGGCAGCGGCCTGACCTCGGACCGCTTCATCCGCCGCCTGTTCCTCGTCAGCGCGCTGGCGGTGCTGCTCGCGACGCTGGTGCAGTCGGTCTTCGCCCTGCGCGTTTACGAAGCCGAGCTCGGACCGGCTATCGAATCCAAGTCGTCCGCCATCGGCCGCGTGGTGGCGCGCGAGATCGACCGCGCGGTGGCGCTGGACATTCCCTTCGGCGAATTGCGCGGCATGGAGGAGTTCCTCGCCGGCGCGCGCGCCGGACATCCGGAAATCTCCTACATCGTCGTCGGCGACGCCGCCGGCCAGCCGCGCTACGGCAGCGCCGAAGGTTTGCGCCGCGCCGCCGAATCCGCTGGCGTCCGCGAGGTGGCGGTGCCGCTGGCGGCGGACGGCAAGCCTTACGGCGTCGTGCGCGTCGGCATCGACGAGCGCCATGTGCGCGGGCTGCTCGGCGAGGTCGCGCTCGACATCGGCACCGTGCTGATCGTCACCTTGCTCGCCACGTTCGAAGTGTTGGTCATCCTCGCGGCGCTCGGCATCGTCCTGCCGATCCGCGCTCTGGAAAGCCTGATGCGCGATTACGAGAGCGGCCGTTTCGACCGTCGCTTGGGCTTCAAGGGCGACGACGAGCTGGCCCGTCTCGGCCGCCGGCTCGACGAGTTGGGCGGCCGGGTCGCCGCCGCCTATGCGTCCTTGCGCGCCGATTACGACGCGCTGCACGACGGGTTGCGCCACCATGCCTCGCGCAAGGCCGTCGAGGGCGCGCTGCGCGATCTGGTGGCGCGCTTCAGCCTCGCTGCGCCCAAGCAGCGCCTGGCGCTGCGCATCGCCGACTTCGCCCATATCCGCGCGCCGCTCGTCGTCTTCATCCTGTCGGAAGAATTGTCGCGCTCGTTCCTGCCGATTTTCATCCACGACATCGGCGGACCGCTGTTCGGCATGTCGGCGGAGATCGTCAATTCCTTGCCGTTGTCGTTCTACATGCTGATGACGGCGGCTTTCACGCCTTTCGCCGGCCGGCTCGTCGACAGGCTTGGGGCGCGCCGCATCTTCCTGCTCGGCTGCGTGCCGGGCGTGATCGGCATGCTCGGCACCGCCTTCGCCCAAGGCGTGCTCGATCTGCTGCTGTGGCGCGGCCTGGCGGCGATCGGCTACGCCACTTCGACCATCGCGGCGCAGGGCTATCTCACGCGCATCGCCAGCAGCGACAAGCGCGTGCAGGGCATGGCGGTCTATGTCGGCGCGGTCATGCTCGCCGCGATCTGCGGCACGGCGATCGGTGGCATCGTCGCCGAGCAGATCGGTTTTCGCGCGACCTTCCTGGTCTCGGCGGGGATCGCGGCGCTCGCCGCTTTGCTCGCCTTTTTCCTGCTGTTCGATCCGCCGCGCGAGCGCGGCGCGCCTGTGCCGGCTTCGCCCGGCGTCGGCGTGATCTTCAAGCTGCTCGCCCGGCCGCTATTCGGCATCCTCATGCTCGGGGTCGCCGTGCCCGCCAAGGTGGTGCTCACCGGATTCCTGTTCTATCTGACGCCGCTCTATCTCGCCGACATCGGCAACAGCCAGTCGGACATCGGCCGCGCCATGACCGCTTATTTCATCGTCATGGCGATCGGCACCAAGCTGGTGGCGCAGATCGCCGACCGCGTCGGCAAGCGCCGCCGCTTCATCCTGCTTGGCGGCCTCGCGGCCGGTCTCGGGCCGCTGCTGCTGCTGATCGACCAGGGGTTCCTGCCGGCCTTGATCGCCGCCGCCGCGGTCGGCCTCGGCCATGCGCTCTCGACTTCGCCCTTGATGGTCCTGGTGACGGAAGTCGCCGCGCGCGAGACGCCCGAGGTCGGCGCGGCCACGGTGCTGAGCGTCTTCCGCGTGCTCGAACGCATCGGCAGCGTCGTCGGCCCGTTCCTCGCCGCCGCCGTCGCCGCGCTTTACGGCTATCCGGAGGCCATGGCGGGCATGGGCGTCGTCGTGCTCGCCGGCACGGCCTTGTTCGCCGCCGCCTTCGCCTTCTACCGCGCGTCGGCCAAGGGAGGCGCGGCATGATCCGGCGGCGCGACCTTCTCGCCGGCGCGGCCGGGCTCGTGGCGGCGGCCCATGCGCCGCGCGCTCTGGGCCAGGCTCAGCGGCCGTTCCGTATCTACATGGCGCTGTTCCGCGGCTTCGAGGACGCGGCGCAGGGCTTTCAGGATTACCTGAACGAGCGCGGCGTGCCGGTCAGCTTCATCACCCGCAATATCGAGCAGGATTTGCGGCGCGTGCCGGCCATGGTCGCGGAGATCCGCGAGCTGAAGCCCGATCTGGTGCTGACCTGGGGCACGGGCCTGACCATGGCGCTGATCGGGCCTTACGATGCGGTCGATCCGGCGCGCCACATCACCGACATCCCCGTGGTCTTCATGATCGTGTCGCAGCCGCTGCAAGCGAAGGCGGTGCCCGACCTGAAATCGCCGGGGCGCAACGTCACCGGCGTCAATTACCTGATCCCGGAGGACGTGCAGCTCAACTTCGCGCGGCGCTATCTGCCGTTCAAGAAGCTCGGCATCGTCTACAATCCGGCGGAGCAGAACGCGCATATCACCGTCGCCGAATTGAAGAAGCTGTCGGGCGCGATGGGGTTCGAGCTGATCGAAGCGCCGTTGCCGCTCGACGCCGCCAAGCGGCCGAGCGCCGCCGACATTCCCGCCGCCGTCGCCAAGCTCAAGACGGCGGGCGTCGAGATGATCTATCAGGGGCCCGATTCCTTCCTCAACGAGCTGCGCGGCGAATTCACCGAAGCGGCGGTGGCGCAAGGATTGCCGGTGTTCGCGGCGGGCGAGGGGCCGGTGCGCAGCGGCAGCGCTTTGATGGGCGTGGTCAACCGCTACCACACGGTCGGCCAGCTCGCGGCTCTGCGCGCCGAGCAGATACTCGTCGGCAAGCAGCGGCCGCAGGACATTCCGGTGGAATTGCCCGAGCGCTTTTCGGTGATCGTCAACATCCGCGTGGCGAAAGCGTTGAAGCTTTATCCGCCGATGACGCTGTTGAAATTCGCCGAAATCGTGAGCTGACGGCTCAGGGGAAGGGCGCGGGCGTGACCGGCGGGAACGGCGCGGGAACCATCGACGGGTCGAAGGGCTGCGCCGTCGGAACCGGCATGTTGAAGGGCACGCCGATCTGGGCCGGCGGCTGCAAGCCGGGCTGGCCGGTCGGCTGCGTCGCGTCCATCGGGATGAAGGCGGGCGCGCCGGGCGCGACGGACGGCACCAGCTCCGCCCCAGCTTGCGGGCCGCTTTGCGTCGGCGGCTTCAGGCAGACGCCGGTCTTGCCGTCCGGCATCTTGGCGTTGCAATAGTCGGTCTCGAATTCGGCCACGCTGGCGAGCTTGGCGTCGGTCAGGTCGGCGTCCTTGAAGATCGCCTGACGCAGGTTCGCGCCGAGCAGCGTGGTGCCGATCAGCTTCGCGCCGGTCAGGTTCGCTTCGCGCAGCAGCGAATAATTGATTTTCGCGCCGCTCAAATCCGCGCCGGCGAGATTGGCGCGCAGCAAATTGGTGCGCGACAGGTTCGCGCCGCGCAGATCGGCGTTGGCGAGGTTCGCGCCTTCGAGGTCGGCGGCGGTCAGATCGGCGTTGCGCAGCAAGGCGTAACGCAAGTCGGCGCTGCGCATCTGCGCGTTGCTGGCGAAGGCGTCGGTCAGGTTGGCGCGGCGCAGGTTGGCGGTCACCAACCGGGCGTCCGTCAGCTCCGTCGCCTCCATGTTGGCCTCGGCGAGCTGGGCGAAGCTGAGGTCGGCGCCGCGGAGCGTCGCGCCGTACATGGACGCGCGCTCCATGTTGGCTTTCGCCAGGATGATGCCGGTCATGTCGGCGCGGTCGAATTTCGCCAGCACCAGGGTCGCGCTCTCCAGATTGGCTTTCGTCAGATTGGTCTGCGCCAGATTGACGTTGAACATGTAGGAGCCGCGGAAATTTCCGCCGGCCAGGTTCAAGCCGGAGAAAATCTGGTAGCGCAGGTCGCACATGACGCATTCGCGGTCGTTGACGACCTTGTCGGCGGCTTGCCGGTAGCTGAGTTGCGCGGCGGCGGGGTACGCCGCGAACAGCAGCGCGCCGAAGGCGAAGGTCGCAGCCAGGCGATGATATGCGGTCATGGCGTCAACCTATCAGAAATAGAGAAAGTCGAGCGCCGTTTTCAGGCGGTTGGAGAGCGACTCCTGGTCCTGCCAGCGCTCGAGCGAGACGTCGCCGGTGCGGAACTCGCGATAGAGGCTGTTCGCCTGCATGTGGTGGAACACCGAAGCCCAGTTCGGATAGGGCGTGAACCAGTCGGCGAAGCGGGCGCGCAGCTCGGCCATAGCCTCGTCGGCCTTGGCGTCGCCGGTCGAGGGCGCGACGCCGCCGGCCTTGTAGACGTATTGCGGCAGGCGCGGGGTCAGCAGGATCAGGACGGAACGCTGGAAATCGCGCGTGTCCTGGCGCGAGAAGAGATATTGCAGGACCGGAACTTCCTGCAAGCCGGGCACGCCGTCGCGCAGGCGGCCCGTCTCCTTTTCGCTGAGGCCGGAGAGGATCAGCGTCTCGCCGAAATTCATCAGCACGTTGGCGTTCACCGTGGTTTTGGTGGTCTCCAACCGGAAGTCGAACGAGCTGATGGAGCTGCTCGGCGCGCGCAGGAAGGAGCGGTTGGCTTCGACTTGCAGGCGCACGCGGCCGTCGTTCTCGATGTTGGGAATGATGCCGAGGCGGACGCCGATCTCTTTCTGGATCTGGATCGAGCTGGAGGCGAGGCCGCCGCCGGAGCCGGTGTTCGCCGCCGCGGTGATGTCGAGGCCGGAGAAGAACACCGACGGCTGGCCCTTCAGGCCGATCAAGGTCGGGCGCGCGAGAATTTCGCTGCGGCTGGTGTTGGTGTTGGCGATGTTCAAAGTGTAGGTGATCGACGGAATGCTGATGCGGCGCGTGAGCGTGCGGCTCCCTTCGGTCTTCGTCACGACGCTTTCGAAAGCCGCGCCGGTGGATGTGCCGAACTGAATGCTCAAGCCGTTGAGGATGTTGACGCCTTTGCGCGTCGAATAATCCTCTTCCGTCGAGATGATGACGACGTCGACGATCACCATATCCTCGAGCGGCGGGCCGCCCGGGGTGGTCGGCGGTTGGCCGGGAAGGCCGGGCGTCGCCATCGGCGCGCCGAAACCTGACGTCGCGCCGAAGCCCGTGCTGCCGCCGAACCCGCCGCCGAAACCGCTCTGCGCGCCTTGCGGCGTGATCGACGGCGGATTGATGACTTGCTGCTGGCCGCCGCCGCCGAACCCGCCGCCGCCGCCGAAGCCGCCGCCCCCGAACCCGCCGCCGAACTGGGCCTTCTGGATATATTGCTGGAAATTGTTATGGAAGCGCCGCCAGTCGGCGGTGCGGCGCTGCATCTGCGCCTTGCCGGCCTCGTCCTTGGTCTTGGCCTCGTAGAGTGCGATGTAGCGTTCGGCTTCCTCCGGCTCGTCCAGCGCGGCGGCGACGATGGCGGAGGCGCGTAGCACGCGCGCCGTGTCGGTCTCGACCAGCCGCAGGCGCTTGAGCATGTCGGCGGCGGTCGGCACGTCCTGGCCGTAATAGGACGCGATGACCATGTTGTAGAGGACGTCGGCGTCCTCGGCGCGATAGATCAGCGTTTCGGCGAAATGCTGCTTTGCGCCTTCGTAGTTTTTCTGGTCGAGCTCGAGCAGTCCGAGATGATAGCGCGCCACCCAATTGGTCGGATCGAAACGCAAGGCGACGCTATAGCCTTCGGACGCCAGCTCCAGCATCGGCCCGTCGCCTTGCAAGCCGCGCAAGTGATAGGTGACGGCGTTGAGCAGATGCAGATAGGAATTGGTCGTTTCTAGCCGCAAGGCGTCGTTGAAGGCGGCCGAGGCTTCTTCGAGCTTGCCGGCTTCGAGCGCGGCGACGCCTTTGGCGACGAACTGCTGCGGCTCGTTGCGGATGCGGTCCTTCGGGATCGCCAGCTTCTCGAGCTTGAGCGCCGGCATGCTGGCGCCGGACGTTTGGCGCGAAAAGCCCATGTCATCCATGGTCGCGCAGCCCGATAGCAAGGCCACGCTCGCGAGCAGGCTGGTCTTGAGCAGGGCGCTCTTGAGCGAGAGCGGCCGCTTGCCGTTGGTCGTCATGCCGATCGTTCCCCCATCACGCGATGATCCGCCGCGCGCCCGCCTATTTTCCGGCGGCGCTTTCCAGCAGGTTGTGTTGCTTGTAGTAGCGCGCCGCGCCGTCGTGCAGCGGGATGTAGATGCCGAAGTTGGCCATGGCCTGCGGCGTCAGGATGTCGAGCGACGGGTGCTTGGCGCGAAACTCGCCGATATTGTCGGCAAGCGTGGCGAGCACCTTGTAGATCGCGTCGGGATGCACTTTTCTCGATGTCACCAGCACGGCGCGATAGCCGAAGCTGGCGACCTGGTCCTCCGTTCCGGCATACATGCCGCCCGGGATCGGCATATCGGAATAGTAGAGGTAGTCCGCCTTCAGTTTCTCGATCGTCTCCCGCGGGAAGGGCAGGAATTGGCCGTCGCATTTCTCGGTCAGGTCGGCGTAGAGCTTCGCCGGGTTGCCGAGGCCCTCGACGATCACGTCGATCTCGCCGTCGCAGAACGCCTTCACCATCGGGCCGGTGTCGTGCTCGGTCGTCGCGGCGAAATCGCTCCGCGTCCAGCCCATCGCGGACAAGATGAAGGCGGACAGTTCGCGCTTGCCCGAGCCTTCGTTGCCGATGTTGAGGCGCTTGCCCTTGATGTCGGCGACGCTGGCGAGGCCGAGGCTGCGCTTGGCGATGACGGCGACCGGCACGCTGTAGAGCGAAGCGACGGCGCGCAGGTCTTCGATCGGCGGCTCGTCGTCGAACACGCCGGTGCCCGTGTAGGCTTGATAGCTGAGGTCGGAGCGCGCGATGCCGAGCTGCACCGTGCCGAAAGAGACGGCCTGCATGTTGTAGACCGCGCCGCCGGTCTCGTAGTTGAGGCAGCGCAGGCCATGGACCAGACGGTCTTTGTTGACCATGTCGCAGACGCCCTGGGCGACCGGGTGGAACACGCCGGCGCGCGCGCCGCTGCCCATGGCGAGAAACTTGTCGATGTTCGGCTGCGCCTTGTTGTCGGCGGCGCTCGCGCCCCCGGCGGCAAGCATCGCGGCGGCGAAGGCGAGGGCGGAGGTGCGGATGCGGCGCGTCATTCTGTCGGTCCTCGCGCTCACGCCTTGATCGCCGCCGGGCGGCGGCCCGGCGGAGCGATCGGCGTCTCGTGCGCCTTGCAGGTCAAGATGAAGCTGTGGCCGGTGTGGTCGAAGCCGAGCTTGGCGTACATCGCATGGGCTTCGACGCGCGTGAACGCGGTGGAGACGATGATCTTCGAACAGTGACGGCGCTTCAGCTCTTCGACGGACCAGATCATCATGGCGGTGCCGATGCCGTGGTGGCGATGATCCTGATCGACGACGACCGAATCGATCATCGCTTTCTTGTAGGGGGTGCGGACGAGGTTGTCGTAGACGATGAGCTGGCAGGTCGCGACGACCTTGCCTTTCATCTCGCACACGACGATCTCGCCGTCGTCCGGGTCGGCGAGGATGCGCTCCAAAGTGGCGCGCATGTCGTCGCCGGTCGGCTCCTCATCGGGAATGAGCTGGGCGTAAAGATCTTGCAGGGCGCGGATGTCGGCAGGTTCGGCGGAGCGAAAGCTCAACGCTTCGGCCGCGATACGTTGCGGTGCACTCATTCCCCCGGCACTCCTGTCCCCCAGAGCGCGTCCAACTGCTTGCTGCGGTTAGGGTCGCTCCGACCGAATTCGTTTTAAACGATTTGGCCTATCAGGGGAAGGCGCAATGGCTTGTGGGGCAAATCAAAAAGCGCATCGCTTTCAGAGATTTGCGTCCTATATCGCGCATTTCGACAACGGTCGAGCCGCCGCCGCTACCGCGGAGCGGGGGCGGCATGACGCGTTAATGCTTCCATAAGATTTCCTTGAGACTTTGCCGCGCTATAAGGGTCGAAGATCGCATCACTGGGGGGAGATCGTTTTGCATCAGTTCCAGTTCGCGATCAGCAACGGCGATGCCGAGAAGCTGCTGAAGATCGCCCAGACGCGCTGCGGCCCTGAATCGTCCGCGTCCGTTCAGCAAATACAAATGATGCTGCAGCAATATGTCGATCAGCAAGCGGCCGCGTCTTATGCGGCGTCGCGCAACGTGTTGTGCCAGGCCGTGCAAGTCGGCGCGCAACTGGCTTACCGCTATAATCAATACCAGTCCGTCAAAGCCAACGGCATCACGTTGAAAAGCTTCGAGAAGACGGAAAAATTCAGCTTCCCAACAACCGCCAGCGCCACGCCGCTTTCCGCGGCGTCTTCAAGTGGTATCCGGACGCGCAGGACACCGCGACCAACGGCTTCAGCGCCGAAGACCGCTTGAGCTGGACATCGGACTTCAAATGGAGCGATGACGCGTGGCGCAACATCAACGTCGTAAAGAAGCTGCGCGAGTCGATGGGCGGCGACGAGCGGATGATCTGCATCCCGTTCGCCGACTTCGCCAAAGGGTGTTTCAACATCGTCAACGTTAGCGCCTCGTCGGTGACGATCGACACTTACGCGAAGTTCCATGTGCTGAGCCGCGACAAGACGATCTCGCTGGGGCCGCTCACGCTTCCGGCGCCGTTCGGCTATCTCGACCAACTGGCACAGATGAAAGACAAAAAACAGCAGGACTTGCTGAACAACATCACCGCCCAGATCGCCGGTATGTTGAATCTCGATCAGCAGACCGTCGCGCTGCTGCAGAAGCTAGTGGCGCGCCAACGCCCCGGCATAGCCGCCGACCGCGCTAAAACTAAAAGGCCGGAGCGCTTGCGCGTTCCGGCCTTTTTTTGTAATGGAGCCCGCTTAGGCTTCGGCAGCCTTGCGCGACATGCGCTTGCGCTCGTTGGGATCGAGGTAGCGCTTGCGCAGGCGGACCGACTTCGGGGTCACTTCGACCAGCTCGTCGTCCGCGACGTAGGCGAGGGCCTTTTCCAGCGTCATTTTGATCGGCGGCGTCAGCACGACGGCTTCGTCCTTCGACGTGGTGCGGATGTTGGTGAGCTGCTTGCCCTTGAGCGGATTGACTTCGAGATCGGAGCCGCGCGTGTGCTCGCCGATCACCATGCCGCCGTACACCTTCTCGCCGGGCGAGACGAACAGCGGGCCGCGCTCCTGGAGATTCCACAGCGCGTAGGCCACGGCGTCGCCCTTGTCGGTCGAGATCATCGCGCCGACATAGCGCTGGCCGATGGTGCCCTTGTAGGGCGCGTAGCCGTGGAACAGGCGGTTCATCACGCCGGTGCCGCGCGTGTCGGTGAGGAATTCGCCGTGGTAGCCGATCAGGCCGCGCGACGGGGCGAGGAAGCGCAGGCGCATCTTACCGCCGCCGGCCGGACGCATGTCGGTCATCTCGCCCTTGCGCATGGAGATTTTCTCGACGACGACGCCGGAATATTCCTCGTCCACGTCGATGACGACTTCCTCGATCGGCTCGAGCTGCTGGCCGTTCTCGGTCTTCATCACCACGCGCGGGCGGCTGATGGACAGCTCGAAGCCGTCGCGGCGCATCGTCTCGATCAGCACGGCGAGCTGCAATTCGCCGCGCCCCGACACTTCCAGCGCATCGTTGCCTTCCGTCTCGCTGATCTTGAGGGCGACGTTGCCTTCGGCTTCGCGCAGCAGGCGGTCGCGGATCTGGCGCGAGGTGAGCTTGTCGCCTTCGGTGCCGGCGAGCGGCGAATCGTTGACCGAGAAGGTCATGCTGAGGGTCGGCGGGTCGATCGGCTGGGCTTTTAGCGGCACGGTCACGGCGGTGGCGGCCAACGTGTCGGCCACCGTGGCCTTGGTCAGGCCGGCGATGGCGACGATGTCGCCCGCCTGGGCTTCCTCAACGGGCACGCGCTCCAGGCCGCGGAAGGCCAGCAGCTTGGTGATGCGGCCGGTTTCGATCACCTCGCCGTCGCGCGACAGGGCCTTGATCGCCAGGTTCTGCTTGGCGGTGCCGGAATAGATGCGGCCGGTGAGCAGGCGGCCGAGGTAGGGATTGGCCTCCAGCGTGGTGGCCAGCATGGTGAACTCGCCGTCGAACACGGTCGGCGCCGGCAGATGCTTCACGATCAGGTCGAACAGCGGCGCCATGTCTTTCTGCTCGCCGTCCATGCTCTCCATCGCCCAGCCGTTCTTGGCCGAGGCGAACAGGGTCGGGAAGTCGAGCTGTTCGTCGCTCGCGTCGAGCGCGGCGAAGAGATCGAACATCTCGTCGTGCACTTCGTGCGCGCGCTGGTCCGGCTTGTCGACCTTGTTGATGATGACGATTGGGCGCAGGCCGAGGGCGAGCGCTTTGCCGAGCACGAACTTGGTCTGCGGCATGGGGCCTTCGGCCGCGTCCACCAGCACGGCGACGCCGTCCACCATGCTCATGATGCGCTCGACCTCGCCGCCGAAGTCGGCGTGGCCCGGCGTGTCGACGATGTTGATGCGCGTGTTCTTCCACTGCACCGAGGTGCATTTGGCGAGGATGGTGATGCCGCGCTCGCGCTCGATGTCGTTCGAGTCCATGACGCGTTCGCCGACCTGCTGGTTTTCGCGGAACGTGCCGCTCTGGCGCAGCAGGCAGTCGACCAGAGTGGTCTTGCCGTGGTCGACGTGGGCGATGATGGCGATATTGCGAAGGTCCATGAATCTCGAGACTTATATAAAGGGATCGCGGGCTTGCGGCGGCGCAACATACTGACCTTGGGGGCAAAACGAAAGGCCGAGTATGGGAAAGGGCCTTTGAACCGCTTGCGGCCTGTTCCAAAGCCGGATTTATGCCTAAAAAGGTCCGTAAGTTGCGTCAAAGGCGGCGTTTAAGACATGAGCGGGAGGCTTGAAATGGCGAAAAAACCGGCCAAAAAACCGAAAAAGCCGGCCAGCAAGCCGAAAAAGCCGGTCAAAAAGCCGGCTCGCAAGCCGGCGGCGTCCCGGCGCACCGTGCATATCCCCGGGGGCCGCGAGCACAAGAACCCGGTCCCGGCGCTCATCAGCATCGGCAATATGCTGTTCTCCGCCTCGATCTCCGGCGAGAAGCCCGTGACGGACGAAGTCTCGCCCGACCCGGCCGAGCAGATCGCCTATGCCTTCGTCAAGCTGGCCAACGCGGTCAAGGCGGGCGGCGGCACCACGGCCAATATCGCGCGCATCAATTTCTACATTCCCGAATCGGGCGACCGCAAAGCGCTGACCGAGATCATCAACAAGGAATGGCTGGCGATGTTTCCCGATCCGGAGAGCCGGCCGGTGCGCAAGGTCTATCCGATGGACGTCCCGCGCGGCCTGTTCATTCAGTTGGATTTCATCGCCGTGCTGTGAATCTTCGGGGCCGGCTTGGCATGTTCCGGCCAGGCGGTCTCGAACGGCACGACATGCGAGAGGAATTGCTCGGCGCTGGCGCGCCAGCTCTGACTGAGCGCGAAGGCGCGGCAGGCGTCCGGCGAAATGGCGAGCGCCTCGCGCACGGCCTGGCCCAAATCCTCGCGCAGCGCGCCGACCGGCTGGCCTTGCAGCACGTCCTTGGGGCCGGGTACCGGATAGGCGGCGACCGGCACGCCGCTGGCGAGCGCTTCGAGCACGACGTTGCCGAACGTGTCGGTGCGGCTCGGAAAGACGAAGACGTCCGCCGCCGCGTAATAGCGCGCCAATTCCTCGCCGCTTTTCGCCCCGACGAACCGCACCTTGGGATATTTGCGCTTGAGGCTGGCGAGCTGCGGCCCGTCGCCGACGACGACCTTGCTGCCCGGCGCGTCGAGCTCGAGGAAATCGGCGATGTTCTTCTCGACCGCGACGCGGCCGACATAGAGCAGCACCGGCCGCGCGTCGGGCAGGAAATCCTTATCGCGCGGCTTGAACAGCTCGACATCGACGCCGCGTCCCCACAGGCCGAGCTTCTTGAACCCCTTGCTGGCGAGATCGTCGCGCAGCGTCTCGGTCGCCACCATGGTGCAGGCGGCGGCGTTGTGGAACCAGCTGATCGCCGGATAGAACCAGCGCGCCGGCAGTTTCGAGCGCGCCTCGATATATTCGGGAAAGCGCGTGTGAAACGAGGTGGTGAAGGGCAGTTTGCGCTTCAGGCAGTAGTTGCGCGCCGCCAGCCCGAGCGGCCCTTCGGTCGCGACATGCACGACGCAGGGCTGCATGCCGTCGATCATGCGCGCGAGCAAGCGGCCGGGCAGCACGGCGAGGCGGATCTCGGGATAGGTCGGGCAGGGGATGTTGCGGAACAGGTCCGGCGTGATGAAGTGGACGTCGTGGCCCATCTTCGCCAGCTCGCCGCCGATCGTGTCGAGCGTGCGGACCACGCCGTTGACTTGCGGATACCAGGCGTCGGTGACGATCAAGACGCGCCAGCTCTGGCCGTGAAGGTCGCTCACGCGGCGTGCGCCTTGCTCGTCGATTTTTTGGCCGCGACCAGCACCGGAATGACGCTCTCCTCGGCCCAGCGGACGATCTCGAGCCGGCCGTCGGCGTGCTCGACCATCGCCGTGCAGCTTTCGACCCAGTCGCCGTCGTTGCAATAGAGCACGCCTTCGATCATGCGGATTTCCGCGTGATGGATGTGGCCGCAGACGACGCCGTCGACGCCGCGCCGTTTGGCTTCCTCGGCGACCGCGTGCTCGTAATTGCTCATATATTCGACGGCGTTCTTGACCTTGCGCTTGAGATAGGCCGAGAGCGACCAATAGGGATAGCCGAGGCGCTTGCGGATCGCGTTGAACCAGTTGTTCAGCCACAGCGCGAAGTTGTAGGCGGCGTCGCCGAGGAAGGCGAGCCACTTGGCGTATTTGACGATGCCGTCGAATTCGTCGCCGTGGATCAGCCACAGCTTCTTGCCGTCGGCGGTCTCGTGGATCGCCTCCTTCTGCAATTCGACGCCGCCGAAATGCAGTCCGGCGTAGCCGCGCGCCATCTCGTCGTGGTTGCCGGGGATATAGACGACGCGGGTGCCGTCGCGCGCTTTGCTCAGAACCTTTTGCACCACCGCGTTGTGGCTTTCCGGCCAGTGCCAGTTCTTGGCGAGCCGCCAGCCGTCGATGATGTCGCCGATGAGATAGAGGTTGTCGCAATCGTGCTGGCCGAGGAAGTCGAGCAGCAGTTCGGCCTTGCAGCCCCGAGTGCCGAGGTGAACGTCCGAGATCCAGATCGTTCGGTAGCGCTTGTTCCAGGTCATCGCGGTCATTCCACCAAGCCCCTGTATTAGTGGTCGCTGCTTTCTCTGGCCCGCACACGCATATTGTGCTTAGAAAGTGACTGTCTCATACATCTGGTGGATGACCGTCGTATGACAGCCTATGAGAAATTCTCGGCCTGCGTCGCGAGAGCCGTTCGATGAGCCATCCGTCCGCCGCCCGCAAGATCGCCCCGCAGCCCGATGGCGACCAGCCCGCGCCGCAGCCGCGCGCGCGCCGCATGCTGCTTGTCTTCAACCCGACGGCGGGGCGCCGCAAAGGCAAGCTCGACGCCATCATGAGCGCCCTCGCGGCGCGCGGTTGGAACGTGACGCTGCGCGAGACCGCCTATGCCGGCGACGCCACGCGCATCGCGCGCGAACTGACCGAAGGCTACGACGTGCTCGCGGTCGCGGGCGGCGACGGCACCCTCAACGAAGCGGCCAACGGCCTCGCCGACGGCCAGGGCGGCGGCGAGGGGACAGGCAAGATGCCGGCCCTGGCCGTGCTGCCGTTCGGCACCGCCAACGTGCTGGCGCACGAGATCGGCCTCGGCATCGACGAGACGCGCGTCGCCGCCGCGGCGGCGGACGGTCGTCCGACCGAAATCTATCTCGGGCAAGCCCATTACTTCGGCGGCCGCCATCCGCGCCGCTTCCTGCTGATGGCCGGCGTCGGCTTCGATGCCGCCGTGGTCGCCGGCGTGAGCGGCGGCCTCAAGCGCCGGCTCGGCAAGGGCGCCTATGTCTGGCGCATGATCGTCGAGCTGTTCCGTTACGATTTTCCGCCCTTCGTCGTCACTGTCGACGGCGCGGAATATCCGTGCGCTTCGGCCGTCGTCGCCAAAGGCCATTACTATGGCGGGCGCTTCGTCTGCGCGCCCGATGCGCGGCTGACCGACGACGATTTCCAGGTCTGCCTGTTCCTGTCCAAAGGCCGCTTCGCCGTGCTGCGCTACGCTCTCGCGCTTGGCCTCGGCGCGCTGCACAAGCTGCCTGACGTCAAGCTGGTGCGCGGCCGCAACGTCCGGATCGACGGGCCGCAAGGCGCGCCGGTGCAGGGCGACGGCGACATCATCGCCGCCTTGCCGGCCGCGCTCTCGGTCGTCGCCGAGCCGATCCGCGTGATGTATCCGCAATGAGCGCGCCGCTGCCATGACCGCCCCAGCGATCGAGCAAGCCGACGCGGTGGTGATCGGCGCCGGGGTCGTCGGTCTCGCGGTCGCGCGCGCTTTGGCCTTGGCGGGCCGCGAGGTGATCGTGCTGGAAGCGGCCGACGCCATCGGCACCGGCACCAGTTCGCGCAACAGCGAGGTGATCCACGCTGGCATCTACTATCCTAAGGACAGTCTCAAGGCCCGGCTCTGCGTCGAGGGCAGCCGCCGCCTGTTCGACTATTGCGCCAGCCACAACGTCGCGCACCGGCGCTGCGGCAAGCTGATCGTCGCGACCGACGAAGCGCAGATGGCGGCGCTCGAAGGGCTGCGCCAGAAAGCGCACGCCAATGGCGCGGCGGAGGTCCATTGGATCGAGGCCGCCGAGGCCAAGGCGATGGAGCCGGCGCTGTCCTGCGTCGGCGCGCTCCATTCGCCGATGACCGGCATCATCGACAGCCACGGCCTGATGCTCGCCTATCAGGGCGAGGCGGAGGCGCGCGGCGCGATGATCGCGTTCAACAGCCCGGTGACGGGGGGCGCGGTCGTAGAGGGCGGCATCCTGCTCAACGTGGGCGGCGACAGCCCGATGCGGTTGAATTGCCGGATCGTTGTGAACAGCGCCGGCCTAACCGCGCCGATGCTCGCGCGCAAGATCGCCGGCCTCGCGCCGGAGACGGTGCCGGCCAATTATTACTGCAAGGGCAATTACTTCACCCTGGCCAGACGCTCGCCGTTCTCGCGGCTGATTTATCCCGCGCCGGAAACGGCGGGGCTGGGCGTGCATCTGACGCTCGACATGGCGGGGCAGGCGAAATTCGGCCCAGACGTGGAATGGCTCGATTGCCGCGATGGCGATCCGCTCGACTATGTGGTCAATCCGCGGCGCGGCGACAGCTTCTACGCCGCCATCCGCACCTATTGGCCGGGCCTGCCGGACGGCGCGTTGCAGCCCGGCTATTCCGGCATCCGGCCGAAGGTGCAAAGTCCGACCGACAAGGCCCAGGCCGATTTCATCGTCCAGGGGCCGGAGGCCCATGGCGTGCCGGGACTGATCAATCTCTACGGCATCGAATCGCCGGGCCTGACCTCGTCGCTGGCGCTGGCCGATCTGGCCGCCGCCAAGCTCGGGCTCTGATCCTGGACCGCGCGCGGAGCGTAACGAGCACATGACCGCCCCCGTCATCGTCTGGTTCCGCCAGGATCTCCGCCTCGCCGACAACCCCGCCTTGGCCGCCGCCGTCGATGCGGGCGCGCCGGTCGTGCCGGTCTATATCCACGACACCAAAGCGCCGGGCGACTGGAAGAGGGGCGGCGCGAGCCTGTGGTGGCTGCATCACAGTCTGGCGGCGCTCGCCGCCGACCTCGAAGCGCGCGGCAGCCGCCTCGTCCTGCGCGAAGGACCGGCCGAGCGCGTGCTCGAACGGCTGATCGACGAGACCGGCGCCGGCATGTTGCTGTGGAACCGGCTCTACGAGCCCTGGGCGGTGGCGCGCGACACGGCGATCAAAAGCGCCATCGCGGCGCGCGGCCTGCGCGTCGAAAGCTTCAATGCCGGCCTGCTGTTCGAACCCTGGACGATTAAAACTGGTGGCGGCAAGACCGGCGGCGGCCCTTACCGGGTCTTCACGCCGTTTTGGAAAACCTGCCTCGCGGCGCCCGCGCCGGCCGTGCCGCGCGCCGAAAGCGATGACAGTGCCGAGCCGCTGGCCGGCGAGCGACGCGCTGGACGCCTGGGGGCTGCTGCCGGCCAAACCCGACTGGGCGGGCGGTCTGCGCGCCGCCTGGCGGCCGGGCGAGGCGGGCGCGCACGACCGGCTCGACGGTTTCCTCAAGGTCGCGCTCGACGATTACGATAGCTTGCGCAACCGGCCGGACATCGACGGCAGTTCGCGCCTGTCGCCGCACCTGCATTTCGGCGAGATCGGGCCGCGCCAGATCTGGCACCGGGTGCAGGCCCTGGCTGACGCCGACCAAGTCTCGGCCAAGTCGGCCGCGACCTTCCTCAAGGAAGTCGGTTGGCGCGAGTTTTCCTACCACCTGCTGTATCACTACCCGACCTTGCCGCAGGAGCCGCTTCAGCCGAGCTTCGCCGCCTTTCCCTGGCGCAACGCGGCGGGCGATCTGAAAGCCTGGCAGGAGGGGCGGACCGGCTATCCCATCGTCGATGCCGGGATGCGCCAGCTCTGGGCGACCGGCTGGATGCACAACCGGGTGCGGATGATCGTCGGCTCGTTCCTGGTGAAGCATCTGCTGCTGCCCTGGCAGGCGGGGGAGGCATGGTTCTGGGACACGTTGGTCGATGCCGATCTCGCCAACAACGCCGCGAGCTGGCAGTGGATCGGCGGCTGCGGCGCCGATGCCGCGCCCTATTTCCGGGTGTTCAATCCCATGCTCCAGGGCGAGAAGTTCGACCCCAAGGGCGAGTATGTCGCTCAATGGGTCCCGGAACTGACGAAACTGCCGCCGCCGCTCATCCACGCGCCCTGGAAAGCCTCGGACATCGAGTTGCGCGCCGCCGGGGTGACGCTCGGCAAGACCTATCCCAAACCCATCGTCGAGCATGAGGGCGGCCGCGAACGCGCCTTGAAAGCCTGGCGGTCGTTGCGCGGCGATATCTAAGAAATAGACCCCAACTATCTGTAATAATTTGATTAAATCTATTACTTAAAGTGACGCATTAACTATAAGCCTCGCTTATTCCAGTCGGCCCGCGCGGTCGGCCTTGCATCCGGCGGGCGCGCCCGGCATTGATGCGCGCCCCTCCCGTTCAGCGAGCCCGCGTCATGTCCGCCGCCAAAGTCCCGATGATCCGTTTGCAGAATGGCCGCGATAAACGCGCCCGTTTTGGCCACCCCTGGGTCTATTCCAACGAGATCGTCATGACGCCGGAGGCCAAGGCCCTGCCGGCGGGCAGCGTGGTGCGGCTCGATGCGCCGAGCAGCGAGCCGCTCGGGCTCGGCCTGTTCAACCCGCGCAGCCTGATCGCCATCCGTCTGCTGACCCGCGACGCCAAGGCGACCATCGACCAGGCGTTTCTCGCCGACCGGCTGGCCAAGGCGCTGGCGCTGCGCCAGGCGCTCTACGCCAAGCCCTATTACCGGCTGATCCATGCCGAGGCGGACGGCCTGCCGGGCCTAGTCATCGACCGTTACGGCGATGTGCTCGTCTGCCAGATGAACTCGGCCGGCATGGACCGGCTGCGCGAGCCGTTGCTGGCGGCGCTCGACGAGGTCATCGCGCCCAAGACCGTCATGCTGCGCAACGATTCCTCGGCGCGCGAGCAGGAAGGGCTGGCGCGCGGCGTCGAAGTCGCTAAGGGCAAGCTGCCGAGCCCGCTCAAGCTCGAGGAGAATGGCGTCAAATTCTTCGCCGACTTGGCCGAGGGCCAGAAGACCGGCTGGTTCTTCGACCAGCGCGACAACCGCGCGTTCATGGCCGGGCTCGCCAAAGGTCGGCGCGTGCTCGACGTCTATTCCTATGCCGGCGGTTTCGCCGTGCAGGCGGCGGTGGCGGGGGCGACCGAAGTCGTCGCCTGCGACCGCTCGGAGGCGGCCTTGGCACTTGCTGAGAAAGCCGCTGATGCCAATAAAGTTCTTAGCAAATTCAAAACTTTGAAAGGCGAGGCTTTCTCAGAGCTTGAGAATTTGCAGGGTGCCGGCGAGCGCTTCGGCGTGGTGATTTGCGATCCGCCGGCCTTCGTCAAATCGCAGAAGGACCTCGCCACCGGGGCCAAGGGCTATCGCAAGGTCGCGCGCCTCGGAGCCAATCTGGTCGAGCCGGGCGGCTTCCTGTTCGTCGCCTCCTGCTCGCACAATATGGAGCCGGGCCGCTTCGCCGAAGAAGTCGCCAAGGGCGTCGGCGCGGCCGGCCGCACCGCGCGGGTCATCCGCTCGGCCGGGGCCGGCCCGGACCATCCGGTCCATCCGTTGCTGCCGGAGAGCGCCTATCTCAAGGCGCAGGTCCTCCAACTCGACTAGCTGCGGCTGCGCTCGAACAGTTCGGTCAGTTCCGGCGTGATGACCTCGCCGAAATCCTCCATCTCGTAGAACGGGCGGATTTCGATCTCGCTCGGGCCGGGCATCGGGTTGGGGCACCGCTTCACCCAGGCCACGGCCTCGGCCATGTCCTTGACCTCCCATAGCCAGAAGCCGGCGATCAGTTCCCTGGTCTCGGCGAAGGGGCCGTCGATCACCGTCCGGCTCGGGCCGTCGAAGGCGACGCGCTTGCCGTGGGAGGAGGGCTTGAGGCCGTCGCCCATCTTCATGATGCCGGCCTTGGTCAGTTCCTCATTGTATTTGCCCATGGCTTCGAAGAGTTCCGGGCTGGGCATGATGCCCGCTTCGCTGTCCTTGGTCGCCTTGACGATCACCATCACGCGCATTCGCACCTCCCTGGATGCGCAGCCGGCTGGCTGCTGAATTCTTCCCTAAGGACGAATCTTGTCCCCGCCAGCCGACAAGGACTACGGGTTTTTTTGCCTTTGCCCGAGGGGGAACCGTCCGCGATGCGAAAGACGAAAAAAAGTCACGTTCTCCGCAGGTCATCCGGTTGTAACCAATCTGTCAAGGAACCGGATAACGGGCCAGGGAGGGGATCATGTCGGTGGGGCAAGTGCATGGGCGCGGCGAGGCGGCCTTTCGGGACCGCGCCGCGCCGCGCTACTTCCTCTGTCTCGGCCTGACTCTGGGGCTGACGTTGGCCCTGTTCGTCGCCTTCTCGCTTTACGAATACAAGACGCTCGGCGAGACCCAGCTCGGGATGCGCCAGCCGCCATTCTTCGGCGCTTATTACGCCGGCCGGTTCCTCGTCGCGGCCCTGCTGTCGGCGCTGATCGTCGCCGGCATGTATCTCTTGCGCCCGGCCGATGCGGCCATCGAGCGCGCGAACTTGACGCCGCCGCAGCGCGCGGCGGCCTGGGCGATGTTGCTGCTCGCGGCGGCGAGCGCGGCCTTGTTCGCCTTCGACGCCGGCCTGTTCAACCGTCTCGCTCTGGAGGATCGGCCGCTCGAATGGCTGTCGGCGCTGCTGCATCTGGCGGCCAGCGCCGGCTTTATCCTCGCCTTCCGCTGGATCTGGCGCTCGCCCGGGCGCGACCTACGCCGCCGCGTGGCGCTCGGCCTCTGCGCGCTGCTGGCCTTGGCGCTGTTCGTCATGGGCATGGAGGAGATTTCCTGGATGCAGCGGGTGTTCGGCATCGCCACGCCGGCCCTGTTTGCCGAAAACCAGCAGCAGGAGATGAACCTGCACAACATGCACAGCATCGTCATCGGCCAGACCCACAAGGCGGTTATGTTCGCCTGCCTGATTCTCCTGCCGTTCGCCGTCGATACGGCGCCGCGCAACCGCCTGTTCGACCTGCTGGCCGATTTCCTGCCGAGCCGGGCGGTGTTCGCCGTCAGCGCGCCGTGGGCCGCCTTCAACTACAACGAGTGGAATTTCATGGCGTCGCAGATGTTCGTGACGCTGACGCTGGCCGTTCTCGCCTGCTATCTCAAGGCGGCGCTGGAGCGGCGCGCCGGAGCCGAAGCCGCGCTATTCTCCGCCTCGGCGGCGGTGGTCCTGGTGGCGCAACCGATGTTTCTCGCGCTCGGCGGCCGCTTCGTGCGGATGTGGGACGCTTCGGAATATGTCGAGCTGTTCATCGCCCTCGGGCTGGCGCTCTACGCCGCCGAGACGCTGACCCGGCTCGCCGGGCGCGCCCGGCGCTAGAATCGGTCGTAAAAAACATGGCCCCCGCTGCGATTTGCCGCAGCGGGGGCCATGGTCGGGTGCTGGTGGTCAGCGGCTTAGCGCGCGAGCTTCTCGACCCAGGCGACGTATTTGTCCATGAAGCCCGAGAGGAACTTCTTGGTGTCTTCGTTGGCGATGTTGCCGTCGGCGTCGATCAGGTCCGGCTTGAACTGAAGGTAGACCTCCGGTTGGCCGAGCACGGCGATGTCGAGATACAGCATGATGTTCTTCAGATGCTGTTGCGCCATGGCCGTGCCGGGGCCGCCCATCGACGTGCCGCACAGCGCGCCCGGCTTGCCGGCGAAGGAATTCTTGCCGTAGGGGCGCGACGCCCAGTCGATGGCGTTCTTGAGCACGCCGGGGATCGAGCGGTTATATTCCGGCGTCACGAACAGCAGGCCGTCGACGGCGGCGATGTCCTTCTTCAGCTGCGCGGGGGCTTCGGGCATGTTGGCCTCGAGGTCCTGGCAATGCAGCGGCAGGTTGTCGATGCGGAGATATTTGAAGGCGAGGCGGTCGCCCGCGAGTTTCTCCAGGGCTTTCGCGAACTTGCGGTTGATCGATTCGGCGCGGATGCTGCCGACGATCACGCCGATGGTCTTGGGCATGACGATCTCCAGTCAGACGGGGAAGCACCGGACAGGAACGGCCGGCGGCTCGAAAAGTGCCCGAAGTTTAGGGCGCAGGCATCAGCCGCGCCATTCGGCGCGACCTATCGTTTTATCGCCTAAACCTTCTGAAGCGCCCGCAAATCGGCGATTTTCTTGTCCGGGGTGATCAATTCGGGATCGACGCGCACTTCGATCAGCGCCGGCTTGCCGGAGGCCATCGCGCGCTCGAACGCGGCGGGGAAGTCGGCGTCGTCCTCGACCAATTCGCCGGCGAGGCCGAAGGAGCGGGCGAGGGCGGCGAAATCGGGATTCTCCAGATCGGTGCCGGAGACGCGGCCGGGGAAGTGGATTTCCTGGTGGTAGCGGATCGCGCCGTAGATGCCGTTGTTCACCACGATGATCACGAGCGGCAGATTCTGTTGCGCCACCGTGGCGAGCTCGGCCATGGCCATGGCGAAGCAGCCGTCGCCGGCGAAGGCGACCACGGCGCGCTCGGGATGGCGCAGCTTGGCGGCGATGGCGGCGGGGAAGCCATAACCCATCGCGCCGCCCTTGGTCGCCGCCTGCGTGCCGAAGCCACGATAGCGGTAATAGCGATGCACCCAGATGCAGTAATTGCCCGCGCCGTTGGCGACGATGGCGTCATCCGGCAGGCGTTCGCCGAGCCAGCTGACGACGCGCGCCATGTCGACCTTGCCGCGCCGTTCGCCGGGCGTGCGGTAAGCGTCGTATTCGGCGCGCATGGCGAGGCGCGTCTCTGTCCAGGCGGCAGGCGGCGAAACCTTCACAGTCTTGAGCGCGGCGGCGGCCTCGGCCGCGCCGGCATGGATCGGCAGCGCGGCCTCGAAGACGCGGCCCAATTCGGCTTTGTCAGCGTAGATGTGGATCAGCGTCTGCGCGGGCTTGGGGGGAGTCAAAAGGCTGTAGCCTTGCGTCGTCGCATCGCACAGCCGTTCGCCGACGACGATCAGCAGGTCGGCGGCTTTGACGCGCGCCGCGAGCTTGGCGTTCATCGCGAAGCCGAGGTCGCCGACGAAATGGGCGAAGCCGTCCTCGACGATGCCTTGCGAGCGGAAGGCGCAGACGATGGGCAACTCGTTGGCGGCGGCGAACGCCTTGATGTCGGCGGCAGCTTGCGGCGTCCAGCCCGGCCCGCCGATGACGAGGATCGGCCGTTCGGCCTGTTGCAGCATCGCTTGCAGCTTGGCGATCTCGTCCGCGCGCGGCGCCGGCCGTTCGATGACGAGCGGCGCGACGTCGGCGGCGGCGCTCAGCTCGTCGAGCACATCCTCGGGAATCGACAGCACGACAGGGCCGGGACGGCCGCTGGCGGCGATGTGAAACGCCTTGGCGACCATGCCCGGGATGCGCGCGGTGTCGTCGATCTCGGCGGTCCATTTGGTCATGCCGCCGAAGACCGCCTCGTAGTTCATCTCCTGGAAAGCCTCGCGGCCGCGCTCGGCGCGCGGCACCTGGCCGACCAGCAGCACCAATCCGCCGGAGTTCTGCTGCGCCGTGTGCACGCCGATGGCGGCGTGCATCGCGCCGGGGCCGCGACTGACCATGCAGACGCCGGGACCGCCGCGCATCCTGCCGTCCGCCTCCGCCATGTGGGCGGCGCTCGCCTCATGGCGGCAGGTGACGAATTGCAGGCGGTTGGCGTTCTTCAGCAACGCGTCGTAGAGCGGCAAGGCGCTTTCGCCGGGCACGCCGAAAGCGCGGTCGACGCCGTGGGCGAGAAGGGCATCGACGAGAATCTCGCCGCCGTTACGCGTGGCCATGCTCTAAGGCTCCGTCCTCACCATTCGAGGGCTTTTTTGGTCTTTTCGACCAGATCGGGCGAGACGCTGGAGAATTTGGCGGCGAGCGCCTGCATCTCCTCGCCGGTCGCCGGCTTGATGTCCATCTTGCTCTTGCCCATCTCGTCGGCGAAGCGCTGATCGGCCATCGTTGCCATGAACGCCTTGCGCATGGCGGCGACGCGGTCGGCCGGCACGTCCGGCGGCAGGGCGTAGGAGATGCCGAGCGAGGTGTAGGACGCGACCAGTTCCATGATCCGGCGGCTCTCGTCGTCTTTGACCAGCGACGTGAGCAGCGGCACGCCGGGCATGGAGGATTCTTTCTCCAGGCTCAGCTCGCCGATGATCTTGAGTGTGCCGTTGGTCAGCCATTCGGGCTTGCTCGACAGCACCGTCTCGATCGCGCCAGTGCGCGCGTGCAGCTCGCCGCGCTCCATGGCGAGGTAGATTTCCGGCGAGCTGCTGTAGCCGAGCACCGCCTTGGTCTTGAGGCCGAGCAGAGTGCGCATGATGATCGGCGTCATGTAGGTTTGCGAGCCCTTGCCCTGCGCGCCGAAGATCAGCTCGGTGGTCTTCATGCCTTCCAGCGTCGTCGTCGGCGCGGTGTGATAGACCATGACGAAGCCGGTGGTCGGCACGACGCGGGCGATCCAGTTGAATTTGCCGGTGTCGTATTCGACGCCGTCGCTGAACAGCTGGTCGAGGCCGAGCGTCTGGTTGAGGCTACCGATGGCGGTGCCGTCCTTCGGCGCGATGCGGTAGATGTGGTTGGCGAGCAGCTTGCCGCCGGCGCCGGGCATGTTCTGCACCAAAACGGCCGGCGCGCCCGGGATGTGCTCCGGCAGATGGCGCGCGAAGGCGCGAGCGTAGAAGTCGTTGGAGCCGCCCGGTCCGGTATGGACGCGGATGGTCACGGTCTTGCCTTTGAAGAAAGCTTCGGGACTTTGCGCGTGGGCGGCGGACGCGAGCAGCGCGCCGCCGAGCGAGAGGCCGAGAGCGGCGGCGCGAATCGTCTTGAGCGTGTCGTTCATGGCAGTTTCCCCCTTGCCGATGGAACGGATATCCGGCGCTTCCTCAGTCGCCGTAGGTGCCGGTTTTCGCGGCGTAGAAATCGAGCAGCGCCAACGCTTCGGCGCTGTGCTGCACCAGGCGGCCCTGAATGTCGCGCAAGGTATCGAACTCGTCGCGCGTCAGGCTGGCGAAGATCGCGTCGTTGACCGGCGCCTGCACCGTCTTCAAATCTTCGAGCCGGCGCTTGCCTTCGGCGCTCAGCATCAGGCGCACGCGGCGGCGGTCGGTCGGGTCGGTCGCCTTGTCGACCAGGCCGGCGCTCACCAGGTTGCTGATCTCCATGGTGATGAAGGCCGAACTGAGTTGCAGGTGCTTGGCGATGACGTTGACGCCGACGCCCTGCTTGCCTTGGAGGTGGGAGACGGCGACCAGGATGATGTATTGGCTGCCGCTGACGCCGATGAAGGCGCCGAAGCGGTTGCGCACTTCCTGCATGCGCACCGAAAAGGCGAACATGTCGTGGATGAACTGGCGGAAGTTGGCGTCGCTGCCCTTGGCGAGCAGCTCTTTCTTCGTCACGGTCTTCTGCGGAGAGGCGGCCTTTTGGGCGACGAGCGGCTTGGTCTTGCCAACGCTGGTTTTCATCTGGTGCAATCCTGCGAACGGGAGATCAGGCGGTCGCCTTCAGCTTGCCGGCGCCCGCCTTCTTATAGCCTTGCGCCTGCCAGTCGTAAGCCGGAATCGCCTTGCGGCCGTTCGGCACGTCGAGCCACATGCGGAGCAGGTGGCGCTTCTGCGTCTCGCTGTCCTTGAAGTTGTCGCGCGCGTGCAGGGTGGTGAAATTGTTGAAGATCAGCATTTCGCCGGGCTCGAGCAGGAAATTCAGCGTCAGGTCGGGGCGCGTCGATAGCGCCTCGAAATGGTCCATCGCCTCTTCCAGATCGGCCGGGATCGGCGTGCCGAGATGCTTGGCGGCGCGCCGCATATGGTTGCGCACGAAGCGGCCGCTGACCACCCCGTCGACCTGGGCGAAAACCGGCACGGGGCCCGGCGTCACCGGCTCGTCGGTCTTGGCCGCCTCGGAGGTCGAGTAGGGGAAGCCGCGATAGAGCGCTTCCAAGAGATCGGGACGCGTCTTGAGCATCACGTTATGGATGGCGAGCGAGCTGACGAGCTGGCTATAGCCGCCCTCGGGCGCTTTTTGCAGGCACAGCAGGCCGACGATCTCGAAACTGTCGGTGTGCGGCTTCAGCTCGTCGTCCGAGCGGTAGGCGCGGGCGGTGGGGTTCTCCGGCCCGACCGGCGTGTTTTTCACACGGCCGAGTTTGTCGCCGAAGGCGCTTTGCGTCGCGGCGATGCCCCAATGGGTGCCGAAGCCCCAATAGGCGCGCTCCATGTCCTCCTCGGAAAAGCGGTCGCGCGTCATGCCCTGGATGATCACCGCGCCCTTGCCGTTCTGGATCTCCTCGAACTGCGCGCGCAGGAAGCCGTTGAGCGCCGGATGGTCCCAATCGGCGCGCGTCACCTCTTGCGTCGGCAGGCGGCGGGTCTTGGCGATCAGTTCTTCGATGGCCTGAAGGTGCGCTTCGCTCAGGCGGACCTTCAGCGGATCGGCCCCGCCGAGCGTTTCGTTGGTCCAAGCGGCCGGGTGGTCGATGATCTGGCGATAGACGTCGGTCATGCTGTTCCTCGTTCCCAGGCGGATCGCGCGCTTAGTATTCCAGCGCTTTTTTGACTTTCTCGACGAGATCGGCCGGCGCGGACGAGAAATCCTGCGCGACCTTCTGGACGTATTCGCCGGTCTCGGGCGCGAAGCCGATCTTGTTGCGCTCGATCTCTTCGAGGAATTCCTTATCCTTCATCGTCGCGTCGAAGGCGCGGCGCAGGATGTTGAGGCGGTTCGCCGGGACGTTCGGCGGCACGGCGAAGGTCGCGCCGAAGATCGTGTAGGCGCCGACATAATCGAGGATCGCCTTCTTCTCCGGATCGTCGGTCAGATCGCGCATCAGCTTGATGCCGGGCACGCTGGCCTCTTTCTCCATGCTCAGTTCGGTGACGAATAGCACATGCTTATTCTCCAGCCATTGCGGCCGGGTCGTCGTCACCGTCTCGATCGCCCCGGTGCGGCCATGCACTTCGCCGCGCTCCATGGCGAGGAAGATGTCGGCCGCGCCGGGATAGCCGAGAACCACCCTGGTCTTGTAGCCGAGCACGGTGCGCAGCAAGGTCGGGATCATGGTCGCCTGCGAGGCTTTGCCGTTCGAGCCGAACAGCGTCTCCACGGTCTTCATGTCTTCGAGGCTCTTGGTCGGCGAGGTGTGATAGAGCATGACCAGGCCGGTCGACGCCTTGAGACGGCCGATCCAGCCGAAATTGGCGATGTCGTATTTCGCGCCGTCGCCGAGCGCCTGCTCCAGGCTGACGGTCTGGTTCATCACGCCGAACAGCGAGCCGTCCTTCGGCGCGACGTTGTAGAGATGGTTGGTCTGCACGATGCCGCCGCCGCCCGGCATGTTCTGCACCGTCATGGTCGGCGCGCCGGCGATGTGCTTCGGCATATGGCGGGCGAGCATGCGGCCGTAGAGATCGTAGGAGCTGCCGACTGCGGACGGCGAGGTGATGACCATCGCCTTGCCTTTGTAGAACGGGTCGGCAGGCGGCTGGCTTTGCGCGAAGGCGGCGGAGGCGGCGAAAGCGCAGAACGCGCCGGCGGCGGCGAGAAGGGGGTGGCGGACGGTCATGGTTCGGCTCCGATCAGCGAGGGCGACGGCGCAAAGTCGCGCGCCGTTCGCGAAGCGAGGTTCATGCCCGCCAGGGTAGGCCGCTCCGCCGGAACTATCAAAGAAAAATAATAAAGTTAGTTAACTAATTTCGCCTGCGGAACGGGCATCTGCCCGGCCGTTCTGCTTTCCTCGGGGCAAGAAAAAAGCCCGCATCCGAAGATGCGGGCTGGGTGGCGGAAAATCGCTCGGCGGGGTGGCTCAGTCGAGCAGCTTGGCGCTCGGCGCGGCGCCGAGGTCGGCGGCGGTGACGGGGGTGGCTGCGAACTTGGCGCGGGCGAAGCGGGCCTTCTGCTCCAAGGGCACGGTGGCGTCGATGCCGAGCTTGGCGCGGATGCCTTCGTTGCTGGCGCGGACATATTCGTGGCCGCGCGCGCCGGGGATGACGATCAGGTCTTTGGAAGCTTCCATGCGCGTCGCCAGGGCGTATTCGACGTCGGCCGGATCGCGCAGGTCGATGTCCTCGTCCACCGCGATGACCATGTCGAGGTCCTTCAGCGCGCCGAAGGCGGCGAGGATGGCGTTGCGCTGCAAGCCTTCGTGCTGCGGCGTGCCCTTCTTTACCTGGATCACGGCATGGAAGCGGTGCAAGCCGCCGGCGGTCATGTCGGCATCGATGACGATGGGAATCGCGGCGGTCAGCACTTTCAGCAGGCTGGCTTCCAGCACGTATTTGCGCAGCATGATCGTCTCGCGGCCGTAGCCGTTGATCGCGTGATAGATCGGCTTGGCGCGATGGGTGACGGCGGCGATCTCCATGATCGGCGCGTCGCCTTCCGGCGACAGCGAGCCGACGAATTCGCCGAACGGGCCTTCGTTGATCACTTCGTCGGTCTTGATCACGCCTTCGAGCACGATCTCGCTTTCGGCCGGCACCAGCAGATCGTTGGTGATGGCTTTGACGACCGACAGCGGCGCGCCGGCGAGGCCGCCGGCGACGGCCAATTCGTCGGCGCTTTCCGGCATCTGCGAGCCCATGGTGGCGGCGGTGTAATGCAGCGCGATGTCGGCGCCGATGCACATGACGATGGGCAGCGGCTCGCCCTTGGCCTTGGCGCGGTCGAAGGCGGCGCGCAGATGGCGGCCGAAATCGAGCTTGATCGCGCCGCGGTTGCCGCCGAGCAACTGCACGCGGTGATAGGAGGCGTTGTAGACGCCGGTGTCGGGATCCTTGACGATGACGATGCCGGAGGTGAGGTAGCGGCCGGGATCGTTCGCCGTGTGGTGCAGCGCCGGCAGCATGGCGAGCAGATCGATGTTCTCGGTCTTCACCACTTCCTGCGCGGGGGCGTGGTTGACCAGCTTGGGCGGCTGCGGATTGCCGAGCGCGCGGCCGATCAATTGGCGGATGCCGTTGTAGTCGGTGCCGAAGGCGGCTTCGCAATTCTCGCGGCAGGAGAGGAAATTGCCGACCACCGGCATGTCGAAGCCCGTCACCTTCGGGAAGTAGATCGACTCTTGCCCGTCGAGCTTCTTCAAGATCGCGGCGATCTCGAGCTTCACGTCGACCGGCTTGTCGTAGGTCTTGAGGCGGCCGGCGGCGGCCATGCGCTTGAGCGCCGAACGGAAGCGCGTGTCGAGGGTCTGGGGCAGGGACATGGAAACTCCGCAGTGCCGGGGACGCGCCCCATTGCATCATCAATCGGTCCAAAACGGACCAGTCAAAAAAGCCTTGCTTACAAAGCTAATTCTTCAAGCAGAATAGCCGGGGCGGCGCGGCTGTCAACGATGCCCTATTCGGCAATGAAAACAGTCGATTAAGCGCCAAGCCAGGCGCGCAAGAGCGCTGCGGTGCCAGCGGGGTCTTCCATCGGCGGCAAGTGGCCGCAACGGGCGAAGACATGCAGTTTGGCTCCGGGGATGGCGGCGGCCATCTCCTCGGCCAGGCGCGGCGGCGTCACCGCGTCGCTCTCGCCGACGCCGATCAATGTCGGCACCTCGATAGCGGCCAAGGTCGGGCGCGAATCGGCGCGGGCGAGGATCGCCGTCTGCTGGCGCAGATAGACCTCGGGGCCGACGCGCGCCGTCATGTCCATCACCTCCTGCGCCACCGGTTCGGCGAGGCGGCTGGCGTGGATGAATTGCGGCAAGAGGCGCGGGGTGATGCCGGCGAAGCGCCGATGGGCTTCGCCGGCGAGGCTGACCGCGCTCATGTCGGCGCGGCGCAGCGTGGCGCGTGCCGGGTTCTCGGGCCGGGCGGTGGTGTCGAGGAGGGCGAGGCGCAACACGCGCTCGGGGGCTTGGCGCATGATCTCCAGCGCCACATAGCCGCCCATGGAAAGTCCCGCCAGCGCGAAGCGCGGCGGCGCCTCGGCGAGAACGCGAGCGGCCATGGCGGCGATCGAATCGTCGCGGCTGAGATCGCCGAAGATCGGCGCGGCGACGTCCGCCAGCACGGCGGCCGGATCGCGCCATAGGCGTTGGTCGCAAAGCTGGCCGGGCAGGAACAGGAGCGGGATGGGAGACATGCGCGGCTTATAGCCGGTCGCGGGGCGCGGAGCCAATCTGCTATATTGCCGGCATGAACGCCCCCGCCGCCCCCTTATCGCGACGCCTTTCCGTCGCGCCGATGATGGATTGGACGGACCGCCATTGCCGGTTCTTCCTGCGCCTGATCTCGGCGCGCACGCTGCTTTACTCGGAGATGATCACCGCTCAGGCGATCCTGCGCGGCGACCGCGCCAAACTGCTCGGCTACGATCAGGCCGAGCATCCGGTGGCCTTGCAGCTCGGCGGGTCCGATCCGGCCGCCTTGGCTGAAGCGGCGAAAATCGGCGAACAATTCGGCTACGACGAGATCAACCTCAATTGCGGCTGCCCGAGCGACCGCGTGCAGTCGGGCCGCTTCGGCGCCTGCCTGATGCTCGAGCCGGAACTGGTGCGCGACTGCCTCGCCGCCATGCGCGCCGCCGTCGCCGTTCCCGTCACGGTGAAGCATCGCATCGGCGTCGACGAGGCCGACAGCTACGAGGCGCTGCAAAATTTCGTGGCGACGGTCGGCGAATCGGGCGTGACCAGTTTCACGGTCCATGCGCGCAAGGCGTGGCTCTCGGGCCTCAGCCCGAAAGAGAACCGGGAAATTCCGCCGCTGTCCTATCCGACCGTGGCGCGGCTCAAGGCCGATTTCCCGGATTACGAGTTCATCCTCAACGGCGGCGTGCGCTCGCTCGACGCGGCGCTGGAGCATCTGCGCGTCGTGGATGGCGTGATGATCGGTCGTGGCGCTTACGAGACGCCTTACATGCTGGCCGAAGCCGACCGGCTGGTGTTCGGCGAGACGTCGGCGCCCGTGCCGTCGCGGCGCGAGATCATGGAAAAATTCATGCTTTACGCGCAGACCGAGCGCGAGAAGGGCACGTTTCTGCGCCATATGACGCGCCACATCCTCGGCCTGTTCAACGGCGCGCCGCGCGCGCGGACTTGGCGGCGCATCCTGACCGAAGGCGCGGTGCTGGACACGGCCGGCGTCGAGGTGATGATGCGCGCGCTCGAAGCCTTGCCGGCCTCGGCGCTCGATTGGCGCGCCGGAGAGCCGCTGCCGGAGCGGCTCTCCGCTTAATCCATCAACGTAGCGCGGTGCGCACTTCGACGATGGCGGGCTTGCCGCCGCGCACGACCGCCGCCGCTTCGGCGAACACCGCCTTGAGCTGATCGGGATCGCTGATCGGCCCTTTGGCCCACACGCCGAAGCTCTTGGCGCTGGCGGTCAGATCGACGCCCGGGTCGGCCATGCGCAAGCCGATATGCGCGTTCTCCACCGGCCGCTGGCGCTGATGCGCCACTTCGCGCTGGTGCACCTCGTCGTTGCCCCAGGTCTGGTTGTTGGCGATCACCAGCAGCAGCGGGATCTCGTAATGCGCGGCCGTCCATAGCGCGCCGATGCTCATGAGATAATCGCCGTCGCCGACGATGGCGACCGGCAGCGCGCCGGTGCCCTTGAGCGCCAGGGCCGCGCCGACCGCCGCGCCCGCGCCGTAGCCGACGCCGCCGCCGCCGTCGCCGCCGAGATAGCGGCCGGCGCGGTCGATCGGCCAATGGGCGTCGCACCAGCTGCGGTGGTTGCGCACCACGAGATGCCAATCGTCATCGCGCACGGTCTCGTAAAGCTCGTGGGTCATGCGTTCGAGCAGGATCGGCGTTTGGCCCCATTGCTTTTCGGCCTTGTCGCGCTTGGCTTTGACCATGGCGTCGTGGCGCGCGGCCAACGCCTTGACGCGCTCGGGCGCGGCCTTCGGCTTCAGCGCTTTGACGCGCGCCAATAGCAGGCGCAGCGTGGTCAGCGGATCGGCATGGATCTGGATGTCGATCTCGGGCAGCGGGCCGGCGAAGTAGGTCCAGGAATTGCCGAAAAAGTCGTTCATCGAAATGTCGACGAGCTTCGCGCCATCGGACAGCGTCGCGGCCTTGCCGACGGCGCTGCGGTCGCTGCTGCGCTTCATCAGCGAGACGCGGTCCTGGCAGTCGAAGGCGACGATCAGGTCGGCTTCGCCGCGCAGCTTCTTGTCGCCGTTGAGGTTCTGCGGATGGGTGCTGGCGAGGCAGACGATGTTGCGGTCGTCCTGATAGGCCGCGCCGGTCAGCTCGACCAGCTCGGTGAGCGGCGCGGTGACGGCGGCGTCGAGGCCGAAGCGGCCGCCGATGATCAGCGGCAGCTTGGCGGCGACCAGCGCCTGCGCGACCGCTTCGAGCGCGTCGACGTTCGGATGGATCGGCGGCGGCGCGGCGTCGCGGGCCGCGCGGACCTTGGGCAATGTCACGCCCGGCGCTTCGTCTTCCTGCACGTCGGCGTCGATCGAGAGATAGACGGGACCGCGCGGCGCGGTCATCGCTTTGCGCTGGGCGAGGGCGAGCGAATCGAAGGTGGCCTGCAGGGTCGGCGGCTCGTCGGTCCATTTGACGAAGGAGCGCACCAACTCGCTCTGCGTGCCGGCGCTATGGGCCCAATCGATCAGGCGACGCTTGTCGGGGTTGGCCGGACCGCTGCCGCCGAGGATCATGATCGGCGTCTGGTCGCAATAGGCGTTGAAGATGCTCATCGAGCCGCTCATCAGGCCGACGAGATTGTGCAGGATGCAAAGGCTGAGATCGTTGGTCGCCTTGGAATAGCCGTGCGCCATGGCGACGGCGACCATCTCGTGCGGCGCGAGGATGATCTGCGGATCGGCGTTCTTCAGATGGTTGACCATCGAATCGTGCAGGCCGCGGAAGCTGGAGCCGGGCATGACGAAAGCGTGCTTGAAGCCGAAATCGCGCAGCAGCTGCGCCATATGGTCCGAGCCGTAGACCGGCGCGGGCGCGTCGGTCAGGCCGGTCGGAATGTCGTCGGTGCTGGTGTGGCGCGTCGTTTCGGAAGCCATCCGGGTCCTGCCTGCTGCGGTCAATGGAAGATGGCGCAGATTCCAGGCGGGGCGGCGGGATGTCCAGCGTTTCTCCCGCCGATTGTTGCATCAGGTTCAATCCGGGGGTGCGCTTTATGAACCGATGCGCGCGGCATCGGCGATTCGCTCAGTCCTTGCGCACTTTGCCATAATTCTCGCGCGTGGCTTGCTCGGTGCGGGCTTTCTCGGCGGGCGTGCGCCGCCGCCAGCGGACGATGCCGAACACGAGGGCGATGGCGAGCGCGATGGGGCCGGCGATGACGGCGAGCGACCAGAGTCCTTCGGGCATGGGGCCTCCTTTCTTAAGGAGGCAACGACCTTAATGTCGGCGCGTTCCGGGAACTAGACGCTGAAGCTCTCGCCGCAGCCGCAGCGGCCTTTTTCGTTCGGATTGCTGAAGGTGAAGCCGGACTTCAGCTTTTCGCTGACGTAGTCGATCTCGGTGCCGAAGATGAAGAGCGCCGCCTTCGGGTCGATCAGGATCGTCACGCCCTTGTCCTCGACCTTCTCGTCGAGCGGGCCGGCTTCGCTGGCGTAATCGAGCACATAGGAATGACCCGAGCAGCCCTTCGAATCGACGCTGATCTTGAGCATCGAGGCCTTGCCCTCGCTCTTGGCGATGATCTGGCGCACGCGCTCGGCGGCGGCCTCTGTCAGCGTGACAGGCTTGGGGCGCGCCCGTTCTGGCTTGACGGTGGGCGCGGGCTTCGGCGTGTTCGCATTGCCGGCAGTGATGTCGCTCATCGCTCTCTCCTGATGGCTTACAGCCAACCCAATTCCAGTTTCGCCGCCTCGGACATGCGCTCGGGCGTCCAGGTCGGCTCCCACACGAGGTTCACATGCGCCTTGGTGACGCCTTCGATGGCGGCGACCTTGGTTTCGACCTCGGCGGGCATCGAGCCGGCGACGGGGCAGTTCGGCGTCGTCAGCGTCATAGTGATGGTCACTTCGCCGTCTTGGGCGACGTCGACGTCGTAGACCAGGCCGAGCTCGTAGATGTTCACCGGAATTTCCGGATCGTGGATCGTGTTGAGCACGCGCACGACCTTGTCGCTCAGCGACAGGCCCTCGTCGTTCTGCGCCGGCGGTTCGACGGCGGATTCGGTTTTGACGTCTTCACTCATTCGGTCACCGTTCATTCGGTCGCCACGGGGGCTTTCTTGTCGTCCAATGCGGCGACGAACGTGTGCCAGGGCAGGGTGGCGCATTTCACGCGCATCGGAAATTCCTTCACGCCGGTCAGCGGCTCCAGCCGGTCCATGTCGTCGGCGCTGACCTTGTCCGCTTGTGTGCCGGTCGGCTCGTCCTCGCCGGTGACGATGGCGTGGAATTTGCCGAACAGGGCCTTGGCCTCGTCGACCGTCTTGCCCTTGACCAGCTCGGTCATCAGCGAGGCCGAGGCCATCGAGATGGCGCAGCCCGAGCCCTGAAAATGCGCGTCGCCGACCAAGCCGTTGTCGCCGACCTGCAGGAACACGGTCACGCGGTCGCCGCATAGCGGATTGTGGCCTTTGGCCTCGTGATTGGCGCTCTCCAGCGGGCCGAAATTCCGTGGCCTCTTCGAATGGTCCAGGATCACTTCCTGGTACAGGTCGCGCAGGTCGGACATCAGGCGAAAATCTCCTGCACCTTGCGGATGGCCGCCGCCAAGGCGTCCATCTCCGCGCGGGTGCTGTACATGCCGAGGGAAGCGCGGGCGGTGCCCGGCACGCCGAAGAACTCCATCACGGGTTCGGCGCAATGGTTGCCGGCGCGCACGGCGACTCCCTCTTGATCCAATATGGTGCCGATGTCGTGCGGATGCACCCCCTCGAGCACGAAGGACATGACGCCGGCCTTATGGTCGGCCTCGCCGATCAGCCGCAGGCCGGGGATGGCCTTGAGCAGGCCGGTGCCATAGGCCAGCACATCGGCCTCATGGGCCTCGATGGCGTCCCACGGCAGGCCGGCGAGCCAGTCGATGGCCGCGCCCATGGCGACGACGTCGGCGATGTTCGGCGTGCCGGCCTCGAATTTGGCGGGCACGTCGGCGTAATCGGTTTTCTCGAAGCTCACCGACTTGATCATGTCGCCGCCGCCCTGCCAGGGCGGCATGGCGTCGAGCAGAGCCTTCTTGCCCCACAGCGCGCCGGTGCCGGTCGGCCCGTAGAGCTTGTGGCCGGAGAAAGCGTAGAAGTCGGCGTCGAGCGCTTGCAGATCAACGCGCGTATGTGGCGCGCCCTGGGCGCCGTCGATCAGCACCTTGGCGCCGACGGCATGGCCGGCGCGCACGATCTTCTCGATCGGCAGGATGGTGCCGAGCGCATTCGAGACATGCGCCACCGAGACCAGCTTGGTCTTGGCAGAAAGCCGCTTCTCGAACTCCTCCCAGATCAGGTTGCCGTTCCGGTCGATGGGGGCGACGACCAGCTTGATGCCGATCTGGTCGCGCAGCATCTGCCACGGCACGATGTTGGAATGGTGCTCCAGCGCGGTGATCAGCACTTCGTCGCCGGCCTTCAGAAACGCGCGGCCCCAGCTCTGCGCCACCAGGTTGATGCCTTCGGTGGTGCCCTTGGTAAAGACGAATTCGCGTTCGTCCTTGGCGTTGAAGTAGCTCTTGAGCTTCTTGCGCACGCCTTCGTAGTTCTTGGTCGCCGTCGCGCTCAGCCAATAGACGCCGCGATGGACGTTGGCATATTCCTCTTCGTAGGTCTTGCGCAGGCTGTCGAGCACCACGCGTGGCTTCTGCGCGCTGGCGGCCGAATCGAGGAACACGAGCGGCTTGCCGTGGATCTCGCGCGCGAGAATCGGGAATTCCTGGCGTAGCGCCTCGACGTCGAAGTTCGGGATGATGGCGGGTTGCGTATTCATTTTTGCTCCAGCCAGTGCGTGAGCTGGTTGCGGATATGGGCGCGGGCCGGCTCGTCGGCGATGCGGTCGATCAGCTCGGCGGCGAAGGCTTCGATCAGCAGGGCGCGGGCCTCGGCCTCGCCGATGCCGCGCGCGCGCAGGTAGAACAAAGGCTCGCGCTCCAGGTCGCCGACGGTCGCGCCGTGCGCGCATTTCACGTCGTCGGCATAGATTTCCAACTCGGGCTTGCTGTCGGCGACAGCATGGTCGGACAGCAGCAGGTTGCGGTTCGACTGCTGCGCGTCGGTGCCGCGCGCGCCGGGCGCGACGTGGATCTTGCCGAGGAACGCGCCGTGGGCGCGGCCGTCGAGCACGCTTTTGTAGGTTTCCGACAGCGTCGTGTTTTTGGCGAGATGCGCGACGTCGGTGCGCTGCGCCAGCCGCTGGCGGTCGCGGCCGAGCGTGACGCCGTCGAGCGTGGCGGCCGCCGCGTCGCCGGTCAGTTTGGCGCGCGCTTCGTGGCGCGACAGCGCGCCGCCGGCGGCGAAAGCGAAGCTGTCGTAGCGCGCGCGGGCGGCGAGCGTCACGTCGCTGACGCTGGTGTGGGTCGCTTCCGCGCTCTCCGTCTGCACCTTGTAATGGCGCACGGCGGCATCCTCGGCGACGGCGACCTGCGTCACCGTGTTGCTCCAGGCGGGCGCGGCGCTCAAGGCGGCGAAGGTCTCGACGATAGTGGCGGCGCTGCCCGCTTCGGCGATGACGAGATGGCGCAGATGGCTGGCCGCGCCGTCAGCGCCGCTCAAATGCAGCAGATGCAACGGCTGCTCCAGCTTGGCGCCGGCGGCGAGATGGATCACCGCGCCGTCCGAGCTCAGCGCCAGATTGAGCGCGGCGAGGGCCTGGGCGGGATCGGCCTCGGGGCCGGCGAGATGCGCGCGCACCAGTTCGGGCGATTTGGCGAGCGCGCGCGCCAGGCTCATGACGCTGACGCCGGCCGGCAGCGCGCCGGCGTCGCCGAGCTGCGGATCGGACAGGTCGGCGCGAAAGCGGCCATCGACGAAGACGAGCAGGATTTCGCACAGGCCGGCGAAGCGGAAATGGGCGATCTCCTCGGCCGTCACCTCGGTTTCGGTCTCGGCCGGCGCGTAGACGCGCTTGGCGAGTTGGTCGAGATGGGTGAATTTCCAGGCTTCGAGGGCGCTGGTCGGCAGGCCGTTCGCCTGGAAACGCGCCGCCGCGCCGTCGCGAAGATTCGCCAGCCAGGGCAGCTCCGCGCCCGGCAGGCTGCGGCGCAGCGCCGTATACTGGCCGAGATAATCGTCCGCCACGCCCATCGTTTTACTCTGAATGGCGACCGCGCCGCTCATGCCCGCTTCCTCACGCCGCGAAGCCGGCATAGCCGGTGCTTTCAAGCTCGATGGCGAGTTCTTTGCCGCCGGTCTTGACGATGCGGCCCTTGGACAGCACGTGCACCTTGTCCGGCACGATGTAATCGAGCAGGCGCTGATAGTGGGTGATCACGAGCAGGGCGCGCTCGGGCGAACGCAGCGCGTTCACGCCTTCGGAGACGACGCGCAGCGCGTCGATGTCGAGGCCCGAATCCGTCTCGTCGAGAATGGCGAGCGCTGGCTCCAGCATGGCCATCTGGAAGATGTCGTTGCGCTTCTTCTCGCCGCCGGAGAATCCGACGTTGACGGCGCGCGACAGGAACGCCTGGTCCATCTTCAGCGCGGCGAGCTTTTCCTTGGCGCGCTTGAGGAATTCGATGGCGTCGAGCGGGTTCTCGCCGCGCGCGGCGCGCACGGCGTTGACCGCCGATTTCAGGAAGGTGGCGTTCGGCACGCCGGGAATCTCGACCGGATATTGCAGGGCGAGGAAGACGCCGGCGCGGGCGCGCTCCTCGGTCTCCATGGCGAGCAGGTCCTGGCCCTTGAACAGGACCGAGCCGCCGGTGACTTCGTAGCCGTCGCGGCCCGCGAGCACGTAGGAGAGGGTGCTTTTGCCCGAGCCGTTCGGGCCCATGATGGCGTGCACCTGGCCGGCTTCCAGCGTCAGCGACAGGCCGCGCAGGATTTCCTTGCCGTCGACCTTGGCGTGCAGGTCTTTAATTTCGAGAAGCGGGGCGGACATTCAAATGGCTCCGGTTAACCGACGCTGCCTTCGAGGGAGATGCCCAACAGCTTCTGGGCTTCGACGGCGAATTCCATGGGGAGCTTCTGCAGCACTTCCTTGCAGAAGCCGTTGACGATGACCGAGACGGCGTCTTCGGTCGAAAGACCGCGCTGGCGGCAATAGAACAGCTGATCGTCGCTGATCTTCGAGGTGGTCGCCTCATGCTCGGCGCGGGCCGAGCGGTTGCGCACTTCGATATAGGGCACGGTGTGGCCGCCGCAGTCGGGGCCGATCAGCAGCGAATCGCACTGGGTATAGTTGCGCGCCTTGTCGGCCTTGGGCTGGATGCGCACCAGGCCGCGATAGGTGTTCTGGCCATGGCCGGCCGAAATGCCCTTGGAGATGATGGTCGAGCGCGTGTTGCGGCCGATGTGGATCATCTTGGTGCCGGTGTCGGCCTGCTGGCGGTTGTTCACCACGGCGACCGAGTAGAATTCGCCGATGGAATCGTCGCCTTCGAGCAGCACGCTTGGATATTTCCAGGTGATCGCCGAGCCGGTCTCGACCTGCGTCCAGGAGATTTTCGAGCGCGCGCCGCGGCAAGCGCCGCGCTTGGTGACGAAGTTGTAGATGCCGCCCTTGCCGTCCTTGTCGCCGGGATACCAGTTCTGCACGGTGGCGTATTTGATCTCCGCGCCTTCCAGCGCGACCAATTCGACCACGGCGGCATGGAGCTGGTTCTCGTCGCGCATCGGCGCGGTGCAGCCTTCGAGATAGCTGACGTAGCTGTTCTCGTCGGCGACGATCAAGGTGCGCTCGAACTGGCCGGTGTTGGAGGCGTTGATGCGGAAATAGGTCGACAGCTCCATCGGGCAGCGCACGCCCTTAGGGATATAGACGAAGGAGCCATCGGAAAACACGGCGGAATTCAGCGTGGCGTAGAAGTTGTCGGCCACCGGCACGACGCTGCCGAGATATTTGCGCACCAGCTCGGGATGTTCACGCACCGCTTCCGACATGGAGCAGAAGACGATGCCGAGCTCGGCGAGCTTGGCCTTGTAGGTGGTCGCGACCGAGATGGAATCGAACACGGCGTCGACGGCGACGCCGGCGAGCGCTTCTTGCTCCTTCAGCGGAATGCCGAGCTTCTCGTAGGTCTTGAGCAGTTCCGGATCGACTTCGTCCAGGCTCTTGAGCGCCTCTTTTTTCTTCGGCGCGGAATAGTAGTAGAGGTCCTGGAAGTCGATCTTGGGAAACTCGACCTTCGCCCATTGCGGCTCGCGGTTTTCCAGCGTCAGCCACTGGCGATAGGCGGCGAGACGCCAGTCGAGCATCCAGGCCGGCTCTTCCTTCTTCGCCGAGATGTAGCGGATGGTGTCTTCGCTCAGGCCCTTGGGCGGGCGGTCGTCGTCGATGTCGGTGACGAAGCCGTATTTGTACTCGCTGGCGACGCGAACGGCTTCGACGGTGTCTTGGGAAACGGCCATGTCGAACTCCTTACGCGACGCTTTCGCTCGCCTGGCCTTGATTCAACAAGGGCGAGCGAGCGGGGGCGGGGAAATGGATCGGCGCGGCCAGGTCGGCCAGCGTCACGCCTTCGAGGGCGCTGCTGATGGCGCGGTTGATGGTGGCCCAGCCGCTGCGCGACGAGCAGAGCGTCTCGACGCCGCAACTGCCCGGATGCTCCAGGCAGGAGGTGATGGCGATGGGGCCGTCGATGGCCGAGATGATAGCCGCCACGGTGATGTCGCGGGCCGGCAGGGCGAGGGTGTAGCCGCCTTTCGCGCCGCGCACGGAGGACAGCAGGCCGCCGCGCGTCAACGTCGCCAGCAGCTTGCTCACCGTCGGGGTGGGCACGCCGCTGCTCTGCGCCAGATCGACGGCGTTGTGCACCGCTTCCGGCGCATAGGCCATGCGGCTCATCAACAGGACGGCGTAGTCGGACAGCTTGCTGAGGCGGATCATGGGCGGACCTGCTGGGGCGGCGCCGGCAGGGAGAAAGGGCCATTTGCGAGCCGTTTGCACCATACCGGACTAATTTAGTCTGATATGCAGTAAATCGGTCTTCGCCGGGCCAAAGTCAAGCGCGGAATGGTTCTGGAAATTGGCTAGAAGCCAATGGGTTAGGCGCTTTCGCTCTCGCCCCGGGCGGGCCAGAGGAAAAGGCTTGGTCAGGCCGTCAACCGGCCCCGACCGCCATCGACACCGATGACCTGGCCGGTGATCCAGCCGGCGGCCGGCGACAGCAGGAAGGCGGCGAGCGCCGCCGCGTCCTCGGGCCGGCCGAGCCGCTTCAGCGGATGCAGCTTGGCGATGCCTTTGGCGAGCGCGTCGTTGGCGACGAGCGGCGCGGCCATCTTGGTGTCGAGCAGGCTGGGGGCGACGCAATTGACCCGCACCTTGGGGGCTAGTTCGGCCGCGAGCGACAAGGTCAGCCCTTCGACGGCGGCCTTGGCCGCGCCGATCACGGCATGGCCGGAAAAGCCGGTTCCGGCGGCGACGCTGGAGAACAGCACGGCCGAGCCTTCGCCGGCGGCCAGCGCGGAGGAGGCTTCGCGCATGGCGATCATCGGCGCGACGGCGTTCAGGCGATAGGCGGCGAGCATGTCGTCGACCGTGCTGCGGCCGAGCGGCTTGACGACGATGGAGCCGACGCAGAAGGCGAGGCCGGCGAGCGCCGGTCCGGCGGCGCGCACGGCCTGGGCGATGCTCGCTTCGTCGAGCGCGTCGAACGGGGAGGCTTCGGCGCCGAGCTCCACGGCAAGAGCGGCGAGGGCGTCGGTGTCGCGCGCCGCGAGATGCAGGGCTCGGCCTTCGGCGGCAAGCTGGCGCGCCAAAGCCGAACCGACGCCGCCGGTCGCGCCGAAAATCAGGACGGGCGCGGACATCGCCGGCTTAGGCCCCGCGGATCATCGAGAGGAATTCGCGGCGCGTCTTGTCGTCGGTGCGGAACACGCCGAGCATCTTGCTCGTCACCATGGCGACGCCGGGCTTGTGCACGCCGCGCGTGGTCATGCACTGGTGCGCCGCCTCGATGACGACGGCGACGCCCCTCGGCTGCAACGCGTCGTGGATCGTGTTGGCGATCTGCGAGGTCATCTTCTCCTGGATCTGCAGGCGCTTGGCGTAGGCTTCCAGCACGCGGGCGAGCTTGCTGATGCCGACGACGCGCTTGTTCGGCAGGTAGCCGATGTGCGCCTTGCCGATGATCGGCACGAGATGGTGCTCGCAATGGCTTTCGAAGCGGATGTCGCGCAGCACGACCATTTCGTCGTAGCCGTCGGTCTCCTCGAAGGTGCGCGCCAGCATGGCGGCGGGGTCGTCGCCATAGCCGGCGAAGAATTCCTCATAGGCGCGCACGACGCGGTCGGGCGTGCCGATTAGCCCTTCGCGATCCGGATCGTCGCCGGCCCAGCGCAGCAGCGTGCGCACGGCCGCTTCGGCCTCGTCGCGGCTCGGCTTGCGCGGCGCGGCTTTGCGGCGCGAAGGGGCAGGCGTTTTGCGGGGCATGTCGTCGGCGAAAGAGATCGGCTGGGAGCCATCCATGGCGGTCCTCCGGGGGGCGTAGGGACAGCGGGACGAGCGTCCCAGCCTGCAGATCAATACGCAGCCCGCAGCGGGCGGATCATCGCCGCCGCCGCTTTTTTCGCGCGCGACGAAAAGGGCGCGGCCCTCGCGGACCGCGCCCCTGGTTTCGCGCCGATTTGCTTGGCTTATCCCAGCGTCGGGTCGAGCACGATCTTGCCCGCGCCGGGATCGCTCTCGATCATGCGATGGGCCTCGGCCGCCTTGGAGAGCGGCAGGATGTGGGCGATCTTGACCTTGATCTTGCCGTCGGCGGCGGCCTGATAGCATTTCGGCCGGTCCGCCGGATCGTGGCCCGGCATGCCGATGATCGTGATCTTGTTGTCGTAGAGATGGAAGAAATCGATCATCGCGTTGGGGCCGCCGTGCGCGCCGGCGGTGACGAGCCGGCCGTTCATGCCGATGCAGTGGAACGCCTTGGGCAGCACATCGGGATTGGCGATGTTGTCGTAGAGGACGTTGACGCCCTTGCCGCCGGTGATCTTCTTGGTTTCGGCGACGAGGTCCTGGGTCGAGGAATCGAGCGCGTAATCGGCGCCGATCGACAGGCCGTAATCGGCCCGCGCGCGCGAGCCGGCGACGCAGATGACCTTCGCGCCGATCACATGCTTGGCGATCTGGATGCCAATCGAGCCGAGATTGCCGCTCGCGCCCATGATCATCACCCATTCGCCGGGCTGCAGCTTGGCGACGTTGACCAGCAGGTTCCAGGCGGTCGGGCAATGGCGGCCGATCACGGCCGCTTCGCGGAAGTCGAGGTTCTTCGGCAGCTTGTCGCCGGTGGCGGCGGGCACGCAAATCATCTCGGCGAAGCCGCCGGGGCGCTTGATGCCCATCATGCCGGTCGGGCCGTCGTAGCCATAAGCGTCGAAGTCGGCGCTTTCCGGCACGTCGTCGAGCGGCATCCGGCCGGCGGCGGCGATATGGTCGCCGACCTGCCAGCGCTTCACGTTCTTGCCGACCTTGTCGATGATGCCGGCGCAATCGACGCCGGGAATCAGCGGCAGGGTGATGCCGCGCTGCTGCTGCTTGCCGGCGCGCACCATCACGTCGAGCGTGACGTTCACCGTCGCCGCGTGGATTTTGATGCGGACTTCGTTGTCGCGCGGCTGCGGGTCCGGCACGTCCTCGTATTTCAGGACGTCGGGCGGGCCGTATTCATGAATGACGATGGCTTTCACGCGTAGCCTCTTGCGGGAATGAGATGCGGAAGCGGCCGGAGCGAACGCTCCGGCCGCGTGCCCCGAAGGGTCAGGACTTCGTCGGCTTCTTCGACGGCACGAAGCTGGTCTCCAGCGTGCCGAGATTGCCGACCGTGGTGGTGATCTTGTCGCCGGCCTTGAGGTAAGTGCCCTTGCCCTTGCCAACGCCCGCCGGCGTGCCTGTGGTGATGACGTCGCCCGGCTGCAGCGTCAGATGCTCGGAGAGATAGCTGATCTGCTCCTCGATGTTGTAGTACATCGCGCCGGAGTTGCCGTTCTGCTTCAGTTCGCCGTTGACCCAAAGCTGGATCTTCAGATCGTAGGGATTCTTCACCAGTTCCTTCGGCGTCAACCAGGGGCCGGTCGGGCAGGAGCCGTCGAAATTCTTGCGGCGGAAGCGGTCGCCGCGGAATTGCTTCTGGGCCGGGGTGATGGCGTCGGCCTTGCTCGGGCCGCGGATCGACATGTCGTTCAGCACCATATAGCCGGCGATATAGTCGAACACCTTTTCCTTCGGCACGTTGAAGCACGGCTTGCCGATGACGATGGCGAGCTCGGCTTCCCAGTCGATCTGCGTCGAGGTGTGCGGCAGGGGAATCTGCGCGCCGTGGCCGACGACGGTCTGGGCCGGGGTCTTTTGGAAGAACACCGGGGGCATGACGTTCTTGTCGGGCATGGTCGGGCTGCCCATCTCGGCGTGATGGTCGGCATAATTTGCGGCGATGCAGAACACCGTCGAGGGATAGATGATCGGCGCCATCAGCTTGACGCGCTTGAGCGGCTTGACCGCCTTGGCGTAGGGGCTCTTCTTGCCCGCGCCGGTCTTGGCGTGGTCGGCGGCGAGCTTGGCGAGCGCGGTCTTGGCCTTGCTCCAGCTCTGCAGGATCGTCAACGTCGAATCGACCTCGAAGCCGAGCTTCTTCTTGGCGCGGCGCGCGTAGATCGGCGCGGCGACGGTCAGGTCGATGACCTCCTCGCCGACTTTGATGGCGGGGACGGGCTTGCCCTTGGGGCCGGCGAAGTTCAGCAAACGAAAGTCGATCACGATTCCTCCTGCAGGTTGCGTTTCTGGTTGTTCGCGCGAAAAACCCGGCAAGGCCGCCGGGTCTCAGGCGTGTCGGCGATGCGCCCCCGGCGCGCGCGTCAATAAGGCTTGTCGCCTTGGATGACGCAGCGGCGCAGCAGACGGCGCTCCTTGTCGCTGAAATCGGTGCGGGCGTGCAGCGTGCAGCGGTTGTCCCACAGCAGCAGATCGCCGACGCGCCATTTGTGCTCGTAGATGAATTGCGGCCGCTCGATATGGTCGAACAGGCGGTCGAGCAGGGCGGCGCTCTCCGCCGGCTCCATGCCCTCGATCGACCAAGTCATCAGCCGGTTGACGAACAGCGCCTTGCGGCCGCTGTCGGGATGCGTGCGCACCATCGGGTGCGTGTAGTGCGGATGCTCGTCGAAGTTCGGATTGTTGCCTTCGCGGCTGGTCGAGCCGTATTGGAAGACGTTGACCGCCTGGCGGCCGTCGATCTTCGCCTTCACCTCGGCGGGCAGCGTCTCGTAGGCGGCGTACATATTGAGGAAATGCGTGTCGCCGCCGACGCTGGGAATCTCCATGGCGTAGAGAAACGTGCCCTTGGCCGGCTTCTCGATGTAGCACATGTCGGAATGGAACTGCATTTCGCCGTCGGGCAGCGAGCCGATGGGCTTGCCGTTCTCGCGGATGTTCGAGACCAGCATGATCTCGGGATGCTTCACCGCGCTTTCGGCGCGCATCGAGGCGGGACGGGGGCGGCCTTGCAGCGCCCCGAAGCGCTGGGCGAAGCGCACCTGCTGCTCCTCGTCGATGGCCTGGTCGCGAAACAGGATGACGAGATGGTCGCGCCAGGCGTCGGCGACGATCTTGAAGGCGGCGTCGTCGATGGGGCGCGACAGATCGACCCCGACGATCTCCGCGCCGAGCGCCGGCGACAGCGGGCGCACCTCCACGCGGCCCTGCGTCCGCGCGCGGGCGGCGAGCGGAATGGGGGCTGCGGCGGACGGCGATACGGATTGCAAGACGGTCTCCCTGGCGCGCTGATTTTCTTATTGGCGCGGGAGCATTGTATGCCGCGTTTTTTGCCTCGCCAAGCGATCCGGCCCGCGCGGCCCGCGAAAACGAACGCCGCGCGGGAGGCGCGGCGTCGTTGACAGCGAAACGGAGAGAGTTTGGTGCGGCGGACGATGCAAATGGCGTCCGCCGCAGCGCGGCGCGAGCGTTACTCGGCCTGTTCGGTGGCCTTGCGCGCGGGGCGCATCAGGAAGGCCGGGATGTTGTCGCCGAAGCTGACGACCTGCGGCTCGGGCGGCTCGTTGCGCGGCCGGCGCTCGTGGCGGCCGCCGCGGTCTTGCCGGTCCGGACCGCGTTCGCCGTCGGCGGCCCGTTCGTTGCGCTCCGGGCGATCGTTGGGACGCTCGGCGGGGCGCTCGTTGGAGCGGTTGTTCTGGCGATGGTCTTGGCGATGATCCTGGCGGTTGCGCGGCCGGCGCTCGCGGCGCTCCTCGCGCGGGGCGTCCGGACGTGGAGCCTGGCTCTGCTCGGCGGCGGCCTCGCGCAGCGCGGCTTCGTCGGGTTGCGCCGCTTCGGCGATTTCCGCGACCGGGACGGCAGCGGCGATCTCGGCCGGCTTGGCGCGTTCCTCGCGCGGCGGGCGGCTGCGTTCGCGGCCGGCGTTGCGGCCGCTGCCGCGCGCGGGCTTGGCGCCGCCGCGTCCGCCTTTGGAGCCGCGTCGCCCGCGGCTGGTGGCCGCTTCGGCGGCGAGTTCGGCGAACTCTTCGTCGGAAATGCTGTCGAAATCCGGCACCTTATGCACCGGGATCTCGTTGCCGCCGGTCATCTTGACGATGGCGTCGAGGAACTTGGTATCGTCCGGCGTCACCAGCATGAAGGTGCGGCCGCTGCGTCCGGCGCGGCCCGTGCGGCCGATACGGTGGACGTAGTCTTCGGCGTGGATCGGCACGTCGTAGTTGAAGACGTGCGACAGGCCGACGACGTCGATGCCGCGTCCGGCCACGTCGGTCGCGACGAGCAACTGGATATCGCCGTTCTTGAAGGCGGCGAGCGTCTCGGTGCGCGCCGACTGCGCCATGTCGCCGTGCATGCCGGCGACCGAGAAGCCGTGGCGCTTGAGCGACTTGACGAGGATGTCGACGTCGACCTTGCGGTTCGAGAAGATCAGCGCGTTGGTGACCGTCTCGGACTTGATCACGGCGCGCAGCGCTTCGCGCTTCAAATAGTCGTCGCTGGCGCAGCGCACCTGGAATTGCTCGACCGTCGCGGCGGTGGTGGCCGGGGGCGCGACAGTGACCGATTTCGGATTGATCAGGAAGGCGTCGGCGAGGCGGCGCACTTCCGGCGGGAAGGTCGCCGAGAAGAACAGCGTCTGGCGGATCTTCGGCAGGAAGCCGACGATTCGTTCGACATCGGGGATGAAGCCCATGTCGAGCATGCGGTCGGCTTCGTCGATCACGAGGATCTTGACGTCGTTGAGCAGGATGCGGCCGCGCTCGAAATGGTCGAGCAGGCGGCCGGGCGTGGCGATCAGCACGTCGACGCCGCGATCGAGCTTGGCTTCTTGCGGACCGAAGCTCTCGCCGCCGATCAGCAGCGCCATGGTCAGCTTGTGATACTTGCCGTAGGTCTCGAAGCTCTTGGCGACCTGCGCGGCCAGCTCGCGGGTCGGCGCGAGCACGAGCGAGCGCGGCATGCGCGCCTTGGCGCGGCCGGCGGCGAGAATGTCGATCATCGGCAAGGTGAAGGAGGCGGTTTTGCCGGTGCCCGTCTGGGCGCAGCCCAGAACATCGCGGCCCATCAGCACCAGGGGAATGGCCTGCGCCTGGATGGGGGTGGGCTCTGCGTAACCGGCGTCCGTGACCGCTTGCAGGACTTCCGGGCCAAGCCCGAGCGCTTCAAAACTCATCGTCTAAAAAATCGTCCTAGTTAGGTGTGTAAAAGCCGCCTTAGAAATGGCGTTTTATCGGGAAAAGTCAAACTTTCCGGTGACAGAACCGGCGAAAAAGCGCGGTTTTCCGCCCGGCGTGGCCGATTTGACCCGTTTCCGTCCGGCTTAACGGCCTCCGCCCCGCTTCAGCAGAGCGGTCCGCTGCAGCGCTCGATGGCCGGATCGTTGCGGTTGACGGTGGGGAACAGTTCCTGCGTCATTTGCTGAACCAGGGTCATGACGCCTTCGCGCGGCACGCCCTGGGGGCCGCCCTCGATCCAGCCTTCGACCCAAGTGTTCACCCGGTCGTAGCGGCAGTAGGCGGCGACGACCCGCAAACGGTCGGCGGGGCCGGGCACTCCGACCGCGTCTTGAGGGCTGCGGCACAATTGCTCGGGCTGCGTCGTGCGCGCCCCGTTGAACAGCCAGACGACTTCGTAATCCGGATCGGCGTTCGCGCTTTTCGCGGTGGTGAAATTGGTCCGCGGTCCGCGCGACATCGTGGCCATGTTCGTCGTGACGAAGGTGTCGAACTCGGCCTGCGTCAGCGCGAAAGGGTTGCCGCGCACGATGACGCGCGTGTCGCGGCCATCGGCGACGCGGAAGAAATCGCCGTAAGTGTATGTGACGTTCTGGTCGGCAATGGTGCGCGGCGCGCCGCTGGCGCAGGCCGACAGCAAGCCGGCAGCGAGGAGCAAGGAAAGCTGGCGCATGGGGGCCTCCTGCATAAGTTCTGCCAAAGAATACGCCCGGCAGGGGGCGTCGGCTCTCACTTTGGCGTGAAAAATCAGCGAACGCGCTAGGGGGGAACCTAATCCGCCGGCGTGTCTTCCGGACGCAAGTCTTGCATCGGGAAAAGCTGGAGCGTGAAAGCCTTCATCATTGCTTGAAAACGGGAATCGCCGGCGGCGGCGATGCCGTTGGTGAAAGCGTTCGCTTCGACGAGCAGATCGCCCGCGAGGCAGAAAGCCCCCAGAAGGTGCGTCTCCCCCGCAGCGGCGAAGGCCAAAGACGGAATCGGCTCGCGGCAAAGATCGCGCGCCTGAACGTTCGGCGCGGGATTGAAAATCAGCGCCACGCGATAATCCGCGTCATGGTTTCGCGGTGTCGCGGTGAAACGGGTCGGGAAGCGCGCGTTTTTTTGCAGACCTTCGATCATGGCCGCGCGCAACGTTTCGGTGCCGCCGAGAGTCTTGCCGTCGTCCAGCGTGACGACGCGAAAGTCGCGCCCCTCTCCGGCATATCGCGGATATTCGGCGCGGAACAGCGGGGTCATTTCGCCGGTCGTGCGCACGGCCAGCGTGTCGCACGCGGTCACCGCCAGAGGGGCGGCGAGGAGGACGGCGACGAGCGCGAGCCGGTTCATAGGTCCAGCTCCCGGGCGCTCGCCGCGTGCTTCTGGATGAAATCGAGGCGCAGTTCTGGCTTGCGGCCCATCAGGCTTTCCACCCGCTCCTCGGTGAGCGCGCGCTCGGCTTCGGGAATGGTGATGCGCAGCAGCGTGCGCTTGGCCAAGTCCATCGTCGTGTCGCGCAATTGCGCCGGCGGCATTTCGCCCAGGCCCTTGAAGCGGCTGATCTCGATCTTGCCACGGCCCTTGAACGTGGTTTTCATCAGCTCGTCTTTGTGCGCGTCGTCGCGCGCGTAGATCGTCGTCGCGCCTTGGCTGATGCGATAGAGCGGCGGCTGCGCGAGATACAGGTGGCCGTGGTCGATCAGGCCGCGCATCTCGCGATAGAAGAAGGTGATGAGCAGCGAGGCGATGTGCGCGCCGTCGACGTCGGCGTCCGTCATGATGATGACGCGCTCGTAGCGCAGCTTGCTCACGTCGAAACGCGAGCCGACGCCGCAGCCGAGCGCCAGCGCCAGGTCGGCGATTTCCTGGTTGCCTTGCAGCTTGTCGGTCGAGGCCGAGGCAACGTTGAGGATCTTGCCGCGCAGCGGCAGGATCGCCTGGGTCTCGCGATTGCGCGCCGACTTGGCCGAGCCGCCGGCGGAATCGCCTTCGACCAGGAAAATCTCGGTGCCTTCGGCGGCGTTCTTCGAGCAATCGGCGAGCTTGCCGGGCAGGCGCAGCTTGCGCGTCGCCGTCTTGCGGTTGAACTCCTTGGCCTTCTTGTCGCGCAGCCGTTCCTCGGCGCGGTCGACGATGGCGTTGAGCAGCGCGTTCGCCGTCGCCGGATCGCCCGACAGCCAATGGTCGAAATGGTCCTTGATCGCGCCTTCGACCATTTTCGTCGCCTCGACGCTGGCGAGCTTCTCCTTGGTCTGGCCCTGGAACTGCGGGTTGCGCATGAACAGCGACAACAGCACGCACGCGCCGTCCATCACGTCGTCGGAGGTGATCTGCGCGGCGCGGCGGTTGCCGGTCAGATCGCCGTAGGCCTTGAGCGCGCGGGTCAGGCCGGTGCGCATGCCCGATTCGTGCGTGCCGCCCATCGGCGTCGGCACGGTGTTGCAGTAGGACGAGTTGATGCCTTCGCCCTCGGCGAGCCAATTGACCGCCCATTCCACCTTGCCGCCCGATTCGCCGTTGAGGTTCACCGTGCCCGCGAACGGCGTCGGGATCAGCGTCTCGCGGCCGTCGAGGTGGCTGGCGAGGAAGTCGGCGAGGCCGCCGGGGAAATGGATGGTCTCCTCGGCCGGCACCTTGTCGTTCGCGCCGATCAGCGACGGATCGCACTTCCAGCGAATCTCGACGCCGCGGAACAGGTAGGCTTTGGAGCGCGCCATGCGGTAGAGGCGCGCCGGGCTGAAATGCAGCTTGTCGGTGAAAATCTCGGCGTCGGGATGGAAGGTCACGGCGGTGCCGCGCTTGCTCGTCGGCCCGATCTCCTTCAGCCCGCCCTTCGGCACGCCGCGCGAGAAGCTTTGTTTATAAAGCGTCTTGTCGCGCGCGACCTCGACCGTGAGCTGGTCGGACAGGGCGTTGACCACCGAAACGCCGACGCCGTGCAGGCCGCCGGACGTCTCGTAGACCTTGTTGGAGAACTTGCCGCCCGAATGGAGCGTGGTGAGGATGACTTCCAGCGCCGACTTGTTCTTGAACTTGGGGTGCGGATCGACCGGGATGCCGCGGCCGTTGTCGCGGATCGTGACCACGTCGCCCGGCGCCAGCTCGATCTCGATATGGTCGGCATGGCCGGCGACGGCCTCGTCCATCGAATTGTCGAGCACCTCGGCGACCAGATGGTGCAGGGCGCCGACGTCGGTGCCGCCGATATACATGCCGGGCCGGTGGCGCACCGGCTCCAGCCCTTCGAGGACCTCGATGTCCTTGGCGGAATAGCTGTTTTTGTCCGCGCCTTTGGCGGCGGATTTGGCGGAAGGCTTGTTGAACAGGTCGGCCATACTTACCCAGAAGCTTGAACGCGCCGATTATATAAGGGCCGCCCTAGCGCTGGCGCAAGCACATGCTGTGGCTGATCGCGCGGAGCTCGCTAGATTTTGTGCATGAAAAAGGCCGCCCGCAGGCGGCCTTTTCCGGTCATGCGTGGCGTCAGCGCGTCACATAGACCTCGCGGCGGGCGTCGTATTCGTGGGCGTGGCGGGTGCCGACGACCGCGCCGATCGACGCCATGATCGCGCCCAGGAGCAGCGCGGCGAAGGCCCAGAAGGCGGCCATGGCGGCGGCGCGCGCGGCCGCGTCGGCAACTTCGCGGGCGGTTTGTTCAGCCTCGGCCAAGGCGTCGCGGATTTGCGTCTCGGCCTGGTCGATGCGCTGGCTGGCTTCCTGCTCGGAAATGCCGGCCGAGCGGGCGACCAGGGCGTTGAGGCGCTCGCGCGAGCCTTCCGGCCATTCGCCGGTCATCAGGCGGGCGCGCACCAAACCGCCGATCTCGTCGGCGATCTGCTCGCTGGACAGGTTGTCGACGTTGGTGCCGCCGAGCGTGCGCCGCACCGGATCGAGCAACTGCGAAGCGTCGAACTGCGGAGCCGCCGCGGCCATGCCGCCGCCCGCCGCGCCGATGCCCGTGGCGACGCCGCCGACGGCCGCGCCCGCGCCGCGCACCGCGACGCTGGCGACGCTCGCCAGGCTGCTGGCGGCGACCGCCGTGCCGAGCAGGAGCGCGAGGCCCCAGACGGTGAGGCCGTGCAGGATGCCGTCCTGATTGCTGGTGGTGCCGGAGAGGCGGGCGGCGACATAGCCGCCGATGCCCATGGCGAGCAGCGCGGCGAAGGTCGCCCAGATGCCGCTGGCGAGGCCGAGCGTGCCGGCGTCCGGCGTGGTCCGTTCCAGCGTGTCGATGGTGGTGGCGCCGATGGCGACGCCGAGCACCGACAGCAGCGCGCCGACGGCGATGGCGACGATGGCGCCGGCGATGACGGCGCCCCAGGAAACCCGGCGCGGCAGCGCCGGCGCGGCGGCGTCTGCCGGAGTGGTGACGATGGTGGCCATGTTCTGTCCCCTTGAGTGAAGCCGAAGTTGTGCGGCGAATCTCAGGGACAACGCAGGCTCTTAGGCTTCGTTCCTAAGATGGCGCGGCCAAACGGGTAGGGAACGCGGAACTCGGCCCGGCGGCGGGGCGGGAACGCGAACGAAAAAGGGCGGCCCGAAGGCCGCCCTTTTCCCACTCACCCCCACCAACCAGGGTTCTAGAGCGGCTTAGCCGCTGTAGTACATCTGATACTCGATCGGATGCGGCGTGTGCTCGAAGGCGTAGACCTCTTCCCACTTGAGTTCGATGTAGCCTTTGATCTGCTCTTCGGTGAAGACGTCGCCCTTCGTCAGGAAGGCGTGGTCCTTCTCCAGGCTCTCCAGCGCCTCGCGCAGCGAGCCGCACACCTGCGGAACGTTCTTCAGCTCCTCGGGCGGCAGGTCGTAGAGGTTCTTGTCCATCGGGTCGCCCGGATGGATCTTGTTCTGGATGCCGTCGAGGCCGGCCATCAGCATCGCCGAGAAGGCGAGATACGGGTTGGCCAGCGGATCGGGGAAGCGCACTTCGACGCGCTTCGCCTTCGGGCTCGTCGCGAACGGGATGCGGCAGGAGGCCGAGCGGTTGCGCGCCGAGTAGGCGAGCAGCACGGGGGCCTCGAAGCCGGGGATCAGGCGCTTGTAGCTGTTGGTCGTCGGGTTCGTGAAGGCGTTGATGGCCTTCGCGTGCTTGATGATGCCGCCGATGTAGTACAGCGCGGTCTCCGACAGGTCGGCGTAGCCCGAACCGGCGAACAGCGGCTTGCCGGCCTTCCAGATCGACTGGTGGACGTGCATGCCCGAACCGTTGTCGCCCTTGATCGGCTTCGGCATGAAGGTCGCCGTCTTGCCGTAGCTGTGGGCGACGTTCTTCACCACGTACTTGTAGATCTGCATGTGGTCGGCGCCGGCGACGAGCGTGTTGAACTTGCAGCCCAGCTCGTTCTGCGCGGTGGCGACTTCATGGTGGTGCTTCTCGACGTCGAGGCCCATCTCGAGCATCGTCGTCAGCATCTCGGCGCGGATGTCGCCGTGCGAATCCACCGGCGAGACCGGGAAGTAGCCGCCCTTGACGGCCGGGCGGTGGCCCGGGTTGCCTTCCGGCATGACGCGGTTGCTCGACCACGGGCCTTCCGTGGAATCGACCGAGTAGGCGACTTCGTTCATCGAGACGTTGAAGCGCACGTCGTCGAAGATGAAGAATTCGGCTTCGGGGCCGACGTAGACCGTGTCGCCGATGCCCGACGACTTCACATAGGCTTCGGCCTTCTTGGCGATCGAACGCGGATCGCGCGAATAGGGCTGGCCGGTCGACGGCTCGAGAATATCGCAGATGATGATGAGCTGCGGCTGCGCGGCGAACGGATCGACCACGGCGGTGGTCAGATCGGGCTTCAGGGTCATGTCCGATTCCTGAATGCCCTTCCAGCCGGCGATCGAGGAGCCGTCGAACATGAAGCCCTCGGTGAGGGTCTCCTCGTCGATCGTCTTCACGTGCTGGGCGGTATGGTGCCACTGGCCCTTCGGATCGGTGAAACGGAGATCGACGTACTTAATGTCGTTCTCCTTGATCATGGCCAAAACGGATTTTGCGTCGGACATCGTCGATGATCCTGTCGTTGGTGGTGGGTACGGGTGATGCAGAGGGTTGAAACGCGGGGTGGTGAAGCGACGGTCTCTAGCCGCGCTGGTCGCCAATAGAAGAGGGGCGACCTGGCGCGCGGCGATTCACATCAGATCGCGTCAGGGCCTTTTTCGCCCGTGCGGATGCGGATGACTTCCTCGACGTTGGAGACGAAGATCTTGCCGTCGCCGATGCGACCGGTGCGCGCCGCCGCCGTGATGGCTTCGATGGCGCGCTCGACCAGGGCGTCGTCCATGACGATCTCGATCTTCACCTTGGGCAGGAAATCCACGACATATTCGGCGCCGCGATAAAGTTCCGTATGACCCTTCTGGCGGCCGAAGCCCTTAGTCTCGGTGACGGTCATGCCCTGCAGGCCGATCTCGTGCAGGGCTTCCTTCACCTCGTCGAGCTTGAAGGGCTTAATGATGGCTTCGATTTTCTTCATGGGGGCGAAGGTCTCGGGCGGGGGTGATGAGGCGCGCGCCTCTAGGCGCGATTTGTTGCTGCCTTTCCTAGCACGGCCCGTGCCAATTGCCCTAGCGGGCCAAAAGCCAAGAAATAAGCGGTAATTCAATAAGTTGTGGATAAGTCTCGGTTTTATATGCCTAATTTTTAAACGGACTGCTCTGATTTTATCAGGGCGGAATGCCTAAAAAATAATCTGTATTTCTGCCGCTATTCTAGCCCACTTGCCGTGGGTCGAGACAGGGGCGTGTCAGGATCCGTCCGCCGCCGGCGCCGAAGACGCGCCGCACCGGCGAAATGGCCCGGCCCCGCGCGGCCGGCGCGCGGGCGCGGCGGCGACGGCTTGACGGGATGGAGAGGGGCCTCTAAACAAGCGCCCTTGCTCCCTGTGGCGGGTGTAGCTCAGTTGGTTAGAGCGCCAGATTGTGATTCTGGATGTCGCCGGTTCAACTCCGGTCACTCGCCCCATTCCCCTTATTCTGATATGTTCTGCGATGGCGGCTTCCATAACGTAAATGGGTGGCTGCTAACGGTATTCTGAACTGTCGTTTCGCGCCGCCCTCCACTAGCCTCTGCCGCAACGTTGGGCCGAGGCGGACTGCGCGCGAACGCCCGTTTTCCGTCCCCGTTTTCCGTCCCCCGTTTTCCGTTGAGGCCGAAGGAGAGATCCATGAACCCGCCCGCTTCCAATCTGAAGACCGTCAGCCAGGATGTCGGCAGCGCCGCGCTCGAAGTGCTGCTGTCGCGCCGCAGCAATTCCAGCCTGACCACGCCGGTCCCGACCGACGCCGACCTCAACGTCATTTTCGACGTCGCCATGCGCGCGGCCGACCATGACCGCATGCGCCCGTGGAGCTTCCACGTGCTGCGCGGTCCGGCCGCCATCGAGAAGCTGTGGGATCTTTTCGAAGCGGCCATGCTGCGCCGCGAGCCGAACATGGACAAGGCGATGATCGCCGGCGCCAAGGTGAAGCTGATGAAGGCGCCGATGATCATCGCCGTCGGCTGCCATATCCAGCCGGGCAAGATCATGGAGATCGAGCAGCTGTTCTCGTCGGCCGCCGGGGCGCAGAACATCATGAACGCCATCCACGCCCTCGGCTATGCCGGCAAGTGGGTGACCGGCGCGAACATGTACGATCCCGAGGTCAACAAGGCGTTCGGCTACACCGCGCCCGATCGCCTGATCGGCTTGATCTATGTCGGCACCGCTTCGGATCCGGCTCCCGAGGTCAAGAAGACTTGGGCGCGCGAGAGCTTCGTGAAGGAATGGACCGGCCCGGTCGCCTGACGCTCCGCGCTTAATGAAATCTTCAGAACGGGCGGCATCAAATGCCGCCCGTTTTTCTTTGAGAATGTAGGAGAGTGCTATGAAACGCGCGATGTGCGGCCTGGCTTTTCTGGCAGCTGCGGCCGGCTGGTCTCAGCCGGCGGCGGCGGGTCCGGAAGAATATGTCGGCGAAATGATGATCGTCGGTTACAGCGGCTGGTGTCCTCGAGGATCCATGCCGGCCAGCGGCCAGCTGTTGCCCATCGCCAGCAATCAAGTGCTGTTCTCGCTGCTGGGCACGAAATTCGGTGGCGATGGCAGAAGCAATTTCGCGCTGCCGAAGGCGAACGAAACGACCCTGCAAGGCTTGCACGGCGCCGGCCTGCCGCCGGGGCTGTATTATTGTGTCGTCACCCAAGGCGTTTATCCGTCGCGCAATTGACCGGCGGTCGAGCGGCGTTGCGCTAATTCAGGCGCGGCCGCTTGAGGTGCTGGGCGCGGTCAGCCGAGGCGACGGTGAGCAGAATCTCGCGGTTCTTGCGCCGCACGCGCAGCGGCACGGCGACGCCGGCCGGACCTAGCGCCCAGACTTTGCGGTACATGTCGGCCAGATTGCGCGGCGCTTGGCCGGCGATGTCGAGGATGGCGTCGCCGACGCGCAGGCCCGATTGCTTGGCCGGGCCGTTGTCGCTCATGCCGGCGATCACCAGCTTGTCCTCCGTCTCCGCCGTCCAGATGCCGAGCCAGGGGCGCGGCGGCCGGTCTACGCGGCCGAGCCGCATCATGTCGGGCAGAATCTCCTTCAAGAGATCGACCGGAATGATGAGGTTGGCGTCGATGCTGACGCCGCCGTGCGAGAATTGCTGGAAGATCAGCGAGGCGATGCCGACCAGGTTGCCGTCGCGGCCGATGGCGGCGGCGCCGGTCCATTGCGGATGGGCGGGCGCGGCGAAGATCGCCTTGTCGAGAAGGTATTCCCAATAGCCGGCGAATTCCTGGCGCGCGATCACGCGCGAGATCACGGCATGCTCGATGCCGCCGAAGGCGGCGATGACCAGCGGATCGCCCGGCGTCACCTCGCTCGACTTGCCGAGCGACAGGGGCGGGCGGGCGAGCGGCTCCAGCGCCTGCACCAGCCCGAAGCCGCTCTCCTGATCCTGGCCGACGATATGGGCGGGGATCGCCTTGCCGCCCGATTCGATGATCCACACCGCTTCGGCCTCGGTCAGCAGATAGCCGACCGTCGCGATCAGCCCGTCGCTGCCGATCACGACGCCGCTGCCGGCGCGGTCGGTGCCGAGGCGGCCCGCGCTCGAGGCGTCGGACGGCACGCTGGTGCGCAGCGCCACGATGGAGGGCAGCGTCTGGTCGAGGTCGAACGGCAGGTCGGCGAGGCGCGGGGGCATGGGCTTCTCCTGGCGAGATTCTGCCGCAGCGGGCCGCTTCGCGCCAGCCCGCTATGGCGAAATAGCGCCCATTTTGCGGGGAGTAATACATAGACTTTGCGGGGTCGATCGGGCATAAGGCTGAGACTTCGCAAGTATTCGAAGCCTGCAAGTCTTTGTTGCGTAAAGAGTAACAAGTCGATCCGCGGGCCGAAGACTAGCTGCGGACGCGCGAGGTGTCGGGGGAGCCTTGTTCAGCATGCCTTTGTCGGGGGACGCGTCGCGGCCGTCTACGACGTGGCGCGGTTTGATTCTCAAGATCAGCGCGGTGGCGGCCCTGGTTGTCGCCGCGGTCGTGACGCAGGTCGTTTACGACCTATGGCGAAGCCATGAGCGCCAGATCCAGAACGCCGAGCGCGACACCGCGAACCTCGTCCGCCTGCTCGACGAGCAGACCGCGCGGACCTTCCAGGCCGTCGATCTCAGCATGCGCGCGGCGGCGGACGCTATCGCCCGGCTGCCGCAAGGCTTGCCCGACCGCGACCGCGCCATCCACGACATGCTCGCCGGCTTCATGCCGCAACTGCCGTTCGTGCGCTCGCTGTTCCTCGTCGATCGGGATGGCATCATGCGCCATCTGTCGAACCAGTTTCCGGCGCAGCCGCTCGACAACAGGACGCGCGATTATTTCCAGGACCTCAGCACCGGGCCGCGCGATTCGCTCTATGTCGGCAAGCCGGTGCTGAGCCGGGTCAGCGGCCAGTGGTTCTTGAGCGCCGCCCTGCGGCTGGAAGACGAGGCGGGGGAATTCGACGGCGTGATGCTGGCGGCGGTCGCGCCGGAATATTTCCAGGCCTTCTACAAATCGCTCGACGTCGGCGAGGAAGGACGCGTCGCCATGTATCTCGCCGACGGCATCCTGTTGATCCGCAGCCCGCCGGACGAGAGCCTGTCGGGGGCGTCCTTCGTCGACTCGCCGCTGTTCCGCGACCATCTGCCGCAGGCGATGCAGGGCGTGTTCCACACGCCGGCGGCGGACGGCGAGCCGGCGCGCATCGTCGGCTACCGGCGTCTCGAATCGTTGCCGCTCGTCGTCGCCGTGGCGCTCAGCGAACGCGAAGTGCTGCGCGCCTGGCGCGGCAACGTCATCGTTTACGTGCCGCTGCTCGCCGCTTTCGTGTTCTTCGTCGCCGTGTTGATGTGGTTCTTCCTGCGCGAGCTGCGCGAGCGCGAGATGCTGTCGGCGGCGTTGCGCGACAACCGCGACCGCTTGCGCCTCGCGCTGGAATCGTCGGAGACCGGCACCTGGACCTGGGAAAAAGCGAGCGACAAATCGGTCGGCGACGAGAACGCTTATCGCATTTTCGGTGTCGCGCCCGAAAATTATGCCGGCACCGGCAAGGCGTTTCTCCGGTCCGTCCATCCGGACGATCGCGGCCATGTGGCGCGCGCGGTCGAGCTCTGCATGGCAGAGGGCGCGTCTTACGATGTCGTCTATCGCATCCATCGCGGCGACGGCGCGATCCGCTGGATCCACAGCCGCGGCGAGCCCGTGCGCGGCGCGGACGGGACGCCCGTCGGGCTGATCGGCGTGTGCAACGACATCACGGCGCGGCGTCAGGCGCAGGACGCGATGGTGCAGGCGCAGCGGCTGGAGATCGTTAGCCGCATGACTGGGGGCATCGCGCACGATTTCAACAATCTGCTGCAGGTCGTGCTCGGCAATTCCGAGATATTGATGGATGGCTTGCGCGACAATCCCAAGCTGGCGCGCTGGGCGGAGATGACGAAAACCGCCGCCGACCGCGGCGCGGAGCTGACGCGCCGCCTGATGGCCTTCGCGCGCCGCCAGATGCTCGATCCGGCGGAAGTCGACGTCAACCGTCTGCTGCTGTCGATGTCCGACACGATACGCCGCACCCTCGGTGACAAGACTCTCGTCGTCGATCTCGCGCCAGACTTGCGGCCGGCTCTCGTCGATCCGGGCCAGATGGAGAATGCGCTGCTCAGCCTGGCGATCAACGCGTCTGACGCGATGGCGGAAGGCGGACGGCTGCTCATCGCCACCGCCAACCGGGAACTCGCGCAAGACGAGTGCGGCGAAATGGACGGCATCGCGCCGGGCCGCTATGTGACGGTGTCGCTCGCCGACAATGGCGTCGGCATGACGCCGGACGTGCTGCGGCGCTGCTGCGAGCCGTTCTTCACGACCAAGGACGTGGGGGCCGGCAGCGGGCTCGGCCTATCCATGGCCTACGGTTTCGTCAAACAGTCGGACGGTCATATGACGATCGCCAGCCGGCCCGGCGCCGGCACCACGGTCGTCCTCTATTTGCCCAGCGCCGTCCCGCAGAGCGCGCGGACGTCGGCCCCCGCCGCGCGCGGCGAGACCTTGCTTGGCGGGATGGAGACGGTGATGGTCGTCGAGGACGATCCGCTGGTGCGTGGCTACGTTTGCCGGCAGGTCTCCGATCTCGGCTATGTCGCGATCGAGTGCGCCGACCCCGACGAAGCCTTGGCGGCATTGCGGAGCGGTGACGCTGTCGATCTGCTGTTCACCGACATTCTGATGCCGGGCGATCTCGATGGCATCGCCTTGGCCGAAGCGGCGCGGCGTCTGCGGCCCGGCCTCAAGGTGCTGCTCACCTCGGGCGACGCTAGCGGCTCGGCGGGAGAGGAGCGTCGGCTCGCCGGCTACGACATATTAGCTAAGCCGTATCGGCGCGACGAGCTGGCCGCGACCTTGCGCGCGGTGATCGACCGCCGCGCTTGATCGTCCGCTTCGGCGACAATCTTGTTCGCAAGGCCGTATAGCCTGCTGCCGGAGCGCGTGCTATATCGGCTCAGGGGGATGGCTATGCCATTCGTGAATCAACAAAAAATCAGCGAGATAGGGAGCATGACCGAGTATTTTCTGCTGAATTGCGCCGATGAAACGGGCGCCGCGCGCGCCGGCATCAAGGTCGGCGAGAAGATCGTCGATATCGAGAAGGGCCTCGCCGCCATCGGCAAAGCCGGGGCGCTCGGCGGAGCCGATGCGCGCTCGACGATGGCCATTCTCGCGGCCTGGGACAAGGCGGAACCGGCGCTCGAAGCGCTCGCCGCCGCAGCTCCGGCCGAAGCGTCGAAGCCGCTGGCCGGCGCGAAACTGCTGGCGCCGTTGCTCTATCCGGGCGGCATCTTCTGCGCCGCCGCGAACTACACCGACCATATGCGCGAGATGTCGGGCCGCGAGCCGCCGGACAAGACCAAGACGCGCCCTTACTTCTTCCCGAAGACCATCGTCCATTCGATCATCGGCCCCGAAGACCCGATCCGTCTGCCGAAAGTCTCCAAGCAGGTCGATTGGGAGGCCGAGATCGGCGTGGTCATCGGCAAGCCGGCGCGCAACGTCTCGATCGCCGACGCGATGAAATACGTGGCGGGCTACACGATCATGAACGACCTGTCGTTGCGCGATCTGGGCAGCCGCACCGATTGGAACTTCCGCGTCGACTGGTTCCAGCACAAATGCTTCGACGGTTCCGCGCCGCTCGGTCCCTGGATCGCCCCGGCCAAGTCGATCAAGGATCCCTACAAGCTGGCGGTGAAGCTGTGGGTCAATAAGGATCTGATGCAGGATTCCTCGACCAGCTTCATGCACTTCGACATCGCCGAGCAGATCTCCTACCTCAGCGAGCGCCTCACGCTGCGCCCCGGCGACATCATCTCGACCGGCACGCCCTCGGGCGTCGGCCGGCCGCGGGGCATCTTCCTCAAGCCGGGCGACGACGTGACCATCGAGGTCGAAGGCATCGGCCGGTTGCACAATCCCGTGGTTCAGGGGGAATGACCATGGCGGGGTCTTTGGTCATCGACGTTCACGGCCATATCAACCTCGCCAAACCCAAAGCGCTTCTCGCCGAGCGCGCGCCGCCCAAGCCGGAAAAGGCCGGGGCGCGTAAGACGGGCGGGGGCATCACGGACAAGTCGCGCGGCCGCATCCTCAGCGATGTGGACGCGCGGCTCGCGGACATGGACGCCATGGGCGTCGATGTCATGGCGCTCACCCCATCGCCGCCCGGCGGTTTCTACAAGCTGGATGAAGAGCTCGCGGCCGAGGTCGCCCGTCTGGTGAACGACGAGACGGCCAAGGTTGCGCGCGAGCATCCGAAGCGTTTCATCGCCGCCGGCAACGTGCCGTTGCAGCATGTCGCAGCCTCCGTCCGCGAATTGGAGCGCGCCATGGGCGAACTCGGGCACAAGGGCATGCGGGTCGGCACCAATATCGCCGGGCTGGAACTCGGCGATCCGCAGTTCGATCCGTTCTGGGCTAAGGCGGAGGCGCTGGGCGCGGTGATCTTTCTGCATCCGCAAGGCTTCAGCCAGCCGGAGCGGTTACAAGATTATTTCATGACCAACGTCGTCGGCCAGCCGTTGGAGACGACGCTGGCTTTGGCGCAGATGATTTTCGGCGGCGTGTTCGAGCGCTTCCCGGGCTTGAAGCTCTGCGCCGCGCATGGCGGAGGCTTTCTGCCGTTCTATCTTGGGCGCTTCGAGCAAGCCTATCGCGAGCGCGCCGAATGCCGCGTGCATATCTCGCAGCCGCCGGAGCATTATGTGAAGAAGATCTGGTTCGACACGGTGCTGTTCCGCCCCGACCAGATCGCCTTCCTCGTCGATCTGGTCGGCCACGAGAAGGTCGTGATGGGCACCGACAGCCCTTACGACATGGGCGAGAACCATCCGGTGCGTCTCGTCGAATCCGTGCCGGGCCTGAGCGCGGCGCAGAAAGCGGACATCCTCGGCGGCAACGCGGCGCGGCTGTTCGGGCTCGCTTGAGGCCCACGCGAAGAAAAAGCCCCGGCTCGCGAGAGCCGGGGCTTTGTTTGCCGCAGCGCAGGGCTATTTCGACTTGCGCTCGGAGTTGTCTTCGCCGTTGCCGGGCTGGCGGTAGCTGTTGACGCGCTCGTAAATCGCGTCGGGCACGTCATACAGCCTGTTCAGCAACGCGGCGATCTCCTGGCCGGAGATGGGGTCGATCTCGAGATTCTGCTTGGCAGCTTCGGCCAGCAGGTCGCGATCCTCCATCGAGGCGTCGAACGCCTTTTGCAAGGCGGCGGCGCGATCGGCCGGGATGTTCGGCGGCGCGAGGAACGGACGGCCCATCTCCTGCGTCGCCAGCATGATCTCCATGGCGATGCGGTCTTCTTCCTTGGTCAGCAGGTCCATGATCAGCGGCACGTCCGGCAGCTCTTTGTGCTTCACCAGGCCGAACTGCACGATCATGTTGACCTTCTTGTCGCGGATCCAGTCGGACTGGGTCGCCTTCAAGCTGGCGTAGCCGAAGCCGCAGCGCGAGTCGACTTCGCCGCGCTCCATGGCGATGTCGGTGTCGGTGCCCTGATAGCCGGTGACGAGCTTGAACTTGGTGCCGAGGAGGCTGTTCATGACGCGCGGGAAGACCGCGCTCGATCCGGCCACGCCGCTGCCGCCGGCGACGACTTCCTTCTTCTTAGCGTCGTCCACGGTTTTGATGCCGGTCGTGTGCCAGGTCAGGCAGACGCTGGTCTGCTTGGCCATGCTGCCGATCCAGGTGAACTGGCGGCCGTCGTATTGCGTGCCTTTGGGCGCGACCTTGGGTTCGAGCCCCATGCGCTCGTGCACGCCGCCGAACGTCAGGCCGTCCTTCGGCGCGACGTTGAAGATGTAGTTGGTGGCGATCAGCGTGCCGGCGCCGGTCATGTTGCGCACGACGAATCCGGGATTGCCCGGGATGTGCTTGCCCATGTGGCGGGTGAGCAGGCGGGCGTAGGCGTCGTAAGCGCCGCCGGCGTTGTTGCCGACGATCACGTTGATGTTCTTGCCTTTGTAGAAGCTCTCGACGCTTTGCGCGGCGGCACCCTGCGCGCAGGTCAGGGCGAGTAGGCTAGCGAGGCCGCACGCGAGCGCGGTCTTTCGATTGGTCATCGGGTACCCCCAAGTTACATTTCTTATGGAAAAGGCCCGCCGGGTTTTCCTGGCGGGGTAGGCACGTCTTATCGTTTCGGTCCGTCGAGGTCACTGGGCCTTGGCGCCATCGATGATTTTCAGGCCAAGCTGGAATTTGCTGACTTCGGCGAGCCTGTCGAGGATCGGTTTAGGCAGATTCCAGGAATGACGGGCGTATGGCATGTCGTGCGCTTCCCTTGATCCCGGCGGTCGATCCGCTCGGTCACGCGCCTTGTGGCGTCGTTCTTGTCGGGGGATTGTGAGGGTGCGGGGCGGCGCGCGCCAGCGGAATCGGCATCTTGTCGCGGCGCGCGCTCTAACAATCTGGTGAAAAACCTAGCGCGTGGAAGGCGCTGCCAGATCGGCGAGGGCGGCGGCCGCCGCGTCGGCTTGGGCGGGCGCGAAGACGGCGGCGACATAGCGGTCCGGCCGCAGCAGCAGAAGGCGGGTTTCGCCAGGAGGAAACAGCTTGGCGAAGCGCCCGGCGCGGTCGCGCGCCACGGCGATGCCGGCGGGAACCGGCTGGGGCAGCTTGGCCTCGGGCGGCAACAAGGCGACGCGACGGGCGTCGAGCCGCCGCCACAGCGGGCGCTCGGCCGCCATCAGCGCGCCGACCGCGTCGGGCCCGTAGGCGAGAAGGGCGAAGCCCGGCCCCGTGACCTCGTCGAGCGGCGCCTCCGCATCGCCGACGCCGGCGGGCGTAAGCGGATCGACAGTCACCACGCGGGGCTGCGGCAGCATGCGGCCGACGAGGCTCGCTTTCGGCGGCAGGCCGTCGGGCACGACGAAGCCGCGCTCGAAGCGGGGCTTCGGCTTGAATTTCATCTGCATGAAATAGTCGCGCACGGCGGGCACCAGGTTGGCGACGCGAATGGCGTTGACCAGCAGGAATTCGCGCAGACGCGTCGCCGGATTCATCACCTGGCCCATGCGCACCGCCATCATGATGAGCGACCAGGCGTGACCGCGCCGCTCGGTCGAGTAGCTGTCGAGCAGCGACGGCGCGAGGCGGCCCTGAGTCACGGCGGCGATTTTCCACGACAGGTTGTGCGCGTCGCGAATGCCCGAGTTCATGCCCTGGCCGGCGAAGGGCGGCGTCAGATGCGCCGCGTCGCCGGCGAGGAAGACGCGCCCATCTTGCCAGCGCTCGGCCGTGCGGGCATGGAAGGTGTAGACGATCTGGCGCACGATCTCGGCTTGGGTGTCGCCGCCGTAGAGCGCGAGCATGCCCCGGATCGATTCGGGCTTGAGCGCTTCGGCGTCGGTCTCGTCGGGGCGCAGGCGGAATTCCCAGCGCCGCGTGCCGTGCGGGCCGGGCAGGGTGATCGCCGGCCGAGCGGCGCTGCAATAGACGTGCGTGTGCTGGATGTCGTCCTTGCGATTGACGATGTCGAGCACCACCCAGCGCTCCTCGAAACTGGAGCCGACAAGCGGAATGCCGAGCGACTTGCGGATCGGCGAGGAGCCGCCGTCGCAGGCCGCCATGTAATCGGCGCGGATCTGCATCCGCGAACCGTCGGCGCGTTCGACATCGGCGATCACGCCGGTTTCGTCCTGGGTGAAGCCGATCAGCTTATGGCCGAACAGCGCCTTCACATGGGGAAAGCGCGCAAGACCCTGGCGCAGCGTCGTTTCCAGCAGCGGCTGCTGGAACGGGCAGCGGCGCGGATAGCCGTAATCGGCGGCGGTCGGCAGCACTTGCGCGAAACGCCGGCCGTGCCGGGTGAAGTAATGGTAGCCGTAGCCGCCGAGGATGACGTCCTTCGCCACCTCGTCGATCAACCCGGCCGCCTGCATGGTGCGCAGCGACTCGTCGTCGATCGAGACGGCGCGCGGCTCCTGCACGGTCGTCTCGTGCTGCTCGATCAGGATCGTCTCGACGCCGTAGCGGCCGAGCAGATTGGCGAGCGTCAGTCCCGTGGGGCCGGCGCCGACGACGAGCGCCGGCGCCGCCAGGGTTTGCGGATTGTCGGGCATGGCCGGCGACAGGACCGGGCCGGGTGGCCGCTCAGGCTTCCGTGACCGGGTTCTCGAGGATGCCGATGCCGCTGATCTCGACCTCGACCTTGTCGCCCTTCTTCATGAACAGCTGCGGCTCGCGCTTGACGCCGACGCCGCCCGGCGTGCCGGTGGAGATGACGTCGCCGGGACGCAGCTCGGTGAAGGTGGTGATGTAATTGATCAGCACGGGGATGTTGAACAGCATCAGGTCGATGCCGGTTTCCTGCACTTGCTGGCCATTGAGGCGCGTCTTGAGCGTCAGCTTGTTGACGTCGGGGATCTCGTCCTTCGTCACCATCCACGGGCCGAACGCGCCGGTCTTGGGGAAGTTCTTGCCGGCCGTCCACTGCATCGTGTGGTACTGATAATCGCGCACGCTGCCGTCGTTGTAGCAGCTATAGCCGGCGATGATGCTGAAGGCGTCTTTCTCGGACACGTAGCGGCCGGCCTTGCCGATGATGACGGCGAGTTCGCCTTCGTAATCCATCTGCGGCGATTCCTTCGGCTTCACCAGCGGCTGCTTGTGCGCCGTCTGGCTGTCGGGGAAGCGCACGAACAGCGCCGGATTGTCGGTCGGCTTGCGGCCGGTCTCTTCGCGATGCGCCTTGTAGTTGAGGCCGACGCAGATGATCTTGCCCGGGTTCGGGATGAGCGGCAGATATTCGATGTCCGCCAGCTTGACGTCGGGCGCGTCCTTCGCCGCGTCGGCGGCTTTGGAAAGGCCGTCGGCTTCGAGCAGAGCGCGCAGATCGGCATAAGGCAGGCGCTTGCCGAGATCGACGATGCCGTCGCCATTGACGACGCCATAGCTGTCTTTGTTGTTCAGGCGAAAGCTGACGAGCTTCATAGTCTTAAGTCCCCAGATTGGTGAGTCGATTTATCGTTTGTCGATCGGACGAGGCGGCGGACATCAGCTCCGCATCCAGGCCGAGCCCCAGGAGTTGAGCGTGCGCTGCTCATGCTTCCATTCGCGCGTCTCCACATCGGGCGCGACGCGCTCGATCTCGGCGGAGAATTCGAAGGCGTTGCCGTCGGGATCGTTGAGCATGAAGAACAGGTTGTTGCCCGGGCCGTGGCGGCCCGGCCCCCAGCCGATCGGCAGATGCAGGCTGGCGAGATGGTCGGCCCAGTCGCGGATGTCGTTCCATTCGGTCGTCTCGAAGCAGAAATGGTCGAACTTGCGGGCGCGGGCGCGGAAACAGGCGAAGCTGTGATGCTCGTCGTCGGAGCGCATGAAGGCGGCGGTGGTGTCGCCGGCGTCGTCCTTCACGCGGTCGGACAGCTTGAAGCCGAGAATTTCGGTGTAGAACTTGATCATCCCGCCGATGTCGTCGGTGGTGACGACGACATGCTGCAGGCGGCCGGGCAGCTTGTCGCGGGTCGGCGCGTCCGGAATGGTGGAGCCGACGCCGAACGCGATCTTATTGCCGTTGGGATCGGCCACGGCGAACGCGCCGTCGCCGAGCAGCGGCGAGGGCGACGGCAGGATGGCGATTTGCTGATTCTCCAAGCGCGCGCGCAACGCGGCGAGGCGCGCGCGGTCGCCGAGCGCGAAAGCGGCGTAGCCGAGCTGACCGGCGTCGCCCTGGCCGATGACGACGCGCCGCTCGGCGCCGGCGATGAGCTTGTCGCCGCCCGGCAGGTCGGTCGTCTGGCCGCCGAGCACCTTGGCGTAATACTCGCTCATCGCCGCCGGCTGCGGGCTGGTGAGCTTGACGTGGTCGAGGCGCGCGGGCCACAGCGGGGAGCGGTCGGTCATGAAACGGTCCCTGTCAGGAGAGAGCGGGATCGGCTGGCGGTCCCGGATTTGCGGCGCGGCGCGAACGGCCGCTTGAGGCAAATTTCTCATATAGTGAGATTTTCGTCAACCCGGCGGAAGGGTCAGGCGCGGGTTCCCGCATCTTGCTTCGCCACGAGCCGCGACACCGCCGCGCCGATGTCGCGGGCGTGGCCGACGACGAGATCGGCGACTTTCGCCACGGTGCGCGCCGAGCGGCGCTTTTCCGGCATGGCGAAGGTCAGGCTGGCGAGGATGCGGCTGTCGCTGAAGATCGGCGCGGAGACGGCGAAGACGCCTTTGTCGATCTCCGAGCCGGTGACGTAGAACGGTTTGTCGCGGATCGCCTGCAGATTGCGCTTGAAGGCGGCGAGGCTGTCGCCGAGGCCGGCTTCGCCGATCATCGGGGCGTATTGCGCGAACAGTTTGGTGAGCCGGCGGCTCGGCAGATGGGCGAGGATGACCTTGGACGCGGACCCGCGGAACAGCGGCATCGGCCGGCCGCGCGTATAGCTGACGCTCAAATTCGAGCGGTCGGCCCAGCTGTCGACGCACAGCACCGCGTCGCCGTAGAGGCTGCACAGCAGCACGACGCCTTCGCCGGCGGCGCGCGCCAGGCCGGGCAGGGTGCGCTGGCCGATGGTCAGCAGCGGATCGCACGCTTGGATCTGGCGGTCGAGCTCGATGATGCGCGGCCCGAGGATGTAGCCCGAACGCCCGACCGACAGCAGCAGGCGCGAATCGCGCAGCTCCTTGACGTAGCGATAGACCGTCGATTTCGGATAGCCGAGCGCCGCTGCGACATCCTCGATCGTCCAGATCGGCTTCTCCTCGGAGAAGACGTCCAGCACCGACAGCAACCGTTCCAAGCTCGACATGACGCGCCCCGTTTTTCTGCCGGGCCAGATTATCAATTTTTGAGAATTCTCAAAAAGCGGATTTTCATCGCGCCTCAGCCGGCTAGACTGCGGCAAAAGGAACGGGGAGACAGGCCATGACGATGGACGCCGAAGACCTCAAAGGCAAAGTGCAAGCCTTGCAGAAGTCGCTCGCGCGCGAGCAATGCTATCTCTGCTGGATGCGGCCCAACGACAAGGCGCCGCCGATGCCGGCATCACCCGAGGAGATGCGGCTCGTGCATCACGAATATCTCGTCGATCTGGAGCGCAAGGGCGCGCTGTTCGCCGCCGGGCCGTTCGTCGACGAGACGGGCAAGCGGCATGGTGCGGGCCTGCTCATCATCCGCGCCAAAAGCCGCGCCGAAGCCGAGGCGCTCGCCTTCGCCGAGCCTTACACCAAGGCCGGCCAGCGGCTGATGGAATTGACGCCGTGGCAGCGCAACGAAGGCGTGGTGAACATGAGCCTGCGTTTCGCCGACGGCGCGCTCGAACTCGACGGCCGCAAATATAAGCTCACGCCGGCTTAGGCTCAGGCGAAGCGGCCGAGCCCAAAGCCGCTCACGTCAACCGCTGGCGTCTGGCCGCTTACCAGATCGGCGCAGACGCGGCCCGAGGCGGCTGCGAGCGTCCAGCCCAACGTGCCGTGCCCGGTGTTGAGCGTCAGGTTGCGCAAGGCCGTCTTGCCGATGATCGGCGCGCCGTCCGGCGTCAGCGGGCGCAGGCCGGTCCAGAATTCGGCGCGCTCGAAATCCCCGGCTTCGGGAAACAGCTCGCGCGCGGTGGCGAGAATGCCTTCGGCGCGGCCCGGCGTCAGCGTCGTGTCGTAACCGGCGAATTCGGCGGTGCCGGCGATGCGCAGACGCTGGCCGAGCCGGCTGTAAACGAGCTTCACCGCGTCGTCGGTGATGCTGATGCGCGGCGCGCGGTGCTGGTTGCCGACCGGCAGCGTCACCGAATAGCCCTTGGCGGGATAAACCGGAATTTTGACGCCGAGCGGGGCGAGCAGCTTCGTCGAATAGCTGCCGAGCGCCATGACGTAATGGTTCGCCGTCAGCATCCCGCGGCTGGTCATGATGCCGGAGACCTTGTCCGCCATGGTGGAGACGCGAACGATCTCGGTGTCGTAGAGGAAGCGCACGCCCATGCGCGCGCAAATTTCGGCGAGTCCCTTGGCGAACAGATGGGCGTCGCCGCAGGAATCGTCGGGGCTGTAGAGGCCGCCGACGAAGCGGGACTGGTCGCCGTCGAGCGCCCCGTCGATGGCGACGCACTCCTCGGCGCTTTTCGGTTCGAGCCGGCAGCCGAGCGCGCTCAGCCATTCGCCGTCGCGCTTGGCGCGCTCGAAACTGCCCCGGTCGCGGAAAATCTGCAGGATGCCGGCGCGGTTGTGGTCGAACTGGATGCCGGTCTCGCCGACGATCTCGTCCATCATGTCGCGCGAGTAAAGCGCGAGCTTGAGAATTTTCTCGGCGTTGGCCCGCGTGCGGCCGGGCAGGCAGTTGCGCAAGAAGCTCATGCCCCAGCGCCATAGCGCCGCTTCGGCTTTCAGCGGATGGAACACGAGCGGCGCGTTGGCCCGGCCGAGCCATTTGGCGAGCAGGAACGGCGTGTGCGGATTGGCCCAGGGAATCGACTGGCCGGCAGAGAGCTGGCCGCCGTTGGCATAGCTGGTGTCCATGCCGGCGGCGGATTTGCGCTCGATCACCGTCACGTCATGGCCGGCTCGCGCGAGAAAATATGCGGTGCTGACGCCGATGAGGCCGCCGCCGAGAATAAGCGTTTTCAAACTGTGGGTCCTTCGACGCGGAGATCATCGCCGCAGAACGAATTATAGCCGCTCGCGCGCCGCGACAAACCTGGAAATGCGCAAGGATCGACGACCGAAACGAATGTTTCGCGCCTTGATCCCGACGCGACAGGCGGCGCGCCCCTCGCTATCTTAAGCGTGGAACGCGATCGAGGATCATGATGACGAACGGATGCGAAGTGCTGAGCGTGTCGCAAATGGCGCGCGCCGACGCCAAGGCCGTAGCCGGGGGCGTTCCCGGCGCGCGGTTGATGGAGGCGGCGGGCCGCGCCGTCGCGGATGCGGCTTGCGCGCGCTGGAGCAAGCGCCCCGTGTTGGTCTTGGCGGGGCCGGGGAACAACGGCGGCGACGGTTTCGTCGCCGCCCGGCTGCTCGCCGAGGCGGGTTGGAGCGTGCGCGTCGCGCTGCTCGGCGAGCGCGCGAACCTGAAAGGCGACGCGGCGCATCACGCGGCCTTGTGGTCCGGCGCTGTCGAGCCGCTGACGCCGGACGCCTTGCGCGACGGCGAACTGGTGATCGACGCGCTGTTCGGCGCGGGATTGACGCGCCCCTTGAGCGGCGCGGCGGCGGCGACGGTGCTGGCGCTGCGCGCGCGCGGTTTGCCGTGCCTGGCCGTCGATTTGCCGAGCGGTCTCGCCGGCGATAGCGGCGCGCCGCTCGGCGAGGCGGTGGTCGAGGCTGCGGCGACGGTGACGTTTTTCCGCAAAAAGCCGGCGCATCTGCTCTGGCCCGGGCGCGGCCTGTGCGGCGAAGTGACCGTCGTCGACATCGGCATTCCCCCCGACGCCGCCGCGTCGCAGACCTTCGAGAACGCGCCTCCGCTGTGGCGCGCGCTCTATCCCGTGCCGGGGCCGACCGATCACAAATATACGCGCGGGCATCTCCTCATCGTCGGCGGCGCGCAGATGACGGGGGCGGCGCGGCTGGCGGCGTGCGCCGGTCAGCGCGCCGGGGCGGGGATGGTGAGCCTCGCTTGCCCGCCGGACGCGGCGCCGATCTATGCCGCCGATCTGCTGTCCGCGGTGGTCGCGCCGCTCGGCGATCTCGCGGCCTTCATCGCCTATCTCGACGGCCGCCGCATCGCGGCGGCGGTCTTAGGACCGGGCGCGGGCGTCGGCGAGATTACGCGCGCCCATACGCTCGCCGCGCTCGAAGCCGATCTGCCCTGCGTGCTCGATGCCGATGCGTTGACGACCTTCGCCGAAAGCCGCCCGCAGGGGCCGGGCGAATTGTTCGCCGCCATCGCTGGTTCCTTCGGTCCCTGCGTGCTGACTCCGCATGAGGGCGAGTTCGCCCGGCTGTTCCGCGACATCGATCCGGCGGGCGACAAGTTGGCGCGCGCGCGCGAAGCCGCCGTTCAGGCCGAAGCGGTGGTCGTGCTCAAAGGCTACGACACGGTGATCGCCGCGCCGGACGGGCGCGCCGCGATCAACGCCAACGCGCCGGCTTATTTGGCGACGGCGGGGGCCGGGGACGTTCTCGCCGGCCTGACGGGCGGACTGTTGGCCCAGGGCATGCCGGCGTTCGAGGCATCCTGCGCCGCCGTCTGGCTCCAGGGCGCGGCGGCGGCGCGCTTCGGGCCGGGCCTCATCGCCGACGATCTGCCCGGACAAATTCCCCAAGTTTTACGAGCACTTCTCGGAAATTGACGGCATCCGGCCGGGCACCGCCTGTGGATAAATCGGTGTCGGATACGGCGAAAGGTTGCATTTTAACTTAATTGTGGGGTAGAAGACCTTGTTATTGCGTCTTCTTTTCTATTCTCCATTAACCTGCCGTTAAACCTTCTCCGTTACCGATGTAGTCGTAGGCAATCGCCTGTGACGACCCAGGGGGCATCGTTCGAAGATGTTGGCGAAACTGTTCAAGCGGGACGAGCCCGCCATCGAGAAGGGATGCGTCTATCGCCGCGTGCGGATGGACCGCACCGTCGAGACCGCCAAGGTGCTGAGTCTCTACAAGGACTCCTTCGGCATTCCTCATGTGCGCTATCAAGTGGTGTTCGGCCGCGTCGATGGCGTGCCGCATCACGATGGCCAGCGCATGCTGTCGGTCGACGCCTTCATCCACCAGTATCGCGAACGCATCGAGCGCGTCTCGGCTCACTAAGCGCGGAGCGCGTCTTGTCTCACTAAGCGCGGAGCGCGTCTGGTTTCACTGAGCGCGCGACCTGCATCGTTCCATTTTCGAGCCGCCCGGCATGCCCGCGCGGCTTTTTCGTTTTCGCCAGGCCGCGCGGCGTGCTCTAACGTCGGTCGCGTCGTTGCGTCAGCGTCGGTGTCGAGTCGGGGGATGAAGTTCAAATGCTCTTGCGATGAGGCGCGCGCCGCGCGCGTGCGTCAGCGTTTGCTGCGCGCCGGCCTGCCTTACTGCTGCTACGGCGGCTTGCTGCGCCGCGCCGTCTTCGAGTTCGACGACGAAGCCGACATGATGCGCGCCGTGGTCGCGGCGGAAGGCGATCTGGCCATGGTCGGGGCCGACGCGCCGCCCCGCGGAACGGGACCACTCACCCTCGGGCTCGGCAAGGCGACCCGAATGCCGCCGCCGCCGCGCCGTCCCGCCGCCGTCCGCCCGGGCGAGTCCGCGCCCCCAGCGCCGCTCCGCCAAGCCAAAGCCTTGTAAATGCGCCGTTCCGCCACGATTTAAGGCGCGTCCCGCCCGTCCGGCGGGGCGGGTTTCTCTGTTTCCCTAATACGGCCTGGGTGCTATAGAAACCGCCTTTCGGGTCAAGGCGATCTCGTGGTTACCCGCGGTTCCCGTCGGCTTGGCGGGCCTCCGCCGGATGCTGCGCGGGGCGGGCGTGGCGGAATTGGTAGACGCGCTGGATTTAGGTTCCAGTGACTCTGTCGTGGGGGTTCGAGTCCCTCCGCCCGCACCAGACGATCGCATTCCACTGTTCCGAGCCGGTGACCGGCGCGGCAAACCAAGAACGACAGGACGATTTCCATGCAGGTTACCGAAACGGCGAGCGAAGGGCTGAAGCGCGAGTTTCTCGTCCGCATTCCCGCCTCGGACATCGAGACGAAGCTCAACACGCGCCTTCAGGAAATGAGCCTGAAGGTGAAGCAGCCCGGCTTCCGTCCCGGCAAGGTGCCGCTGGCGCTGCTGAAAAAGCAGTATGGTCCGTCGCTCATGGGCGAGATTCTCGAGCAGGCCGTGTCCGAAGGCACGCGCGACGCGCTCAACGGCAAAAACCTGCGCCCGGCCCTGCAGCCGCGCATCGAGATCAAGTCGTTCGAAGAGGGCGGTGATCTGGAATATTCCGTGGCCGTCGAGCTGATCCCCGAGATCAAGCCGCTCGCCTTCAGCGAGATCAAGGTCGAGAAGCCGACCGTGGCGATCGACGACAAGGCGGTGGAGGAGGCAGCCCAGCGCCTGCTCGAAAACAACCGCGTCTATGAAAAGACCGAGGAAGCCGGCCGCGCCGCCACCAAGGACGACGCGCTGCTGGTCGATTTCATCGGCCGCGTCGGCGGCAAGGCGTTCGACGGCGGCACCGCCAAGGACTTCGAGGTCGCCATGGATTCGGCCGGCTTCATCCCGGGCTTCGTCGAGCAGATGCACGGCGCCAAGGTCGGCGACAAGCTGACGGTGAAGGTCAAATTCCCGGACGATTACGGCAATGCCGAACTGGCCGGCAAGGACGCCGAGTTCGAGGTCGACGTGAAGGAAGTCCGTCTGCGCAAGGCGGCGACGCTCGACGACGAGTTCGCCAAGAAGATCGGCTTCGAGAGCGTCGCCGATCTCAAGAAGGGCCTCAAGGAGCGCATGGAGCAGGAATACGCGCAGGTCACGCGCATGCGCGTGAAGCGCAACCTGCTCGACAAGCTCGCCGACAAGTGCGACTTCGACATCCCGAAGGGCCTGGTCGACAGCGAGTTCGCCGGCATCTGGCAGCAGATGACGGGCCAGGCGCCGGAGCATGATGCCGACACCTGCACCGATCCGACCCACGATCACAGCCACGACCATCATGGCCATGACCACGGCCACGACGCCGCGACCTGCGACGATCCGACGCACAACCACGGCCCGGCCAACGACGCTCTGAAGGGCAAGACGCCCGAGGAGATCGAGAAGCTGAAGACGGAATACCGCGCCATCGCCGAGCGCCGCGTGAAGCTCGGCCTGCTGCTGTCCGAGACCGGCCGCAGCAACAATATCGAAATCTCGAAGGACGACCTGAACCGCGCGCTGCTCAACGAGGCCCGCCGCTTCCCGGGCCAGGAGCGCGCCGTGTTCGAGTTCTACCAGAAGAACCCGGACGCCCTGGAGCAGCTCCGCGCGCCGGTGTTCGAAGACAAGGTCATCGACTACATCCTCGAATTGGCCAAGGTCGAGGAGAAGAAAGTCACCGCCGAGGAGCTGATGCGCGATCCGGACGACGAGAAGGACGACATCGCCGCCAAGGCGTAAGTTCGCAACGCACCGCGCGGTAACGCCCTAGTCCCGAGATTGGGGCGTTTGCCGCGCGGCGATAACCGGCTACTCTTGCTTTCCTGTTTCCTTTTCGAAGGCGGCGTCCGATGCGCGACCCCATTGATACCTATATGAACTACCTCGTTCCCATGGTGGTCGAGCAGACCAACCGCGGCGAGCGCTCCTACGACATCTATTCGCGCCTGCTCAAAGAACGCATCATCTTCATGGTCGGGCCGGTCAACGACGCGGTCTCGAGCGTGATCTGCGCCCAGCTCCTGTTCCTCGAAGCCGAGAATCCGAACAAGGACATCTCCTACTACATCAACTCGCCGGGCGGCGTGGTGACGTCGGGCCTCGCGATCTACGACACCATGCAGTACATCCGCCCCGACGTGGCGACGATCTGCATCGGCCAGGCGGCCTCGATGGGGTCGTTGCTGCTCGCCGCCGGCGCCAAGAACAAGCGCTTCGCGCTGCCCAACGCGCGCATCATGATCCACCAGCCTTCGGGCGGCGCGCAGGGCCAAGCGGCCGACATCGAGATCCAGGCGCGCGAGATCCTGTCGCTGCGCGCCCGGCTCAATTCCATCTACGCCACGCACACCGGCCAGCCGATCGAGAAGATCGAGAAGGCGATGGACCGCGATAACTTCATGACGCCGGAGGACGCCAAGGCGTTCGGCCTGATCGACGAGGTGTTCGTGAAGCGTCCGTCCAGCGAGAAAAAGGACTGAACGAGGCGTTTCGACGAACGACATCACAACGCCAGCCGCAATATAGGCTGGCGGTCAAACGATCGGCGGGCAGGGCGCAAGCGCTCTGCCCGCAATCGTCTGGGCCGGCAGCCACGGCCTAAGTTCCCTGAATCTCATGGTTTTTCCGAGAAGCGGCGGCTTAACCCGATGTTAGCCCGCGCCATGCCACCCTCACTCTCGGGGCAAACGCTTTTTCAGAGGGCTCCGGCTTCCCATATCTTCATGGATCAGCGCCGCGCTCGTGCCGTTTTACGAGGAGGGGTGTCTGCTCCGGCTTCGTCGCCGACCGCCTATCGCCTCGTGGGAAACTGTCGATACCATATTTAGTATTTAGTTGTGCGTAGCTGACCCTGTGTCTAACATGAGTGTGTGCGGCCAACTCTTTGGCCATATGGAGCGAGCATGAGCAAGTCCAGCGGCAGCGGCGAATCGCGTAACACCCTCTACTGTTCTTTCTGCGGAAAGAGCCAGCACGAGGTGCGCAAGCTCATCGCCGGGCCGACCGTCTTCATTTGCGACGAATGCGTCGAGCTCTGCATGGACATCATCCGTGAAGAGCACAAGACCACGCTCGTCCGTTCGCAGGACGGCGTGCCGACGCCGCGCGACATCTGCGCCGTGCTCGACGATTACGTGATCGGCCAGATGCACGCCAAGCGCGTGCTCTCGGTCGCCGTGCATAACCATTACAAGCGCCTCGCGCACGGCCAGAAGGCCAACGACGTCGAGCTCGCCAAGTCGAACATCCTGCTGATCGGCCCGACGGGCTGCGGCAAGACGCTGCTCGCGCAGACGCTGGCGCGCATCCTCGACGTGCCCTTCACCATGGCCGACGCGACGACCCTGACCGAAGCCGGCTATGTCGGCGAGGACGTCGAGAACATCATCCTGAAATTGCTGCAGTCGGCCGACTACAACGTCGAGCGCGCGCAGCGCGGCATCGTCTACATCGACGAAGTCGACAAGATCAGCCGCAAGTCCGACAACCCGTCGATCACGCGCGACGTGTCGGGCGAGGGCGTGCAGCAGGCGCTGCTGAAGATCATGGAAGGCACCGTCGCCTCCGTGCCGCCGCAGGGCGGGCGCAAGCATCCGCAGCAGGAGTTCCTGCAGGTCGATACGACCAACATCCTGTTCATCTGCGGCGGCGCCTTCGCCGGCCTGGAGAAGATCATCTCCGGCCGCGGCCGCGGCACCTCGATCGGTTTCGGCGCCGACGTGCGCGCGCCGGAAGACCGCCAGACCGGCGAGCTTCTGCGCGAAGTCGAGCCGGAGGATTTGCTGAAGTTCGGCCTGATCCCCGAGTTCGTCGGCCGCCTGCCGGTGGTCGCGACGCTCGACGATCTGGACGAGGAGGCGCTGGTCGACATTCTGACCGTGCCGAAGAACGCGCTCGTGAAGCAGTACCAGCGTCTCTACGAGATGGAGAACGTGAAGCTTGAGTTCGCCGATGACGCCTTGAAAGCCGTCGCCCGCAAGGCGATCCAGCGCAAGACCGGCGCGCGCGGCCTCCGTTCCATCATGGAGACCATCCTCCTCGAATCGATGTTCGAGCTTCCGGGCTTGGAAGGCGTCGAGGAGATCGTGATCAACAAAGAGGTGGTCGAAGGCCGTGCGAAGCCCCTCTACATCTATTCCGATCGTCGCGAGGATACGGGCGCCGGCGTCAGCGCCTGAGGTTCCCGCGACGTTCCCCCGCTCGACGTTACGGCCGGCTCTGGCGAGCCGGCCGAACGCGCTCTCCCAAGCCCCAGCCGCGGACTTGTCCACCTCATTTCGCGCCGGAACTCCGCCAAACCCTTGGCGGCCCTTGAATCTGGCCGTTCACAGCGCCACTTTTAGCAAAACCCGGGATGTCGGCCTGCGCCTTGCAGGGCAGGCCAGCCCCTTTCCCAAGCGCCGCGTCAATGCGGTGGAAGGAAGAGCATGAGCGACATTGCCAAAACCGTTGTCTATCCAGTCCTGCCGTTGCGCGACATCGTCGTGTTTCCGCACATGATCGTGCCGCTGTTCGTCGGCCGCGAGAAATCCGTGCGCGCGCTCGAGGACGTCATGAAGGACGACAAGCAGATTCTGCTCGTCGCCCAGAAGAACGCCTCGCAGGACGATCCGGCGCAGGACGACATCCATCTCGTCGGCACCGTCGGCACCGTGCTGCAGCTCCTGAAGCTGCCCGACGGCACCGTGAAGGTGCTGGTCGAAGGCGGCCACCGCGCGCGCATCGTCCGCTTCACCGAGAACGAGAACTTCTTCCAGGCCGAGGCCGCCGTCATCGACGAGAAGACCGGCACGGCCGAGGAGCTGGAAGCGCTCGGCCGTTCGGTGATCGGCGAGTTCGAGCAGTACATCAAGCTCAACAAGAAGATTCCGCCCGAGGTTCTCGTCTCGCTCAACCAGATCGACGACCCGGCCAAGCTGGCCGACACGGTCGCGTCGCATCTCGCCCTCAAAATCTCCGAGAAGCAGGAGCTTTTGGAGCTGGAAACGGTGAGCGAGCGTCTCGAGCGCGTCTATTCCTACATGGAGGCCGAGATCGGCGTGCTCCAGGTGGAGAAGCGCATCCGCAACCGCGTCAAGCGGCAGATGGAGAAGACGCAGCGCGAGTACTATCTCAACGAGCAGCTCAAGGCGATCCAGAAGGAGCTCGGCGAGGGCGAGGACGGCAAGGATGAGGTCTCCGAGATCGAGGAGCGCATCCGCAAGACCCGCCTGAGCAAGGAAGCGCGCGACAAGGCGATGGCCGAAGTGAAGAAGCTTCGCTCCATGGGGCCGATGTCGGCCGAAGCGACGGTGGTGCGCAACTACCTCGATTGGCTGCTCAGCATTCCGTGGAAGAAACGCACGCGGGTGAAGCGCGATCTCAAGCTCGCCGAGAAAGTGCTCAACGCCGACCACTTCGGCTTGGAGAAGGTCAAGGAGCGCATCCTCGAATATCTCGCGGTGCAAGAGCGCGTGAACAAGATCCGCGGCCCGATCCTGTGCCTCGTCGGCCCTCCGGGCGTCGGCAAGACCTCGCTCGGCAAATCGATCGCCAAGTCCACAGGGCGCAACTTCGTGCGCATGTCGCTCGGCGGCGTGCGCGACGAGGCGGAGGTGCGCGGCCATCGCCGGACCTACATCGGCTCGATGCCCGGCAAGGTCATCCAGGGCATGAAGAAGGCCAAGTCGTCGAACCCGCTGTTCCTGCTCGACGAGATCGACAAGCTCGGCGCGGATTTCCGCGGCGATCCGTCTTCGGCCCTGCTCGAGGTGCTCGATCCGGAGCAGAACGGCTCGTTCAACGACCATTACCTCGAGGTCGATTACGACCTGTCGGACGTGATGTTCGTCACGACGGCCAACTCGCTGCGCATGCCGCAGCCGTTGATGGACCGCATGGAGATCATCCGCATCCCCGGCTACACCGAGGACGAGAAGGTCGAGATCGCCAAGCGCCACCTGGTGTCGAAGCAGCTCGAGGCCAACGGCCTGAAGAAGGACGAGTGGGTCATCTCCGACGACGGCCTGCTCGATCTCGTGCGCTACTACACGCGCGAGGCCGGCGTCCGCAGCTTGGAACGCGAGATCGCCAACCTGACCCGCAAGGCGATCAAGGAGATCGTCAGCGGCAAGGCCAAGCAGATCAAGGTGACGCGCCGCAACCTGGAGAAGTATGCCGGCGTCCGCCGGTTCCGCTACGGCGAGGCCGAAGCGGAGGACTTGGTGGGCGTGGTCACGGGCTTGGCCTGGACGGAAGTCGGCGGCGAGTTGCTGTCGATCGAAGCCGTGGTCATGCCGGGCAAGGGCTCCATCGCCCATACCGGCAAGCTCGGCGACGTGATGCAGGAATCGGTGCAGGCCGCGCGCAGCTACGTGCGCTCGCGTCTGCTCAGCTACGGCATCAAGCCGCCGGACTTCAACAAGAAGGACATCCACGTGCACGTGCCGGAAGGCGCGACGCCCAAGGACGGCCCTTCCGCCGGCGTGGCGATGCTGACCTCGATCGTCTCGGCGCTCACGGGCATTCCGGTGCGCAAGGACATCTGCATGACTGGCGAGATCACGCTGCGCGGCCGCGTGCTGCCGATCGGCGGACTGAAGGAGAAGCTGCTGGCCGCTCTGCGCGGCGGCTTGAAGATCGCGCTCATTCCGAAGGACAACGAGAAGGACCTGGCGGAGATCCCCGATAACGTGAAGAAGGGGCTCACCATCATCCCGGTGTCGACGGGCGACGAGGTCTTGAAGCATGCGCTGGTGCGTCCGCTCACGCCGATCGAGTGGACGGAGCCGGAAGAGGTGAAGGCGGTGGCCGCCGCGGGCGGCGACGGCGAGCCGGGCGTGGTCACGCACTGACGTACGCCGGCCGAGCCGGACACGAGACGCGGCGGGTTCGCAAGAGCCCGCCGCAAATCGTTTAAAAAGCCCGAAAAACGGCGATAAATCCTGGGGAAAACCGCGCTTCTGCGATTGACGCCCGTTCGAGCGCCAGCCTAGAGTCGCAGCCCTCGGGCAACCGGATGCCGCGGCGCGCCCGTCAGAAATTCGCAGCTTCGTTTCGCATCAAAATTCGCAATAGCGAAAAAATCGCAGAGGGGATTCCAAGTGAACAAGAACGATCTCGTGGCGGCGGTTTCGGCCGGTACCGGTTTGTCGAAGACCGACGCGTCGAAGGCCGTCGATGAGGTGTTCGACCAGATCACCAAGGCGCTCAAGAAGGGCGACGACGTGCGTCTCGTCGGGTTCGGCACTTTCGCCGTCACCAAGCGCGCCGCCAGCCAGGGCCGCAACCCCCGCACCGGCGAGCCGATCAGCATCGCCGCCTCCAAGCGTCCGAAATTCACGGCCGGCAAAGGCCTGAAGGACGCCGTGAACTAAGCTTTCCGCGTCCCGATATCCGGGGCGGACGAAAAGCCGGCTTTCGCGAGGAAGCCGGTTTTTTCATGCCCGGGCCGGCGGCCCGCGTTATAAAACTTCGAAGGCCCGTGGGGGCGGTTAGCTCAGCTGGTAGAGCACCACGTTTACACCGTGGCTGTCGGCGGTTCGATCCCGTCACCGCCTACCAACGGCCCTATAAGAAACGCCAGATCGGGGAGACGGGAATGGCTTACACCAGTTGGCGCGGCGTCGTCGGGCTCATCAAGCCGACCATGCGGCCGGGCGGTCTCGAAGAGCTGATCCGCATGTTGCCGGACGGCGTCTGCACCTTGCCGCTGTTTCTCGACATCCGGCGCGGCACCAAGGACGAGTTTCAGGAGGTGATGGTCCATTACGAGGCGTGCGTCGCCAAGCTCGCGGCCGCGAAAGTGGACCTGATCCATCCCGAGGGCGCGCCCCCGTTCATGGTGCGCGGATTCAAGGGCGAGCGCGAGCTGCTCGACAAATGGGAAAAGCAATACGGCACGCCGGTCTTCACCTCCGGCACCAACCATGTCGCCGCGCTCAAGGCGCTCGGCGTCGAGAAGTTCGTCGGCGCGACCTATTTCCAGGGCGACATCAACGAAAGCTTCGCCGCCTATTTCCGCGAAGCGGGTTTCGACGTGCTCGGCATGGAGGGCATCGACGTGCCGTTCGATCAGGTCGGCAGCCTGTCGCCGCACGAAGTCTACGCCCACATCAAGAAGGGCTTTCTCAAACAGCCCAAGGCCGAGGCGATCTACATGCTCGGCACCGGCTGGCGCGTGCTGGAGATGGTCGAGGCGCTCGAGCAGGACCTCGGCGTGCCGGTGATCCATCCGGTTCCCGCGCGCTGCTGGGAAATCCAGCGCCGTCTGCATGTCCGACAGCCCGTGCGGGGCTATGGCGCCCTGATCCGCGATCTGCCCGAACTGCCCGCGTGATCGGCGTTCGGCATCGTCCGATAAGCGCTTGGACTTGCGATAGGAATCCGGCCGCAAATCGTCGATTTCCGGTCCGAAGCTTTCTTGACAGGGCAGGGGGCGTGAAGTAAACCAACGCACCCCACGCCGGGGGGCTTCGTGTTAATCTGAGAAGCCCTCAGCAGGGCCGCCACGCGGGCCTTACGGCCCCGTTCCGGGACCACGGGGGAGTAGCTCAGTTGGTTAGAGCGCCGGCCTGTCACGCCGGAGGTCGCGGGTTCAAGTCCCGTCTCTCTCGCCACCCGGTTTTGCCGCCGGGTTCTCGATCGTCCCGATCATCGTTATTTCCGTTCGCCATCGCTGCGCCGCCCGTTTCGGGCCGGCGTGCGCGCCGCTGCGAACGGGTCGCAAACATTTCGCCGTTCTCGCCTTCCGAAGCGGTCTCATCGCGCTACATCGCGGCGCTCGCCATGCTGTTTCGTGACGGCCGCGTTGCTGCATCCGCGCAACGTAAAAAGAGTCAATCTTCACTTCCCTTTAAGGCGCGCTATTTCTATATTCGGCCCGCTTGAGAACGCCGGAACGCGCCCTGTTCCCGGTCATCGCGTCGGGCCCGCCCAACCGCCCCGCGACGGCCTCCCAAGCAACGGTTCGAACCTCCCCGACGCAAAGGCCCGATATGGAAGCCCTGCTGCGCGAATATCTGCCGATTCTGATATTCCTCGGGCTCGCCTTGGCTCTTTCGGCCATCATGGTGGGCGCGTCCTACATCGCCGCCCGCCAGCGTCCCGACGCCGAAAAAATCTCGCCTTACGAATGCGGCTTCGACCCGTTCGACGACGCGCGCGGCAAGTTCGACGTGCGGTTCTATCTCGTCGCCATCTTGTTCATCATCTTCGACCTCGAAGTGGCCTTCCTGTTTCCCTGGGCGGTGACGCTCGGCGAGATCGGCCAGTTCGGCTTCTGGTCGATGGTGCTGTTCCTCGGCGTGCTGACCATCGGTTTCATCTACGAATGGAAGAAAGGCGCGCTGGAGTGGGAATGATCCCATTCGCGCGCTGGAGAGTCGCATGAGCTTGACGACCCAACCGACTTCGATCCTGACCCCGAGCGTGGCGACCACGCCCGACCGCGGCGCCGTCATGCGCGCCATGGCCGACGAAGTGCAGAACAAGGGCTTCGTGCTCGCCAAGATGGATCAGGTGGTCAACTGGGCGCGCACCGGCTCGCTGTGGCCGATGACCTTCGGCTTAGCCTGCTGCGCCGTGGAGATGATCCAGGCGGCGACCTCGCGTTACGACCTCGACCGTTTCGGCATGCTGTTCCGCCCGAGCCCGCGCCAGTCGGACGTGATGATCGTCGCCGGCACGCTGTGCAACAAGATGGCCCCGGCGCTGCGCCGCGTGTACGACCAGATGCCCGAGCCGCGCTGGGTCGTCTCGATGGGCAGCTGCGCCAACGGCGGCGGCTACTATCACTATTCCTACTCGGTCGTGCGCGGCTGCGACCGCATCGTGCCGGTCGACATCTACGTGCCCGGCTGCCCGCCGACCGCCGAAGCCTTGCTCTACGGCCTCCTGCAGCTGCAGCGGAAAATCCGCCGCACCGGCACGATCGCCCGTTAGCCGCGCCCGCCCGCTCATCCTTTTTCAGACAAGTTCGATCGTCGATGACTGAAGCCCTGCAGGATCTTGCCGATTATGTGACGAGCGCGCTTCCCGGCGCGATCCAGTCGCACGCCATCCGCCGCGGCGAGTTGACGCTCACCGCCAAGCGCGACGATCTGCCGCGTCTGCTGACGTTCTTGCGCGACGATTCCAACTGCCAGTTCCGCCAGCTGCTCGACGTCTGCGGCGTCGACTATCCGGACCGCGAAGAGCGTTTCGACGTCGTCTATCATCTGCTGTCGCTGCGCCAGAACCAGCGCGTGCGCGTGAAGGTGACGGCGGGCGAGACGACACCGGTGCCGTCGGCGGTGACGATCTTCAATTCCGCCGGCTGGTGGGAGCGCGAAGCCTGGGATCTCTACGGCATCTATTTCGCCGGCCATCCGGACCTGCGCCGCATCCTCACCGACTACGGCTTCGAGGGCCATCCGTTGCGCAAGGATTTCCCGCTGACCGGTTTCGTCGAGCTGCGTTACGACGACGAGCAGAAGCGCGTCGTCTACGAGCCGGTGAAGCTGACGCAGGAATTCCGCAGCTTCGATTTCCTCAGCCCGTGGGAAGGCATGTTGCCGGGCGACGAGAAGGCCGACGTGCCGCAGACGCCCAATCCGCCGCCGACTCCGGCGAAGCCGGCCTAAGGAACCGATCATGGCCGAGCATCAGATCACGAATTTCACCATGAATTTCGGGCCGCAGCATCCGGCGGCCCACGGCGTGCTGCGCCTCGTCCTCGAAATGGACGGCGAGGTGATCGAGCGCGCCGATCCGCATGTCGGCCTGCTGCATCGCGGCACCGAGAAGCTGATCGAGTACAAGACCTATCTCCAGGCCGTGCCCTATTTCGACCGTCTCGACTATGTCGCGCCGATGTCGCAGGAGCACGCCTTCGCGCTCGCCGTGGAGCGGCTGCTCGGCATCGAGGCGCCGAAGCGCGCGCAATATATCCGCGTGATGTTCGCCGAGATTAGCCGCCTGCTGAACCATCTCCTGAACATCAACAGCTTCGCGATGGACGTCGGCGCGATGACGCCGATGCTCTGGGCGTTCGAGGAACGCGAGAAGCTGATGGAATTCTACGAGCGCGCGTCGGGCGCGCGCCTCCATGCCGCCTATTTCCGTCCGGGCGGCGTGCACATGGACCTGCCGGTCGGCTTGATCGACGACATCATGACCTTCGTGGAAGGATTCCCGAAGCACATGGAGGATGTCGACACGCTGCTGACCAACAACCGCATTTTCCGCCAGCGCACGGTGGATATCGGCGTCTGCTCGGCCGAGGAATGCTACGACTGGGGCTTCACCGGCCCGATGCTGCGCGGCTCGGGCGTCGCCTGGGACCTGCGCAAGTCGCAGCCCTACGACGTCTATGCCGAGATGGATTTCGACATTCCCGTCGGCAAGAACGGCGACTGCTTCGACCGTTATCTCGTCCGCATGGAGGAGATGCGCCAGAGCCTGCGCATCATCCGCCAGTGCTGCGAGAAGCTGCCCGACGGCCCGATCATGGTCGAGAACAACAAGATCGCGCCGCCCAAGCGCGCCGAAATGAAGCGCTCGATGGAGGCGCTCATTCACCACTTCAAGCTCTACACCGAGGGCTACCACGTGCCGGTCGGCGAGGTTTACGCCGCCGTCGAAGCGCCGAAGGGCGAGTTCGGCGTCTATGTGGTGTCCGACGGGACCAACAAGCCCTATCGTTGCAAGATCCGCGCGCCGGGCTTCGCCCATCTGCAGGGCCTCGACTTCCTGTCCAAGGGACACATGCTGGCCGACATCGTCGCCATCATCGGCTCCCTCGACATCGTTTTCGGCGAGATCGACCGATGAGCGTTTTCAACGAGAACCGTCCTGTCGCGACCGGCGCGCCCTTCGCCTTCAACGCCGAAACGAAGGCGCTGGCCGACAAGCACATCGCCAAATACCCGGCGGGCCGCCAGCAGAGCGCGGTGATGCCGCTGCTCGATCTGGCCCAGCGCCAGAATGGCGGCTGGCTCAGCAAGGAAGCGATCGCGCACGTCGCAGATGTGCTCGGCATGCCGGTGATGCGCGTCTATGAAGTCGCCAGCTTCTACACGATGTACAACCTGTCGCCGGTCGGAAAGCATGTCGTGCAGGTCTGCACGACGACGCCGTGCTGGCTCCGCGGCTCGTCCGACGTGGTGGCGGCCTGCGAGAAGCATCTCGGCATCGGCCTCGGCGAGACGACGGCCGACGGCCAGTTCACGCTGCGCGAGGTCGAATGCCTCGGCGCTTGCGTCAACGCGCCGGTGGTGCAGATCGCCGACGATTATTACGAGGACGTCGCGCCGTCGCACGTGCCCGGCCTGATGGACGCGCTCAAGCGCGGCGAGACGCCGAAGGCGGGCTCGCAGACCGGCCGCGTCACCTCCGCGCCGGAAGGCGGGCCGCAAACGCTTAAAGACATTCCCGCGAAGCAGGGCGCCTGAACATGCTGAGCGATAAAGACCGCATTTTCACCAACCTTTACGGCCAACACGATTTCCGCCTTGCCGGCGCGCGCGCGCGCGGCGATTGGGACGGCACGAAAGAGATTCTGGCGCGCGGCCGCGACGCGATCATCGATGAGATGAAGAAGTCGGGCCTGCGCGGCCGCGGCGGCGCGGGCTTCCCGACCGGCGTGAAATGGTCCTTCATGCCCAAGCAGTCGGACGGCCGGCCGAGCTACCTCGTGGTCAACGCCGACGAGGGCGAGCCCGGCACCTGCAAAGACCGCGACATGATGCGCCACGATCCGCACAAGCTGATCGAGGGCTGCCTGATCGCCGGCTTCGCCATCAACGCGGTGGCCGCCTACATCTACATCCGCGGTGAGTTCTACCGCGAGGCGGAGAATCTCCAGATCGCCATCGACGAGGCCTATGAGGCCGGGCTGATTGGCAAGAACGCCTGCGGTTCGGGCTACGATTTCGACGTCTTCGTGCATCGCGGCGCGGGCGCTTACATCTGCGGCGAGGAAACCGCCCTGATCGAGAGCCTGGAAGGCAAGAAGGGCCAGCCGCGCCTCAAACCGCCGTTCCCGGCCGGCGCCGGCCTCTATGGCTGCCCGACCACCGTCAACAACGTCGAGAGCATCGCCGTCGCGCCGACCATCCTGCGCCGCGGCGGCAGCTGGTTCGCCGGCTTCGGCCGCCCGAACAACAGCGGCACCAAGGTCTTCTGCATTTCCGGCCACGTGAACAAGCCGTGCAACGTGGAAGAGGAGATGGGCATTCCGCTCAAGGAGCTGATCGAGAAGCACGCCGGCGGCGTGCGCGGCGGGTGGGACAACCTGCTGGCGATCATCCCCGGCGGCTCCTCGGTCCCGGTCCTGCCGAAATCGATCTGCGACACGGTGCTGATGGATTTCGACAGCCTGCGCGAAGTGCGCTCCGGCCTCGGCACCGCGGCGGTCATCGTCATGGACAAGTCGACCGATCTCATCAAGGCGATCGCGCGCCTGTCGAAGTTCTACATGCACGAGAGTTGCGGCCAGTGCACGCCGTGCCGCGAGGGCACCGGCTGGCTGTGGCGCGTCATGGAGCGCATGGTGCAGGGCAACGCGACGGCGGCCGAGATCGATATGCTCGAGGAAGTCACGCGCGAGATCGAAGGCCACACCATCTGCGCCCTCGGCGACGCGGCCGCGTGGCCGGTCCAGGGCCTCATTCGTCATTTCCGTCCGCTCATGGAAGAGCGCATCGCCGCCTATCGCGGCGGTATGGCGCGCACGGCGGCGGAGTAGGGGAGCGTCATGCCCAAAGTCACAGTCGACGGCAGCGAGATCGAAGTCGCGGCGGGCACCACGGTGCTGCAGGCCTGCGAAGCGGTCGGCGTCGAGATTCCGCGCTTCTGCTATCACGAGCGCCTGTCCATCGCCGGCAACTGCCGCATGTGCCTGGTCGAGGTCGAGAAGTCGCCCAAGCCGGTGGCGTCCTGCGCCATGCCGGTGAACGAGGGCATGGTGATCAAGACCGACACGCCGATGGTGCACAAGGCGCGCAAGGGCGTGATGGAGATGCTGCTCATCAACCATCCGCTCGACTGCCCGATCTGCGATCAGGGCGGCGAATGCGACCTGCAGGACCAGGCGCTCGGCTACGGGTTCGACAAGTCGCGCTACGAAGAGAACAAGCGCGCGGTGAAGGACAAGAACTTCGGCCCGCTGATCGAGACGCATATGACGCGTTGCATCCATTGCACGCGCTGCGTCCGTTTCACCACCGAAGTCGCCGGCGTCGCCGACATCGGCGCCATCGGCCGCGGCGAGCATATGGAGATCACCACCTATCTCGAATCCGCCGTCGGCTCAGAAATGTCGGGCAACGTCATCGACCTTTGCCCGGTCGGCGCGCTGGTCTCCAAGCCTTACGCCTTCACCGCCCGCCCGTGGGAGCTGAAGAAGACCGAATCGATCGACGTGATGGACGCGGTCGGCAGCAACATCCGCGTCGACGCGCGCGGCCCCGAAGTGATGCGCGTCCTGCCGCGCCTCAACGAGGACGTGAACGAGGAATGGATTTCCGACAAGACGCGCTTCGCCTATGACGGCTTGAAGCGCCAACGCCTCGACCGGCCCTACGTGCGCGAGAACGGCAAGCTGCGCGAAGCGAGCTGGGACGAAGCCTTCGCTGCCGTCGCCGCCAAGCTCAAGGCGACCTCCGGCGACAAGATCGCCGCCATCGCTGGCGATCTGATCGACGCGGAAGCCATGTATGCGCTGAAGGCGCTGCTGACGTCGTTCGGCGCGACGAGCCTGGATTGCCGCCAGGACGGGGCGAAGCTCGACGCCTCGCAGCGCGCCTCTTACATCTTCAACAGCGGCATCGCCGGCATCGAGCAGGCCGACGTCGTGCTGCTGATCGGCAGCAATCCGCGCTTCGAAGCGCCCATCGTCAACGCTCGCCTGCGCAAACGCTATCTCGCCGGCGGCGTCAAGATCGCCGCCATCGGCCCCGCGCTCGATCTGACGTTCCCGGTGGAAAACCTAGGCGCGGGCCCCCAGACGCTCGGCGATCTCGCGGCCGGCAAGATCGCTTTCGCCGAAACCCTGAAAGCGGCCAAGAATCCGATGATCATCGTCGGCCAGGGTGCGCTAGCGCGCGCCGATGGCGCGGCCGTGCTTGCCGCCGCGCGCAAGCTGGCGGAGGCTTGCGGCGCCGTGAAGGACGGCTGGAACGGCTTCAACGTGCTGCACACTGCCGCCGCCCGCGTCGGCGGCCTCGATCTCGGATTCGTGCCGGGGCAGGGTGGCAAGGACGTCGCCGGCATCCTCGACGGCGCACAGTCGGGGGCGATCGACTTCGTCTGGCTGCTCGGTGCCGACGAAATCGACTCCTCTAAGCTCGGCAAAGCTTTCGTCGTTTATCAGGGCCACCATGGCGACAACGGCGCGCACCGCGCCGACGTCATTTTCCCGGGCGCGGCCTACACCGAGAAGGACGGCACCTACGTCAATACCGAGGGCCGCGTGCAGCGCGCCAAGCGCGCCGCGTTCCCGCTCGGCGAGGCGCGCGAGGATTGGAAGATCGTGCGCGCGCTGTCGCAGGTCGTCGGCAAGACCTTGCCGTTTGACACGATCCAGCAGTTGCGCGCGCATATGGCGTCGGCCCATCCGACTTTCGCCACGCTCGACGCGCTGGTCCCGGCCGCTTGGGCCGCTTTCGGGCAAGAAGGCGCGATGGACAGCGCGCCGTTCCGCTCGCCGATCGGCAATTTCTATATGACCGACCCGATCTCGCGCGCGTCGGTGACGATGGCCAAGTGCGCCGAAGTGCAGGCCGCCCGCGCCAAGGAGACCGGCACCCATGGCTGAGTTCTGGTCCGCCTACGCTCTGCCGACGATCATCATCCTCGGCCAGATCCTCGCGATTTTGGTGCCGCTGCTCGTCGCCGTCGCCTATCTGACCTATGCCGAGCGCCGCGTCATCGGCGCGATGCAGATCCGCAAGGGCCCCAACGTCGTCGGCCCGTTCGGCCTGCTCCAGCCGTTCGCCGACGCGGTGAAGCTGATCTTCAAGGAGACTGTGCTTCCAGGCGGCGCGAACAAGGTCGTCTTCATCCTCGCGCCGCTGCTGACCTTCACGCTCAGCCTCGTGGCCTGGGCCGTCATCCCTTTCGGCGAGGGCCTGGTGCTGTCCGACATCAACGTCGGCGTGCTCTATCTCTTCGCCATCTCCTCGCTCGGCGTCTACGGCATCATCATGGCCGGCTGGGCATCGAACTCGAAATACGCCTTTCTCGGCGCGCTGCGCTCGGCGGCGCAGATGGTGTCCTACGAAGTCTCCATCGGCTTCGTTATGATCACCGTGCTGCTTTGCGTCGGCTCGCTGAACCTGTCGGACATCGTGCTGGCGCAGAAGGAATACGGCGTCTGGTTCGCCATTCCGCTGCTGCCCATGTTCGTCATCTTCTTCATCTCGGCGCTGGCCGAGACCAACCGCTCGCCGTTCGACCTGGTCGAAGCCGAAGCGGAACTGGTCTCGGGCTACAACGTCGAATATTCCTCCATGGCCTTCGGCCTGTTCATGCTCGGCGAATACGCCAACATGATCCTGATGAGCGGCATCACCACGATCCTGTTCCTTGGCGGCTGGCTGCCGCCGCTGGATATCGCGCCGCTGAACTGGATTCCCGGCCCGGTCTGGTTCGCGCTGAAGATCGCCGTTCTGCTGTTCGTCTTCCTGTGGGTGCGCGCCACCATGCCGCGCTACCGCTACGACCAGTTGATGCGCCTCGGCTGGAAGGTGTTCCTGCCGTTCTCGCTGTTCTGGGTCGTGCTGACCGCCGGCGTGCTGATGGCCTTCGACCTGCTGCCGGGCAAGGGGTTCTGATCATGGCGTTTCTCGACCGCAGCGCGCGGACCCTGTTCCTCTCCGAGATCCTCGTCGGGCTCGGCATGACCTTCCGCTACATGTTTAAACGCAAGGTCACGATCAATTACCCTTACGAAAAGGGGCCGATCAGCACGCGCTTTCGCGGCGAACACGCGCTGCGCCGCTATCCCAACGGCGAAGAGCGCTGCATCGCCTGCAAGCTGTGCGAGGCGATCTGCCCGGCCCAGGCCATCACCATCGAGGCCGAGCCGCGCGCCGACGGCAGCCGCCGCACGACGCGCTACGACATCGACATGACCAAGTGCATCTATTGCGGCCTGTGCGAGGAAGCCTGCCCGGTGGACGCCATCGTCGAGGGGCCGAACTTCGAGTTCGCCACCGAGACGCGCGAAGAGCTGATGTACAACAAGGACAAGCTGCTGGCGAACGGCGAGCGTTGGGAGGCGGAACTGTCCGCCCGCCTCGCCGCCGAAGCCCCCTACCGCTGATCGCGCGGGCAGGGACCAGTAAGGGGACGACCGTGACCGAGATTTCCAACCGCGCCGCCGCGCGCCGCAGCCGAGGCTGACTGCCGATGATCGTCCAGGCGCTCGCCTTCTATCTGTTCGCCGCCATCACCATCGCCTCTGGCGTGATGGTGATCGCCGCGCGCAACCCGGTCCATTCCGTGCTGTTCCTCATCCTGGCTTTCTTCAACGCCGCCGGGCTGTTCCTGCTCATGGGCGCGGAATTCATCGCCATGATCCTGGTGATCGTCTACGTCGGCGCGGTCGCGGTGCTGTTCCTGTTCGTCGTCATGATGCTGGACATCAACTTCGTCGAACTGCGCCAGGGCTTCCTGCAATATCTGCCGGTCGGCGGCCTGATCGGCCTCATCCTGCTGGTCGAGCTGCTGTTCGTCTTCGCGAGCTGGGCGGTCCTGCCTGACGCCGGCATGCTGGCCGCCGCGCCGGTTCCGCCGGTGGACGCCGTGAGCAACACCCGCGCCATCGGCCGCCTGCTCTACACCGACTATGTCTACCTGTTCCAGGCGTCCGGCATGGTGCTGCTCGTCGCCATGATCGGCGCTATCGTCCTGACGCTGCGCACCCGCGAAGGCGTGCGCCGCCAGACGATCTCCAAGCAGATCGGCCGCACCAAGGAAGAAGGCGTCGAGATCAAGAAGGTCGAGACGGGGAAGGGCATCTGACATGACCATCACGCTCGCCCATTACCTCACCGTCGCCGCCGTGCTGTTCACGCTCGGCGTGTTCGGCATCTTCCTCAACCGCAAGAACGTCATCGTCATCCTGATGTCGATCGAGCTGATGCTGCTCGCGGTGAACATCAATCTGGTGGCCTTCTCGACCCATCTCGGCGATCTGGTCGGCCAGATTTTCGCCATGTTCATCCTCACGGTGGCGGCGGCCGAGGCGGCCATCGGCCTCGCCATCCTGGTCGTCTATTTCCGCAACCGCGGCTCGATCGCGGTCGAGGACATCAACATGATGAAGGGCTAGGGCAGGGCCATGTATTCCGCCGCCATTTTCCTCCCCCTGATCGGTTCGCTGATCGCCGGCTTCGGCGGTCGCCTGATCGGCGACCGCGGCGCGCAGATCGTCACCTGCGCCTGCATGCTGATGTCCGCGGCTCTGGCCGTGCCGATCTTCTACCAGGTCGCGATTCTCGGCCAGGCGCAGGACATCGAAGTCCTCAAATGGATCAGCTCGGGCGCGCTCGAAGCCTCCTGGGCGCTGCGCTTCGACACGCTGAGCGCGGTGATGGTTTTCGTCGTCACCTGGGTCTCGTCCTGCGTGCACGTCTATTCCTGCGGCTACATGTCGCACGACAAGTCGATTCCGCGCTTCATGAGCTATCTGTCGCTGTTCACCTTCATGATGCTCATGCTGGTGACGGCCGACAATTTCGTGCAGATGTTCTTCGGTTGGGAGGGCGTCGGCGTCGCCTCCTACCTGCTGATCGGATTCTGGTACGAGAAGCCGTCGGCCAACGCCGCCGCCATCAAGGCGTTCGTCGTCAACCGCGTCGGCGATTTCGGCTTCGCGCTCGGCATCATGGCCGTGTTCTTCCTCTACAACAGCGTCAGCTTCGACGAGGTGTTCGAGGCGACGCCGGGCATGACCTCGACCTATCTGGATTTCGCCGGCCTGCAGATTCCGGCGCTGACGCTGATTTGCCTCTTGCTGTTCATCGGCGCCATGGGCAAGTCGGCCCAGCTCGGCCTGCACACCTGGCTGCCGGACGCGATGGAAGGCCCGACGCCGGTCTCCGCGCTCATCCATGCCGCGACGATGGTCACGGCCGGCGTCTTTATGGTCTGCCGCCTCTCGCCGATGTTCGAGTTCTCGGAGGCGGCGCTGACCACCGTCACCATCGTCGGCGCGAGCACGGCGATCTTCGCCGCGACCGTCGGCCTGGTGCAGACCGACATCAAGCGCGTCATCGCCTATTCGACCTGCTCGCAGCTCGGCTACATGTTCTTCGCCGCTGGCGTCTCCGCCTATCCCGCCGCCATGTTCCACCTCACCACGCACGCCTTCTTCAAGGCGCTGCTGTTCCTCGGCGCCGGCTCGGTGATCCACGCCATGTCGAACGAGCAGGACATGCGGCGCATGGGCGGCATCTACAAGCTGATCCCGATCACCTATTTCCTGATGTGGATCGGCTCGCTGGCGCTCGCCGGCATCCCGTTCTTCGCCGGCTACTTCTCGAAGGACATCGTGCTGGAAGCGGCCTGGGCCTCAGGCAGCGGCCATGGGCATTACGCCTTCTGGCTCGGCGTGATCGCCGCGCTGCTGACCGCGTTCTACTCTTGGCGTCTGCTGCTGATGACGTTCCACGGCAAGGCGCGCGCCGACCGTCACGTCATGAGCCATGTCCACGAAAGCCCGCTGTCGATGCTGCTGCCGATGTCGGTGCTGGCCATCGGCGCGATCTTCGCCGGCTGGGGCCTTTACGATTATTTCGTGGGCGAGCATTTCCACGAGTTCTGGGGCAAGTCGATCTTCATCGCCGAGAGCCATCAGGCCCTCCACGATGCGCACCACGTGCCGCTGTGGGTTAAGCTCGCGCCGCTGGTCGCCGGCGTGCTCGGCATCGCCGCCGCCTACTGGGCCTACGTTTTCCGTCCGGGCATCCCCGCCGCCATGGCGCGCGAGATGCGCGGCCTCTATCTGTTCCTGCTGAACAAATGGTATTTCGACGAGCTTTACGATTTCCTGTTCGTGCGCCCGGCGAAATGGCTCGGCGGCTTCTTTTGGAAGCGCGGCGACGGCACGGTCATCGACGGCTTCGGTCCCAACGGCATCGCCGCGACGACGGTCGTGCTCGCCCGCAAGGCGGCCCGGCTGCAAACCGGCTATGTCTACCATTATGCTTTCGCCATGCTGATCGGCGTCGCCGCCTTCGTCAGCTGGTATCTCTTCGCGCGCGGATGATGACCTCATGAGCGACTGGCCGCTGCTTTCCCTCGTCATCTTCCTGCCGCTGCTCGGCGCGGCCTTCATCGCCATCGTCCGCGGCGAGGAGGAGACCGTGGCGCGCAACGCGCGCGCCGTCGCGCTCTGGACTTCGCTGCTGACCTTCGCGCTGTCGATCCTGCTGTGGACCGGCTTCGACAAGGGCAACCCGGGCTTCCAGTTCGTCGAGCGGGCGGAATGGATTCCCGGCGTCGATTTCGCCTATCACGTCGGCGTCGACGGCATTTCCGTGCTGTTCGTGATCCTGTCGACCTTCCTGACGCCGCTCTGCGTGCTGGCGAGCTGGAAGTCGATCCAGGCGCGGGTGAAGGAATACATGATCGCGTTCCTGGTGCTGGAAACGCTTATGGTCGGCATGTTCGCCTCGCTCGACTTCGTGCTGTTCTACATCTTCTTCGAAGCCGTGCTGATCCCGATGTTCCTCATCATCGGCGTCTGGGGCGGCCCGCGCCGCGTCTATGCGGCCTTCAAGTTCTTCCTCTACACGCTGGCCGGCTCGGTGCTGATGCTGCTGGCGCTGCTCGCCATCTATTTCCACGCCGGCACGACGGAAATCCCCGACCTGTTGACGGCGAAGTTCCCGTACGAGATGCAGCTCTGGCTGTGGCTGGCTTTCTTCGCCTCCTTCGCGGTGAAGATCCCGATGTGGCCCTTGCACACCTGGCTGCCGGACGCGCACGTCGAAGCGCCGACGGCCGGCTCGGTCATCCTGGCCGGCGTGCTTCTGAAGATGGGCGGCTACGGCTTCCTGCGCTTCTCGTTGCCAATGCTGCCGGAGGCCTCGCAGTTCTACGCCCCACTGGTGTTCGCGCTCAGCGTCATCGCGGTGATCTACACCTCGCTGGTCGCCCTGGCGCAGACCGACATGAAGAAGCTGATCGCCTATTCGTCGGTCGCCCACATGGGCTTCGTCACCATCGGCATTTTCACCTTCAACACGCAGGGCGTGGAAGGCGCGATCTTCCAGATGCTGAGCCACGGCGTCGTCTCCGGCGCGCTGTTCCTCTGCGTCGGCGTGATCTACGACCGCATGCACACCCGCGAGATCGGCCGTTACGGCGGGTTGGTCCACCGCATGCCGCTCTACGCCACGGTTTTCCTGCTGTTCACCATGGCCTCGGTCGGCTTGCCAGGCACCAGCGGCTTCGTCGGCGAATTGATGGTCCTGATCGGCGCTTATCAGGCGAGCACCTGGGTCGCGATTCTAGCGACGACCGGCCTGATCCTCGGCGCGGCCTACATGCTATGGCTCTATCGCCGCGTCGTGTTCGGACCGCTGACCAAGGACGATCTGAAGAACATCCTCGATCTCGACGCCCGCGAAGTGGCGATCTTCGTGCCGCTGATCCTGGTCGTTCTGTGGATGGGCATCTATCCGGCGTCCTTCCTCGACATCATGCACGGGTCGGTCGCCGGCCTCGTCGATCATTATCACGCCTCGGTGGCGCCGGCTGCGGCCGCCGCCGGCGCGGTCCGCTAGGGTAGGGGACAAGCCGGCATGACCAGCTTCCAGTTCAGCGAACTTCTTCCGGCCTTGCCGGAGGCGTTCCTCGCCGTCGCGGCGATGGCCGTCCTGATGTTCGGAGTCTTCAAGGGCGATGGCCATAGCCGCGCCGCCGGCTGGCTCGCCGTTCTGGCGCTCGCCGTCACGGCCGCGCTGGTCCTCGGCTCGCCCGTCAAGACGACGACGGTGACGCTCAACGGCCTATTCGTGCTCGACAGTTTCGCGCGTTACGCCAAAGTGCTGGTGATTCTCGGTTCCGCTTTGGCGCTCATCCTGTCGCTCGGCTACGTCGAGCGCGAGAAGTTCGCCAAGCCGGAATATGCCGTGCTATTCCTGCTGGCGACGCTCGGCATGATGATGATGCTGTCGGCCAACGACCTCATCTCGCTCTATGTCGGCCTCGAATTGCAGAGCCTGGCACTCTACGTCACCGCCGCGATCCGCCGCGATTCGATCCGCGCCACCGAAGCGGGCCTCAAATATTTCGTCCTCGGCGCGCTGTCGTCGGGCATGCTGCTCTACGGCGCGTCGATGATCTACGGCTTCGCCGGCACCACGACCTTCGACGGCCTCGCCAAAGCCTTCGCCGGCGGCGACACGCCGGTCGGCGTCATCATCGGCCTAGCTTTCGTCGTCGCCGGCCTGGCGTTCAAGATCAGCGCCGTGCCGTTCCACATGTGGACGCCGGACGTCTATGAGGGCGCGCCGACCTCGGTGACGGCCTTCTTCGCCACTGCGCCCAAGGTCGCCGCCATGGGCCTGATGGTCCGCGTCCTCGCCGGGCCGTTCGCGGAGCTGGCGAGCCAGTGGCAGCAGATCGTCGTCTTCCTCGCGGTCGCCTCGATGCTGCTCGGCGCTTTCGCGGCGATCAACCAGACCAACATCAAGCGCCTGATGGCCTACAGCTCCATCGGCCATGTCGGCTACATGCTGGTCGGCCTGGCAGCCGCCAACGAAGCCGGCATCCGCGGCGTCGCCGTCTATCTGGCGATCTACCTGCTCGGCAATGTCGGCACATTCGGAGTCATCCTCTGCATGCGCGTGCGCGGCACGATGGTCGAGGACATCGCCGACCTGCGCGGCCTGTCGAAAACCAGCCCAATGCTGGCTCTCGCGCTCGGAATCTTCATGTTCTCCATGGCCGGCATCCCGCCGCTCGCCGGCTTCTTCGCGAAGCTCTACGTCTTCATGGCTGCGATCGAGGCCAAGCTCTATATCCTCGCCGTCATCGGCGTGCTGGCCAGCGTGGTCTCCGCCTTCTACTACCTGCGCATCGTCAAGCTGATGTATTTCGACGAGGCGGCCGATCCGTTCGATAAGGCGATCGGCGGCGAGATGCGCTGGATCCTCGCCGGCACCAGCGCCTTCACATTGCTGTTTTTCGTCTGGCCGGCGCCGCTGGTGACGGGCGCGGGCTGGGCTGCCAAGGCCCTGTTCCCCGGATAACGTGAGCGCGAGTCCGGCTCTCGATCCCTTCTACCGTCTCGTGCGCCTTGGCGAGACGGCCAGCACCAACGACGACGCGCGCCGCCTGGCCGCCGAAGGTTCGCCGGAAGGCGCGCTGGTCTGGGCCGAGCGCCAGAACGCCGGGCGCGGCCGGCGCGGCCGCCGCTGGGAAAGTCCGCCGGGCAATCTCTACATGTCGATCCTTCTACGCCCCTCCGTTCCGCTCATGCAGGCGGGGCAGATCGGCTTTCTCGCCGCCCTCGCCATCGCCGAGAGTTGCGCGGCGCTGCTGCCGCACCGCGCGGTCGCCTGCAAATGGCCGAACGATGTGTTGATCGCGGGCAAGAAGGTCGCCGGCCTCCTGCTCGAAAGCGAGGCTCAGGCGGACGGGACGGTCGATTGGCTGGTGCTCGGTCTTGGCGTCAATGTGGCGAGCCATCCCGAAGGGATGGAATTTCCCGCGACCTCGCTCGCCGCCGAGGGCGCGAATGCGACCGTGGAGAACGTCATGGCTGGCGTGGCCAATGCTTTCGCCGGCTGGTATCGCCGCTGGCGGGCCGAAGGTTTCGCGCCGGTCCGCGCCGCCTGGCTGGACCGCGCGGCCGGCGTCGGCGGTCCGGTGCGGGTGCGCTTCGAGACGCGGACGGAGGCGGGCGTTTTCGCCGGGCTTGACGCGGATGGAGCTCTGCTTCTCCATAGGCCCAGCGAGGGCGCGCCGATACGCGTCACCGCCGGCGATCTATTCTTTCCTGCCGCATCGCAACGGGCCTAAGCCATGCTTCTCACCATCGACTGCGGCAATACCAACACCGTCTTCGCCGTCTATGACGGCGACACGCCGCGCGGCGAATGGCGCATCGCCACCGACGGCCGGCGCACCGCCGACGAATATGCCGTCTGGCTGACGCAGCTCATGGGCTTGCAGGACCTGCGGCGCGAATATATCGATGGCGCGATCATCGCCACAGTTGTGCCGAACGCGCTGTTCGCGCTCAAGACGCTGTGCCGCCGCTTCTTCGAGGCGGATCCTCTCGTCGTCGGCGAGCCGGGCGTGAAGCTCGGCATCAAGGCGCTGCTCGACAATCCGCAGGAGGTCGGCGCGGACCGTTTGGTCAACGCCGTGGCGGCGCATGGGCGCTATCCGGGCGACCTGATCTTGATCGATTTCGGCACGGCGACGACGTTCGATGTGGTCAACGCCAAAGGCGATTACGTCGGCGGCGCGATCGCGCCCGGCATCAACCTCTCCATCGAGGCGCTGCACATGGCGGCGGCGCAATTGCCGCGCATCGGCGTGAAAAAGCCGCCCAACGTCATCGGCAAATCCACCGTGCCGGCCATGCAGTCGGGCGTTTTCTGGGGCTATGTCGGCCTGATCGAAGGCATCGTCGCGCGCATGACGGCCGAGATCGGCAACAAGTCGACCGTCATCGCCACCGGCGGCCTCGCGCCGCTGTTCATGGACGCCACTCCCGTCATCGACCATCTCGACGCCGATCTGACCGTGCGCGGCCTGGTCGCCATTTGGCGAAAGAACAAACCGAAATGAAGTCCGTCAGCGTACCCGCGTCCGGAACTCCTACCGACATCCTGCGCCAGCGTGAAGAGATCGCCGCCGTGCTGGCGGCGGCGAAGCAAGGCCTCGTCTACCTGCCGCTTGGCGGCGCAGGCGAGATCGGCATGAATATGTATCTCTACGGCTGCAACGGCAAATGGCTGATGGTCGAATGCGGCATCGGCTTTGCCGACGAGACTATGCCGGGCCTCGACATCATCATGCCCAATCCGGCCTTCATCGCGGACCACGCCAAGGACTTGATCGGCATCGTGCTGACCCACGCCCATGAGGACCATTTGGGCTCGGTGGCGCATCTGTGGCGCAAGTTCCGCAAGCCGATCTACGCCACGCCCTTCGCCGCCGGACTGCTGCGTGAGAAGCTCGGCGAGGCTGGCCTCCGAGATGAGGCCGAGGTGACCGAGGTCGCGACGGGCGGCCGCATCAAGCTCGGCCCGTTCGACGTGGAATTCGTCGCCGTTACGCACTCGATCCCGGAGCCGCAGGCGCTCGCTATCCGCACCCCGCACGGCACCATTCTGCATACCGGCGACTGGAAAATCGATCCGCAGCCGCTACTCGGAGACGTCACGGCGAAGGACCGTCTGCAGGCCATCGGCGACGAAGGCGTCGACCTGCTGGTCTGCGATTCGACCAACGTCATGGTGCCGGGCGTCGCCGGCTCCGAGGCCGACGTGCGCGACAAACTGGTCGAGGTCATCGGCCGCTATAAGCATCGCGTCGCCGTCGCCTGTTTCGCCTCCAACGTCGCGCGCGTCGAATCGCTGGCCAAGGCGGCCGCCGCCAACGGCCGCCGCGCCGCGTTGATCGGCCGTTCGTTGTGGCGCATGACCGAAGTGGCCTATGCCTGCGGCTATTTGCGCGATCTGCCGCCCTTTCTCACGGAGCACGACGTCGGCTATCTGCCGCGCGAAGAGGTGCTGCTGATCTGCACCGGCAGCCAGGGCGAGCAGGGCGCGGCGCTGACGCGCATCGCCGCCAACGAGCATCCGCATATCGTTCTCGACAAGGGCGATGTGGTGCTGTTCTCCTCGCGCAAGATTCCCGGCAACGAAAAGCCGATCTACAAGACGCATAACCAGCTCGCCCGCCGCGGCGTCGAGATCGTCACCGACCGCGACGAGTTCATCCATGTCTCTGGCCATCCGGCGCGCGACGAGTTGAAGCAGATGTACGGCTGGATCCGTCCTAAGCTCGCGGTGCCGATGCATGGCGAGATGCGCCATCTGATCGAGCATGTCGCGTTTGCCAAGAGCATGGGCGTGCCGGAGACGCAGCTCGTCACCAACGGCACGGCGCTCAAGATCGGCCCGGGCAAGTCGGAGATCGTCGGCGCGGTGCCTTATGGCCGCCTCGGCCTCGACGGCAAACGCCTGATCGGCCTGGAGGACCGTTTGCTGTCGGCGCGCAAGCGCATGACCTTCAACGGCGCGGCGCTGGTCACGATCGTCATCGACAAGAAGGGCCGGCTGATCGCCGATCCGCAGATCACCGTGCAGGGCCTCGGCGACGAGGACCCCGACGAGACGACGCGGCGCGCTTGGGCGGCCGCCGTGGAGGTGGCGCTGGAGAAGCTGCCGAAAGACGAGCGCGACGACGACGGAGCGGTGGAGGAGGCGGTGCGCGTCGCCGTGTTGAGGGCGCTGCGCGCCGAGCATGGCAAGCGGCCGCTGACGCAAGTGCACGTGGTGCGTGTTTAGGTTTGGCGTGTTGAGGAGGCTAAGGCGATGAACTGGTTCACCGGAGTCATGGTCTACGTCATCGTCTGGTGGCTGGTGTTCTTCACCACGCTGCCGTTCGGCGTGCGCCCGCCAGATCATGTGGAGCCCGGCCATGACGTCGGCGCGCCGGAAAAGCCGCGCCTGTGGCTCAAGGCGCTGGTTTCCAGCGTCATCGCCGGCGTGCTGTTCGCGGGCATCTATTACGTGATCGACGCCGACCTGATCTCGTTCCGCCGCATGACGCCATGAGCGGCTATTGCGATTACGCGCCGCACGATCCGCTGCACGCGCCTTATCACGATCGCGAATACGGGTTTCCGCAGCGCGACGATAAGGTGCTGTTCGAACGTCTGGTGCTGGAAATCAACCAGGCCGGCCTGTCATGGGGCACGATCCTCAAGAAGCGCGAGGGATTCTTCAAAGCCTATCGCGGCTTCGACATCGCCAAGATCGCCAGGTTCGGCGAGAAGGACGTCGCGCGGCTGCTGGCCGACGCTTCGATCATCCGCAACCGGCTCAAGGTCGCGGCCGCGATCGAGAACGCCAAGCGCGTGCTGGTCATCATCAAAGAGCACGGCAGCTTCGCTGGCTGGCTCGACGCGCATCATCCGCTGGAAAAGGCGGACTGGGTCAAGCTGTTCAAGAAGACCTTCGTCTTCACCGGCGGGGAGATCACCGGCGAATTTCTCATGAGCCTCGGCTATCTGCCGAACGCCCATCGCGAGACTTGCCCGGTTTATAAAAAGCTCGCCAAGCTGTCGCCGCCCTGGATGGCGGCGACGAAGGCGCCCAAACCCGCAGCCAAAAAGCCCGCAGCGAAAAAGTAGCTGGAAGAAAAACTAGCTGGAAAAAGCAAATCCCGCCGGCCGTCGGCGGGATTTGGGGCAGTGTCGTCCCTGATGAGGGTGCCTCGCCACGGGATCATATCGCTGGGCGCGATCGCGGGTCGGGCGGCCCCGGCTGCGCGAGAACCCGCGCCGGAGCTTGTTGTTTTCCACAGTCTAACGGCTTGAAATGACGAGGCAATGGCACCTTTGGCATAGCGCCACCGGACACCAATTCTCGGCGTCGGGGTATGGCCGTAGATCAGGGGGTTCTTACAGGAATTTTAACCTTTCTAAGGTAACCAGGCACAATGGATAGATTTGCTTCCAGCCTGGCCTTACGCACTTGGTCCGCTCGCCGTATGGCGGCCGTGGGGGTTGTTTTGGCGGCGCTATGGGCGCTGCCAGGGCAGGCTCAGCAGCGCCAGCCTCTGCCGCCCGAGCAGGGCGGCTTGGTGGTCCTGAAACGCGCCGATTGCGCCCGCCTGACCGCCCATGTGCCGGACGCCAACGTGGCCTACCAGTCCGGGGTCGACGTGCGCGGCCGGCCGGTCGTGCCCGCCGATCTCAATCCGGCTCCGCCGCTGGTCCTGCCCGACGACGTCACCATCGCCATCACGGTCGATCTCCAGCAGCGCTTCGGCATTCCCGCCAGTTCCAGCCTGTACAAGCCCGAAGCGTCCATCGGCACGGTGGTGGTGCGGCCCGACGGCAGCGCCACCTTCAACGGCCAGCCCCTGACCAATCAGGAGCAGAGCGCGTTGGCGTTTCTGTGCCAGAAGCAGGGGCCCTTGGGGCCGCGTTAAAAGGCGCTCTTGCCGGCCGCTTTTGCGGCGCTGGCATTGCGCCAACCCCTTGCATTGCCTAAAGTCTCGCCGCGCGCCGGCCGGCGCGCGCCAGCCTTTTGTTTAGGACCGCGATGCGTCTCTCGACTTACTTCCTGCCCGTCTTGAAGGAAAACCCGTCCGAGGCGCAGATCGTCTCGCACCGCTTGATGCTGCGCGCCGGCATGATCCGCCAGAGCGCCGCCGGCATCTATTCCTGGCTGCCGATGGGGCTCAACGTGCTGCGCAAGGTCGAGCAGATCGTGCGCGAGGAGCAGAACCGCGCCGGCGCGCAGGAACTGCTGATGGCGACCTTGCAGCCGGCCGAGCTGTGGCGCGAATCGGGCCGCTTCGACGCCTACGGCAAGGAGATGCTGCGCATCACCGACCGCCACGACCGCGAGATGCTCTACGGCCCGACCAACGAGGAGATGATCACCGACATCTTCCGCAGCCTGGTCAAGAGCTACAAGGATCTGCCCAAGCAGCTCTATCAGATCCAGTGGAAATTCCGCGACGAGGTGCGCCCGCGCTTCGGCGTCATGCGCGGCCGCGAATTCCTGATGAAGGACAATTACTCCTTCCACGCCGACTTCGCGGACGCGAAGAAGGTCTACGACATCATGTACGCGACCTATTTGCGCACCTTCGCGCGGATGGGCCTGCGCGCCATTCCCGTCGCGGCCGATCCCGGCGCCATCGGCGGCAATCTCAGCCACGAGTTTCAGGTGTTGGCCGAGACCGGCGAGAGCCAGATCTATTACGACGCCAAGTTCGACGAGCTTTCGGCGCAGGGCGAGCCCGATCCGGCGGCGCTGCGCGAGCTTTACGCGGCGGCGGACGAGAAGCATGACGCGGCCAATTGCCCCGTGCCGGCCGACCGGCTGAAATCGGCGCGCGGCATCGAGGTCGGCCACATCTTCTATCTCGGCAAGAAATATTCCGAGGCGCTCAACGCCGTGGTCGCCGGCCCGAACGGCGAGCAGATCACGGTCGAGATGGGTTGCTACGGCATCGGCGTGTCGCGCCTCGTCGGCGCGATCATCGAGGCGAGCCACGACGAGAACGGCATCGTCTGGCCCGAGCCGGTCGCGCCCTATCACGTCGGCCTGTCGAACTTGCGCGCCGGCGACGCCGCCTGCGACAAGGCGTGCGACGATCTTTACGCCAAGCTGCAGGCGGCCGGCGTCGAGGTCCTCTATGACGACCGCGACGAGCGCGCCGGCGCGAAATTCGCGCGCATGGACCTGATCGGCCTGCCGTGGCAGCTGCTCATCGGCCCGCGCGGGCTGGAGAAGGGCCTCGCCGAAGTGAAGAACCGCAAGACCGGCGAGCGCGCGGAAATCTCCATCGACGCCGCTTTCGAGAAGATCGTCTCCACCTACAAAGCGCGGCACGGCTGATGTTCAATCCCTTCGAGCGCATGGTGGCGATGCGGTATTTGCGCGCGCGCCGCAAGGAGGGGTTCATCTCCGTCATCGCCGGCTTCTCGCTGCTCGGCATCGGTCTCGGCGTTGCCACGCTCATCATCGTCATGTCGGTGATGAACGGCTTCCGCCAGGAGCTCCTGAGCCGCATCCTCGGCGTCGGCGGCCATATGAACGTCTATGGCGCGGGCGCGCCGCTGCAGCGCTTCGACGATCTGGCGACTCGCTTGAAGCAGATTCCCGGCGTCGTCAGCGTCATCCCCGTGGTCGACGGGCAGGTGATGGCCACCGCCAACCGCCAGGCCGGCGGCGCCGTGGTGCGCGGCGTGCGCGAGGAAGACATCCGCAACCGCGCCGTCATCGCCGACAACGTCAAGATGGGCTCGCTCGACGCCTTCCAGGGCGACGACGCCATAATGATCGGCGTGCGCATGGCGCAGCGCATGGGCCTTATGGTCGGCGACAGCCTGACGCTGATCTCGCCCAACGGCAACGTCACCGCTTTCGGCACGGTGCCGCGCCTGCGCGCCTACAAGATCGTCGGCATCTTCGAAGTCGGCATGTTCGAATACGACAACAACTTCATCTATATGCCGATGGACGCGGCGCAGACCTTCTTCCAGCTCACCGAGGCCGTCTCGATGCTGGAGGTCACGCTGACCGATCCCTATATGGTGCGCGATTTGCGCCCGGCGATCGCGCAGGCCGTCGGCCAGTCGGGCCGGCTGCTCGACTGGCAGCAGCTCAATTCGAGCTTCTTCACGGCGATCCAGGTCGAGCGGAACGTCATGTTCCTGATCCTGACGCTCATTATCCTGGTGGCAGCCTTCAACGTGATTTCCGGCATGATCATGCTGGTGAAGGACAAGGGCCAGGACATCGCCATCCTGCGCACCATGGGCGCGACGCGCGGCATGATCATGCGCATCTTCTTCCTGTCCGGCGCGTCGGTCGGCGTCATCGGCACGATCGTCGGCTTCGCGCTCGGCATGGCCTTCTGCGAGAACATCGAGAGCATCCGCCAGGGCATCCAGTATCTCACCGGCACCGACCTGTTCTCGGCGGAAATCTATTTCCTGTCGCAATTGCCGGCGGTGGTCGATCCGGGCGAGGTGACGACCGTCGTCATCATGTCGCTGACGCTCTCGGTGCTCGCCACGCTCTATCCGTCGTGGCGCGCCGCGCGCCTCGATCCGGTCGAGGCCCTCCGTTATGAGTGAGGGCGCGATGGACGACGCGGTGGTGCAGCTGGGTGGCGCGCCGGCGCTGCGGCTCAACAAGGTGGTCCGCACCTACAAGCAGGGGGCGGGCGAGCTGCGCATCCTGCGCGAAGCGGAACTGTCGATCGCGCCCGGCGAGGTGGTCGCCCTAGTCGGGCCGAGCGGCGCCGGAAAATCGACGCTGCTTCATGTCGCCGGCCTCTTGGAAATGCCGGATGGCGGCGAGGTAGAGCTGAACGGCGCTCCCTGCGGCCGCCTGTCGGACGGCGAGCGCACGGCGCTGCGCCGCGAGCATCTCGGCTTCGTCTATCAGTCGCACCATCTGCTGCCGGAATTCTCGGCGCGCGAGAACGTCATGCTGCCGCAGATGATCGCCGGCATCGCCCGGCCGGCCGCCGCCAAGCGCGCCGAGGAATTGCTCGCCATGGTCGGCCTCGCCGCGCGCGCCGACCATCGGCCGGCGGAATTGTCGGGCGGCGAGCAGCAGCGCGTCGCCATCGCCCGCGCCCTCGCCAACGGCCCGCGCGTGTTGCTGGCCGACGAGCCGACCGGCAATCTCGACGTCCACACCTCGGAAAACGTCTTCGCCACGCTGATGAAGGTGCTGCGCGAAACGGGCCGGGCGGCGCTGATCGCCACGCACAATCCCGAATTGGCCAAGCGCATGGACCGGATCGTCACGCTGAAAGACGGTCAGATCGTGCCGGCGTAGGACGGCGCGGGCGGTCAGGTAAATGACCGCTGGGCGGTGGGTTATCCCCATGTTTGACGGCTCAGGGGCAAGCGAACCTTGCTCCGGTCGTGAGGCCATGGAATCCTTGCAACATGTCCCATGCCGATTTCGTCCATCTGCGCGTCCACACCGCCTATTCCCTGCTCGAAGGGGCGTTGAAGAACGCCAAGCTCGCGGAGCTTTGCAAGAAATACGCGATGCCGGCGGCGGCGATGACGGACAGCCGCAACGTCTTCGGCGCTTACGAATTTTCCTACGCCCTGTCGGATGCCGGCGTGCAGCCGATCATCGGCTGCGAACTGGCGATCAAGCGCGACGACGGCCAGCCGGCCGGGCCCGGCGCGCCGGTCGGCCGCGCGCCCGATCCCGATAAGATGGTGGTGTTGTGCCAGAGCGCGGCGGGCTACGCCAATCTGACCAAGCTCCTGAGCCGCGCCTATCTCGAAGGCGTGCCGGGCGAAGCGGCGCAGGTCACGCTCGCGGAACTGGCGGCCCTGTCGGACGGGCTGATCGCGCTGGTCGGCGCGCCGGACAGCCCCGTCGGCCGATTGCTCCTCGCCGGCCAGGACGATGCGGCGGCAGCGCGCCTCGGCGCATTGCAGCAGGCGTTCGGCGACCGGCTCTATGTCGAGCTGCAGCGCCATAACATGCCCGACGAGGTGCGGCTCGAGCCGAAGCTGCTCGATCTCGCCTACGCGCGCGGCCTTCCGCTCGTCGCCACCAACAACGTCTTCTTCTCAGACGAGGGCATGTACGAAGCGCACGACGCGCTGCTCGCCATCGCTGACGGCGCGCAGGTGGTCGAGACCGACCGCCGCCGCCTGACCCCCGATCATCGCTTCAAGTCGCCGGCGGAAATGCGCGCGTTGTTCGCCGATCTGCCGGAAGCCATCGACAACACGCTGGTCATCGCCCGGCGCTGCGCCTTCATGGCGACGAATCTGAAGCCGGTGCTGCCGGCCTTTCCGGCGGGCGAGGGGCGCACCGAGGCCGAGGAGTTGCGCAAGCAGTCGCGCGACGGCCTGGAAGGGCGGCTCGAGGTCCATGTCTATACGCCGGAGATGGACGCGGCGGCCAGGGAGGCGGCGGCCAAGCCTTATCGCGAGCGCCTGGAGTTCGAGCTCGACGTCATCGAGAAGATGGGTTTCCCGGGCTACTTCCTCATCGTCTCTGACTTCATCAAATGGGCCAAGGCGCAAGACATTCCGGTCGGGCCGGGCCGCGGTTCGGGCGCGGGCTCGGTGGTCGCTTGGTCGCTGACCATCACCGATCTCAATCCGCTGCAATTCAATCTGCTGTTCGAGCGATTCCTCAATCCCGAACGCATTTCGATGCCGGACTTCGATATCGACTTCTGCCAGGACCGGCGCGACGAAGTGATTCGCTACGTCCAGGAGAAATACGGCCGCGACCGCGTCGCGCAGATCATCACGTTCGGAAAATTGCAGGCGCGCGCCGTGCTGCGCGACGTCGGCCGCGTGCTCGGGATGCCTTACGGCCAGGTCGACCGCATCTGCAAGCTGGTGCCGAACAATCCGGCTAAGCCGGTCACGCTCGCGCAGGCGGTCGATGGCGAGCCGGCGCTGCAGCAGATGCGCGACGAGGATCCGGCGGTCGCCAAGCTGATCATGCTGGCGATGAAGCTCGAAGGGCTCTATCGCCACGCTTCGACGCACGCTGCCGGCGTGGTGATCGGCAACAAGCCGCTCGACGAGATCGTGCCGCTTTATCGCGATCCGCGCTCGGACATTCCGGCGACGCAGTTCTCGATGAAATACGTCGAATCGGCCAGCCTGGTGAAGTTCGACTTCCTTGGCCTGAAAACGCTGACCGTGCTGCAGAAGGCGGTGGAGCTGATCCAGGCGCGCGGCGACAAGATCGACCTCGCGACATTGCCGCTCGACGACAAGAAGACCTTCGACATGCTGGCCCGGGCCGACGTCACCGGCGTGTTCCAGCTGGAAAGCTCGGGCATGCGCGACGTGCTGCGCAAGCTGAAGCCCGACCGGTTCGAGGACATCATCGCCATCGTGGCGCTCTATCGCCCCGGCCCGATGGACAACATCCCGAAATACATCGCCTGTAAGCACGGCCGCGAGCAGCCGGACTATCTCTATCCGTCGCTCGAATGGATTTTGAAGGAGACCTTCGGGGTCATCATCTACCAGGAGCAGGTGATGCAGATCGCCCAGGAGCTGTCGGGCTATTCGCTCGGCGGCGCCGATCTCCTGCGCCGCGCCATGGGCAAGAAGGACGCGGCGATCATGGCGCAGCAGCGCCAGGAGTTCGTCAAAGGCGCGGTGGCGCGCGGCGTCGCCGAGAAGCAGGCGGGGCAGATCTACGATCAGGTCGACAAGTTCGCCGGCTACGGATTCAACAAGTCGCACGCGGCGGCCTATGCGCTGGTCTCCTATCACACGGCCTATCTCAAGGCGAACTACCCGGTCGAATTCCTCGCCGCCTCGATGACGCTCGATCTCGGCAACACCGACAAGCTCAACACCTTCCGCCAGGAGCTGAGCCGCATCGGCGTGAAGTTGCTGCCGCCGGACATCAACAAATCCTTCCCGGTCTTCGCGGTTGAGGATCAGCCGGACGGGACTCAGGCGATTCGCTATGCGCTCGGCGCGGTGCGCAATGTCGGCCTGGCCGCCATGCAGTCGGTGGTGCGCGAACGCGCGGCGAACGGGCCGTTCAAAGACCTGTTCGATTTCGCCGGCCGCTGCGATCCCAAAGCGGTGAACAAGCGCCAACTCGAAAGCCTCGCCGCTGCTGGCGCGTTCGACAGTTTGCAGAAGAACCGCGCTCAGGCCCATGCCGGCACCGAGGCGATGGTGGCGCACGCCCAGGCTGCGGCCAACGAGCGGACCAGCGCGCAGGTCAGCCTGTTCGGCGGCGATCCGACCCTGGCGCCGACCGCCAAGGCGCTGCCGCAGATTCCCGACTGGCCGGCCATGGAGCGGCTGCGTCATGAGTTCGACGCCATCGGCTTCTATCTCTCGGCGCATCCGCTCGACGCCTACGCCAAGAGCCTGCAGCGGCTCAAGGTCATCAGTTCGGCGCAGATCGCTGGCCAGCTCGCCGGCACGGAAGCGGCGCGGGTCAAGCTGGCGGGCACCGTGGTCGCCAAGAAGGAGCGCACTTCGGCGCGCGGCAACAAGTTCGCCTTCGTGCAATTGTCCGACGCCAGCGGCATGTTCGAGATCACGATCTTCTCCGAGGTGCTGGCCGCCGCCCGGGATCTCTTGGAAACCGGCAAGGCGGTCATGGTCTCGGCCGACGCCAAGCGCGACGGGGAGGGCGTGCGGCTGCTCGCCAACCGCATCCAGTCGCTCGAGGAGGTCGCCGCCAGCACCGCGCCGAGCCTCCAGGTCCATGTGATCGAGGAAAGCGCCCTGGCCGGGCTCAAGGCCGTCATCGCCGGCTTGCCGAAGGGACGGGGCTCGATCAGCTTGGTGCTCGATCTCGGGGCGGAGGAGGAGGCGGAGGTGCAGATTCCGGGCGGATTCGCCATCACGCCGGCGGCTATCGGCCAGTTCACCACCTTGTCCGGCGTCGCCAACGTTCTCGAAATATGATTCGCCGCCGCTAACGGCTGGGAATCGCGCGCTTTTCTTGCCCGCTCGGAGGGTTCCCAACTAGGTTCGCGGCGCTCTCGGCCTCCAGGGTCGAAGGCGGGGCCGCCGCAAGGGGCGGGTTCGGCTGGTCCCGGCCCGGTCCCGAGGGCCGAAAGCCTTGCAAAGCGCTGCTTTAGCGGCTATTCAACCGCCACTTTCAATCCCACACGCGGGTTCGAGGACTGACGGGGAGACATCCCGCAGCCCTTTCCGGTGTCCAGACATCTGGGCATACCCCGCGGCGGCATAACCGGAGAACATGATCATGGCGATCCCAACTTTCACGATGCGCCAGCTGCTTGAAGCTGGCGTCCATTTCGGCCACCGCACCGGCCGTTGGAACCCGAAGATGGCTCCGTTCATCTTCGGCGAGCGCAACGGCGTTCATATCATCGACTTGCAGCAGACCGTGCCGGCGCTCTATCGCGCCTTGCAGGTCGTGCGCGACATCACCTCCAAGGGCGGCCGCGTGCTGTTCGTCGGCACCAAGCGCCAGGCGTCGGAGAAGGTCAAGGAAGCCGCCGCGCGCTGCGGCCAGTATTACGTCAACCACCGCTGGCTCGGCGGCATGATGACGAACTGGAAGACCATCTCGGTCTCGATCAAGCGCCTTAAGGAGCTTGAGGAGCTGTTTTCCGGCGAGCAGAGCAACCGCACCAAGAAGGAATTGCTGACCCTGACCCGCGAGCGCGACAAGCTCGAGCGCGCCATGGGCGGCATCAAGGACATGGGCGGCCTGCCCGACGTGCTGTTCATCATCGACACCAACCGCGAGAAGATCGCGGTCGAGGAGGCCAACAAGCTCGGCATCCCGGTGATCGCCATCCTCGACAGCAACTCCGACCCGGCCGGCATCACCTATCCGGTGCCCGGCAACGACGACGCGATCCGCGCCATCGAGACCTATTGCACCCTGGTGTCGGACGCCGTTCTCGACGGCATCCAGCAGGAAATGATCGCCGCTGGCGTCGATGTCGGCGCGGCCGATCAGGCCCCGGCCGAGGCGCTTGACGCCGCGCCGGCCGCTGCCGAAGCCCCCGCCGAGGAGGCCAAGCCGGCCCGCGGCGCCAAGAAGGCTCCGGTGGTCGAGCGCAAGAAGTCGCGCGCGGTGAAGGATGAGTCGGCGGAAGAGCCGGTCGCCTAACTGCAATATCAATGCGTTATACGCAGACTTTTACGTTCGAGGTTTAATATGGCGGAAATCACCGCGGCGCTCGTCAAGGACCTTCGCGAGAAGACCGGCGCGGGCATGATGGATTGCAAGAAGGCCCTTTCGGCCACCAACGGCGAGCTTGAGCCCGCCGTCGATTGGCTGCGTAAGCAGGGCCTGGCGGCGGCGTCGAAGAAGGCCGGCCGCGTCGCGGCCGAAGGCCTGGTCGGCGCGCTGACCGTCGGCAAGGACGGCGTGCTGGTCGAGGTCAATTCCGAGACCGACTTCGTCGCCCGCAACGAGACCTTCCAGGAGTTCGTGCTGAAGGTCGCCGAAGTCGCGCTCAAGGCGGACGGCGACATCGAGGCGGTCAAGACGGCGGCCTATCCCGGCGGCAAGACCGTCGGCGACAAGCTGACCGAGCTGATCGGCTCGATCGGCGAGAACATGCAGCTGCGCCGTTCGGCCAAGCTGTCGGTCGGCCAGGGCGTCGTCGTCAGCTACATCCATTCGGCCGTCGCGCCGAACCTGGGCAAGATCGGCGTGCTCGTCGCGCTCGAATCGACGGGCGACGCCGAGAAGCTGCAGGCCCTCGGCAAGCAGGTCGCCATGCACGTGGCGGCCGCCAACCCGCAGTCGCTGTCGGTCGAAAGCCTCGACAAGGCCGCGATCGAGCGCGAGCGCAACGTGCTGTCCGAGCAGGCCCGCGCGTCGGGCAAGCCGGAGGAGATCATCGCCAAGATGGTCGAAGGCCGCCTGCGCAAGTTCTACGAGGAAGTCGTGCTGCTCGAGCAGGTCTACATCATCGACGGCGAGTCGAAGGTGTCCAAGATCGTCGCCGAAGCCGCCAAGAGCGTCGGCGCTCCGGTCAAGATCGCCGGCTTCCTGCGCTTCGCCCTCGGCGAGGGCATCGAAAAAGCCCAGACCGATTTCGCCGCCGAAGTGGCGGCGACGGTCGGCCACTAAGCTTCAACGGCCCGGTTCCAAAGACCGGGCCGTTCGCTATCCGCGCCTTGATCCCGCCCCAGTCTCGGGCGATCTTCGGCGCGCAAAACCGAAAAACAGTCAGGGACACGCCATGGCCGCTACCGCATCCCGCTACCGCCGCGTTCTGTTGAAGCTCTCCGGCGAGGCGTTGATGGGCGATGGCGAGTTCGGCCTCGACCACGGCACGGTCAAGCGCCTGGCCGAGGAGATCAAGGCGGTCCACGCCGAAGGCACCCAGGTGTGCCTCGTCGTCGGCGGCGGCAACATCTTCCGCGGCGTGATGGGCGTGACCGCCGGGCTTGAGCGCGCCAGCTCCGACTACATGGGCATGCTCGCCACCGTGATGAACTCGCTGGCGCTGCAAAGCACGCTGGAAGCCATGGACGTGCCGACCCGCGTTTGCTCGGCCATCCCCATGTCGACGGTCTGCGAGCCCTATATCCGCCGCCGCGCCATCCGCCACATGGAGAAGGGGCGGGTGGTGATCTGCGCCGCCGGCACCGGCAACCCGTTCTTCACCACCGACACCGCCGCCGCGCTGCGCGCCGCCGAAATGGGCTGCGACGCGCTGCTCAAGGGCACCCAGGTGGACGGCGTCTATTCCGCCGACCCGAAACAGGTCAAGGACGCTCAGCGCTACGATGCGCTGACCTACATGGAGGTTTTGTCCAAGGACCTCAAGGTCATGGACGCCGCAGCCATCTCGCTGGCGCGCGAAAACAAGATTCCGATTTTGGTCTTTTCCCTGCATAATCCGGGGGCTTTGGCCGACGTCGTCTCGCACCGCGGCAAGTTCACCATCATCACCGAACAATAAGCGAAGAGCCCAGCCATGGCCGACCCCGATATCAGCGACATCCAGCGCCGCATGGACGGCGCGCTGACGGCGCTCAAGACCGAATTCACCGGCCTGCGCACCGGCCGCGCCTCGGCCAGCCTGCTCGACCGCGTCATGGTCGACGCTTACGGCGCGGCCATGCCGCTCGCCCAGGTCGGCACCGTCAACGTGCCCGAGCCGCGCATGATCACCGTCAACGTCTGGGACAAGGGCCTGGTCATCGGCGTGCAGAAGGCGATCCGCGAAGCCGGCCTCGGTCTCAATCCCTCTGCCGACGGCCAGCTGGTGCGCGTGCCGATTCCCGAACTGTCGCAGGAGCGCCGCACCGAGTTGGTGAAGATCGCGCACAAATACACCGAGGGCGCCAAAGTCTCCGTGCGCAACGTCCGCCGCGACGGCATGGAGATGCTCAAGAAGATGGAAAAGGACGGCAAGCTGTCGCAGGACGAGCAGCGCACGTGGGCCGACAAGGTGCAGGCCATGACCGACTCGCATATCGCCGAGATCGACAAGGCGCTGGCGGCCAAAGAAAAAGAAATCATGCAGATCTGAGGCGATGGCCAGTTTGCCCCGTCAGCCGGCGGCGGCGACCCCGCCGACCCATATCGCCATCATCATGGACGGCAACGGCCGCTGGGCCAGCGCGCGCGGCTTGCCGCGCATCGCCGGCCATCGCCAGGGCGCCGAATCGGTGCGCCGCGCGGTCGAGGGCTGCATCGAGCTCGGCGTCCGCTATCTCACCCTGTTCGGCTTCTCGTCGGAGAACTGGAAGCGGCCCGAGGCCGAAGTCACCGACCTGATGGGGCTGTTGAAGCGTTACCTGCAAAGCGAGATCGCCGAGCTGCACAAGAACGGCGTGCGCTTGCGCGTGATCGGCGATCGCGGCCGCCTCGCGCCGGATCTCGTGTCGCTGATCGAGAACGCCGAGCGCATGACCGAGGCCAACGGGAAGCTGCAATTGGTGCTGGCGCTCAACTACGGCAGCCGCATGGAGATCGCCGCCGCCGCGCGCAATCTCGCCGCCGCGGTGCAGGCCGGCCTGGTGCGCGCCGAAGCCATCGACGAGAGGCTGTTCGCCGGTTTCCTCGCCACCTCCGACATTCCCGATCCGGACCTCGTGCTGCGCACCAGCGGCGAGCAGCGCCTGAGCAATTTCCTGCTCTGGCAATCGGCCTACGCCGAGCTGGTGTTCCTCGACGTCCTATGGCCCGATTTCAACAAATCGCACTTGGAACACGCCATTCATGAATTCAATCGTCGCGAGAGACGATACGGCGCCTCCAGCGGTTAGCATGGCGATAGGCGCGTTACGCACGAGAGCGCTTTCGGCTCTGGTTCTGGCGGTTCCGGCTTTGGCGGCGGTCTATTTCGGCGCGCCGGTTTTCGATCTGATGTTCGGCGCGGTGGCGCTGGTCATGGCGGTCGAATGGGATCGCTTGTGCGCCGGAGCCAAAACCAACGATCCGGCGAGTTGGGCGCTGTTCGTCGCCGTCGCCGCCGTCGTCGTGGCGGCCGTCCTGGGCGCGGCCGAACTGGCCCTCTGGCTGGCCGTGGCGGGCTTCGCCGCCACCTTTCTCATCGCCCGCGGCGTCGAGCGGCGCGCGCCGCTGCTGCAAGCGTTCGGCGCGCTCTACATTGGCATCCCCTATGTCGCGCTGGTCTGGCTGCGCGCCGATCCTGCCCACGGTCTCGCCACGCTGTTCTGGCTGCTCGCCGTGGTCTGGGCGACTGACACCGGCGCGATGTTCGCCGGCCGCTCCATCGGCGGTCCCAAGCTGGCGCCCGTCGTCAGCCCGAACAAGACCTGGGCCGGCCTGATCGGCGGCATGGCCGCCGCCGCGCTCGTCGGCATCGCCTTCGCCCTGGGATTGGGCGCGCCTCTCGGGCTCGCCGCGCTCCTCAGCGCTGGCTTGGCGATCGTGGCGCAGGCCGGCGATCTCGGCGAATCGATGGTCAAACGCCATCTCGGCGTGAAGGATTCCGGCGCGCTCATCCCGGGCCATGGCGGCATTTTCGACCGTGTCGACGGCTTGCTCGCCGTCGCGCCGGCCTGGGCCCTGGCGACGTTCGTCGCCGGCGGTTGGGGGGCATGGCCATGAGCCTGAGCGCCCGCCGGCCCGCCGCGCGTCCGCGCGGGACGGGGCCTCGCCATATCACGATCCTCGGCTCGACCGGTTCGATCGGCTGCAACACGCTCGATCTGGTCGGCCGCAACCCGGACGGCTACGTCGTCGAGGCGCTGACCGCGAACGGCAACGTCGATCTTCTGATCGAGCAGGCGCTGCGCTTCCGTCCGCGCCTGGCGGTGATCGCCGACGCGCGGCTCTACGACCGGCTCAAGGCCGGCCTGGCGGGCACCAATATCGCCGTCGGCGCTGGCCGCCCGGCGTTGATGGAAGCGGCCGACATGCCGGCCGACTGGGTGATGGCCGCCATCGTCGGGGCCGCCGGTCTGGAACCGACCCTGGCCGCCGTCCGGCGCGGGGCCACCGTGGGCCTCGCCAACAAGGAATGCCTCGTCTGCGCCGGCGACATCATGCTGGCCGAGGTGGCGCGCAGCGGCGCGACGTTGCTGCCGGTCGATTCCGAGCACAGCGCGATCTTCCAGGTGTTCGATTTCGACAATGCCGAGGCGGTCGACCGCATCGTCCTGACGGCCTCGGGCGGGCCGTTTTTGGGCTTCAGCATGGCGCAAATGGCCGATGTGACGCCGGCCCAGGCCGTCGCCCACCCCAATTGGGACATGGGGGCTAAGATTTCGGTCGATTCGGCCACTATGATGAACAAAGGCCTGGAATTGATCGAGGCTTACCACCTGTTTCCGGTGCCTGAGGCGCGAATCGAGATCCTCGTTCACCCCCAGTCGGTGATCCACAGCATGGTCGCCTATGCCGACGGTTCCGTGCTGGCGCAAATGGGCGTGCCGGACATGCGCACGCCGATCGCTTATGCCCTTGCTTGGCCACGTCGCGAGGGGGCTCCCGTGGCCCGGCTGGATTTGGCGAAAATCGGTGCTTTAACCTTCGAAGCCCCTGATCAAAAACGATTTCCTGCCCTTCGGCTGGCGCGGGAAGCCTTGCAAGCCGGCCGCGCTGCCCCTACAGTCCTGAACGCCGCCAACGAGGTCGCCGTCCAAGGGTTCTTGGAGGGGCGGATTTCGTTCCTCGACATCACCCAAGTCGTCGAACAGGCGTTGGAGGTCTTGTCGTCGCCGGCCGTGGACAGCCTGGATCAGGTGATCGAGGTCGACCGCCAAGCGCGCCGCGAGGCCGAGCGCTGGATTGCCGCGCGCCGGGCTTAGCCGGCGTCGGGTCGTGATGTGGAGTCGAGCAGAACTCTCGGGCTGAAATGGACATTCTCAACTTCATCTGGACCAACGGCGCGTCGTTCCTGTTCATCCTCACGGTGATCGTGTTCGTTCACGAACTCGGCCATTATCTGGTGGCGAAGCTCAACGGCGTCCGCGTCGAGGTGTTCTCAGTCGGCTTCGGTCCCGAACTGTTCGGCGTCAACGACCGCAGCGGCACGCGCTGGAAGTTCAGCCTGCTGCCGCTTGGCGGCTACGTGAAGATGTTCGGCGAAAGCACCGCGGCTAAAGCGCCCGACGCGCCGGAGATGACGCCGGCGGAGAAGGCCGTGTCGTTCCACCATAAGCGCGTCGGTCAGCGCGCGGCGATCGTCGCCGCCGGCCCGCTCGCCAACTTCGCCCTCGCCATCGTCATCCTCGCGGCGATGTTCTCCACCGTCGGCCAGCCGTTCACCCCGACCGACGTCGGCGCGGTGCAGCCGGGCAGCGCTGCCGAACGCGCCGGCTTGCTCCCGGGCGACGCGATCCGCGCCATCGACGGCAGCCGCACCGAGCGTTTCGAGGACGTCCAACGTATCGTCCGCATGAATCCGGACGTGCCCCTGCGCATGACCGTCGAGCGCGACGGCCGCCAGCTCACGCTGACGGCGACGCCGCAGCGCAGCGAGCTGACCGACCGCTTCGGCAACACCGAGCGCATCGGCTTGCTCGGCGTCAGCCGCACCGGCAACGCTTACGCCCGTCACGATCCGGCGACCGCGCTGTGGCGCGCGACGCAGGAAACCTACCGCATGACGGTGTTCACGCTGCAGGCGGTCGGGCAGATCGTCGACGGCTCGCGCTCGGCCGAGGATCTCGGCGGGCCGATCCGCATCGCCCAGATGTCGGGGCAGGTGGCGGAAGGCCACATCGCCGACGTCTTCTGGTTCCTCGCCGTGCTGTCCATCAACCTCGGCCTCATCAATTTGTTTCCGGTGCCGATGCTCGACGGCGGCCATCTGCTGTTTTACGGCATCGAAGCGCTGCGCGGCCGCCCGTTGAGCGAGCGCATCGTGGAAAATGGGTTTCGCGTCGGCCTCGGTCTGGTGCTGACGTTGTTCGTGTTCGTGACTTACCAAGACCTCATGCGGTTCGAGGGCGTGGTCGCGTTCTTCAAAGGTCTGATGACCTGACATCGAGAAGCTGAACATGAAGAAAGTTGCGACGACGCTCCGCGGCATGGCCGGCCTTTTGGCGGCTTGGCTCCTGCTCGCGGCCATCGCCCTGCCGGCCCCCGCGCTGGCTCAGGACGGCGGACGCATCAGCGAAATCCGCGTCGAAGGCCTGCAGCGCATCGAACCGGAAACGGTCCTGTCCTATCTGACGGTGAAGGCCGGCGACACGTTCAACGCCGAGCAGAGCGACGGCTCGCTCAAAGCGCTGTTCGCGACCGGCCTGTTCGCCGACGTGAGCCTGCGCCGCGAAGGCGCGGCGCTGATCATCCGCGTCGTCGAGAATCCGATCATCAATCGCCTGGCGTTCGAGGGCAACGACATCATCGACCGCGAGACGCTGGAGAGGGAAGTGCAGCTGCGGCCGCGCGTCGTCTATACGCGCACCCGCGTCCAGGCCGACGTCAAGCGCATCCTCGACGTCTATCGCCGCCGCGGCCGCTTCGCCGCCACGGTCGAGCCCAAGGTCATCCAGCAGTCGCAGAACCGCGTCGATCTGGTGTTCGAGATCAACGAAGGCCCGGCGACGAAGATCCGGCAGATCACCTTCGTCGGCAACAAGCGCTTCAGCGATTCGCAGCTTCAGGGCGTCATCGCCTCGCAGGAATCGAGCTGGCTTAGTTTCTTGCTGAGCGACGACATCTACGATCCCGATCAGCTGCAGAACGACCGCGAGTTGCTGCGCCGTTTCTATCTCAGCCAGGGCTATGCCGATTTCCGAGTCATTTCCGCCGTCGCCGAGCTGACGCCGGACCGCGAGGACTTCTTCGTCACTTTCACGATCGAAGAAGGCCCGCGCTACAAGTTCGGCAAGGTCGATATGACGACCCAGCTTAAAGACCTCGATGTCGAGACGCTGCGCGCGGTGATCGAGCACGACACCGACGATTGGTATAACGCCAACGAGGTTGAGGATGTGGTTAACAAGCTGACCGACGCCGTCGGCAGCCAGGGTTACGGATTCGTCGACGTGCGCCCGCGCGTCGAGCGCGACCGCGACAATCAGAAAGTCGACATCACCTACGAGATTAACGAGGGGCCGCGCGTCTTCGTCGAACGTATCGACATCATCGGCAACACGCGCACGCAGGATCGCGTGATCCGCCGCGAGTTCCGCCTGATCGAAGGCGATGCGTTCAACACCGCGAAGCTCAACCGCTCGCGTCAGCGAATCCGCGACCTCGGCTATTTCAAGACTGCGGAAGTGCGCCGCATCGAGGGATCGTCACCCGACAAAACGGTGCTGCAGGTCCAGGTCGAGGAGCAATCGACTGGCTCGCTCAACATCGGCGGCGGCTTCTCTTCGTCGCAGGGCCTGATCAGCGTCATCCAGGTGACGGAACGCAACTTGATGGGCAAGGGCCAGCGCGCTACCGCGAAACTGCTGCTTGGCACGACGACTCAGGAGGCCATGGTCGGCTTCACCGAGCCTTACTTCCTCGACCGCAACCTGTCGGCCGGCATCGACGTCTCGCAGATCACGCGCGAGAAGGTCAGCAGCATCCGCTTCGAAGAGAAGGTGACGGGCGTCACCCTCCGCACCGGCTTCAACTACAACGAGCGCTTGAGCCACGGTTTCAACTACCGCATCGCCCAGGACGAAATTTCGAACGTTAACACCGACTCGTCGGTCTATCTGAGGGCGCAGGAAGGCGAATCGACCATTTCGGCGATCGGCCATACGCTGGCTTACGACACGCGCGACAGCCGCCTGGATCCGAGCGAGGGTTACTACCTGCGCTTCGGCAACACGCTGGCAGGGGTCGGCGGCAGCGAGCGCTTCTTAAAGACCGACGCTTCGGCGGTGATCTACTTCCCGCTCTTCGACAATTGGGTGCTGAGCAGCAGCGCCCGCGCCGGATACATCGAGAATCTGAACGACGAACCGCTCAATCTGTCGGACCGCTTCTTCGTCGGCGGCGACTCGTTCCGCGGTTTCGAGCGCGGCGGCCTCGGCGCGCGCGACCGCACGACCAGCGATTCGCTCGGCAGCACGCTGTATTACGTCGGCAGCGTCGAACTGGCCGTGCCGATCAACGTCGGCCGCGAGTTCGCGATGAAAGGCTATTTTTTCACCGACGTCGGCGCGGCCACCGGCATCGAGGACGTCAAGCAGGCGGGCTCGCCGATCGACGATTCGACCGCGCCGCGCGTCGTCGTCGGCGTCGGCCTCGGCCTCAAGACCCCGTTCGGCCCCGTCCGCATCGATCTCGGTTTCCCGATCGTGAAGGAAACCTTCGACCAGACCGAGGTCTTCAGCTTCAACTTTGGTTCAAGGTTCTAAGATGATGCGTAAACTTCTCCTGTCGTGCCTGTCGGCGGCTCTGATCGTCGCCGCGATGGCGGTGTCGGCAGAGTCCAAGGCTCAGGCCCAAAACGTCGCGGTCGTCGACACGCAGCGGATCATGCGCGATTCGGCGGCGACCAAGTCGATCGGCGAGCAGATCGCCAAGCTCCGCACCTCCTATCAGGCGGACATCACCAAGCAGGAGAACGAGCTGCGCACGGCCGAGCAGGAGCTGAACAAGCAGCGCACGATCATTTCGGCGGAGGCGTTCGCCGAGCGTCGCCGGGCGTTCGAGCAGCGCGTCGGCAACCTTCAGCGCGACGTGGAGAACCGCAAGCGCGAGCTCGACAAGTCGGTGCAGACGGCGATGGGCTCGGTCCAGAAGGAGCTCAACACGATCATCGGCGCGCTGGTCGAAGAACGCAAATTCACGCTCGTCCTGCCCAAAAGCCAGACGATCTATCACAGCCCGCAAATGGAAGTGACCGACGACGTCTTGAAGCGTCTCAATTCCAAATTGCCGTCGGTTCGCGTGCCCGCGCCCGCGCCGGCGGCGGCCAAGCCGCCCGCGGGCCGATGAGGCGATGGCGGATCCGAGGTTCTTCGCCGCGGCCGGGCCCTTCACGCTAGGGCGGCTGGCCGAGATCGCCGGCGCGAGCCTCGCTCCGGGCGTCGATGAGGCGCGGCAGATTCGCGATGTCGCGCCGCTCGATATCGCCGGCCCCGACCACGTCAGCTTTCTCGATAACCGCCGCTATATCGACGCCTTCGCCGCGAGCGGGGCGGGGGCCTGCGTCGTCGCCAAGGCCCATGCCGACCGCGCGCCGGCGGGCATGGCCCTGCTGCTGTCGGAAACGCCCTATCTCGCCTTCGCAAAGATCGCGCGGGCCTTCCATCCGGCGCCGCCGCTCGCGCCCGGCATTGCCGCGACGGCAACGGTCGATCCGACCGCGAAGCTGGGCGAGGGGTGCCGCGTCGATCCCGGCGCGATGATCGGGCCGGCGGCGCAAATCGGCGCGCGCTGCCACATCGGCGCGAACGCGGTGATCGGCGGCGGCGTCGTCATAGGCGACGATTGCGTCGTCGGACCGGGCGCCAGCGTCAGTTACAGCCTGATCGGCGCGCGGACCTACATCTACGCCGGCGCGCGCATCGGCCAGGACGGTTTCGGCTTCGCCAGCGGGCCGACCGGCCATTTACGGATTCCGCAACTCGGCCGCGTCATCATCGGCAACGATGTCGAGATCGGCGCGAACAGCGCGATCGACCGCGGCGCGGGGCCCGACACGGTTATCGGCGACGGCTGCATGATTGATAATTTGGTGCAAATCGGGCACAACGTGCAGATGGGCCGGGGCTGCGTGATCGTGTCCCAAGTCGGCATTTCGGGCAGCACCAAGCTCGGCGATTACGTCGTGATCGGCGGCCAAGCCGGCCTGGCGGGGCACTTGAACATCGGTTCGGGCGTGCGTATCGCCGCCAAAAGCGGCGTGCATTCCAATATCCCGGCCGGCATAGAGGTCGGCGGCAGTCCCGCCGTGCCGGTCCGCGAATGGCGTCGGCAGATGGCGAAGCTGGCGCGCATGGGCAAGGCGGCTCCGGCGCCTGGGGCGCTGGGCGGACGCAAGGACGACGCCGGCGATATCGACGACAAGGCGTGAGCGAGAGAGAGCGAAACGGTCATGGACGCTGAAACGAAAAGCGAAGCGAAGACGGGACTGACGATCGACCTGCAGCGCATCATGCAGATGATCCCGCACCGCTATCCCTTCCTGATGATCGACCGCGTCGAGGACGTGATCGCCGGCGAGAGCGCCGTCGGCATCAAGAACGTGACGATCAACGAGCCGTTCTTCCAGGGCCATTTCCCCTCCGAGCCGGTCATGCCCGGCGTGCTCATCATCGAGGCCATGGCGCAGACCTCGGCTGTCCTCGTTGTGCATACTCTCGGCAAGGAATTCGAAGGCAAGCTGGTCTATTTCATGTCGGTCGACAGCGCGCGCTTTCGCAAGCCGGTCACTCCCGGCGACCGCATCCACATCCATGTGGTCAAGGACCGTAACCGCGGCAACGTCTGGAAGTTCAACGCCGAGGCGAAGGTCGACGGCGTGCTGGTCGCCGAGGCGACTTACGCCGCCATGATCCTCGATCGTTAGGCGACGCCCATGGCAACAATCCATCCGACCGCCGTCGTCGAGACGGGCGCGAAACTCGGCGCAGGCGTCGTCGTCGGACCGTTCTGCTCTGTCGGCAAGGATGTCGAACTGGGCGACGGCGTCGAGCTGATCTCGCATGTCGCCGTCGCCGGCCTGACCCGGATCGGCGAGAAGACCAAAGCCTATCCGTTCGCCTCGATCGGCCATGCGCCGCAGGACTTGAAGTATCACGGCGAGCCGTCGCGCCTCGAGATCGGCGCGCGCACCGTGATTCGCGAGCATGTGACGATCAACCCGGGCACCGAGGGCGGCGGCATGCTGACCTCCATCGGCGACGATTGCCTGCTGATGGTCGCGGCCCATATCGCCCATGATTGCCGCATCGGCAACCATGTCATCGTCGTCAACAACGTGCTGCTCGGCGGCCATGTCGAGATCGGCGATTTCGCCGTGATCGGCGGCGGCGCGGCTGTGCACCAGTTCGTCCGCATCGGGCCGCACGCCATGATCGGCGGCATGTCCGGCGTCGAGAGCGACGTCATTCCTTACGGCATGGTGCTCGGCAACCGCGCCCATCTCGCCGGCCTCAATCTCGTCGGCCTCAAGCGGCGCAATTTCGACCGCGAGGCGATCCACCAGTTGCGCGCCGCCTACCGCCTGCTGTTCGCCCAAGAGGGCACGCTGCAAGAGCGCGTCGCCGACGTCGAGAAGCTGTTCCCCGGCAACGCGCTGATCGGCGAGGTGCTCGCCTTCGTGCGCCAGGATTCGTCGCGCGGCCTGTGCCTGCCCGCCAACGGCGGCGCGGGCAAGGATGGGCTCGGTGGAGGCGGTGAGTAGCGCCGCGCCGCAGGACGCCGGCGCGCCCGAGGGCGCGCTGGGCCTCATCGCCGGCGGCGGCGACCTGCCGCTCCGCCTGATCGACGCGGCGCGAAAGTCCGGCCGCGATCTTTACGTCCTCACCATCGACGGCCAAGCCGATCTGCCAGCAGACGCGCTCACCGGCCTGCGCCACGATTCGGTCCGTCTCGGCAAGGTCGGCCGCATGCTCGATCTCTTGCGCCAGAACGGCGTGCGCGATCTGATCTTCGCCGGCCGGGTCAAGCGGCCTTCGCTGGTGGCGCTGATGCCAGACGCGCGCGGCGCGAAATTCATGGCCAAGATCGCCGGCAAGGCGCTGGGCGACGACGGCCTGCTGCGCGCCGTGGTCGCCGAACTCGAAGGCGAGGGCTTCCGCGTGCTCGGGCCCGAGACGCTGCTCGACGATCTTTTGATGCCAGAGGGCCAGCTCGGCCGCATCGCGCCGGACGATACGGCCTGGGCCGACATCCGCCACGGGCTGGCCATCGCGCGCGGCATCGGCGCGCTCGACATCGGCCAGGCCGCCGTTGTGCAGCAGGGGCTGGTGCTCGGCGTCGAAGCCATCGAAGGCACCGACGCGCTGCTGACGCGCTGCGGCACGCTCAAGCGAGAAGGGCCGGGCGGCGTGCTGGTCAAGGCCAAGAAGCCGGCGCAGGAGCGCCGCGTCGATCTGCCGGCTATCGGCCGCCGCACGGTCGAGGGCGCGGCGCAGGCCGGCTTGCGCGGCATCGCCGTCGAGGCCGGCCAGGCCTTGCTGCTGGACCGCGAGGGCGTGGTCGCCGCCGCCGACCGGCTCGGCCTGTTTCTCGTCGGCGTCGCCCAGCATGACTGATCAGGCCGCAGCCGCCCGGCCGCTGCGCGTCTTCTTGATCGCCGGCGAACCGTCGGGCGATCAGCTCGGCGCGCATATCATGGCGGCGATCCGCCGCCGCGCCGCCGCCGCCGGCGGACAGACAGTGGAGTTCGCCGGCCTCGGCGGCGAGACGATGGCGGAGCAGGGGCTGAAGAGCCTGTTTCCGATCTCCGACCTCGCCATCTTCGGCATCGTCGAAGTGATCCCGCACGCGCCGCGCATCTTCCGCCGCGTGCGCGAGACGGCCGCCGCGTTCCGCGCCTTCAAGCCCGATGTCCTGCTTAGCATCGACGTGCCGGCTTTCGCCTTCAGGGTGCACAAGCGGATCAGATACGAGGGCGTGCCGCTGGTCCATTGCGTCGCGCCGACCGTTTGGGCGTGGCGCGCCGGCCGCGCCAAGATGATCGCCGGCTTCCTCGATCATCTGCTGGCGTTGCTGCCGTTCGAGCCGCCCTATTTCGAGCGCGTCGGCCTGCCTACCACCTTCATCGGCCATCCCATCGTCGAGGGCGGCCTCGCTGTCGCCGACGGCGCGGCTTTCCGCGCCCGCCACGGCATCGGCGCGGCGGAGAAGCTGCTTTGCGTGCTGCCGGGCAGCCGGCGCAGCGAAGTGTCCCGTCTCCTGCCGATCTTCGGTGAGACGGCGGCGGGGCTCGCCGAGCGTTTCCCCGATTTGCGGCTGGTGGTGCCGACAGTCGCGCATGTCGAGGACACGGTGCGCGCCGCCGTCGCCGGCTGGAAGCTGCCGGTTCTGGTCGTCTCCGGCAACGCCGAGAGGTTCGCGGCTTTCAAGGCATCGACGGCGGCGCTCGCCGCTTCGGGCACCGTAGTGCTGGAATTGTCGGTCGCCGGCTGCCCCGCTGTGATGGCCTATCAAGTGAGCGGCCTGACCGCCTGGATCGTCAAGCGCATGGTCAAGGTCCAGCACGCCAGCCTGCCGAACCTCATCCTGGGTCGGGCCTTGATCCCGGAGTTCCTGCAGGAGCGCTGCAATCCCGCCGAATTGACGGAAGCCGTTTCGCATCTGCTGCTTGACGAGGCGGCGCGGCGCGCCCAAATCGAAGGCGGCGCGGAGGTCGCGCGCCGGCTCGGGGCCGGCGGCGTGCCGCCCAGCGACATCGCGGCGGATGTGGTATTGCGCCATGCGGCAGAGCATCGCGCGCGCGAAACGGGAGAGAAATCATGACGGGCCTGAGCGGCGGACGGATGTTGCACACGATGATCCGGGTGCGCGACCTCGACAAATCCATCGACTTCTACACGCGCCTGCTCGGCATGAGCCTGCTGCGCCGCAAGGATTATCCCGGCGGCAAGTTCACCCTCGCTTTCGTCGGCTACGGCGAGGAGGCGTCGAACAGCGTCATCGAGCTGACGTACAATTGGGAGCAGGCCGAGCCCTATACGCTCGGCAGCGGTTTCGGACACATCGCGCTCGGCGTGCCGGACGTTTACGCGGCGTGCGACGCGCTCGCCAAGGAAGGCGTGAAAATCCCCCGGCCGGCCGGCCCGATGGCGCATGGCGGCAGCGTCATCGCCTTCATCGAAGACCCCGACGGCTACAAGATCGAATTGATTCAACGCGCCTGACACGCGCCGAATCGCGGCCCCATCCGCCACGTCGAATAAGAGAAATTCCAAAGCGGATATTTTGAAACGGCGCGCCCGCCGAATCGCCAGGCGCGCCGTTCGCTTATCTTGCCGCTACCCGCCAAAGCCGCGTAATATCCGCGAATATTCGCGCAAGACCGCTCAAGCGGCGCGCCGACTGGGAGGGAGACATCACATGGGAACCGCGCCCGTTATCCGTCCGGCCATCGCCGCCGCCGTTCTTGCAGGAGCCGCACTCGGCGCGCTGGCCGCGCCGGCCGCCGCGCAGCAATCCGTCGAGCAGTTCTTCAAGGGCAAGGACGTGCGTTTCGTCCTGTCGGCCGGGCAGGGCGGCGGCTACGGCACCTACGCCCACACCATCAAACCCTATCTGGAAAAGCACCTGCCCGGCAATCCGACGATCATCGTCCAGCATATGCAGGGCGCCGGTGGCGTCGTCGCCGCCAACTGGATGGGCAATGTCGCGCCCAAGGACGGCACGGCGATCGCCCTGATCCATCGCGGCGCCGTCTCGACTGCACCCCTGTTCGGCGCGCAGGGCATCAAATACGAGCCGCCGAAATTCGGCTGGATCGGCAGCATGAACTCGGAAATCTCGGTCTGCGCCTCGTGGAGCACGACGCCGATCAAGACCTTCGAAGACATGAAGGCGCAGACCTTCATCGTCGGCGGCCTCGGGCCCGGATCAGATACCGACATTCTGCCGAACATGATGAACAACTTGTTCGACACCAAGATGAAGCTCGTCACGGGCTACAACAGCGGCGGCGCGATCCAGCTCGCAATCGAACGCGGCGAATTGCAGGGGCGCTGCGGCTGGTCGGTCTCCAGCATCGTCAGCACGCGGCCCGATTGGATCCGCGACAAGAAGATCAACTTCCTGGTGCAGATCGGCGTCGACAAGCACGACGCCCTGCCGGACACGCCGCTGCTTTCCGAGCTGGCGCGCGATCAGGAGACCCGCGACATCGTCGAAGTCATCGTGTTACCGCAGCTGATGGGCCGGCCGCTGCTCTTGCCGCCCAGCGTGCCGGCCGAGCGGATCGCCGCTTGGCGCGCGGCCTTCGACAAGGCGATGGCCGATCCGGGCTTCAAGGCCGACGCCGACAAGCAGAACCTCGAATATTCCCATGTCTCGGGACAGCGCATCGAGGAGATGGTGAATCGCCTCTATGCCCTGCCCAAGCCGGTCGTCGAAAAGGCCTCGCTCGCCATCACCCGCACCGACAAGCTGCAGGTCAGCAAGAAGGCTCCCGAGGCTGAGACGGTGAAGGCCGCGCTGCAGGAGGTTAAAGAGGGCGGCCGCGAGATTCTGTTTAAGGCCGGCGACGACACCCATACGGCGACGCTGAGCGGTGCGCGCAGCAAAGTCACCTTCGCCGGCAAGGACGGCGATCGCGCCGCGCTGAAGGCGGGTCAGACCTGCAGCATCACCTATCTCGGCGACAAGTCCGAAGCCAGCCTTATCGCCTGCGAGTAAAAGGAGCGTTCATGTTCGCGAAGATCAACCATGTGGCCATCGTCAGCGAGAATTACGCTCAGCTGAGCAAGTTCTACGAATCCGTGTTCGGCATGCGGACATCGGCCAATACGCGTCCGAGCCGCGCGGTGACGGTCGGCGACGGCTATGTCGGCCTCAACATCAATCCGCGCCGCGCCGGTCGGCGCGCGGGGCTCGATCATTTCGGCATCCAGGTCGAGGATGCCGAAGCGGCTTACGAGCGCATGCGGGCGAAATATCCGATGGTGAAATGGCTGAAGCGGCCTTCGACGCGGCCCTTCGCCGGCGTGACCACGCACGATCCGAACGGCATCATGTTCGACATTTCCCAGAAGAACATGACGAACCGCACCTCGGTCTATGTCGAGAACGACGGCAATGCCGCCGAGCGCCATATCAATCATGTCGCTTTTCGGGTCATGCATCCGGAGCTGAGCGCCGAGTTTTTCCGCGACGTGTTCGAGCTCGCGCCGGCCAACGTCTCCAAGAGCGCCGACGACCCGAACCATTATCTGACCGACGGCCATGTCACGCTGGTCATCATGCCGTGGGACATCACCGACTACGACGGAACCGGCATCATCACCATGGGCATGGACCATATCGGCTTCAAAGTCGAAAGCGTCGAGGCGGTGAAACGCGATATCCAGACCATTTCCGACAACAATCCGCGTTTAGCTCCTGCACCCGTCGCGACGGGCGCGGAAGGGATCGCGCTGGAAAAACTGTTCGAGCGCTCTTGCCCGCTGGGCGAGATTCGTCTCGCCGATTGCGACGGCATCCTGATCGACGTCGCCCAACATTGACGAATTGCCGGCCGCGCGCCGCTTCGCGCCAGAGGAGGAGATAGCTTTATGTCATTCGCGAAAATCAATCATGTGGCCATCGTCAGCGAGCGCTACGCGCTGTTGTCGAAATTCTACGAGACCCTGTTCCACATGAAGGGCTCGACGACCGGCCGTTCGGGCCGCGCGGTGACGGTGCGCGACGGCTATGTCGGTCTCAACATCAATCCGCGCAAGGCCGGCCGTCCCAGCGCGCTCGACCATTTCGGCATCGAGGTGCAGGACGTCGAGACGGTGTTCGAGCGCATGGCGAAAAAATATCCGCAGTCGGCCTGGGTCAAGCGGCCCTCGACGCGGCCCTTCGCCGGCATCAGCGCCAACGATCCGGACGGCAACGTCTTCGACATCTCGCAGAAGGACATGGCCAACCGCTCCGAGGTCTATGTCGAGAACGAGAAGCAGGGCACGCTCAAGGCCGACCGTCGCATCAGCCACATGGCGATCCGCACCATGCATCCCGAGCAGATGGCGCAGTTCTACGCTGACGTGTTCGAGCTCTCCCTGCAGAACAAGCAGGCCGACGATCCGAACTACTATCTGTCCGACGGCCGCATGACCATCATGTTCATTCCCTGGAAGATCGACAATTTCGTCGGTCAGAGCATCCTGCCGACCGGGCCGGACCATATCGGCTTCACCGTCGAGAACCTGGAGAAGTTCAAGGAAGACCTCGACGAGATCGTCGGCGTCAATCCCGTGTTCAATCCGATTCCGGTCGGCAAGGGCAAGGAGGGCGGCGCCCGTCTGGAACTGCTGAAGAAGCAATGCCCGATGGGCGAGTTCTTCTTCTCCGATCCCGATTTCACCATGATTTCCGTCCGCCAAGACGCTTAAAGACAGGACGCCTGAAAATGCCCGCGAAGATCAATCACATCGCCATCGCCACCGACCATTACGCCATCAACGCCAAGTTCTATGAGGCGCTGTTCGGCATGAAGACCGGCACCAAGCCGCGCCCGGCGCGCGCCGTCGCGGTGAAGGACGGCTATCTTGGCCTCAATATCATTCCGCGCCGCGAGGGGCGGACGAGCGGTCTCGACCATTTCGGCATCGAGGTCGACGATATCGAGGACGTGCGCGCCAAGATCCACGCCTTCGACCCGGGCTGCGAGACGCTGAAGCGCCCCCCGGTGCGGCCCTTCGCCGCCTATAGCGCCTGCGATCCGGACGGCAACATTTTCGACCTGTCGCAGAACGACATCGGCTTCCAGAAGGACATCTACACCGACGGCGGCTGGGACGCGCCGCGCCGCGTCAGCTACTTCGCGCTCCGCACGCGCCATCCCGAGCGCTGCGCCCAGTTCTACCATCAGGTCTTCGGCCTGAACCTGCTCAACAAAGGCGCTGGCGATCCGAACTATTACCTGTCGGACGGCCGCATGACTTTGATGATCCTGCCGTGGAAGATGTCGGACTATTACGACATGGATCCGGCCCGCACCGGCCCGGACCATATCGGGTTCACGGTCGAGAGCATCGAGGCGGTCAAGCGCGACCTCGACGATATCGTCGGCCAGAACCCCCATTTGCACGGCCGCCCGCTCGGTTACGGCACCGAAGGCAAGGCGCGCTTGGACCTCTTCAAGCGCTCCTCCGTCGGCCGCCTGCACATCACCGACGTCGAGGGCGTCTATATCGCCATCGCCGAAGACGGCGACCCCCGGCCGGGCCAAGCCTGAGCCGTTCCGCCATCGTTCGTGATTCTGCCGGAACGGCGCGCAGACGCCGTCCGGCGCATCCATCATTCGGGAGACCTTCTATGAAAACCGCTTTCGCCATCGCCGGCTTCGGCATCGCTGCCATCGCCACTTCCGCCGTCGTCCCTAACGCCGCCGAGGCTCAATCCGCGGCCGATTTCTACAAGGGCCGCCAGATGACCATGATCATCTCGACCGGCCCCGGCGGCGGCTACGACATCAACGGCCGCCTCATCGCGCGCCACTTGCCGCGCCACATGCCTGGCAGCCCGAACATCGTGCCGCGCAACATGCCCGGCGCCGGCCATGTCCGCGCCGCCAATTTCATGGCGGTCCAGGCGCCGAAGGACGGCAGCCATGTCGCCACGCTCGCCCAGAGCTTCGTGCTGCATCAGGTGATCGACGGCAAGGGCGCGGAATACGACGCCGCCAAGTTCGCTTGGCTCGGCTCGAGCGAAGTGACCAATTCGACGATTTACGTCTGGTCGGCGCGCGGCGTGAAATCGCTCGACGACGCCAAGAAGGAGGAAGTGCTGCTCGGCGCCACCGGCGTCGGCTCCGGCACCTCGCAATATCCGGCGCTGCTCAACAACATCCTCGGCACCAAGTTCCGCATCGTGCCGGGCTACGGCACCGGCGGCGAGATCAACCTCGCCATGGAGCGCGGCGAAGTCCACGGCCGTGCCGGCAACAACTTCAACAGCGTCGCCGCGACCAACGGCGATTGGCTGCGCGACAAGAAGATCACCTTCCTGGTCCAAATCGGCCTGGAGAAGGACAAGGACTACCCCGACGTCCCGATGTTCGTCGATTTGGGCCGCAACGAGACGGAGAAGCAGATCCTCAAGCTGTTCGCCGCGCCCGTCGACATCGGCCGTCCGCTGCTGACCACTCCGGACGTTCCGGCCGACCGCGTCGCCCTGTTGCGCGCCGCCTTCGACGCCACCATGAAAGACCCGGAGTTTCTCGCCGAGGCCAAGAAGGCCAAACTGGACATCTCGCCGACCAGCGGCGCTAAGCTGCAAAAGATCGTCGAGGACATCATCGCCACGCCGAAATCGGTGATCGCCGCGGCCAACGCCTTGGCCGACGACAAGGGCATGATCAAGGAATCGGTCGCCAAAGACGCCGCCAAAAGCGCCAACTGAACCGGCGCGCCAGTTCGAGACCAGTTAAGGAAAGACCATGTTCGCGCAAATCAACCATATGGCGATGATCAGCCATCAATATCCGATGCTGTCGAAGTTCTACGAGGCGGTGTTCGGGTTAAAGACGTCGGCCAAGTCCCGTCCGGCCAATTCGGTTTCGCTCGGCGACGGCTATGTCGGGCTGAACCTGCTGCCGCGCCGCGACGGCTATACCGGCGGGCTGGACCACTTCGGCGTGCTGGTGGAGGATTGTGAGAAGGTGCTGGCCCGCATGAAGGCCAAGCATCCCGGCGCGAACATGGTCAAACGCCCCTCGACGCGGCCGTTCGCCGCCTATAGCGGCCACGATCCGGACGGCAACGTCTTCGACATGGCCCAGAAGAAGGAGGACACCCGGCTCGACGTCTATGCAGACATTGCCGAGCAGGGGTGGAGCCAGGACCGCTATCTCAACAAGTTCGCGTTGCGCACGGTCAACGCCGAGCGCTGCGCCGAGTTCTACGCCGATGTCTTCGAGCTGCAGCCGACCAACAAGCAGTGCGAACTCGGCGGCTACCATCTGACCGACGGGCGCGTGACGCTCTCGATCCTGCCGTGGTCGATCGACCTTTTCGAAGGCATGTCGATCAAGCGGCCGGGGCCGGACCATATCGGCTTCAAGGTTGAGAGCATCGAAGCCCTGCAGGCCACCGCCAAGAAGGTTGGCGGCATGAACCCTTATCTGGCGGGCGTGCCGCTCGGCGGCAGCACGGAATCGGACGTGCGGGCGAACCTGTTCAAGCGCAGCGCCACCGGCAAATATCAGATGACCGATCCGGACGGCACCTGGATCGACATCACCGACGAATAGCGCGGCCCCTGGTAACGCGGGGCTCGGGCAGAAAACTCGGGCAAAGAAAAAGGCGGCCTTGCGGGCCGCCTTTTTTATCGCCATCGCGCGATTCTAGGAAAAGTGCCAGAGCGCCAGTGTCGCGCCGATCACGAGGGCCAAGGTCCCCCAGCGGCGCAGCCGCACGCCGAGCGGCGCGAGATTGTCGTTCGCCGGCTTGGCGAGGCGGATGAAGCGCACCGTCGTCGCCGGCTCGCCGAGCGGGGCGGCGGCCTTGACCGCCGCTTTGCCGGTTGTCTTGCCGGGCGTTTTGTCGCGGGGCCCCGACTCGTGGCCCGAACCGTTGTGTAGAAACTTGGCCATCCCGTTGGGCCTCCCAGACCCTAGTTCGGCTGCGCTCTCTCTCGGTCTCGTTCGTCCGGTCCCGCTTGCGCGGTCCCGCCGCCGCTCACTTCTTGCGCAAGTGAAGCGGCGTGTAGTTGCGCGGCGCGGCGCCGGTATAAAGCTGGCGCGGGCGGCCGATCTTCTGCGCCGGATCGGCGAGTAGCTCGCTCCACTGGGCGATCCAGCCGACGGTGCGCGCCACCGCGAACAGCACGGTGAACATGCTGACGGGGATGCCCATCGCCTTGAGGATGATGCCCGAATAGAAGTCGACGTTCGGATAGAGCTTGCGGTCGACGAAATATTTGTCGTTGAGCGCGATCTGTTCCATCTCCATCGCCATGTCGAGCAACGGCTCGTCCTTGATGTTCAGCTCGCTGAGCACCTCATGGCAGGTGCGGGCCATGATCTTGGCGCGCGGATCGTAGTTCTTGTAGACGCGATGGCCGAAGCCCATCAGCATCTCTTCCTTGTTCTTCACCTTTTCGATGAAGGCGGGGATGTTCTTCTTGTCGCCGATCTTGCCGAGCATGGCGAGCACGGCTTCGTTGGCGCCGCCATGCGCCGGGCCCCACAGCGAGGCGATGCCGGCGGCGATGCAGGCGAAGGGGTTGGCGCCGGTCGAGCCGGCGAGGCGCACGGTCGAGGTCGAGGCGTTCTGCTCGTGGTCGGCGTGCAGGATGAAGATGCGGTCCATCGCTTTGGAGAGGACCGGGTTCACCTTGTAAGATTCGCACGGCACGGCGAACATCATGTAGAGGAAGTTTTCCGCGTAATCGAGATCGTTGCGCGGATACATGAACGGCTGGCCGATCGAGTATTTGTAGGTCATCGCCGCGATCGTCGGCATCTTGGCGATCAGGCGGTGCGAGGCGACTAGGCGCTGGTGCGGATCGTTGATGTCCGTCGAGTCGTGATAGAAGGCGGCCATCGCGCCGACCACGCCGCACATCACGGCCATCGGGTGCGCGTCGCGGCGGAAGCCGCGGAAGAAGTTGTTCATCTGGTCATGCACCATCGTGTGGCGCGTGATCGTGTTCTCGAACTGCTCCTTCTGCGCAGGAGTCGGCAGCTCGCCGTGCAGCAGCAGGTAGCAGGTCTCCATGTAGTCGCTCTTCTCGGCCAATTCCTCGATGGAATAGCCGCGATGGCGCAGGATGCCTTCGTCGCCGTCGATGTAGGTGATCTTGGATTCGGTGCTGCCCGTCGAGGTGTAGCCCGGATCGTAGGTGAAGTAGCCGAGGCCGCTGTAGAGCGTGCGGATGTCGATGACCTTGGGGCCTTCGGTGCCTGTCAACAGCGGGAAGTCGACCTTCTTACCGGTGGTGTTGTCGGTGATCGTGACGGTTTCGTTGGTCTTGCTGTCCGCGGGCATCGTGACTTCCTCGGTATAAGACTGGCTCGGTATCGAGACTGGGAACTGGTCGGGACGGGACGGGCCGTGCCGCGCGGCGGGGCCGGAGCGGCATGCCTGTTCTGACCGGAACGGTATCGGGCCAGAATATCGGTCTTTCGCGCTCGCCGCAATTCGCGAGTATCGGAAAAACCCGAGGAATCCTGCGGTTTTCCCGATAGATTTTGCGTCAGCGCCGCCTTTTTAGGCGACCATGTCGGGAACGGCCGTTCAGCGACTGCGTCGGGCCGAGCTTTAGGCGACTGCGTCGCCCAGCCGTCCGAGCGCCTCGTCGCGGCCGAGCAGCGCCAGCACCTCGAAGATCGGCGGCGAGACGTTGGACCCGGTGGCGGCGGCGCGTAGCGGCTGGGCCAGATCGCCGAGCTTGGCGCCCTCGGCTTCGGCCATGGCGCGCACGGCGGCCTCGATGGCGGCGGCGTCCCACGCCGGCAGGGCCTCCAGCGCGCCCTTAAGCTTGGCGAGCCGCGCCTTGGCCTCGGCGGTCAGGATCTTGGCCGCTTTGTCGTTGATGGCGAGCGGGCGCGCGGCGAAGAAGAAGGCCGCGCCCTCGGCCAGCTCGACGAGGGTCTTGGCGCGTTCCTTCATGCTCGGCATGGCGCGGGCGAGCAGCGAGGTCTCGTCGGCGGACAGGTCGCGGCCCAGCGTTTTCGCGAGCAGCGGCGCGGTCAGCGCGGCGAGGCGGGAATCGTCGGCCTGCTTGAGATATTGGCCGTTGAGATTGCCGAGCTTGGCGAAATCGAAGCGCGCGGGCGAGCGGCCGACCGAGTCCAGGTTGAACCATTCGATCGCCTGGTCGCGCGAGATGATCTCGTCGTCGCCATGGCTCCAGCCGAGCCGCAGCAGGTAGTTGATCAGCGCTTCCGGCAGATAGCCCATGTCGCGGTAAGCCTCCGCGCCGAGCGCGCCGTGGCGCTTGGAGAGCTTCGCGCCGTCCGGGCCGTGGATCAGCGGAATGTGCGCGAATTCCGGCGTCGACCAGCCGGCGGCTTGATAGAGCTGGGTCTGGCGGAAGGCGTTGGTCAGATGGTCGTCGCCGCGAATGACATGCGTCACGGCCATGTCGTGATCGTCGACCACCACGGCGAGCATGTAGGTCGGCGTGCCGTCGCTGCGCAGCAGCACCATGTCGTCGAGCTGGGCGTTGGCGACGCGCACTTCGCCCTGCACATGGTCGGCGATCACCGTCTCGCCTTCGGTCGGCGCTTTTAGGCGCACGACGAAGGGCGCGCCGGCGGGGGCCTCGGCCGGGTCGCGGTCGCGCCAGCGGCCGTCGTAGCGCAGCGGCTTGCCCTCGGCGCGCGCTTTCTCGCGCATCTCGGTCAGCTCCTCGGGCGTCGCGAAGCATTTGTAGGCTTTGCCCTCGGCGAGCAGCTTGTGGGCGACTTCGGCGTGCCGGCCGGCGCGGGCGAACTGATAGATCACGTCGCCGTCCCAATCGAGCCCGAGCCAGGACAGGCCGTCCAGAATCGCGTCGATGGCCTCCTGGGTCGAACGGGCGCGGTCGGTGTCCTCGATGCGCAGCAGGTATTTGCCGCCGTGGTGGCGGGCGAACAGCCAGTTGAACAGCGCCGTGCGCGCGCCGCCGATATGCAGATAGCCGGTGGGCGAGGGCGCGAAGCGCGTGACGACGGGCTTGGAGGTCATGGATGGCTCGGAAAAGCTGGCAAAATGGGCGGCAAGGCGGGCTGGCCGGCCGGGGGCGCTCTCTGTAGCATATCGGGCGTTTCCGCCCAACCCGTCGCAATTCGGGCTTTCATGGCTTTCCGGGCCGCCGTGACCGCGCTTTGGGACCGCCTCGCCGCAACGGCGGGCGCGGAACGCGACCGCTGGCTCTTGTGGCTCCCCGTCGCCGTCGCTGGCGGCATCGCGTTCTATTACGCGTTGCCGGTCGAGCCGGCGCTGTGGCCGGCGTTGCTGGGTCTGGCCGGCGCGAGCGCCGCCGCCTGGCAGGCGCGGCGCTGGACGCTTCTCGCGTTGCTGGCCGTCGCCCTCGCCGCCGGCGCGGCGGGCTTCGCGGCGGCCAAGCTGCGCAGCTTGGCGGTGGATGCGCCGATCCTCGCGCGCGAGATCGGGCCCGTCGCGGTCGAGGGCCGCGTCGTCGCCGCCGAGCCTGGCAATCCGGCGGGCCGCATCGTCCTCGAACATCCGCGCATCGCCCGCGTGAGCGACGCGCCCGAGCGCGTGCGCTTACGGCTGGCGCGGGGCGACAGCTTGCCGCCGATTGGCGCGACGGTGCGCGCCCGCGCCATGCTGCTGCCGCCGACGCCGCCGGCCATGCCTGGCGCGCACGATTTCGGCCGCCAAGCCTATTTCGAGCGTATCGGCGCGGTCGGCTACGTTTACGGTCGTGTCGTCATCCTTGATGCGGCGCCGGAGCCCGAAGGTTGGATGACGGCCGCGAAAGCCTGGATCGCCGGCCTGCGGGTGACGATCCACGAGCGCGTGCTCGCCATCTTGCCGCAGCAAAACCGCGAGGACGCGCTGGGACCGATGACGGCGGCGCTGCTCCATGGCGAGCAGGCGGCGATTCCGCGCGCCGCGATGGACGCGATGCGCGACGCCGGCCTGGCGCATTTGCTCGCCATCTCGGGCTTCAACGTCGCGCTCGTCGCCGGCGCGCTGTTCGTCAGCTTGCGGCTGATCTTCGCCGCGACGGGTTCGCTGGCGCTCTATTGGCCGACCAAGAAATGGGCCGCGCTGCTCACCATCGCTGGCATCTTCGCCTTCACCCTGATCACCGGCGCGAGCCTGCCGACGCTGCGCTCCTTCCTGATGACGGCGGTGGTGCTGATCGCGGTGATGCTCGACCGCACGGCGATCTCGCTCCGCCTCGTCATGGCGGCGGGATTGGCGTTGCTCCTCGCCGCGCCGGAAAGCCTGCTCGGCGCAAGCTTCCAGATGTCGTTCGCCGCCGTCATCGCCCTGATCGCCGCTTACGAGGCGTCGCGCGCCTGGGCGCGGCGCCAACGCGCGGAAGGCGGGACCATGCGCCGCATCGCGCTTTATGCCGGCGGCATCGTCGCCACCAGCCTGATCGCCGGTCTCGCCACCGCGCCCTTCGCGGCCTATCACTTCAATCGCCTGGCGGTCTATCAGCTCGCGGCCAATCTCGTCGCTGTGCCGATCACGGCGGTCTGGATCACGCCCTGGTCGCTGCTCGCCTATATCCTCATGCCGTTCGGCCTGGAGCGGTTCGCGCTGGAGCCGATGAGCTGGGGCGTCACGGCGATCATCGCCGTCGCGCATGAAGTCGCCGCCTGGCCCGACGCGGTGATCGCCTTGCCGTCCTTGCCGCAATCGGGCCTCGCGCTCGTCACGCTCGGCGGCCTGTGGGTGTGTCTCTGGCGCAAGCGCTGGCGCTATGCCGGCCTGCCGGTCGTCCTGCTCGGTCTCGCGACATTGGCGACGGTCAAGCCGCCCGACGTCATCGTCGCCGCCGAGCCGGGCCTGTTCGCGGCGCGCGGCGCGGATGGCGAACTGCTGTTCGCCGGTTCAGCCGGTCAAACTTTCTTGCGCGATGTTTGGCGGCGGCGCAGCGCTGGTCCGCTCATCGCCGAAGACCCGCCGCAATTGCGCTGCGACGCGCTCGGCTGCCTCTATAGCGCGCGCGGCCGCACGGTGGCCTTCCTGCGCGACGAGGCCGCCTTGCAGGAAGACTGCGCCGCCGCCGATCTGGTGGTGAGCTGGGGCGCGCTCTGGCCGGCGCGCTGCAAGGGCCCGCGCCTGCTCGACCGCCGCGCGCTCGCGGCCGGCGGCGCGCACGCGCTGTGGCTCGGACCGGACGGCGTCAAGATCGCCACCGTGCGCGACGATCGCGGGCAGCGACCCTGGGCGCGGTAGGGGGCGTGCTTTAAGCGATGCCCGGTTTGCCGGCTTCGACCGCGAACTTTTTGATGGTCGATATCTTGCCGCCCGGCGTCGAGACTTTAGCGACAGCCTGATAGCTCGCCTCGCAGCGTTTGCGGTCGAAATCCAGCGCCGTATAGCCGCGCCGGCCGTCGTAGAATTTGATATGGCCGTTGCTGCCCCGCAGCTTGGACGAGGTGGCGGCGCCCGCCGAACCGTCGCCGGCCGACGAGATCGAGCTGCAAATGAACTCGGCGCCGAGGGTCGGCGACGCGTCCTTGTCGAAATCCATTTTGAGATCGCCGGCGAACGCGCGGTGGATGTCGCCGGTGGCGACGACGAGGCCTTTGGTCTTGCGCGCGGCGATGCCGTCGAACAGGCGCTTGCGGGCGTCGACATAGCCGTCCCATTTGTCGGTATCGACGATGTCGAGCGCCGGCTCCTGGTAGCGGCACTGCATCATCATCACCTGGTTGCCGAGCAGGTTCCACGTCGTATCGTTGCGGCCCATCTGGTCGAGCAGCCAGGATTCTTGCGCCGCGCCGAGAATGGTGCGGCCCGGCTGCAGCCGTTCGTCGCAATGCATCTTGTCGCCGCGCCCGCAGGCGTGCGGCGTGCGGTATTGCCGCGTGTCGAGGCTGGCGATGCGGACGAGATCGCCGGCTTCGAAGCTGCGATAGGCGCGCATCGCCGATCCTTGCGGCTGGAGCGCCGCGCGCACCGGCATGTTTTCGTAATAGGCCTGGAAGGCGGCGGCGCGCAGCTTAAGCAGATCCGCCGCGCTCATGTTCGGCGCGGTGTCGCCGGCCCAGTTGTTGACCGTCTCGTGGTCGTCGTAGCTGACGACGAACGGGTGGGCGGCATGGGCGTCGGCCAGATGCGGGTCGAGCTTGTAGAGCGCGTGGCGCAGGCGATAGTCGTTGACGGTCGTCAGCTTGCGCAAGACGGCGGCAGGCACATGGAATCCCATGCGGCGCGCGATCTCGTCGGCCTTCAGCGCGTATTCGTAGATGTAGTCGCCAAGATGGAGGACCATGTCGAGATCCTGCTTGGCGATGTCGGCCCAGGCGGTGAAATGCCCGTGCTCGATGCGCTGGCAACTCGCCAGCGCCAGGCGGAAGCGGTCCGCCGCGCCGCGCGCGGGCAGGGTGCGGGTGCGCCCGATACGGCTTTCGACCTCGCCGGCGCGGAAGCGGTACCAGTAATGGCGGCCGGGCAGCAGCCCTTCGGCCAGCGCATGCACGCTGTAGCCCGTCTCGGGGCGCGCGATGGCGGTGCCGCGGAACATCACGCGGGTCATTTGCTCGTTGAGCCCGACTTCCCATTCGACCGGCACGGCGCCTTTCGGGAGGCCGCCGCCGTAGGCCAGCGGCTCGGGCGCGAGGCGCGTCCACAGCACGACCGAGGTGCTGTCGGGATCGCCCGAGGCGACGCCGAGCTTGAACGGGTCGGTCTTGAAGATCAGCGGCGCGCCTTGGGCAAAAGCCCGGCTCCGCGTGACGAAAGGCGCGGCGAGCAGCGCCGCGCCGGCGCCCAGCAGCAGGCGGCGGCTGACGAGAGGGCCGGCGAGGGGAGCGGACGGCGGACGCGACGGGGGGCGGGACATGATACACCAGGGTGGCTGAAATCCCTGGAATGTTACAGCGCGGCGCGCGCGCCGTCACGACCATGCCGAAATCGGCACGGCGGACGGTTTTTGGATCAGCCGGGAGGCGGGATCGTCGCGATCAGTATTTGCGGACCAGCCCGACGAGGCGGCCCTGCACCTTGACCCGGTCGGGGCCGAAGATGCGGGTCTCGTAGGCGGCATTGGCCGGCTCCAGCGCGATGGAATCGCGCTTGCGGCGCAGGCGCTTGAGCGTCACCTCGTTTTCGTCCACCAGGGCGACGACGATGGCGCCGTTTTCGGCCGTGTCGCAGCGTTCGATCACCGCCACGTCGCCGTCGAAAATGCCGGCCTCGATCATCGAATCGCCGTCGATTTCCAGGGCGTAATGCTCGCCGCGGCCGATCAGGCTGGGCGGCACCTCGACGGTGCTGGAATGGTCGCGCAGCGCCTCGATCGGCGCGCCGGCGGCGATCTTGCCGTAGAGCGGCAGCTCGATGGCGACGCCGGTGGCGGCGTTGGCGGGCAAGGCAGCGCCGGTCAGCCCCGGCTTGAATTTGCCTTTGATGACGTTGGGCGTGAAGCCGCCGCGCTGCTGGGACGGTTCGGCGGCAGGGGCGGGCGCGGCGCTCGCCACGGCCAGCGCTTCGGGCAGGCGGATGACCTCCAGGGCGCGGGCGCGGTGCGCCAGCCGGCGGATGAAGCCGCGCTCCTCCAGCCCGGTGATGAGGCGGTGGATGCCCGACTTGGACTTGAGGTTGAGGGCGTCCTTCATCTCGTCGAACGAGGGCGACGCGCCGTGCTGGGCGAGGTGGCGATTGATGAACAGCAGCAGTTCGGATTGTTTTTTTGTCAGCATGGAACCCTGTCCCGTAACCCCGCCGTGGCGGCCGCTGGACGGCCAAAAAGCGAGAAAACCCAACTAATCAGGCGTTTGGCTTGCGAAAACGCTAGATATAGAACAAAACCAAAACATCCAATTTTGTTCTAGTTTAGTTCTTGTCCCGCCGTCAAGCGCCAATGCGAGTGGCTAATGCGCGGTAAGGGCGGCCGAAGCGTCAATCCCGCAGCCCCGCGCTTCTCGCCCGCGCGTTCCCGAGCGAGCCCGCGCAGGCAATCGTGCAAAATCACGGTCCTGTCTCAAATGTGCAATTAGGTGGTCACGCAGCCTCGCTAGGGTCCCTTCGCATCCGCAATGAAGGGGATCCCGATGTATCGATCTTTGCTGAGCGCCGTCGTTCTCGCTGCCGCCTGTATCGCCTCGCCGCTGCAAGCGGCCGAGCCGGTCACCACCATCAACTTTTGGCACTATCAGACGTCCAACCGCGAAGTCCTGACGCGGACCATCAAGGAATTCGAAGCGGCCAACCCGGACATCAAGGTTCAGGAGCTGTTTAAGGACCTGACGAACCTCGCCACCGACATTCAGGCGGCCCGCATGGTCGACCGCGCGCCGGACGTCGCCCAGGTGCTCGCGCGCCTGACCATCGGCATGGTCGAAAGCTCCAATCCCGTTCCGCTCGACTCAGGCCCCGACAAAGGCGCCTTCCTCGCCGGCATCGCGCCGAACTTCTTGGCGACCGGCATTTACAAGGGGCATCCCTACGCGGTGCCGCAGTCCTTCGGCACGCCGGTTCTCTATATCAATAAAGACATCTTCCGCGCCGCCGGCCTCGATCCGGAAAAGCCGCCGCGCACCTGGCAGGAAGTGCGCGAGCAGGCGCTGCAGATCAAGCAGAAGACCGGCAAATACGCCTTGTTCATCTCGACCGGCGGACGCGACGTCGGTCCCCAGCAGATGATCGTGAATGCCGGGGCGGACATGCTGTCGGAGGATTTCACGCGCGCCACCTTCGCGACGCCGGACGCCATCGCCGCCATGCAGCTCTGGCAGGACATGGCCGTCACCGACAAGTCGCTGGCCATATTCACCGAGCGCGAGAACCAGTCGCTCTTCATGGCCGGCCAGATCGGCATGATGGTGACCTCGATCGCCAGCTTCCAGGGCGCGCAGCGCAACGCCAAGGGCGTGTTCGATCTGGACGTAGCGCATTATCCGACCTGGGGCGACAAGCCGCGCCGCGTGCCCAATTCGGGCGCGTCGCTCATGCTCTTCTCGGAAAACCCGAAGCGCCGCGAAGCCGCCTTCCGCTTCCTCGCCCACATGATGAAGCCGGAAGTGACCAACCAGTGGGCCGTGGAGTCCGGCTATCTGCCGATCGCGCCGGGTGCCAAGGATGCCGACATCGTGCGCGCCTATATCGCCAAGGAGCCGCGCTGGGGCGTCGCCGTCGCGCAGATGGACGATCTCGTGTCCACCGCGCGCTGGCCGGGCACCCGCGTCGTCGAAATCCAGATCGTCCTCGAAAACATGGTGTCCGCGCTGTGGCAGGGCAAGGGCAAGGCGTCCGTCCTCGTTCCCGCCGCGGAAAAGGAAATCACGCGGCTGATCGCCGCCGGCACCAACTGAAGCGGCGAGGCAGGAGCCCGTGACGGCGCGGGCTCCTGCCGATCCGACGAGGAGACAGCATGAATCGGGTTTTGGCATGACGGCGGCTTTGAACATCGCGCCAGCAGGCAGGGTTCCGCTCGTTGCGGCGCGGCGCAAAATCGACATGCATCCTGCCGCGTTTCTCGCGCCGTTCGTTCTCCTGATGGCGGCGTTCACCTATTGGCCGCTCGTCGAGCTCATCTATCTGAGCTTCTTCAAGCTCAATCGCTTCGGCCCCGATCCGTTCGTCGGCATGAGCAATTTCATCGGCGTGTTCGACAACACGCAGTTTCATGACGCCGCCTACAATTCGCTGATCTACATCTTCGTCTCAATCCCGCTGAAGGTGCTGCTGCCGATTCCATTGGCGGTGTTCATCTGGACGATGGGAGCGAAGCTCGCGAATTTCTACAAGACCGTGCTGTTCCTGCCGACGCTGCTCAGCTTCGTCGTCGTCTCCATCGTCTGGATCTGGATGCTGAACCCGGTGATGGGCCTGTTCCAGTCGGTGATCCGGCCGCTCGGGCTGCAGATGCCGACGCTGCTGTCGGATACGACCACCGCCATTTACGTCATCATCGGCGTCGGCGCCTGGAAGATTCTCGGCTTCAACGTGCTGCTCTATCTCGCCGGCCTGTCGGCGATCAACCGCGACTATGTCGAAGCCATGCGCCTCGACGGCGCCGGGGACGGCACGGTGATGCGCCGGCTCGTGCTGCCGATGCTCTCGCCGACGATCTTCTTCGTGACGATTTCCACCGTGGTCTTCACCATCCAGCAGGTCTTCACCCCGATCGACGTGATGACGCAAGGCGGGCCGCTCAACGCCACGACCAACCTGTTCTATATCGTCTATCAATACATGTTCGAGAGCTTCAATGTCGGCTATTCGGCGGCCGGCGCCCTGATCATCTTCGCTCTTCTCGGGTTTATCACGGCGGTCAAGGTGCTGTGGCTCGAGAAGCGCGTGCATTACTCCTGAGGCGGCCGCCATGCTCAGATTCTCTTGGCCGCTGACCCTGTTTGGCCAGTTGGCGCTGTTCGCGACGGCGCTGACGATCATGGCGCCGCTGCTCCTGGTGCTCGGCACGTCGTTCAAGCCGGCGAACGAAATCTATTCCGGCACGCTGTGGCCGCGCGAATTCATCCTGCAGAATTATCTCGACGTGTTCGAGAAGCTACCGTTCGGCCGATATCTGTGGAACAGCGTGGCGACGACGGTCCTGCGGGTCGCCGGGCAATTGGCGGTCGCGCTGCTCGCCGCCTACGCGTTCGCCCGTTACGAATTTCCCGGCCGCGGGCTTTTGTTCGCGCTGGTGCTCGGCGCGATGATGATCCCGCAACAGCTCACCTTCCTGCCGGTCTATCTGATGATCAACGGCCTCGGCTGGTTTGACAGTTGGGCCGGCCTGATCGTGCCGAACCTGGCGATGCCGCTCGCCGTGTTCCTGTTGCGCCAGCATCTTCTGGCATTCCCGAAAGAACTATACGACGCGGCGGCGACGGACGGCGCGAGCGAGCTGCGCATCCTTTGGTCGGTCGTGCTGCCGAACATCAAGCCGGTGCTTGCGGCTTTGACCGTCCTGCTCTTCGTCGATTGCTGGAATGAATATTTCTGGCCGCTGGTGATCACCGAGACGGACCGCTCGATGACCGTGCAGATCGGCATCCGCCGTTTCCTCGATGCCGAACGCGGCGACGATCTCGGGCCGCTGATGGCGGCCGTCACCTTGATCAGCCTGCCGGCGCTGGCGGTGTTCTTCGCCTGCCAACGCCGCATCATCCAGACGTTTGTCTCTGTCGGAATCAAAGGATAGGCACATGGCGACGATAAGTTTCTCAGGCGTCCGCAAAACCTTTGGCGATGTCACGGCCGTCGACCGGCTGGACCTGGACGTTTCCGACGGCGAGTTCGTGGTATTCGTCGGCCCGTCGGGCTGCGGCAAGACCACGTCGCTCCGCATGCTGGCGGGGCTCGATGAGGTTACCAGCGGGCAGATCTGCATCGATGAGCGCGATGTCACGCATGCCGCGCCGAAGGCGCGCGACATGGCCATGGTGTTCCAGAGCTATGCGCTCTATCCGCACATGACGGTCGCCGAGAACATCGGCTTCGCCCTGACGCTCCGGCGCGTCGGCCGGGCGGAGATCGCCGAGCGGGTGCGGCGCGCGGCCGAGATGCTCGACATCGCCCATCTTCTGCAACGCCGCCCGAAGGAACTATCCGGCGGTCAGCGTCAGCGGGTCGCGGTATGCCGCGCCATCGTGCGCGATCCCAAGGTGTTTCTGTTCGACGAGCCGCTATCCAACCTCGATCCGCAATTGCGCACCAGCGCGCGCGGCGAAATTCGCGCTTTGCAGCGGCGGCTCGGCGTCACCTCGGTCTATGTTACGCATGACCAGATCGAGGCGATGACGATGGCCGACCGCATCGTCGTCATGCGCGACGGCCAGGTCCAGCAGATCGGCACGCCGGTCGAGATCTTCGAGCGGCCGGCCAATGTCTTCGTCGCGGCTTTCATCGGCAGTCCGCCCATGAACATTCTGCCATTGGCGGCATTGGGCGAGGGCGCGGCGGCCGTCTTCAGCCCGCGCATCCTTGCCGGCAGCCGCATGGGGACGACCATCGGCGTGCGGCCGGAGCATATTTCTTTCCGCACGTTGGCGGCGAACGCGCCCGCAGTGCGGGTCTCGCAGGTCGAGATGATCGGTTCGGAATCCCTTGTCCATGCCGAGATCGGCGCCGAGCGCCTGACCGTGCGCGTGGCTCGCGCTCAGGCGCCGCGTGTCGGCGAAACCGTCGGCTTGGCCTGGTCCGACCACGATATGCATTTGTTCGACGCCTCCAGCGGCCTTCGCATGGAGCACAACCGGAGACTGACAGCCTAATGTCCGCTTTGTCTTATCTCGACCGAGTCATTCCGTTGGCCGAGCCGCCCGCGGCCGACGCCTTCCACTTTCTGCGCCACGGCAGGACCGATCATAATCTGCGCCGCATCGTCCAGGGCCATATGGACATCCCGCTCGACGACACCGGCCGCGCCGAAGCGTCGGCGGCGGCCGAGCTTCTGGCGGCGGCTTCGATCCGTAGCATCGTGTCGAGCGATCTGGCGCGCACGCGGGAAACGGCGGAGCGCATCGGCGCGCGTCTTGGTCTCACGCCGCATCTCGACCCCGACCTGCGCGAGCGCTGCTTCGGTCCTTACGAGGGCCAGCCGGCGCCGGCTGACTTATGGGGCTGCGCGGCCGACGGCATGGAGACCATCGAGGACTTTGCCGCGCGCATCGGGACTGCGCTCTGCCGCCATGGCGACGGGCCGGGCGTGCTGATCGTGGCGCATGGCGGCGTTCTGCGCGTCGCTGCGCGGTTGCTGCAGGCCGAATTGCCAGCCGAAGCCTTGCGCAACGCCGCGCCGCTTCTGTTCTCGCGGTTGGGAGACGCTTGGACCATCGCCGACCTCGCGCAACTCGCCGCAACGCAAACCGACATAATGGAGCCCCTGTCATGACATCTGATCGTCGCATCTTGCAGGTTTCGGACCTGCATCTCAGCGCCGCGCGCGGCTACTACCAGGACAATTGGGAAATGGTGCTCGAATGGATCGCGGCGGAGCGGCCCGATTTCGTCGTCGTCAGCGGCGATCTTGGTCTCAGCGATCCGGATCTCGCCGACGATCTTGCCTACGCTCGCGCCCAGCTTGACCGTATCTGCGTGCCGTGGCGCGCGATCCCCGGCAATCACGACATTGGCGATAATGTCGTCTCCGGCTCCATGCCCAAGCGCGTCACCGCCGAGCGCCGCCAGCGTTGGCTCGACCTGTTCGGCCTCGATTATTGGCGCGAAGACCAGGGTAGCTGGACCTTGATCGGCGTGAACTCCCAGATTCTCAATTCGCAAGGGCTGGCCGCCGAAGACGAGCAGGCGAACTGGCTGAGCGAAACGTTGGCGAGCGTGCCGGACGACCGGGCCATCGCGCTGTTCTTGCACAAACCCTTGTTCACGGACCATCCATCGGAAACCCTGGTCCATGCGACCTCGCTGGAGTTGGCCGCGCGCACGAGTCTGCTCGCGCCCTTCGCTGGAAAGTCGCTGCGGCTGGTGGCCTGCGGCCACAAGCATCAGTACCGCTCCTTCGGACTCGACGGCGTGATCCATCTTTGGGCGCCGTCGACCGGCGTGGTGAATCATCCGCCCGACGTGAAGATGTGGGGGCTGCGCGAAGTCGGCTTCCTCGACATTAGGCTCGGCGAGCAGGGCCTGCGCCAGCGGCTGATCGGCTCGGACTTCCTGTTCCGCCATGAATCCTATGTGCGGATCATGGAGCACGGCTCGATTCTCAAGTCGCCGGCGCAGCCAGTCCTATGACGCGCGGTCGAGAGCTGCCCGGCGTCGAGGCGTCGCTGCCGGGTTTGGAGGAGAACGGCCGTCTGCAATTGGCGACGCGTGTGGCCTGGATGTATTTCGTCGAGGGCTTGCGTCAGGAGGACGTCGCCGCCGCGCTCGGCATCAGCCGCATGCGGGTCAACCGGCTGGTCGCCATGGCGCGCGAGGAAGGCTTGGTGCGCGTCGAGATCGTCTCGCCCCATCGGGCCGCCTGCGAGCTGGAAGCGCGGCTGTGCAAGGCGTTCGCCCTGCGCGAGGCGATTGTCGTGCAGGATCCGCAAAACCCCGCGCAACTCGTCGATTGCGTCGGCCATGCGCTCGGCTCCTTACTCAACCGGCGGCTGGCGGACGGCATGACGGTGGGGGTCCATCACGGTCGTTCGACCTACGCTATGTTCCGCGGCCTTGTGCCCGCCTCGATGCCGAACCTCTCGACGGTCTCGCTGAAAGGCAGCTTGTCGCCCTTTGGGCGGATCGTGCCGCAGGAAACGGTGGCTCGGCTCGCCCTCGTGCTGGAGGCTTCCGGCTATCAGCTTGCCGCGCCGAGCTATGCCCGCAGCCTGGAAGAACGCGCGCTGTTCATGGGATTGCCGATCGTTCAAGAGGTGCTGGACAGGGCGCGGAGCTGCGATCTCGCCGTGTTGACCGCGAGCCGCGCCAGCGACAACGGCGGGCTCGTCGGCAACGGGTTCGTGTCGCCGCGCGAGGCGGCCGAACTGCGCCGAGCGGGCGCGGTCGGCGCGGTGCTCGGCGTTTTCGTCGATAAGGATGGCGAGGCGGTCGATCACGACGTGAATCGCCGACGGATCGGGCTCGACTTAGACGATCTCGCCGCGGTGCCGGACGTCATTCTGAGCGGCGCCGGCCGCGAGAAAGCGCCGGCGCTGCGCGCGGCGCTGCGGCGCGGCTTCACCGGCAGCCTGGTGACGGACGAGACGACGGCGCGCGACATTTTGGCCGCCTGACTGGGTAGTGCTGCCGGGCCGGGAGGTGCTAAGCTTTTCAAAAGCCAATAGCATTCGGCACGTCAGGGAGGACGCTTTGAACTACCGCAATCTCGGCAGGTCCGGCCTGCGCGTCTCGGAGATCGGCCTCGGCTGCAACAATTTCGGCGGCCGCATCGATCTTGAGGCGACGCGCAAGGTCGTCCATAAGGCGCTCGACGTCGGCGTCACTTTCTTCGACACCGCCGATACCTACGGCGATCGCGGCGGCTCGGAGACCGCGCTCGGCGAAGTGCTGGGGCCGCGCCGCCAGGAGATCGTTCTCGCCTCCAAATTCGCCATGCAGATGGACGATGAGGGGCTGAAGAAGGGCGCGTCGCGGCGTTACATCATGCAGGCGGTCGAAGACAGCCTCCGCCGCCTCAAGACCGACTGGCTCGACCTCTATCAGCAGCACCGGCCCGATCCGCTGACGCCCATCGAGGAGACGCTGCGCACCCTCGACGATCTCGTGACCCAGGGCAAGGTGCGCTACATCGGCAATTCGGGCATGGACGGCTGGCAGGCGGTGGAAGCCGAATGGACGGCCCGGTCGTGCAACTTGACGCGCTTCGTCTCCTGCCAGAACGAGTACAGCCTGCTCAACCGCGGCGCGGAGCGCGAGCTGCTGCCCGCGATGGAAGGCTACGGCCTCAGCCTGCTGCCGTTCTTTCCGCTGGCCAACGGCCTGTTGACAGGCAAATACCGGCGCAACACGGCCATGCCCGACGGCCGGCTGACGCGCGAAAAGCGCGCCGCCGCACGGACCTTGACCGAGCGCAACTGGGCCATCGTCGAAAAGCTCGACGATTTCTCAAAGTCGCGTGGCAAGACTCTGCTGGAATTGGCCTTTTCCTGGTTGCTCGCCCACGGGGCGGTGGCCAGCGTGATCGCCGGCGCGACCAAGCCCGAGCAGATCGCGGCCAACGCCCAGGCGGGCGGCTGGAAGCTGACGGCCGAGGACATGGCGGCGATCGACGAGATCACCGCCGGATAGGCGCTAGTCCAGCAGCACCACATCCGCCCAGTCGCCGGCATTGGCGGCCGGCGCGTCGGGTGGGCGGCGGATCAGGCCGTCGGCTTGCGACAGCAGCGACAGCATGGAGGAATCCTGCACCGCGAAGGCGGTGGCGACTTGCTCGCCATCGGCGTTGGTCGTGAGTTTGGCGCGGATGAAATCGGCGCGGAAGTTGTTGGCCTTGAGGTCCGAGCCGAGTCGGGCGCGGATCTGGCGCGGCGCGCTCTCGACGCCGCCTTGCAGCCTATTGATGGCCGGGCCGAGATAGAGCAGGGCGCAGACCAGGGCGGAGACGGGGTTGCCGGGCAGGCCAATCATCGGTGTCCCGTTGAAATGCCCGAAGATCAAGGGCTTGCCCGGCTTCATGGCGATTTTCCAGAAGTCCACGACAAGTCCGGCTTGCCCCAGGACTTGCTGGATCAAGTCGCGATCGCCGACCGACGCGCCGCCGATGGTCACCAGCAAGTCGGCGCCGGCCGCGCCTTGCGCCATGCGCTTAAGCGATTGCGCGTCGTCCGGCGCGATGCCGAGATCGACCGGCTCGCCGCCGTGGGCGCGCACGAAGGCCGAAAGGCCGACGCCGTTGGAGCTGACGATCTGGTTGGGGCCGATGGGATCGCCCGGGTTCACCAGCTCGTCGCCGGTGGCGAGGATGGCGACGCGCGGCCGGCGGCCGACCTCAAGGCGCGGATTGTTGCCGGCGGCGGCGAGGGAAATGTCGCGCGCGGCGAGGCGGCGGCCCTTGGCCAGCAGGACGGCGTCTTTGTAAAAGTCGAGACCGGCGTAGCGCACGTTTTCGCCCAACCGCGCACCGGCTTTGACGGTGATTTTGTCGGCGGCGCGCTCGGTATCTTCCTGGATCACGACGGCATCGGCCCCGGCGGGGAGCGGCGCGCCGGTGAAGATGCGGACCGCCTGGCCCGGGCCGACCGTGCCGGCATAGGCCCCGCCGGCGGGAGCCTCGCCGATCACGGTCAAGGCGACGGGGACTTGCGCGGCGTCGGCGGCGCGGACCGCATAGCCGTCCATGGCCGAAAGGTCGGCGGGCGGCTGGGTGACTTGGGCGGTAACGTCGGCGGCGAGGATGCGGCCGAGCGCGGCGTCGAGCGGCACGCTCTCGCTGCCGAGCGGCGACAGGGCCGCCTGGATGCGCGCGCGAGCCTCCTCGACCGACAGCATCACTTCGCCTCGTAAGTGCCTGATTTTCCGCCGGACTTGTGCGTCAAGCGGACCCCCGTGATGGTCATGCCGCGATCGACCGCCTTACACATGTCGTAAATTGTCAAAGCCGCCACAGAAACCGCTGTTAACGCTTCCATTTCCACGCCCGTCTGGCTCGCGATCTTGCACGTGGCTTCGATCTCGACGCCCTTGGCGGTGAGCGACAGTTCGACGGCCACGGAGGTCAGGCCGATGGGGTGGCAGAGCGGGATCAGCTCTGGGGTTTTCTTCGCCCCCATGATGCCGGCGATGCGCGCGACCGAGAGGACGTCGCCCTTCTTGAAGCCGCCGGCGCGGATCAGGGCGACGGTTTCCTTGGCCATCAGGACCGAGCCTTTGGCGGTGGCGACGCGCTCGGTCACGGCCTTGGCCCCGACATCGACCATGCGGGCCTGGCCCTTGGCATCCAGATGGGTGAGACGCTTTTTCGGGGCCGGCTTCTTCGCCATCACGCGGTCGCCCGCACTGGGCCAAGCAACGCCTTGGTGGCGGCGGTCACGTCCGGCTGGCGCATCAGGCTCTCGCCGACCAGGAAGCAGCGCGCCCCGGCGCGGGCCATGCGGGCGAGGTCGGCCGGGCCGGTCAGGCCGCTCTCGGAGACCAGCGTCTTGCCGGGCGGGAGAAGGTCGGCCAGGCGTTCGGTGACGCCGATATCGGTCTTGAGCGTCTTGAGGTTGCGGTTGTTGACGCCGATCAGCGGCGAGGTCAGCGCCTTGAGGGCGCGCGCCAACTCGTCCTCGTCATGGACTTCCACAAGGACGTCCATGCCGTAGCCATGGGCGGCGTCTTCCAGCTCGCGCGCCTGCCCGTCGCCGAGGGCGGCCATGATGATGAGGATGCAGTCGGCGGCCAGCGCCCGCGATTCGGCGATCTGGTAGGGCGTCAGCATGAAGTCCTTGCGCAGGACGGGCAGGTCGACCGCCGCGCGCGCCTGGATCAGGTAATCGTCATGGCCCTGGAAGTGATCGATCTCGGTGAGCACCGAGAGGCAGGCCGCGCCGCCGGCCTTGTAGGCGCGGGCGAGGGCGGCCGGATCGAAGTCCGGACGGATCAGGCCGGCGCTGGGCGAGGCTTTCTTGATCTCGGCGATCAGGCCGTAAGCCCGCGGCGCGGCTTTGGGCGGCGTCTCGTACTGCTGCTGCGCGCCCTGGGTGCGAAGATCGAAGACTTTGCCGTAGCCGTCGTCCTTGACGGCGGGCGGGACGATGCCGCGAATCTTGGCCTCCAAGGCCTTGCGAAAGCCGCGCGGCTTATCGGCGCTCTTGGCGGCGGCGTCGACGGCGGCGAACGGGCGCGCTTTCTCGGCGGCCTTCACCTGCTCCAGCCGGATGTCGCAGATCTTTCTTAAAACGTCTGACATCTCCGGGGCGCTCACGCCGGCACTTTCGTCGAAGTGGCGACGAGAGCGGCCAGCGTTGCTTTCGCTTTACCCGAGGCGATGGCCTCGGCAGCGAGCTTAACGCCGGCTTTCAGGTCGGCCGCCTTGCCGGCGACGACGAGCGCCGCGGCGGCATTGAGCAGCACGATGTCGCGGTAAGGGCCGGCCGCGCCGTCGAGCATGGCGTGAATGGCCTTGGCGTTGAACGCCGGATCGCCGCCCTTGAGCGCGTCGGCGGTCACGCGCGGCAGGCCGGCGTCTTCCGGCACGACTTCGAAGGTCGCGACCTTGCCGTCCTTCAGTTCGGCGACGTAGGACGCGCCGGTGGTGGTCAGCTCGTCGAGCCCATCGGAGCCGTGCACGACCCAGGCGCGCTCGGAGCCGAGCTGGCCGAGCACCTCGGCGACCGGCGCGATCCACTGGCGGCTGAACACGCCGAGCAATTGACGCTTGGCGGCGGCCGGATTGGCGAGCGGGCCCAAGAGATTGAAGATGGTGCGCGTGCCGAGCTCGACGCGGGTCGGCCCGACATGGCGCATGGCGGCGTGATGGCGCGGCGCCATCATGAAGCCGATGTTGTTGACGCGCAGCGATTCGGCGACCAGCGCCATGTCCGCGTCCAAGTTCACGCCGAGCGCGGCCAGCACGTCGGCCGAGCCGGACTTGGAGGAGGCGGCGCGGTTGCCGTGCTTGGCGACGGGCACGCCGCAGGCTGCGACGACGAGGGCCGCGCCGGTCGAGATGTTATAGGTGCCCGAAGCGTCGCCGCCGGTGCCGCAGGTGTCGATCGCGCCGGGCGGGGCCTGGATCGGCACGGCCTTGGCGCGCATGACGCGCGCCGCGCCGGTGATCTCGTCCACCGTCTCGCCGCGCAGGCGCAGGCCCATCAGCATCGCGCCGATCTGCGACGGCGTGGCGTTGCCCGACATGATGATCTCGAACGCTTCCTCAGCCTGGGCCTGGCTCAGCTTGTCGCCGTTGGCGACGAGGGCGAGCAGCCGCTTGAAGCTGGCGGCCATGTCGGGATCGGGGACGGTCATGCGGCGGCGCTCTTTTTGAGGGATGGGCCGTTGTGCCCAGCAAGCGTGAGGAAGTTGCGAAGCAATTGGTGGCCGTGCTGCGAGGCGATGCTTTCCGGGTGGAACTGCACGCCGTGGATCGGCAGCTCCTTGTGTTGCAAGCCCATGATGAGGCCGTCGCTCGTCTCGGCGGTCGTTTCGAGGACGGCGGGCAGGGTGCTCTTTTCCACGATCAGCGAATGGTAGCGCGTCGCCTCGAACGGCGTCGGCAGGCCGGAGAACACGCCCTTGCCGCCGTGGCGGATGGCGCTGACCTTGCCGTGCATCGGCTCGGGCGCGCGGATCACCTGGCCGCCGAACGCCTGGCCGATGGCCTGGTGGCCGAGGCAGACGCCGAGCAGCGGCAGCTTCGCGGCGGCGGCCTTGCCGATCAGGTCGAGGCAGATGCCGGCCTTGTCGGGATCGCACGGGCCGGGCGACAGCACGATGCCCTGCGGCTTCAGCGCCAAGGCTTCGTCGGCGGTCAGCGCGTCGTTGCGCTGCACGACGATCTCCGCGCCTTCCTCGCCGAGGTAATGGACGAGGTTGTAGGTGAAGCTGTCGTAGTTATCGATCAGGAGAAACATATCAATCTCTTGCAGGGCGATACTCGCGCAGCGCGCGAATCGCCGGGACCGCCCGAAAGGCTTGGAATTGGCCTCTGTTATATCAGGCTTTTCCGAGCGAGGGGAAGGCGGGTGGACGATGGGTTAACGGGCGTGTTAGCAAGCCTCGGATCGTCCGTTTCCCGCGTTTGGAGTGCCGCATGGCTCGCCCGTCATTCTGGAGCCGCCTCAAGTCCCTTTGGCAGAAGGCCAGCGGCTCGCTGCTCGGCATCGCCGCCCTCGGGCTGGCGCTGGGCGTCGGCATCGGCATGGGACTGTGGCTCGGCGACGTCGCCGACCGGCCCGCGCCGCCGACACCGACGGTGACGATTTCGCCGCCGGCCGAGACGCGCCCGGCCCAGCCGCGCATCGAGATCGCGCCCTGGGTGCCCGATCCGCGCCGCGAACGGCCGACGCTCGATCTGCCGCCGGAAATGCCTCAGCAAACGCCCGGGGCGATGCCGCCCGCGCTCCCAAGCGCTCCCCAAGCGAATCCCGACGCGCTCCCCAATGCGCTCCCGCCGCAGCCGCAGCAAGAGGGCGCGTTGCCGCCGTGGCGGCGCTACGCCGTCGCCCCGCCGCCGGCCGAGGGGCGGGCGCTGATCGCCGTGGTGATCGACGACATGGGCGTCGATCTGCGCCATTCGCGCGAGGCCGCCGCCTTGCCCGGGCCGCTGACGCTCGCCTATCTGCCCTACGCGCGCGACCTTCCGACGCAGACGGCGGCGGCGCGGGCGGCGGGCCACGAATTGATGGTGCATGTCTCGATGCAGCCGCAGGGCCGCAATGGCCTCGCTGGCCAGATCGAGGCGGGCGGCGATCCGGGACCGAACGCGCTGACCGTCGGCCTCGCGCCGGAGGAGATCCGCCGCCGGCTCGATTGGGCGCTCGGGCAATTCGCCGGCTATGTCGGCATCAACAATCATATGGGCAGCGCCTTCACCGCCGACCGGCCGGGGATGCGCGTGGTGATCGACGAGCTGAAGCGGCGCGGCCTGCTGTTCCTCGATTCGCGCACCACGGCGGCGAGCGTCGGCGACGCGCTGGCGGCCGAGGCCGGCGTGCCGCACGCGACGCGGCACGTGTTCCTCGACAATATCCAGACGGCGGCCGAAGTGCGCGCGAGGCTGATGGAGCTGGAGCGCATCGCCAAGGCGCGCGGCGCGGCCATCGCCATCGGCCATCCGCACGAGGCGACGCTGGCGGTGCTGCGCGAATGGCTGCCGAGCGCGGCGGCGCGGGGATTGGCTCTGACGCCGCTGAGCGCCATCGTGCAGCAGGGGATCGCCGCGCGCGGAACGAACGGCGCGAACGCGGCGGCGCGCTAGCTGTCGGGGCGTTAGTTCTTAGCGGCGGCGGAGGCGGTGCGCAGCGGCACGACCGGCTTGGCCGGCGGCGCGATCTGCGGCTTGGCCGGCGGCGCGATTTGGGGTGAGGCCGGCGCGCCGTTGTAGATGAAGCCGTGCGCCGGATAGATGCGGCCGAAGGTGCCGACCGTGTTCATGAACCGCACTTCGCTCCAATCGTTGGCCTTGGAGACGTCGATGACCGGCTGGCGCTTGTGGATCTTGCCGCGCGTGTCGCCGTTGTCGCCCCAGTTGGCGTGATCGACCCACAGCTTGCGGGGGTCTTCCGAGGTGGCGGCGACCACCGCGACATGGCCCAGGGGCAGCGACTTGGTCCTTTGCAGCGTCAGCACCGCGCCCTTCTGCGGCGCTTTGCCCTTGGCGTATTTGCCCTCGGCGCTTTTCCACCAGGTCCAGGCGTCGCCGAAAATCTTCACGCCGGAAATGCTGCGGGCGTAAGGCACGCAGGAGAGGAAGCCGACTTGCTCCTCAAGCTCGATCTCGGGCTGGGAATAGCGCGCGGTGACGGCGGACGTCCCGGTCTGCGTCGTGGTTGGCGCGGCGCAGGCGGCGAGGACCGTCGCGCTCGCGAGGGCAGCCGCGGAGAGCCAGGGGGCGAGCGTGCGACTCGCGCTTGGCTTGCGGCCCGGATTCGCCAGATTTTTCAAAGGCCCGTTCATGGGCCAAAGGGTTAACGCATGACCGGGGGGCGGGAAAAGCGAAAAATGCGTGAGCGCCCCGCCCAGGCGGTTGACCTTCCCACAATGGGAGGCCCCATGGTGAGGACAATGCGGGCTTAGGGCCCGGCCCCCAAGGGTGCCCCGAGTGCGCCCCCCGAGCGCGTCCCCCGAGCGCGTCCCCCGAGCGCGTCCCAGAGAGAGTCCCGAGCGAGTCCGCCATGAGCGATCATTCCCATCCGCATGACCCTCATCACGCCCCCCATGGCGGGCACGCCCATCCGCCGGCGGCGGGCCATCGGCTGACGAAAGACCTGGTCTGCGGCATGACGGTCGATCCGGCCACTGCGGCGCATCGCGCCGCCCATGACGGGCAGGATTATTTTTTCTGCAGCGCCGGCTGCAAGACCAAGTTCGCCGCCGATCCGGCGCGCTATCTCGGGCCGGCAGAGCCGCCGGCCGCGCCCCGTCCTAGCTGGCAGACCGCCGGCGCGATCTACACCTGCCCGATGCATCCCGAGGTGCGCCGGGCCGGGCCGGGGGCCTGCCCGATCTGCGGCATGGCGCTGGAACCGGCGATGCCGAGCGCCGACGACGGGCCCAATCCGGAATTGCGCGACATGAGCCGGCGCTTCTGGATCGGCCTGCTGCTGACGCTGCCGGTGTTCGCGCTCGAAATGGGCAGCCATCTGTTCGATATCCATGGCCTGCTCGGGATCGACGCGCGGCAATCGTCGTGGATCCAGTTCGCTTGCGCCACGCCGGTCGTGCTGTGGGCCGGCGCGCCGTTCTTCGCGCGCGGCTGGGCGTCCGTCGTCAGCCGCAATCTCAATATGTTCACGCTGATCGCGCTCGGCACCGGCGTTGCCTGGGGCTATAGCGTGATCGCGCTGTTCGCGCCGGGCCTGTTCCCGCCGGCCTTCCGGGCGCATGGCGATCATGGCGGGGCTGTCGCCGTCTATTTCGAGGCGGCGGCGGTCATCACCGTGCTGGTGCTGCTCGGCCAGGTGCTCGAATTGCGCGCCCGCGAGCGGACCGGCGGCGCGATCCGCGCCCTCTTGGACCTCGCGCCGAAAACCGCGCGGCGCATCGCGGCTGACGGCAGCGAGAGCGATGTGCCGCTCGATCAGGTGCAAGCCGGCGACCGGCTGCGCGTGCGCCCCGGCGAGACGGTGCCGGTCGACGGCGTCATCGAGGACGGCCGTTCCAGCCTCGACGAATCCATGGTGACGGGCGAATCCATGCCGGTGACGAAGCAGGCTGGCGACACGGCGATCGGCGGCACGCTCAACGGGCAGGGGGCGTTCGTGATGCGAGCCGAGAAGGTCGGCGCCGACACGCTGCTGTCGCAGATCGTGCAGATGGTCGCCGAGGCGCAGCGCTCGCGCGCGCCGATCCAGAGGCTCGCCGACCAGGTCTCCGGCTGGTTCGTGCCGCTGGTCATCGCCGTGGCGCTCGCCGCTTTCACCGTGTGGGAAGTCTGGGGGCCGGAGCCGCGCCTGGCCTTTGCGCTGATCGCCGCCGTATCGGTGCTGATCATCGCCTGTCCCTGCGCGCTCGGCCTGGCGACGCCGATGTCGATCATGGTCGGCGTCGGACGCGGCGCGCGCGCCGGCCTGTTGATCAAGAACGCCGAGGCGCTGGAGCGGCTGGAGAAGATCGACACGCTGGTGATCGACAAGACCGGCACGCTGACCGCCGGCAAGCCGGCCGTGACCGGCATCGTAACGGACGGCATCGCCGAAGCCGAATTGCTGGCGCTCGCCGCCAGCCTGGAGCGTGCCAGCGAGCATCCGCTCGCCGCCGCCATCGTGCAGGCCGCCGAAGCGCGCGGGCTGACGCTGGAAAAAGCGCGCGGCTTCACGGCGGAGAACGGCAAGGGCGTTTACGGCATGGTGGGGGCCAAGCGCGTCGCGCTCGGCAACCGCATGATGCTCGACGATCTCGGCATCGACGCGGCGGCGCTCGCCGGCAAGGCGCACGCGCTGCGCGAGGGCGGCGCGACCGCGATCTTCGCCGCCGTGAACGGCAAGGCCGTCGGCGTTCTGGCCATCGCCGATCCGATCAAGCCGACGACGCCGCAGGCGATCCGCGACTTGCAGGCGGAGGGCCTGCGCGTGGTGATGCTGACCGGCGACGCGCGCGCCACCGCCGAAGCGGTCGCGCGCCAGCTCGGCATTCAGGAGGTGGAGGCCGAAGTGCTGCCGGCCGACAAGAGCCGCATCGTCGCGCGGCTGCAAGCGGAAGGGCGCAAGGTGGCGATGGCGGGCGACGGCGTGAACGACGCGCCGGCGCTGGCCGCCGCCGACGTCGGCATCGCCATGGGCGCCGGCGCCGACGTCGCGATCCGCTCGGCCGGCGTGACGCTGCTGCACGGCGATCTCGCCGGCATCGTCCAGGCGCGCCGCCTGTCGCGCGCCGTGATGGGCAACATCCGCCAGAACCTGACCTTCGCCTTCATCTACAACGCGGCCGGCGTGCCGATCGCGGCGGGCGCGCTCTATCCGGCGTTCGGGCTGCTGCTGTCGCCGGCCATCGGCGCGGCGGCGATGGCGCTGTCGTCGGTGAGCGTGATCGCCAACGCGCTCAGGCTACGCGCGGTCAAGCTCTGAGGCTTCTCGGATTCGCGCGGCCTATTCGGCCGGCTCTATTCGAAACGCGCGGCCTACTCGGCCGCTTATATGGGTTCGCGCGGCCTACTCGGCCGCGACTGGCGCGCGGCGCAACTCGTCGCCGCCGCGGATCGGGCGTTCGCCCTTCACGCTCAGGCGATAGCAGATGCGGCGATATTTCTGTTTGTCGAACGGCGTGGCGGCATGGAGCAGGCCGCGGTTGTCCCAGATCACCAGATCGCCGGCCTGCCACTTGTGGGCGTAGACGCAGCCTTCGGCGCTGGCCCGGGTGCGCAGATCGTCGATCATGTCGAGCACCTGCCGCTCGGTCATGCCGGGCGCGGGGCGCGCCGACAGCTTGGCGCTGAAATAGAGGAAGTCCTTGCCGGTCTGCGGATGGCGGCGCACCACTGGCTGCGGGATGTCGGGATAGTCGGCGTATTCGCCGGTGTTGTGGCGGCCGCCGTTCAGCTTGTCGTGGCTGCCCATGATCGTCATGTCGATGTATTTGCGCTTCTCGTCGTCGCTCATGCTCTCGTAGAGCTTCAGCGTGCTGCAGAAGATCGTGTCGCTGCCTTCCGGCGGCGCTTCGACGCAATAGAGCAGCGTGTAGGCGGTGGGGTGCTCGAAGAAATACTGGTCGGTGTGCAGTTGATAGCCGTCGTCGGAATTGCCGATGGGGCGGCCGTTCTCGTCCTTCACGTTCGACAGCACGTAAATCTTCTCGTAGCCCGGCAGGAGGAAATCCTGACGCGTGCTGTTCTCCAATTCGCCGAGCTTTTCGGCGAAGGCGATCATGCTGGCCGGGGTGAGCTTCTGGCCGCGGAAGGCGAGCACGCCGTGCCGGGCGAGCTGGGTCTTCAAGGCGTCGAGATTGTGCGGGCCGATGTCCTCGACGCCGACGCCCTGGACGATGGCGCCGGGGTGGGTCTCGGACAGGACTTTCACGGGGATCTGGGCGTCGGCGCTCATGGCGGACCTCTTTCGTGGCGGCGGCCCCGCGATGACGGCGGGGCGGGTGAATTCGATCTCCGGATCATGACCGAAAAATTAGCTTTGTTCATTGCGCAAATCCGAATAATTCGGTTGAATGGAATTGAACAATTGCGGCGCGGCCGCGGAAGAGGGCGCATGGACCGGCTCAAGATGATGGAAAGCTTCGTCGCCGTGGCGAAGGCGAAAAGCTTTTCCGCCGCCGCCGAACGGCTCGGCGCATCGCGCGCCATCGTCACCAAACATATCGGCGCGCTCGAAGCGCGGCTCGGCGCGCGGCTGCTGACGCGCACCACCCGCCGCGTCGCGCTGACCGAGACCGGCGCGGACTATTACGAGTTCTGCGTCGGCATCCTGGGCGAGCTGGAGAAGCGCGAAGGAGCCATCGCCCGCGAGCAGCAGGAGCCGCAGGGATCCTTGCGCATCGCCGTGCCGACCTCGTTCGGCGCGGTCAATTTCCCCGAAGCGGTGTCGGCCTTCGCGCGCAAGCATCCGCAGATCCGCGTTTCGCTGATCGTCGACAACAACTCGAACTATTCGATCGACATCGCCTCCAACGATTTCGACGTGGCGGTGCGGCTGGCGCCGATCGCGGCGACGGCGGCGGTCACGGCGCGCCAGATCGGCGTGTTGCGCTGGATCGCCTGCGCCTCGCCGGCCTATCTCAAGCGCGAAGGCGAGCCCAAGTCGCTCGCCGAACTGGCGAAGCACAATTGCATGATCCACATGAAGCTGGCGCCCGACCGCATCTGGCGCTTCGGCGGCTCGGGCAAGAAGAAACTGTCGCTGAAAGTGGCCGGCGATTTCTCGTCGAACAGCATCCTCATGCTGCGCCAGGCGGCGCTCGACGGGCTCGGCGTCGCCATGCTGCCGACCTACCATATCGGCGAGGACCTGCGCGCCGGCCGCCTGCGCCGCGTCCTGCCGCAGCTGCCGCCGTTCGAGCGGCCGGTCAGCGTGCTGTTCCCCGAAGGCCGCATGATCCCGAAGAAGACGCGGCTGTTCAGCGAATTCATCGCCGACTGGTTCAAGCGCGGCGCGTGGGACCGCCTCGACGGGGACGGCGCGCCGCCGCTCAGGAAAGCCGGATGACCTCCGCGCGGCCGCAAGCGATAGGCGCGATCCAGATCGACGACGCGCGCGTGCGCGTCACCGAATGGCGCTTCGCGCCGGGCGCCGAGACCGGCCGCCACGTTCACGAGATGGATTACGTGGTGGTGCCGCTGACCAGCGGCGCGCTGACCATCGAATGGCCCGACGGCAGCGTGACGCGGCCGCAATTGGCGGCGGGCGTATCTTACGCGCGCCCCGCCGGCGTCGATCACAACGTGATCAACGACAATCCCTTCGACTTCGCTTTCATCGAGATCGAGCTGAAATAATCAGCCGCAGCCCGGATGGGCGGGACGTTCGCCGGCGAGCCCGTCGAGAATCGGGCAGGCGGCGCGGGCATCGCCATGGCAGGCGGCGGTCAGTTCTTCGAGCCCGGCGATCATCGTCTCGATCTCGCGCTTGCGCGCTTTCAGCATCTCGATCTGCTCGACGGCGATGCGTTTGACGTCGGCGCTGGCGCGCTCGCGATCGCGCCACAGTTGCAGCAGCGATTTGATCTGGGCGAGGGCGAAGCCGACGTCGCGCGCATGGCGGATGAAGGCGAGGCGTTTGAGGTCGTCCTCGCCATAGACCCGGTAGCCGTTCTCGCCGCGCAAGGGCGCGGCCAGCAGGCCGACGCTTTCGTAATGGCGAATCATTTTGGCGGAGACGCCCGTCGCCGCCGCCGCCTGGCCGATATTCATCGGAACCCTCCCACGCTACCTGTGGATCGTTTGGAACCCATTTACGCCATATGAAGTATTAATCGCATCAATATCGGCTGATTGTTCTTCTTTGTGCGTGAATCGCCACAAACCTTAACATCGTGACTAGACCAAAAGTGATAAGTCATGGTAAAAATTTCGTTAACGGAACTCGACGGCCAGAATTCATCGCTTTCATTTTTGTGCGCCGCACCCTTTGGGCAAAGGATGCGGCGCGAGTTTGGGTGGGGAACCATGAAGACGTATGAAGAGTTGAGCGGCGCGCAAGGCCGCCAGATTTTCTACCGTGCCGAGCGCTACAAAGTCCGCGACCTTTTCCGCAAGACCCTGCCCGATCTCACGCTCGACGAATCGCCTTACGTCCTCCAGGACGTCAGCATCAACGGCATCGGCGCGACGGCGCAATCGCGCCAGAACGACATCTACAACCCTGGGATGCAGGTCGACGTGCAGCTCGGCCTGCGCGGCCAATCGCTGTTCGAGGGCAAAGGCGAGATCACCCGCACCGAGCAGACGCAGAACGGCACCAAGGTCGGCGTGCGCCTGCGCGACTGCGTCGACATCACGGGGCTGGTCGGCAAGTACAACGAAATCCTGATCCGCTCCGACATCGATTCGTTCGCCGGCGAGAACGTCAACGCCGGCGTGTCGGCCGATTACCGCCTGATGGCGTCGGACGTGCTGCATCTGTTGCGCGCGTTCCGCGCCAACCTCGACCAGTTCGACCAGCAGACGCTGAGCGCCGACGCCGAAGCCGAGATCCTGGCGACCTGCGAGGAGCGCATGCTGCCGGCGTGGCGCGAGCAGTGGCATCGCGCCAACGCGCTGGTCGAGCCGATCATGGACAAGCCCCTGGATCTGCGCGCCACTAAGCGCTTCACCGAGCTGGTGCTGACGCCGGACTTCATGCCGGGCGCGATCTGGAACCGCAGCTACGTCAAGCCGCTCGGCTATCCTGGCGACTTCAAGATCATGAGCATGGTCTACGACTGGCGGCGCGAGGGAAAGACGCTTTACGAGAAGCTGTCGCACCGCCTCGGCCTCGACGTCGCCGAATGCATCGCCACGCGCATGCACGACATGCGCGCCGCCATCGCCAAGACCGTGCTCAGCGCGCCGGCGGCGGCGGCCGAAAGCCGCCCGGCGCGGATCGCCAGCCTGGGCTGCGGCCCGGCGCGCGAGGTGGTCGATTATCTCGGCGTCGCCGACCTGCCGCGCCGCGTCGACTTCACCCTGATCGACCAGGACCACGAGGCGCTGACCTCGGCCTACGAGCGCACCTATCCCGCGGTCGTGCGCCACGGCGGCCGCGCCAGCGTGAGCTGCCTCAACGCCTCGTTCGTGCAGCTGTTGCGCGGCGAGCTGTTCGAGAAGCTGCCGCCGCAAGACCTGATCTACACGGTCGGCCTGATCGACTATCTCGCGCCCAAGCGCGTCAAATCGCTGGTGGGCACGCTGTATAACAGCCTGGCCGTCGGCGGCACGCTGATCGTCGGCAACATGCACCGCTGCGCCGGCAGCAACCTGTGGCCGATGGAGTTCCTGACCGACTGGAACATCATCTACCGCGACGCCGCCGAGATGGCGGCCTTCGCCGTCGGCCTGCCCGGCGCGGCCTACGAGACGTTCTACGATTCGACGCAGCGCGTCGTCATGGTGCGGATCGTTAAGCAGGGCTGATCGGCATCAGCGCAAAACGACAACGGCGGACCCGAACGGTCCGCCGTTTTTCGTTGCGCGAATGGGGACGCTTAAGCCGCGCCGACCGCTTTGTCGTCGAGCGCGACGACGCGGCTCGCCGGGAAGTCGACGATCACCGTGGTGCCGGCGCCGAGCGTGCTGGCGATTTCCAGATTGCCGCCGTGCAGCAGCATGATCTTCTTCGACAGCGGCAGGCCGAGGCCGGTGCCGCCGTGCTTGCGCACCATGACGCTCTCGACCTGGACGAAGGGCTCCATGACGCGGGGGATGTCGGCTTCGGCGATGCCGATGCCGGTGTCGGCGATGCGGACCGACCAGCCGCCCTCGGCGCTGCGCACGATGGAGGCGGTGATCTCGCCGCCCGGCGGGGTGAATTTCAGCGCGTTGCCGAGCAGGTTGATGAACACCTGCTTGATCAGCGTCTTGTCCATTTTCAGCACGATCTGGCGCGGGGCGTCGCGCAAGGAGAGGCGCAGGCCGGACTGCGCCGCCTTGTCGCGCACGATGCGGAAACACTGGTCGAGCACGTCGATAAGGTCGACGTTCTCCTCGGCGATGGAAAGCTTGCCGACCTCGGCTTTCGAGAAGTCGAGCACGTCGGTGATGATGGTGAGCAGATGGCGCGCCGTGCCGTGGATGTCCTCGACGTAGGAGGCGTATTTCTCCGAGCCGATGGGGCCGAACATCCGCACCTTGATGATCTCGGAGAAGCCGAGGATGGCGTTGAGCGGCGTGCGCAGCTCGTGGCTCATCACGGCGAGGAAGTCGCTCTTGGCCTTGTTGGCGGCCTGGGCTTCGGTCAGCAGGTCGATGACGCGCGCCTTCTCCTGCTTGAGCATCTCGGTGCTGATGAACTCCTTGCGGATGTAGAGTTCCTGCACGTAGCTCGAAAACACGCCGACGGCGACCGACATGCCGAGGAAGAAGTTGTTGCTCAGCAGGTATTCCGGCGGGATCGGGTTGAGCCAGATCGCCGACACTTGATAGAGCCCGAACAGCGCCAGGCAGATGACGGTGGAGTTGACGCAGCGCAGCCGGATCAAGCTGGCCGAATAGATCACGACCATGATCAGGCCGGCGTAATAGAGCCGGTTCCCCGGTTCCTCGGCGATGGCCGTCATGGCGATGATGCCGAGGCCGGCGATGAAGCTCGACGCGCCGAGCACATGCTGGGCGATGCGCGGGAAGGCGGGGTGGTAGGTCAGCGCCAGCGCGACCAGCAGCAGCGGGCAGACGCCGGCGTAACGGATCAGCCACATGATGCCGTGGGTTTCCGGCAGGATGTGGTAGTCGAGGATGCCGAACAGCGCGTAGAGCGCGCAGGCGGCGAGCAGGAAGACGCGGATCGTCGGCAGCGCGCGGTTGAGATGGTCGGCGGTGAAGCGGCGCTCGATCCCGGGATCGACGAAGCTGAGGATGAGCGGGTTCAGCCCGTAGCCTGGCGGGGGAGCCGTGTCGCCGACGCCGAAGCGCCGCAACGGAGAGGGCGCGTCAATCGTCAAAAAGCCACCTGAAGGCCGAAGCCCACGACGTCGGAGCTGGTTTCGGTCGTGCCGCGCGTCATCGCCGTCACGCCGAGCGCGGTAAAGCTGTTCACCCGGTTGATCGGCGCTTCGTTGGCGAACATGTGGGCGTAGGAGACGTCGAGCGTCACGGAGTCGCTGACCGCGTAGGACGCGCCGAGGCCGAGCCACAGCCGGTCGGCGTCGGGGATCGACGTGGAGCGGTTGGAATCGCGCGTCGGCGTCTGGTCGTATTCGACGCCGCCGCGCAGCGTCCAGCCGCCGGCCAGCTTGTGCTGCGCGCCGACCGAAAAGCCGAAGCTGTCGGTGAAGTTCTGGTCGATCGTCGCCGTGGTGCCGTCGGAGAAGTTGAATTCCAGCTTCTCGAAGCGGCTCCAGTTGTAATAGTTGGCCTGGGCGAGCAGGGTGGTCGCGGCGCTCAGCTTGTAGGCGGCGCCGAGCGAGACGATGTCGGGCAGGGCGACGGTGGTGCTGACGTTTTTGATCGTCGTGGCGCCGGCGAACAGCTGGTTCGATTGGCCGCTGACGTCCTGGTCGATCGCGGCGCGGTAGCTGAGGCCGAGGTTGAGCGTGTCGGTCGGCTTGAACAGCACGCCGATATTGTAGCCGACGCTGAAGCTTTCGCCGGCGATGCTCAGCTTGCCGTCGGCGGCCGGATTGCCGAGATCGCCCGGATTGGGCAGCGCGTTGACGAGCTTGGCGTCCATATACTGGAAGTCGATGCCGCCGCCGATCGATAGGCGCGGATTGATCCGGTAGGCGACGCTCGGCGCGACGTCGACGGCGACGATGCGGCTCTCGATGGAATCGTAGCGGCCGAAATAATCGGACTTGTACTTGTTGGCGAGGCCGAACGGCACGGTGACGGCGAGGCCGAGCCAGAGATCCTCGGTCGCCGGAGTCGCGGCGTAGAAATGGCCGAGCGGCTGGGCGTCGAACGCCTGGTCGCCGCCGCGGCCGCCGATGGCGCCGCCGCCGACGGTCGAACCGCGGTCGCTGAGCTTGGCCTCCGGCTTGACCATGTAGCCGCCGGCGAGAAATTGCGTGCCGGAAAGCTCGGTCATGCCGGCGGGATTGTAGAAGATCGTGCTGGCGTCCTCGGCGATGGCGGCTTCGCCGGCGAAGGCGCGGCCGCTCGCCTTGGCGCTCTGCTCTTGCATCAGGAACGCGCCGGCGCGCGCATCTTGCGCGTAGGACGACATGATGGCGGCGAGCGCCACCGCTCCGCTGAACCGTGTGATACGCAAGTCCCTGATCCTCCCCGCGGGCACGCCAAAGCCAAGCCGGCGCGCATCCTTGAGCAGAATTAAGGACTTATATGATTAACAATTGTTTAAACGGTCCGCCGGCAGCCCGGCTGGCGGCGGAAATGTCATTCAAAACAAGGGGATGTTTCTGCCGGGTTGCCTAGTTTCTAGGCTAGCCGAGGTTGCGGCCGCGGCGGCCGGCGGCGAACAGCACGGCCTCTTCGGCGGCGCGCACCAGGGCGCGGGCCTTGTTCTGGCTTTCCTCGTATTCGGCGCGCGGGTCGCTGTCGGCGACGACCCCGCCGCCGGCCTGGATGTAGAGCGTGCGGTCTTTCACCAAGGCTGTGCGCAAGGCGATACAGCTGTCCATCGCGCCGTTGGCGGCGAAATAGCCGACCGCGCCGGCATAGATGCCGCGCCGCGTCTTCTCCAGCTCGTCGATGATCTCCATGGCGCGCACCTTGGGCGCGCCGGAGACGGTGCCGGCGGGGAAGCCGGCCATCAGCGCGTCGATGGCGTCGTGCTTGGGGTCGATCTCGCCTTCGACGTTGGAGACGATGTGCATGACGTGCGAATAGCGCTCGATCACCATCCGCTCGGTGACGCGCACCGTGCCGATCTTGGCGACGCGGCCGACGTCGTTGCGCCCGAGATCGAGCAGCATGAGATGCTCGGCCAGCTCCTTCGGGTCGGCGAGCAGCTCGGTCGCCAGCGCCTCGTCCTCGGCCGGCGTCTTGCCGCGCGGACGGGTGCCGGCGATCGGGCGGATCGTCACCTTGCCGTCGCGCAGGCGCACCAGGATCTCCGGGCTCGAGCCGACGATGGCGAAGCCGCCGAAATCCATGAAGAACAGGAACGGCGACGGATTGAGGCGGCGCAGCGAGCGGTAGAGCGCGAACGGCGGCAGGTGGAACGGCACCGAGAAGCGCTGCGACGGCACGACCTGAAAGACGTCGCCGGCGCGGATATATTCCTTGGCCTTCTCGACCACGGCTTCGTATTCGGCGAGCGTGGCGTTCGAGGTCGGCACCGGCGCGGGCTGCTCGCCCTCGGCGGCCTCGTGGCGGTAAGGCAGCGGGCCCTCGAAGGCGGCGAGCGCCTCGGTCAGCCGCCATTGCGCGGCGGCGTAGGCGGTATCGGCTTCCTTCTGGGTGACGTTCTTGTCCGTCGGATCGGGCCACACCGGCGTCACCAGCGTCACCACGTCTTCGAGATGGTCGAAGATGGCGATCACGGTCGGGCGCAGGAACAGGCTCTCGGGGACGTTCAGCTCGTCGGGATTCGAATCGGGCAGCTTTTCGACCTGGCGCACCATGTCGTAGCCCATGTAGCCGAACAGGCCGGCGGCCATCGGCGGCAGGTTGGGCGGCGTCTCGATGCGCGACTCGGCGATGAGCGCGCGCAAGGCGTCGAGCGGCGCGCCGTCGCAGGGCTTGAAGTCCTTCAAGTCGACGATCGCGTTGCGGTTGATCTCGGCCTTCGCGCCCGAGGCCTTCCAGATCAGGTCCGGCTTGCACCCGAGGAAGGAATAGCGCGCGCGCCGCGCGCCGCCTTCGACCGATTCGAACAGGAAGCTGTTGGGCTGGCCCTCGGCGAGCTTGAGCAGCGCCGACACCGGCGTCTCCAAATCGGCGACCAGGCGCGTCCAGACGATCTGCGCCTTTCCCGCCCGATAGGCCGCGGCGAAGGCGTCGAATTCGGGCAGCGTCTTCATGTCAGAACCGCTGGTCGATGACGCTGCGCTCGATTGTCACGTCGTAGCGTTGGCGCAGCGCGCCGGCGAACTGGTCGAGCAGGTCGCTGGCGATCGACTGCGACAATTGCTCGTCGAGGCGGCCGCGCGTCTCGTCGGCGAGCGCCGGAGCCGGGCGCACTTCCTTGAGCACGGCGACGACATAGCCGTCGCGCGATTCGCCCATGGCCGCTTCGCCGGGTTGCAGAGCGAAGATGTCGGCCTTGACCGATTCCGGCAGGCCCGCGTCCGATTCGTGGGTCGCGCGGGTGAAGGGCTTGCTCGTCGCGACCTTGAGCTTGTCGGCGGCGGCCGCGGCGGCGAGCGTCTGGCCGCCCTTGAGCTTGTCGAGCAGGGCCTGGGCCCGCTTTTCGGCGGCGGCGCGGCGCTGCTCGTCCTGCCAGAGACCGATCACGTCGTTCTTCACCTGCTCCAAAGGCTTGGCGGCGGCGGGACGCACGCTATCGACATGGAGCACGGCGAGGACGCCGTTGGACAGCTCGAGCAGCGAGGATTCCTGGCCTTCGCGGGTCGAGTAGGCGGTGCGGATGAAAACCGGATCGGGCGGCAGGGTCGGCGCGGCGCGGCCGGCTTCGGTGAGGCCGTTCGAATCGACCGGCGGCACCTTGGCGACCTTGACGCCGATCTGCGTCGCGGCCTCTTCCAGCTTCGCGCCGCCGGCGAGGGCGTCTTCCAGGCGGATCGACAGCTCGTGGGCGGCTCTGGCGGCCTCGTGCGAGGCCATGTCCCGGCGCAGCTCGTCGCGCACTTCCTCGAAGCTCCGCACGCGGCCGTCCTCGGCGGCGTTGACGCGCACCACATGGAAGCCGAGCGCGCTTTTCAGCGGCGCGCTGTGCTGGCCGCCCTTGAGAGCGAAGACCGGAGCGGCGATCTCGTTCATGAGGTCGGCGCGCTCGACCCAGCCGAGCTTGATGATCTGGCCGTTGACGGCGGCGTCCTTGAGCGCCGCTTCGAGCGAGCGGCCCTGCGTCATGAGGTCGGCGATCTTCTTGGCTTCGCCCTCGTCGCGCAGCACGACCTGATCGACGTCGCGGCGTTCGCGCAGGGTGAAGCTCTCGACGCGCGCGGCGTATTCGGCGCGCAGACGCGCCTCGTCGATGGCGATTTCCTCGGCGACGGCGGCAGGGTCGATGGCGACGTAGCTGAGGGCGCGGTATTCCGGCGCCATGAAGCGGTCGCTGTTGGCTTTGTAATATTCGGCCAGCGCGGCCTCGTCGGGCGGGGCGGGGGTGGCCGATTCGTTGGCCGGCACGACGACGATGTCGGCGACGCGGCTTTCCTCGCGGAACTTGTGCAGCGATTCGGTCAGCACGGCGGGCGTGGGCGCGTCGATGCCGACGACGCCGGCCAATTGGCGCGTCGCCAGGTCGCGCCGCAGAAGGGCGACGTAACTCTCTTCGGTCAGCTGGTTGGCCATCAGCACCTGCTGGAAGTGCGCGCGGTCGAACTGGCCGAGAGCGTTGCGGAACGCCGGTTCGTTCTGGACATGGCGCAGCACCATCTGGTCGCCGACGGCGAGGCCGAGGTCGGCCGCCGCGGCGTTGAACACGGCGCGGTCGATCAGCCGCTCCAGCGCCTGATCGACGAGGCCGAGCTGCTTGGCCTGCTGGGAGTCGAGCATGCCGCCGAAGATCGGCTGGAACCGCTCCATCTCCTGCTTCACGGCGTCGTTGAGCTGCGACAGCGGAATCTTGTTGCCGTCGACCGTGGCGACCGTGGGATCGCGTTCGCCCAGGAAGATGTCGTTGATGCCCCACATGGCGAAGCTCAGGATCAAGAGCCCGAACAGGATTTTCACCACCCAGGAGGTAGCGTGCTGGCGGATGGATTGAAGCATCGACGTGGGCCTGTATGCGAAACGGACGGGGCGGGGCGGGGGTCTCGGCGCGGCCCGTTCCAGCGAAAAAGGCGCTAGAGAAACAGGCACTTGCAGGGCGCGGCGCATGATAGAAGCGGCCCTCCGGCGCTGCAACCTGGAAATGGCCGCGCGGAACGCATCGCCCGCCCTGTCGCTGACATGGAGCCGCACGGTTGGCAGGGCTGCGCATCGCGTGTTAGGAAGCCGCGCTAACGAGACGATTTTGGCAAAGGGAACAACCGCATGGCCGCTCGCCGCCCGTTGATCGCCGGCAATTGGAAGATGAACGGCCTGAAGGCCGACAGCCTCGCGCTGGCCCAAGCGGTGGCGCAGGAGATCGGCAAGCCTGGCGCGGTCGGCTGCGAACTGCTCGTCTGCCCGCCAGCGACGCTGCTCATGGCGGTGGCGCACGCGCTGGGCGGCAGCGCCGTCGCCGCTGGCGGCCAGGATTGCCATGCCAAGGCGTCCGGCGCGCATACCGGCGACATCGCCGCCGCCATGCTGCGCGACGCCGGCGCGACCTATGCCATCGTCGGCCATTCGGAGCGCCGCACCGATCACGGCGAGAGCGATGCCGAGGTCCAGGCCAAAGCGCGGGCGGCCCAGGCCGCCGGCCTGACCGCCATCGTCTGCATCGGCGAGACCGAGGCGCAATATGTCGCGGGCGAGACGCTGGCGGTGCTGGCGCGCCAGATCGCCGGCTCGGTTCCCGAGGGCGCGAAGGCGACGGATACGGTCGTCGCTTATGAGCCAGTGTGGGCGATCGGCACCGGCCGCACCCCGACCAACGATGAAATCGCCGCCGCTCATGCCCATATCCGAGCGGAACTGGCGAAGCGCACGCCGGAGGCGGCGGGCATCCGCATCCTCTACGGCGGCTCGGTCAAGCCGTCGAACGCCGCCGAGATTTTGCGCCTGGCCGACGTCGACGGCGCGCTGGTCGGCGGCGCGAGCCTGAACGTGGCGGATTTCGCCGCCATCGCGAAGTCCTGTCCTTAAAGACCGGCCTGTCCGTAAGAACGGCCAGCCCTGATCGGCCCGCGCGCGGGCTGTCGATAACGCCGACTTGCCCCTAGCGGAACTTGGCGAAAGCGAGTAGAGAAAGCGCCCATGACGACAATCCTCTTGGTCATTCACATCATCCTGGCTCTCGGCTTGACCGTGACCGTCCTTTTGCAGCGCAGCGAAGGCGGCGCGCTCGGCATCGGCGGCGGCCAAGGCGGCATGATGACGAGCCGCGGGCAGGCCAGCCTGCTGACCCGCGCGACGGCGGTGCTCGCCACCCTGTTCATGATCAATTGCCTGGTTCTGGCGATTCTCGCCGGCGCGAGCAAGCAGCCGCGCTCGATCTTCGACGCGATGCCGACGACGCAGCCGGCGCTGCCCTCGACCGCGCCGGCGGTGCCGGTCGCGCCGAGCGCGCCCAGCCCGTCTGTGCCCAGCCCCTCCGCGCCGGCGCAATCGACGCCCGCGCCGGGCCCGGCCGCGCCGCCCACGCGGTGATCTGAACCGCAGCCGGCGCGCCGTTTCGGAACGCCGTTCGGACGACATAAAAAAGGGGCGAGGGGTCGCCCCTTTTTGTTGGGAAAGTTCTTAGCCTTGTGTAATCTTTATCTCCCATGACGCGGTATATCTTCATCACTGGCGGCGTGGTCTCCTCCCTCGGTAAAGGCATTGCATCCGCGTCTCTCGGCGCGCTCTTGCAGGCCCGCGGCTATAAAGTCCGCCTCCGCAAGCTCGACCCCTACCTCAACGTCGATCCGGGCACCATGTCGCCCTATCAGCACGGCGAGGTTTACGTCACCGACGACGGCGCCGAGACGGATCTCGACCTCGGCCATTATGAGCGCTTCACGGGCGTCCCCTCGCGCCAGAGCGACAACATCACCACCGGCCGCATCTATTCGACCGTGATCGCGCGCGAGCGCCATGGCGATTATCTCGGCGCGACCGTGCAGGTCATTCCGCACGTCACCGACGCGATCAAGGAGTTCGTCCTGTCCGATGCGGGCGAGGCGGAGTTCGTGCTGTGCGAAGTCGGCGGCACCGTCGGCGATATCGAAAGCCTGCCGTTCCTCGAAGCGATCCGCCAGCTTGGCAACGAGCTCGGCCGCGAGCGCGCGATGTATGTGCATCTCACGCTGGTGCCGTACATCCCGAGCGCCGGCGAGCTCAAGACCAAGCCGACGCAGCATTCGGTGAAAGAGCTGCTCAGCGTCGGCATCCGGGCCGATGCGCTCCTGTGCCGCGCCGACCGGCCGCTGCCGCCGGGCGAGAAGCGCAAGATCGCGCTGTTCTGCAACGTGCGCGAAGACGCGGTCATTCCGGCGCTCGACGTCGACACCATCTATCAGGTGCCGATCAGCTATCACGAGCAGGGCTTCGACGACGTGGTGGTGCGCCATTTCGGCCTCGACAAGGAGCCGGCCGGCAAGGCCGAGCCGAACCTGTCGCGCTGGGAGCATATCGCCGGCCGCATCCGCGCGCCCGAGGGCCAGGTCAAGATCGCCGTGGTGGGCAAATACACCCACTTCCTCGATTCCTACAAATCGCTCAACGAAGCGCTGATCCACGGCGGCATCCACAACAACGTGAAGGTCAAGCTCGACTGGATCGAATCGGAAATCTTCGAGCAGGACGGCACGATCGAGAAGCTCGAAGGCGTCAACGGCATCCTGGTGCCGGGCGGCTTCGGCGAGCGCGGCAGCGAAGGCAAGATCGCCGCGGCGCGCTTCGCCCGCGAGCACAAGGTGCCCTATTTCGGCATCTGCTTCGGCATGCAGATGGCGGTGATCGAGGTGGCGCGCCATCTCGCTGGCATCAATAAGGCCGGCTCGACCGAGTTCGGCCCGTGCGACGAGCCGGTCGTCGGCCTGATGACCGAATGGATGCGCGGCAACCAGCGCGAGATGCGCGCCGAGGGCGGCAACGTCGGCGGCACCATGCGCCTCGGCGCTTACGATTGCGCGCTCAAGCCGGGCAGCAGGGTCGCGGAGATCTATGGCCAGTCGATGATCAGCGAGCGCCATCGCCACCGCTACGAAGTGAACATCAACTATATGCAGCGGCTGGAGGCGGCGGGCTTGATCTTCTCCGGCATGTCGCCCGACAAGAACCTGCCCGAGATCGTCGAGTTCGCCGATCACCCGTGGTTCATCGGCGTGCAGTTCCACCCGGAATTGAAGTCCAAGCCGTTCGACACGCATCCGCTGTTCGCCTCGTTCATCGAGGCGGCGATGACCCAGTCGCGGCTGGTCTGAGCGATGGCGAAGAAGCCCGCTGCCAAAACCGCCGCCGCCAAGCAACGCCTCGTCAAAGTCGGCAAGACGGTCTTCGGCAACGACAAGCGCCTGACGCTGATCGCCGGCCCCTGCGCGCTGGAAAGTCGCGCGCACGCCATGGAGATGGCCGACGCGCTGGTCAAATTGTCGCAGAAGCTCGGCTTCGGGCTGGTCTATAAAAGCTCGTTCGACAAGGCCAACCGCACCTCGCTGTCGAGCAAGCGCGGCATGGGGCTGAAAAAGGCGCTGCCGATCCTCGCCGAGGTGCGCGAGAAGTTCGGTTGCCCGGTGCTGACCGACGTGCACGAGCGCGAGCAGTGCGCCGAGGCCGCCGAATATGTCGATATCCTGCAAATTCCCGCCTTTCTCTCGCGCCAGACCGATCTGCTGATCGCCGCCGGCGAGACCGGCAAGGCGGTCAACGTGAAGAAGGGCCAGTTCCTTGCGCCGTGGGACATGGCCAACGTCGCCGCCAAGATCGCCTCGACCGGCAACGAGAAAATCCTGCTGTGCGAGCGCGGCGCGTCGTTCGGCTACAACACCCTCGTCTCCGACATGCGCTCGCTGCCGGTGATGAAGCAGACCGGCTATCCGGTGATCTTCGACGCGACGCATTCGGTGCAGCAGCCGGGCGGGCAGGGCGCGACCAGCGGCGGCGACCGCCGCATGGTGCCGGTGCTGGCCCGCGCGGCCGTCGCCATCGGCGTCGCCGGCGTCTTCATGGAGACCCATCAGGACCCGGACAAAGCGCCGTCCGACGGGCCGAATATGGTGCATCTCAAAGACATGCCCAAATTGCTGGAAACGCTGCTGGCGTTCGACAGCCTGGCCAAATCCGACCCGCTGTAAGGCGGGCGTATCCTCTCATCGCCAAACCCCCATCACGGAGCGACCCATGACCGCCATTGCCGACATCCAGGCGCGCGAAATCCTCGATTCGCGCGGCAACCCGACCGTCGAGGTCGATGTGGTGCTGGAGACCGGCGCGATGGGCCGCGCCGCCGTGCCGTCGGGCGCCTCGACCGGCGCCCATGAGGCGGTCGAGCTGCGCGACGGCGACAAGAAGCGCTACGGCGGCAAGGGCGTGCTGAAAGCGGTCGAAGCGGTGAACGGCGAGATTTTCGACGCGCTCTCGGGCATGGACGCGGAAGACCAGATCTCGCTCGACCGCGCCATGATCGAGCTCGACGGCACGCCGAACAAGTCGAGGCTCGGCGCCAACGCCATCCTCGGCGTCTCCATGGCGGCGGCCAAGGCGGCGGCGGTCGAAGCCGGCCTGCCGCTTTACGCCTATGTCGGCGGCGTCTATGCCCGCACCTTGCCGGTGCCGCTGATGAATATCGTCAACGGCGGCGTCCATGCCGACAACCCGATCGACTTCCAGGAATTCATGATCATGCCGGTCTCGGCGGCGACGATGGCCGACGCGGTGCGCATGGGCGCGGAAGTGTTCCAGGCGCTCAAGAGCGCGCTGAAGGACGCCGGGCACAACACCAACGTCGGCGACGAGGGCGGCTTCGCGCCGAACCTGGCGAGCGCCGACGAGGCGCTGAAGTTCGTCATGCAGGCGATCAAGAAGGCCGGCTATAAGCCCGGCGAGGACATCGCGCTGGCGCTCGATGCCGCCTCGACCGAATTCTACAAGAAGGGCAAATACGTGCTCGAAGGCGAGGGCAAGACCCTCAGCAGCGAGCAGATGGTGAAGCTCTACGCCGACCTGGTGAAGCGCTATCCGATCATCTCCATCGAAGACGGCATGGCCGAGGACGATTGGAAGGGCTGGAAGATGCTGACCGAGGCGCTCGGCGACAAGTGCCAGCTCGTCGGCGACGATTTGTTCGTGACCAACCCGACGCGCCTGGCGCGCGGCATCGAGGACGGCACGGCCAACGCCATCCTGGTGAAGGTCAACCAGATCGGCACCCTGTCCGAGACGCTGGAAGCCGTCGATATGGCGCACAAGGCCGGCTACAAGGCCGTCATGTCGCACCGCTCGGGCGAGACCGAGGACGCCACCATCGCCGACCTGGCGGTCGCGACCAACTGCGGCCAGATCAAGACCGGCTCGCTGGCGCGCTCGGACCGGCTCGCCAAATACAACCAGCTCATCCGCATCGAGGAGGAGCTGGGCGGCTCGGCGATCTACGCCGGCCGCAGCGTGGTTCGCGGCTCCAAGGGCGGCAAGTAGGAATCCTCTCCCGACTCGCGGGGGTTGCCTCGCGAGTCTCAGTTTCCGACTGAGCAGTCACTTTTTGATTCTTGATTCGCTTGAGTCTTTTTTTAGGCTCAAGCGAATTTCCATTGCGCGCGAGAATCGCCTGTGATTCTCTCAAGTCCATGGTCCTGCTGCGCGAAATCAAGAAACGAGCCCGTCACATCACCGGTCCCATGCTGGCGATCGCGGTGTTCGGCTATTTCGCCTATCATTCGGTCCAGGGCGACCGCGGCCTGATCGCCTGGATGCATCTCAGCCAGCAGACCGAGATCGCCGAAGCCAATTTCGAGAAGGTGGCGCGCGAGCGCCTGGCGCTGGAACGCCGCACCAACCTGCTGCGCCCCGACCATCTCGACCCGGACATGCTCGACGAGCGGGTGCGCTCCAGCCTCGGGCTTCTTCTGCCCAACGAGATCGTCATCATGGACGGGCCGGCGACCCGCGCCCCCATGTCGGCCCCGGCGCCGATGCCCGCGCCGGCGGTGCCGCCGACGCCGCCCGCGCCGCGCCAACCGACGGCCAAGGGCATCGCCGCCCATGCCGCAGACGCTTTGCCGGCGGCGCGCGCGCAAGCCGCGCAATTGGCCGATCTGGCCAACCGCATCACCGTCTCCTTCGCACCCGCACGCTAAGCGCCGGTGCTAAATATTCTATCTAATTCAATATCTTATGTTTTTTTAGCGCCGCGCCATTACGCGAGTGCAGCATATTTTTCCGCGCCTCCGACGATTCCTGTCTCGCTTTTACGCCTTCGGCTTCGAATCTTGCGCGTATTATCTCAAAAGCGAAATATCACCTTGATCTAGGTTAATCATCTTTATCGCATTGCAATAACAGCATTTTTCAGGATTTTGAGACGCTTCCAAAGGCCAGGGGAAGTCGCTATATGAGGCACCTGCGCCGTCTCCGGGCGCCAGCTTTCCCTCACTTAGCGAAGGTGCCCGTATGGTCGCTGCCACCGCCAAGAAGTCCGCTCCCGCCAAATCCTCCGCGTCGAAGCAGGCTCCCGCGCCGCGACAATCCGATAAGGGCAAGTCCAATCTCGATAAGCAGCTCCTCCTCAAGATGTACGAGGACATGCTGCTGATCCGCCGCTTCGAGGAAAAGGCTGGCCAGCTCTACGGCCAGGGCGCCATCGGCGGCTTCTGCCACCTCTACATCGGCCAGGAAGCGGTCGTCGTCGGCATGCAGTCGACGATCACCGGCGACGACGCCGTCATCACCACCTATCGCGACCACGGCCATATGCTGGCCTGCGGCATGGAGCCGAAGGGCGTGATGGCCGAGCTCACAGGCCGCCAGGGCGGCTATTCGCGGGGCAAGGGCGGCTCGATGCACATGTTCAGCGCCGAGAAGAACTTCTACGGCGGCCACGGCATCGTCGGCGCCAGCGTGCCGATCGGCGCAGGGCTGGCCTTCGCGCGCAAGTACAACGGTCTCAACACCGTCTCGCTGACCTATTACGGCGACGGCGCGGCCAACCAGGGCCAGGTCTACGAAGCCTTCAACATGGCGGCGCTGTGGAAGCTGCCGACGATCTTCATCATCGAGAACAACCAGTACGCCATGGGCACCTCGGTGAAGCGCGGCGCGTCCACGCCGGACTTCTACAAGCGCGGCGAGGCGTTCGGCATCCCGAGCATGAAGGTCGACGGCATGGACGTCATCAAGGTGCGCGAGGCCGGCGAGATCGCCGTCGCCCATTGCCGCGCCGGCAAGGGCCCCTACGTGCTGCAGATGGAGACCTATCGCTATCGCGGCCATTCCATGTCCGACCCGGCGAAGTACCGCACGCGCGAGGAAGTGGACAAGATGCGCGCCGAGCGCGACCCGATCGAGCATCTCCAGCAGCAGATTCTCGCGGCGAACTTCGCCGACGAGGACGCGCTCAAGAAGATCGACCAGCGGGTGAAGAAGCAGATCGTCGACGCGGCCGACTTCGCGCTGACCGATCCCGAGCCCGATCCGGCCGAACTTTACACCGACGTGCTGGCCTAACGGCCGCCGACACTCCATCCCCCAGGGAAGACGAAGGTTTCTCATGCCCATCGAAGTGCTCATGCCGGCCCTGTCGCCGACCATGACGGAAGGCAAGATCGCCCGCTGGCTCAAGCAGGAAGGCGATTCGGTGAAGTCCGGCGAAGTGCTGGCCGAGATCGAGACCGACAAGGCGACCATGGAGGTCGAGGCGGTCGACGAGGGCACGCTCGGCAAGATCCTGGTGCCGGAAGGCGCCGAGAACGTCGCCGTCAATCAGCCCATCGCCATGATCCTGAGCGAAGGCGAGGACGCCAAGTCGCTCGGCGACGCGAAGCCCGCGGCGAAGAAAGCCGAAGCCAAGGCCGAGACGCAGGACGAAGCGCCGAAAGCGGAAGCGAAAGCCGCCGCCGCGCCCGTCGCGCCGGCCTCGACCTACGGCACCGCCGACGACATGGACCTCGGCGAGACCAAGATGATGACCGTGCGCGAAGCCTTGCGCGACGCCATGGCCGAGGAGATGCGCCGCGATCCGTCCGTCTTCGTGATGGGCGAGGAAGTCGCCGAATACCAGGGCGCTTATAAGGTCACGCAGGGCCTGCTGCAGGAGTTCGGCGAGCGCCGCGTGGTCGATACGCCGATCACCGAGCACGGCTTCGCCGGCCTCGCCGTCGGCGCGGCCTTCGCCAAGCTCAAGCCCGTCGTGGAATTCATGACCTGGAACTTCGCGTTGCAGGCGATGGACCACATCATCAATTCGGCGGCCAAGACGCGCTACATGTCGGGTGGCCAGATGGGCTCGCCTATGGTGTTCCGCGGCCCGAACGGCGCGGCCTCGCGCGTCGGCGCGCAGCACTCGCAATGCTTCGCCAGCTGGTACGCCCACGTGCCGGGCCTGATCGTCGTGTCGCCTTACTCGGCCGACGACGCCAAGGGCCTGCTCAAGTCGGCGATCCGCGACCCGAACCCGGTGATCTTCCTCGAAAACGAGATCATGTACGGCCGCAGCTTCCCGGTGCCGGTCGATCCCGACTACACCGTGCCGATCGGCAAGGCGCGCATCGTGCGCAAGGGCAAGGACGTCACCATCACGGCCTTCTCGATCATGGTCGGCGTCGCGCTGCAGGCCGCCGAGGAATTGGCCAAGGAGGGGATCGACGCCGAAGTGATCGACCTGCGCACCCTGCGCCCGCTCGACACCGCGACCATCGTCGAATCGGTCAAGAAGACCAACCGCCTGGTGAGCGTGGAGGAGGGCTGGCCCTTCGCCGGCATCGGCTCCGAACTCGCCGCGCTCATGATGGAGCAGGCGTTCGACCATCTCGACGCGCCGGTCAAGCGCGTCTGCGCCGTCGATGTGCCGCTGCCCTATGCCGCCAACCTCGAGAAGCTCGCTCTGCCGCAGGCCGGCCATGTCGTCGCCGCGGCGAAAGAGGTTCTCTATCGCTAAGAAGACGCGTCCGCCGCGTTCCGTCCGTCTCTAGGGAAAGCCCGCCATGCCGATCAAAATCCTGATGCCCGCGCTGTCGCCGACCATGACCGAGGGCAACATCGCCCGTTGGCTCAAGAAGGAAGGCGACAAGGTCAAATCCGGCGAGGTGCTGGCCGAGATCGAGACCGACAAGGCGACGATGGAAGTCGAGGCGGTCGACGAGGGCACGCTCGGCAAGATTCTGGTCGCCGAAGGCAGCCAGGGCGTGAAGGTCAACGACGTCATCGCGCTGCTGCTCGAAGAGGGCGAGGACAAGAAGGCGCTGGACGGCGCGGTGTCCGCGCCGGCGCCGAAGGCCGAAGCGAAGAAAGACGAGCCGAAATCCGAGGCGCCGAAAGCGGCTCCCGCCGCCGCTCCGACGCCTGCCGCCGCGCCGGCTTCCGCTTCCAATGGGCCGAAGCCGGCCGCCGCGCCGCAGGTCGCCTCCGGTTCGCGCGTCTTCGCGACGCCGCTGGCGCGCCGCATCGCCAAGGACAAGGGCATCGACATCGCCGGCGTGCCCGGCAGCGGCCCGCACGGCCGCGTCACGCGCGCCGACGTCGAAGGCTTCAAGGGCGGCGCTTCGGTGGGCGGCGCTGGCGGCGGATTGCGTCTCGGCGCGGGCGCGAATTTCGCGCCGGCCAAGAGCAAGCTGGTGCCGCACAGCACCATGCGCAAGGTCATCGCCAAGCGCCTGCTCGAATCCAAGCAGACGGTTCCGCACTTCTACGTCAGCGTCGACATCGATCTGGACCGTCTGATGGACCTGCGCGCCGAGATCAACGCCATCGACGAGAAGACGAAAATCTCGGTCAACGATTTCGCCATCCGCGCCGCTGCTTTGGCGCTGATGAAAGTGCCGGGCGCGAACGCCGCCTGGAGCGACGAGGGCGCGCATATGTTCGACTCGGCCGACATCTCGGTCGCCGTGTCGATCCCGGGCGGCCTGATCACGCCGATCATCAAGAGCGCCGAGAAGAAGGGCCTCGCGACGATCTCCGCCGAGATGAAAGACCTCGCGACGCGCGCCAAGGAAGGCAAGCTGAAGCCCGAGGAATTCCAGGGCGGTACCTTCTCGCTGTCGAACCTCGGCATGTTCGGCGTGAAGGACTTCTCGGCGATCATCAATCCGCCGCAGGGCTGCATCCTCGCGGTCTCGGCCGGCGAGAAGCGCGCCGTGGTGAAGAACGACCAGCTCGCCATCGCCACGGTGATGACCTGCACGCTGTCGTGCGACCACCGCGTGGTGGACGGCGCGCTCGGCGCGCAGTTCATGCAGGCGTTCAAAGACCTCATCGAACATCCGATCAAGCTGGTGCTTTAGGAGTCCGTCATGGCTGAGACCAATTTCGACGTCATCATCGTCGGCAGCGGCCCGGGCGGCTATGTCACCGCGATCCGCGCCGCGCAGCTCAAGCTCAAGGTCGCCATCGTCGAGCGCGCCGAGCTCGGCGGCATCTGCCTCAACTGGGGCTGCATCCCGACCAAGGCGCTGCTGCGCAGCGCCGAGGTCTATCATTCGATGCAGCACGCCGAGAGCTACGGCCTGTCCGCCAAGGGCGTCGACTTCGATCTGAAGAAGATCGTCGAGCGCTCGCGCGGCGTCGCGGCGCAGATGTCCAAGGGTATCGCCTTCCTGATGAAGAAGAACAAGATCGAAGTGGTCGTCGGCTCGGCCAAGCTCGACGGCACGACGGGTCCGCTGCGCAAAGTGGCGGTGACGGGCGCGGACGGCAAGGCGACGAACCTGACCGCCAAGCACGTGATTCTGGCCACCGGCGCGCGCGCGCGCGTCATGCCCGGCCTGGAGCCGGACGGCAAGCTGATCTGGACCTATCGCGAGGCGCTGGTGCCCAACACCATGCCCAAATCGCTGCTGGTCGTCGGCTCGGGCGCGATCGGCATCGAGTTCGCCAGCTTCTATCGCGATCTCGGCGCGGAAGTGACCGTGGTCGAGGTGATGGACCGCGTCATGCCGGTCGAGGATGAGGAAATCTCCGCCTTCGCGCGCAAGCAGTTCGAGAAGCGCGGCATGAAGATCCACACCGGCGCGACGGTGAAGGCCCTCAAGACGGGCAAGGACAACGTCACCGCCACCATCGAGCTGAAGGACAAGGACGGCAAGGCCAAGACCGAGAGCCTGACGGTCGACCGCGTCATCCTCGCCGTCGGCATCGTCGGCAACGTCGAGAACCTCGGGCTCGAAGGCACCAAGGTGAAGGTCGACCGCGCCCATGTGACCGTCGACGGCTACGGCCAGACCGGCGAGCCGGGCGTCTACGCCATCGGCGATCTCACCGGCCCGCCATGGCTGGCGCACAAGGCGAGCCACGAGGGCGTCGTCTGCGTCGAGAAGATCGCCGGCGTGCCGGGCGTGCATCCGTTCAAGACCGACAACATCCCGGGCTGCACCTATTGCCGCCCGCAGGTCGCCAGCGTCGGCTTGACCGAGAAGGCCGCCAAGGACAAGGGCTTCCAGGTCAAGGTCGGCCGCTTCCCCTTCATCGGCAACGGCAAGGCCGTGGCGATGGGCGAGGCGGAGGGCATGGTGAAAACCGTGTTCGACGCCAAGACCGGCGCGCTGCTCGGCGCGCATATGGTCGGCGCGGAAGTGACCGAGATGATCCAGGGCTACACCATCGGCCGCCAGCTCGAGACGACCGAGGAAGACCTGATGCACACGGTCTTCCCGCATCCGACGATCTCGGAAACCATGCACGAGGCGGTGCTTGACGCCTACGGCAAGGTGCTCCACATCTAAGAAGTATCAGCGCGGGGCTTCAGGGGGGAACCTGGAGAGCTTATGAGCGACACGCCTGCCACCAGCGATCAGCCGGCCACCGACAAGCCGCAACGCGTCCCGAAGCCGGATTGGATTCGGGTCAAAGCGCCCAACTCGTTGCAATACAACGAGACGCGCAAGCTGCTGCATGGCCTGAAGCTGCACACCGTCTGCGAAGAAGCGGCCTGCCCGAACATCGGCGAGTGCTGGACCAAGAAGCACGCCACGGTGATGATTCTCGGCGACACCTGCACGCGCGCCTGCGCCTTCTGCAACGTGAAAACCGGCAAGCCCAACCTGGTCGATCCGCACGAGCCGGAGAATCTCGCCACGGCCATCGCCACGCTCGGCCTGGAGCATGTCGTCATCACTTCGGTGGACCGCGACGACCTGAAGGACGGCGGCGCGAACCAGTTCGTGCAATGCATCGAGAAGCTGCGCGCGAAAGCGCCGGGCACCACCATCGAGGTGCTGACGCCGGACTTTTTGCGCCAGCCCGAGAGCATCGATCTCGTCGCCAACGCGCGGCCCGACGTTTACAACCACAATCTCGAAACCGTGCCGCGCCTTTACGCGACGATTCGCCCGGGCGCGCGCTATTTCAATTCGCTGCGCCTGCTTGATCGCGTGAAAAAAGTCGTGCCGTCGATCTTCACCAAGTCCGGCATCATGGTCGGGCTCGGCGAGACGGCGGAGGAGGTCTATCAGGTGATGGACGACCTTCGCGCCGCCGACGTCGATTTCCTCACCATCGGCCAATATCTCCAGCCGACGCCGAAGCACGCCAAGGTCGAGCGTTTCGTCACGCCCGACGAGTTCAACGCCTATGCCGCCAAGGCGCGCGCCAAGGGCTTCCTGCTAGTGTCGTCCTCGCCGCTCACCCGTTCGTCCTATCACGCGGAAGAGGATTTCCGCCGTCTGCGCGAAGCGCGCGAGAAGAAGCTCGCCGCCGCGCAGCGCTGAAGCGGAGCGTTCGTTCGCGATGCCGGTTCATGCCGAGCAGAAATACATGCCCTATAGCCCCGAGCAGCTTTACGCGCTCGTGGCGGACATCGAGAAATATCCGCAGTTTCTCCCATGGTGCGCCGGCGCCCGCATTCGCGAGCGCCGCGAGCGCGAGGTGATCGCCGACCTGGTGATCGGCTTCAAGATGATCCGCGAGAAGTTCACCTCGCGCGTCACGCTGACGCCGCCCGGCACGGACGAGCGCGGGGGCGTCGCGCCGCGCATCGACGTCGCCTATATCGACGGCCCGATGCGCCATATGAGCAATAAGTGGGTGTTCAACGCCCAGCCGGACGGCGGCACCCTGATCGACTTCCATGTCGAATTCGAGTTCCGCTCCAAGCTGCTCGAAACGCTGATCGGCGCGCTGTTCCACGAAGCGGTCAAGCGCATGGTCAACGCCTTCGAGGCGCGGGCCGCGAATCTTTACGGCGCTTCGGCCATCACGCCGTTGTAAGAAAAGGGCGGCTTATGAAGCCGCCCTTTTCATTTAGTCGTTATGGTTCATTTAGTCGTTGTGGTCGGGCAGGGCGCCGATCTGGTCCTTGTTCATCGACGTGTGCAGCTTGCCGTCGCGGTGCTGCAGCGCGCTGATCTGCATGATGACTTCCTTCTTGTTCATCTGCAGGAAGCTGCCGGCGTCGATCGACACGGCGACCGGCTTGCCGGACGCGTCGGCCAGGACTTTATCGACGTCGCCGATGTCCTCGCCGTTCGAGCCGACGACATCCATGCCTTCGAGATCGCCGACCTTGATGTTGAAGCCGGGGACCATCACGTCGTCGTTGTTGATCACGGTGAGAGTGCCGCTCGGCGCGTTCGCGCCGGTGGTCGTCGCGGGCGCGCTCGACTGGGCGCGCTGAGCCGAGCCCGGGGCGCTCGAATCGTTGGCGAAGGCGGGGGCGGCGAGTGCCATGGCGGCGACGCCGGCGAACAGAGTGGTGCGGATGTTCATCGTGGTGCTCCTCTTGTGCGATGAAGGATGCAGACCCAACGAGGAACGCGCGCGCATCGTTCCGGGGAACGCCGCGATTAGCCGAATAAGATTTTTCAGAAAAAAATCAGGAGTCGATCTGGCGCGCGAGGAGATCGAGCGCGACGCGCACGGCGGCGAGACGGATGCCATTCCTATCGCCAGGAAACACGCATCGTTGGTGGATCGTCGCGCGGCCGGACCGCGCGCAGGCGAAATGCACCAGGCCGACGGGCTTGTGCGGCGAGCCGCCGCCCGGCCCGGCGATGCCGGTGACACCGATGGCGACATCGACGCGGCCGGCGCCGAGCGCGCCTTCGGCCATGGCGCGCGCCACCACTTCGCTGACCGCGCCGACGTTGGGATCGTTCAGCCAGGCCGGCGCGACGCCGAGCAGCCGCGTCTTGGCGGCGTTGGCGTAGGTGACGAAGCCGCATTCGACGACGTCCGACGAGCCGGCGATTTCGGTGAGCGCGCCGGCGACGAGGCCGCCGGTGCAGGATTCCGCCGTGGCGAGGCGCAGCTTGCGCGCGCGCGCGGCGGCGAGCGTTTCTTCGGCTTGGCGCAGGATGTCGGCGGGAAAGCCCATCGCCGCTCCTAGGGCATGACGGCGGGCGCGGCCGCGTTGGCGGCGATGATCGAATTGATCAGCCACAGCAGACCGCCGGCATAGAGCGCGGCGAGGATGTCGTCGAACATCACGCCGAAGCCGCCGCCGATGACGCGGTCGGCCCAACGGATCGGCCACGGCTTCCAAATGTCGAAGGCGCGGAACAGCAGGAAGCCGATGATCAGGTTGTACCAGGTCGGCGGCGCGAAGACGAAGACGAGCAGCTGCGCGGCGATCTCGTCGACGACGATCTCGGCGGGATCCTGCGCCATGCGGCGCTTGACGTAGACCTGCGCCGACCACCAGCCGATGCAGAACAGATAGACCACGAACAGCAGCAGCACCGGCGGGCCGCCGAGATAATAGATGCCCAAGGCGAAGGGCAGGGTGATGGCCGAGGCCCAGGTGCCGGGCGCTTTCGGCAGATGGCCGATGCCGAAGGCGGTCGAGATCAGATAGGCCGGGTGCCAGTTGGGCAGGCCCTTCGGCGGCGTGGGCGGCGGCGGCAGGGACGGGGCCGCATCTGTATCGGGCGCGTTGTCGGACATGGACTCACGGAACTCCGGCGGGAAGGCGGACGGTGGCGACGGCCTGCGCGGCGATGCCTTCGCCGCGCCCGAGGAAGCCGAGCTTCTCGGTGGTCGTCGCCTTGACGCTGACGCGCCCGAGGGCGATGCCGGCGATCTCGGCGATGCGGGCGCGCATCGCCTCGCGGTGCGGCGACACTTTCGGCGCTTCGCACAGCACGGTGACGTCGAGATGGGCGATCATGCCGCCCTGCGCGCGCACGAGATCGGCGGCGTGGCGCAGGAACAGCGCGGAGTCCGCGCCTTTCCAGCGCGCATCGCTCGGCGGAAAATGGCTGCCGATGTCGCCGTCGCCGATACAGCCGAGCAAAGCGTCGGTCAGGGCGTGTAGGCCGGCGTCGGCGTCCGAGTGGCCGACAAGCCCGCGCGGGCTCGGCACCTTCACGCCGCACAGCATGACATGGTCTTTCTCGCCAGGAGCGCCGAAGGCATGGACGTCGGCGCCAAAGGCGGTGCGGACGTCGCCGAGCGCGGCCAGCAACTGGCGTTCGGCGCGCGCGAGATCGCTTTCGCTGGTGATCTTGAAATTGTCCTCGCTGCCGAGAACCAGCCCGACCGCGCCGCCGGCCAATTCGAGCACGGCGGCGTCGTCGGTCAATTCGCCGCCGCGCGCCTCGCGATGGGCGGCGCGGTGGGCGGCGAGGATGTCGGCATAGCGGAAGGCTTGCGGCGTCTGCGCGCGCCATAGCGCGTCGCGCGCGACGGAGCCGGCGACGCGCGCGCCGGACGCGTCGGCGCGCTTGAGGCTGTCGGCGAGCGGCACGGCGGCGATGACGCCGGGATGGTCGGCGAGCGCGTCGAGGCTGCGGCCGATGATCGCGCCATCGACGAAGGGCCGCGCGGCGTCGTGGATCAGCACCGCGCGCGGCGCGGCGTCGGCGAGGCTTTCGAGGCCGAGCCGGGCCGACTCCTGGCGCGTCGCACCGCCGTGGACCGGCGGCATGAGGTCGAGGCCGGCGACCGCTTGGTCGTAAAGCGCGCGGTCGTCCGGGTGGATGACCACGCGCACGCCGGCGATGCGCGGATGGGCGAGGAACGGCAGGGCGGCGCGGCGCAGCACGCTCATGCCGGCGAGATCGCGATATTGCTTGGGCGCGCCAGGATTATGGGCGGCCGCGAAACGGCTGCCGCGCCCGGCGGCGACGATCAAGGCGATGCAGGGGCCGCCGGAGTCGGCCGGCGAGGGGGCTTGCGCTGTCATGGCGGCTGCAACCTAGCCCGTCCGCCGCCGTCTTCCAAGCCAAGCCTAAATGCTTTAAGAGCCATCGCGCGCCGGGGCGGGCGTCCCGCGCGCGATGGGTGTATAGTCGGCATCATGGTTTTCGCCACCACGCACAGTCTCGTCTTCGGCCTTTCGGCGCTCGTCGCGTTGCTGCCGGCGACGCTCTATGCACTATCGCCGCGCGCGACCGCAGAGGACGCGGCGCGGGCCAGCGGCCGGTTCTGGCTGCTCGGCGCGGTGGCCCTCGCCGGCTGCGTCGCCTGGACGGCGGCGCAATTCGCGGCCGGCTGGCGCACCGGCTTCGCGCCGAGCCTGTGGCTCACCATCGTCGCGACCTTGACGCTATATGCCGCCATCGCCGCGGGCTCGCGCGACGCGCGCCGGCTGGCCGGGCCACTGTTCGCCTATCTCTCGCTCATGGCGGTGCCGGCGATCTTGTGGAGCGGCGCGCCGGAGCGGCCGTTGATCGGCCCCGTCGGCGCGTGGATGACGATCCATATCCTCGCGGCGGTGCTGGCCTACGCCTGCGCCACGCTCGCGGCGGTCGCCGGCGTCGGCGTGCTGCTGCGCGAGCGCGCGCTCAAACGCAAATCGCCGCCGGGCGCGACGCTGGCGTCGCGGATGCCGGCGGTGGCCGACGGCGAACGGTTGCAAACCCGCCTGCTGCTGGCGACGGCGCTATTGCTCGCCGTGGCGCTGGCGAGCGGCATGGCGGCGCAATATGGCGAGACCGGCGCGCTGCTGCCGCTGACGCACAAGATCGTGCTGGCCCTCGTCGCCTTCGCCGCGGTGGCGGTGCTGCTGGCGCTCCATTCGCGCTTCGGGGTCGGCGGCCGCCGCTTGGCCCGGGTGGTTCTGGGGGCCTATCTGGCGCTGGCCTTCGCCTATCCCGGCGTCAAATTCGTCACCGACGTGCTGCTGGCGGGCAATTAGGCGCGCCGATTTCTGCGGCTTTGCTCAGTTAACTCAATGATATGGTTTGGGGATCCCGGGCCGCTCGGGCTGGCCGGACCTGGCTTTTTGCCGGCGCGGACGGCCGACAATCCTATTGCAAATGCGAAAAGTGGCGGATAGGCTTGCCTAACATTTGGTCATGATGTTTGTCTGATTACTTTATAGGCAAGTTGTGATCTGGCAGAGAATTTCCCCCGATGACCGCAAACCTTTTGAAGCGCCCCCATTCGAGCAGCGGTGAAGGCTTGCACGAGACGGTGCTGAGCGCGCTGCCCGACCCGATTCTCATCATCGGCGAGGGCGGCCGCATCGGTTACGTCAACGCCGCGGCGGAGCAATTCCTGCAGGCGAGCTTCGGCTATCTCCGGGGCAAGTCGCTGCAGGACATGATCCCGGCCGACAGCCCGCTGTTCACGCTGATCGATCAGGTGCGCCAGACCGGCAGCAGCGTCTCCGAATACGGCGTGACGCTGGAGACGCCGCGCATCGGCGCGCATGTGCTGACCATCCAGGTCGCGCCGGCCCAAATCGCTTCGACGAGCGATGGCGTCGAAGATGTCGTCGTGATGTTCCACGAGCGCTCCATCGCGATGAAGATGGACCGCCAGCTGACCCATCGCAACGTCGCGCGCTCGGTGACGGCGATGGCGGCGATTCTGGCGCACGAGATCAAGAATCCGCTGTCCGGCATCCGCGGCGCGGCGCAACTGCTGGAGCAGAACGCCGAGATCGCCGACCGGCCGCTGACGCGCCTGATCATCGAGGAGACCGACCGCATTTGCGGACTGATCGACCGCATGGAGATGTTCTCCGACCGGCCGCAGATCGAGCGCGACGCGGTCAACATCCATCAGGTGCTGGAGCACGTGCGGCGCATCGCCCAGAACGGCTTCGGCAAGCATATCCGCTTCATCGAGAATTACGACCCGTCGCTGCCGCCGGTCTCGGGCAACCGCGACCAACTGATCCAGGTGTTCCTCAACTTGGTGAAGAACGCCTGCGAAGCGTGCCCGCAGCAGGGCGGCGAGGTCGTGCTCGCCACCGCCTATCAGCACGGCGTGCGCCTGGCGCTGCCAGGCACCGACACGCACGTGCAACTGCCGCTGCTGGTCAGCGTGCAGGACAACGGCGACGGCATTCCCGAAGACCTGCGGCCGCATCTGTTCGACCCCTTCGTCACCACCAAGGTGAACGGCACCGGCCTCGGGCTGGCCTTGGTCGCCAAGATCATCGGCGATCATGGCGGCATCATCGAATTCGCCAACCTGCCGACCAAGGGCGCGAACTTCCGCGTCCATCTCCCGATCCACCAGCGTACCGCGAGCAACGTGAAACAATGACCGAATCGACCATTCTCGTCGCCGACGACGACCAGGCCATCCGCACGGTGCTGGCGCAAGCCCTGGCCCGCACCGGCTATCGCGTGCGGACCACCGGCAACGCCGCGACGCTGTGGCGCTGGGTGGCGGACGGGGAGGGTGATCTGGTCGTGACCGACGTCATCCTGCCCGACGAGAACGGCCTCGACCTGATCCCGCGCATCCGCAAGGTCCGGCCCGACCTGCGCATCGTCGTCATGAGCGCGCAGAACACGCTGAAGACCGCCGTGACCGCGGCGCAGCGCGGCGCGTTCGAATATCTGCCCAAGCCGTTCGACCTCAACGAGCTGGTCAACGTCGTCAAGCGCGCGCTGACCGCGCCGGCGCCCTCGGCGGCCAACGGCGAGGCCCAGGCCGAGGAGAGCGAGGAGCAGTTGCCGCTGATCGGTCGCTCGCCGGCGATGCAGGAGATCTACCGCACGCTGGCGCGCCTGATCGGCACCGACCTCACCGTGACGATCAACGGCGAATCGGGCACCGGCAAGGAATTGGTCGCCCGAGCGCTGCACGATTACGGCAAGCGCCGCAACGGCCCGTTCGTCGCCATCAACATGGCGGCGATCCCGCGCGAACTGATCGAGAGCGAGCTGTTCGGCCACGAGCGCGGCGCTTTCACCGGCGCGACCACGCGCCATATCGGCCGCTTCGAGCAGGCAGAGGGCGGTACGCTGTTCCTCGACGAGATCGGCGATATGCCGCTGGAGGCGCAGACGCGCCTGCTCCGCGTGCTGCAAGAGGGCGAATACACCACGGTGGGTGGCCGCACGCCGATCCGCACCAATGTCCGCATCATCGCCGCGACCCACCGCGACCTGCGCCAGCTCATCCGCCAGGGCCTGTTCCGCGAGGACCTGTTCTATCGCCTGAACGTAGTGCCGATCCGCCTGCCCCCGCTGCGCGAGCGCACGGAGGACACGCCGGCCCTGGTGCGCCATTTCTTCGCCCAGGCCGCCGCCGAAGGATTGCCGGCGAAGCGGCTCGACGACGCCGCCATGGAGCGTTTGAAGGCCTATCGCTGGCCCGGCAACGTGCGCGAGCTGGAAAACCTGGTGCGCCGCCTGGCCGCGCTCTATTCCCAGGAGACCATCGGCCTCGACGTGATCGAGGCGGAACTGGCCGAGACCAGCGCCGCGCCGATGGTCGAGCAGGAGAAGGCCGAGAGCCTGACCGGGTCGGTCGAGCGCCACCTGCGCGACTATTTCGCCGCCCATCGCGACGGGCTGCCGCCGCCGGGTCTCTACGACCGCATCCTGCGCGAAGTCGAGCGCCCGCTGCTCAATCTCAGCCTGGCGGCGACGCGGGGCAACCAGATCAAGGCGGCGAGCCTGCTCGGCCTCAACCGCAACACCCTGCGCAAGAAGCTTCGCGAATTGGACATCCAGGTCATCCGCGGCATAAAATGAGCCGCACCAAGGGGCTGGCGGTTTTCGCCGGCTCCTGGCCCTGACCCGGTAGAGGACGGTCGGGCCGTCGTCGCCAGCCGGGCGGCTTCGGCCGGCCGAGGCGAGCCACCCCCCGCATGAGCATTCCCGTCTCGCCAGATCCCGCCTTGTCGGAGACCGCCGCACTTCCGGCCGTTCCCCCGTCTGCCCCTAATTCCGCCCCCCAGTCCGAAGCGGAGCCCCAATCGGCGCCCGGCCGGCGCGAGCGTTTGACCGCCTGGGCGACGCGCGTCGGGTTGGAGCGCAAGCTCGCCGTCGCCTTGGCGGTGCTCGCCGTCATCGCCGGCACCGCGACCTATCTGACGCTGACCGGCTCGTCGCCGCTCACCGCCTCGACCAACAGCCTGCTGCTACTGCTCAACATCGACCTGGTGCTGCTGCTCGCGCTCGGCAGCATCATCGCGCGCCGCATCGTCGAGATCTGGGCCGAGCGGCGGCGCGGCTCGGCCGGCTCGCGCCTGCATGTGCGGCTCGTCGTGCTATTCAGCGCGCTCGCCGCCACGCCGGCCATCGTCGTCGCCGTGTTCTCGGCGTTGTTCTTCAACATCGGCGTCGAATCCTGGTTCGACAATCGCGTGCGGACCGCCGTGCGCGAATCGCTCGCCGTCGCCGAAGCCTACGTGCAGGAGCACCAGAACGTCATCCGCGGCGAAATCCTCGCCATGGCCAACGACATCAACCGCGTCGGCCCCAGCGTCTACGACAATCCGCAGCGCCTCAACTCGCTGGTCGATACCCAGGCGCTGCTGCGCTCGCTGAGCGAAGCGGTGATCTTCGACGAGACCGGGCGTGTGCTGGCGCGCTCGCGCCTCAGCTTCGTGCTCGAGTTCGAGCCGATCGCGCCCGACGCGCTGGACCGCGCGCGGGGCGGCGAGACCGTGATTTTCGTTTCCAACACCGACGATCGGGTGCGCGCCCTGACCCGGCTCGACGGCCTCTACGACGCCTATCTCTACGTCGGCCGTTTCGTCGATCCGAAGGTCATCAACCACATGGAGAGCACGCAGGAGGCGGCGCGCGCTTACGAGACGCTCGACGCCCGGCGCTCCGGCCTGCAGATCACCTTCGCCATGATCTTCGTCATGGTCGCGCTGCTGCTGCTGCTGGCGGCCGTATGGGTCGGCCTGGCGCTCGCCAACCAGCTCGCCAAGCCGATCAGCGCGCTGATCAACGCCGCCGAGCGCGTGCGCGCCGGCGATCTCACCGCCCATGTCGAAGAGGGCGCGCCGAACGACGAGCTCGGCAGCCTGTCGCGCGCCTTCAACCGCATGACCGACCAGCTTTCGACGCAGCGCTCGGAGCTGATCGAGGCCAACCGCCAGGTCGACACCCGCCGCCGCTTCATCGAGGCGGTGCTGTCCGGCGTGTCGGCCGGCGTCGTCGGCCTGGATTCCCAGGGGCGCATCAATTTCCCCAACCGCACCGCCGTCCGCCTGCTCGGCAGCGACCTCTATTCGATGATCGGCCGGCCGCTGGCCGACGCGCTGCCGGAAGTCGAGGCGCTGCTCGACGCGGCGCGCCGGCGGCCCAACCGGCTGCACGAGGCGCAGGTCGACCTGGTGCGCGACGGCCGGCCGCGCACGCTGATGGTCCGCATCGTCGGCGAGGCGGGCGAGGGGCGGCTGACGCAGGTGAGCGGCTATGTCGTCACCTTCGACGACATCACCGAAATGCTGGCGGCGCAGCGCAAGGCGACCTGGTCCGACGTCGCCCGCCGCCTGGCGCACGAGATCAAGAATCCGCTGACGCCGATCCAGCTTTCGGCCGAACGCCTGCGCCGCAAATATCTCGCCGAGGTGCAGAGCGATCCCGACACCTTCAAGATGTGCATCGACACGATCATCCGCCAGGTCGACGACATCGGCGGCATGATCGACGAATTCTCCTCCTTCGCGCGCATGCCGGCGCCGGAGATGAAGGAGTGCGACCTGCTCGACATCCTGCGCCGGGCGCTGTTTCTGCAGCAGAGCGCCAATCCGGCGATCCGCTACCAGGACGATCTGCCGGCGGCGGCGCTGCCCTTCCTGTGCGATTCGCGCCAGATCGGCCAGGCGCTGACCAACCTGCTGCTCAACGCCGCCGATTCGGTGAGCGAGCGCTGCGCCGGCGGGCCGGCAGCGGCCGTCGCCGGCAATCCGGGCCAGGGCGACGGCGAAATCCGCCTATCCTTGAGCCAGGAGGAGGGCCGGCTGGCCGTGACGGTCGAGGACAACGGCCTCGGCCTGCCGCCCGACAAGCGCCACCGCCTGACCGACCCTTACGTCACCACAAAATCGCACGGCACCGGCCTGGGGCTGGCCATCGTGCGCAAAATCATGGAAGATCACGGCGGCGAACTGCTCATCGAGGACCGCCCCGAAGGCGGCGCGCGCGTCAGCTTGATTTTCAAATCCGCCGACATACATTCGGGCGCCGAGACGGCGGCGCTCTCCGATAACGGCGTCCTCGATTCCATTCCCCGTCAGCTTGCGCGCAAGACCGTCCGCCCATGAGTCATGACATCCTGATCGTTGACGACGAAGCCGACATCCGGATGTTGATGTCGGGCGTGCTGCGTGACGAGGGCTACCAGACGCGCGACGCGGCCGACAGCGATTCGGCCCTGGCGGCGATCCAGGCGCGCCGGCCGAGCCTGGTCATCCTCGACATCTGGCTGCACAATTCGCGCCTCGACGGCCTGGAGATTCTCGACCAGATCCGCAAGGACCACGCCGACCTGCCGGTCGTCATGATCAGCGGCCACGGCAACATCGAGACGGCCGTCACCGCGATCAAGAAGGGCGCCTACGAATATATCGAAAAGCCGTTCAAGGCCGACCGGCTGCTGCTGGTGGTCGAACGCGCCATCGAGGCGTCGCGCCTGCGCCGCGAGAATGCCGAGCTGAAGATGCGCGCCGGGGGCGAATTGGCGCTGGTCGGCGAATCGCAGCTCGCCAACCAATTGCGCGCCACCATCGACAAGGTCGCGCCGACCAACAGCCGCGTGCTGATCGGCGGCCCGCCCGGCGTCGGCAAGGAGGTCGTCGCCCGCCTGATCCATACCCGCTCGGGCCGCAGCGCCGGGCCGTTCGTGCCGGTCAATTGCGCGGCGATGACGCCCGAACATATCGAGATGGCGCTGTTCGGCGTCGAGGCCGGGGTCGAAGGGCCGGGCAGCCCGCGCAAGACCGGCACCTTCGAGAACGCCCATGGTGGCACGCTGTTCTTGGACGAGGTCGGCGATATGCCGCTCGTCACCCAAGGCAAGATCGTCCGCGTGCTCCAAGAGCAGACCTTCGAGCGCGTCGGCGGCACGACCAAGGTGGCGGTCGACGTGCGGGTCATCGCCTCGACCAACCGCGACCTGCAGGAGCAGATCGCCTCCGGCCGCTTCCGCGAAGATCTTTATTACCGCCTCAGCGTGGTGCCGATCCGGGTGCCGCCGCTCAAGGAGCGGCGCGAGGACATCCCGCTGCTGGTGCGCCATTTCATGCAGATGGCGGCGCGCTCCTCGGGCCTGCCGGAGCGCGAGATCGGCGACGACGCCATGACCGCGCTGCAGGCCCACAGCTGGCCGGGCAACGTGCGCCAGCTGCGCAACGCCATCGAATGGATGCTGATCATGGCGCCCGGCGACGCCAGCGCGAAAATCCGCGCCGACATGCTGCCGCCGGAGATTCTGGACATCAGCCCCGCCGTGCTGCGCTGGGACAAGTCCGGCGAGATGATGGCGCTGCCGCTGCGCGAGGCGCGCGAAGTGTTCGAACGCGAATATCTCGCCGCGCAAATCCTGCGCTTCGGCGGCAACATCACGCGCACCGCATCGTTCGTCGGGATGGAGCGCTCGGCGCTCCACCGCAAGCTGAAGTCGCTCGGCTTGACGAACGGCGACGCGCCGACGACATAGGACCGCCATGAAAGTCATCGTCTGCGGCGCGGGCCAGGTCGGCACCAGCATCGTCCGCCATCTCGCCGGCGAGAACGCCGACGTCACCGTCATCGACCAGTCGCCCGAGCTGGTGCGCAAGATCGCCGACACCCTCGACGTCCGCGCGATGGAGGGATTCGCCTCGCATCCGGACGTTCTGGAAGCCGCCGGCGTGCGCGACGCCGACATGATCATCGCCGTCACCTATTCGGACGAGGTGAACATGATCGCCTGCCAGGTGGCGCATTCGCTGTTCGACGTGCCGACCAAGATCGCGCGCGTCCGCCACCAAAGCTACCTTCAGCCGATCTGGTCGGACCTGTTCAACCGCGAGAACATGCCGATCGATTCGATCATCTCGCCCGAACTTGAAGTCGGCCGCGCGGTGACGCGCCGCCTCTGGGTGCCGGGCGCGTTCGACATGATTCCGCTGGCCGACGGCAAGGTCCGTGTGATCGGCGTGCGCTGCACCGCCGACACGCCGATCGTGAACACGCCGCTGCGCCAGCTCACCGGGCTGTTCCCCGACCTGAACATGACCGTCGTCGGCATCATGCGCGACGGCAAAGGCTTCGTGCCCGACGCGGACGACGCGATGCTGATCGGCGACGAGGTCTATTTCGTCGCCGACGCCCAGCATGTCAGCCGCGCCATGATGGCCTTCGGCCATGAGGAGGCGACGGCGCGCCGCATCGTCATCCTCGGCGGCGGCAACATCGGCCGCTATATCGCGCGCGAGCTAGAGGATCATCCCGGCGTCTCGGCCAAGATCATCGAGCATGGCAAGGCCCGCGCCGAGAAGATCGCGCTGGAATTGCGGCGCACCGTGGTGCTGAACGGCGACGCCCTCGATCCGGAGATTCTCGACGAGGCCAACGTCGGCTCGGCCGAGGCGGTGATCGCCGTCACCAACGAGGACGAGGTGAACATCCTCGCCTCGCTGCTCGCCAAGCGCGCCGGCTGCAAGCGGGCGATCACGCTGATCAACGCGACGAACTTCACGCCGCTGGTCTCTTCGCTCGGCATCGACGTCATCGTCAGCCCGCGCGCCATCACCGTCTCGACCATCCTCCAGCACATCCGCCACGGCCGTATCCGCGCCGTGCATTCGCTGGGCGACGGGTTCGGCGAGGCGATCGAGGTCGAGGCGCTGGAGACGTCGAGCGCCGTCGGCAAGGCGCTGAAGGATGTCGGCTTCCCCGAAGGCGTCATCATCGGCGCGCTGGTGCGCGGCGAAGAAGTGATCGTGCCGGACCCGGACACGGTCATCAAGCCGAAGGACCGGGTGGTGCTGTTCGCCACCGCCGCCGACGTCCGCAAGGTCGAGAAGATGTTTTCCGCCGGCCTCGAGTTTTTCTGAGTTCAGGTTTCCGTTCATGCCCCGCATCGCCTACGTCAACGGCCAGTATGTCGAGCACCGCCGCGCCGCCGTCCATATCGACGACCGCGGCTATCAGTTCGCCGACGGCGTCTATGAGGTCATCACCATCGCCGGCGGCCGCCTGGTCGATCCCGCGCTGCATTGGCGGCGGCTGGACCGCTCGCTCGACGAGATGCGGATCGCCGCGCCGATGTCGCGCGCCGCGCTCGGCCATGTCGTCGCCGAAGTGATCCGCCGCAACGGCGTCAAGGACGGCATCGTCTATATGCAGATCACGCGCGGCGTCGCGCCGCGCGACCATGTCTTTCCGAAAAAGGCGCAGCCCTCCATCGTCGTCACGGCCAAGCGGCTGAAGCCGGCGGACCCTAAGCTGGTGGCGCGCGGCGTCGATGTCGTCTCGCTGCCCGACATCCGCTGGGGGCGCTGCGACATCAAATCGCTGTCCCTGCTGCCCAACGTGCTCGCCAAGCAGGCGGCGAAGGAGCGGGGGGCTTACGAAGCCTGGCTGGTGGACGCGGACGGCGACGTCACCGAGGGCTCCTCGACGAACGCCTGGATCGTCAGCGCCAAAGGCGCGCTGGTGACGCGCCCGGCCGGCCATGAGATTCTCAACGGCGTCACCCGCCTCGCCGTGCTGGCGCTGGCGCGCGCCGAAAAGATGAAGATCGAGGAGCGCGTCTTCAGCTTGAAGGAGGCGCGCAAGGCGAAGGAAGCGTTCATCACCAGCTCGACCAATTTCGTCATGCCGGTGACGCGTCTCGACGGCAAGGCCATCGGTAGCGGCAAGCCGGGGCCTTTCGCCCAGAAGCTCCGCGCGCATTATCTCGCCCATATGGCGAAAGCCTGAGCGGGCGCATGGACCCGTTCCCGGGGCGCCCGGTTCCGCCGAAGCCCGTCGCCGTCCTGTTCGATTGGGACAATACCCTGGTCGACAGCTGGCCGGCGATCCATGCCGCCGTGAACCGCACCCTCGTCGCCATGGGGCACCAACCCTGGTCGCTCGAAGAGGCGAAGCGCCGCATCCAGCGCTCGTTGCGCGACAGCTTCCCGCAATTGTTCGGCGAACGCTGGGAGAAGGCGCGCGACATCTATTACCGCAGCTTCGCCGAAGTGCATCTCGACACGCTGCGCGTGAAGGACGGCGCGGCGGAACTGCTCGACGAGCTGCGGAACCGCGGCGTCTATCTCGCGGTGGTCAGCAACAAGACGGGAAAATACCTCCGCTTCGAGGCGGAACGGCTCGGCTGGAACGCGCGCTTCGGCGCGCTCGTCGGCGCGATGGACGCGGCGCGCGACAAGCCGGCGGTCGAGCCCGTCGACATGGCGCTGGCCGGCACCGGCATCGAACGGAATGCCAACGTATGGTTCGTCGGCGACGGCGCGGTCGATCTCGAATGCGCGCGCAACGCCGGCCTGTCGGGCTTCCTGATCGGCGAGCCAACGGGCGAGCCGATCCCGCAAGAAATGCTGATTCCTCAAGCCTCTGGCGGGGTCTGGACGCTACCCGATTTCGCCGCCCTCACGGCCCTTGTGCGGGGCCTATAAGGTCCTATATGACACACGGGGTTTCAGAACTTCGTGAGTTCGGGACACCTTCGCGGCATGTGCGTGGCGGCCGCGGCCAACCTTTGCAATAATGCGAAAAGCTAAAGAAAAACGAGGTCAAAAATGTCTTCAGAAAAATCCCAGAACCTCCAGGACGTGTTCCTGAACAACATCCGCAAAAACAAAACTTCCGTGACGGTCTTTCTTGTTAACGGCGTCAAGCTCCAGGGCATCGTGACCTGGTTCGACAATTTCTCGGTGCTGCTCCGCCGCGACAGCCACTCCCAGCTCGTCTACAAGCACGCGATCTCCACCGTCATGCCGACGACGCCGATCCAGCTCTTCGAGCCGGAACAGGAATAACGGATTCCCATTGCCCCGCGACGACGAAACTCGCGACGCCCATACGGCAGGCGATGACAGCCCCCGGACCGACGAGGTCCGGGGCGCGTCCAAGAAAAGCCGTAGATCTTCCCCCGGTAAGTTTGGCGCCGAACACCGGAACGCGCCCGATCAGAACGTCAACCTGACCGGCAAGGTCGAAACGCGCGCGACCTCCGGCCGCACCATCGTCGTCCATCCCGATTTCCGCAGCGGCGCGCGCTCCGAAGCGCAGGCCGCGCGCGATCCGGCGAACCGGCTGGAAGAAGCCGTCGGCTTGGCGCTGGCGATCGAGCTGGAGGTCGTCCATGCCGAGGTCGCGCCGCTGCGCCAGCCCAAGCCCAGCACGCTGCTCGGCGGCGGCGTGGTCGAGCGCTTGAAAGAGACCATCGAGGCGGAGGAGGTGCAGGTCGTCGTCGTTGACGCCGCGCTCACCCCGGTGCAGCAGCGCAACCTGGAGCTGGCCTGGAAGTGCAAGGTCATCGACCGCACCGGCCTGATCCTCGAAATTTTCGGCGCCCGCGCCCGCACGCGCGAAGGCCGGTTGCAGGTCGAGCTGGCTTCGCTCAATTATCAGCGCAGCCGCCTGGTGCGGTCGTGGACCCACTTGGAGCGCCAACGCGGCGGCTTCGGCTTCCTTGGCGGCCCCGGCGAAACCCAGATCGAGGCCGACCGCCGCCTGATCGGCGAGCGCATCGCCAAGCTCAAGCGCGAGCTGGAGGACGTCCGGCGCACCCGCGCGCTGCATCGCAAGGCGCGCGACCGCGTGCCCTATTCGATCGTCGCCCTGGTCGGTTACACCAACGCCGGCAAATCGACGCTGTTCAACCGCCTGACCAAAGCGGACGTCCTGGCGAAAGATCTGCTGTTCGCCACGCTCGATCCGACGATGCGCGCGATCAAGCTGCCGTCGGGCCGGCGCGTCATCATGTCCGACACGGTGGGCTTCATCTCCGACCTGCCGACCGATCTCGTCGCCGCCTTCCGCGCCACTCTCGAAGAGGTGCTGGGTGCCGACGTCATCCTGCATGTGCGCGACGTCTCGCACGAGGATAGCGACGCCCAGCGCGAGGACGTGCTGGGCGTGCTGACCCAGCTCGGCGTCGATGCCGAGGCGGAAACCCGCGTCGTCGAGGTGCTGAACAAGCTCGACCGGCTGGAGGAGGGGGCGCGCCAGCGCCTCCTGTCCGTCACCGCGCGCGATCCCGACGTCGTCGCCGTCTCGGCGCTGACGGGCGAAGGCTGCGACGGGCTGCTGCAATTGCTCGACGACCGCCTGAGCGTCGGGCGCGAGGTGCGCGAGCTGGCCTTGCCGGCGGGCGATGGCGCGGCCATCGCCTGGCTCTACGACCATGCCGACGTGCTCGGCCGCGATGACGGCGAGGACGGGCTGGTGCGGCTGACGGTCGGTATGGATGCCGAGACCGCCGCGCGTTTCGATCGGCGGAAAGCGTCTTAGGGCGAAATCCCGGCCACGGGCTACAAGGCCCTCATATTCCTGCAATAAACGCCGATCAAGCCTTTGGGCTGCTTGACTCTCGCCGGCTATAGGCCTAGGTATCTGGCACTCAAAGGACGGGAGTGCTAACAGCCGATCGGCCACAAGCCGGCACCGTCCCGCGATGAAATTCTTTTCCCCAATCTCTCACGGAGAGCCAGACAATGAAGTTTCGGCCCCTGCACGACCGCGTTTTGGTGAAGCCCCTCGAGGCCGAGACCAAGACCGCGGGCGGCATCATCATCCCCGACACCGCCAAGGAAAAGCCCCAGGAGGGCAAAGTCGTCGCCGTCGGTCCCGGCGTGCGCGGCGATGACGGCAAGCTCGTCGCTCTGGACGTCAAGAAAGGCGACCGCGTCCTTTACGGCAAGTGGTCCGGCACCGAAGTGAAGGTGGACGGCGACGACATGCTGATCATCAAAGAATCCGACATCATGGGCATCGTCGAGTAAGGAACCGGAAAAATGGCAGCCAAAGACATTAAGTTCTCCACCGATGCCCGCACGCGCATGCTGCGCGGCGTCGAGATCCTCGCCGACGCGGTGAAGGTGACTCTCGGCCCGAAGGGCCGCAACGTCGTCATCGAGAAGTCGTTCGGCGCTCCGCGCATCACCAAGGACGGCGTCTCCGTCGCCAAGGAAATCGAGCTTACCGACAAGTTCGAGAACATGGGCGCGCAGATGGTCCGTGAAGTCGCGTCGCGTACCAACGACGAAGCGGGCGACGGCACCACCACCGCCACCGTACTCGCCGCTTCGATCATCCGCGAAGGCGTCAAGTCGGTCGCGGCCGGCATGAACCCGATGGACCTGAAGCGCGGCATCGACCTCGCGGTCGAAGCCGTCATCGACGACCTGAAGAAGCGCTCCAAGAAGGTCAAGTCGAGCGAAGAGATCGCCCAGGTCGGCACCATCTCGGCCAACGGCGAAGTCGCCATCGGCAAGATGATCGCCGAGGCGATGGACAAGGTCGGCAAGGAAGGCGTCATCACGGTCGAGGAGGCCAAGGGCCTCGAGACCGAACTGGACGTCGTCGAGGGCATGCAGTTCGATCGCGGCTACCTGTCGCCGTACTTCATCACCAACGCCGACAAGATGATCGCCGAGCTCGACGATCCCTTGATCCTCATCCACGAGAAGAAGCTGTCCGGCCTGCAGGCCATGCTGCCGCTGCTCGAAGCCGTGGTGCAGAGCGGCCGTCCGCTCGTCATCATCGCCGAGGACATCGAAGGCGAGGCTCTGGCCACGCTGGTCGTCAACAAGCTGCGCGGCGGCCTGAAGGTCGCGGCCGTGAAGGCGCCGGGCTTCGGCGATCGCCGCAAGGCGATGCTCGAAGACATCGCCACCCTCACGGGCGGTCAGGTGATCTCCGAAGATCTCGGCATTAAGCTCGAGACCGTCACCATCGACATGCTTGGCAAGGCCAAGAAGGTCTCGATGACGAAGGAAAACACCACGATCGTCGACGGCGTCGGCAAGAAGTCCGACATCCAGGCGCGCATCTCGCAGATCAAGGCGCAGATCGAAGAGACGACGTCCGATTACGACAAGGAAAAGCTGCAAGAGCGTCTGGCCAAGCTGGCCGGCGGCGTTGCGGTGATCAAGGTCGGCGGCGCGTCGGAAGTCGAGGTGAAGGAGCGCAAGGACCGCGTTGACGACGCCCTCCACGCCACCCGCGCGGCCGTCGAGGAAGGCATCGTCCCGGGCGGCGGCACCGCGCTGCTCTACGCGATCAAGGCGCTGAACAAGCTGGAAGTCGCCGACGCGGATCAGAAGGTCGGCGTCGAGATCGTCCGCAAGGCGCTCCAGGCTCCCGTCCGTCAGATTTCCGAGAATGCCGGCGCCGATGGCGCCGTCATCGCCGGCAAGCTGATGGAGAGCAAGGATAGCAACTACGGCTACAACGCCCAGACCGGCAACTTCGAAGATCTGGTCAAGGCCGGCATCATCGACCCGACGAAGGTCGTGCGCACCGCGCTGCAGGACGCCGCCTCGGTCGGCGGTCTGCTGATCACCACGGAAGCGATGATCGCCGACAAGCCGGAGAAGAAAGATGCCATGCCGGCGATGCCGGGCGGCGGCATGGGCGGCATGGGTGGCATGGACTTCTAAAGAAGTCCGGGCGAGATGGACTTCTAAGTCCATCCTCCATCAGCCTACGAGACGGGAAGGGGCCGCAATCGCGGCCCCTTTCTTTTTGCCCCGCTCTTAGTGCAGGCGGAGGTAAGCGCCGGGCAGGCGCATCTCGGCGGCGCTCACCAGCTCGCGGTTGGCCATGCGGATGCTGTGGATGGTCGCTTCGATGTTCGCGCGCCAGTAATCGAGGAATTTGCGCAGCGTCGGATAATCCGGCGCAATGTCGTATTGCTGCCAAAGGAAGCTTTGCAGCAGGTCCGGATGGTCGGGCATCCGGTAGATGATTTCGACGGTGGCCAGGCGGTAGCCCTTGAGCTGCAAAGCCAGGGCGTTTTCATCGGACGCGGACGGCGACGGAGTGAGCATGATGCACGCACCTCGGACAATCGATAACACCTCTGTAACGATGCAGAATCCGTCACGGTTTGGCAATTAAAACCATATTTTTCAATGCATTAGCAGCCACCATGAAAAAGTGCTGCCAGCCTCTTGAAGGAAAATTGGGGTTTTCCTAAATCGCTGCACGGGGGCGTCGGCACGCCGTATTTTCGAGCGTCCGGCGGCTGCCATTGAGCCAAAACACATCAAAACCTTTGTCTCCAAGAGAGGAGGTTCTTCCATGCGTTTCCGTCCACTCCATGACCGCGTCCTCGTTCGCCGCATCGAAGAGGATCAGCGCACCGCGGGCGGCATCATCATCCCCGACACCGCCAAGGAAAAGCCGAGCCAGGGCGAGGTGATCGCCGTCGGCCCGGGCGTGCGCGACGAGCAGGGGCAAGTGACGCCGCTCGACGTCAAGGTCGGCGACCGCATCCTGTTCGGCAAATGGTCCGGCACAGAAGTGAAGATCGACGGCGAGGAGCTGTTGATCATGAAAGAGAGCGACATTCTCGGCGTGGTCGAGAACGTCAAAGTCGCCAAGGCCGCCTAAAGCGCCACCAGACATCAGGAGCTTGAAACATGGCTGCGAAAGAAGTTGTGTTCTCCACCGACGCGCGCACGCGGATGCTGCGCGGCGTCGAGATTCTCGCCGACGCGGTGAAGGTGACGCTCGGCCCGAAGGGCCGCAACGTCGTCATCGAAAAGTCGTTCGGCGCGCCGCGCATCACCAAGGACGGCGTCTCCGTCGCCAAGGAGATCGAGCTGTCCGACAAGTTCGAGAACATGGGCGCGCAGATGGTCCGCGAGGTCGCGTCCAAGACCAACGACGCCGCCGGCGACGGCACCACCACCGCCACCGTTCTCGCCAGCGCCATCGTCCGCGAGGGCGCCAAGGCGGTCGCGGCGGGCATGAACCCGATGGACCTCAAGCGCGGCATCGACCTGGCGGTCGAGGCCGTGGTGGCCGATCTCAAGAAGCGCAGCAAGAAAGTCACCAGCAACGCCGAGATCGCCCAGATCGGCACGATCTCGGGCAACGGCGACCGCGAGATCGGCGACATGCTCGCCAAGGCGATGGAGAAGGTCGGCAACGAGGGCGTCATCACGGTCGAGGAGGCCAAGGGCCTCGAAACCGAACTGGACGTCGTCGAAGGCATGCAGTTCGACCGCGGCTACCTGTCGCCCTATTTCGTCACCAGCCCGGAGAAGATGACCGTGGAGCTGGAGGATCCCTACATCCTCATCCATGAGAAGAAGCTCTCGGGCCTGCAGGCGCTGATTCCGGTCCTGGAGAAGGTGATCCAGAGCGGCAAGCCGCTGCTGATCATCGCCGAGGACGTCGAGGGCGAGGCGCTGGCCACGCTGGTCGTCAACAAGCTGCGCGGCGGCCTCAAGATCGCCGCCGTCAAGGCGCCGGGCTTCGGCGACCGCCGCAAGGCGATGCTGGAAGACATCGCGGTGCTGACCAAGGGCCAGGTCATCTCCGAGGATCTCGGCTTGAAGCTCGAGAACGTCACCATCGACATGCTCGGCCGCGCCAAGAAGGTCGTGATCGACAAGGACAACACGACCATCGTCGACGGCGTCGGCAAGAAGGCCGACATTCAGGCCCGCGTCGCCCAGATCAAGGCGCAGATCGAGGAGACGACGTCCGATTACGACAAGGAAAAGCTGCAAGAGCGTCTGGCCAAGCTGGCCGGCGGCGTTGCGGTGATCAAGGTCGGCGGCGCGTCGGAAGTCGAGGTGAAGGAGCGCAAGGACCGCGTCGACGACGCGCTGCACGCGACCCGCGCGGCCGTCGAGGAAGGCATCGTTCCGGGCGGCGGCACCGCGCTGCTCTACTCGCTCAAGGCGCTCGACGCGGTGAAGCCGGCGAACGACGACCAGAAGGTCGGCGTCGACATCATCCGCAAGGCGCTCCAGGCTCCGGCCCGGCAGATCGCCGAGAACGCCGGCGTCGACGGCGCCGTGGTGGTCGGCAAGCTGATGGAAAGCTCCGACGCCAACCACGGCTATGACGCGCAGAACGGCGAATATAAGAACCTGGTGAAGGCCGGCATCATCGACCCGACCAAGGTCGTGCGCACCGCCTTGCAGGACGCCGCCTCGGTGGCCGGCCTGCTGATCACCACGGAAGCGATGATCGCCGACAAGCCGGAGAAGAAGGCCGCGCCGGCCATGCCGGCGGGCGGCGGCATGGACTTCTAAGCCGACGCATACGCCTGACGAAACGGGAAGGGGCCTCGCGAGAGGCCCCTTTCTTTTTGTCCGTTGCTATAGTGCTGCATCGGTTTGAACGATGGAGCAGGCTTATGGCTGGCGAAAAGGTCGCGTTTCTGGGCTTGGGCGTCATGGGCTTTCCCATGGCGGGCCATCTGGCGAAGGCCGGCTATGCGGTGACGGTCTATAACCGCACGGCGACCAAGGCCGCCGAATGGATGGTGCATCATAAGGGCCATGCGGCGCCGACGCCGGCCGCCGCAGCCAAGGACGCGGCCATCGTCTTCGCCTGCGTCGGCAACGACGACGATCTGCGCGCCGTCACGCTGGGACCGGACGGCGCATTCGCCGGCATGGCGCAAGGCGCGGTCTTCGTCGATCACACCACGGCCTCGGCCGACATCGCGCGCGAGCTTGAGCAGGCGGCGCAGGCGCGGGGGCTCGGCTTCCTCGACGCGCCCGTGTCGGGCGGGCAGGCCGGCGCGGAGAACGGCCAGCTGACCGTCATGGTCGGCGGCGCGGCGGCGACCTTCGCCAAGGCCGAGGCGGCGATGAAAGCCTATGGCAAGGCGGTGACGCTGATGGGGCCGGCGGGCAGCGGCCAGTTGTCCAAAATGGTCAACCAGATCTGCATCGCCGGCCTGGTGCAGGGCCTGTCGGAAGGCGTCGCTTTCGCGCAGAAGGCCGGGCTGGATGTGGAGAAGCTGCTCGGCGTCATCTCCAAGGGCGCGGCGCAATCCTGGCAGATGGAGAACCGCGGCAAGACCATGGCGGAGGGAAAATTCGAGTTCGGCTTCGCCGTCGATTGGATGCGCAAGGACCTCGGCATCTGCCTGGCGGAAGCGCGGCGCAACGGCGCGCGCCTGCCGGTCGCGGCGCTGGTCGACCAGTTCTATGCCGAGGTGCAGGCGGGCGGGGGCGGACGCTGGGACACGTCGAGCCTCATTCATTTGCTGAGGAAACCCTGAGCCGCTTGAGGCGTTAGTTCCCAGAGAGCGAGTCCACACACCGCCGAAGGGAAAGCCATGTCCAGCGAAGACCTCCACGCCCCGCGCGAACGCCTGTCGAAAAAGACCCTGGCGATGCACCAGGCCATCGTCTCCTTGATGGAGGAGTTGGAAGCGACCGACTGGTATCGCCAGCGCGCCGACGATTGCGAGGACGAGAGCCTCAAGCGCATCCTGCTTCACAATATGAAGGAGGAGGTCGAGCACGCCTGCATGGCGATCGAATGGCTGCGCCGCAACGACGAAACCTTCGCCAAGGAGTTGAAGGAATATCTCTTCACCGAGAAGGACATCGTCGCGGTGGAGAAGGGCGGCGAGAAGGAATAATTCTCTTGAGCTCGATCCTACTAGGGTTGCGCGCAAGACCTCTCGGTTCGCGAAAACTTATTCTGGAATCATGATCAGGTTTTGGTTGGAGACGACTGCGCCGTCGCCTTTGATCTCGGGGCGAAGGTCTGTTTGTTGCCGGATTGCGAGCGCCTTCGCCTGACCAGGATCGATGCGGATGGAATAGGTGCCTGGCGGGACGAAATCGAAAAGATAAAAACCGTCATAGGCGGAGCGAGCTTCGCGCGCCACCGTGCCGTCCTCGGCCAAGAGTTGGATGATCGCGCCGGAAACGGCTAGAGCGTTATCGCCGACGACGCGATAAACAGTGCCATCGATTTCACCTGTGGTGGTGACAGGAAAATCATGGACAGCGGAGGTGCCGGGGCGAGGGACGACCTTGACGCCGGTTGTGCTTGCGGTGAGGAAGGGGTCGCCCAGGCTGCCGCGATCTATGCCGATTCCCGTTTCCCGATAGGCGGGCAGTCCACGCAACAACACCAAGCCGTCTTCATTGGCGCGATCGCCGCGCGGGCGGCCATCTACAGCCAGGCGAGTGCCGGGCAGAGGAGTGTCGCCGGCATTGGGATTATAGATGCCGTCGCTATCCTTATCGAGGAACATCCGCCCGACGAAGCTGCCCGAATCGGAGGAGCGAGTGCTCGAAATCCATGGCCGGCCACGCACCGGGTCTGGGCCTAGAGACAACGAGACGGTGAAAAGGCCCAAACTCTCGTTTCGCTGTTGGTCATGCTCGGCACGGAAGCCGAGATAGAACGAATCGAAGCGGTGGCTCACCCCTGCTGAATAAATGGTATTCGGTTCGTCGCCGAAACTGTGTTGGACGCCAAAGCGAGCTTGCATGCGGTCGTTGAGAGGACGTTCAAATGTGAGGCTCGCGGCGGTAATCCCGTGGTCAGGGGCGGCCTCATAGTTCACTTGCCCGCGCAGCCGCGTATCCCAAAGCGATCCGCCGACGAGAAAGCTGCCGGTGACGGCGCGATCGACCTCGCCGTCACGGCGCGTCTGGACGAGGTTAAGCGTGTTTGAGAATGACGTCCTATCAAAACCGAAAAACAGGCGGTTGGAGAGACGCAGGTCGCGGCGTCCGTCTTCGTAGCGGTCGTCGTCCAGCGTCAGGCTGAGCGGAATCTGGACGGCATAGGGAAGGTCAAAAATGCCTTCCGTGCGCAGGCGCGACCGGCTCTGCAGATATGCGGTCTCGTTCAATCCTATATTTTCGCTGCGGAATTGGTCGAATGCATTGTGTTCGGCCAGAACTGAATAGCCGAAGACGGATGTCTGGGCCGAAAGGCGGGCGGCGACCCCGCCAGTTTCGCTTTGCTGAACCGCGTCGCCGCGCCACAAAACGTTGCCGATCGCCAGAATGGCGGTGCTGCCGAAGTAATCCTGTTGGCCTTGCAAAGTCGGAATCGTTGAAAAGTTCATGCCGAGGGTAAGCCAATCGGCAGCGCCGACCATGACGTTTCCCATGGCTCTTTCGCTGCCATAACGCGCGTCGCGTGCGACGTTGCGCAAGCTCTCGAATACGCGCTCGTCGTGCTGCGCGAGGGCGAATCTGTAGCGGACCTCGCCTGGAGACATCTGTTCGGTGCCGACTCTCACCTGGCGGACTTCTTCGCGCCGTTGCCCTTGCGGGCCATAGAATACGAGGCGAAGAACGTTGACGCCGTAGATTAGCGGCACGTTCGGAATCACGTAGCGTCCATCCGCCGTGGCGGTTCGAAAATCCAGCAAGATTCCATTACGGTAAAGTTCGACCTCCCATCCTAGCGGCAAGCTGCCGTCGAGCGTGATCCGGTCAAATTCGTCGGGCATGTCGAGAGGCATGTTCGAAACGAGCGCGCCTCGGCCAAGCTGGACGTTCGACACGAGGGCGATTTGCGGCGTCGATATGTCGCCGACCCCGAACTCGGTCGCTTGAAGGGGGCCCAGAGCCTCGCCGCCGGGATCTTTGCGCTGCAGTTTGATGCGAGCGTCTCGGAGGCTTGTTTCGTCACCGCTAACGTAAATCTCCGAATTCATCCACAGGAGGTCGCCGTAAGCGAGCAGATCATAATTCCCATATCCAGACATGCCCGATGGCGAGCGTCGAAACGTCGTTTCGGTCGAAACGTCGACAGTGGGAAACGACCAAGCCTGGTAAGGCAGCTCGATCTTTTTGAGAGTTGATCTGTCCGTCGGCCTCAAAAGAACGCGCTGGCGATAAGCCTCGCGCGTCAGACGCTCGTCGATCGGCAGGCGTTCCCGGGGTTCGACGATGGCCGTGAGTTCTGAGATGTTATAGCGGATATCGACCGGCAGCCATTGCGCGAGCAGACGGATATCCAGATAGATGTCGTTGTCGAAGACTTTGGCGAGTCCGACATCGAAGGCACTTTCACGACCCTCGAGGATGACGAGGCCGCGCCGTAGGTCGAGCGAGAACAGCCTGTTCTCGCTGAGAAACCATCCGCTGGCGCGGCCAGCGGCGGCATCAACCGCGATTGGAAACTCAAGCGACGCCGCAAAGTCGCGCAGCGGCAGCATAAGGACTTGCCCGTCGAGCAAGGCTTGCATGTCGTCGTTTAGGGTGAGATCACGCAGACGCAGCGCGAGCAATAGTATTTCCGGCTCGCGACTCAACGGCGTGTTGCCGAGCGTTAGTCTTGACGATGCGGCTGAGCCCGACCCCTCAGTTTGCGCCGTCTGCGCGAAATCTGGCGATGCCATGGGCGGCCTGGCTTCCGAACCGGGCGCGCGCGCCGTCTGCGCCATGCCGGGTTCGGCGAACCCCAGCATCCCAGCGAGCAAGAGAAGCTTGCCAAGTGAAGTGCTGCTGATCTTCTGCGGGATTACCGGCCCATCCAAGGGTCAAGGAATCCTATAGGTTCCCGCGCTCAGCACGGCCGCCGACGGGTCGGCACTACGGTAAGTGATTTCCAGGGTGCCGCCGGAAGCGAGCGAGACTCCAGAAGGGGGGCGCAACGCGACTTCGACTAGCCGCCGGCTGACTTCAGGGTAGACGGCGACACGGTTCAATTCCGCGATCACTATTCCGCGCCCCTGGCCGCCAGGGGGGGTGTAATTCACGGAGACGTCGCCATAGAGCGAGGAATCGCCTTCGCGGGCTATGCGGAAGCGCAGCACCTGTTGATCATTGTTGCGCGCCAGAGCGAATTCGCTCAAGGCCGCTTTAGCTGAAATCTCGCCGTGGCGAACGATAGCGGGAATGGTGATGCCGAAGATCGGGATCAACTCGATACGCAGTCCCTCGCTGCCGCCGGCGCCGGCCTGTTCGATCGCCTGGCCGCGCGATTCGTCGGGAACGGCGCGGAAGAACATGTGGGAGCGGTATTCGCCTGCTGCGAGTCCCTCGGGTTTGCGCAACGCAATGCGAACAACCTGCGTTTGCCCGGGAGGGATTTCGATCTGACGCGGGGCATAACGCAGCATAGGTTCTGCCGCCTTGTAGCCCTCAGGTAGCGTCTCGATTTGCGTCAGTTCTCCGGTTTCGCTCATCTGCATATGGACGAAGGAGATGCGAAATGTCGCGGTCTGCGCGCTGCTGTTGACGACCGTCACCATTTCGGTGGAGTCCCGGCCTTCGAAAACGAGGCGGGTCGGGGTGACCGTGAAGTCGCCGAGGCCTTGGGCCTCAAGGCGCTGGCTATGCCCGCACGCGAAAGCGGCCAGCGTTCCAGCCGCGAGGACGGCGGCTCGTTGACGTGCGGTTCCGATCAATCCGAACATGGTGCGTGCCCCGACGCGCTGGAGAAGATCGCCAAATACTGCCCCTAATTATATGAAATCAATACCATAATGCCATCCCCCGTGTCATCGGGAATAGCAAAGGCGTTGATGCGCCGCCCGGTGACGCGTCGCACTGCCCCGTCGCCGCTGGCGGATTGAACCTCCAGAACGAGAACATTTTCCGTGTCGCCCGAGGCGGTCGCCAGCAAGGGCAGAACTTCGGCCGGGTCTGTTTCGATATTCGCGCCGAAAGCGATTTGCACGCGACCATTGGCCAAAACGGCCGGCGTGGTGCCGGCGCTGTGCCGGAAGTCCTTGAGCAGAACCATGCCATTCGGGGTGTTTACGAGCAATTGCGTCGGCATGGTGATGGTGAAGGCTTGACCGGCCTCGCCGGCCACGACAAACGTGCCAGGCGAGGCGCTTGCGCCCGATAGGAGACCGGATGTGCCGCCGGTAGCGGCGACGGAAGTGCTGCCGCTCGCGGGCGCGCCTGTCGCTGCGGAGCCTGCGGTGCCAATGGTCTGCGAGGCTGTTCCCTGGCCAGCCTGAAGGCTCGTGGCCGGGACCAGGGGGGTGAAACCTGAGACCGTGACTGAAATGCCGGTTGTAGAACTAATGGCGGCGCTGGGGCCGAGAATGGTGACTGTCACGTTGCTGCCGGCGCTCGCCGCCAGCGCTGCCGAGCCGGCATAGACGGCAGCCAACGCGGCCATGGCCGCGAGAGGCGCTTTCAAAAACTTAGAGCCTCTATGTAGACCTAAACAGCGTGTCATGCATGACCCCTGACGGCTCAATTCGCAGTCACAGTCAGGGTGCCGGCATAATTGCCGCGGGCTTGGTTGGCCGGCAATTGAAGGCTGCCGCCGAGGCGTATATCGACATACTCGTTGCGTCTCAAACCCACGGTGCCTCCCGATGTGCAATTGAAGGCGTTCTGGGCGGTTGATGCCACAATGGAGCAGGTGATTGTGTTCACCGTCGCCGTTTGCGCGCCATTGCTCACGGTGAAAGATGCCGGCCAAGTGATCGTATAGGTCGTCGCATTGTTGCCGCCGCTGTTGCCTCGGCCGATGCGAAATCGCGGCGCCGCCGTCGTGCCGCCAAAGGTGCGCGCGCCGCCAGTGGCGCTCACGGCCTGGGTGGTTGACGACAGCACGACCGCGCCGGCCACGTCCACATCGCTTGCGACGATGCCGAAGGCCATTGAGGATTCGCTCGTCGGGAAAGTAACGGAGACCTGCGCTTCAGCCCGCGAGATCAAAGCGAGCAGGGCCACCAAGGCAGCGAGGAAAAAATGGCAAAGGCGTTTGGGCATGGGTGCATCCTCGCGTCCCGGAACGTCTGCGTCGCATTAATCGGCGGCACCCTTTGGTGCGACTCGCCATGTCCCGCTCTGCGTGATGGCAAACCGCTGCTCACCACCGGTTAAGCGTCGGCTGGGCGTCGAGCGCCCAGCCGAGCATCATATTCGCGCCCTGACGTTACGGGTAGTTGGCGGTAACCGTAAAGCTGCCGGTATAGGCGCCGCTGGTCTGGTTTGCGCCGACGTTCAGCGTGCCGCCGACATAGACCGTGGCAGCGCCGCTGCCGTTAAGTGCGGGCGACGCATTCGAGACGGTCAGATTGACAGTCATGTCGCTGCCGGGTCCGGTCAAGGTCGCCGTCGAGTTGCTGAAGCCAACCGAAACGCTGGCGTTTGGTTCGCCCGTCAGAGAGAACTCGGCCCGCGACGCGCCGACGATAGTGTCCACGCCGCCGCCGGACGAGGTGGCGCCGGTGCCGGCGTTAATCGTCGCCGTACCTGAGGCCGTGCTGACCGAGACGGTGCCGAAAGCGAGGTCAGTGACTTTGGCGATCGCCACGGCCTTTTGGATCGTCACCGAAACATCGGCGCCGGCGGACGCTGCATGAGCTGCGTTTGACCAACCGAAGGCGAGCGCCAGAGCCATGCCAGCCATTAAGACGGCAGAAGGGGCTTTGACAGCAGCCAGCGTGAACTTAGACATAGTTCTTTTCTCCATGTGCCGACACGATGTCGATTACTATACAAAAGGCTATATAGCGGCAGATGGGGAATTATCAATTGATTTAGATAAAGTTTAATTCAAAAATTTTTTATATTAGCGAATTAGATGATTTTCGATAATTTTTTCAATTAGATATATAGGCATGACGTCAGCGCATTGCTGCTGTGATTTTAGTTCAAAGGATCAAAGGTATTAGGTCTTGAGTCTAGGCTCCAACCAAACATGACCTCTAAATCACTGCCCCGCTGCTCTATGCGTCAAGCTGGGAACGCCCACTTATCTGCACCGCTCTTCCGCCTTCGCCTGATCCCATAGGGCGTCCATCTCTTCCAGTGTCGATTCGCCTGGCGTCTTGCCGCGCAGCCGGAGCAGGGCCTCGACGCGCTGGAAGCGGCGGGTGAACTTGTCGTTGGCGTCGCGTAGCGCCGCTTCGGGATCGAGTTCGAGCTTGCGCCCGAGATTGGCGACGGCGAGGAGCAGATCGCCGAGTTCGTCGTGAACGCGCGCCTTGGCCGCGCCGGCTGTCATTTCGGCGCGCAGCTCGCGAATCTCCTCCTCGATCTTGTCGAGCACCTGATCGGCATCGGCCCAGTCGAAGCGGTGGCGCGCGGCGCGCTTGGTGAGCTTCTCGGCGCGGGTCAGCGCGGGCAGGGCGCGCGCCACGCCGTCGAGCACGCTGGCGGGCGTCTCGGGCAGGCCCTTATCGACCATTCCCTTACCTTGGCGTTCGGCGTCCTTCACCGCTTCCCAGGCCGACACCTGGGCGTCGGCGCTGTCCGGCCGTTCAGCGTCGCTTTGGAACACATGGGGATGGCGGCGCTCCATCTTCTCAGCGATGGCCAACGCCACATCGGCGAAATCGAACTGGCCGGCCTCGCGCGCCATCTGGGCGTAGAACACCACTTGGAACAGAAGATCGCCGACTTCCTCGCGGATCGCCGCCACGTCGCCGCCGGCGATGGCGTCGGCCACCTCGTAGGCTTCCTCGATCGTGTAGGGCGCGATGGTGGCGAAGGTCTGCTCGCGGTCCCACGGGCAGCCGCCGTCGGGCGAGCGCAGCTTGGCCATGACGCCAAGAAGCCGCTCCAGGGCCTCGGCGGGAGTCGCCTTGCGATCCGCTTTACGATCTGGGGCGTTCATCAGCGGCCGGCCGGGTAGGGCTTGCCGGTGTTCTTGGAGACGCAATAAGCCTGATCGCCGGAGCCGACCAGTCGGTCGCCGTATTGGCAGAAGGCGGCGCGGCCGGCGATCCCGCCGGTCAGGCCGCCGAGGCTGGGGAGCCAACTGCCGGTGCTGCCGGGGGCCGCGCCGCCAGTCGGCACCTCGGGCCTATAGGCCGCGCTCAGGGCGTAGCAGAGACCCTTGGCCTCGTCGTAATTGTCGCCGGCCTTGCAGTAGCCTTCGGCGGCAGCCGGCATGGCGAAGACCAAGGCGGTCAGAACGGCGGCGGCCAAGGCGGACAGACGGATCATGGAGCGACCTTTAAGGACTGGGATGAGGGAGGTCGGCACGGCAGGCTTAGGCCGGTTCTAGACCGGCGGCAGAGGCGGAACAATCAGGCGCTTCACGCCTGGCTAGGCACATCCATAAATCGCATAATGTATATTATGGAAAATATAGAGTGATTTAGTAGGAATGTATTTCAGGAACTTGTATTTAATGAAAAAACCTTAATTCTTCAGAAGTCACTTCACGAGTTTAAAGCTGTCCTTCTCCACCTTGATGGTCATGCCGTCATAGGCCGGCACGACGCCTTGCGGCAGCTCGCGCAGCAGCGCGCCATAGTCCATCGCCGTGCCCATGTGCGTCAGGATGGCGCACTCGGGCTGCACCCGCTCGATCCATTTCAGCACCTTCGGCAGATGCACATGGGTCGGATGCGGCTCGCGCGCGAAGCAATCGACGATCCACAGGCCGACGCCGGCCAGCGCCGCGAACCCGTCCTCGGGCATGTTCACCACATCCGTCGAATAGGCCACCTCGCCGAACCGCAAGCCCAGGGTCCGCATGAAGCCGTGGTCCTGGTCGAACGCCTGGACCTGGATCGGGCCGCCCGGACCGCTCACGGCGAAGGTTTGCCCCGGGGCGATGCGGCGGTCGTCCAGGCACGGCTTGTAATAGTTCGGCCGGCCCTTGTATTCGCCCGGCGGTCCGAACACGTAGCCGAAGCGCTCGGCGACGCCCGAGGCGGTCGCCTCGTCCATATAGGCCGGGATGATCGCCTGCTGGCGGCGGTTGAACTGGCGCAGATCGTCGATGCCGTGGACATGGTCGGCATGGTTGTGGGTGAAAATCACGGCGTCGAGCCGGTCCACGGCGGCATCCAGCATCTGCTCGCGCAGGTCCGGCGAGGTATCGACCAGCAGCCGCGTCGGATGGTCCTTGGGGCCGTCTTCGATCAGGATCGAGACCCGGCGGCGGCGGTTCTTGGGCTCGCGCGGATCGCACGCGCCCCAATCTCCGCCCACCAGCGGCACGCCGCCGGCGCCGCCGCACCCCAGGATCGTGACCTTCATACCGCTTCTGCCGGGCGCTGGGCCTTGGCGAACAGCCGGAAGAAATTGTCGGTGGTGATGTCGCCGAGCTCGGCGAGGCTGAGGCCGCGCAGGTCGGCCAGGGTTTGTGCCGTATGGGCGACGAAGGCCGGCTCGTTGCGCTTGCCGCGGTTCGGGATCGGCGCGAGATATGGCGCGTCGGTCTCTACAAGCAGCCGGTCGAGCGGCACCATCTCGGCGACCTCGCGGACGGCGACGGCGTTTTTGAAGGTCAGGATGCCGGAAAACGAGATGTAGAACCCCTGCTCCAGCGCCGCTTCGGCGACGGTGCGGCCGGAGCTGAAGCAATGCAGCAGGCCGGGAAACGCGCCTTTGCCCTGCTCCTCGGCGAGGATCGCGACCATGTCGGCGTCGGCGTCGCGGGTGTGGACGACGAGCGGCAACTGCGTCTCGCGCGACGCGGCGATATGGGCGCGGAAACTGTCGGCCTGGGCCTGGCGCGGCGCGTGCTCGTAATAATAATCGAGGCCGGTCTCGCCGATGCCGACGACCAGCGGATGCGCCGCCAGCGCGACCAGCTTGGCCGTATCGGCGTCGGGGCCTTCGCTCGCCGCTTCGTGCGGATGGACGCCGACCGTGCAATAGACGTTGGGATAGCTTTCGGCCACGGCGCGCACGGCCGGAAAGGCGCTGAGCTTGGTCGAGATGGTCAGCATCGCGCCGACGCCGGCCAGCCCCGCGCGGCGCATGACGTCGTCGCGGTCCGCGCCGTAATCGGCGTAATCGAGATGGCAGTGGCTATCGACCAGCATGGCCTGGGATATACGCGGTGAATTCGGCGATCACAACCGTTAGGCGGGATTGTGTCGCGCGATAATGTTACAATATAACCATTCGTTGTCCGCTTTCCAGTTCGCAGGTAGCCATGCCGACCGCGCCCATGCCGACCTCCTCCGTGTCCGACGTCATTCCCGTCACCGTGCTGACCGGGTTCCTCGGCGCGGGCAAGACCACCCTGCTCTCCCGCCTGCTGCGCGATCCGGCGCTCAAAGACACGGCGGTGATCATCAACGAGTTCGGCGAGGTCGGCCTCGATCATCTGCTGGTGGAAAAGAGCGGCGAGAATTTCGTCGAGCTCTCCAGCGGCTGCCTGTGCTGCACGATTCGCGGCGACCTGATCGACACGCTGCGCGAGTTGTTCCTCAAGCGCGTCAAAGGCCAAGTGCCATGGTTCAAGCGCGTCGTGATCGAGACGACGGGCCTCGCCGACCCCGCCCCCATCCTGCACACGCTGCTCAACGATCCGCTGGTGGCAGCGAATTTCGCGCTCGACGGCGTGATCGCGGTGATCGACGCGGTCAACGGTTCGGCCAGCCTCGACGCCCATCCCGAAGCGCTCAAGCAAGCCGCAGTGGCGGATCGTCTGGTGATCAGCAAGACCGATCTGCCGGAAGCGAAAACGGCGGCGCTGACCGCGCGCCTGAAAGCGTTGAATCCGGCGGCGCTTTACCTCACGCCCGATCAGGCGATGGCCGACCCTGCCCGTCTGCTCTCGGCCGGGCTTTACGACGTCGCCGGCAAGTCGGCCGACGTCAACGACTGGCTGCGCGCCGAAGCCTACGACGGCGGCCACGAGCATCATCACGATCACGATCACGGGCATGACCATCATCACGGGCACGAGCATCACGATCACGCCCAGGATCGGCATGACGTGAACCGCCATGACGACCACATCCGCTCCTACAGCATCATCCGCGATCAGCCGATCGACGGCGTCGCCTTCACGATGTTTCTCGAACTGCTGGTCGCCAACAAGGGCGACGACCTGCTGCGCGTGAAGGGCCTCTTGAACATCAAAGAGCGGCCGGGCCAGCCGGCGGTGCTGCACGGCGTGCAGCACATCTTCCATCCGGTGAGCTGGCTCGACCAATGGCCGAGCGACGACCATCGCAGCAAGATCGTGTTCATCACCCGCGACATCCCGCGCGAGCACATCGATTCGCTGCTCAAAGCGCTCGAAGGCCACGCCGGCATGAGCGACGCCGAGATCGACGCGCTCGATGCGCATCCGGCGCTGCAGAAGGACTAAAGATCACATCGTCATGCCCGCAACAAGTGCGGCCATGACGCGGTTCTATGATTTTCAATAAAAAGCCCTCGCAACGGTTTCGCTGCGGGGGCTTTCGTTTCGCGCGTCGCGCTTACTCGGCGGCGCTGAGCTTCTGCTTGCCGTCCTTGGTGCGCGGCTCGTAAAGCTCCGGCTCCATGCGCGACTTGATGCCGGCCTTGAGCAAGGTCTCTTCGTATTCCTTGCGAAGATACGGGTCTTCCTCGTCATAGGGCACGGCGGTGCCGCCGTCGCGGATGTCGATGGCCGAATAGTCGATGGCGGGCGTGCCCGGCGTGCCGCGATCGAGCGACTTGCCCGGCTGATAGGGGCCGAACCAGGCGGTCAGGCGCAGCGGCTCGGCCGAGACGCCGAAATGCTGGTGGAACCAGTCGCCGCCGAGCGGCGCGGCCGAGACCATGCCCACGGGCTCGTAGTCCACGCGCTTGACCACTTCCGGCTTGCCGTCCTTCCACGGCGTCGAGCCTTCCTTCTTCGGCCAGGTGTAGGTGTAGCCCTTGCCCTTGAGGCAGATCAGCACGGCGGCCGGCGCGTGGGCGTGCGCCTTGGAGTAGCGGCCGTTCTCGTGCTGCGCGATCCAGAAATAGAACTGGTTGCCGGTCATCTTCGGCTCGATGCGGCGATAGCCCGGCGAGCGGCGGTTGTCGAGCGGCAGCTCGCAATTGATGACCTCGGGCAGCAGGTTGGTCTTTTTCGCCGCCAGGCCGCGCACGTCGTCTGGCGTGATGTCGTCCTTGGGCTTGTAGAAGTCGGCCGCGTGGCTGAAGCGGTCGGTGAAGTCATAGGGGCAGTTGAAGACGAAGTTCGTGTTGTTGAACAGGTCCATCACGTTCGGCGCCGTGGTGCCGCACAGCATCAAGGCCGGCGACGAGGTGGCGTTGACGATGCGGTGCATGGCGTTGACCGGGATCGAGAACATCGAGCCGGCCTGCCATTCGAACACGTGCTTCTTGTCTTCCTGGCCGTCGAGCCAGACTTCGGTGGTGCCGCGGCCTTCGATGACGAGGCAGATCTTTTCGTAGAGATGCTTCTCGGCGTTGAGCGCGCCGGCGCCCGGCACTTCGACGACATAGGAGCCCCACAGGCCCTCGGTGCCGTAGAGCTGGATGAAGCTGCCCTTGCCGCCGAGGCGCTTCCACGGCTTGAGCGGCAGGTTCTGCACCTTGCTGATGCCGACGTCGCGGAAGATCGGAATCTCCTGCTCTTCCATGAAGCGGTCGTAGGGCAGCAGCGGGCGGGCGAACTTGCCGTAGCCGGCCTTCTGCTCGTTGCCCTTTACCTCGTGCCAGTGGTTCTCGGACTTGTCGTGCGGCATGGTCGCGCTCTCCTGTGACGGCTCTGTCGATTGGCCTCTGCGGCGCGCGCGCTTGTCGGCGCGGCCCGGACCTTTGCGGCGATTATGGGCGGCGATTATGGCGGATCGCCTGCGGTTCTGTAACCCGCCGCCACTAAAGCCCGGCGAACCCATGTTGTCCAATGTGCATTTATCCATTATTCATATCATAAATGCATGAATTGAGGCGGCCATGGCGCTCGACTGGAACCATCTCGAATATTTCCGCGTCGTCGGCCGCCACCAGCATGTTACCCGCGCCGCCGAGGAGCTTGGCCTCAGCCAGCCGGCGCTCAGCCGGGCCCTCGCCCGCTTCGAGGCCGATCTGGGCGTGCCGATGCTGGAGCGCGCCGGGCGCTCCGTCCGCCTCACCCGCTACGGCCAGGCCTTCCTCAGGCGCGTCGAAAAGGCCCATGCCGAGATCGACGAAGGGCGCCGCGAACTGGCCGACCTCGCCGACGCCAAGCGCGGCGTGATCGAACTCGGTTTCTTCCGCACGCTCGGCGCGGCCTATATCCCGCAATTCGTGCGCCGCTTCACCGCCCTCCATCCCGACGTGCGGCTGCGTTTCACGCAGAACAACAGCGCGGCTTTGGCGGCGCAATTGCAGGCCGGCGAGCTGGATCTGATCTTCACCACCGCGCCGCTCGACGCCACGGCGGTGTCCTGGGTCCATGTCGCCGATCAGGACATGGTGCTGATCGCGCCGCAGGACCATCGCTTGGCCAAGCGCAAGAGCGTCGCGCTCCGCGAACTGGCCGGCGAACCGTTCGTCTCGTTCAAGCGCGGCCACGCCTTCCGGCAATTCACCGACGATCTCTGCGCCGCGGCGGGATTCGCCCCGGCGATCAGCTTCGAGGGCGACGATTCGAGCAGCGTGCCGGGATTCGTCGCCGCCGGCTTCGGCGTCGCCATCGTGCCGCCCGAGAGCGGCGCGTTCGCCAACGTCGCCGCCGTGCGGATCAGCGAGCCGAAAGCGCGCCGCGCCATCGGCCTTGCCTGGATGGAGGATCGCTATCTGTCGGCCAGCGCCCGCGCCTTCCGCGATTTCGCGCTGGCGGAAGCCGCCGCGCGATAAAAGCGGCGAGCGCGGTCAGAAGACCGCGCTGCCCCATTTCTTCGCCAGCTCGTTGCCCGGCTCGTAGATTTCCGGGTCCATGCGCGAGCTCGCGCCGTTCTTGCGCAAGGTCTCCTCGAACTCCTTGCGGATGTACGGGTCTTCCTCGTCGTAGGGGATTGCCGAGCCGCCATCGCGGATGTCGATCGCGCCCATGTCCATGTTCTTCATGCCGGGCACGGCCGGCTTGCGGCCGCGCGCGTTGTTCGGGCCGAACCAGGCGGTGAGCCGCAGCGGCTCGGCCGAGACGCCGAAATGCTGGTGGAACCAGTCCCCCGCCATCGGCGCGGCCGAGACCATGCCGACCGGCTCGTAATCGACGCGCTTCACCTCGTCGCGCAGGCCGTTGCTGAACGGCTGGGTGCCGAGCTTGGCCGGCCAAGTGTAGGTGTAGCCCTTGCCGCGCAGGCAGATCAGCACCGCGGCCGAGCCGTGCGAATGGGCTTTGGAATAGCGCCCCGTCTCGTGCTGGCCGATCCATTGATAGAAGCGGTTGCCGCCCATGTGCGGCTCGATGCGGCGGTAGCCCGGCGAGCGTCGGTTGTCGAGCGGCAGCTCGCAATTGACGATGTCGGGCAAAAGGTTGGTGCGGCGCATGGCGAGGCCGCGCACCGGATCGGGCGCGAGGTCTTCCTTCGGCTTGAAGTAATCGACGCTGCCGTCGTAGCGGTGCTTGAAGGTCTGGCCGCAGTTGAAGACGAACTCCAGATCGTCCATCAGGTTCATCACGTTCGGCGCCGAGGTGCCGGCGAGGATCAGCGCCGGCGACGACGAGGCGTTGACGATGCGGTGCATGGTGTTCACGGGCACCGTGAACATCGAGCCCTTCTGCCATTCGAAGGCCTGCTTGGTGGTTTTCTCCTCGCCGTCCCACCAGACCTCCGTCGTGCCGCGCCCCTCGATCACGTACATGATTTTCTCGTAGAGGTGCTTCTCGACGTTGAGCGCGCCGCCGCCCGGCACCTCGATCACATACATGCCCCACAGGCCCTCGGTGCCGAAGAGCTGGATGAAGCAGCCGTTGCCGCCCTGGCGCTTCCACGGTTTCAGCGCGAGGTTCTGCACCTTGCTGATGCCGATCTCGCGGTAGATCGGAATCTCCTGCGACTCCATGTAGCTGTCGTACGGCATGGGCGGGTGCTTGAAGATGCCGAGCCCCGCCTTCTTGGTGTTGCCGGTGATCTCGTGCCAGTGGGCGTTGTTGTCCTTGTCGTGCGGCATCGGACGCTGTTCTCCCTACGATATTATCTATGCGCGGCTTATTCGGCTTTACCGCCGTCGGCCGGCTTGGTCTTGTCGGCGATTTCCTTGTAGCGCGCGACCAGGGCCGGCGAGATGTCGTTCATGCGCGTCAGCATGTCGCGGATGTCGTCGCCGTCGATCGGGCTGACGTCCATCTTCTGCTTCTTGGCGTCGGCCAGATAATCCTTGTCCTTGTGCGTGGCCATGAAGGCTTTCATCAAGATCGCGGCGCGCTCTTTCGGCACGCCCGGCGGGGCGGCGTAAGGGCGCGCCAGGAAGAACGGCATTTCCAGCATCTCGATCAGCGCCAGGTCTTCCTTGCCCTGCGCCAGCTCGCGCGCCATCGGGATGTCCTTCACCGCCTCGTGGCGGGTGCGCCGGCCGAATTGCAGCAAGGGCCGCATGAAGCCGCCTTCGCCGAGCCAGTCCGGCTGGGTCGCGCGGATCGCCGACAGGCCGATCATGCGGCCATCGGCCTCCTTGCGCTCGATGGCGAGCGACATGGCCGCGCCGTCGGGATAGCCGTGGATGATCTTGAGCTTGAGGCCGAGCACTTCGAGCAGTTGCACCGGCACGTCGTAGGAGGTCGAGCCGGCGTTGGTCGCCGCCATGATCATCTGCTTGGCGTTGTCGCCGCGGATGTCCTGCACCGTCTTGATCGGCATTTCTGCGCGCACCAGCAGGATGTAGGCGTCGTCCTTGTAGCTCGACGAGCTGCCGATCCAGGTGAACTCGGCCGGCTTGAACTTGATCTGCGGGCTGTTGGGATCGAGGATGCCGGCGAGCGGTAGGGCGCGGGCGAAGGTGCCAAATACCAGGCCGTCTTTCGGCGCGATGTTGAAGATGTGGTTGGCGGCGACCGTGCTGCCCGCGCCCGGCATGTTCTGCGGCACCACCGTCGGGTTGCCGGGAATGTGCTTGCCGATGTGTTTGGTGAGCAAGCGGGCGTAGCTGTCGTAGCCGCCGCCGGTGCCGTAACCGATGATGAGGCGGACTTGCTTGCCTTTGTAGAAGCTGTCTTGCGCGCGGGCGGACTGCGGCGCGGTCACGGCGCCGGCCGCGACAGCGGCGATGGCGGGCAGCGCCCACCGAATCAGGTTGGCCATATCCCCTCTCCCAGTTCGAGCCGCGCCGCGGTTTTTGTGCGGTCGCCGCCCTGTTTCACGAGCCTCGGGGAAACGATAGCAAAGGCCGCCGATAATCCAAAGCGTTGCGGTCCGCGCCGGTCCGCGCCGCGAAAGCGGTCTTTTGCAAGAGTGGCTTAGGCCGGCTCGACGTAGCGCGGAAACACGCCGGCCGGGGCCGGCAGGGCCGTGCCGGGCTTCAATTCATGGCCCTGGCCGTAATGAGCATACGTGCGGGAATTTGCTGAAACTGCCAATTGGTCGAGCAGTTTGGCCGCCGCGTCGGGCGTGACCGCCTGCAACAGCAGCGACAGGCGGCGCACGGTTTCGGCGAGCACGTAGAGCACGGTCGCCATGCGCGCCGGATCGGTCTTGCGCAGCGTCCAGGGGGCTTGCGTGTCGACATAGCCGTTGGCGGCGCGCACCACGACCCAGATGTCCTCCAATGCGTCGTGGAACACCTGTTTGGAAAAGTGATCGCGCAGCTTATCGAGCAGCGCGTCGGACTGCGCGAGCAAGGCCTCGTCGTCGACGGTGAACGCGCCGGGCTGCGGCACCTGCCCTTCGCAATTCTTGGCGATCATGCTCAGCGTGCGCTGCGCCAGATTGCCGAAGCTGTTGGCGAGGTCGGCGTTGACGCGGTTGATCATCTGCTTGTGCGAGAAGTCGCCGTCGTTGCCGAATGGCACTTCGCGCAGCAGGAAATAGCGCACGGCGTCGAGCCCGTAGGTCTCGACCAGCTTGATCGGGTCGATGACGTTGCCGAGCGACTTGGAGATTTTCTGACCTTCGTTGGTCCACCAGCCGTGTGCGAACACGCGCTTCGGCAGCGGCAGAGCGGCGGCCATCAGGAAGGCCGGCCAATAGACCGCGTGGAAGCGCACGATGTCCTTGCCGACCATGTGCAGGTCGGCGGGCCAGAATGTCTTGAACGCTTCGGCGTCCGTGTCGGGATAGCCGACGGCCGACATGTAGTTGGTCAGCGCGTCGAGCCAGACATACATGACGTGCTTCTCGTCGCCCGGCACCGGAATGCCCCAGGTGAAGCTGGTGCGCGAGATCGACAGGTCTTGCAGGCCGCCCTTGACGAAGCTTTTGACCTCGTTGAAGCGGCCGGCCGGCGCGACGAAATCGGGGTTGGCCTCGTAGAAGGCGAGGAGCTTGTCCTGCCATTTCGACAGGTCGAAGAAGTAGCTCGGCTCCTCGACCCATTCGACGTCGGCGCCGGTCGGGGCGCGCTTCTTGCCGTCAGGCCCGGCGACCAGCTCGCCTTCGCCGTAGAACGCCTCGTCGCGCACGGCATACCAGCCGGCGTAGGAGCCGAGGTAGATGTGCCCCCTCGCCTTCATCTCCTCCCACAGCTTTTGCGCCGCCTTGACGTGGCGCGGCTCCGTGGTGCGGATGAAGTCGTCGTTCGAGTAGTTCATCAATTCGGCGAGCTTGCGGAAGTTCGCCGAATTCATGGTGGCGAAGTCGAGCGGCGTCATGCCGGCGGCGGCGGCGGCCTTCTCGATCTTTTGGCCGTGCTCGTCGGTGCCGGTCAGGAACTTCACGTCGCGGCCGTCGAGGCGCATGAAGCGCGCCAGCGCGTCGCAGGCGAGCGTCGTGTAGGCGTGGCCGATGTGCGGCACGTCGTTGACGTAATAGATCGGCGTGGTGATGTAATAGCTCTGGCCGGTCATGCGAGGAAATCCGATTACGGCTTAAGCGCGGGCCGCCGATTGCAGGGTGAGCAGCACCGACAGCACGACCTGCTTGCGGTCGAGGTTGACGGCGGCGGCGCGGGCGAAAAGATGGGCGATCTTTTCCCATACCTCCACCCATTGATCAAGGCTGCGCCCGGCCGCGAGACGGCCCATCACGGCGCTCTCGCCCGGCAAAACCTCGGCCGAGGCGCGCCCCGCGCCCAGCCGAACCATGCGGGCGATCCAGTCGCCGAGCAGCTCGCCGAACAGCTCGTAGCCGACGGCGGTCGGCGGGGCGAGCTTGCCGCTGAAGGCGTGAGCGGCGGAAATGTCGAGATCGGGCAATTGGCCGAGCAGGCCAACCATCTCGCGATACAGCGCGACGCCGCCCTCCTCCGCCAGCCGCAAGGCGCGGCCGATGCTGCCGCCGGCGAGGCGGATCAGCGCCGCCTTCTCGTCGTCCGCGAGATCGGGGCGATGCTTGGTCAGCAGCGCGGAGACATTGTCGTCGTCGAGCGCGCGCAGCGTCAGCATCCGGCAGCGCGAGCGTGTTGTCGGCAGCAGCCGGCCGGGCGCGTGGCTGACCAGCAGGAAGATCGTGCGCTTGGGCGGCTCCTCCAGCGCTTTCAGCAAGGCGTTCTCGGCGTTGCGGTTCATGTCCTCCGCGCCGTCGATCAGCACCACGCGATAGCCGTCCTCGGCCGCCGTCAGGCCGGTGAAGTCGCGCACCTCGCGCACATCGTCGATGACGATGACTTTGCGTTCGCGTTTCTTCTTGTCGTCATAGCCGCGCGTGACGGTGAAGAAGTCGGCGTGGCCGCGCGACTTGACGCGCTGGAACACGGGATCGTCGGGCGCGACGTAAAGCGACGTCGGCGGGCCGTCTTGCGGCGGCGGTTCTGGGTCGCCGAATAAACTCGGGCCGGCGTCCACAGCCGAGGCGGCCTTCTTGCCGGGAATGCCGTGCGCCAGCAGGAAGCGGGCGAAGCGGCCGGCGAGCGTCGCCTTGCCGATGCCCTCCGTCCCGGCGATCAGCCAGGCATGATGCAGGCGTCCGCTCGCCCAGGCGTCGAGCAACGCACGCTCGGCCTCGGCATGGCCGACCAACTCGCTCTCGGCCAGGGGGCCGGTGAGCGAATCTTCGGGCTGGTCGGCGGGATCGCGGGCGGCGGCGCACATGGCCGCAGTTTACACCGCGGGCTGGGCCAGGGCGAACTTCTCGGCCACGGCGGCCCAGACCTTGGCGGCGACCTCCTCGATGTCGCCGCTGGCGTCGATGACGCGGCAGCGTTCGGGATCCTGCTTGGCGATGTCGAGGAAGCCCCGGCGCAGGCGACGGTGGAACGGGCCGGCCATGCGCTCGTAGCGGTCTTCCGTTTTCATATCCGGATTCTTCGCCTTGAGCGCCTGGCTGCGGGCCTTGGCGCGGGCGATGCCGGTCTCGGTCGGGATGTCGAGGACCAGGGTCAGGTCGGGCATGAAATCGTCGGCGATGATCTTGTGCAGCATCTCGACCAGCGGCCGGCCGAGGCCGAGGCCGTAGCCCTGATAGGCCATGGTCGAATCGACGAAACGGTCGCTGATCAGCCAGACGCCGCGGTTGAGCACGGGCTGGATGAGATTGCGCAGATGCTCGCGCCGCGCCGCCGTGTGCAGCAGCAACTCGGTCAGCGGATCCCAGCGCGCCACCGAGCCGGAGACGAGCAGCTTGCGGATATCCTCGGCCGAGGGCGAGCCGCCGGGCTCGCGCGTGGTCGAAGACGAGATGCCGGCCTGCTTCAAACGCTCGGCAAGCAGCTTGACCTGCGTCGACTTGCCGCTGCCCTCGCCGCCCTCGAAGCTGATGAACATGCCGCGCTTGCGGCGCGGCGGCGCCTTGAATGGCGGATTGGCGTCTTCGGCCATGGCCGGTCCCCTTGTTAGCGGCCTTAGCCGGCGGTGCCCCAAAGCAGATAGCCCAGCGCCGCCGACATGCGGCCCATGAAGCCGAGCCGCTCGACCGAAGCGGCGGCCTTCACCGGCACTTCGATGGTGGCGGCGTCCGGGCTTTCGATGGTGATCTTGCCGACCGTCGCGCCGCGCGCGATCGGCGCGGCGAGCGGGCCCTCGTAGCGCAGCGTGATCTTGGCGTTGTCGCGCGCGCGGCGCGGCAGCGTGGCGACGACATCCTCATCGACGATCAGCGGCACGGTTTTCTGGCTGCCGAGCCAGACGTCGGCTTCGGCGACGGTCTCGCCTGCGCGGAACGGCTTGTAGTTCTCGAACTCGCGGAAGCCCCATTCGATCAGACGGCGTGTTTCGTCGGCGCGGTTCTGCATGGAGCGGAGGCCGTTCACCACCAGGATCAGCCGGCGGTCGCCGCGCTTCACCGTCGCCGCCAAGCCATAGCCGGCCGCTTCGGTGTGGCCGGTCTTGAGCCCGTCCGCGCCGGTCGTGTCGTAGAGCAGCGGGTTGCGGTTGCCCTGCTTGATCTTGTTGTAGGTGAATTCCTTCTCCCGATAGATCGGATAATAGTCGGGGAAGTCGTGGATCAGATGGCGGCCGAGCGTCGCGATGTCGCGCACGGTCATGTAATGGTCGTCGTCCGGCCAGCCCGAGGCGTTCTTGAACTGGCTCCCGGTCATGCCGAGCTCCTTCGCCTTGCGCGTCATCTGTTCGGCGAAGGCTTCCTCCGTGCCGGCGAGCCCTTCGGCGAGCACCACGGTGGCGTCGTTGCCGGACTGGATGATGACGCCGCGCAGCAGGTCCTCGACCTTCACCTGGGAATTGACCATGACGAACATCTTGGAGCCCTGCATGCGCCAGGCCTTCGGCGAGACGGGCAGTTCGTCGCTCATCCGCAGGTCGCCCTTCTTGAGCTTGTCGAAGACCATATAGACGGTCATCAGCTTGCTCATGGAGGACGGCGGCGTGCGCTGGTCGGCGTTCTTGTTCAGCAGCACCGCCCCGGTGTCGTAATCGAGCAGGATCGCTTCGCGCGCGCTGGTGTCGATGGTCGGCGGCGCGGCCAGGGCGAACTGCGGAATCAGCAGGCCGGCGAGCGCGCCGAGCAGCAGGTTGCGGGAACGAGGGGAAAACTGGGTCATGGGCGCACCGCGGACTGGATGGGGGACGGCGAATCTAAACGGGACAATGCGACGAAATTGCGCGCGGCATCGGCATGAGCCGGAATCAATCGACGATGACGCGCGCTTCCGGATAGCCCGAGGCGGCGACGCGCTCGAGCAGCTTGTCGGCCTCGGCGACCGACTGAATCGGCCCGAGGCGGACGCGGAACAGCGGCTGCTGGTTGTTCAGCGTAACCTGGCTGACGTTGGTCGGACCGAGGCTGGAGAGCAGCACTTTCTGCCGGTTGGCGTTGTTGAAGTCGGCGAAGGCGCCGGTCTGGATGAAGATGCCGGTCGGCTTCACCGCCACCTGGCGCACCGTGTCGGGCACTTGCACCGGCTGGCTCAAGGCGGTGACGGCGGACGGCGGCGGGGCGCTCGGCGTCGGCGGCGGCGCGGAGCCCGGCGCGACGCGCGCGCCCGGCGGCGGCGCGAGTTCGGCG
>JBKBHI010000002.1:0-437529 GCA_046297835.1 Alphaproteobacteria bacterium | reverse complement strand
TCGGTCGCGCCGCACCGCCTGTTCCAGCGCGATGGCGCGAACATCTATTGCCGCGTGCCGATCAGCATGACCAGCGCCGCGCTCGGCGGCTCGTTCGAAGTGCCCTGCGTCGACGGCACCACGGCGCGCGTCGCGGTGCCGGCCGGCACCCAGAGCGGCCACCAGTTCCGCCTCAAGGGCAAGGGCATGTCGGTGATGCGCTCGGCGGCGCGCGGCGACATGTACATCCAGGCGGCGGTCGAGACGCCGATGAACCTGACCAAGAAGCAGAAAGAGCTGCTCGCCGAATTCGACAAGGCGGGCAAGCGCGAACAGACCAGCCCCGAGACCGAAGGCTTCTTCGCCAAGATCAAGGAGCTGTGGGACGATCTGCGCGAGTAGCCTGCGTCGCCGCGCTTTGCCGTCACCCTCGGGCTTGACCCGAGGGTCCATGCCTCAACCTGAGAAGCGGCTGGATGGATTGCCCGATCAAGCCGGGCAATGACGAATGAGGCTGGCCATGCTTAAATCCCCGCCGTTTTCAGGCTGAGGGATAATCCAATGGATCCGTTGAAGATCGGCATCGTCGGCGCGGCCGGGCGCATGGGCGCCATGCTCGTGCAGCAGGTGCGGGCGCAGCCGACCGAGTGCCGCTTGATCGGCGCGACCGAGCGCGCCGGCAGCGCCGCGCTCGGCAAGGACGCGGGGCAGCTCGCCGGCGGCGAGCCGCTCGGCGTCAAGATCACCGATGATGCGGTGGCGCTGTTCGCCGCCGCCGACGCGGTGATCGACTTCACCGCCCCGGCCGCCACCGTCGCCCATGCGGCGCTCGCGGCGCAGGGCAAGACCATCCATGTCATCGGCACGACGGGCTTGGAGGCGGCGCACGACGCCGAGATCGCCAAAGCCGCGCGCCACACCGCCATCGTCCGCGCCGCCAATTTCTCGGTCGGCGTGAACTTGCTGGCCGGCCTGACCAAGCGCGTCGCCGGCCTGCTCGGCGACGAGTTCGACATCGAGATCGTCGAGATGCACCACCGCCACAAGGTCGACGCGCCTTCGGGCACCGCCTTGATGCTCGGCGAAGCGGCGGCGGCCGGCCGCCAGGTGAAGCTCGCCGACGTGGCGCAGCGCGGGCGCGACGGCATCACCGGCGCGCGCAAAGCCGGCGACATCGGCTTCGCGTCCTTGCGCGGCGGCGACGTGGTCGGCGATCACACGGTCGTCTTCGCCGCCGACGGCGAACGCGTCGAGCTGACGCACAAAGCCTCGGCGCGGCAGATCTTCGCGCGCGGCGCGGTGCGCGCCGCCGTCTGGGGCCGCGGCAAAGCGCCGGGCCTCTATAGCATGCAGGATGTTCTCGGCTTCGCCGAGTAGGGCAGGACGTTCTCGGCTTCGCCGATTAAAGAGGGCTTCGCCGACTAGCGGTCCATCGCGCGGCGGATCAGGCCCGCCGTCAGACCGACGCCGGCGGCGATCAGCGCCGCGATCATGAACATGGCCGCGATGTCGCCGCGCTCGAACAGCGGCTTGAAGGCGGCGGTGCCGAGCGCGCCGCCGATGAACAGGCAGCCGGCGAACAGGGCGACGGCGCAGCCGCGCGCGGCGGGCGCGGCCATCGTCGCCCAAACCTGCAGCGGCGCGTGCATGAACACGACCGCGCCGGCCGACAGCGCCGAGGCGATCAGCACGCCGGCGAGCGCCGGATCGAGCGCGACCGCGCCCCAAGCGGCGGCCAGCATCGCGCCGCCGAGCAGGATCGAGCGCCAGGTCGCGATGCGGCCGCTGACGCGGCGGAACAGCCAGGTCCACAGCAGTACGCTGACGCCATAGACGCCGACCACCGCGCCGGCCAGCGAGGCGGGCGCGCCGCTGGCGAGCAGCGTCGGCGCGAGATAGGCGATGACGCCGAACAGGACGGTGCCTTCGATCAGCGCGATGGCGGCGACCGACAGAGCGGCCGGCGCGGTGAAGGCGATCTTTAGCGAGCGCAGCACCGGCGTCGCCGCGCCGCGCGCTTCGGGCAGGCCGCGCAGCGTCAGGGCGCAGAGCAGCGGCACCGCGCCGCCGACGATCATCGCGCCATGCCAGCCGACATGGTCGGTGGCGAAGCCGGCGGCGAGCACGCCGAGCGCCGAGCCCACGGCGTAGGCGGCGTTCAAGCTGGCGGCGACGCGCGGCCGCGCTTGCGCGTCGAGCGCGTCGCCGATCCAGGCGATCATCGAGGGCACCACCGCGGCCATGCCGCCGCCGGCGATCAGGCGGAGCAGCGCCAGCGTCTCCAGGTTCGGCGCGAGCGGCGCGGCGAGCGTGGCGATGCCGCCGATCATGATGCCGATGAAGGCGGTGCGGCTGCGGCCGATGCGCTCCGACAGCAGGCCCCACGGCAGCTGCATCAGCCCGTAGGCGAGATAGTAGGTCGTCGCGGCGATGGTGGCGGCGGCGAGCGACGCGCCGAAATGCGCGGCGATGTCGCCGAGCGCCGGCGTGATCATGAAATGCTCGAAGGCCGCGGCGAAAGAGGCGGCCTGCACGCGGCGGCTGATCGCGCGCTCGTTCATGGGGAAAAACGTCCTGATTTAGCGTGACAGGCGCGATGTGTTAGATCGCTCGCTGAATATCCGCACGTCATGCCCGGGCTTGTCCCGGGCATCCACGCCTTGCCAAGATCAAGAAGAAAAGTCGTGGATGGCCGGAACAAGTCCGGCCATGACGATATTTGGTCGTGAACGTGAGGCTTACTTGAAGTCCTCGTTGGTCAGCAGCGTCACGAGCTTGAGGCCGCGCTGCTTGAAGGCATCCTGCGCGCCTTCCAGGCGGTCGACGACGGTGAGGACGATCTCCACCGTGCCGCCCTGGGCTTTGACGATGTCGATGGTCTTGAAGGCCGAGCCGCCGGTGGTGGTGACGTCTTCCAGCACGGCGACCTTCGCGCCGGGGCCGAAATAGCCGTCGATCAGCGTTTCCGCGCCGTGGTCCTTGGGGCCTTCCTTGCGGACGTAGAAGAAGCTCAGCTTCTTGCCGCGCTGGTGGCTGCGCAGGCAGAGCGCCGCGACCATCGGCACCGCGCCCATGGCGACGCCGCCGACATGGGTGACGTCGGCCTTCTCCAATTCGTCGAGCAGCAGGTCGGCCATCAGGTTCGCGCCTTCCGGATGCAGCGTCGATTTCTTCATGTCGAAATAGAAGCCGCTCTCCTTGCCCGAGGCGAGCTTGAAGCTGCGGCCGCTGAGCAGGGAATGTTCCTTGATGATGTCGCGCAGGCGGGCGAGGCGCGGGTCGGCGATGGCCATGCTCAGAATCCCGAATTGGTTGGATCGGATCGAAAGAAGGACGGCGCTTAAGCTAATGCAGCGCGCCGCCGCTCGCCAGCCCGAAGGCCGGGTTTTCCACCGTTATTCGCGGGCGTTATTCGCCGAGCCCGCGCGCTTTTCGCCCAGCGCGGCGGATGCGGCGGATGCGGTCCCGCGCGCGCGGATCAGGGCCATGGCGACGAGGATGAGGGCCAGCGCGCCCAGTTCGCGCAGCGACACCAATTCGCCGAGCCAGAGCGTGCCGACGAGGATGCCGAGGCCGGGGATCATGTAATTGATCAGCGACGCGAAGGTCGGGCCGGCGGAGAGCAGCAGGCGCAGATAGACCCAGACGCCGAAGGCGGTCGAGCCGACGCCGAGCCAGACGACCCAGCCGACGGCGGACCAGCTCGGGTCGAGCGTCCAAGGCTTTTCCAAGATCAGCGTCGCCGGAACCATGACGATGGCGCAGGCCAGCATGTTGCCGGCGGCGAGCAGGCCGATCGACATGTCGTTGGTCAGCACGCGGCCATAGACGGCGTTGGCGGCGTAGCTGAAGGCCGCGCCGACGATGGCGAGCTGGCCGAGCAGCGCGGCGAGCGTGCCGGCGCTTCCCAAGCCGCCGAGCGCTTCGGGGCCCATCAGCACCAGGAGGCCGGCGAAGCCGACGCCGACGCCGACGAAATGGCGCGCGCTCAAATGGCGCTCGACGCCGAAGCCGCGCGCCAGCAGCACGGTGAAGATCGGCATGGTGCCGATCAGGATCGCCGCCAGGCTGCTGTCGATATGCTCCTGGCCGAAGCCGACGAGCGAGAAGGGGATGCCGTTGCCCAAGAGGCCGAGCAGGAAGAAGCGGCCCCACAGCCGCGCGTCGGCGCGGAACAGTTCGGAGAATTTCACGCCCATCAGCGGCAGGAAGCCGACGAGCAGCGCGGCGGCGACGACGATGCGCCCGGTGGCGATGGTCATCGGCGGAATTTCCTCGACCGTCACCTTGATGACGGCGAAGGCCGAGCCCCACAGCGCGGTGAGCACGAGCAGGGTCAGGATGTCGGCGAGGCGGGCGGAGGGCATGAGGCGGAGAGTCAGGCGCGCGGCTGGCGCAGCTTGGCGAGCGCGTCGCGCAGGGCGTCGGCGAATTCGGCGCGCTCGGCCGGCGACAGGCAGGCGCCGATGGCGCTTTGGCGGCCGTGCGAGCCGATCAGCACGCGACCGGCGCGCGTTTCCGGCTCGTCGAGCTCGACGCGCAGCCAATAGGGCTGGAACTCCTCGCGCCGCGCCCGGCCGCGCCAATCGACGCGCAGCAGCGACAGCTTGTCCTCGGTCAGCCGCACCGCCTCGTAAGCGCGCCCGGCGCGGTAATTGAGGCGGAAGGCGACATAGACCGCCAGCACGTCGAGGCCGAGGAAGCCGATCACCGGCCAGGCCCCGGCGATGACGAAGACCATGCCGGCGACGAAGCTGCAGCCGCCGAGGATCGCCATCAGCATGAGAAAGCCGCGCGGGCTCAGGCTGCGGTTGGGCCGCAGCACGGCGTCGAACAGCGGCGGTTGCGGGTTCGCGGCGTCGGTCATGGCTCAGGGATAATCCTTCCCACTAGATGAGTCGAGGGGGCGCGGATTAGAGTGCGCCCGAGAGCCAGTTCCGCAAATTCGCCGAGACCATGCCCCGCCCGCCGCGCGCCAAAACGCCCTCTGCCGTCAAAAAGAATCCCGCCGCGCCCGCCAAAGCCAAGGCGAAGCGTCCGGCGGTATCTTCGAGCGCGCCGCCGCCGAGCGACAAGCCGGCCGCCAAGAAGCGCCGCAAGCGGATGCCGCCGGGCAAGGGCGCGACGAAACTCTCGGCGCGGTTGACCGCCGCCGAGGTCGACGCGTTTTTCGCCGCGCTCTCCGCCGCCAATCCCGAGCCCAAGGGCGAGCTCAATTACGTCAACGCCTATACGCTGCTCGTCGCCGTCGTGCTGTCGGCCCAGGCGACCGACGCCGGCGTCAACCGCGCCACCAAGGACCTGTTCGCCACGGTCGACACGCCGGCGAAGATGGTGGCGCTCGGGCTTGAGGGCCTGATCAAGCATGTCCGCACCATCGGCCTGTTCAACACCAAGGCCAAGAACGTCATCGCGCTTAGCGAGCTGCTCATCGCCAAGCACGGCGGCGAAGTGCCGCGCGACCGCGAGGCGCTCGAAGCGCTGCCCGGCGTCGGCCGCAAGACCGCCAACGTGGTGCTCAACATCGCCTTCGGCGAGCCGACGATGGCGGTGGACACGCATGTGTTCCGCATCGCCAACCGCACCGGCCTCGCCCAAGGCAAGACGCCGCTCGAAGTCGAGCTCAATCTGCTCAAGGTCATCCCGGAGAAATGGGCGCTGCACGCGCACCATTGGCTGATCCTGCACGGCCGCTACGTCTGCCTCGCGCGCAAGCCCGACTGCCCGGCCTGCGCGGTGAAGGAGATCTGCAAATTCCCGGCGAAGACGACGACGGCTTGAAAGACCGTCAAGCCCGAGCGTGACGATTCTTATGATGCCGAGCCGTCAGCTCTTCCAGCGCAGCACGCGCTCGGTCACGGGATTGACGAAGGCGCGCTTCTCTTCCTGGCTGCGCTGGAATTCGTGCTTGAGCTGGTAATACCATTTGGCCTGGCGGTCGGCGTCGTCGATCAGCAGCAGGCTCGGCTTATGCTTCAGCCCCTCCTGCTGCATCATCACCACCTTGCGGTCCTGCTCCAGGAAGGCGCGGGCGAATTTGCGCGCCAGCGGCTTGAGCGGCGTCAGCCACGGCAGCGTCCAATAGATCAGGTGGCTGACGCGCGTCTCCTTCTCGCTGACCGGCGTGACGGCGGTGAGATTGACCAGCGTGTGCTTGCCGGCCTGGATATGCTCGATGCGCACGCCGGGCAGGCGGAAGGCGATTTCGGTTTCGGGCGCGCCGCCGAGCAGCGCATAGGCGCGCGAATTCTTCGAAGGTTTGTGGCGCAGCATGGTGAAGCCCAGCTCGCTCGGGCCGAAGCGCTTGGCCTTCTCGTGCGCCGAAGCGGCGGGCCGCCACCACCAGCTCTTGTGGACGAAGGGCCCGTGCGCCGGATCCATCAGGCCGACGACGGCATGATCGACATGGCAGGGAAACAGCAGCTCGTCGGCGATATGCAGTTGGCCCGCGGCCACGCCCGGCAAGGCCGGCGGCGGCGGCAGTTCGGCCTCGTTCACCGCCGCGCGCGGCTTGTCGCTCATATAGATCCACACCGCGCCCTGGACTTCGCGGCACGGATAGCTGCGCACGCGGATGCGGTTCAGCGCCTCGGCGCTCTGGCCTTCGACCAGCGAGGGAATCTTGGTGCAGCGTCCGTCCTGTGCGAAGCGCCAGCCGTGATAGCAGCACTCGACCTCGCGGCCGTCGAAGCTGCCGTAGCTCAGCGGAATGCCGCGATGCGGGCAGATGTCGTGAATGGCGAAGACCGCGCCGTCTTGATCGCGGCCGAGCAGCAGCGGCTCGCCGAGCATGACGCGCGCGACCATTTGCCCGCGCGCAAGCTCGCGGCCGGGCAGCGCGAAATACCACAGGTTGCGCAGGAAGCCGGCCTCGGCGATGGCGGGCGGCGCGTAAGCCTGCGCTTCGGGAACGGGTGCGGATTCGGCGTTCGTCATGCGCGCCAACCTAGCATGGATCGCGCGCCACGGCGGCAGCCGGCGTATGCCGGTCCATGACCAAAGCCGGCGTATGCCGGCCTATGACCAAAGCCCGGTAGAGGCCGGTTCATGACTTCAGTCGGCGCGTCCCGACCAGGGTCGCGAGACATTCGCTCGGGCCGGCGGTGACGGCCGGCGCGCCGGTCTGGCGCGGCCGCGCCTCGACGTAACTGACGCGGGCTTCGCCTGCCGCGCCGCCCGCCGGATAGAGAAAGAGATGCAGGACGCAGCTTTCGCCGCGGTATTGCCACATCTGCGCCGTCGCTTCGGCGCGCAGCAGCGTCGGCTTGCCGAGGAGCTGCGTGAGCTCGCCGGCGTTGAGGCCGCGCAATTCTTCGAGTTTCGGCGGTTCCGGCGGCAGTTCGCGCGGCGGGGGGCTGGGAGGCAGAGCCGCCTGACGCTGCGGCGATGCCTCGGCGGGCGCGCGCGGCGTCGCGGTAGCGGCTTTGGGCGAAGCGGGGGGCGCGGCGTTCGGCAAGGCCGGCGCGGCCGAGGGCGCGCCCGCGTCGTCGGGCCAGGGATCGCCGGGCTTCCAGTCGGGATATTTTTCGTACCAGCTCATATAGGCTGCGTCGCGCGGCTGCGGCGTGCCGCAGGCGGCGAGCAGCGCGGCGGCGAGCGCCAACGGCAATAACGAGCGGCAAAGCGAAGCGGCAGTCACGGCACGATCCTCGTCATATGATCTTGGTCAGGGCGACGCATCTTGGTCAAAGGCGCCGCGCATCTTGGTTAGAGGCGCTGCGCGCCATCGTCGTCGTCCTTCGCGTCCATCGCGCGGGGTTCGGCAGTCGGCGCTTCGGCGCTGGCCGGCATTTGCGGCACCACCGGCTGGATTCGGCCGACCTCGCCGTCGATCTGGCCGCCCGGCTCGATCTCGATATGGCCGTAAGCGATGCGGCCTTTGACGCGGCCCGAGGCGCGCACGCGCAGGCGGCGGCGCACGGTCATCTCGCCGTCGAACAGGCCGGCGATGTCGGCGTCCTCGACGCGGATCGAGCCTTTGAAGCTCGCGCCGCGCGCCACTTCCAGCTCGCGGCATTCGCCGACGGCGGCGTCGAGCTGGCCTTCGACCAGCAGGCGCTCGCACGGCCCGACCTTGCCGCCGATGGCGATGTCGCGCGCGACGATCAGCGTCTTGTGGTCCTGGGCCAGCGCCGTGCCGCGCAGGGGATCGGGCCGGCGCGAGAGCGCCCCTAAAGGGCCTCTGGGCGCGACGCCGGGAATCTCCGTCTCGCGGCCGGGCAGCGGCTTGGCCGGCGCGGGCTTGCGCAAGGAGAGCGAGCCGGCGCTGCCGAAACTCGGCGCGACGCGGCTCTGGCCGCCCGCGGCCTCGCTGACCGCGCGCGTCTGGTCTTCTGGTTTCTTACGCCCGAACATGACGCGGTCTCCCGCCGAAAAGCCCGTGTTGGCGACGTCTCGCGCCGATGGTATAGCGCGCCGAGGGGCCCGATGGCGACGGATTTCGCGGGCTTTTTTGCGCATGCGGCATTGAGCGAGGGGGGCCGGCGGCTATACTGCGCCGGCATTTTTCCCGCCCCGCGTCCCCACAGGAGCCGTCTTGACCCAGCCCGCCTCTCTCGACGTCATCGGCATCGGCAACGCTATCGTCGATGTCATCTGCCAGACCGACGACGTGTTCCTCCAGGAGCAGGGGCTCGCCAAAGGCGCGATGACGCTGATCGACGCGGCGCGCGCCGAAAGCCTCTACGCGGCGATGGGCTCGGCCATCGAGGCGTCGGGCGGCTCGGCGGCCAACAGCATGGCCGGGCTCGCCTCGCTCGGCGGCAAGGCCGGCTTCATCGGCAAGGTGCGCGACGACCAGCTCGGCGGCATTTTCGCCCACGACATCCGCGCCACCGGCGTCGCCTACGCCACGCCGGCCGCGACCAGCGGCCTGCCGACCGCGCGCTGCCTGATCTTCGTCACCGCCGACGCCCAGCGCACCATGCAGACGTTCCTCGGGGCCTCCACCGATCTCGGCCCGGCCGACGTCGACGAGGCGATGGTGGCGTCCGCCGCCGTCACCTATCTCGAAGGCTATCTGTGGGACAAGCCGCAGGCCAAGGAGGCGTTCACGCGCGCCGCCGCCATCGCCCACAAGGCCGGGCGCAAAGTCTCGCTCACCTTGTCGGATTCGTTCTGCGTCGATCGCCACCGCGCCGACTTCAAGCGGCTGGTGAAGGAGCATGTCGACGTGCTGTTCGCCAACGAGGCGGAACTGCTCTCGCTCTACGAGACGGCGCGCTTCGAAGACGCCCTCTCGCACGCGCGCGCCGATTGCGACGTGGTCGCGGTGACGCGCAGCGAGAAGGGCGCGGTGATCGTGTCGGGCGAAGCGACGCACGCCATCGCCGCCGAACCGATCGCCAAGCTGGTCGACACCACCGGCGCGGGCGATCTTTACGCCGCCGGCTTCCTCTACGGCTACACGCGCGGCCTGCCGCTGCCGGTGGCGGGGCGCATCGGCGCCATCGCCGCCGCCGAGATCATCGGCCATTACGGCGCGCGTCCGGCGGTCAAGCTCGCCGATCTGGTGAAGGCCAAGCTCGGCCCGCTCGCCTGATGGCCGCGCCGGCCGCCGCCCCGGCCATCTCGACTCGGTCCCGCTGGCGCGCGGCGCTGGCGATCTACGGCGCGCCGGGCGTGCCGGTCATGCTGTTCCTCGGCTTCGCCGCCGGCCTGCCGCTGCCGCTCACCGGCTTCACGCTGCGCCAATGGCTGAGCGAGAGCGAGGCGACGCTGGCGGTGATCGGCCTCACCGCCTCGGTCGGCATCGCCTATAGCTTCAAGTTCCTGTGGTCGCCGCTGCTCGACCGCTTGCGCCCGCCGCCCGGCTTCGCGCGGCTCGGGCGACGGCGCGGCTGGCTGCTGGCGATCCAGCTCCTGCTCGCGCTCGCCATCGCCGGGCTCGGCCTCAGCGATCCGCGCGCCGCCGTGCAGACGACCATCGCGCTCGCCGTGATCGTCGCCTATCTCTCGGCGAGCCAGGACATCGTCATCGACGCCTACCGCATCGAGCGGCTCGCGCCCGAGGCGCAGGGCGCCGGCCTCGCGGCCTACATCTGGGGCTATCGCGTGGCGTTGCTCGCGGGCAATGCCGGCGTGCTGCTGCTGGTCGGCGACATCGGCTGGACCGGCGGCTATCTGGCGATGGCGGCGCTGATGGCCGTCGGCATCGTCTGCTGCCTCGTCATGCGCGAGCCGTCCGCGCCGGCCGAGCCGCCGCTCGCCGGCGAGGGCGCCTTCGCCAAGACCGCCGCGTTTCTCCGCCGCGCCGTCGTCGCGCCGCTCGCCGACTTCGCCAAGCGCGACGGCTGGCTGTGGATTCTGCTGTTCGTCTGCCTGTTCAAGCTCGGCGAAGCGCTCGCCGGCACCATGACCGCGCCGTTCTACCGCTCGCTCGGCTATTCGCGCGAGACGGTGGCCGGGGTCAGCGGCGTGTTCGGCCTGGTCGCGACGCTGGTCGGCGTCGCCGTCGGCGGCCTCTTGGTGGCGCGGCTCGGCACGGCGCGGGCGCTGATCGGCACCGGCATCCTGCAGATGGTCTCGAACCTGATGTATGTGGCGCTGGCTTACGGCGGCGGCGACGTCGGAATGCTGTGGCTGCAAGTCGGCGTCGAGAATTTCACCGACGGCCTGGCCGACGCGGCCTTCGTCGCCTATCTCTCGTCGCTGACCCGCATCGCCTTCACGGCGACGCAATACGCCCTGCTGTCGTCGCTCGCCACCGTGCCGCTGCGCACGGTCGGCGCGTCGTCGGGCTGGCTCGCCGACGGCATGGGCTGGCCGCTGTTTTTCCTGATGACGACGGCGGCGGCGCTGCCGGCGCTCGCCGTGATGTTCTATTTGCTGAAGCGGTTTCCGCCGGGGCGGGGAAGGCTGCCGGCGTCGCCGCCGGCCGGTCCGCCGCTCGATTAGCGGCCCGGCTCGCTGGTTTAGCTCGCCGGCTTAGCTCGCCTCTGCCGCCGCGCCGAACCCGTCGCTTTCCAGCGAATAGCCGGTGGCGCGCACCGTGCGGATGACGTCCTCGCGGCCGCCGACGTTGAGCGCCTTGCGCAGCCGGCGGATGTGGACGTCCACCGTGCGCGGCTCGATGTAGGTGTCGTGCGTCCACACCGCGTTGAGCAATTGCTCGCGCGAGAAGACGCGGCCGGGATGCTCGATCAGGAAACGCAGCAGGCGGAATTCGGTCGGCCGCAGGTGCACCGCCTTGGAGTTGCGGAACACGCGGTGGGCCGCCAGGTCCATGACGATGTCGCCGTAGGTCAGCGCTTCGGCGGCGAGCGCGGGGCGCGAGCGGCGCAGCACCGCCTGGACGCGGGCGATCAGCTCGCTCGGCGAGAACGGCTTGGTGATGTAGTCGTCGGCGCCGGAATTGAGGGCGCGGATCTTGTCGCCCTCCTCGCCGCGCGCCGTGAGCATGATGATCGGGATGTCGCGCGTCTCGGGCTTGCGGCGCACCTGACGGCAGATCTCGATGCCGGAGACCAGCGGCAGCATCCAGTCGAGCAGCATGATGTCGGGCTGGCGCTCTTCGAGCATCATCAGCCCTTCCTCGCCGTTGGTCGCCGCCATCACCTCGTAGCCTTCGCGCTCGAGGTTGTAGCGCAGCACGGTGAGCAGCGCCTCTTCGTCTTCGACCAGCAGGATGAGCGGTTTCATGGGTTACGCCTCGTTCCCGACGCTCAGCCTTTCGCCGCGCCGTCGTCCGGCGTGACCACCAGGAAGCTCGACGAATCGCCCTTCGGGCGGTTCTGGTTGAGCGTCGCGCCATGGACGATGAAGTAGATCGTCTCGGCGATGTTGGTGGCGTGGTCGCCGATGCGCTCGATGTTCTTGGCGACGAACAGCAGGTGCGTGCAGGGCGTGATGTTGCGCGGATCTTCCATCATGTAGGTGAGGGTCTCGCGGAACAGCGCGTTGTAGGCGTCGTCCACTTCCTCGTCGCGCAGCCAGACCTGCTTGGCCTTCTCGGCGTCGCGCTCGTTGTAGGCGTCGAGCACGTCCTTGATCAGGTGCTGCACCAGCCGGCCCATGCGCGGGATGCTGGCGATCGGCTTCACCGGGCGCATCTCGGCGATGGCGATGGAGCGCTTGGCGATGTTGGCGGCGTAGTCGCCGATGCGCTCGACGTCGGCGGCGATCTTGAGCGAGGAGATGATCTCGCGCAGGTCGCTCGCCATCGGCTGGCGCAGGGCGAGCATGCGGACCACGCGCTGGTCGACGACGTTGTTCAGCTCGTCGAGCTTCGCGTCGCCCTTGACGGTGACGGCGGCGACGTCGGCGTCGCGCTTGGTGACGGCCTGGATCGCCGAGGCGAACTGCGCTTCGGCGATGCCGCCCATGCGCAGGATGTCCTCGTGCAGATTCTTCAGCTCGTCGTCGTAGGATTTTACGGTGTGGTCGGTCATGGGCATGCTTTCGTTCCTTGCCTGACGCCCGCGATTAGCCGAAGCGGGCCTGACGCCCGCGATCAGCCGAAGCGGCCGGTCACGTATTCCTCGGTCTTCTTGACGCTCGGCGTCGTGAAGATCTTTTCCGTGCGGTCGTATTCGATCAGCTCGCCGAGATACATGAAGGCGGTGAATTCCGACACGCGGGCCGCTTGCTGCATGTTGTGGGTGACGATGGCGATCGTGTACTGGTCCTTCAGCTCGTCGATCAGCTCTTCGATCTTGCTGGTCGAGATCGGGTCGAGCGCCGAGCAGGGCTCGTCGAACAGGATCACTTCCGGCCGCACGGCGATGGTGCGGGCGATGCAGAGGCGCTGCTGCTGGCCGCCCGAGAGGCTGAGGCCGCTGGCGTCCAGCTTGTCCTTCACCTCGTCCCACAACGCGGCGCGCCGCAGGGAGGATTCGACGCGCTCGTTCATCTCGGCGCGCGACAGGCTCTCGTAGAGCTTCACGCCGAAGGCGATGTTGTCGTAGATCGTCATCGGGAACGGCGTCGGCTTTTGGAACACCATGCCGACCTTGGCGCGCAGCAGGTTGAGGTCCTGCTTGGGGTTCAGGATGTTCTCGCCATCCATCAGCACTTCGCCCTCGGCGCGCTGCTTCGGATAGAGCTCGTACATGCGGTTGAGGCAGCGCAGCAGGGTCGACTTGCCGCAGCCCGACGGGCCGATGAAGGCGGTCACGGTGCGCTCGTAGAGCGGCAGCGAGATTTCCTTCAGCGCTTTGCTTTCGCCGTAGAAGAACGACAGGTTGCGGATGGAGATTTTCTCCGCGGTGTTCTCGTCGCTGCGCTGGGCGCTCGCCGCGCCGAGCGTGCTGGCCATCATACTCATCGTTCGCCACCCGATTTGCTGGAAAGGATACGCGCGAGGATGCTGAGGGTCAGCACCGCGAGCGTAATGAGAAGCGCGCCGGCCCAGGCCAGATCGCGCCAGTTTTCGTAAGGGCTCAACGCGAACTGGAAGATGACGACCGGCAGGCTCGGCATCGGCGCCAGCAGGTCGGTGCTCCAGAACTGGTTGTTGAGCGCGGTGAAGAGCAGCGGCGCGGTCTCGCCGGTGATGCGGGCGATAGCCAGCAGCACGCCGGTGATGATGCCGGCGCGCGCCGCGCGGTAGGCCACCTTGGCGATGATGTACCAGGTCGGCGTGCCGAGCGCCGCGGCGGCCTCGCGCAGCGTGTTCGGCACCAGCAGCAGCATGTCCTCCGTGGTGCGCACCACGACCGGCAGCACGATCACGGCGAGCGCCAGCGCGCCGGCGAAGCCGGAGAAGTGGCCCATGTGGATCACGACGATCTCGTAGATGAACAGGCCGATGACGATGGACGGCGCCGACAGCAAGATGTCGTTGATGAAGCGGATCACCGGCGTCAGCTTGTCGTAGCGTCCGTATTCCGCCATGTAGGTGCCGGCCAGCGTGCCGATCGGCGTGCCGATCACAACGGCGAGGCCGGTCATGATCAGGCTGCCGACGATGGCGTTGGCCAAGCCGCCGCCCGAACCGCCCGGCGGCGGCGTCATTTCGGTGAAGAGCGACAGCGACAGGCCGCTGATGCCGTTGATGAGCAGGGTGCCGAGGATGAGCGCGAGCCAGCCGAGGCCGACGACGGCCGAGGCGAGCGACAGGCTCATATAGATTTTATTGCGGCGCGAGCGGCGGCCGTAAAGCTTCATGTTGCGTGGGGCGATGTCGGCCATGGCTCAATTCCCCGCCCGGCGTTCGAGGCGCAGCAGCAAGTAGCGCGCGATCGCGAGGACGATGAAGGTGATGAGGAAGAGGACGAGGCCGAGAGCGATGAGCGACGAGAAGTAGACGTCGCCGACCGCTTCGGCGAATTCGTTGGCGATGGTCGCCGAGATCGTGGTGCCGGGCGACAGGATCGATTCGGTGATGCGGTGGGCGTTGCCGATCACGAAGGTGACGGCCATGGTCTCGCCGAGCGCGCGGCCCAAGGCCAGCATGCAGCCGCCGATCACGCCGACGCGCGTGTAGGGCAGCACGACGTTGCGCGTCACTTCCCAGGTGGTGCAGCCGACGCCGTAGGCCGATTCGCGCAGCACGGTCGGCACCGTCTCGAACACGTCGCGGGTGATGGCGACGATGAAGGGCAGGATCATGATGACGAGGATCAGCGAGGCCGTGAGGATGCCGATGCCGTAGGGCGGGCCGGCGAACAGGTTTTGCAGCACCGGCACGCCGTCGAAGAACTCGATCACCCCCGGCTGCACATGCTGCTGCAGGAAGGGCGCGAAGACGAACAGGCCCCAGATGCCGTAGATGATCGAGGGGATGCCGGCGAGCAATTCGATGGCGATGCCGATCGGGCGGCGGATGATCGGCGGGCACAGTTCGGTCAGGAAGATGGCGATGCCGAGGCCGAGCGGCACGGCGATTAGCATGGCGAGGAAGGAGGTGACGATAGTCCCGTAGATCGGCGCCAGCGCGCCGAACTCGATCGTCACCGGATTCCACACGTCATCGACGAGGAAATTGAATTTGAAGGTGCTGAGCGCGAGCCAGGATCCCTCCAGCAGCGAGATCATGATCGCGCCGAGGATGACGAGCACCGAGATGGCGCAGATCCGGGTCAGGCTGCGGAAGAATGCGTCGGTGACGGCGAAGCGCTTGAGCGCGCCGCCGCGGTCCACGCTGCCCGACAAGCTGTTGGTCGTATCAAGGCTGAGTTCCGCCACGATGGCCCCGTGATCTTGTGATGGGAAAAGGCAGGATGAAGAAAGGCAAAAACGAATGAAGCGGCAGGGAAAGAAATCGGCAGGGAAGAAACGGGGGCCGGAGAAAACCCGGCCCCCGCGATAGGCGTTACTGCTTGTAGACCGGCGTGCCGTTCGCCGTCTTGATCTGCTCGGCCCAGGTCTTGCGGACCAGGTTCACGACCGAGTCGGGCATCGGGACGTAGTCGAGGCTCTCGGCCATCTCGTCGCCCTTGGTGTAGGCCCAGTCGAAGAACCGGAGCGCGGCGGCGGACGCGACCGGATCCTGCGGCTGCTTGTACATCAGGATGAAGGTGGCGGACGCCATCGGCCAGCTCAGCTTGCCCGGCGCGTTGGTGATGATCACGGCCATGCCCGGAGTGCCGGCCCAGTCGGCGCCGGCGGCGGCGGCCTGGACGGCTTCAGAGCCCGGATGGACGGCGTTGCCGTCGCGGTTGATCATCCGCATGTAGGTCATCTTGTTCTGCTTCACGTAGGCGTATTCGACGTAGCCGATCGCGCCGCGCGTGTTGTTGACGGTGCCGGCGACGCCTTCGTTGCCCTTGCCGCCGATGCCCGTGGGCCATTTGACCGACGTGTTCGCGCCGACCTTGCTCTTCCACTCGTCGTTCACCTTGCTGAGGAATTCGGTGAAGACGAAGGTGGTGCCCGATCCATCCGAACGATGGACGACGGCGATGGCGCTGCTCGGCAGCTTGGCGTTCGGGTTCAGCTTCACCAGCGCCGGGTCGTTCCAGCGGGTGATCTTGCCGAGATAGATGTTGGCCAGCGTGTCGTTGTCGATGACCAGCTCGCCCGGCTTGATGCCTTCGAGGTTGACGACCGGCACGACGCCGCCCATCACGGTCGGGAACTGGATCATGCCGTCCTTCTCGAGCTGCTCGGCCGAGAGCGGCATGTCGGAAGCGCCGAAGGTCACGGTCTTGGACTGGATCTGCTTGATGCCGCCGCCGGAGCCGATCGACTGGTAATTCAGGCGGTCGCCGGTCTCCTTCTGGTAGGCGTCGGCCCACTTGCCGTAGATCGGGTAGGGGAAGGTGGCGCCGGCGCCGGAAATGTCGGCCGCGCTGGCGGTGTAAGCCGTGCAAAGGGCCGCAGCCGCCGCGACGAGGCTCGCTGTCATGCGCATAGGGAGGACTCCGTGGTTATGGGTCGGACGAAAGGGTCCGGGGACGCGATCAGGGCCGATGCGCGCCCCGTGCGCGGCGCAATCTACGGGGCGTCCGGGACACAAATACTACAGCTATATTACAGCAATATGACAAAGCCCTGGCAGGCCGATGTCAGACCGCTCGACAAGCCTAAGACATTGTCTAGGAACGACTTTTCTTAAGTGGTTGGCCGGCCGATTTTTTACGGCTTGAGCCCGGCCGGCGGCGCGGCCGGCGGCTCGGTGGCCCGCTCTCGGGGCGGATCGGCCTGGAGGTAGATCGGGAGATAGACGGTGAAGCGGCTGCCCTCGCCGGGCTTGCTGTCGATCCGCAGGCGGCCGCGATGGCGCGCCAGGATGTGCTTCACGATGGCGAGACCCAAGCCCGTGCCGCCCACCGCCCGCGAACGGGCGGTATCGACCCGGTAGAACCGCTCGGTCAAGCGCGGCAGATGCTCCTCGGCGATGCCGTCGCCGCGGTCGGCGACCGACACGGCGAGCGCCGCGCCCGGAATGGCCAGATCGCCGCCGGGCTCGGCGTCGCCCTCGCGATTGGTTTCTCCCTCGGGCCGGGGCGCGGTCCAGACCCGCACCGTCACCTCGCTGTCGGGCGCGCCGTATTTGATCGCGTTGTCGATCAGGTTCTGGAACAGCTGGGCGAGCTGGTCGGAATCGCCGGTCACCAGCGGCGCGGGCGGCTCCTCGATCGTCACCTTCACCGTCATGCGCTTGGCGCGCGCCTGCAATTGCAGGATATCGACGACGGTTTGCAGCAACGCCGGCACGTCGACCTTGCCGGCCGGCGGCTTGTGCTCGCTGGTCTCGATGATCGACAGCGACATGAGATCGCGCACCAGCCGCGCCATGCGCTGCGCCTGCTCGTGCATCAATTTCAGGAACTGTTCCTGCGCCTTGGGGTCGTCGCGCGCCGGGCCTTGCAGCGTCTCGATGAAGCCGATCAGGCTGGAGAGCGGCGTGCGCAGCTCGTGGCTGGCATTGGCGATGAAATCGCTGCGCATCTGCTCGCTGCGCTTGGCGGCAGAGACATCGACCATCTCCAGCACGCAGACCGCGCCGGCGGAACCGGGGGCGGGATTCGCCTCTGGCGCGCGCAGCTTCTCGACGCGCACGGCGAAGTGGCGCTCGCCGGGTTGCACGCTGCGGAACTCGGTCTGGCGGCCGGCGCCATCGGCCAGCACGCCGTCGACCGCTTCGAGCACGGCGGGATCGCGCAGCGCCAGCGCCAGATCGCCGCCGACGGCGATGGAGCCGAGCAATTGCCGCGCCGCTTGGTTGCCGAAGGTGACGCGGCGGCGCGCGTCGAGCAGGATCAGCGGATCGGGCAGGCTGTCGAACACGCCCTGGCTCTCGCCGATGCCGCCGCGCAGCGCGTCGGCGCGCTCGCGCCAGCCGCGGTCGAGCCGCAGCACGGCGGCGAGCAGGTCGTTGGTCAGGTTGCCGCCGAGGCGCGGCGGCTTGGGCGGATGGCGGCGGTCGGGATCGCCCAGCGCCTCGGCCGTCGCGACGATCACGGTGATCTCGAAAATATGCCGGCGCAGCATGAAGAACAGCGCCACCGCCACCGCGCCGCCGGCGGTGAAGACATGGCCCCAGGCCAGCTCGCCGTGCAGCGCGAGGAAGCCGAGCACGACCAGCGTCGGCGTCAGCAGCGCGAGCGTGGCGAAGAACTGGCGGCCGGAGGAGATGGCGGGCAAGGGCATGGGAGCACCGATGAGGGTCTCCCGCCTCAATCTCCCGCCGCGCCGGCGAAGTCAAGCCGGATCGCGGGTGTGCAATAGACTGTCATGCTCCGGCTTGACCGGAGCATCCATGCATCCGGCGCCTCAGCGCGCGATAGATGGACCCTCGGATCGAGTCCGAGGGTGACGATTTATAAATGCCGCGCTAACCCTTGATCGCGTCGTAGGCGGCGAGGGCGGCGACGTTGACCAGCTCGGTGACGTTCGAGCCCATCGGCACGATCTGCGCCGGCTTCGACAGGCCGATCAGCAGCGGGCCGACGACGGTGCCGCCGCCGAGTTCCTGCAACAGCTTGGCCGAGATGATCGCCGGATCGAGCGCCGGCATGACCAGCACGTTGGCCGGCGCCGACAGGCGGCAGAACGGATAGAGCGTCTTGAGGTCGGGATTGAGCGCGACGTCGACGGACATTTCGCCGTCATATTCGAAATCGACCTTGAGCGTGTCGAGATATTCGACCGCCTCGCGCACGCGCTTGCCCTTCTCGCGCAAGGGATCGCCGAAGTTCGAGAAGGAGACGAAGGCGACGCGCGGCTCGTGGCCGAGCTGGCGCGCCTTCTTGGCGGCCTGGATGGCGATGTCGGCGAACTCGGCCGTGGTCGGCACCTCGTGCACCATCGTGTCGGCGATGAACACGGTGCGCTCGCGCGCCAGCATCATGGTCAGGCCGATCACGCGCTCGTCGGGCTTGGCGTCGATGACGCGGCGGATCTCGCTGTAGGCGACGAAGGAGGAGCGCGTCATGCCCGTCACCATCGCGTCGGCGTCGCCGAGCGCGACCATGCAGGCGGCGAAGATGTTGCGGTCCTGGTGGACCATGCGCTGGCAGTCGCGATAGAGCACGCCGTGGCGCTGCAGCCGCTCGTAGAGATAGTCGATGTAGCGCTTGTTGTCGGGGTTCAGCGCCGCGTTGTGGATCTCCATGCCGGCGCCGGCTTTCAGGCCGAGCGCCGTGATGTTCTCTTCGACGCGATCCTTGACGCCGATCAGCACCGGAACGCCGTAGCCGGCGGCCTTGAACGAGGCGGCGGCGCGAATCACCGTCTCCTCCTCGCCCTCGGCGAAGACGACGCGCTTGGGATGCGCGCGCACCGTCTCGAAGATCGAGTTGAGCGCCGCCGAAGTGGCGTCGAGCCGGCCCGACAGCGTGTTGCGGTAGGCGTTCATGTCGGCGATCGGCTTTTGCGCCACGCCCGATTCCATCGCCGCCTTGGCGACGGCGCTCGGCACGGCGACGATCAGGCGCGGATCGAACGGCGACGGGATGATGTAGTCCGGGCCGTATTGCAGCTTCTTGCCGAGCGAGGCGTCGGCCACTTCGTCGGGCACGTCTTCGCGCGCCAGGTCGGCGAGCGCCTTGGCGGCGGCGATCTTCATCTCGTCGTTGATCGTGCGGGCGCGGACATCGAGCGCGCCGCGGAAGATGTAGGGGAAGCCGAGCACGTTGTTGACTTGGTTCGGATAGTCCGACCGGCCGGTGGCGATGATGGCGTCGGCGCGCACGCTGCGCGCCTCCTCCGGCGTGATCTCCGGGTCCGGGTTGGCCATGGCGAAGATGATCGGCTTGGCGGCCATGCCGGCGACCATCTCTTTCGTCACCGCGCCCTTGACCGACAGGCCGAAGAACACGTCGGCGCCCTTCATGGCGTCGGCGAGGCTGCGCGCCTCGGTCGGCACGGCGTGGGCCGATTTCCACTGGTTCATGCCGTCGGTGCGGCCGGTGTAGATCACGCCCTTGGTGTCGCACAGGATGACGTTCTTGTGCGGCACGCCGAGGGCTTTCACCAGCTCGACGCAGGCGATGGCGGCGGCGCCGGCGCCGTTGACGACCATCTTGAAATTCTTGATGTCGCGGCCGGTGATCTCCAGCGCGTTGATCAGGCCGGCGGCGGCGATGATCGCGGTGCCGTGCTGATCGTCGTGGAACACCGGAATGTCCATCAGCTCGCGCAGGCGCTGCTCGATGATGAAGCACTCGGGCGCTTTGATGTCTTCGAGATTGATGCCGCCGAACGAGGGCCCGAGCAGCCGCACGCAGTTGATGAATTCCTCGACGTCCTTGGTGTCGACTTCGAGGTCGATCGAATCGACGTCGGCGAAGCGCTTGAACAGCACCGACTTGCCTTCCATCACCGGCTTGGCGGCGAGCGCGCCGAGATCGCCGAGGCCGAGGATCGCCGTGCCGTTGGTGATGACGGCGACCATGTTGCCGCGCACCGTGTAGTCGTAGGCCTTGGACGGGTCCTTGGCGATGTGCAGCACCGGCACGGCGACGCCGGGCGAATAGGCCAGCGACAGGTCGCGCTGCGTCGTCATCGGCACCGTGGCGACGATCTCCAGCTTGCCGGGGCGGCCCGAGGAATGCAGCAGCAGGGCTTCTTCGTCGGTGACGTGATTGTTGTTGTCCACGTTTAACTCATCCTTTGCGACGGCCGCGCGGGCGATGCCTCGCGCGTTCGATGAAGCCGTATGGGTTGCGCCTCTAGCCGAGGCATCCGGGGATCGCGGCGCGCGGCCCGAGCCGTCTTATTGGCGCGTCTTGTTCGACCCTCGGGAAGAAAGCCGGCAGCCGCCGGCCCGAATGAAGCGGGAAACTTGCCAAGGGCGGCCCGCACTGTCACCTAAATTCGATAACATTCCAGAATGATGCCGTCTCGAATCGGCGACAGTCGGCCGCGACGCTCGGCCGCCGTTGTTTGCGCGGGCCCGCGCCGGTAAAGTCGTCGCTCTCCCGCCGCCTCTTGCCCTTTTCAGCGCCAACCCGCGCGCATCATGGCGATGGCCGGCGTCCGCCGCCTCTTATTGCAGTGCAGCAAGCGTGACCGATACCGATAGCTCTATCGACAAAACCAATGATGCCGCCGCGTCGTCGCCTGTTTCGGCGGGCGATGCGACGCCGCTCATGGCGCAATATCACGCCATCAAGCAGGCCCATCCGGGCGCGCTGCTGTTCTACCGCATGGGCGATTTCTACGAGATTTTCTTCGACGACGCGGTGCAGGCGGCGCGCGCGCTCGACATCGCCCTGACCAAGCGCGGCAAGCACAACGGCGAGGACATCCCGATGTGCGGCGTGCCGGTCCATGCCGCCGAAGCCTATCTCGCGCGCCTCATCAAGAAGGGTTTTCGCGTCGCCGTCTGCGAGCAGATGGAGGACCCGGCCGAGGCCAAGAAGCGCGGCGCGAAATCGGTGGTGAAGCGCGACGTGGTGCGGCTCGTCACGCCGGGCACGCTGACCGAGGATTCGCTGCTCGACTCAAAGCGCAACAATTTCCTCGCCGCGCTCGCCGAAGCGGCCGGCAGCCTCGGCCTCGCTTGGCTCGATCTGTCGACCGGCGAATTCGTCGCGCAAGAGCTCGAACCGGACGGCGTGGCGGCGGCGCTGGCGCGCGTCGCGCCCGGCGAGTTGCTGATCGCCGACAAATTGCTGGCGCGGCCCGATGTGGCGGCGGCGGCGAACGAGGGCGCGGGATCGCTGACGCCGCGCCCCTCCAGCCTGTTCGACAGCGAGAACGCGCGCCGCCGTTTGCAGGAGCTTTACGGCGTCGCCGCGCTCGACGGTTTCGGATCGTTCGGCCGCGCCGAGCTGGCCGCCGCCGGCGCGCTGATCGATTACGTCGAGCTGACGCAAAAGGGCCGCGTGCCCGCCCTCGCGCCGCTGCGCCAGCTCGCGCCGCGCGCGGTGATGGAGATCGACGCGGCGACGCGCCGCAATCTCGAATTGCTGCAAGGGCCGGACGGGGCGCGCGACGGCAGCCTGCTCGCCGTCATCGACCGCACGCTGACCGGCGCGGGCGCGCGCCTGTTCGCGTCACGATTGGCCGCGCCGCTCACCGACGTCGCGCGCATCCGCCGCCGCCATGACGCGGTCGGCTTCTTCGTCCAGTCGCGCAACTTGCGCGAGGATGTCCGCGCCGTGCTCGGCCGCTTGCCCGACATGGCGCGCGCCTTGTCGCGATTGGGCGTCGGGCGCGGCGGCCCGCGCGATCTCGCGGCGATCCGCGACGCGCTCGCCGCCGGCGCGGCGCTGCGCCGCCGGTTGGAAAGCCCGGGCAAGCAGGACGGGTTCGACGAATTGCCCGCCGCCGTCGCCAAGGCTTGCGAGCGGCTCGGCACCGAGGGCGCGCTGGTCGATCTGCTCGGCCGCGCCCTGGCGGACGACCTGCCGCTGTTCGCGCGCGACGGCGGCTTTCTCAAAGCCGGCTACGATACCGAGTTCGACGAGGCCAAGGCGCTCCGCGACGACAGCCGCAAACTGATCGCCGGGCTGGAAGGGCGCTACGCCGAAGCCGCCGGCGTCCCCGGCCTCAAGATCAAGCACAACAACGTGCTCGGCTATTTCATCGAGACGCGGCCGAACCTGGCCGACAAGATCGCCAGCGCGACCGGGCCGGAGGGACAAGAGCGCTTCTTCATCCATCGCCAGACCATCGCCAGCGCCGTGCGCTTCACCACGCCGGAACTGGCCGAGTTGGAAACGCGCATCAGCCGCGCCGCCGACCGCGCCTTGGCGCTGGAATTGAAAGCGTTCGACGATCTCTGCGCCGCCGCGCGCGAACGGGCTGGGCCGATCGCCGCCGCCGCCCAGGCCATCGCCGCGCTCGACGTTTCGGCGGCGCTCGCCGAACTGGCGGTGGAGCAGCGCTGGACGCGGCCGCTGGTGGACGACAGCCTGGCCTTCGATATCAAGGGCGGCCGCCATCCTGTGGTCGAAGCGGCGTTGGCGCGCGAAGCCGCCGGCAGCGCGGCGTTCGTCGCCAACGATTGCGATCTCGGCCCGGATAAAGAAACGGGGGGCAAATTGTGGCTCATCACCGGCCCCAACATGGCCGGCAAGAGCACCTTCCTGCGCCAGAACGCGGTGATCGCCATCCTGGCGCAAGCCGGCGCTTACGTGCCGGCGGACAGCGCCACCATCGGCGCGGTCGACCGCCTGTTCAGCCGCGTCGGCGCGGCCGACGATCTGGCGCGCGGACGTTCGACCTTCATGGTCGAGATGGTCGAGACGGCGGCGATCCTCAATCAATCGGGCGAGCGCGCGCTGGTGATCCTCGACGAGATCGGCCGCGGCACCGCGACCTACGACGGCCTCTCCATCGCCTGGGCGACCATCGAGCATCTGCACGACATCAACAAATGCCGCGCGCTCTTCGCCACGCATTATCACGAGCTGACGCAGCTTTCCGCGCGTCTCGCGCAGCTCTCCAACCATTCCATGCGCATCAAGGAATGGCAGGGCAACGTGGTGTTCCTGCACGAGGTCGGCCCCGGCGCGGCCGACCGCTCCTACGGCATCCATGTGGCGAAGCTGGCGGGCCTGCCCGCCGCCGCCGTGCTGCGCGCCGAAGAAGTGCTGGCGAATCTCGAGCAGGGCGGCAAGACGCAAGCGGTCAACAAGCTCTCCGAAGACCTGCCGCTGTTCTCCGCCACCGTCGCCGCGGCGAAGCCGCAAGCGCCCGCCGAACCGTCGGAGGTGGAGCGCAAGCTCGCGCGCGTGAACCCCGACGACCTCACGCCGCGCGGCGCGCTGGATTTATTATATCAGCTCAAGGATTTATTGAAGGAATTCAAATAAAATCAGAACGCGCTAAGGGCGTTGCTTACATCTAACAAAACTCTAATTGAACATCTAAAATGGCGTTTTTAAGCAGGAGTAACCTTATAATCGGACCATAAATTATTAATCCGGGGGGGTTAAATTCTATGGATCGTACAGTCAGTATTCGCTTCTACAGCGTTGAGCATCCCAATGGAGGCGGCCTCGGTTTCAGCGCATGCCTCGATCAACTCAACGATCTCGATTTAGAGGAACGAGAACTCGAGGTCGCTGATGACATAGTTTTGCGACTAGAGCGCTATAATCCTCAGCCAAGATACGTCATAGGCGAGGTGTTGCGACGTCAAAGTCAAAACTTACCATCAAGAGCCCCGCGCGGCCGTTCTGCGCAGCGACTGGGAGTTGGGTCAATTGGCCATTCCTCAGTTTTTCTCTATGATTCCAATTTATCAATTCTAGCAATTCAAATTGGTCGTAATGGCATTACAGCCGGCCGCTTTGTTAAGTACGTTTCTTCTGTCCTTGACGTCCCAGAGTTCCAAGCACTGCCCGTTATTAAACGGGATGCTTGGGAGCTTCTCCAAAGAAGCAACTTACGCAGCATTCAAGTGAAAGTTGCTTCACCCGAAGATTTAGCAGCGGCTGAGGGAGCGGCAGGTGGTGTTCGAGATGGGCTTATTGCCCTTAAAGAAGTGGCTAGATCAGCTTTTGTGGAAGCAACTTTGGGCATGTCACATGGAGATCGTGATCTGCCTAGAAACAGAGTCATGAATATTTTGCGATATCTTGTAAGAGAAAAAGATGAGGATAGAGGAGGCATAAAAAAAGTTAAGGCGAGGATAGTTCCCGATGGTGAAGGCCAGGCGGAGTTTCTAAATATTCTTGAAGCTCAAATGGGAGATTCACGAACGCTTGAATTGCCAGATGATGAGCCAAACGCCAGCTACGACATAAGAGCAGAGTTCATAACTAGAACCTATCGCGCTCACTTAAATATTTTACGACAACAATTTGAGGCCCAGTGAAGTCTATAACTCTAGGTCAGCATTGGAGCATGTTACGAGAGCGATTGATCGCGCTTATAAGTGCGATTCTCGTCATGGGTATCGTTCTTATTTGGGGCGATGAGTTCTTTCAATTTGCCACCTCTAAGAAATGGCAAATTGTAAATTTATATACAGCCATCTTCGGATTAGCGTCAGTAGCGACCAGTTTCCTGGCAACATTTTACGGTACTGTGCAATCAATCTCCGGCGGGTTTCTTCAGAGATTACGCAATTCGCGTTATTTTTCTGAATTAATGTCGCAAGTTAAACAAGCGATTCGTGATGGGTTTATTTTATGCCTTATTTCTATCCCGATGATGGTGATCGTACCTGTATCAAAAAATGACTTTCCTGGTGCAATACTTGTAATCGCTCTATGGGCAGGCTTTTCAATTTTTTCTCTTTTTATGTTCTTCCGTTGTGTATCGACGCTTTTCTTAATTTTTGAAGATCCTCCGCCGCCAAGACGGGGTGCCGGATAATTCAATCATCGCCGATCCGCCGGCGGATCGCGTAGCACGGATAGTTCGCGCGCCTTGTTCGCTGCATCGGTCGGCGCCAGCGACGCATCCCACTCTTTCGCCACGTAGCGCCCGCCGGTCATGCCGTCCGATAGGTTCGACGCGAGCCACAGGATCGGCGGCACCATCACTTCCGGCTCTAGCAATGTGCCGCGCGCGTTGAACACCATGTCGGTGCGGGCGGCGCTGCCGGGGATCAGGCTGTTCACCGTCACGCCGCTCCCGTCCAACTCTTGCGCCCAGATCAATGTGGCCGCTTCCATGCCGGCCTTGGTCACGCCGTAAGGCGAGTTCAATTTGCGCTGCATGGTCCCTAAGCTCGTCGTGACGTTGACGATGCGGCCCCAGCCTTGCGCGATCATGTGCGGGGTTGCGGCGCGCGCCATGTAGAAGCCGCCGGTGACGTTGACGTCGATGGCGTCGCGCCAGCGCTGCGGGTCGGCCTCCCAGAATTTCGTCGATTTGGACTCGGGCGAATCGCCGACATAACGCTGGCCGAGGGCGGCGTTGTTGACCAGCACGTCGATGCGGCCGAACACGTCGAGCGTCGTCTCGATCAGGCCGTCGCAATCGGCCTGCGTGCGGACGTCGCAGCGCCGCCCCAGCACGTTCGCTTTGCCGAATTGGGCTTCCGCCTCGCTCGCCGCTTTGGTGATGCGGGCGTTGTCCTGGCCGGCCAGCACCACCTTCGCGCCATGCGCCAAGAGGCCCCAGGCCATCGCTTTGCCCAAGCCCCGGCTGCCGCCGGTGACGATGACGACGCGGCCCGTAAGGTCGAAAGCGTCCGCCGTTCCCGTCATGCCGTTCTCCCGCTGCGCGCATTGTTCAATTTTCCGACGCCCCACTGTCGCGCCCGCGCGCTTGCCGGTCAATCGCGCGGGCTTTAGCCTTGCCGGCAAAGCCAACGCGAGGGACAGGGGCGATCATGAACGTGAACGACATGGCGACGTTGCAGGAACTGACGATGGAGGCCAAGCGCCGCCTGTCCAATCAGGTGTGGGATTATCTCTCGGGCGGATCGGAGTCCGAAACGACGCTGAAGCGCAACCGCCACGCCCTCGACAGCATCGCCTTCCGCCCGCGCGTCTTCGTCGACGTGTCCAAGATCGACATGACGACGCGGGTTCTCGGCATGGACCTGCGCATTCCGGTGATGCTCGCCCCCATCGGCTCGCTGCATCTGATGCATCCGGGCGCGGCGATCCCGGTGGTCAAAGCCTGCGAGCGTTTCGGCTCGGTGCCCTTCATCTCCACCGTCACCTCGCCGCCGGTCGAGGAGGTCGGCGTCGCCACCAAGAGCCCGAAAATCTTCCAGCTCTATGTGCGCGGCGACAACGATTGGTGCGACGACACGATCAAGCGCGCCATGGATGCGGGCTTCACGGGCCTGGCCGTGACGGTGGACGTCGCCAATTACGCCCGGCGCGAGCGCGATCTCGTCAACCAGTTCCAGCGCCGCGAATTCGTCAAGCGCTCCAACATCGAGCGCGTCAATTTCGAGGACGAGTTCAACTTCCAGGGCGCGATCACCTGGAAGTTCCTGGAGCGCTGCCGCAAGGCCATCGGCGACGCGCCGCTCATCGTCAAGGGCATCGCCACCGCCGAGGACGCCGAGATCGCCGTCGATCACGGCGTCGATTGCGTCTATGTCTCGAACCACGGCGGCCGCCAGCTCGATCACGGCATCGGCTCGGTGGACGCGCTGGTCGAGGTGGCCGAGGCGGTGAAGGGCCGCGTGCCGATCATCATGGACGGCGGCGTGACGCGCGGCTCGGATGTGGTGAAGGCGATCGCGCGCGGCGCGTCGGCGGTCGCCATCGGCAAGCTGCAAGGCTGGGCGCTGGCGGCCGGCGGCGAGGATGGCTTGGTACGCTGCCTGGAAATCCTGGAGCGTGAAATCTCCATCTGCATGGCGCTGCTCGGCGTCACCGCGCTCGATCAGCTCGGGCCGCGGCATCTGCGCGCCGCGCCGGCGATGAACGCGCCACACGCTTTGAACGCCTATCCGGTGTTCATGGAGCGATTCGGCCCCAATTACGATTATTGAAGGATAGGCGCATGACCGAACGCATCTGGGACCGGTTTCTGACCGAGCGCGACAAGCAGGTGTTCGCCGCCTCGGGCTATGGCGCGCGCCAGGGCTTCGGCAAGCGCCCGGCCCTGCTCGTCATCGACGTCAGCTACGCCTTCGTCGGCGAAAAGCCTGAGCCGATTCTCGAAGCGATCAAGACCTGGCGCACCGCCTGCGGCGAGGTCGGCTGGCAGAGCGTCGCCGTCATCAAGAAACTGCGCGAAGCGTGCCACGCCAAGGGCGTGCCGGTGATCTACACCACCGGCCACAAGCGCCCCGACAATTGGGACGCCGGCTCCTGGGCCTGGAAGAGCAGCCGCAACCGCGAGGACGTCGATCCGGTCCGGACGTCGAACGTGGACGGCACGGCCATCGTCGCCGAAATCGCGCCCGGCCCGCGCGACATCCTGATCCGCAAGCAGAAGGCGAGCGCCTTCTTCGGCACCGATCTGGCGTCCTATCTCGTCCTGCTCGGCTGCGATTCGCTGATCGTGACCGGTACGACCACCTCGGGCTGCGTGCGCGCCACCGTGCTCGACGCCCATTCGTTCAATTATCGCGTGACCGTCGTCGAGGACGCCTGTTTCGACCGCGCCGAAGCCTCGCACGCGATCAACCTCTGCGACATGAACGCCAAATATGCCGACGTGCTGCCCTCCGCTGAGGTCTTGCCGTTCCTCGCCGCCTATCCGGTGGGCCAATTCGACCTGCCGAAGGGCGTTTAGCCGGGCGGCGGGCGGCGAGAGGGCCGATTTCGCCGCTTTTGCGATCCATGTTAAGTTCGGCTTAACCGCCGGCCCCGTCAATTCGGCGAGCCGCATTGCAAAGCGCGGGCCGAACCCGCATCTCTAAGGCCATGACCGCAGACGCCGCCCAGAGCCTGATCGCGCTTCACGACGAGGTGACGATCCCCGAGCCGCCCGGCGCGCGCAAGGCCGGGGCGCGCACGGTCGCGTCGGCTGCCGTGGCGCGGCTTTCGACGCGGCTCGAAGCTCTGGCGATGGAAGCCAAGCCGAGCGAGCTTCGCCCCCAAGCCCTGGCGCTATTGCGCGAGACGCTGGAAAGCGGCCGCGCCGAGGTGCGCCGGCGCTTCTACGAGGAATCGGCGAGCGGCGCCGATACGGTGGCCGCCAACGCGCGGCTGATGGACGGCGTGGTCGCCGCCATCCTCGCCTTCGCCGCGCGCGTCGTCTATCCGGTCGCCAACCCGACCAAGGGCGAGAAGCTCGCGGTCTGCGCCGTCGGCGGCTACGGCCGCGGCGAGCTCGCGCCGCAGTCGGACATCGATCTCCTGTTTCTCGTGCCCTACAAGAAGACGCCGCACGGCGAGCAGGTCATCGAATATGCGCTTTATCTCCTGTGGGACCTCGGCCTGAAAGTCGGCCAGTCGATCCGCTCGGTCGACGAATGCATGCGCCAGGCCAAGGCCGACATCACGATCCGCACAGCGCTGTTGGAGACGCGCCATCTGTGGGGCGACGCGGCGCTGTCGGAGGAATTGCGCAAGCGCTTCCGCAAGGAGATCGTCGCCGGCTCGGAGGGGGACTTCGTGGAAGCGAAGCTCGCCGAGCGCGACGCGCGCCATCAGCGCGTCGGCGATTCGCGCTACGTGCTCGAGCCCAACGTCAAGGAAGGCAAGGGCGGCCTGCGCGACCTGCACACGCTGTTTTGGCTGATCAAATACATCTACGGCATCGACGACGTGGCGCGCATCGTCAAGCGCGGCGTGCTGTCGGCGCGCGAGGCGCAGCGCTTCCAGCGCGCGCAGAACTTCCTGTGGACCGTGCGCTGCCATCTGCATTACCTCTCCGGCCGGCCCGAGGAGCGCCTGACCTTCGACATGCAAGCCGAGGTCGGCCGCCTCATGGGCTATCGCGACCATGCCGGCGCGCGCGGCGTCGAGCGTTTCATGAAGCATTATTTCCTCGTCGCCAAGGAAGTCGGCGATCTGACGCGCATCGTCTGCGCCAACCTGGAGGACAACCACAAGCGCAAGCCGCGCTCGCTGCTGCCCTTCTGGGGCGGCGCGCTGTGGGGCAAGGACGACAGCGCGCGGATGCTCGAAGGCTTCAAGGTGTTCGGCGGCCGCATCGACGTGGTCGAGGAGGATGCCTTCGCCAACGATCCCGTGCGGCTGATCGGTCTGTTCCACACGGCGCAGCGCCATAAGCTCGACATCCATCCGCGCGCGCTGCAGCTCATTACGCGCAGCCTGCCGCTGATCGACGACGATCTGCGCAACGACGCGGAAGCGAATCGCCTGTTCATGGAGATTCTCGCCGCGCCGGACAATTCGGAATTCATGCTGCGGCGGATGAACGAGTCCGGCGTGTTCGGCCGTTTCGTGCCGGATTTCGGCCGCGTCGTCGCGCAGATGCAGCACGACATGTATCATGTCTATACGGTGGACGAGCACACCATCTTCGCCATCGGCATGCTCCATCGCGTCGAGCTGGGCGAGCTGAAGGAGGAGCTGCCGCTCGCCACCGAAGTGTTCCATCGCGTGCTGTCGCGCCGCGCGCTCTATCTTTCGGTGCTGCTGCACGACATCGCCAAGGGCCGCGGCGGCGACCATTCGGAGCTCGGCGCCGATGTGGCGCTCAAGCTCGGCCCGCGCCTCGGCCTCAGCGACGAGGAGACGGAAACCGTCGCCTGGCTGGTGCGCCACCATCTCGCCATGAGCAAGGTCGCCTTCAAGCGCGACATCAGCGATCCCAAGGCGATCCGCGATTTCGTCGACGTCGTGCAGTCGCCCGAACGCTTGCGCTTGCTGTTGCTGCTCACCGTGGTCGACATCCGCGCGGTGGGCCCGAGCGTGTGGAACGGCTGGAAGGCGGCGTTGCTGCGCGACCTGTTCTATGCCGGGCGCGAGATGATGTCGGGCGGGCTGATGTCGGAAGGCCGCGCCGCTCGCGTCGCCGCCGCCAAGGAGGCCCTGCGCGCCGCGCTGCCCGATTGGCCGGAGGAGGAGTTCGCCGAACATCTGGCGCGCGGCTATCCGTCCTATTGGCTCGCCTTCGACGACAAGGCGCACGCCCATCACGCCCGGCTGATCCGCGAGGCGGAGATGGAGGAGACGCCGCTCGCCATCGACGTGATCGCCGACGCCTATCGCGCCGTCACCGAGGTGACGATCTACACCGCCGACCATCCCGGCCTGTTCGCGCGCATCGCCGGCGCGATGGCGATGAACGGCGCGAACATCGTCGACGCCCGCGTCTTCACGCTCGCCAACGGCATGGCGCTCGATTCGTTCTGGATCCAGGACCTCGAAGGCGGCGCGTTCGAGCGGCCCGAGCGGGTGCGCAAATTGCGCGCCGACATCGAGGGCGTGCTCGCCGGCAAGATCCGGCCGGGCCGCGAGCTGGCGGGCAAGCGCTCGGGTCCGGCGCGCGCCCGCGCCTTCCAGGTGCTGCCGCGCGTGCTGATCGACAACACCGCCTCGGCGACGCATACGGTGATCGAGGTCAACGGCCGCGACCGGCCCGGCTTCCTGTTCGACGTCACCACCGCCATCGCCGAACTGTCGCTGCAGATTTCCAGCGCCAAAATCTCGACCTATGGCGCGCGCGCGGTCGACGTCTTTTACGTCAAAGACCTGTTCGGGCTCAAAGTCACCCACGAGGCCAAGCTGGCCCAGCTGCGCGAGCGCCTGGCTGCCGCCGTGCGCGACCCCGACGAGGCTGCGGCCGTGGGGCAAACGCGTTAAATCCTCGAGTTAAAACGCCAAGCGCGGCGGCGGATTTCTGCTATCATCGCCGCCCCTGCCACCGCCGGAGCATCCCCACCCCATGTTGGCTGTCGAGCTGACGCTCGTCGTCCTGTTGATTCTGCTGAACGGCTTTCTGGCCATGTCCGAACTGGCCGTGGTGTCTTCCCGCTCGGCGCGGCTGCGCGCCCTCGAATCGGCCGGCGTGCGCGGCGCCGCCACGGCGATCCGCCTGGCCGAGAACCCGAGCAAATTCCTTTCCACCGTCCAAATCGGCATCACCCTCGTCGGCGTGCTGGCCGGCGCCTTCTCCGGCGCGACCCTCGCCGATCGGTTGGGCGACTATCTGGAGACGTTCGGCATGAGCACGACCTGGGCCGACGCGGTGGGCCTGATCGCGGTCGTCACCTGCGTCACCTATCTGTCCCTCATCGCCGGCGAGCTGGTGCCCAAGCAGATCGCCCTCGGCAATCCCGAGCGCGTCGCCGCCTTCGTGGCGCGGCCGCTGCTGCTGATCGGCAAGGTTTTCGCGCCGGCCGTGCTGCTGCTCGACGTCTCGTCGCGCTTGGTGCTGAAACTGCTCGGCCGCGAAGGCAAATCGAAAGAGGCGGTGACGGAAGACGAAATCAAGATGCTCGTCGCCGAAGCGGAGAGCGCCGGCGTTCTCGATCCGGCCGAGAAGCAGATGATCAGCGGCGTGCTGCGCTTCGGCGACCGTCCCGTCAGCGCGCTGATGACGCCGCGCCACGAGGTCGATTGGGTCGATCTCGAAGATAAGCAGTCGGATATCCGCCAGAAGCTCACCGCCAGCCGCCATTCGCGCCTGCCGGTCGGCAAGGGCAGCGTCGACGAGGTGGTCGGCATCGTCCAGGCCAAGGACCTGCTCAACGCCTATCTGTCGGGCCAGGCGGTGGACATCCGCGCCCATGTGAAGGATGCGCCGATCATCCACGAAAGCGCCGACGCGCTGGAGATGTTGGAAACGCTGAAGAAGGCCACGGTGCATATGGCGCTGGTGGTCGACGAATACGGCGTGTTCCAGGGCGTCGTGACCAGCGGCGACATTCTCGAAGCCATCGCCGGGGCGTTCCGCGAGCAGGGCGAGGAGAGCGAGCAGGCGGTGCGCCGCGACGACGGCTCGTGGCTGCTCGCCGGCGCGATGATGCGCGACGAGCTCGCCGACCTGCTGATGCTGACGGTTCCCGGCGACGCGAGCTTCCATACGCTCGCCGGTTTCCTGCTGCATCATCTCAAGCGTCTGCCGAAAGTCGGCGACTCGGTCGTCGTCGGCGGCTGGCGCTTCGAGGTCGTCGACATGGACGGCCGACGCATCGACCGCGTGCTGGCGAGCCGCATCGCCGAGCTCGACGAAGGCGCGTGGTGAGTTTCGCGCATCCGCGCTTGGTGATCTTCGCGCATCCGCGCGGGGCGATCTCCGCTTCCTTCGCGGCCGCGTGACATGGCGCTGTCGCGCGCCATCGCCACCGTCGGCGGCTTCACGCTGATCAGCCGCGTCCTCGGCTTCGGCCGCGATATGCTGCTCGCCGCGCTGCTCGGCGCCGGGCCGGCGGCCGACGCGTTCGTCGTCGCCTTCAAGCTGCCCAACCTGTTCCGCCGCCTGTTCGCCGAAGGCGCGTTCAGCGCGGCTTTCGTGCCGATGTTCGCGCGCAAATTGGCCGGCGAGGGCAAGGAGGCGGCGCGCGCCTTCGCCGAGCAGGCGCAGGCGGCGCTCTTGCTGGCGCTGATCGTCTTCGTCGCGCTCGGCGAGATTTTCATGCCCTGGGCGCTCGCCTTGATCGCGCCGGGCTTCACGGACGATCCGGCGAAATTCGCGCTCGCCGTCGAGCTGGCGCGCATCACCTTCCCTTACTTGCTGTTCGTCTCGCTGGTCAGCCTGGTCGGCGGCGTGCTCAACGGCCTGGAACGCTTCGCCGCCACGTCGGCGACGCCGGTGCTGCTCAACCTCGTGATGATCGCCGGCCTGGCCGGCTGGGAATGGTACGCGCCGAGTCCGGCGCACGGCGCGGCCTGGGGCGTCGCCGTCGCCGGCCTGGCGCAGATGGTCTGGCTCTATCTCGTGATGCGCCAAGCCGGCTTCGGCCTGCGCTTGCGCCGGCCGCGCCTCTCGCCCGACGTGAAGCGCCTGCTCGTCCTCATGCTGCCGGTGGCCCTCGGCGCCGGCATCTATCAGATCAACGTGGTGGTCGACATCGCCATCGCCTCGTTCCTGCCGTCCGGCGCGGTGTCCTACCTCTACTACGCCGACCGGCTGGTGCAATTGCCGCTCGGCGTCGTCGGCATCGCCATCGGCACTGCCCTGCTGCCCATCCTGGCGCGCCAGATCCGCTCGGGCGAGGCGGAGGCGGCGATGCGCAATCAGAACCGCGCCCTCGAAGTGGCGCTGCTGCTGACCCTGCCGGCCGCCGTGGCCCTGGCCGCGCTCGCCCATCCGATCATCCAGGTGCTGTTCGAGCGCGGCGCGTTCGGCCCGACCGAAGTGGCGGCCACCGCCGCCGCGCTCGCCGCCTACGCCCTCGGCCTGCCGGCGCATGTGCTGGTCAAGGTCTTCACGCCGGGCTATTTCGCCCGCGAGGACACCGCTTCGCCGGTGCGTATCGCGATCGCCTGCATGATCGGCAACGCGGTTCTCGCCGTCGCTTTCATGCTGGCGCTGCGGCCTTACGACCTCGGCCATCTCGGCATCGCCCTCGCCACCACCGTCACCGGCTGGGCCAACGCCCTGCTGCTGGCGCGGGGGCTCGCGGCGCGCGGCCATTTCCATATCGACGCGCGCGCCAAGAAACGGCTGTGGCCGATGCTGGCGGCGAGCCTGGCGATGGGCGCGGCGCTGGTCGGGCTCGCCGGCCTGCTCGCGGACTGGCTCGCCGGGTCCGAGCCGCTGCGCATCGCCGCGCTGGCGCTGATCGTCGCCGCCGGCCTCGCGGTCTACGGCCTCGGCGCGCAGCTCATGGGCGCGATGGATTTGCGCGAACTGAAGGGCCTGTTGCGCCGGCCGGCGAAATCCGAGACAAAGCCGTCGCCGAGCGACGCCGCCGGCGGCCCCGACCTCACCTGATCCGAGACTTAGAGACCAACCATGGCCGACACGTTCAACAGCCTGGGCCAGCCCGTCGGCGCGCCCGTCGAAGATTGGACGGCGCGCCCGCGGCCGTCGGCGCAGCCGATGTTCGGCCGCTTCTGCCGCCTCGAGCGGCTCGATCCTGAGCGCCACGCGGCCGAGCTTCACGGCGCGCACCGGACGGCGCGCGACGCCAGCGCCTGGACCTATCTGCCGGTCGGGCCGTTCAAGACGCAAGCGGCCTACGAGACGTTTCTGCGCGCCGAGGCGGCCAAGAGCGATCCGTTCCACCATGCCGTGATCGACGCCGCCAGCGGCAAGGCGGTCGGCATGGCCGCTTTCATGCGGATCGACCCGGCCAACGGCGTGATCGAGATCGGCCATGTCGCCTTCTCGCCGCTTCTGCGGCAGACCAGCGCGGCGACGGAGACGATCTATCTCTTGCTGCGCCGCGCCTTCGACGAGCTCGGCTATCGCCGCGTCGAATGGAAATGCGACAGCCTCAACTCCGCCTCGCGCCGCGCCGCCGAGCGCTTCGGCTTCCATCACGAGGGCGTGTTCCGCCAGGCGGTGGTTTACAAAGGCCGCACCCGCGACACCGCCTGGTTCTCGATCATCGACCGCGACTGGCCGGCCAACCGGACGGCGTTCGAGCGTTGGCTGTCGCCCGACAATTTCGACGCCGCCGGCGTCCAGCGCCGCACCCTGATGGACATCCGCGCGCACCCTTGAGCCCCTTGGCTTGACCCCGGCGGCTTCAAGCCGCCAATCTTGACCGCAGCCGGGCAGGGCGCGATAACAGCGCCCCTTATCTTTTTGGCCGCTTTTCGGCGCATCAGGCCCTCATGAACCGCATCTTTTCGGGCGTCCAGCCCACCGGCAACCTGCATCTCGGCAATTACCTCGGCGCGATCCGCAACTGGGTGAAATTGCAGAAGGACTACGAATGCATCTTCTGCATCGTGGACCTGCACGCGCTGACCTTGCCGCAGAACCCCGACGAGCTGCGCAAGCACACCCGCGAAGTGACCGCCGCCTACATCGCCGCCGGCATCGATCCGGACGCCTGCACGATCTTCAACCAATCGACCGTGCCGGGCCATTCCGAACTCGCCTGGCTGCTCGGCACGCTGACGCCGCTCGGCTGGCTCAACCGCATGACCCAGTTCAAGGAGAAGGCTGGCAAGCAGAAGGACAATGCCGGCCTCGGCCTTTACGCCTATCCGGTGCTGATGGCGGCCGACATCCTGCTCTACAAGGCGACGCACGTGCCGGTCGGCGAGGACCAGAAGCAGCATCTCGAATTGGCGCGCGACATCGCCGGGGCGTTCAATCGCCGCTTCGAAACCGAATATTTCCCGCTGCCCGAGCCGCAGATTCTCGGCGAGGCGACGCGCGTCATGTCGCTCCGCGACGGCACCAAGAAGATGAGCAAGTCGGACGAATCGGATTATTCGCGCCTCAACATGACCGACGACGCCGACGCCATCGCCCAGAAGGTGCGCAAAGCCCGCACCGATCCGGAGCCGCTGCCGAGCGAGGTCGCAGGGCTCGAAGGCCGCGCCGAGGCGGACAATCTCGTCACGATCTTCGCCACGCTCGCGGGCAAGAGCCGCGCCGAGGTGCTGAACGAGTACGGCGGCAAGCTGTTCTCCGAGTTCAAGGGCGCGCTGGTCGATCTGGCCGTCTCGGTCCTCGGCCCGATCGGCGCGGAGATGCGCCGCCTCACCGCCGACACCGCCTATGTCGACGCCATCCTGGCGCGCGGCGCGGCGCGCGCCGGCGAGATCGGCGCGCGGCACATGAACGAGGTGAAGGACATCATGGGCCTGCTGCGGCCCTGATTTTCTGTTTCGGCCGTCGGTTTTTGAACGACGCCCCGGATCGCCGCGCGTATAGTCGAACGATCGCGCGTTGAGCACACCTCAAGATTCCGCCGCCCGAGCGTTCGGCGAGCGGAGCGGACCGGCCCTATGGACATCTATCTGCCGATCGCCGAAATCTCGGAGAACGTCTTCGTTCTCCTTGTGCTCGGCGGCGGGGTCGGGTTCCTCTCGGGCCTGTTCGGCGTCGGCGGCGGCTTCCTCACCACGCCGCTCCTCATCTTCATCGGCATCCCCCCGGCCGTCGCGGTCGCCACCGGCGCGAACCAGACGCTCGCCGCCTCGGTCTCCGGCACCATCGCCCATTGGCGGCGCGGCAACGTCGATTTCAAGATGGGCGGCATCCTGATCGCGGGCGGCCTGGTCGGCTCGGTGTTCGGCGTCTGGCTGTTCGGCGTGCTGCGCTCGCTCGGCCAGCTGGAATTGGCGATTTCCTTGGCCTACGTGATCCTGCTCGGCAGCCTCGGGCCGCTGATGATCATCGAGAGCGTGCGCGCCTTGCGCCGCCAGGGCGTCGCCGGCGTGCCGCAGCGCAAATTGCACCAGCACACCTGGCTGCACGGCCTGCCGCTCAAGATGCGCTTTCCCAAGTCGCGGCTCTACGTCAGCGCGCTGCTGCCGCTCGGGCTCGGCCTCGGCGTCGGCATCCTGTCGGCGATCATGGGCGTCGGCGGCGGCTTCATCATGGTGCCGGCGATGATCTATCTCATCGGCATGCCGACGCTCGTCGTCATCGGCACCTCGCTGTTCCAGATTATCTTCGTCACCGCCAACGTCACCTTCCTGCAGGCGGCGCAAAACCAGACGGTCGACGTGCTGCTGGCGCTCATCCTGCTCGTCGGCGCGGTGATCGGCGCGGAGTTCGGCACGCGCTTCTCGGCGCGGCTGCGCGGCGAGCAGCTGCGCGCGCTCCTCGGCCTCATCATCCTCGGCGTCGGCGTGAAGATGCTGGTCGACCTGTTCCTGCCGCCGGCCGACCTGTTCAGCCTGGCCTTCGCGCCATGAGCCGCCCGCTTTCCTCATATGCGCTGCGCCACATGGCTCTCGGCCTGCTCGCGCTGCTGGCGCTGGCAATGCCGCAGCAGGCGCGGGCGCAATCCCTGGTCGCCGACCTGTCGAACCATTTCATCGCCATCACCACCGGCTTCGTCGGCGCCGACGTGCTGCTGTTCGGCGCGATCGAGGGCGAGGGCGACGTCGTCGTCGTGCTGCGCGGCCCTTCGGGCAAGGAGCTGGTGCGGCGCAAGGGCCGCGTCGCCGGCATCTTCGTCAACAACCGCGATATGGCCTTCGTCAACGTGCCGACCTTCTACAACGTGGCGTCCAGCCGACCGCTGAACGAGATCTTGTCGGCCGGCACGCGGCTGCGCCACGAGATCGGCTTCGACACGCTGCGCATGACGCCGGAAAAGCCGGCGGACGCCGCCAACGTGGCGCTTGCCGAGGAATTCCGCCAAGCCTTGATCCGCAACAAGCAGCGCGCCGAGCTCTACGCCGAGGATCCCGGCAAGGTGACGTTCCTTGGCGCGCGCCTGTTCCGCCTGCGGGTGTTCTTCCCGTCCACCCTGCCGACCGGCAGCTACACGGCGGACGTCTATATGGTGCGCGACGGCGCGGTGGTCAGCGCGCAATCGACGCCGCTCTTCGTCAGCAAGGTCGGTTTCGGCGCCGAGGTCTACGATTTCGCCTACCGCTGGCCGATAGCCTACGGCTTCCTGGCGGTGCTGCTCGCCCTGTTCGCCGGCTGGATCGCCGCGCTCGCCTTCCGTCGCACATGACCGCCGCTATCCCCAAGATGGAGACACGCTCATGACCGATGACAGCTCAAGCTCCGCGCCGCCCGCCATCCCGCCCGCCGTCTCGCCCGGGCCCTCAGGCGTCATCGAGCGCGTCTTTCTCGTCGTCGTCGACAAGAGCGAGGAGCACAAGGTCGCCCTGCGCTACGCCGCGCTGCGCGCCAAGCGCACCGGCGGGCGCGTCGCGCTGCTCTACGTCATCGAGCCGGCGGTCTTCCAGGCGTTCGGCTCGGTCGAGAACCTGATGCGCGAGGAGCAGCGCCAGGAAGCCGAGACGGTGCTGCAGGGCCTGTCGGCCGAGGTGCAGGGCCTGTGCGGCAAGACGCCGGTGTTCCACATCCGCGAGGGCAACGTCGCCGACGAGCTGCTGGCGCTGATCGACGAGGACAAGGGCATTTCCGTCCTGGTGCTGGCGTCGGCGGCGCGCGGCAAGAACGCCGGCCCGCTGATCACCGCTCTCGCCGGCAAGATGTGGACCAAGCTCCACATCCCCATGACCATCGTGCCCGGCGATCTCGGCAACGACGAGCTCGACCGCCTGGCCTGAGCGGCTTCGCCGCGCGAGTCGTCGGGCGGAACCTCACGCTCCGTCGCCCGTTGCTCATCCAGAAACGGGCGAAACTTTTTTATGAGCCGCCCTTAGTAAGTATAGCTTACCTTGGTCTGTGGACAAGCCGGCTCCCATTCCCTCAACGATATCTTCGCCTTAGCCGCTTCATGCACAGGCTTTGTGCGTTAACCATATGAAACTGTTAGGGAAAATTATGTTGATTTTGATCCTTCGCCCGACCATTTGTTAACGGCTTTTTAAGACCTCATTCCTGCCACTTTGACGGCTGATCTTCCCCCGATGTTCATCCAGACCGAGCAGACCCCCAATCCGGCGACCTTGAAGTTTCTCCCGGGCCGCGCCGTGATGGCCTCGGGCACCGCCGATTTCCCCACCGCCGAAGCTGCCGCCCGCTCGCCCCTGGCCAGCGCGCTGTTCGCGGTCGAGGGCGTGCGCGGGGTGTTCTTCGGCGGCGACTTCGTCACCGTCACCAAGGCCGAGGATCGCGACTGGCAGTTTCTCAAGCCGTCGATCCTCGCCGCGATCATGGAGCATTTCACCGCCGACCAGGCTCCTATGGACCCTGGCGCGAATCCGGCGAGCGGCGCCGAACCGTCGGCGGACGACGGCGAGATCGTCGCGCAGATCAAAGAGCTTCTGGCCACCCGCGTCCGTCCCGCGGTGGCCCAGGATGGCGGCGACATCACCTTCCACTCGTTCGAAGACGGTGTCGTCACGTTGCACCTTCAGGGGTCGTGCTCGGGTTGCCCGAGTTCGACGGCCACCCTGAAGCAGGGGATCGAGAACCTTCTCCGGCACTACGTCCCCGAAGTTCGGGAGGTGAGGGCGGCCCAATAGCCCGGGCCGTTCGGCCGTCCGGCGATCCATTGCGGGATCGCGGGCGCGCGCCTTCCGCTGCCGACCGCGTAACGACGTTAAAAAAAATGACGGCGAAAAAAACACGGGGAGTAGCGCGAGACCATGAAAGGAATTTTTTTGTCCGGTTCGTTCGTTCGTTCGACGTTTGACGCTTTGCCGCGCGCCGTGCCTTCGATGATCGGGCGGGTTGCCGGAACGGCCCGCCGCCTGCCTTGGAAGCCCGCCGCGCTCGGCCTCGCCGGCCTCGGGCTCTGCGCCGCCGCCGCCGCATGGCTGGACTCGCTGCCGGCGCGGCCGGCCGCCGACCGCGTCGCTTACAGCACGGATTTGTCGCCGGCCGAAGATCGCGGCGCCGGCTGGGTGAAGTTCGCCGCCGCCGGCGACTTCGACGGCCAGGGCGTCGCCCGCGCGCTCGGCGCGCTCGACGACAGCCGCCGCATCGTCGCCGCCTTCGAAGACATGGGCTACAAGCTCGAAACCTTGCGCGTCGGCGAAGGCGAAGTGCCGCGCGTGTTCCTGCGCACGCTGCCGACCGACCTGTCCGATGTCGATTCCATCGATCTGCGCAAGTCGGTCTTCATCAAGACGTTGCTGCCGCCGATCCTGCGCGTCAACGAGGAGATCCAGGGCCGCCGCGACGCGCTGCTGACGCTCGCCGCCGCGCTCGAAACCGGCCGCGCGCTCGACGAGAACGAGCGCGCCGTCATCGGCGACGCCGCGGCGATGTATGGGGTCAAGCCGGGCGAGCCCGCCGCCATGCTGCGCGAACTGCTGCGCCGCGTCGATATCGTGCCGCCGTCGCTGGCGCTGACGCAGGCGGCGCTCGAGAGCGGCTGGGGCACATCGCGCTTCGCCCAGCAAGGCAATGCGCTGTTCGGGCAAAAGGCGTTCAGCGCCACGGTCGAGAGCCTGATCTCGCTGCACAAGAATCCGAAGGAGGTCCACCGCATGCGCAGCTACGACAGCCTGCTCAGCGCCGTGCGCTCCTACGCCCACAACCTCAATTCGCACATGGCTTATAGCGAGTTCCGCGCCCAGCGCGCCGAGCAGCGCAAGAAGGCGGCCGACCGTCCGCTCGACAGCGACAGCCTGGCGCGCACGCTGCTGCGCTATTCCGAGCGCGGCTTGAGCTACACCGCCGATGTGCGCCAGATGATCCGTTCGAACGCCATGCGCCAGTTCGATGGCGCGCGCCTCGAAACCGACGGCACGACCCAGCTTGCGAGCGGCGGCTCTTCCGGCGCGTGACGCCGCCGGCCGCGCTCGTTAATCGGCGGGGCTTTGGCCGGGCGGATAGGGCACGACGAACTGCGTGCCGTGCCAGCGCCAGCGGCCGCCCTCGGCCGGCAGGGTGCAATTGATGCGCGCGCGGCCCGGCGGGAACGCCTGCGGAATGCGCACTTCGATGCGCCGCGCGGCAAGCCGCTCGATCCTCAGCGTCTGATCGGCGTAATAGCAGCCCATGCGCTCGACGTTGCGCAGATCCTCGGCGAGCGTAAAGCCGACCGCCGGCGGATTCTCGCCGGCGAGGAAGGGATCGGCCGGCGTCACATCCTCCACGGCCAACGGCAAGGCGCGCGCCGCCATGCGGAAGCGCGCCATGTCGCCGAAGCGCTCGTTCAGCGAGAAGCGCGGCAGGTAATAGACGTCTTCGCCAGCGTGGACGACGCCCGAATGCTGGCCGAACGCGGCGGCGTAGCCGGCGCGCCGGACCTGCTCCTTCACCGCTAGGCTCATCTCGCCGTAAGGATAGGCGAACAGCGTCGGCGCCTTGCCGATTTCGGCGCGGATGCGCGCCGCCGAGCGCGCGAGCTCGTCGGCGTTCTTCGCCGCATCGTTGAGCGGCATGTGCGGATGGCTGCCGGTCTGGCTGCCGATGTCGACGAGGCCGGATTCGGCCAGCTCGCGCAATTGTTCCCAGCTCATGAAGCCCGGCGCCTTGCGGTCGATCGTGTCGGTGGCGACGAAGATCGTGAAGGGGAAATTCGCCGCGCGCAGGCGCGGCCAAGCGTGGGCGTAGAGCGAGGCGTAGGCGTCGTCGATCGAGATGCCGACGGTGCGGTCGGCCAGCGTCTCGCCGGCTTGCATCGCTTTCACGATGTCGGCGAGCGGCAGCACGTTGTAGCCGCCGTCGCGCAGCTCCTGCAGATGGCCGTCGAACTGGTCGAGGCGGATGCTGGTCGAGGGCGACGCCGCCTCGCCGAAACGGTGGTAGATGAACAGCACCGCGTGCGACGGGATATCCCCGACGCGGCTTTGCGCGCGCGCGCCCTGCGCCGCGGCGAACAGCAGCGCGAAAACGAGAATGACGCCCGCGACGGCGCGCGCGCGCGGCGATGGACGGATCGGCATGACGGCTCTCTCCCTCGCGGCGCGCGCCCCCGACGCGCCGCAGCCTTTACGGCGGCGATTATATCCGGCTTTCGCCGCGCGTCACATCATCGCAGGCGCGGCTTTTCCGTCGTCGATCAGCGGATAGCGCCGCGACTCGAAGAGCTGGTAGTGCCACCATTCGTTGCGGTAGAAGTCCCACCCCGCCGAGGTCATGATGCCCATCAGCAGCAGACGGTTGCGCTGCGCTTCGACCGGGATGCCGTCGATGACGGCATGATGCGACAGCGGCGTGAAGGCGTCGAAGCCGGTGCCCATGTCGAGCTCGCGGCCGGCCGGATCGAGCAGCGTCAGATCGACGGCGACGCCGCGCGAATGGGGCGAGCCGCGCCGGGGATCGGCGAGGAAATCCGGGTCAGGCCTGGCGTTCCACAGCTTCCATTGCGCCTCGGTCGGCCGGTAGGCGTCGAAGATTTTGAGCCGCAGGCCGAGCGGCTTGGCGAGGGCGACGGCGCGGGCGAGCTTTTCCGCCGCGTCCGGATGCAGATAACATGCGGCGCGGCCATAGACCGGCCGTTCGGTGATATTCTGCGCCGTGGCGTAGGCGATCTCGATCTCGACGTCGAACGCCGGCGGCGCGATCTCGATCAGCGGGACGAGCGGCAAGGTCGGCGGTGCGGGTGTGTTCACGAAGGACGATCCGGCGAGACGGTTGGCGATAAGCGGCGAAGAAGCCAGCGAGCGATAGGACGACGGCGGGCGATCATGATGCAGCGAACGGAAGCTTGGCGCAAATGACGGCGGTGCTGGCCTTCGATACGGCGTGCGACGCCTGTTCCGCCGCCGTCTGGCGCGACGGCGAGATCGTCGCGCGCGAATTCGCCGCCATGGCGCGCGGCCAGTCGGAGGCGCTGATGCCGATGATCGCCCGCGTCATGGAGGCGGCGCGCCTCGAGTTCGCCGATCTCGCGGCCGTCGGCGTCACCGTCGGGCCGGGCGCGTTCACCGGCCTGCGCATCGGCCTCGCGGCGGCGCGCGCCATCGCCCTGGCGTCGAGCAAGCCGGCCATCGGCGTCACCACGCTCGAAGCCCTCGCCGCGGCCGCGCCTGGAACCGGCGCGCTGCTCGTCGCCATCGACGCCAAGCGCGACGATCTTTACTTGCAGCTTTTCGCCGGCGCGGTCCCGGCGGGCGAGCCCGTCGCGGCGCTGCCGGAGGCGGCGGCGCTGCCGGACGGCGCGTTCCGGCTCGCCGGCGACGGCGCGGCGCGGCTTTTCACGGCGCTGCCCGAGGCGGCGCGCGCCCGAGCCACGCTGCTCGCCGAGCCGCGCCTGCCCGATGCCGCCGTGATCGCGCGTCTGGCCGCCGCGCGTCTGGCGGCGATCGCGCAAGGGGGCGGCGCGATCGCATCGCCGCGCCCGCTCTATCTGCGTCCGCCCGACGCCAAGCTGCCGCAGGACGGCGGCCGCGTGCGCGTCAAATCGTGAGCGGCCGATGAGCCGCGTGCTGCCCGCGATCAAATTGCTGCCGGTCGGCGCGGCGTTTCATGTGATGGTCGCCGAGCTGCACCGGCGCTGTTTCGACGACGGCTGGACGCCTTACACGGTGGGCCAGGTCATGCGGATGGCCGGGGCGTTCGGTTACGTCGCGGTGGCAAGCGGGGACGGCGAGGAGACGCCGGTCGGCTTCGCGCTCGCCGCCGGGGCGCTCGACGAATGGGAATTGCTGTCGATCGCCGTGCTGGCGGAGCGTCGCCGCGGCGGCGTCGCGCGCGCGCTGATGGACGCGACGTTCGCCGAAGCGGCCGCGCGCGGCGCGGCCAAGCTGTTTCTCGAAGTGGCGGAGGACAATGCCGCCGCGCGCCGGCTCTACGAATCCTACGGCTTCGCCCAGATCGGCCGCCGGCCGGGCTATTACAAGCGCCAGGGCGCGCCGGCGATGGCGGCGCTTACCCTGCGCCGCGATCTGGCGTAATCCGCCCGTCAGCGTTTGCGGATGCGCAGCAGATAGGTCTCGCCGTCGGCCTCGGCTTCCAGCGCCATAACCTCATGGCCGTGATCGCGCACCGAGCGCGGCACGTTGTCGCGCGGCTCGGCCCCTTTCAGGCGCACCTCGGCGGTCTCGCCCGGCGTCATGCGCTCCAAAAGCAGTTTCGTCTTCACGAAGGTCATGGGACAGACCTCGGAAGTGATGTCCAAGCGATGATCGGTCATTTCTGTAACATAGGCTTGATTTGCTTGAGAAATATAAAGAAATCCGCATTGAACGGCTGAATAAAAGAACCTATAACTTTGCGGATCATCAAAGCGGAGTGTGTCGGAATGCCTGAGGATAACGCCTCGAACGATCTTCTCGTCTTGACGACGGAGATCGTATCTTCCCATGTGGCGAACAATACTGTGGCGGCGGGCGACCTGCCGCAACTGATCCAGCAGGTCTACGCCACGCTGGCGGGCATCGGCAAGGCGAACGGCGGCGGCGCGTCTCTGCTCGGCGAGCGGCCCGATCCGGCGGTGCCGATCAAGAAATCCGTCATGCCCGATTACATCGTGTGCCTGGAGGACGGCCGCAAGCTCAAGATGCTCAAGCGCCACCTCAAGACCGCGTACGACATGACGCCCGACGAATATCGCGACCGCTGGGGCCTGCCGGCCGATTATCCGATGGTCGCGCCGAACTACGCCAAGCAGCGCAGCTCGCTGGCCAAGAAGATCGGCCTCGGCACCAAACCGCGCAAGCGCGGGCGTTGAGGCGTCCTTCACGATCCCGTATAGGGCGCGCTCATAACCGGCCAGCCCTCTGATATCGTTCGCGGAAATCCATTCCGCCCAGCCACGCGCAGGGTAGGCGGAGCGGTCCTAATCGGTTATGGTGAGGGCCATTTTACGCCGCCAGAGGGCGCCGGGAGGTAAGCAATGGCACAAGAAGTCTCGACGCTCGAAAAGCTTTGCCTCGACAAGGGCATGAAGATGACCGGCCAGCGTCGGGTGATCGCCCGCGTGCTGTCGGATGCGGAAGACCATCCCGACGTCGAGGAGCTGCACCGCCGCGCCTCGGCGATCGACCCGCGCATCAGCATCGCCACCGTCTATCGCACCGTGCGTCTGTTCGAGGAGGCCAACATCCTGTCGCGTCACGAGTTCGGCGACGGCCGCGCGCGCTACGAGCGCGCGCCGGACAGCCACCACGACCATCTGATCGACATCAAAAGCGGCAAGGTCATCGAGTTCCACAACGAGGAGATCGAGGCGCTGCAGCGCGAGATCGCCAAGCGCCTGGGTTTCAAGCTGGTCGACCACCGGCTCGAACTGTTCGCCGTGCCGCTCAAGGGCGGCGATAACTGACCGGCCGTGAAGGACATGGCCCTGCCGCACAGCGCCGCAAGGCCCGAGATGACCGTCGTAACGCCTGAAGACCGTTCGCCGCCGGCGCTGCGCACCGGCAACCTCGAATTGCGCCTCGCCGAAAACGCGGCCGAGATCGACGCCGCGCTCGCGCTGCGCTACCGCGTCTTCTACGAGGAGATGGGGGCCAAGCCCTCGGCCGAGGCGGCGCAGTCCAAGCGCGACCGCGACGCCTACGACGCCCATTGCGACCATCTCGTCGTGCTCGACCATTCGCAGGGCGCGCCGGTCGTCGTCGGCACCTATCGGCTGATCCGCCGCGGCGCCGCGGCGGTCGTCGGCGATTTCTATTCGGCATCGGAATACGACGTCTCCAAGCTGATCGGCATGGAGGGCGAGATTCTCGAGCTCGGCCGCTCCTGCGTCGACGCCGCGCACCGCAACCGCCCGACCATGCAGCTGATGTGGCGCGGCATCTCGAACTACGTGTTCCACCACGACATCAAGGTGATGTTCGGCTGCGCCAGCCTGTCGGGCACCGATGTCCGCGCCCATGCCGACATCCTGTCCTACCTGCACCATTTCCATCTCGCGCCGCCGGCCCTGCGCACGCGCGCGCTGCCCGGCCGCTACGTCGACATGGCGCTGAAACCGGCGGACGCGCTCGACGCGCGGCGCTGCCTCGCCGAATTGCCGCCGCTGGTGAAAGGCTATCTCCGCCTCGGCGGCTTCGTCGGCGACGGCGCGGTGATCGACGAGCAGTTCAACACCATCGACGTCTGCATCATCGTCAAGACCGACCTGGTGACCGAGAAATACATGCGCCACTACGAAAGCCAGCGCGACGTCCCCGGCGGGGCGTAAGCCATGCGCTCGCAGCTTCGCGCCATTGTCCGCCTGACCCTCTACGCCGCCTGGACCGCCGCGCTTCTGCCGGCGCAGATGGTCCTCGTGCTGGTCGGCTCGCGCGCCGCCTCCAGGCTGCCGCGATTTTACCATCGCGGCTGCTGCCGCATCATCGGCATCGAGCTGCAAGTGCGCGGCGCGCCGGCCGACGGCAAGCCGCTGCTCATCGTCGCCAACCACGCCTCCTATCTCGACATCACCGTGCTCGGCGCGCTGATCCGCGGCTCCTTCGTCGCCAAGGCGGAGATCGCCCAATGGCCGTTCTTCGGCCTGCTCGCCAAATTGCAGCGCACGGTCTTCATCGAGCGGCGCAGCGCCCACGCCGCCAAGCATCGCGACGAGATCGCCCGCCGCCTCGAAGCCGGCGACGATCTGATCCTGTTCCCCGAAGGCACCAGCAGCGACGGCAACCGCATCCTGCCGTTCAAGAGCGCGCTGTTCAGCGTCGCCGAGCGCGAGCTGGACGGCAAACCGCTCGCCGTGCAGCCCGTCTCGGTCGCCTATCTCAAGCTCGACGGCCTGCCGATCGGCCGCGAATGGCGGCCCAACGTCGCCTGGTACGGCACGATGAACATGATCGCCCACGCCTGGAACGTCTTCACGCTCGGCAAGCTGACGGTCGAGGTCGGGTTCCATCCCCCGCTCGATCTCGCGGCGCTCGATCTTGCGGCCCTCGGGCCCGGCGTCGCCGCGCCGAGCGGCAATTTGCGCCGCAAATTGCTGGCCGAACGCAGCCAGGCGGCGGTCGAGGCCGGGTTTGCCGAATCGCTGTTCGCGTCCGGCCGCCGGCGCTAATATCCGCCCCTTCACCGACCTGATCCGGATCCGCCCCGTGGCGAGCAAGAAGCTCTACATCAAGACCTACGGCTGCCAGATGAACGTCTACGACTCGGCGCGCATGACCGACGTCCTGACGCCGCTCGGCTATAGCCAGGTCGACAGCGCCGATCAGGCCGACATGGTGATCCTCAACACCTGCCATATCCGCGAGAAGGCGGCGGAGAAGGTCTATTCCGACCTCGGCCGCCTGCGCGCGCTGAAGCAGGAGAAGGGCGAGGCGGGACAGGACTTGATCCTCGGCGTCGCCGGTTGCGTCGCCCAGGCCGAAGGCGGCGAGATCGCCAAGCGCGCGCCCTTCGTCGATATGGTGTTCGGGCCGCAGACTTATCACCGTCTGCCCGAGATGGTCGCCAAGGCGACCGGACGGCAGACCGTGCTCGACACCGAATTTCCCGCCGAGCCGAAGTTCGACCAGCTGCCCGCGCCGACCGCGCAGGGCGTCACCGCCTTCCTGTCGATCCAGGAGGGCTGCGACAAGTTCTGCACCTTCTGCGTCGTGCCCTACACGCGCGGCGCGGAATATTCGCGCCCGGCCGCCTCGGTGATCGCCGAGGCGAAAGCGCTGGTGGCGCAGGGCGTGCGCGAGCTCACCTTGCTCGGCCAGAACGTCAACGCCTATCACGGCGAAGGCGTCGGCGGCGGCGAATGGAGCTTCGCGCGGCTGATCCGCGCGCTCGCCGAGATCGACGGGCTAGCCCGCATCCGCTATACCACCTCCCATCCCAACGACATGGACGACGAGCTGATCGCCGCGCACGGCGACCTGCCGCAGCTCATGCCGTTCCTGCATCTGCCGGTGCAGTCGGGCTCGGACGCGGTGTTGAAGGCGATGAACCGCAAATACAAAGCCGACGATTTCCGCCGTATCGTCGCGCGGCTGCGCGCGCGCCGTCCCGATCTCGCGCTGTCGTCCGATTTCATCGTCGGCTTCCCCGGCGAGAGCGACGCCGATTTCGAGGCGACGATGGCGTTGGTGCGCGAGACGACCTTCGCGCTCGCCTATTCGTTCAAATACAGCCGCCGCCCCGGCACGCCGGCCTCGGTCATCCCCAAGCAATTGAGCGAGGAGGTCAAGACGGCGCGGCTCGAAGCGTTGCAGGGCCTGCTCTTGCGGCAGCAGAAGGATTTCAACGCGTCGCTCGTCGGCCGCGAGATCGACGTGCTGTTCGCCGCGCCCGGCCGATACGCCGGACAGGCCATGGGGCGCAGCCCCTATCTGCAGTCGGTGCATGTCCAGGTCGGTCCGGTTCAAGCCGATGGTGGGGGGCCCGCCGACGATGCGCGCATCCGCGCCATGATCGGCCAGATCCATCCGGTGCGCGTCATCGGCGCGTCGGCCAACAGCCTGACCGGCGAGCTACTGTCGCCGCCGAACGAGGCGGCCGCATGAGGGCGGGTTCATGAGCCCGGCCGATTCCGGCGCCCCGCTGCCGCCCGGCCTCGCCGAAGCGCCGCTGCAGCTCGAATTCGACGACAACCGGCTGCTGCCGCTGCTCTACGGCGAGCATGACCGCAATCTGGCGCGTATCGAAAGCGCGCTCGGCGTGCAGCTCGTCACGCGCGGCAACCGTCTCGCCGTCACCGGCCCCGCCGCCGCCGTGGAGCAGGCGCGCCGCGCGCTGCTCGCGCTCTATGCCGATCTCAAGCGCGGCCAGCCGATCGACGGCGGCGCGCTCGACGCCGCCTTGCGCCAGGCGACCGGCGAAAGCGCCGCGCGTCCGGCCACCCGGGGCGGCACCGCGACCAAAGGCGACGGCGATCTCGTCATCGCCACGCGTCGCCGCCAGATCGCGCCGCGCTCGGCGACGCAGGCCGCGTATTTGCGCGCCATGCGCGAGAACGAGATGGTGTTCGGCATCGGCCCGGCCGGCACCGGCAAGACCTATCTCGCGGTCGCGGCCGCCGTCGCGGCCCTGACCGCCGGCGAGGTCGACCGCATCGTGCTGTCGCGTCCCGCCGTGGAAGCCGGCGAGCGGCTCGGCTTCCTGCCGGGCGACATGCGCGAGAAGGTCGATCCTTACTTGCGTCCGCTCTACGACGCGCTGCACGACATGCTGCCGGCCGATCAGGTCGAGAAGCGCCTGGAGAGCGGCGAGATCGAGGTCGCGCCGCTCGCCTTCATGCGCGGGCGCACGCTCGCCCACTGTTTCGTCATTCTCGACGAGGCGCAGAACACTACGCCGATGCAGATGAAGATGTGCCTGACCCGCCTCGGCGAAGGCTCGCGCATGATCGTCACTGGCGATCTCAGCCAGATCGACTTGCCGCCCGGCACGAAATCCGGCCTCGCCGACGCGCTCGACACGCTGAACGGCGTCGAAGGCGTCGGCGTGGTGCGCTTCAGCGACGCCGACGTGATGCGCCATCCTGTCGTCGCGCGCATCGTGCGCGCCTACGAGGCGGCCGACCGCCAGCGCGCGGCGCGCAAGGCCGCGCCCGCCGGCGAGACTTCAACTGGCCAGACTATGGCCGACGAGGCCGCGCCCGGCCTGCCCGATTTCATCACCAAGCCGCGCCAGGGCTCATGACCGCGCGGCCCAAGGCGCGCGCCTTGCCGCCGCTGAAGATCGCCGTGCTGGTCGAGACGCCGGCCTGGCGGGAGCGGCTGCCGACCGTCGCCGCCCATGTCCGCAAATTCGCCCGCGCCGCCGTCAAGGCGGCGCTCGCCGACGGCGTGCCCGCGCCTAATTCGCGGCGGCCCTGGGCGCTCACCGTGCTGCTCGCCGACGATGCCGACTTGCGCGCCCTGAATCGCGATTTTCGCGGCAAGGACAAGCCGACCAATGTCCTCTCTTTCCCCGCATGGGAGGCCGGTCCAGCGGGAACGGCCGGCGCGCGCGGCGCGAAAGAGGCCGTCAATTTGGGCGATATCGCTCTCTCTTTTGGCGTAACCGCCAAGGAATCTCTCAAACAAAACAAGAGCTTGGCTGATCACTTGGCGCATTTGACGGTGCATGGCGTTTTGCACGTTTTCGGCTATGATCACCTCGACCAATCCCAAGCGGATGACATGGAGAGCTTGGAGCGGGCGGTGCTGGCGCGGCACGGGATCGCGGATCCCTATGTTCTGCGTCCGGCGCGCAAAGCCGCCCCCCGAGCCCGTAAACAACGGGGCCGAACCCGGTAAGCGGCCCAAACCGAGGACATGAGCGACCCGAGCCATAGTACGTTGCCCCGCGATGAGGCCGCATTGCCGGCCTCTCCCGGGGCGTCTCAACCGCAATTTCTGCGCGGCCTGCTGCAGAAATTCCGCCGCACCCGCAAAGCGGACGAATCGCTTCGCGAGGTGATCGAGGAGTTGATCGAGGACAGCGAGCCGCTTGAGGGCGGCGAGCGCGATCCGGCGGCGATCAATCCTGACGAGCGGCTCCTGCTGCAGAACATCCTGCATCTGCGCGACGTCACGGCTTACGACGTGATGGTGCCGCGCGCCGACATCAGCGCCGTCGAAATCTCCACGCCGTTGCCCGAGCTGATCCGCATGATGACCGAGGAGGCCCATTCGCGCCTGCCGGTCTATCGCGAATCGCTCGACGACGTGCGCGGCGTCGTCCACATCAAGGATGTGCTGGCGCAGACCCAGAAGCCCGGCGATTTCGATCTCGAAGCGCTGTTGCGCAAGGTGCTGTTCGTCTCGCCCTCCATGCGCGTGCTGGACCTGCTGCTTGAGATGCGTCTCACGCGCGTGCACATGGCGATGGTGGTCGACGAATACGGCGGCATCGACGGCCTCGTCACCATCGAGGACATGATCGAGGCGATCGTCGGCGACATCCAGGACGAGCATGACGCCGAGGAGCCCGGCATGATCGAGCGTCCCGATGGCTCGTGGCTCGCCGACGCGCGCACCGACATCGAGCATTTCGAGGAAAAAGCCGGCCAGGTGCTGACCGAAGAGGAGCGCGAAGCCGACATCGATACGCTCGGCGGCCTGGTCGTTTTCCTCGCCGGCCGCGTGCCGGCGCGCGGCGAGATCGTCCGCCATTCCTCGGGCGTGCAGTTCGAGATCGTCGATGGCGATCCGCGCCGCGTCAAACGCCTGCGCCTGCGCCTGCCGGCGCGCGCCGAACCCGCCGCCGATGCGCCGCGCGCCGATGCGCGCTGAGGGCGAGCGCTGAGCGTGGTCGCGTCGTCGTTGGGACATCTGGCCGGACGCGTCGGCGCGCTCAGCGGCTGGCGTCAGGCGTTAGCCGCCGTCGCGCTCGGCGTCGTCTCCGTCGGGGCCTTGCCGCCGCTCTACGTCGCCCCGTTGCTGCTCGTCGCCTTCAGCGGCTTGCTGTGGCTGGCGGCGGACGCGCGCTCGCCGCGCGCCGCGGCTTGGCTCGGCTGGTGCTTCGGCTTCGGCCATTACGCCGCCGGGCTCTATTGGATCACCAACGCGCTGCTGGTCGATGCCGCCAAGTTCGGCTGGCTGGTGCCTTTCGCCGTCAGCGGCCTGTCGGCGTTCCTCGCGCTGTTCGCCGCCGCCGCTTTGTGGCTCGCGCATCAGGCGCGCGCGCGCGGCTTCGCGCCCGGCTGGCGCTGGCCGCTGATCTTCGCGCTGGCCTGGACGGCGATGGAATGGCTGCGCGGCCATATCCTCACCGGCTTTCCGTGGAACCAGATCGCCAGCGTCTGGGTCGCGACGCCGACGATGACGCAAAGCGCCTCGCTGTTCGGCGCTTACGGCCTGACGCTGATCACCGTCGCCGCCGCGGCGTCGTGCGCGACATTCGTTCTGGCGGAGAAGCGCGGGCGCGGCCTCGTCCTGCTCGCGCCGCTGGCGCTCTGCGCGCTGTTCGGCGTTTGGCGCATGAGCGGCGCGACCGACGCCGACGCGCCGGGCGTCAATCTGCGTCTGGTGCAGGGCAACGTCGATCAGCGCCTCAAATGGCAGGACGATGTGCGCGTCGAGACGGTGCGCAAATATCTCGCGCTCTCGGCCCAGCCGACGGCTTCGGGCGCGCCGCTCAGCGCGGTGATCTGGCCAGAGACGGCCGTGCCCTTTTTCCTGTCGGACGAGCCCGAGCTGCGCGCCGCGCTCGGCCAGCTCGCCGCCCATCTCGGCCCCGCGGCGTTGGTGATCACCGGCACGCCGCGCGCCGAGCGCGATCCCTATCGCGTCTGGAACAGCGTGCAGGCCATCGACGCGCGCGGCGAGATCGTCGCGACCTACGACAAATTCCATCTCGTGCCGTTCGGCGAATATATGCCGCTGCGCTGGCTGCTGCCGTTCGACAAGATCACCCCCGGCGCGGTGGATTTCTCCGCCGGCCCCGGTCCGCGCACGCTGGCGCTGCCCGGCTTGCCGCCAGCCTCGCCGCTGGTGTGCTACGAGGTGATCTTTCCCGGCAGCGTCGCCGATCGCGCGAACCGCCCCGGCTGGCTGCTCAACGTCACCAACGATGGCTGGTTCGGCATCTCCAGCGGGCCGCACCAGCATCTCGCCAGCGCGCGGCTGCGCGCGGTGGAGGAGGGGCTGCCGGTGGCGCGCGCCGCCAACACCGGCATTTCCGCCATCGTCGATTCCTACGGCCGGTTGCGAATGTCTCTCGCTCTCGGCCGGACCGGGACGCTCGACGGCGCGCTGCCGGCGGCGCTGCCGCCGACGCTTTACGCACGCTTCGGGGATTTCATTTTTTTCATGCTGTGGCTCGCCGGTCTCGGCGCTTGCCTGACGCGACGGCGCTGAGCGCCGTTTCGCGCGTCGCATTTATTCAGCGCCGCGCTGATCTGCCATAAGCCGGCGGCCGTATCACGATCTCACACGGAAAATTCAGCGATAAACGCGAGACAACCGCGCCCCGTCAGCATACACTGGTATGCGAATACCGGTGGTCCTGAGGGGGCCGGCGTGTCGCGTCCGTTTCGGCCGTTGCGAACGGTTTGGCCGAGCCGTCAGTCGAGGGAAAGTATGGTCAGAGTGCCGCGTGCCGGGGCCGCGCGAGCGGCGGCCCGTCAGGGAGACGAGCATGCCGATCCGGTCGATATCCATGTCGGTCGCCGTCTGCGACAGCGCCGGGCTTTGCTCGGTATGAGCCAGGACAAGCTCGGCCGCGCCGTCGGGCTCACCTTCCAGCAGATTCAGAAATACGAGCGCGGCGCGAATCGCATCGGCGCCAGCCGTCTGCTGCAGCTCAGCCGCGCGCTCGCGGTGCCGATCTCCTATTTCTTCGAGGACGCGCCGGGCGCGCCGACCGCGCGCGGCCGCAAGGCCGACGGCAAGCTGAAGGGCGCGCCGCACAAGTCGGCGGTCGAGGAGGCGGCGGCGCGCGATCCGTTCGCGCGGCGCGAGACGCTCGATCTGGTGCGCGCCTATTACGCCATCGTCAATCCGTCCGTGCGCAAGCGCGTGCTGGAATTGGTGCGTGCGCTGAGCAAGCCCGCCCCCTAAGCGCCGCCGTGGTCCGGCCAAACCCCTTGACGCTGTTCGCAAAGGTTGCAACAACCCAGCGCTGAGGCGCGGAAAGGGGAGAAAAACCGCGCCTTGCGCGCGCTTCCCGGCGCGCGGCCGCCGCCCTCCCTTATCGCCCGCGCAGCTTGCGCCATCCACCGGCTCCCGGAGGTCGTCCGTGCCCAAGAATTTCCTGTTCACCAGCGAGTCCGTGTCTGAAGGCCATCCCGACAAGGTGGCGGACCGCATTTCCGACACCGTGCTCGACGCGTTCCTGAGCAGCGACCCTTACGCCCGCGTCGCCTGCGAGACCCTGGTCACGACCAATCGCGTCGTCATCGCCGGCGAAGTCGGCATGAACCCGAAGAAGATGGGCGCGCGCGCGCCGATGCTGAAGCCGGTCGGCCGCGGCAAGCCGAAGATCAACAAGCCGCTGATCGAGAAGCTGGCCCGCGCCGCGATCAAGGACATCGGCTACGCCCAGGACGGCTTCCACTGGAAGCACGCCAAGGTCGAGATCCTGCTGCACGGCCAGTCCGCCGACATCGCCCAGGGCGTCGACGCCAAGGGCAATAAGGACGAAGGCGCCGGCGACCAGGGCATCATGTTCGGCTACGCTTGCAACGAGACGCCCGAATTGATGCCGGCGCCGCTGCAATATTCGCACAACATCCTCAGCGCCCTCGCGGCCGCGCGCCATTCGGGCAAGGAGAAGATGCTCGAGCCGGACGCCAAGAGCCAGGTGACGCTGCGCTACGAGAACGGCAAGCCGGTCGGCTGCACCGCCGTCGTCGTCTCGACCCAGCATAGCGCCAAGGTCGATCAGGACGACGTGCGCGAGATCGTCCGCCCCTACGTCGAGAAGGTCCTGCCGAAAGGCTGGATGCCGGCGAACGAGCATTTCTACGTCAACCCGACGGGCAATTTCGTCATCGGCGGTCCCGACGGCGACACCGGCCTGACGGGCCGCAAGATCATCGTCGACACTTACGGCGGCGCGGCCCCGCACGGCGGCGGCGCGTTCTCCGGCAAGGACCCGACCAAAGTCGACCGCTCGGCCGCTTATGCCGCGCGCTATCTGGCGAAGAACGTGGTGGCCGCCGGCCTCGCCGACCGCTGCCTGATCCAGCTCGCCTACGCCATCGGCGTCGCCTACCCGCTGTCGGTCTATGTCGATACGTTCGGCACCGGCAAAGTCGACGAGGCCAAGCTCGCCAAGATCCTGCCGGAACTGGTCTCGCTCAGCCCGCGCGGCATCCGCGAGCATCTCGGCCTCAACAAGGCGATCTACGCCCGCACCACCGCCTACGGCCATTTCGGCCGCACGCCGGACAGCAAGGGCGGCTTCTCCTGGGAGAAGACCGATCTGGTGAACGAGCTGAAGCGCGCGTTCTAAGACAGCGCTCATATCTGACAGAACGGCCGGTCGCGCAGCGTCCGGCCGTTCGTTATTCTGCAGCCATGCCGCACCGGCCTCCCAAATCCCACCTCTCCGACGCGCCTGTCGTCGATCAGCGCGTTTATGGCCGCCGGCTCGGGCGGCCGCTGCGCGCCGCGCGCCAGTCGGCGGTCGATGTCTGGCTGCCGCAGATCGGCGTGACGGTTCCGGCCGAGCCGGCGTCGCTCGATCCGCTGTCGCTGTTCGGCGGAGGGGTTGCGGAAGCCTGGCTCGAAGTGGGCTTCGGCGCGGGCGAGCATCTCCTGGCCCAGGCCGCCGCCCATCCCCATGCCGGGCTGATCGGCTGCGAGCCCTTCATCAACGGCATGGCGGCGCTGCTGCGCGCCATCGACGAAGAACCGGCGCGCGCCGCCAACATCCGCGTGCTGATGGACGACGCGCGGCCGCTGATCGCGTCCTTCAAGGACGCCAGCATCGCCAAAGCCTTCATCCTGTTCCCCGATCCCTGGCCGAAAGCGCGCCATCACAAGCGCCGCTTCGTCTCGAAGCCCAACCTCGACCAGCTCGCCCGCGTGCTGAAAGACGGGGCGGAATTGCGCCTGGCGACCGACGATCCGGGCTATTTGCGCTGGATGGTGACGGAAATGACCGACCATCCGGCTTTTCGGTGGACCGCGCGGCGGCCCGCCGATTGGCGCGAGCGGCCCGCCGATTCTCCGAAAACTCGCTATGAAGACAAGGGCTTAGCCGGTCACGCCCCGGCTTTCATGACCTGGCGGCGGCTGCCGCGGGCGTGAGCGGCGGGAACCCTGCGGCGGGCGCGGGCGGGCGCTGCGGCCCGGGCGCGGCCCGAGAAACCTTGTGAAAATCGCCCGAATGGCTATATTTGCGCTGCCTTGTCTCAGGGCCTCCTAACATCGTCGAGTTTGGTAGCGGGTGGGCCGGCGGCCCATCCTGTCGCCGCTTGATTGGCTATTGCGGCTGTCGCCAACCGGCCGTTTTGAACATTTAGACTGCACGAGTTCATGGATATCGCGGAGCGCATCGCCGGCATGATCGAGCCCGTCCTCACGGACATGGGCTATGCCCTGGTGCGCGTCCAGCTGTCGGGCGCGTCGCGCCTGACGCTGCAGATCATGGCCGAGCGCGTCGACGGCGAGAACATGACGGTCGACGATTGCGCCGACATCAGCCGCGCCGTCTCGGCGCTGCTCGACGTCGAGGACCCGATCGACGCCGCCTACAGCCTGGAAGTCTCCTCGCCGGGCATCGACCGCCCGCTGGTCAAGGCCGCCGATTACGAGCGCTGGGCCGGCTTCGAGGCGCGCATCGAAACGGCGCTGCCGGTCGATGGGCGCAAGCGCTTTCGCGGCCGGATTCTCGGCCTTGAGAAGGACGACGTGAAGCTGCGGCTCGACGACGGCAATGACGCGGCGGTGCCGCTCGCCGCCATCTCGCGCGCCAAGCTCGTGCTGACCGACGATTTGATCGAGGCCGCGCAGAGCGGCACACGCATCTAACAGCTAAAAGCCCGTACAAGGATAGAAGACGTCATGGCGATCGACACGACCTTGGGCCTCGCCCGGCCCGAACTGATCCAGGTGGCCGACACGGTGGCCCGCGAGAAGAGCATCGACCGCGAGGAAGTGCTCGTCGCGATGGAGCAGGCGATTCAGAAAGCCGGCCGCTCCAAATACGGCCACGAGCACGACATCCGCGCCGACATCAACCGCAAGACCGGCGAGATCATGCTCGCCAAATACACCGAGATCGTCGAGACGGTGGAGAACGAATCGACGCAGATCGACCTCAAGAACGGTCTGCGCAAGAAGCCCGACGGCAAGGTCGGCGACTTCATCGTCGAGACTCTGCCGCCGATCGACTTCGGCCGCATCGCCGCGCAGACCGCCAAGCAGGTCATCGTGCAGAAGGTGCGCGACGCCGAGCGCCAGCGCCAGTATCGCGAATACAAGGACCGCGTCGGCGAGGTCATCAACGGCCTGGTCAAGCGCGTCGAGTACGGCAACATCACCGTCGATCTGGGCCGCGCCGAAGCCGTGCTGCGCCGCGACGAAAGCCTGCCGCGCGAGAACCTGCGCCAGTCCGACCGCGTGCGCGCCTACATCTTCGAGGTGCGCGAGGAGCCGCGCGGCCCGCAGATCTTCTTGTCGCGCACCCGGCCCGAATTCATGGCCAAGCTGTTCGCCCAGGAAGTGCCGGAAATCTACGACGGCATCATCGAGATCAAGTCGGTCGCCCGCGACCCGGGCAGCCGCGCCAAGATCGCCGTGCTGTCCAACGATTCGAGCATCGACCCGGTCGGCGCCTGCGTCGGCATGCGCGGCTCGCGCGTGCAGGCCGTGGTGCAGGAGCTGCAGGGCGAGAAGATCGACATCATCCAATGGTCGCCCGATCCGGCGACCTTCGTGGTGAACGCGCTGGCCCCGGCCGAAGTGACCAAGGTCGTGCTCGACGAGGAGCAGAACCGCATCGAAGTGGTGGTGCCCGACGACCAGCTGTCGCTCGCCATCGGCCGCCGCGGCCAGAACGTGCGCCTCGCCTCGCAGCTGACCGGCTGGGACATCGCGATCCTGACCGAAGCGCAGGAATCGGAGCGCCGCCAAAGCGAATTCCATTCGCGCTCGCAGATGTTCATCGACGCGCTCGACGTCGACGACGTCATCGCGCACTTGCTGGTGACGGAAGGCTTCTCCTCGGTCGAGGAAGTCGCCTTCGTGCCGGCGGAAGATTTGGCCAACATCGAAGGCTTCGACGAGAGCGTCGCCGAGGAGCTGCGCAACCGCGCCCAGGCGTTCCTCGCCGAGCAAGACGAGAAGCTGACCGCGCGCCGCAAGGAGCTCGGCGTCGACGACGCGCTGACCGAGATCGAGGCGCTGACCGCCGCCGATCTGGTCAAGCTCGGCGAGAAGGGCGTCAAGACGCTCGACGACCTCGCCGATCTGGCGAGCGACGAACTGATCGAGATCGTCGAGCGCAAGCTGTCGAACGACGACGCCAACGCCGTCATCATGGCGGCGCGCGCCCATTGGTTTGCCGACGAGCCTGCCGCTTCGGAAGAAGCCGGCACGCCCACCGGGCAGGCTTGATGTAACAGCGCCGCGAGGGAACCAGATGGGCCCCGCGATCAAGAAAAAGGCGAAAACGCCGTCCCCCAAAGCGGGCGACGGCGAAGCTTTGCCGGTTGCTGATAAGTCTGACGCGCCGAAGGCGCGTGTCGCGCCAGCGGCGCGCGAGGATAAGTCTGACGCGCCGAAGGCGCGTCGGGATATCGCCAGCGGCGAGGCGGGCGACCGTGAGACCATGGTGCGTTTCGTCATCTCGCCCGATGGCGTCGTGGTGCCCGATCTTGAAGGCAAGCTGCCGGGCCGCGGGCTTTGGCTAGCGGCCAATCGCGACGTTCTGCAGGGCGTGCGTTTGGCGCCGCTGTTCAGCCGCGCCGCGCGCGAAAAAGTTTCGGTGCCGGACGATCTCGCCGACCGGCTCGAAGCGCTGCTCGCCAGCCGCTGCCAGAACCTCATGGGCTTGGCGCGGCGCGCCAGCATGATGGTGGCGGGCTATGAGCAAGTGCGCAGCGCGTTGCGCGCTGGCCGTGCCGCCGTGCTGATCGCCGCGTCGGATGGCGCGGCCGATGGACGCGACAAGGTGCGCCACTTGGCGCCGGACCTGCCGCTGATCGATTGTCTGACCTCGGCCGAAATCGGCGCGTCGGTCGGCGCCGGGGCGATGGTCCATGCGGCTTTGAGCGACGGGCGTCTGGCCCGCGAGATTCTGATTACCGCCGACAAGCTCGGCGGCCTCCGGCGCGGCCCCGCTGCGAAAGCGCCGACTGTTTAGGCCATGAGGGCCGCGTGAGTTTCAATTCGAATAAGATACGATCGTTAGGAAAGTGACCACATGACGGATACCAAAGACGAGAAAAAGCCGCTGACCCTGTCGCGGCCGGGCAAGCTCGAACTGAAGAAGACCGTCGAGACCGGCCAGATCCGTCAGAGCTTTTCGCACGGCCGCACCAAGGCCGTGACCGTCGAGGTGCGCAAGAAGCGCACCTACGCGCCGGGCGAAGGCGGCAACATGGCCGAGGTGAAGCCCGGCCTGAAGGAGATGGCCGCCGCCGCCGAAGCGCAGATCGCCGCCGCGCCCGAGCCGCGCGCGCCCGAGCCGCCGCGTCCCGCCACGCCGGGCGGCCGCACGCTGACCGAGGACGAGCGCGCCGTGCGCGCCCGCGCCCTACAGGGCGCGCTGAGCGCCGCCGAGATCGCGCGCCGCGAAGCCGAGGAGGCTGCGCGCCTCAAGGCCGAGGACGACGCCCGCCGCAAGGTCGAGGACGAGGCCCGCAAGGCCGAGGAGGCCCGCCGAGCCGCCGAAGCGGCGTTCCGCGGCGAGACCGCGCCCGCCCCGGCCCCGGTCGAAGCCAAGCCTGCCGCCGCGGCGACGCCCGCCGCCGGCGCGGCCAAGCCCAAGCTCGTCGCCCCCGCTCCCAAGGTGAACGAGGTCGAGGAAGAGGACGACGGCAAGAAGCGCGCCGGCCCCGGCGCCAAGCCCGCGCCGCGCCGCCCCGGCCTGACCCCGGCCAAGGACGTCAACCGCGACCGCAACCGCGGCAAGCTCACCATCAGCCGCGCGCTCGACGACAACGCCGGCGACCGCATGCGCTCGCTCGCCTCCGTGCGCCGCGCGCGCGAGCGCGAGAAGCGTTTGATGCAGGGCTCCGGCCAGGCCGTCGAGAAGTTCGCGCGCGACGTGACGATCCCCGAGGTCATCACCGTGCAGGAGCTGTCGAACCGCATGGCCGAGCGCTCGACCGACGTCATCAAGGCGCTGATGCGCATGGGCGTCATGGCGACGATCAACCAGAGCATCGACGCCGACACCGCCGAGCTGGTGGTGGCCGAATTCGGCCACAAGGCCAAGCGCGTCAGCGCCGCCGACGTCGAGCAGGGCCTCAAGGGCGAGGCGGACATCGGCGACGCGCTGGAATCGCGTCCGCCGGTCGTCACCGTCATGGGCCACGTCGACCACGGCAAGACCTCGCTGCTCGACGCGCTGCGCAAGACCGACGTCGCCGCGCACGAAGCGGGCGGCATCACGCAGCACATCGGCGCCTATCAGGTGCATATGAAGTCCGGCGCGGCGATCACCTTCCTCGACACGCCGGGCCATGAAGCCTTCACCGCGATGCGCGCGCGCGGCGCGCAGGCGACCGACATCGTCGTGCTCGTCGTCGCTGCCGACGACGGCATCATGCCGCAGACCATCGAGGCGATTCACCACGCCAAGGCGGCCGGCGTGCCGATCGTCGTGGCGATCAACAAGATCGACAAGCCCGACGCCAATCCCGGCCGCGTGCGCCAGGAATTGCTGCAGCATGAGATCGTCACCGAAGACATGGGCGGCGACGTCATGGCCATCGAAGTCTCGGCCAAGTCGGGCGAGAACCTCGAAAAGCTCGAAGAAGCCATCCTGCTGCAAGCCGAAGTGCTGGAGCTGAAGGCCAATCCGAACCGCGCCGCCGAAGGCGTGGTCATCGAGGCCAAGATGGAGCGCGGCCGCGGCTCGGTCGCCACCGTCCTGGTGCAGCGCGGCACCCTCAACGTCGGCGACATCTTCGTCGCCGGCGCCGAATGGGGCCGCGTGCGCGCCCTGATCGACGATCACGGCAAGAAGGTCAAAAGCGCCGGCCCGGCCTCGCCGGTCGAAGTGCTCGGCCTCAACGGCACGCCGTCCGCCGGCGACGATTTCTCCGTGGTCGCCAACGAGCAGCGCGCCCGCGAAGTCACCGAGTTCCGCCAGCGCCGCGCCCGCGACGTCCGCACCTCGGTCGCCGCGCGCGGCACGGTCGAGCAGATGATGTCGGCGATCGCCGCCGGCACGGCCAAAGAGCTGTTCGTCGTCATCAAGGGCGACGTGCAGGGCTCGGTCGAAGCCATCGTCGGCAGCCTGGAGAAGCTCAAGACCGAGGAAGTGGCGGTGCGCGTGCTGCACGCCGCGGTCGGCGGCATCAACGAATCCGACGTGACGCTGGCGCGCGCCTCGAACGCCATCATCATCGGCTTCAACGTCCGCGCCAATCCGCAGGCGCGCGACCTCGCCCGCCGCGACGGCCTGGACATCCGCTACTATTCGATCATCTACGACCTGACGAACGACATCAAAGCCGGCCTCTCGGGCATGCTGTCGCCGACGCAGAAGGAGACCTTCCTCGGCTACGCGACGATCCGCGAGGTGTTCAACGTCACGAAGACCGGCAAGGTCGCCGGCTGCATGGTCACCGAAGGCACCGTCAAGCGCGGCGCCAAGGTCCGCCTGCTGCGCGACAACGTCGTCATCCACGAAGGCACCCTCAAGACCCTGCGCCGCTTCAAGGACGAAGTGCGCGAGGTCAAGGAAGGCTACGAGTGCGGCATGGCGTTCGAGAACTACACGGACATCCAGGCCAACGACGTCATCGAGTGCTTCGAGATCGAGGAGGTCGCGCGCACGCTCTAAGCGCCGCGCGATTTTCCTCGAAACGATGAGCGGGAGAGCCGCATGAAACGCCGCGAGTCCGCGGAGCCCGAGAAGCTCGGACCGAGCCAACGCCAATTGCGCGTCGGCGAGGAGCTGCGCCACGCGCTGGTGCAGATCATCGAGCGCGCGCATTTCCGCGACCCCGATCTGATGGGGGTCTCGATCACCGTCACCGAGGTGCGCGTCAGCCCGGACCTGAAGAACGCCACCGCCTACGTGACGCGGCTTGGCGGCGAGAACGTCGACACGCTGGTCGCCGCGCTCAAGCGCGCCGCGCCCTATTTGCGCGGCCAGATCGCCAAGGCGGTCAAGCTGCGCGCCGTGCCGGTCGTCAGCTTCGCGGCCGACATCTCGTTCGACTATGCCTCGCGCATCAACGACGTGCTTCATCGTCCCGAGGTCGCGCGCGACCTCGCCGAGGACGAGGAGCGGGACGAGCGTGGCGAAAGCTAAAGCGCCCGATTCGGGGGTCAGCGGCTGGCTCGTCGTCGACAAGCCGCTCGGCCTGTCATCCTTTCAGGTCGTCGCCAAAGTGCGCCGCGCGCTCGGCACGCGCCGGGTCGGCCACGGCGGCACGCTCGACCCGCTGGCCTCCGGCATCCTGCCGATCGCGGTCGGCGAAGCGACCAAGACCGTCTCCTACGCCATGGACGGGCGCAAGACCTACCGCTTCGCCGTCGCCTGGGGGACCAGCCGCAACACCGACGATGCCGAGGGCGAGGCGACGGGCGAAAGCCCGGTCCGCCCGGACGCGGCGGCGATCCGCGCCGCCTTGCCGGCCTTCGTCGGCGAGATTTCCCAGGTTCCGCCGGCTTTTTCCGCCATCAAGGTCGGCGGCGAGCGGTCCTACAAGCTGGCGCGCGCCGGCGCGGCGGTCGAGCTGGCGGCGCGGATGGTGACGGTGACGCGCCTGGAGCTGCTCGAAGCCCTACCAGATATGGCCCGGTTCGAGGTCGATTGCGGCAAGGGCTTGTATGTCCGCTCGCTCGGGCGTGACCTCGCCAAAGCTTTGGGAACATTGGGCTATATCGCCGAGCTGCGACGCACGCGGGTCGGCCCGTTCGACGAGAAAACCGCGATTTCCCTGGCTAAGCTGGAGGCGCTCGGGCATAGTGCCGCCGCTTTTGAGACCCTGCTGCCGATCGAGACCGTGCTGGACGACATCCCGGCTCTGGCCTTGACCGACGCCGACGCGGCCCGCTTGAGACAGGGCCAGCCCGTGCAGGCTCTCGGTACCGGTTCCCCGGCGTCACGGCTTCCCGAAGATGGCGCGATCGCACTCGCGACCGCCAACGGCAAGCCCGTTGCGTTGGCCCGCTTCGAGCGGGGCATGTTGCGGCCGGTGCGCGTCTTGAACCTCTAAACGTCAGGAGATTGACGATGTCGATTACGGCCGAGCGCAAGACCGCGCTCATCGGCGAATACGCCACCCAAAAGGGCGACACGGGGTCGCCCGAGGTCCAGATCGCGATTCTCAGCGAGAGAATCAACAATCTGACCGAACATATGAAAACGCATAACCACGATTATCATTCGCGGCGCGGCCTGCTCAGCATGGTCAGCAAGCGCCGCCGGCTGCTCGACTACCTCAAGGGCAAGAGCGTCGCCCGCTACAACGAGGTCGTCCAGCGTCTCGGCCTGCGTCGCTGAGCCGTAAGGGCTCGGCCGACGGCCGATTGATTCCCCGGGCTTCGGCCCGGGGGGCGCCCCGCCGAGGCGGCGGGTGCGTCGTGGAAGGTTGGAAGGAAGTGAATCCATGTTCAATGTCGTGAAGAAAGAAATCATGTGGGGCGGGCGCAAGCTCACCCTCGAAACCGGCAAAGTCGCGCGCCAAGCCGACGGCGCCGTGATGGCCACCTACGGCGAGACCGTCGTGCTCTGCACCGCCGTCGCCGCCCGCGAACCGAAAGCCGGGATCGATTTCTTCCCGCTGACGGTCAACTACCAAGAGAAGGCTTTCGCCGCCGGCAAGATTCCCGGCGGCTTTTTCAAGCGCGAAGGCCGGCCGACCGAGAAGGAAGTTCTCTCCTCTCGCCTGATCGACCGCCCGATCCGCCCGCTGTTCCACCCGCTGTTCCGCAACGAGACTCAGGTCGTCACCACGGTCATCTCGCATGACCTGGAGAACGATCCCGACATCGTCGCGATGATCGGCGCGTCCGCCGCGCTCACGCTGTCCGGCGTGCCCTTCATGGGCCCGATCGGCGCCGCGCGCGTCGGCATGATCGACGGCGAGTTCGTCCTGAACCCGCAGCTCGACAAGATGAAGGACACCGATCTCGATCTCGTCGTCGCCGGCACCAAGGACGGCGTGCTGATGGTCGAGTCGGAGGCGAAAGAGCTGAGCGAAGAGCAGATGCTCTCCGCCGTCATGTTCGGCCATCGCGGCTTTCAGCCGGTGATCGACATGATCATCGCGCTCGCCGAGAAGGCCGCCAAGGAGCCGCGCGATCTGCCGACGGTTCCCGAAGCGACTACGGTCGTCGAAGCCCGCCTTAAGGCGCTGGCCGAAGCCGACCTGCGCAAGGCTTACGCCATCGTCGACAAGACCAGCCGCCGCAACGCGGTCGACGACGTGAAGGCGAAGGCGCTCGAAGCGCTGAAGGCCGAAGAGCTCGACGCCGATCTCGGCAAAAAGCTGTTCAAGGAGTTGGAGAAGGACGTCGTCCGCAACAACATCCTCGACACCAAGCTGCGCATCGACGGCCGCGACGGCAAGACCGTGCGTCCGATCGTCGCCGAAGTGGGCGTGCTGCCGCGCGCCCACGGCTCGGCGCTGTTCACCCGCGGCGAGACGCAGGGCCTGGTGGTCGCCACGCTCGGCACCGGCCAGGACGAGCAGGTCATCGACGCGCTCGACGGCGATTACCGCGAGCACTTCATGCTGCACTACAACTTCCCTCCCTACTCGGTGGGCGAAGTCGGCCGCATGGGCAGCCCGGGCCGCCGCGAAGTCGGCCACGGCAAGCTCGCCTGGCGCGCCATCCGTCCGCTGCTGCCGCCCAAGGACAAGTTCCCGTACACGATCCGCATCGTCTCCGAGATCACCGAGTCGAACGGCTCGTCGTCGATGGCGACGGTCTGCGGCTCGTCGCTCTCGCTGATGGACGCCGGCGTGCCGCTGATCCGTCCGGTCGCGGGCATCGCCATGGGCCTGATCAAGGAAGGCGACCGCTTCGCCGTCCTGTCGGACATTCTCGGCGACGAGGATCATCTCGGCGACATGGACTTCAAGGTCGCCGGCACCGAGAAGGGCATCACCTCGCTCCAGATGGACATCAAGATCACGTCCATCACCGAAGACATCATGAAGATCGCCCTGGAACAGGCCCAAGGCGGCCGTCTCCACATCCTCGGCGAGATGTCGAAGGGCTTGGCGGGCGCCCGCGAAGGCGTGTCGTCGAACGCCCCGCGCATCACCACCTTCTCGATCCCCAAGGATAAGATCCGCGAAGTGATCGGCACCGGCGGTAAGGTGATCCGCGAGATCACCGAGATGACCGGCGCGAAGATCGACATCGAGGACGACGGCACGATCAAGGTGGCGGCGGTCGACGGCGAAGCCGCCGAGAAGGCCATCGCCTGGATCAAGGGCATCGTCGCGGAACCCGAGATCGGCGTGGTCTACACCGGTAAGGTCGTGAAGGTCGTCGATTTCGGCGCCTTCGTGAACTTCCTCGGCTCCAAGGACGGCCTCGTCCACATCAGCGAGCTGGCGCCCAAGCGCGTCGCCAAAGTGACCGACGTGGTCAACGAGGGCGATGCCGTGAAGGTGAAGGTGCTCGGCGTCGACGATCGCGGCAAGGTCCGCCTGTCGATGAAGGTCGTGAACCAGGAGACCGGCGAGGAAATCGCGCCGGCCGCCGCGTCGGCCGAATAGGTCGCGCGCTGCAGCGGGCCGAGTAACCCGCGCGATTTATCGCGTTCTTTTGAACGGCTTGAAAAGGGGAGGGCGACCTCCCCTTTTTCATGCCTGCATTTCCGGCCTACGGGCTTGGAAATCCAGGCGAAAAGCCGCGCTGCGGGATGAGAAAAGCCTTTGTCCCATTAATTTATTAAGGTATTTCTCGGCGGCTTGGCGTTCGCGCCGGGCGTCCATATATACCTGAGCGGGGATGTCCCTCTCGGGGCGGCATGGGGAATGGGCAGGCGCGTCGCGCCCCCGGAATATTCCGACAATCGCAGGATCAGGACCGGCGTGAAGACGCTCAACACGTTGCTTATCTCGGGACGCGAAGCTCTGCCCCTCGTCGAGGGCGGCAAGGGCATCGCCGTCTCCAATGGCGAATCCTCGGGCGCCTGGGCCAGCGCCGGCGGCGTCGGGACCTTCTCCGGCGTCAACGCCGATTCCTACGACGCCAACGGCAATGTCATCCCGGTCGTCTACAAGGGCCGCACGCGCCGCGAGCGCCATGAGGAGCTGATCGCCTATGCCGTCTCCGGCGGCATCACCCAGGCGCGCATCGCGCATGAGATGGCCGGCGGGCGCGGCCCGATCCATATGAACATCCTGTGGGAGATGGGCGGCTCGGAGCGCATCCTCAAAGGCGTGCTCGAAGGCGCGAAGGGCCTGATCCAGGGCGTCACCTGCGGCGCCGGCATGCCCTACAAGATGGCCGAAATCTGCTCCAGCTTCGGCGTGCACTACTACCCCATCGTCTCCTCGGCGCGCGCGTTCCGCGCGCTGTGGAAGCGCGCCTACCACAAGTTCTCCGACTGGTTGGGCGGCGTGGTCTACGAAGACCCTTGGCTCGCCGGCGGCCACAACGGCCTGTCCAACGTCGAAAACCCCCTGGAGCCGCAGGATCCCTATCCCCGCGTCGCCGAGCTGCGCGCGCTGATGCGCGAAGTGGGCCTCGCGGACACGCCGGTCATCATGGCCGGCGGCGTCTGGGCGCTGCGCGAATGGGAGCATTGGCTCGACAATCCCGAGATCGGCCCGGTCGCCTTCCAATTCGGCACCCGCCCGCTGCTCACCAAGGAAAGCCCGATCTCCGACGAGTGGAAGCGCAAGCTGCTGACCCTCGAGGAAGGCGACATCTATCTCAACAAGTTCAGCCCGACCGGCTTCTATTCGTCGGCGGTGAAGAACGACTTCCTCAACGACCTGCGCGCCCGCAGCGAGCGCCAGGTGGCCTACAGCCACGATCCGGTCGGCGAGCACGACACGGCCTTCGCCGTCGGCGCGCGCGGCCGCGAGGTTTATCTCACCGCGCACGACGCCGAGCGCGCCCGCGCCTGGGTCGCGCAAGGCTACGACACGACGCTGCGCACCCCCGATTCGACCCTGGTGTTCGTGACGCTCGCCGACGCGCGCCAGATCCGCACCGACCAGATCGAATGCATGGGCTGCCTGTCGCACTGCAATTTCTCGAACTGGGCGCAGAACGAGGAAGGCACGACCGGCCGGACGCCGGACCCGCGCTCCTTCTGCATCCAGAAGACGCTGCAGGCGATCAGCCATGGCAGCGAGCCGCGCGGCCAGCTGATGTTCGCCGGCCACAACGCCTATCGCTTCAAGTCGGACCCGTTCTACGCCAATGGCTTCATCCCGACGGTGCGCCAACTCGTCGAGCGGCTACAGACCGGCGATTGAGCCGCCGGCGCCGGGGCGAGGGCGGAAAGTCCTGCCAACTCAAGGCCTTGGAACCTCGGAACCTTCCTTTGATTGGTTCCAGAAGGCACTCAAGGGCACTGTTTCTTTTAGCTTTAACTTGACCGTCCACAGCCCTATATAGGGTTTGTGGCGGCGCGCGACCGTTGCGTGACCGCCGCCGACTTTGAATTTGGGATATGTGACATGACCAGCATGGAACGGCCTTTCAGCCGCGTGCTCGACCGCCTCAAGGACGCGGGCCTGCGCCCGACCCGTCAGCGCTTGGCGCTCGCCAAGCTGCTTGCGGAAGCGGGCGACTGCCACATGACCGCCGAGCAACTGCACGGCCAGGCGCAGGGCGCCGGCATCCGCGTGTCCCTCGCCACCGTCTACAACACGCTGCACCAGTTCACCGAAGCGGGCATCCTGCGCGAGATCGTCGTCGATGCCGGTCGCTCCTACTTCGACACCAACGTCAGCGACCACCACCATTTCTTCTTCGAAGATTCGAGCCAGCTGCAGGACATCGACGGCGCCGCGGTGACGATCGCCAGCCTGCCGACGCCGCCGGCCGGCACGGCGGTGCGCCGCGTCGACGTGGTCATCCGGGTCAAGCCGCAGTAACGGCTTCCCAGGCGCGGTGATCGCCACCGCGCCTATTCACTTTTCCTATTCCTCAAGCTATAGCCCGTAAGTTTAGATATATTCTAAACTGTTGACGGTGGCGCGCGCCTGCGTCATAACCAAGGCAGGTCGCCGTCGGAACCACCCATCTGCGCGCCCTGTCATCGCCGGCCCCCGTCATCCCGGGCGACCCGACCGATGAATTCAAGATTGCTTCACCGGCGCGAATCCGCAGGGCGCGCCACAACATCAGGAGAGAGAGCCATGGCCAGTCTCAAAGGCAGCAAGACCGAACAGAGCCTGAAGGAAGCCTTCGCCGGCGAATCCCAGGCCAACCGTCGTTACCTGTACTTCGCCCAGAAGGCCGACGTCGAAGGCTTCAACGACGTCTCCGCCGTGTTCCGCTCGACCGCGGAAGGCGAGACCGGCCATGCCCACGGCCACCTCGAATTCCTCGAGGCCGTCGGCGACCCGGCGACCGGCAAGCCGATCGGCGACACCAAGCTGAACCTCGCCGCCGCCATCGCCGGCGAGACGCACGAATACACCGACATGTATCCGGGCATGGCCAAGACGGCCCGCGAGGAAGGCTTCGAGGAAATCGCCGACTGGTTCGAGACCTTGGCGAAGGCCGAGAAGTCGCACGCCGGCCGTTTCCAGAAGGCCCTCGACTCCATCTAAGCCGACCGCAGCGAACCGCGCCGACCCGCCGCTCGTATAGACCCGAGCGGCGGCGTCGCGCGGCGCTGTTTTGCCGCCGCCGGCCCGCGCGGAGCGGGACGCGGGGCGATTCCTCTGAACAAGAACGCTGACGCACAGAAGGATCAGGTCGATGGCGGAAGGCAGTCTCGAAGCGCCCACTCGGCACGCGCTCGATTGGAACAATCCCGACTTCTACGACGAGGCCAAGCTCGACGCCGAGCTGCGCCGCGTCTTCGACATCTGCCACGGCTGCCGCCGCTGCTTCAATCTCTGCGACAGCTTCCCGCGCCTGTTCGATCTGGTGGACGCCAGCGAGAGCGGCGAGCTCGACACCGTCGACAGCAAGGACTTCAAGCCGGTCGTCGACGCCTGCACGCTGTGCGACATGTGCTTCATGACGAAGTGCCCCTACGTGCCGCCGCACGAGTTCAACCTCGACTTCCCGCACCTGATGCTGCGCTATCGCGCCGTCGAGAAGAAGAAGGGCGAAATTCCGCTCGCCGTCACTCAGCTGACCGAGACCGACCGCAACGGCAAGCTTGCCGGCGTCGTCGCCCCGCTCGCCAATTGGGCGTCGGACAACCATAACGGCCTGACGCGTTCGGCGCTGCAAGCGGCCGCTGGCGTGCACAAAGAGGTTGAGCTGCCGAAATTCCACGGCAAGACCTTCACCGCGCGCGCCAAGACGAACAAGCCGGCGCGCGACGTCGCGGCCCCCGCCGCGGCGCGCAAGGTCGCGGTCTACGCCACCTGCTTCGTGAATTACAACAATCCTTCCATCGGCGACGCCGCGCTCGCCGTGCTGGCCAAGAACGGCGTCGAGACGGAAGTGGTCTACCCCGGCTGCTGCGGCATGCCCCAGTTGGAAAATGGCGACCTGGCGCGCGTCGCCGAAGGCGCCAAGCGCACCGCCGCCGCCTTCAAGCCGTGGATCGAGAAAGGCTACGAGGTCGCGGCGCTGACGCCGTCCTGCGCGCTCATGCTCAAATTCGAATGGCCGCTGATCCTGCCGGACGATCCGGACGTCAAGCTGCTGTCCGAATCGGTGTGGGACATCAGCGAACTGGTCGTCGACATCGCCAAGAAGGAAGGGCTCGCCCCGGGCCTCAGCCCCGTCGATGGCGGGGTCACGCTGCATTTCGCCTGCCATTCGCGGGCGCAGAACATGGGCAACAAGGCGGCCGAGATGCTGCGCCTGATCCCCGAGGCCGACGTCGCCGTGATCGAGCGCTGCTCGGGCCATGGCGGCTCCTGGGGCGTGCGCGAGGAGAATTTCCCGGTGGCGCTCAAGGTCGGCAAGCCGGTGGCGCGCGCCGCCGTCGAGCAGAAGAAAGCTTATGTGGCGTCCGAATGCCCGCTCGCCGGCAAGCATGTCGTGCAGGGCATGCACAAGCTGGCCGGCGACGAGGTGAAGGTCGAGGCGGCGAGCCATCCGATCGAGATTTTCGCCAAGGCCTACGGCGTCGTGCCGGCCAAGAAGGACTGAAGGTATCGCCGATCCGAGGGGGACCGTTGACCTCAAGGACAGGAGTTTGCAGAACATGGCGAAACGCGAAATCACCAAGGCCGACATTCTCGACATGGGCGTTTATGCCCAGGAGCGCAAGGAACGGCGCACGCGCATCTCCGCCTACAAGCGCGACCGGCGCGTCGAGGTCGGGCCGTTCATGTGCTTCTACTTCGAGAGCTACGAGACGATGCTGCATCAGGTCCATGAGATGCTGCATATCGAGCGCGGCGGCGAGGAGCAGCTCGCCGACGAGCTGGCGGCCTACAATCCGCTGGTGCCGAAAGGCCGCGAGCTGGTCGCCACCATGATGATCGAGATTCCCGACGCGACGCGGCGCGAGCGCGAGCTCTATCGCCTCGGCCATGTCGAGGACGCCATCAGCCTCAGCATCGACGGCGAGGAGGTGAAAGCTGTGATCGAAGGCGATCAGGAGCGCACCGATGAGCGCGGCAAGACCTCCTCCGTGCATTTTCTGCATTTCCCGCTCAGCGACAAGCAGGCGGCGGCGCTCAAGACGCCCGGCACCAAGGCGATCCTCAATGTCGCCCACGCCAACTACGCCCATATGGCGATGATCCCCGAAGCGACGCGGGCGTCGCTGGCGGCGGATCTGGATTAGTGCAGTCGACTGCAAAATGCCGTCATGCCCGCACTTGTTGCGGGCATCCACGCCTTGCGATGCAGATCAAAGGAAAGTCGTGGATGGCCGGAACAAGTCCGGCCATGACGCGGTAGCAACAACCGCGTCACTTGATCCGTTCGTCGGGCTTCACGCCCCACAGGCCCTTGCGCGGCAGATAGCCGCGGAAGCTGTGCGCCTCGACGCGGCACCAGGGCCCGTCGCACTCGATGATGTTGACCATCACGCCGGGCTCGAGCTTGGCGACGGCGGCGGCTTCGCTCTCGGCGGCGCGGCGCAGGATTTGCGCGCTGTTCGGCGCGCCGATGGTCAGCGCCGTGCGCTTGCCCGACAGCATCGAACGGTGGGCCCAGCCTTCGGCGCCCTGTTCGTCGCGGATTTTCCGCCAGGTGCCGAATTCGGCGACGATTTCCACCGGCAAGGCGCGGCGCTGGAACACCCAGTCGATGGGATAGCGCACGCCGGGGCCGGTGCGCATGTTCACTTCGCCGGCCCGCAGGCTCGCGAAGCGCGGCAGCGGCAGGTTCGACTGGCCGCTCGGCATACCGGCGCCGCGCGGGGCTTCGTCCGCTTCGCTCGGCGCGTCGCCGTCGCGCGCGCCCGATTCCGGATCGACGCTTTGCGCCGTCGCGCCGCGGTTGGCCGGCGGCCGCTCGTTGGGCAGGCCCTGCGACAAAGCGGGCGCGCCGATCAGGGCGAGCAGAATGACGGCGAGCGGCAGGGGCGACGGACGGCGAATCATGGGCGGCATTAAGCGAAGCCCGGGGGCGGCCCGTCAAGCGAAGAAGCGCCCATGAGCGCCCGAAGATCGCTCCAACGATAGGCGGTTTCCGCGAGATCGTGGCCGTCGCGGCGCTCGACGCGCTCGTCGGCGGGCGCGCCGCCCATGCGCTCGTAGAAGGCGCGCGCCGGCGCGTTGCCCGACAGCACCCAAAGGCCGAGGCTCAGGCGCGCCGGGTCCAGGGTGCGGGCCGCGAGGTTGGCGGCGACGGCGCGCAGCAGGATTCGGCCGACGCCATGGCGCTGCGCCGCGCGGCGCACATAGATGGCGTAGATTTCCTGCGCCGCGCCGAGCGCGGCGTCGCGCGCCGGACCGCCCGAAGCGAAGCCGGCGAGCGCGCCGCTGTCGTCCTCGGCGAGAATCACCTGCACATCGGCGCGGCGCTCGAGCGCGCGCTGCCATTGCACCGTGCGGTCGGCGACGTTCATGCCGTCGATCAGCGCGTCGGGCAGCAGGCCGCGATAGGTCTCGCGCCAGCAGGCGACATGGAGCGCGGCGACGGCTTCGCTGTCGTCGGGCACGGCCTGACGTAACGTGAACGGGCGCAGCTTGAAATTCATAGGAGCGGCGGCGTCAAACGAACAGGGTCTGGCCCGTCGCCGAAGCGTCGGCGAGGAAGCTGACGATGCCGCCGTCTTCAAAGGCGAGATCGTCGCGCAGATCGCCGCGCGTCAGGCCGACGGCGCGCAGGCCCATCTCGCAGACCAGCAGCTTCACCTTGAAGGCGGCGCAGGCGTCGAGCAGCTCCTCGAAGCCGGCGAGGCCCTTGGCGACCATCGCGGCGTCCTGCTCGCCGCCGGTCTTGCCCGGCGCGACATCGCCGGCCGGCAGCGCGCGCCACCCTTCATCTTTGGCTAGCGCGCGGATCGCGCCCATGGTGAAGAACAGCGTCACCGGCTTGTTCATCGCCGCCGCCGCGCTCGCCATGGCCAGCGCGTAATGCACGCGGCCGTAATCTCCGGCATGGACGACGATCGAAAGCTTGTCGGGCTCGGCCATGTCAGGGGGCGGCGCAGGCTTCGGCGGGGGCCGCGTTCTTGTGCGGCGACAGATCGCGGATCGTCGGATGCGCGCCGCACAGCGGGCAGGCCGGATCGCGCTTCACCTTCACCTTGCGGAAGGTGGTGCCGAGCGCGTCGTAGATCAGCAGCGAGCCGGCGAGGCTGTCGCCGATGCCGGCCAGCTCCTTGAGGATTTCCGTCGCTTGCAGCGAGCCGAGCGCGCCAGCGACCGCGCCGAGAATGCCGCCTTCCGAGCAGGTCGGAATCAGGCCGGCGGGCGGCGCTTCATGGAAGATGCAGCGATAGCACGGGCTCTTGCCGTCATGGGCCTTGAAGGTGGCGAGTTGGCCCTCGAAGCGCAGGATCGCCGCCGACACCAACGTCTTTTTCGCGAAATAGGCGGCGTCGTTGACGAGGAAGCGCGTCGGGAAATTGTCGCTGCCGTCGGCCACCAGATCGTAGCGCGAGATGAGATCGAGCGCGTTGTCGGCGGTGAGCCGCATACGGTGCGCTTCGAGCTTCACCTCGGGATTGACGCGCGCGACCGCGGCCTTGGCGCTCTCGACTTTAGCGACGCCGATCTTGTCGGTGTCGTGGATCACCTGGCGCTGTAAATTCGACAGCTCGACCAGATCGTCGTCGATCACGCCGATGCGCCCGACGCCGGCCGCCGCGAGATAGAGCAGCAGCGGCGCGCCGAGCCCGCCCGCGCCGATCACCAACGCGCTCGACTTCATCAGCTTGGCTTGGCCGACGCCGCCGAGCTCCGGCAGGATGATGTGCCGGGCGTAGCGATGCAGCTGGGCGTCGGTGAAATCCATGTCGTTCCCTTTGCGCGCTCGCGCGCGGCTCGCCTTACAAATTGTCGAACAGCGGCGTCGAGAGATAGCGTTCGGCGAAGGACGGGATGATGACGACGATGCGCTTGCCGGCCATCTCTGGGCGCGCGCCGATCTCGATGGCGGCGGCGATGGCCGCGCCGGAGGAAATGCCGCAGGGCACGCCTTCGAGCTTGGCGGCGCGGCGCGCGGTGGCGAAGGCGGTCTCGTTGCCGATGCGGATCACTTCGTCGATCAGCTCGCGCTTGAGGATGCCGGGCACGAAGCCGGCGCCGATGCCCTGGATGCGGTGCGGGCCGGGCAGGCCGCCCGACAGCACCGGGCTGTCCTCGGGCTCGACGGCGAACATCTTGATGCCGGGCTTGCGCGCCTTCAGCACCTCGCCGACGCCGGTGATGGTGCCGCCGGTGCCGACGCCGGCGACCACGGCGTCCACTGTGCCGTCGGTGTCGCGCCAGATCTCCTCGGCGGTCGAATGGTGGTGCGCCGCCGGATTTGCGACGTTCTCGAACTGCTGCAGGATCAGCGCGTCGGGCAAGGTTTTCTGCAATTCGGCGGCGCGGTCGAGCGCGCCGCGCATGCCCTTGGCGGCCGGCGTCAGCTCGATGGTCGCGCCGAGCAGCATCAGCATCTTGCGCCGCTCGAGCGACATGCTCTCGGGCATCGTCAGGATCAGCTTGTAGCCCTTGGCGGCGCAGACGAAGGCGAGCGCGATGCCGGTGTTGCCCGAGGTCGGCTCGATCAGCACCGTGTCGGGCTTCAGGCGGCCGGAGGCTTCCGCCGCTTCGATCATGGCTAGCCCGATACGGTCCTTCACCGACGACAGCGGATTGAAGAACTCCAGCTTGGCGAGCAGCTCGGCCTGGCAGCCATCCGCCTGCGACAGTTTGGGCAGGCGCACCAGCGGCGTGTTGCCGATCGTTTCTAAGATGCTGTCGTAGATGCGGCCGCGTTCGCCGGATTTCAGGGCGCCGGATTTCAGGGGACCGGATTCGAGAGACATGTCGTCCAAGCCGCGCTCCGCGCTTAAATGGTGAAGTCGAGACGCTGGCGCGCCTCGCTGTCGACGCCCGCGTCGTGCGCCTTGAGGCAGAGGTCCTCGATGCTGATCTTGTCGAGCTGCTCCATCATCTGCGTCTGGATGTCGGCCCACATCGGCCGCACGACCTGCTTGCCGAGCTCGGAGGCGGATTCCTCCTCGGTCAGCGGTTCGGCCGGATCGAGCGCGGCGACGACGCGGGTGATCTCGCCCACCGTGATGCGGCGGCGTTCGCGCGCGAGCAGATAGCCGCCGCGCGGGCCGCGCACGCCCGACAGCACGCCGGCGCGCACCAGCTGCTGCAGCACCTGTTCGAGATAACGCCTGGGAATGCCTTGGCGCGCGGTGATCTCGCGGCTCTGCACCGGCTGGCTGCCGGAGTTGTAGGCGATGTCGAGCACCGCTTCGATGGCGAATAGGAGTTTCTTCGAGAGCTTCAGCATTGGGCGCGCTTCATTCGGGTCTTGAGGCTTGGGCGGATGCGGCGATAGGCGATGGTCCTGCTCATATCTTGAGGGTTTCCACGCCGGTCGAGCCGAAGCCGCCGACGCCGCGCGCCGTCTCGTCGAGCGCGCCTTTCTCCTCCCAGGCGATCCGCGTCACCGGCGCGACCACCATCTGCGCGATGCGCAGGCCGCGCTCGACGCTGAACGGCTCGGCGCCGTGATTGATCAGGATCACCTTGATCTCGCCGCGATAGTCGGCGTCGATCGTGCCGGGCGAATTGAGCACGGTGACGCCGTTCTTGGCGGCGAGGCCGGAGCGCGGCCGCACCTGCGCCTCGAAACCGCGCGGCAGGGCGATGGCGAGGCCGGTCGGCACCATGGCGCGCGAACCCGGTTCGATGCGGATCGGCGCGTCGACGGCGGCCATCAGGTCGAGGCCGGCGGAATCGGGCGTGGCGTAGGCGGGCAGCGGCAGGTCGGCGGCGTGGGCGAGCCGCGTCACGGCGACGGCGAGAGGCAAAGTGGTCATCAGGCGGCTTTCGCGTAATGGTCGGCGATGCGGCGGGCGAGCCGTTCGGCCACGGCGTCCTTCGCCATGCGCGGCCAATCTTCGACGCCGCTTTCGCTGACGAGGTGCACGGCGTTCTCGTCGCCGCCGAACACGCCGGCCGCGGCCGACACGTCGTTGGCGAGGATCCAGTCGCAATTTTTCTTGGCGCGCTTGGCCTTGGCGTTGGCGATCACGTTCTCGGTCTCGGCGGCGAAGCCGACGACGAGGCCAGGGCGCGTGTTGGAGGCGGCGGCGAGCGCGGCGAGAATGTCGGGATTGGCGATCAGCTCGATCTCGGGCGCGGCCTTGGCGTCGCCCTTCTTCATCTTTTGATCGGCCACGTTCGCCGGACGCCAGTCGGCGACCGCGGCGGCGCAGACGGCGATGTCGGCGGGCAGCGCGGCGAGGCAGGCATTCAGCATCTCGCGCGCCGATTCGACGCGCACCACGCGCACCCCGGCGGGATCGGCGAGCGCCACCGGCCCGGAAACCAGCGTGGTGTCCGCGCCGAGACGCGCCAGCGCGGCGGCGATGGCGTGGCCTTGTTTGCCCGAGGAGCGGTTGCCGATGAAGCGCACCGGGTCGATGGCCTCGAACGTGGGGCCGCTGGTGACGAGCGCGCGTTTGCCGGCGAGCGGCGCTTGCGCGCCGAAATAGCTCTCGATGGCGGCGACGATGTCCATCACGTCGGCCAAGCGGCCGTCGCCCACTTCGCCGCAGGCGAGATTGCCGGCGCCGGGGCCGACGAACAGCGTGCCGCGCGCCCGGAGCGTCTCGATGTTGGCGCGCGTCGCCGGATGGTCCCACATGCGCGCGTTCATCGACGGCGCGGCCAGCACCGGCTTGTCGGTGGCGAGCAGGATGGTGGTCGCCAGATCGTCGGCGAGCCCCTGCGCCATGCGCGCCAGGATGTTGGCGGTGGCCGGCGCGACGACCAGCAGGTCGGCTTCGCGCGATAGGCGGATGTGGCCCATCTCGCTCTCGTCGGTCAGCGAGAACAGGTCGCCATAGACCTTGTCGCCGGACAGGGCGGCGAGCGACAGGGGGGTGACGAACTTGGAACCCGAGGCGGTCAGGACCACGCGCACCGCCGCGCCGCGCTCGCGCAGCCGGCGGATCAGGTCGAGGCTCTTATAGGCCGCGATGCCTCCCGCGACGAGAAGGAGGATGCGCTTACCCGCCAGCATTAGGGGGTGTCCCGAAAAATTTACGATAGAAAGATGTGAATAAAATAGGGCCCCCATCCCGCCGGCGCAAGGGGTCTATAAACTATTGATATATATTGTTAATTTAGCGCCGTGAGGGCGAGCAGCGCGGCCAGGAGGAGGGCGATGGTCCAGACGCCCCAGGCGATGGCGCGGGCGGGGCGCGGGTCGGGCGGCGGGGGCGGTGGGAGAATGGGCCGGCGCGGGTCGGCGGCGATGCGGGCGGCGGCGGTTTCCAGGTTGGCGAGCAGGCGCGGCAGGCGCTCGACGGCGGCCAGCATGTCCTTCGCCCCGTCGCGCAGGCGGGCCTGCGGGCCGAGCGTGGCGATCACCCAATCCTCGATCTGCGGCCGCGCCAGCCGCCACATGTTCACATGCGGATTGAGGATGCGGCCGATGCCCTCCATGGCGACCATGGTCTTTTGCAGCAGCAGGAGCTGCGGCTGCGTCTCCATCTGGAACCGCTCGGTGACTTGGAACAATTGGCCGAGCAGGCGGGCGATGGAAATCTCGTCGAGCGGCAGGCCGAGGATCGGCTCGCCGATCGAGCGGCAGGCCTGCATGAACTCGTCGACTGGCTGGTCGGCGGGCACGTAGCCGGCCTTGAAATGCACTTCGGCGACGCGGCGGTAATCACCGTCGAGGAAGCCGATGAACATTTCGCCGAGATAGCGCCGCGTCTCCAGATCGAGCCGGCCCATGATGCCGAAGTCGACCGCCTGCGCCGCGCCGTCGAAGCCGACCGAGAGATTGCCGGCGTGCATGTCGGCATGGAAGAAGCCGTCGCGGAACACTTGGTTGAAGAAGGCGGCCGAGGTGCGCGCCAGCACCTCGTTGGGATCGAGGCCATGCTCGATCATCTTGGCGCGCTCGTCGATCGGCAGGCCGTGGATGCGCTCGAGCGTGAGCACGCGCCGCGCGGTGCGCCGCCAATCGACGGCCGGCACGCGGAAGGTCTCGTCGCCGTAGAAATTCTCGGCCAGCTCGCTGGCGGCGGCGGCCTCCATACGCAGGTCCATCTCGTTCGCCACCACGCGCGCGAAGGTGGCGACGACCTCGACCGGCTTGAGGCGGCGCAGGCTCGGCTGGACGCGCTCGATCCATTGCGCGGTCCACAGGAACAGCTCCAGATCGCGCGCGAAGGCGCGCTCGATGCCGGGCCGCAAAATCTTCACCGCGACTTCGCGCAGGATCTCCGCGCCGCTTTCGTCGATGTCGCTGGTCACGGCGAAATGCACTTGCGCGATGGAGGCGGCGGCGACCGGCGTGTCGTCGAAGGCGACGAACAAAGCCTCCACGGGCTTGTCGAATTCGCGTGCGATGGTGGCTTTCGCTTCGGCGGCGTCGAAGGCCGGCAGGCGATCCTGCAGGCCCGTCAAATCCTCCGCGACTTCCGCGCCGATCAGGTCGGGCCGCGTCGAGAGCGTCTGTCCGAGCTTGATGAAGCTTGGGCCCAGCTCGCGCAGGGCCAGCGCTAGCCGCTCGCCCGGGCGCAGCGCCGTCTTGCGCCGCACGCTGCGCGAGAACAGCCGCACCGGCCAGTCGATGACCGCCGGCAGGCGCAGGATGTCGAGCGGGAACAGGGCGTCGTGGCGGCCGAGCGTCCAGGCGATGCCGGCGAGACGGGCGAGATTGCGGAGATCGCGCAGCATGGCCCTGCTTACAGACGCCAGGCGGAGTGCAGCGCGGCGATGCCGCCCGAGAGATTGCGCACTTTCACCTGGTCGAAGCCGGCGGCCGCGATGCGCTCGGCGAAAGCGCTCTGCACCGGGAAGCGGCGAATGCTTTCGGCGAGATAGCGGTAGGAGGGGCCGTCCTGGGCGACGATCTCGCCGAGCTTGGGCAGCACGGCGAAGGAATATTTGTCGTAGATCGGACCAAGCAAGGGCAGCGCCGGCTTGGAGAATTCCAGGCAGAGGAAGCGTCCGCCCGGCTTGAGCACGCGGCGCGCTTCGCGCAAGGCGGCATCCAGATCGGTGACGTTGCGCAGGCCGAAGGCGACCGTATAGGCGTCGATGGCGCCCGTCGCCACCGGCAGACGCTCGGCGTCGGCGGCGAGAAACTCCAGGCTGCCGGCGATGCCGCGTTTGGCGGCGCGTTCGGCGCCGACTTCGAGCATCGCCGGATTGATGTCGGCGACGGTGATGTGGCCGCCCTTGGCCTTCAATTGCGCCGGGCCGCCGATCGCGCGCAGGATCGCGGCGGCGATGTCGCCGGTGCCGCCGGCCACGTCGAGGAAAGTCCAGTGGGCGCGCGGCATCAGCCAGTCGATCATCGCCTGTTTCCACAAGCGATGGACGCCGCCGCTCATCAGGTCGTTCATCAGGTCGTAGCGCCGCGCCACGCGCGCGAACACGCCGCGCACCAGCGCTTTTTTCTCGTCGCGCGGCACCTGCTGGAAACCGAAATCGACGGTTTCGGGCGCTTCGCCCGCGTTCTCGGAACCTGGATGGGAGGACATGGCGGCAAGATAGCCGAGGCGTCGGCCTTGCGCTACCGTGCGCCCCGCGCTTGGTTCCCCTCCTGTTTCGCCGGCCTTTTCGCCCTATATTTCCGTCATGCCCGAGCTTCCCGAAGTCGAAACCGTCTGTCGCGGCCTCGCCGCCGTCATGACCGGCCAGCGCCTGGCGCGCGTCGAGAACCGCCGCGCCGACCTGCGCATCGCCTTGCCCGACGGCTTCGCCGCCCGGCTGACGGGGCGCCGCGTGGTCGCCATGGAGCGGCGCGCGAAATACATCCTCACGAGGCTCGACGACGGGCTGATCTGGCTCATCCATCTCGGCATGTCGGGCCGCATGAGCATTTTGCCCAAAGGGCACAATCATCCGCCGCTGGCGGCGCACGATCATGTCGTCTTCGCGATGGAGAGCGGGGTGGAGGTGCGTTTCAACGACGCGCGGCGCTTCGGCCTGATGACCTTCATCGAGGGCGATCCGGCCGCGCATCCGCTGTTGAAGGATATCGGCCCCGAGCCGCTGGGCGCGGATTTCTCCGGCCCGATCCTCGCCGCGGCGCTGAAAGGCAAGAAGACGCCGATCAAGGCGGCGCTGCTCGATCAGCGCGTCGTCGCCGGCATCGGCAACATTTACGCCTGCGAGGCGCTGTACCGTTCCGGCATCTCGCCCAAGCGCTCCTCCCATCTGGTGCAGGGCGAGCGGGCGGACCGGCTGGCCGGCGCGGTGAAGGATGTGCTCACCGAGGCCATCGCGGTCGGCGGCTCGACCTTGCGCGACCACAAGCAGCCGTCCGGCGAACTCGGCTATTTCCAGCATCATTTCGCCGCCTACGACCGCGAGGGCGGCGAATGCCGCATCTGCGCGGCGGCGGCCAAAGGCAAGCCGGCGCTCATCAAACGGATGGTCCAATCCGGCCGCTCGACATTTTATTGTGCGGTGCACCAACGGTGAGATAACGTCAGGCGTCCGTTCAAGGAGCCTTGCCGTGCGTCCCCTCGCGATCCTGACCCTTCTGGCCGCCCTTGCCGCCGCCGCGCCGACGCTGGCGCAGAGCCGTCCGCCGGCCGCCCAGCCGGCGTTCCTGAGCGTGATCGACGACGTGCCGCTGATGCCCGGCCTGACCGAGCGGCCGGACGCGGCCGTGACCTTCGACAAGCCCGAGGGCCGCATCCTCGAGGCCGAGGCCGCCGGCCGCGTCAGCCGCGCCGAAGTGCTGAAATTCTACGCCGCCAGCCTGCCGCAGCTCGGCTGGCGCGCGCGCGGCGAAGGCCGCTTCCTGCGCGACCGCGAGGAACTGGCGATCAGTTTCCCGCCCAATCCGCCCGGCGCGCCCGCGGGCAGCCTGACCGTGCGTTTCGCCCTGTCGCCGGACCGCTGAGCCGCCGGCTTTCGCGTCGCCCATCATCATCGCAATCATCACCCGGAGAGCGTGCCATGGCTTATGAATTGATCCTCGTCGAGACGCGCGATGCCGTCGGCCTCATCACGCTCAACCGGCCGCAGGCGCTCAACGCGCTGAACACGCAATTGGTGCAGGAAATGGGCGAGGCGGTCGGCGCGTTCGACCGCGACCCGGCGATCGGCTGCATCGTCATCACCGGCTCCGAGAAGGCCTTTTCCGCGGGCGCCGATATCGGCGAGATGAAGGACAAGAGCTTCGCCGACGCCTATCTCGAGGATTTCATCACCAAGGATTGGGAGGCGGTGGCGCGCTGCCGCAAGCCCGTCATCGCTGCGGTCGCCGGCTTCGCGCTCGGCGGCGGCTGCGAGATGGCGATGATGTGCGACATCATCCTCGCCGCCGACACGGCCAAATTCGGCCAGCCGGAAATCACCATCGGCGTGCTGCCGGGTGCCGGCGGCAGCCAGCGCCTGACCCGCGCCGTGGGCAAGGCCAAGGCGATGGACATGTGCCTGTCGGGCCGCATGATGGACGCCGCCGAGGCCGAGCGCGTCGGCTTGGTGAGCCGCGTCGTGCCGGCGGCCGATTTGCTGGCCGAGGCGCTCAAGACCGCGGGCAAGATCGCCGCCCAGTCGCGCACCGCGGCCCTGATGGCCAAGGAATCGGTCAACCGCGCCTTCGAAACCTCCCTCGCCGAGGGCATCCGCTTCGAGCGCCGCTTGTTCCACGCCAGCTTCGCCACGCCCGACCAGAAGGAGGGCATGACGGCCTTTATGGAGAAGCGCAAGCCGACCTACCAGCGCTAGGCCCCGCCGCCCTTCCGGGGGGCTCATCTAGGGCCCCGCCAAGAGCTTGCGATGATTGGCTTTTTCGCCTGGGATTCGGCGCGAAAGCGCGGAATCTGCGGCATTGACGCGATGGGGGCCGGCGGCTATAACGCCGGGCTTTCCGATATCCCCACGAATTCAGCGATCCAGCAAAGGCTGACCTATGGCCAATATCAAGTCCGCGAAGAAGCGGGCCAAGCAGAGCGTCAAGCGCGCCGCGATCAACCACTCCCGCCTGTCGCGCGTGCGCGGCGCGGTGAAGAGCGTCGAGGTCGCGATCGCTTCCGGCAAGAAGGACGAGGCCGCCGCCGCCCTCAAGGCCGCGCAGCCCGAGATGATGCGCGGCGTCAGCAAGGGCGTCGTGCTGAAGAACACGATGGCGCGCAAGATGTCGCGTCTGTCGGCGCGCGTGAAGGCACTCGCCTAAGACGGAGTTCGCGGCGAAGGTTTTTCGCCGGCCTGTCGCGCCCGCAAAATTTCGGCCGAGAGTTTATGGCCGAAGCTTCCGGGCCGAAGATTTCACTCCGCAGTGTTTTTGTTGCGCGCCACTTTCTTGCGCTTTCCCGTTCCGAAGCCCGCGTCGAGCGATCGACGCGGGCTTTTCGTTTGCGCGTCGCCCTCGGTCCCCTTGGCCGGCCTTCATGCTTTCAATGCGTTGGCTGGGATCGCGTTGGCCGGCATCTTGCGCGGCGCGATATCGCTCGCGGTTTCATCTGCGAGATTTTTTCGGCATGGCGCGAATTTTTTTCGCGCTTGATGCAAATCAATCCATCCAAAGCATTCTGCGCGCGCGCTTAATCGCGGTCCTGCTATTCGCTCCCATACTTTTCGCCAATGGATATATAGGAAAAATTCATCACCATCTCGCAGGGACTCTTTTCGTCTCGCGAGTCAACATTGGAAGGTCCCGCGCGCGGCTAAAAATTTTCCATGTTCTCCGTTCGGACGCATTGCACGGCCGAAAGCGCATGGCTAGAGTCCGCCTCCATTCCCGGTCGTCAAGTCGGACGCCGACCATCTCCGATGGCCGGGGACATCCATCGGACATATCGCCGAAGAATTTTTGGCATAGGGCCGCCAGTTCGTAAGCGAGTTTTCGTTCTTGGCGTGCGTAACCGTTTTGCGCCTTGCGGGGCGCGAGCTCGTTGCGCCGCCGCATCGCATCGTTTGTTTGTTCGCGTGAGTGATCGTCGAGCGTGTCGCCTGATGCGACCGGGGGCGCGCCGCGATGAGGCAGGGGAGCCAGGCATGGCAGATCAATCGCAGCGCACTTCGGGGGAAGCCGGCGCTGTTCCGGGAGACGGATACGCCGGCGACGTCACGCCGACACAAGCGTGGAGCATCCTTCAGGATGCGCCGAACGCGGTGCTGATCGACGTCCGCACGCAGCCCGAATGGGTCTTCGTCGGGGTGCCCGATTTGTCCACGATCGGCAAGCGCGCCGCCTTCGTGCCGTGGCAGGTGTTCCCGTCGATGCAGATCAACCCCGAGTTCGCCAAGCAGGTCCAGGCCGCCGGCGCCGCGCCGGACGCGCCGGTGCTGTTCCTCTGCCGCTCCGGCGCGCGCTCGCGCGCCGCGGCCATCGCGCTGGGCAAGCTCGGGTTCGACCGCGCCTACAACGTGTCGGGCGGTTTCGAAGGGCCGCACGACGCCCATAAGCATCGTGGCGCGACGGACGGCTGGAAGGCCGCTGGACTGCCCTGGATTCAGGATTGAAAGAAGAAATGAGCTTGGAGCCGGGCATACCTATGTCTTCGTCGTCGTCCGCCAACGCCCCCACCGCCGCCCAATGGGACCGCGTTCTCGGCCGTCTGCGCGCCGAGTTCGGCGACGCCGTGTTCAAGAGCTGGCTCAAGCCGCTGACCTTCGCCAACGCCGGCGAAGGCGAGGTCGTCGTCAGCGTCCCGACGCGCTTCATGCGCGACTGGGTCGAGCGCCATTATCTCGAGCGCATCCGCGCCATCTGGGCCGAGGAAAACGCCGCCGTGCGCGCCGTCTCCGTGCGCGTCCATCGTCCGGCGACGCCCAAGGCGGCCGCGCTCGGCCCGAACGGGCTCGGCGTTCCGGCGAATTCGGCCAACGGTGCCGACCGGGCTGCCAGCGAGCGGCCGCTCGCCGCCCCGGCCATCGTCGCATCCGCCGCGAACGAGGACCGCGCCGACATCTCCGCGCCGCTCGATCCGCGCTTCACCTTCGACAATTTCGTCGTCGGCAAGTCCAACGAGTTCGCCTACGCCGCCGCGCGCCGTCTGGCGGAAGCCAAGACCGTGCCGTTCAATCCGCTGTTCCTCTACGGCGGCGTCGGCCTCGGCAAGACGCACCTGATGCACGCGATCGCCTGGGCAATCCGCGAGCGCTTCCCGGCCAAGCGCGTGATCTATCTCTCGGCCGAGAAGTTCATGTACCAGTTCATCCGCGCGCTGCGCTTCCGCGACACGATGGCCTTCAAGGAGCAGTTCCGCTCGGTCGATGTGTTGATGATCGACGATGTGCAGTTCATCTCGGGGCGCGATTCGACGCAGGAGGAATTCTTCCATACGTTCAACGCCTTGGTCGATCAGAACAAGCAGATCGTCATATCCGCGGACAAGTCGCCGTCGGATCTGGAGGGCATGGAAGAGCGGATGAAGTCGCGTCTGGGTTGGGGATTGGTCGCCGATATCCACCAGACCGATTACGAATTGCGCCTGTCGATTTTGCAGTCGAAGGGCGAGAAGCTGGCCGGCGCGGGCACCGCCGTGCCGCCCAAGGTGCTGGAATTCCTCGCCCACAAGATCACCTCGAACGTCCGCGAGCTGGAAGGCGCGCTCAACCGCGTCGTCGCCCACGCCACCCTGGTCGGCCGCGACATCTCGCTGGAGACGGCCCAGGACGTGCTGCACGACCTGCTGCGCGCCAACGACCGCCGCGTGACCATCGAGGAGATCCAGAAGCGCGTGGCGGAACATTTCAACATCCGAATCTCGGACATGAGCTCGGCGCGCCGCGCCCGCGCCGTGGCCCGGCCGCGCCAGGTCGCCATGTATCTCGCCAAGCAGCTGACCTCGCGCTCGCTGCCCGAAATCGGCCGCAAGTTCGGCGGCCGCGACCACACCACGGTGATGCACGCGGTCAAGAAGGTCGAGGAGCTGCGCGCGGGCGATTCGAGCTTCTCCGAAGACATCGACCTGCTGCGCCGGATGCTGGAAAGCTGAGGCTTTCCGGGCGGCCGCGCGAGCTTGAAAAGCCGCCCCGAAACGGGCGGTTTTTTCTTGTCCGCGCGGCGCGTCGCCGGGGCCCCGCCCGGACGCGATTCGCTTTGGAAAACCAAGCCCTTCTGCTAGTATCGGCGACCGGCCGCGAGCTTGCGTCGCCCGGCCCGTTTCGGGCCTTTTATGGCGCGCTCCGCAGGGTCATCGCCGGGCCGGCCCGTCGCCCGAAACCACGATCCAGAGCGGCGACGAACCGACGGTTGAACTCGACGGTTGCACTAGTGTCCTGACCGCCAGAAAAAGCGCCCGAAAGCCATGAAACTCACCATCGAACGCGCCGCCCTGCTCCGTGCCCTCGGCCATGTCCAGAGCGTCGTCGAGCGCCGCAACACCATTCCGATCCTGTCGAACGTGCTGCTGGAGGCCCAGTCGGGCAAGCTCAAGCTGACCGCGACCGACATGGACTTGGCCATCGCCGAAGCGGTCGACGCCCAGGTGGCCACCGCCGGCGCGACCACCGCCTCGGCCCACACGCTCTACGACATCGTCCGCAAGCTGCCGGACGGGGCCCAGGTCGAGCTCGCCCAGAAGGGCGACAACGCGCCGCTGACCATCCGCGCCGGCCGCTCGGTCTTCACGCTCCAGTGCCTGCCGCCGGCCGATTTCCCGGTCATGACCAAGGACAAGCTGCCGAGCGAGTTCGCCGTCACCGCCGACGAGCTCAAGGGCCTGATCGACCACACGCGCTTCGCCATCTCCACCGAGGAGACGCGCTACTACCTGAACGGCATCTACCTGCACGCCGCCAAGGACGCCGGCGGGGTGCTGCGCGCCGTCGCCACCGACGGCCACCGCCTGGCGCGCTTCCAGGTGCCGCTGCCCAAGGGCGCGGCCGAGATGCCCGGCGTGATCATTCCGCGCAAGACCGTCGCCGAGCTGCGCAAGCTGCTGGACGAGAGCGAGGGCGCCGTCGACGTGTCGCTGTCCGACACCAAGATCCGCTTCGCCTTCGGCGACGCCGCGATGACCTCCAAGCTGATCGACGGCACCTTCCCCGATTACGAGCGCGTCATCCCGTCGGGCAACGACAAGCTGCTGGAAGTGCCGTGCAAGGCCTTTGCCGCCGCGGTCGACCGCGTCTCGACCATCTCGACCGAGAAGTCGCGCGCCGTGAAGCTCGCCGTCGGCAAGGGCGCGCTGACGCTGTCGGCGACCAGTCTGGACAACGGCAGCGCCGTCGAAGAGCTGGAAGTCAGCTTCGACGCCGAGCCTTTGGAGATCGGGTTCAATTCCCGCTATCTCCTCGACATCACCGAACGCATCGCGGGGGACAGCGTTCAATTCACCATGGCCGACGGCGCATCGCCGACGCTGGTGCGCGACGTCGACGATGCCGCCGCGCTCTACGTCCTCATGCCGATGCGGGTCTGAGCCGACCGCGACTCCGGAGGGTTCGAGAGCTGCACGCGTCCCTGCCCAGCGCCGACCGCATCGCCGCACTGGATGCCCCCTTGAATCCGGGCACGAGCCCGGCGCGCTTCGCCGTCACCCGCCTCGCGCTGACCGATTATCGCTGCTACGCCAATCTGCGGCTTGAGACCGACGCGCGCAGCGTCGTGCTGGTCGGGCCGAACGGCGCGGGCAAGACGAACCTGCTCGAAGCCATTTCCTTCCTCGCGCCGGGGCGCGGCCTGCGCAATACGCGCCTCGCCGAAGTGGATCGGCTGGGCGGCGATCGCGCCGCGCCGTCGCGCGGCGCTTGGGCGGTGGCCGCCACGGTGGCGACGCCGGACGGCGAGCTGGCCGTCGGCACCGGGCGCGATCCGAGCGCGGGCTTCAATGGCGGCGGCGCGGGCGACGAGGATGAGCCGGAGTTCGACCGGCGCGCCGAAAAGCGCTTGGTGCGTCTCGACGGCCAGCCGGCGAAAGGCGCGACGGCGCTCGGCGAGGCGATGAGCGTGCTGTGGCTCACCCCGGCGATGGACCGCCTGTTCGTCGAGGGCGCGGCGGGCCGCCGGCGCTTCCTCGACCGGCTCGTCTTCGGCCTCGATCCGGCCCACGCCGGCCGCGTCAACGCCTACGAGAAGGCGATGCGCGAGCGCGCGAAACTGTTACGGGGTCCGCGCGAGGGCCGCGGCCCCGCCGATCCGCATTGGCTGGCGGCGCTGGAGCAGAGCATGGCCGAGCGCGCCGTCGCCATCGCCGCCGCGCGTTTGGAGACCGTGGCGGCGCTCAACGCGGCGATGGCCGAAGGGCTCGGGCCGTTCCCGACCGCCGAGCTGGCGATGGACGGCGAGACCGAGCGCTGGCTCGCCGGGCAGCCGGCGTTGGCCTGCGAGGAGCGCCTGATGGCGGCGCTGGCCGCCGCGCGCGGCCACGACGCCGAGACCGGCGGCGCGGGCTTCGGCCCGCATCGCAGCGATCTGGCGGTGGTCCACGCGCAGCGCCGCATGCCGGCGCATCTCTGCTCGACCGGCGAGCAGAAGGCGCTGCTCACCGGCATCGTGCTGGCCAACCTGCGTCTGCAGGCGCGCCGGCCTCGTTTTGGCGGCCGCGCCGCTGTGCCGGTCCTGCTGCTCGACGAGGTGGCGGCCCATCTCGACGAGGCGCATCGCCGCGCCCTGTTCGCCGAGATCGTCGCGCTCGGCGCGCAAGCCTGGATGACCGGCACCGACGCGGCCCTGTTCGCGCCGATGACGGAATCGGCGCAAGTCTTCCGCGTCGCCGCCGCGACGGTATCGCGCGTGTCGTAGCCCCGACCTCGCGGGCGAATTCGTTTTAGCAAGTGACGGCGGTCGACCGCCGAGAGAGCAGACCATGAGCACCGAGACCCCGAAGAACAAAGCCGACGCCGCCGAGGATTACGGCGCGGAATCGATCAAGGTCCTGAAGGGCCTCGACGCGGTGCGCAAGCGCCCCGGCATGTATATCGGCGACACCGACGACGGCTCGGGCCTGCATCACATGATCTACGAGGTCGTCGACAATTCGATCGACGAGGCGCTCGCCGGCTATTGCGACCGCGTCGAGGTGACGCTCAATCCCGACGGCTCGGCGACGATCCGCGACAACGGCCGCGGCATTCCGACCGACATGCACAAGGAAGAAGGCGTGTCGGCGGCCGAGGTCATCATGACCCAGCTCCATGCCGGCGGAAAGTTCGACCAGAACACCTACAAGGTGTCGGGCGGCCTGCACGGCGTCGGCATCTCGGTCGTCAACGCGCTCTCCGAGCATCTCGATCTGCGCATCTGGCGCGGCGGCAAAGAGCATTACATGCGCTTTCGCATGGGCGACGCCGAAGCGCCGCTCGCCATCGTCGGCGACGCGCCGAACGAGGACAGCGAGGGCAAGCCGGGCCTGCGCACCGGCACGGAAGTCACCTTCCTGCCGTCGCCAAAGATCTTCACCAAGACCGTGTTCGATTTCGATACGCTGGAGCATCGCCTGCGCGAGTTGGCCTTCCTCAATTCCGGCGTGCGCCTGACGCTGACCGACGCGCGCTCGGTGGACGAGCCGAGGGTGGTCGATCTGCATTACGAAGGCGGCCTCGAAGCCTTCGTGCAATATCTCGACCGCTCGAAAGAGGCGCTGCATTCGCCCATCATCGTCATGAAGGGCGAGAAGGATGGCATCGTCACCGAAGTGGCGATGGAGTGGAACGACAGCTATCACGAGACGATGCTGTGCTTCACCAACAACATCCCGCAGAAGGACGGCGGCACGCATCTCGCGGGCTTCCGCGGCGCGCTGACGCGCAGCCTCAACACCTACGTGACGCAGTCGGGCGTCGGCAAGAAGGAGAAGATCGCGCTCACCGGCGACGACATGCGCGAGGGCCTGACCTGCGTGCTGTCGGTGAAAGTGCCCGATCCGAAATTCTCGTCGCAGACCAAGGAGAAGCTCGTCTCCTCCGAAGTCCGCCCCATCGTCGAATCGGTGGTCAACGACAAGCTCGGCCAGTGGTTCGAGGAGCATCCGTCGGAAGCCAAGAAGATCGTCGGCAAGGCGATCGAGGCGGCGGCCGCGCGCGAGGCGGCGCGCAAGGCGCGCGACCTGACGCGCCGCAAGGGCATCCTCGACATCTCCTCGCTGCCCGGCAAGCTCGCCGACTGCCAGGAGCGCGATCCGGCCAAGTCCGAGATTTTCATCGTCGAGGGCGATTCGGCCGGCGGCTCGGCCAAGCAGGGCCGCAACCGCGCCAACCAGGCGATCCTTCCCTTGCGCGGCAAGATCCTCAACGTCGAGCGCGCGCGCTTCGACAAGATGCTGTCCTCGGCCGAAATCGGCACGCTGATAACCGCGCTCGGCACCGGTATCGGCAAGGAGGACTTCAACGTCGAGAAGGCGCGCTACCACAAGATCATCATCATGACGGACGCCGACGTCGACGGCAGCCACATCCGCACGCTGCTGCTCACGTTCTTCTACCGCCAGATGCCCGAACTGATCGAGCGCGGCTATCTCTACATCGCCCAGCCGCCGCTCTATCGCTCCAAGCGCGGCAATTCCGAGGTCTATCTCAAGAACGACCAGATGCTCGAAGACTATCTGGTCGACGCCGGGCTCGAAGACACGATCCTCGTCATGCACGACGGCAGCCAGCGCGGCGGGCAGGATTTGCGCGGCGCGGTCGATCAGGCGCGCGTCGCGCGCAATCTCATCACGCCGCTGGCGCGCCGCGCCGGCTCGCGCATCCTGATCGAGCAGGCCGCCATCCTCGGCGTGCTCAACGATGGCCTGTTCCGCGACAAGGCGCTGGCCGCGCCGGCCGCCGAGGCGCTGGCCAAGCGGCTCGACGCGACCGAGCCGCCGCTCGAGCGCGGCTGGACCGGCAGCCTGGACGCCGCCGGCGACATGCTGTTCCGCCGCATGCTGCGCGGCGTGCCGCAGACGCTCAAGATCGACGCCCGCCTGATCAAGAGCGCCGAGGCGCAGCGCTTAGATGCCATGACCGACGAGCTGCAGGGCGTCTATCAGCGCCACGCCAAGCTCAAGCACAAGGACGTCGAGAGCGTCGTCACCGGCCCGACCGAGCTAGTGGACGCGATCACCAACGTCGGCCGCAAGGGCCTCTCGATCCAGCGCTACAAGGGCCTCGGCGAGATGAACCCGGAGCAGCTGTGGGAGACGACCCTGGACCCCGAGGCGCGCACGCTCTTGCAGGTGAAGGTGTCGCACGCCGATTCGAGCGAGGGCATCTTCTCGACGCTGATGGGCGACGCCGTCGAGCCGCGCCGCGAATTCATCCAGACTCACGCGCTGGAAGTCGCCAACCTGGACGTTTAACAATGCGAGAACTCAGATTTTCAAGCATTGCTGAGAAAGGCGACGGACTTAAACCTATTTTTCTTAAAGAGTTTGGAATTCAAGCGGTTCAGGAAGGGCGTGATTTAGTTGTAAAAAGACCTGATGCGATAAAACTGCGACCTATTTTAAAGCTTTCACCGCGACTTAGCTTAACTACCGAAACACTTCGCCAAGTGGGTCATGCAATGGTCTCTCAATTAACGAGACCAACGGACGAAGATTTTAAAATCCCGGAAAAAATAAAACTTACTCGAGATTTTGGAACTCTGACGGAGATCGATAGAGTTTCGTCTTTGGCGATGGTCATGTCGGATTCCGACATCGAAGACTTTGTTGTCTCTGATCTTCTGCCTGTAATGATCTCTAAATTGTCAGCCGCCTATGTAACAGGTGCTACCTGTGATGTGGCTTACCAACAAGCTTGGATTTCCGTCAGCAAAATCTGCTTTCTGGCAGATAAAGTTGGAGTTGATCGCGCTGGTACGCTGGTGAAGGATCGCAACGCGTTTGGCAGCGCTCTGCTTAACGGCGCAGACCCACTTACATTTCTTGATGCCTTCACTCGCTTCTCACCTATTGCGCTTACTTTGCCGGTGCGGCGACGGCTTTATAATTCGTGGCATTTTCAATGCGAAGGTTTTTGGAATTTTTCATCCGCTCTAACCCACACATTTTTAAATCAATTCACTTTAGCTCTTTCACCATTATCTGCAGAAAGTCACCACATAGGCTTGCCAGGCATAAAAATGGGGGAAACCCAAGTCTGGCAATTTCTGCGAACGGCAGTTAGTGCAATCAATAACCTGATGACTTACGCTAATGATCCGCGAAATTTTGCCGATGAAAATGGAGTCGTTGATTTCTTCAAGAAGCTTCAAACTTATACTGCCATCAATTTTATTTTTGCCGATTTAAGCGCATTAAATTTTTCTACCACAGCACATAACAGAGTCAGCTTTGGCATGACCATTATGGATAGGCTTGCGAATGCGAGGGTAAGCCTAGGTGGGCAAACAAAATCAGAATCCCAACAGATGGCTTTCCTTGCTTCGATGTCTCAGTGCGCGGAAGCTGAGTCAGTGCTGAAATTAAAAATCTCCGAGCTATATCCTGAGTTGGGGGAGACTTTGATAGCTGTCCTAAATCAGAGTTATAAAGATCTGCACACCCATCTAGCTGGACAAAGTGTTAATGAAGATAAGAGCGAACTTTCTCGTTTGGAGAGATTGCGGTTGCAGCGAAATTTGAGGCATGGGGCTTTTCTCGATAGAAGGGAAAAATTCGAAAAGTTATTTCTAGAGTCAGATGGCACCGTGCCAAACAGCCTTGCCTCTATGGCATATTTACTTGTGCTGGCTTTTGCGCTTGATCCGGCGCGTTTCGTTGCATTCTCCCCTGTAATTCAATGAAGGAACTTTCCGCCGCCGGCGCGGTTTATGGCGAGAGCGGCCGTGTCTTTCGCGTGACAGGGCTGCGCGGCGCTTTGCTCGGACCGAGGGCCGTGCCACAACCTCGCCATAAACCGGGCTTAGACAGCCGCCGACCTCTCGATCCGCAGTTTCACAGGCTTCTCGCCCCATGGCGAACCGTCGCAAACCTTCGCGCTACTCCGACAGCGACCGCCCCTCCGGCGGTTGGGACGAGGACCGTCCGCGCCGCAAAAGCGCCAAACGCCGTCGCGACGACGACGAGGGCTTTCTCGACCGGCTGTTGAGCGACGGCATTTTCGCCACCATCGGCGGCTGGATCGGCGGTCTGTTCAAATCGCGCGGCAAGAAGAAGGGCGGCAAAAAGCCGCAACGGAGTCTCGGCCGCCGCCTCGCCCTCGGCACGTTGAAATGGGGTTTCATCGCCGCCGTCTGGGGCGCGGTCGCGCTCGGCGCGGTCGTCGCCTATTACGCCTATGACATGCCGCGCATGGACGGCATCCCGCAGCTCGCCAAGCGCCCGGCGGTGACGCTGCTGGCGCGCGACGGCACGCCCTTCGCGCATTTCGGCGACTCGTCCGCCCCGCCGGTGCCGGTGCGCGAGATGTCGCCCTATCTGCCGCAGGCGGTGCTGGCCATCGAGGACCGCCGCTACTACAGCCATTTCGGCATGGACCCGCTGGGCGTGCTGCGCGCGATCTATAGCAACCTGAAGGCGGGCGGCGTCACCCAAGGCGGCTCGACCATCACCCAGCAGCTCGCCAAGAACCTGTTCCTGACCCCCGAGCGCACGATGAAGCGCAAGATCCAGGAGGTGCTGGTCGCCTTCTGGCTCGAGAGCAACTACAGCAAGGACGAGCTGCTGACGCTCTATCTCAACCGCGTCTATCTCGGCGCCGGCACCTTCGGCGTCGTCGCGGCGGCCGACCGCTATTTCGACAAGAAAGTGCAGGATCTGTCGCTGCCCGAGGCGGCGATGCTGGCGGGCCTGCTGCAAGCGCCGTCGCGCTACGCGCCGACGCGCGATCTGGCGCGCGCCGAACGCCGCGCCGATGTGGTGCTCGCCGCCATGGCCGATGCCGGCTTCATCACCGAGGCCCAGGCCAAGGCGGCCCAGGCGCAGCCGGTGACGCTGGCCCGTCAGACCGACCGCGTCGGCCGCTATTTCGCCGATTGGGCGCTCGATCAGGTCAACGGCTATCTCGGCGGCGTCACCTCCGACATCGCCGTGCAGACCACCATCGACGTGAAGATCCAGCGCGCCGCCGAGCAGAAGCTGGCGCAGATGATCAAGACCAGCGGCGAGAAATCCGCCGTCGAGCAGGGCGCCATCGTCGTCATGGACCCGGCCGGCGCGGTGCGCGCCATGGCCGGCGGCGTCGATTACGCCCAGAGCCAGTTCAACCGCGCGACGCGCGCGCTGCGCCAGCCCGGCTCGGCCTTCAAGCTGTTCGACTATGCCGCCGCGCTCGACGCGGGCCTGACGCCCGACAGCGGCTTCATGGATGGGCCGATCAGCATCGGCACCTACAGCCCGCGCAATTACGAGGGCACCTATCGCGGCCCGCTGACGATGGAGCAGGCCGTCGCCCATTCGACCAACACCGTCGCCGTGCAGGTGCTGCAGCAGGTCGGCGTCGACCGCGTCATCCAATGGGCGCGCCGGCTCGGCATCACCACGCCCTTGAAGCGCGAGGCCGGCCTGGCGCTCGGCGCGAGCGAAGTGACCTTGCTGGAGCTGACCTCGGCCTATGCGGCCTTCGCCAACGAAGGCGCGGGGGTTTGGCCCTACGGCGTGATCGAAGTGAAAGACAGTTTCGGCACCGTGATCTATCGCCGCCTCGGCTCGGGCCCCGGCCTGCGCATGAGCCCGCGCATGATCGCCGACATGAACCGGATGCTCGGCGCGGTGATCTCCTACGGCACCGGCCGCGCCGCCGCCATCGGCCGCCCCGCCTTCGGCAAGACCGGCACCAACGAGGATTATCGCGACGCCTGGTTCGTCGGCTATAGCGCCGATTACGTCGCCGGCGTCTGGCTCGGCAACGACGACCGCACGCCGATGAAGCGCGTCGCCGGCGGCGGCCTGCCGGCGCAATTGTGGCGCGACGTCATGCTCGCGGCCCATGAAGGCGTGCCGGTGCGCGGCGTCAACGCGGCGCCGATGATGGCCCAGGCGGACGAGCCGGCGCGTCCGCAGACGCAGCAGCAATCGTCCGGCAATTCGCTGTGGGACAACCTGTTCGGCAGCGTCATGTCGCTCGGCGGCGGATCGAGCGCCGCGCGCGGCGGCGAGCCGCGACAGGAGCGGCGTCCGGCCATCCGCTACGAATATCCCGCGGACCGCGACCAGCAGAATTAGCGGCGCGGCCGCTTGGCGCGGTCAGCCGAGGCGCTGCAGCGCCGCGCCGTTCTCGGCCAGCCAGCGCCGCGCCGTCTCGGCGTGCGGCGTCAGGCTCTCGACCGCAAGCCAGAACTTCTCGCCGTGGTTCATCTCGGCGAGATGGGCGACCTCGTGGCAGACCACGTAATCGAGCACGTCGGGCGGCGCGAAGACCAGCCGCCAGCAGAACGACAGGTTGCCGTCGCTCGAACAACTGCCCCAGCGCGAGCGCGATTCGCGCAAGGTGACGCGGCGGACGCGCTTGCCGAGCTGGCTCGCGCGTTCGACCGCGATGGCCGCGATGGCGCGCTTGGCCTCGGCTTTCAGCCAGCGCCGCACGCGGCCCGGCAGCAACGCCGCCTCGCCGCCGACGCGCAACAGCCCGTCCCGCTCGACCACGCGCGCGCCGAGCCCCGGTTCGTGGCGGATCGTCAGCGTCCGGCCGAGCGCGGTCAGCGCCGCGCCATCGGCGAAGGCCTGGCGCGCCGGCAGTTCCGCCAGCTTGTCCTGCAGCCAGCCGGCCTTGCTGCGCGCGAAATCCAAGCCTTCGGCGAGCGCCACGTACGTCGGCAGCACGAGGATGGCGCAATCGTTGGCGGCGTCGATGCGCAGCGTCATGCGCCGCGCGCGGCGGTTGCGCTTGGCTTTGACCATGATCGGCCCGCCCGCCGTCTCGATCACCGCCTCATGGATTTTGGCGGCGCGCTTGGCGGCGGGTTTCCGGGTCAAGCGGCTGAAGAAATTCATCCGCGCGCGCTCATGGGAGATGGGCGGCGGCGCGCGCGGCGGCGGCCGCGGCTTCGGCATCGCCGAGCGGCGTGAAGGGCGGGCGCACGTTGCGCCACGACGGCTTATTGCGCGCGCGGGCGAGCAGCGCCTTCATCGCCGGAATCTGCGGCGCGCCGTCGAGCGATTTGCGCGCGGCGGTCAGCGCTTCCTGCGACGCCTCCGCCGCTTTGCCGGCGCGCCACAGCTTGTAAGTGTCGGCGGTCAGCTTGGGGAAGATGTTGCTGCCGGCGGTGATGCAGCCGACGCCGCCGGCTTGCAGCAGCGGCACGAGCAGCGTCTCCGAACCGGAGAAGACGCGGAAGTCCGGAACCAGCGCCAGCATCGCCTGCATGTTGGCGAAGTCGAACGAGCTGTCCTTTGCGCCGGCGATGATCGCGCCGAAACCCCGGCGCAAGCGGACGATCAGCCCGTGCGGGATGCCGACCGCCGAGGTCTGGGGGATGTGATAGAGATAGACGCGCAAGGCGTCGCTGCCGACGGCGTCGATCAGCCGGGCGTAATAGGCGTAAAGCCCGTCCTCGCTCGGGTTCTTGAAATAGAACGGCGGCAGGACCAGCACGTGCGGCGCGCCGCTCTCGACGGCGCACTTGGTCAGCGCGATGGCGTCGGGCAGGGCGCAGGAGCCGGTGCCGAGGATCAGCTTGTCGCCGGTGATTCCGGCGTCCGCCAGCGCGCCCAACAGGGCGAAGCGTTCGGCCAGCGACAGCGAAGCGGCCTCGCCGGTGGTGCCGAGCGCGGCGATGCCGTCGCAGCCCTCGGCCAGCAGCCAACGGCAATGATCGAGATAGGCGGCGACGTCGACGGTCAGATCGTCGTTGAACGGCGTGAGGACGGCGGAGAAAACGCCTTTGGGGTCGGATATCATTCTGGCCAGGTGACGATATGGTCTTCGAGATCGCGCTCGCGGACCTTCTTTTCGCTGACGGCGCGGCCGCGCACCGACATGCCGGCCTTGTGCACGCTCTCGGGATCGCCCGAGACGAGGGGATGCCACCAGGCGAGATCCTTGCCTTCGTGGATCAGGCGATAGCCGCAGGTGGAGGGCATCCATTTCAGCTTGTCGACCAGCTTGATCGTCAGCTTGATGCAGTCGGGCACGTATTTCTTACGCTCGGGATATTTGGTGCATTTGCAGCTGTGGATGTCGAGCAGCTTGCAGGCGGCGTCGGTGTAATCGACCTGGCCGGTGTCTTCGTCCTCCAATTTGAGGAGGCAGCATTTGCCGCAATTGTCGCACAGCGATTCCCACTCGGCGCGCGACATCTCGGCCAGCGTCTTGCGTTGCCAGAACGGGGCGTCCTCTGGGGAAGCGGCGGGGGACGGGGTTTTGCGGCGGGCGGCCATGCGGCGATTCTAGCGCAAGTCTAGCGGCTCTGGGCGATCAAATGCAGGAACGAGCCCATGACGCGGCCGGCGCGCAGGCCGCAGCGGCCGAGGTCGTGGCCGGCGGCGTCGCGGATGGCGAACAGCGGCTCGCCCTCCTCGCGCAGCACGGTGGCGTAATGAAATTCATGGCCGCGATACTCGGCCGCGCCGAGCGGACCGCCGCCGTCGAGGCCGCGCGCCTGGCGATAGCCGAGATGCAGCTTGCGCGCCGCGAAACTCGTCGAGATGCGCAGCAACCCCGCCATGGGGTGCGCCCGGCCCTCGGCATCGACCAATTCCTCGCCCATGACCATGTAGCCGCCGCATTCGCCATAGACGACGCCGCCGGCCTGCGCCGCCGCCGCGAGGCCGGCGTGAAAGCGCCGGTTGGCGGCGAGCTTGCCGGCGTGCAGTTCGGGATAGCCGCCCGGCAGATAGACGGCGTCGGCGCGCGGCTCGGGCGCTTGGTCGGCGAGCGGCGAGAAGAACGACAGGTCGGCCCCGGCGCGCCGCCAGCCGTCCAGCAGCGCCGGATAGGCGAAGGCGAACGCGTCGTCGCGCGCGACGGCGATGCGCGTGCCGAGTGGCGGGACGAGTGGCGGAACGAGCGGCGGAACGAGTGGCGCGGCGGCGGGCGCGGCGAGCTTCGGCGGTTGGGCGAGCGCGACGAGCGCGGCGAGATCGACATGGCGCGCGATCCAATCGGCGGCCCGCGCGATCAGCGCCGCGAGGTTCGCCGTCTCGCGCGCCTGCACCAGCCCGAGGTGGCGCGACGGCAGCGCCAGATCGGGCGCGGCGGGGAGCGCGCCGAGCACGGGCAGGCCGAGCGGCGCGAGCGCGTCTTTGAGCAGCGCCGCGTGCGAGTCGCCGGAGACGCGGTTGAGAATGACGGCGGCGATCGGCGTATCGGCGCGATGGCGCGCGAAGCCTTCGACCAAGGCGGCGAGGCTCGCGCCCTGGCCTTTGGCGTCGACGACGAGGATCACCGGCAGGCCGAGCCTTGCGGCGAGATCGGCGGTCGAGCCGTCGCCGCGTCCTTGCTGGTCATGGCCCGTCACGCCGCGCGCGCCGTCGAACAGGCCCATGACGCCTTCGCCGACGATCAGCTCGCCGGCTGGCGCGGCGAGGAGGCCGGCGAGCTGCGCGTCGTCCATCGCCCAGCCGTCGAGATTGATGCAGGGCAGATTGAGGCAGCCGCCCTCGACGCCGAGCGCGGCCGAATGAAACGCCGGATCGATATAATCGGGCCCGGTCTTGAACGCCGCGATCCGGCGGCCGGCGCGCGTCAGCGCGGCGATGATGCCCATGGTGATCAGGGTTTTGCCCGAACCGGTGGACGGCGCGGCGACGATCAAGCCTGGAGCGGGGGCGGCGGACATGGCGGCACCGTCGAGCATCGGTCAATTCAAGTCAATCCTCCGCCGCGCCGGCTTTTCTATATTGGAGCCGGCCGCCGTCCGGCCTAATCTGCCGCTTGCGGGGAGCCCTGGCGCCAGGGCGCGTCGGGGGCGACGCCAGCCGAGAGAGAGACCATGGACCTAGATCCCGTCCTCCTGTCGCGAATCCAATTCGCCTTCGTCATCTCCTTCCACATCCTGTTTCCCGCCTTCACCATCGGGCTGGCGAGCTTCATCGCCATGCTCGAAGGGCGCTATCTGGCGAGCGGGAACGAGGTCTATCTGCGCCTGTCGAAATTCTGGACGCGCATCTTCGCCGTGTCCTTCGGCATGGGCGTGGTGTCGGGCATCGTCATGTCCTACCAGTTCGGCACCAATTGGAGCCGCTTCTCCGACGCCACCGCCAACGTGCTCGGGCCGCTCTTGTCCTACGAGGTGCTGACCGCCTTCTTCCTGGAGGCGACCTTCCTCGGCATCCTGCTGTTCGGCCGCGGCCGCGTCGGCAAGGGCTTCTTTTTCTTCTCGGCGGTGATGGTCGCGCTCGGCACGCTGGTCTCGGCCTTCTGGATCCTGTCGGCCAATAGCTGGATGCAGACTCCGGTCGGCTACGAGATCAAGGACGGCCTGTTCCACGCGCTCGACTGGTGGGCCATCGTCTTCAACCCGTCCTTCCCCTACCGTTTCGCCCATATGGTGACGGCCTGCTTCCTCACCACGGCCTTCGTCGTCATCGCCGTGTCGGCCTGGCATCTGCTCCAGGGCCGTTTCGCCGACACCGCCCGCGCCGCCCTGTCGATGAGCCTGTGGCTGGTGCTGATTCTCGCGCCGCTGCAGGTCTTCATCGGCGATCTGCATGGGCTGAACACGCTGAAACACCAGCCCGCGAAGGTCGCCGCGATGGAAGCGAATTGGGAGACGCAACGCGGCATGCCGTTGATCCTGTTCGCCATCCCGGACTCGCAAGCCGAGCGCAATCATTATGAGATCGCGATTCCTCGCCTCGGCAGCTTGATTCTCACCCATGAATGGGACGGCGAGGTGAAGGGCCTGAAGGACTGGGCGCGGGAAGACCGCCCGCCGGTCGGAATCCCCTTCTGGGGTTTCCGCATCATGGTCGGAATCGGCGTGCTGATGCTGTTCGTCGCCGGCGCGGGATTGTTCCTGCGTTTGCGCGGCACGCTCTACGAGACGCGCTGGTTCCTGCAGCTTTGCCGCTGGATGCTGCCGAGCGGCTTCGTCGCCGTGCTCGCCGGCTGGTTCGTCACCGAGGTCGGCCGCCAGCCCTGGGTGGTCTATGGCGTGATGCGCACCATCGAGGCCGCGTCGCCGGCCATCGCCTGGGGCAGCGTCGCGACATCCTTGGCGCTGTTCATCCTGGTTTACGGCTGCGTCTTCACCGCCGGCGCCTATTACATCTACCGGCTGATCCAGCGCGGGCCGGACGCGACGACGGCAGAGCCGAAACATGGCACGCCGGCGCGGCCGCTCTCCGGCGCGCAGGAGGCGTGATCATGCTCGACGCTCTCGCGCCTTATCTGCCGCTGATCTGGGCCGTCATCATCGCCTTCGCGGTGTTCATGTATGTGGTGATGGACGGATTCGACCTCGGCGTCGGCATCCTGTTCCGCCACGCTCCGACCGACGCCGATCGCGACACGATGATGAATTCCGTCGCGCCGGTCTGGGACGGCAACGAAACCTGGCTGGTGCTCGGCGGTGGCGGCCTGCTCGCCGCCTTTCCGCTGGCCTATTCGATCATCCTGCCGGCGCTCTATCTGCCGCTGCTGGTGATGCTCATCGCGCTGATCTTCCGCGGCGTCGCCTTCGAATTCCGCTTCAAGGCCAACACCAGCCGGCATCTGTGGGACAAGGCCTTCCACTACGGCTCGCTCATCGCCACCTTCGCGCAGGGCGTCGCGCTCGGCGCGTTCATCCAGGGCTTCGAAGTGACGGGCCGCGATTACACCGGCGGCGCGTTCGACTGGGCGACGCCCTTCAGCCTGATGACCGGCTTGTCGCTGGTGGCGGGCTATGTGCTGCTCGGCGCCGGCTGGCTGATCCTCAAGACCGAGGGGCCGCTGCAAGATTGGGCCTACAAGGTCGCGCGCCGGGCGCTGCTGCTGGTGATTCTGCTGATCGGCGCGGTCAGCCTGGTGACGCCGCTCCTTGAATCGGCCATCGCGACGCGCTGGTTCTCCTGGCCCAACATCGCCTATCTGTCGCCGGTGCCGATCGTCACGGCGCTGCTCGCGCTCGCGCTGTGGCGGTCGCTGGAAAAGCGCCATGAGGTCGCGCCGCTGCTCATCAGCTTCGGCTTGTTCGGCCTGTCCTATCTCGGGCTGGCGATCAGCGTCTGGCCCAACGTGGTGCCGCCGAACATCTCGATCTGGCAGGCGGCGTCCGCGCCGACGTCGCAGATGTTCATGCTGGTCGGCGCGGTCATCGTCGTGCCGGTCATGCTCGGCTATATCGCCTACAGCTATTGGGTGTTCCGCGGCAAGGTGAGGGCCGACGCCGGCTATCATTGAGCCGCGGGCGTTAAAGCGCGACCATCGCTGAACGGCCGTTACGGGCGGGACCCTTTCGGGAGAGTGGCTACGTCGCTGTCAGTCCAAGCAAAATCGCGGAAAAGCGGTCCCCAATTGATCCAGATCATGGGGTTTGGACAAGCCTGTCTATTACCATGGGGTTAGATTTAACTATGTCTTATTAAATAGCCGCGATCCTGCGAGCTGACAGGAACGCCGTTTTCAGCGTGATCGGGGGAGATGTCATGACAGTCGCGTCAAACCGGCCGGCGGTATCCGTCACGCCGTCCGCCGTCGGCAGCGTCAGCCGTCTGTTCATGATGGCCCTCCTCGGCGGCGCGATTCTCCTCGGTCTGTTGGTCGCGGCCAACGCGCTCGACGAGGCCATGCGGATTCACGGCTACCTCCTGTCCGCGGTCGGCGTGGGCGGTCTGTTCTTCATGATCAAGGCCCATTACGACGCGGCGGGCCGCGACGCCGCGGCATCCGCGACGGGCTACAGCGACGACGTGGTGCGCGCCGGCGTCATCGCCACCATGTTCTGGGGGATCGTCGGATTTCTCGTCGGCCTCGTCATCGCGCTGCAACTCGCCTTTCCCGCGCTCAATTTCGACCTGCCCTGGACGAATTTCGGCCGCCTGCGTCCGCTGCACACTTCAGCGGTGATCTTCGCCTTCGGCGGCAACGCGCTGATCGCCACGTCATTCTATGTCGTGCAACGCACCTGCCGCGTGCGGCTGGCCGGCGACGTCGCGCCCTGGTTCGTGTTCTGGGGCTACCAGCTATTCATCGTGCTCGCCGCGACCGGCTATCTGCTGGGCATCACGCAATCGCGCGAATATGCCGAGCCCGAATGGTATGTCGATCTATGGCTCGCCGTGGTCTGGGTCGTTTATCTCTTGGTGTTTCTCGAGACGCTCCGGCGGCGCAGCGAGCCGCATATCTACGTGGCCAACTGGTTCTATCTCGCCTTTATCGTCACCATCGCCATGCTGCACATCGTCAACAATCTGGCGATGCCCGTCTCGCTCTTCGGCAGCAAGAGCTACTCGCTCTTTTCGGGCGTTCAGGACGCGCTGACGCAATGGTGGTACGGCCATAACGCGGTGGGCTTCTTCCTCACCGCCGGCTTCCTCGGCATGATGTATTACTTCGTGCCGAAGCGCGCCGAACGGCCGGTCTATTCCTACCGCCTGTCGATCTTGCACTTCTGGTCGCTGATCTTCATGTACATCTGGGCCGGTCCGCACCACCTGCATTACACGGCGCTGCCCGATTGGGCGCAGACGTTGGGCATGACCTTCTCGATCATGCTGTGGATGCCCTCGTGGGGCGGCATGATCAACGGCCTCATGACGCTGTCAGGCGCGTGGGACAAGCTGCGCACGGATCCCGTCATCCGCTTCCTCGTGGTGGCCGTGGCCTTCTACGGCATGAGCACTTTCGAAGGGCCGCTCATGTCGATCAAATCGGTCAACGCGCTCAGCCATTACACCGACTGGACGATCGGCCACGTCCATTCCGGCGCGCTCGGCTGGGTCGCCTACATCAGCTTCGGCGCGGTCTATCACTTGGTGCCCTTGCTTTGGAACCGCAGCGGCCTCTATTCGATGCGGCTGGTGAGCTGGCATTTCTGGATCGCCTCGCTCGGCATCGTGCTCTACATCGCCGCCATGTGGGTATCGGGCATCATGCAGGGGCTGATGTGGCGCGCCTTCGACCAACTCGGCTTCCTGCAATATTCCTTCGCCGAAACCGTCGCCGCCATGCATCCGTTCTATCTGATCCGCGCGCTCGGCGGCGCGCTGTTCCTCGGCGGCGCGTTGCTTATGGTCTACAACCTGTGGCGCACAGTGCGCGATCCGGCGACGGCCGTCGCGCCGAACGCCGCGCCGGCGCTGGCGTGAGGGAGCGGGCCATGAAACTCAGCCATGCCCTGATCGAGAAAAGCGCCTTCCTGCTGCTCGTCCTCACGCTAATCGTCGTCGCCATCGGCGGCCTCGTCGAGATCGTGCCGCTGTTCTATCTCAAGAGCACCATCGAGAAAGTCACCGGCATGCGGCCCTACACGCCGCTCGAGCTGGCGGGCCGCAACATCTACATCCGCGAAGGGTGCTACAACTGCCACAGCCAGATGGTCCGCGCGCTACGCGACGAGGTCGAGCGTTACGGCCATTACAGCCTGGCCGCGGAAAGCATGTACGACCATCCGTTCCAATGGGGGTCGAAGCGCACCGGGCCCGATCTCGCGCGCGTCGGCGGCCGCTATTCCGACGAATGGCACGTCGCCCATCTCGAGAGCCCCCGCAGCCTCGTGCCCGAATCGGTCATGCCGGGCTACGCTTTCCTCGGACGCACGCCGCTGGCGACGGCCGACATCGCCAATCATCTCATCGCCAACCGCAAGGTCGGGGTGCCCTACACCGACGAGATGATCGCCATGGCCAAGCAAGACCTGCAGGCGCAACTCGTGCCCGACGGGCCTTTCATGGATCAGCTGCTGGCGCGGTACCCCAAAGCCCAGGTGCGCAATTTCGACGGACAGACGGCCGTGACGGAAATGGACGCCCTCGTCGCCTATTTGCAGATGCTGGGCACCCTTGTCGATTTCTCGGCCTATAAGGCCGACGAAAACCTACGTTAGGAGAGGGCCATGACGCACGCCGAAGTCGTCCAGCTCGTCGGAACCTATGGCCAGATCTATGTCATCGTCATTTTCCTGATCGCCGCTGCCTATGCCTTATGGCCGCGCAACAAGGCGAAGTTCGATCGGGCTGCGCGGATTCCGCTCGATGACGACCGGCCGCGCGCGCCATCCCCGGACCGCGCGGGAGATCGGCCATGAGCATGCCGCGCAAGGACGAGGTCTCCGGCGTCGAGACCACCGGACACGAATGGGACGGCCTCGAAGAGCTGAACAACCCGCTGCCGCGCTGGTGGCTATGGGTGTTCCTTGCCACCATCGTCTGGTCGGTCGGCTATTGGGTCCTCATGCCGGCCTGGCCGCTCGTCTCGGATCACACGCGCGGCGTGCTCGGCTATTCGCAGCGCGCCGTCGTCGCCGAGGCCCTGGCCGAAGCGAAGCGGGCGCAGGGCGGCTATGCCCAGCGCCTGGCCGCTTTGCCGGCCGGCGAGAATCCGGCCGATCCCGATCTGCAGAGTTTCGCGCTCAGCGGCGGCCGTTCGGCTTATGCGGTCAATTGCTCGCAATGCCACGGCTCCGGAGCGGCGGGGGCCAAGGGCTATCCCAACCTCAACGACGACGATTGGCTGTGGGGTGGCACCCTCGCGGAGATCGAGCGGACGCTGCGCGTCGGCATCCGCGGCGCGCATGCGGAAACGCGCGTCAGCGATATGCCGGCGTTCGGCCGCGACGGCATCCTCACGCCGGCGCAGATCGGCGACGTCGCCGATTTCGTGCGCTCGCTATCCGAGCCCGCGCCGGCCTCTTCCGGGCTCGAGCGCGGCAAGGCGCTGTTCGCAGAAAATTGCGCCGCCTGCCACGGCGAGACGGGGCGCGGCAACCGCGAGCTCGGCGCACCTAACCTGGCCGACGCGCTTTGGCTCTATGGCGGCGACAAAGCTTCCGTCGTCGCCAGCATCGCCGCCAGCCGGCGCGGCGTCATGCCGGCCTGGGAGGGGCGGCTCGACGACGTGACGATCCGCCAGCTCGCGATTTATGTCCACTCGCTGGGCGGCGGCGAATAGCCGCTCGGACCCCTGGGAAGACACCGTTATGGCCGATCCGCTGCCAGCCGCGCCGATCCTCGCCGCCGAGACGGCGGGCGAGATCGCGCGCAGCGACGCCGAGCCGGTCAACGCGAAGGCGCGGCGGAGCCTCTACGCCAAGCGCCAGAAAATCTATCCGAAGCGCGCGAAGGGCGCCTTCCGCCGCGTCAAGTGGATCGCCATGGCGGCTTTGCTCGCCATCTATTATCTCGCGCCGTGGCTGCGTTGGGATCGCGGCCCGTCGTTGCCCGATCAGGCGATCCTGATCGATTTTCCCGGCCGTCGGTTCTACTTCTTCTTCATCGAACTGTGGCCTGAGGAAGTCTATTTCATCACGGGCCTGCTGATACTCGCGGCGCTCGGCCTGTTTCTGGTGACGAGCCTGGCGGGCCGGGTGTGGTGCGGCTACGCCTGCCCCCAGACGGTATGGACCGATCTATTCGTGACCGTCGAGCGCTGGATCGAGGGCGACCGCAACCAGCGCATAAAGCTCGACCAAGGCCCGTGGACCGCCGGCAAGCTGGGCCGCAAGCTGGCCAAGCACACGCTCTGGCTCGCCATCGCCGCGCTCACGGGCGGCGCTTGGGTCTTTTATTTTGCCGACGCGCCGACATTGGCCGGCGATCTGGCGCGCTTTGAGGCGCCGGCCGCGGCCTATCTTTTCATCGCCCTGTTCACGGCGACAACCTACATGCTCGGCGGCATCGCCCGCGAACAGGTCTGCACCTACATGTGCCCATGGCCGCGCATCCAGGCGGCGCTCCAGGACGAAGACTCGCTCATCGTCAGCTACCATCCGGCACGCGGCGAGCCGCGCGGCCCGCATAAAAAAGGCGAAAGCTGGGACGGGCGCGGCCATTGCGTCGACTGCAACCAGTGCGTCGCCGTTTGCCCCATGGGCATCGACATCCGCGACGGCCAGCAGCTCGAATGCATCTCCTGCGCGCTCTGCATCGACGCTTGCGACGACGTGATGGCCAAGGTCGGCTTGCCGCGCGGCCTGATCGGCTACGACAGCCTCGCCGGCGTTCTGGCCGGCAAGGCCGACGCCAAGCCGAAGCTGCGGCCGGTCCGACCGCGCACCGTTCTTTATGCGGGCCTGATCGTCCTGGTCGGCGCGATCATGCTTTACGCGCTGCTCACGCGCGCGGCGCTCGATCTCTCGGTCGAGCGCGACCGAAATCCGCTGTTCGTCGCCCTGTCGGACGGCTCGATCCGCAACGGCTATAGCGTGCACGTGCAGAACAAGCATCGCGACGAACGCACATTCGTCCTCGAGGTCGAAGGCTTGGCGGGCGGGCGCCTCACGGTCGCCGATTCCGAGAACGATCTGGCCGCGGAATTGACGGTCGGGGCCGATCGGATGCAGGTCTTCCGCGTGTTCGTCGCGGCGCCGCGCGGCGCGATCCATGGCGAGACGACCGACATCGTTTTCCGGCTGCGCGGCGCGGGCGGCGAGACGGCGTTCTATGGCAGCGTGTTTCGCGCCCCGGGAGGACGCTGATGCCGCTTTCGAGGCTGCCGCCCCTAGCCAAACCTCTCACGGGCCGCGTCGTGCTCGCCGCCTTGCTCGGCTTCTTCGCCATCGTCGCCGGGGTGAACGCCGTCTTCATCTTCTATGCCTTGCGGAGCCATCCGGGACTCAGCGAGCGGAACGCCTATCAAGCCGGCCTCGCTTACAACCAGGTTCTGGCCGATGCCGAAGATCAGCGCCGGCTCGGCTGGCAGGTCGCGTTGGAGGACGAGTCGGCGACGGCCGGACGCTTGAGCCTCCATCTGCGCGACCGTGACGGCAATCCTTTGAAGACCGAAGCGGTGACGGCGCATTTGCGCCGCCCCGGCCGTGAATCCGCCGACAGGCAGATCGCGCTGACCGCTGCGGGCGCGGGATTGTGGCGCGCCGCCACAGCGTCGCTCGCGCCAGGCAATTGGGACGTGCGCGTCGAGATCGCGCGCCCTGGCGCATCGCCCTATCGGGTCGAATGGCGCATTTGGATCGAGCGGGAAGCGACGCCATGACCGACAGCGCGCTTGGCCTTCGCGGCGGCGATGCGGCGCCGGAGATCGATCCGACCCCCTTCGTCACCCATGAGGCGGACGGCAGCGACGCGCTGGTGCTGCTGGTGGACGGCATCCATTGCGCGGGCTGCGTGCAGCGCATCGAAAAGAATTTGTCGGCGTTGCCCGGCGTGCGCGCCGCGCGCGTCAATTTGACGACCAAGCGCCTGCGTCTCGCGTGGGACGGCATGGCGACCAATGCCGCGGCGCTCGTCGGCGCGCTCGACCGTCTGGGCTACGAATCTGTGCCCTTCGCCGCCGAAACGTTGTCGCCCGATCATGATCGCGAGGGCCGACGTCTGCTGCGCTGCCTCGCGGTCGCAGGGTTCGGCGCGATGAATGTCATGCTGCTGTCGGCGGCGGTATGGGCCGGGGCTTTCAGCGATATGGACGGGCCGACGCGGGATTTGTTCCATTGGGTTTCCGCGCTCATCGTGATGCCGACTGTCGCTTATGCCGTGCGGCCTTTCTTTTCCTCCGCCGTCGCCGGCTTGAAGAACGGCGAGATGCGTATGGACCTGCCGATCACCGTGGCTGTGCTGCTGACGACGGCGATGAGCCTGTTCGAGACCGTGCGCGGCGGCGAGCACGCCTATTTCGACGCCGCCGCTTCGCTGCTGTTCTTCTTGCTGGTCGGGCGCTATCTCGACCGCCAGGCGCGCGCCAAAGCTTGCGCCGTGGCGGAAAACCTTTTGGTTCTGCAAGGCGCGACCGCCACATTGCTCGAGGTCGACGGCAGCCAGCGCCCGTTGAAGGTCGCGGCTATCGAGCCGGGCATGACGCTGCTGGTGCCGGCTGGCGCGCGGCTACCGGCCGATGGCGAGATCGCGCGCGGTCGCAGCGACATCGACGCCAGCTTGCTGACCGGCGAAAGCATGCCGGAGGCGGTAAGGCCGCGCGATAAAGTGTTCGCCGGCACCTTCAACCGCACCGCGCCGCTCGTCGTCAAAGTGACGGCTGCCGGCGCGAACACGCTGCTGGCCGAGATCGTGCGCCTGATGGACGTCGCCGGGCAAAGCCGCGCCCGCTACGTCCGGCTCGCCGACCGGATCGCCCGCGTCTATTCGCCGGTGGTGCATCTTGCCGCGCTCGCCACCTTCCTCGGTTGGATCGCGTTGGCGGGCGCGCCGTGGCAGCAATCGCTGATGGTCGCGGTGGCCGTGCTCATTATCACCTGCCCCTGCGCGCTCGGCCTCGCCGTGCCGGTCGTGCAAGTGGTGGCGAGCGGTCGCTTGCTGCGCCGCGGCGTGCTGTTGAAGTCCCCTGACGGACTCGAGCGCTTGGCGGCCATCGACACGGTTCTGTTCGACAAGACCGGCACCTTGACCCTGGGCCGCCTGAAGCTCGCCAACTTGCATGGCTTGGCAGACGCCGATCTAGCCCTCGCCGCGTCGCTCGCCGCCGGCAGCCGCCATCCGCTGTGCCAGGCGCTGACCCGCCTTCGTCCCAAGATCGCGCCGCTGGACGGCGTCGTCGAGCGCCCTGGCCTCGGGCTCGCCGCGACGACGGCGGATGGCGAACTGCGTTTGGGCAGCCGCTTGTGGTGCGGCGCGACCGATGCGCCCGGCGACCATGATGGGCCGGAACTGTGGCTGCGCCGCGCCGACGGGACGTTCGCGCGCTTCTTGTTCGACGACATGTTGCGGCCGGATGCCGCCGACACGATCGCCGCGCTCAAAGCGCGCGGCCTCGCCGTCGAATTGCTGTCGGGCGACCGTGCGCCGGCCGTCGCGCAAGCTGCGCGCGCCGCCGGCATCGCCGATTGGCACGCGGCCTACGCCCCCGGCGACAAGATCGCCCGACTGCGCGAGCTCGCCGCCCTCGGGCGCAAGGTGTTGATGGTCGGCGATGGGCTCAACGACGCTCCGGCGCTCGCCAGCGCCTACGTCTCCATGTCGCCGGCGACGGGCGCGGATGTCAGCCAGGCGGCGGCCGATTACGTTTTCCAAGGCGAGGGATTGGACTCCGTGCGCGAAGCCTACGACGTGGCGCGCCGCTCGCAACGGCTGGTGGCACAGAACATCGCCGCGGCCTTCGTCTATAACGCGCTGGCCGTGCCGCTGGCCGTGCTCGGCTTCGTCACGCCGCTGATCGCGGCGATCGCCATGTCGAGCTCTTCGATCATCGTCACGCTCAACTCCTTGCGGCTCTATCGCGCGGAGCGGGAGAGGCGACGCAAGCCATGAGCATGCTGCTCTACCTCATCCCGGTGGCGCTGTTCCTCGGCCTGCTCGGACTCGGAGCGTTCCTCTGGGCGCTGCGCGCCGGCCAGTTCGAGGATCTCGACGGCGCGTCCGAACGGATCCTGTTCGACGAGGATCCGCCGCCGCCGCGCTAGCGGATGGCGGCCTTGCCGAGCCAGTCGAGCGAGGCGCGCAGGCTGACGACCTTGCCGATCACCACCATGGCGGGCGGCGGCGGCGCCGCGCGCGCGCAGTCTTCGACGCAAGCGCCGAGCGTGGTCTCCAGCACCGTCTGGTCCGGCGTCGAGGCTTTGCTGATGATCGCCACCGGCTCGTCCGCCGCGCGGCCGGCCGCCAGCAGTTTCGCGACGATGGCCGAGAGGTTCTGCACCGCCATATAGATCACCAGCACCGGCGAGCCTTTGGCGAGCGCCGCCCAGTCGAGATGCTCGGGCACGTCGCCGCCGGCCTGATGGCCGGTGACGAAGGTGACGGCGGCGTTGACGTCGCGGTGCGTCGCCGGAATGCCGGCGTAGGCGAGGCCGCCGATGCCGGCGGTGATGCCGGGCACCAGGCGGAAGGGGATGCCGGCGGCGACCAAGGCGAGGGCTTCCTCGCCGCCGCGCCCGAAGACGAAAGGATCGCCGCCCTTGAGCCGCAGGATGCGGCGGTTCGTGCGCGCCAGCGCGACGAGGCGCTGCGAGATGTCAGTCTGTTTCGGCGAAGGCTTGCCGCCGCGTTTTCCCGCGTAGATCAGCTCGGCGTCCGGCCTGGCGGCGGCGAGGATGCGCTTATCGACCAGCGCGTCGTAAACGATGACATCGGCCTGGGCGAGCCCGTTCAGCGCGTGCAAGGACAACAGGCCGGGATCGCCGGGGCCGGCGCCGACCAGCCAGACCCAGCCCGGCTCGAAGCGCGGCAGATCGAACGGCAAGTTGGCGAAGGCGGCTGAAGTCATGTCGCGAGCGGCTCCCAGAGACGGGCGGTTGAGGTAGACTGCCCCTATGTCAAACGCGGCGACGAAAAATGCAAGCGGCACGCTTCTGATTCTCGGCGGCACCGCCGAGGCGGCGGAGGTGGCGCGGCTTGCCGTGGCGCGGTTCGGCAACCGGCAGCGCGTGCTGACCTCGCTCGCGGGCCGCACCGCCGCGCCGCGCGCCATTGCCGGCGATCTGCGCGTCGGCGGCTTCGGCGGCGCGGCCGGCCTGGCGGAATATTTGCGCCGTGAGAACGTGCGGCTGGTCGTCGACGCGCTGCATCCCTTCGCCGCGACCATGGCAGGCAACGCCGTGCAAGCCTGCGCCGAGACGGCGACGCCGCGCCTAGCGCTGCGCCGCGCGCCGTGGACGGCGCAAGCCGGCGACCGCTGGATCGAGGTGCCCGACGCGGCCGCGGCGGCGCGCGCGTTGCGCGAGCGCGGCGTTACGCGCGCCTTCCTCGCCAGCGGCCAGAAGGATGCCGCCGCGTTCGCCGGCTTGCCCGGCATCTGGTTCCTGATGCGGCTGGTCGAGCCGCCCGACGCGCCGCTGCCGCTCGAGCGCCACGAGCTGATCCTCGCGCGCGGCCCGTTCGACGCGGCGAGCGACGAGGCGTTGCTGCGCCGTCACGCCATCGAGGCGGTGGTGAGCAAGAACAGCGGCGGCAAGGCGAGCGTCGCCAAGATCGCCGCCGCGCGCGCGCTGAACATTCCGGTGATCATGATCGCGCCGCCCGCGCCGCCGCTGGGCGAGCTGGTCCGTAACGTGGGCGACGCCGTCGCCTGGATCGGCAAGCAAGCCGTCTAGCTAGTCGGCCTTGGGGCGCAGCACATGGTCGTGGTCGGCGGCATAGAGCCGGCTGACGGCCGCGCCGTGGCCGCCGAGGTCCTGGCCGACCAGGATCAGCGCCGTGCGCGTGATGCCGCTGGCCTTGGCCATCTCGCGAATGGTGGAAAGCGTGCCCTTCAAGATCAGCTCGTCGGGCCAGCTCACGCGATAGGCGACGACGCAGGGGCAATCGGCGCCGTAATGCGGCGTCAGCTCGCGCACGACCTTGGCGAGATTGTTGATCGACAGGTGAATCGCCAGCACCGCGCCCGACGCGCCGAGCTTGGCGAGGTCTTCGCCCGGCGGCATGGCCGAAGCGCGGACCGCGGTGCGCGTCAGGATCACCGTCTGGCTGCGCTCGGGCAGCGTCAGCTCGCATTTGAGCGCCGCCGCCGTCGCCGCATAGGCCGAGACGCCGGGCGTGATGTCGTAGGGGATGCCCGCCGCGTCCAGCTGCGCCATCTGCTCGGCGATCGCGCCGTAGAGCGACGGATCGCCGGAATGGACGCGCGCCACATTCTCGCCCTTGCGGTGCGCCTCGTGGATCAGCGCCATGATCTCGTCCAGATGCAGCGGCGCGGAATCGACGACGCGGGTGTTGGCCGCCGCTTCGGCGATCACCTCGCGCGGCACCAGCGAGCCGGCGTAGATCACCAGCGGGCATTGGCGGATCAGCCTGATGCCGCGCAGGGTGATGAGGTCGGGCGCGCCGGGGCCGGCGCCGATGAAATGCACGGTCATGATTTGAGTTTCGTCTGTTTCACCGCATAACCGCGCGGCGTGTAGAGCCAGTCGTTGACGCCGCGCCTCATGCGCCTGGTCGAGGACGCGCCGATCATCACCAGCGTCGTCATGCCGGCCGATTCGGCGCGCAGGGCTTTCAGCGGAATGGTTTGCAGCCGTTCCGTCGGCCGGCCGAGATCGTGCGCCAGCAGCACCGGCGTGTCCGGCCCGCGCGCCGCCATCAGGATGTCGCGCGCCACGCCGATCAATTCGCGCCGGCGCAGCGAGACGGGATTGTAGAGCGCGACGACAAAATCGCCGGCCGCGGCGGCGCGCAGACGCGTCTCGATGGCGGCGCGCGGCGTCAGTAGGTCGGACAGCGAGATGGCGCAAAAATCGTGCCCCAGGGGCGCGCCGGAGCGCGCCGCCGCCATCTGCATGGCCGACAGGCCGGGCCGGACATGGATGGCGACGCGGTTCCAGGCTGGTTTGTCGGCGCGTTCGAGCATTTCGAACAGCGGCGCGGCCATGGCGTAGATGCCGGGATCGCCCGACGAGATCAGCGCGACGCGGCGGCCCTTGGCGGCGAGATCGAGGGCGAAGGCGGCGCGCTTCTCCTCCGCGCCGAGCGGCAGGGCGTGGCGTTCGGCCCCGGCGATGAGATCGCCGGCGAGGTCGAGATAGAGATCGTAGCCCACCGCGTCGGTGGCCGCCGTCAGCGCCGCGCGCGCGTCGGGCGTCAGATAGGCGGTATCGCCCGGCCCGAGGCCGACGATGTCGAGCCGGCCCTGCGGCTTGCCGACGCTCTCGCCGTCGACGATCTTCGGGCTGCGGGCGATGGCGACCGTGGCGCGTTTGGAGGCCGTCTTGGGCAGGACGAGCGCGCCGCGCGGTCCGCTGGCGGCGAGCGCCGCGCCCTCGGCGACGCCGTGGCAGCCGACCGCCTTGAACACGACCTTCGATGGATTCTTCAAGCGCGGCGTCTCGCGTTCCAGCCGCGAGGGCGTGAAGAAGCGCGCCGGCACGCCGAGATCGGCGGCAAGCGCATGGATGGCGGCTTCGTCGGCCTTGAGATCGAGCGAGACGACGCAGGCGACGGATTCCGGTGCGAGCTTGGCGGCTTTGAGGCTCTTGCGCGCAAGCGCGATCAACTCCCTGGCCGCCACGCCGCGCTCGCAGCCGACGCCGAGCGCGAGCCTGCGGGGATGATAGACCAGCTCCAGCTTGCCGAATTTTGAGGTTTCATCGCTGACGCGCAACGTCACGCGCGCCTTCGTCGAGGTTTTCAGTTTGGCTTGCTTCAGCCAGGGCGCGTCGCCGACGATCTTCGCCGGCTCGCCGGAGATCAGCGCCGCCGCGACCGCTTTGGCGGCGGCGGGATTGGCGAGCGTATAGCCGGCGGGCGGCTCGTCGAGCGCGAGGCCGAAGGCGGCATCGCCGGCCGTGGTGACGGCGGCTTGGCTTTTCAGCAGCTTGGCGAGATCGCGCGCCAGATCGTTCGCGCCGTGATGGCCGCCGAGCAGCGGCACCACGGCCCGGCCGTCGGCGGACAAGGCGAGCGCTGGCGGCTCGCGGCGCTTGTCGGCGAGCAGCGGCGCGACGGCGCGGATCAAGATGCCGGCGGCCATGATGCCGACGATGGCATGGCCCGCGGCGAACAGTTTGCGCAGATGGGCCGTCGCCGAGATGAACCCGACATCGGCCTTCACGCGCGAAGAAAGTCCGTGGATCTCCGAGCCGGGAAACGACTTCGACAGCTTGCGCGCCAGAGCCAAGCCCGACTTATCGAGAACGACGAAAACGATCATCGGATCGCCTTGGCGGCGCGGCGCGCCAGCACGATGGAGAAGTAAGGCGCGGCGTCGCCGGACAGCGCGTTCAGCGGAAACTGGCGCTGTTCGGGAAAGCCGATGCGCTCGATGTAATCGGCTCGCTCCGCAAGGCCGCTGGCGGCGAGGGCGCGGCGGAGCTTGGCGAGATGGCGGCCGATCTTGAGGATGGCGGCGGCGTCGCACGCCGTCAGGCGCGCGGTCAATTCCGCTTCGTCGAGCGTGGCCGGGATAAGGGTCAGCGATTCGTTGCCGGAGACGAGCGGGCGGGCGAGCGCGGCGGCGGCGGCGTTGAGGGACGAGATGCCGGGCACGATCACGGTCGGCCAGTCTTCGGCGAGGCGCGCGAACAGATACATGAACGAGCCGTAGAGGAACGGATCGCCCTCGCACAGCACGGCGACGTCGCGTCCGGCTTTGAGATGCGCTGCGACCGCGTCCGCCGCGCCGTCGTAATGGCTCTCGTTGGCGTCATGGGCGCTGCGGATGTCGATGGCGAAGGGCAGCTCGATCCGGCTTTCGGGAATATGCGGCGCGGCGATGGCGCGCGCCATGCTCTCGCCGGACGTGGTCGCCGGATAGGCGATCACCGGCGCGGCCTGAAGGATCTTCAGCGCCTTGAGCGTGATGAGATCGGGATCGCCCGGGCCGACGCCGAGGCCGTAAAGAGTGGCCATGGGATCAGGCCTTCACGCTGCGAAGTTGAGTGACGGGCATGAGCGCGCGCCAGCCGCGCGCTTCGCGCTCGTCGATACGCGAGATGGCGACGCAGATCAAGTCGCCGCCATGGCGGGAGCGATGTTTGACCAGCGCGGCGACGCTGCGGTCGGTCACGGCGTTGGCGACCAGGCGGCCGCCGGGCTTGAGCGCCGCCCAGCAGGCTTCGATCACGCCGGGCGCGCTGACGCCGCCGCCGAGGAAGATGGCGTCGGGCGCGGGCAGGCCCGCGAGCGCGTCCGGTGCCGCGCCCTCGACGAGGCGCAATTGCGGCGCGCCGAGCGCGAGGGCGTTGCGCGCGATGCGCGCGGCGCGCGCGGGATCGCGCTCGATGGCGATGGCGCGCATCGCCTCGCCGGCGCGCAGCCATTCGATGCCGATGGAGCCGGCGCCCGCGCCGACATCCCACAGCGTCTCGCCGGGCCGGGGCGCGAGCGTGGAGAGCGTCACGGCGCGCGTCTCGCGCTTGGTGAGTTGGCCGTCATGCTCGTATGCGTCGTCCGGCAGGCCGGGCGTCAGCCCCAGCAGGACGGGCGCGGGGCCGGGCAGGCATTCGATGGCGACGGTGACGAGGTCGCGCGCGCGCGGCACGGCCCAGCTTTCGGCGGCCGCGGCGATGACGGTCTCGTCCTGGCCGCCGAGATGTTCGAGCGCTATGACGCGGCTCGGCCCGAAGCCGCGCGCCGTCAGCAGCGCGGCGATCTCGGCCGGCGTTCCGCCGTCCTGCGCCAGAACCAGAAGCTTCGCGCCAGGATGGATATGGCGCTGGAGCGCGGCGAGCGGGCGGCCGTGGACGGAGAGCGTGGTGACGTTTTGGCGCGGCCAGGCCATGCGGGCGCAGGCGAGGGTGAAGGCGGAATGATGCGGGATGACGCGCAATTCGCCCGGCGCGAACCGCCGCAGCAAGGTGGCGGCGATGCCGTAATGCAGCGGATCGCCGCTGGCCAAAACCACGACACGCTTGCCGCGATGGGCCGCCAATTCGCCCAACGCGGCCTCGATGGGCGATTGCAGCCGCACGCGCGCCGCCGCCGTGTTCGTCAGCATTTCCAGATGGCGGTCGCCGCCGGCGACGGCTTCGGCGTTGTCGATCAGCGCGCGCGCGGCGGGCGGCAGGTCGTCCAATCCATCGACGCCGATTCCGAGCACGGTGAGCCAGGGAGTCAAGACGCGGCCTCGTTGGTGAGGCGGTCGTCGGCCAGGGCGTTGACGGCGGCGGCGGCGAGCGCGCTGCCGCCGAAGCGGCCGCGCAGCGTGACGTAAGGCACGTCGCCGGCATCAAGGATTAGCGCTTCTTTCGCTTCGGCCGCGCCGATGAAGCCGACGGGAAAGCCGAGGATCAGGGCCGGCTTGGGCGCGCCTTCGGCGAGCAATTCCAAGAGGCGGTAGAGCGCGGTCGGCGCGTTGCCGATGGCCACCACCGCGCCCTTCAGGTGCGGCGTCCAGAGATCGACGGCGGCGGCGCTTTGCGTGTTGCCGAGCATTTGGGCGAGAACCGGCAATTGCGGATCGCCGATCTTGCAGATCGTCTCGTTCTTAGCCGGCAGACGGGCGCGGATGATGCCCTCCAGGGTCATGCGCCCGTCGCACAGGATGGGCGCGCCGGCCTTGAGCGCCGCGCGGCCGGACGCGACCGCGCCGGGCGCAGCGGCGATGTCCTTGGCGATTTCGGGCAGGGCGCAGGCGTGGATCAGGCGCAGCGCGAGCGGTTTGAGATCGTCCGACAGCGCGGCGAGGTCGGCGGCTTTGCGAACGGCCTCTCGCGAGGCGTCATAGATCGCCTGCGGGTCGCGGATATAGTCGTGGCGCGCCATCAAGCCCGCTTGTGGCTGTGCGGATGGGCGTGATCGTGATGATGATCATGATCGTGCCCATGATCGTGCCCATGCTCGTGCCCATGATCGTGCCCATGATCGTGACCATGGTCATGGCCGTGATCATGACCCTGCCCGTCTTCGGCGCGCACATGGTGATGGTGGCCGGCCTGCGGCTGCCCGGCGGCAGCCTCGTAGCCCAGCACCTGCTCGCGATATTTGCACAGGCGGCAGTTCATCACGTTCATGCCGCTCTCGGTCTCGGTCAGCCGCTCGACCAGCGTCTCGATCACCAGCGGATGATCGTTCAAATAGCCGGCTTTGAGGATTTCGACGCCGGGATGGTGGGCCTGCGCTTCGTCGGCGGCCCCATAGACGCGCTTCACCAGCACGCCGGTGAAAAGGAAATAAGGAAAGACGACGATGCGCTTGAAGCCGAGCTTGGCGGCGCGGTCGATGGCCGTGCCGACGCGCGGCTCGGTGACGCCGGAATAGGCCACTTCGGCCCAGCCGTAGCCGAGCCCTTCCCACAACATGCGCGCCAGCTTGGCGATATTGCCGTTGGCGTCGGGATCGTTGGTGCCGCGCCCGACGACCAGCAGCAGGCTGTCGGCGCGTGTGGTTTTGTGCGGCGATTTCTGCTCGGCCTCGGCGATGCGCGCGCCGGCGGCGGCGATCAGTTTCGGCTCGAGCGCCAGCTCGCGGCCGAACTCGACCTTGAGGTCGCGCTTGGTCGCGGCGAAGCCGTTGAGCTCGGAAGGGATGTCGTTCTTCACATGGCCGGCGGCGAACAGCATGATCGGCAGGGCGACGATGTTGCGCGCGCCCTTGGCGTAGAGGCTTTCCAGCCCGTCGCCGATATTGGGCGCGGCGAATTCGAGATAGCCGTGCGTCACCGCCATGGGCGCGAGCCGCTTCGCGACGGCCTGGCCGAAGGCTTCGAACTCGGCGACGCCTTCGCCATCGCGGCTGCCGTGGGCGCAAAGCAGGACGGCGGTATTGGTCTCGTCGATCATGATGGTCCTTTGCGGTGGACGGCGGACATTCCCGCCGCCAGGATGCGCCCGTGATGGGTGCCGATCTTACACTGTGGGCGCAGACGCTGCGCGATCTGATGGTCGGGTTTCTGCCGGGCCCCGGGGGCCCGCCGCCGGCGCTGTTGCTGCTGCTGGCGCTGGCGCTGGACTGGCTGACGGCGGGCTTCGGCTGGCTGTGGCGCATCCTGCCGCATCCGGTCGTCTGGATCGGCGGCCTGATCGGCGGGCTCGACCGCCGGCTCAATCGTGACGGCCGCTCGCCCGGCATGCTGCGTCTGCGCGGCGCGTTCACGGTGTTGATCGTCGTCGGCTTGGCCGGCACCGTCGGCGGGGCCATCGCTTATTACGGCCGCTTGCTGCCCTACGGCTGGCTGATCGAACTGTTCGTCGCCACGACCCTGCTCGCCCAGCGCAGCCTGTTCGCCCATGTGCGGCTGGTCGCCAAGGCGCTGCGGCTGAACGGCGTCGAGGGCGGGCGCGCCGCCGTGCGCCATATCGTCGGCCGCGACGTGCAGGCGCTCGACGAATATGGCGTGGCGCGCGCGGCGGTGGAAAGCGGCGCGGAGAATTTCTCCGACGCCGTGGTCGCGCCGGTCTTCTGGTATCTGCTGCTCGGCCTGCCGGGGATGCTCGCCTATAAGGCGATCAACACGCTCGATTCGATGATCGGTTATCGCACGCCGCGCCACGAGAATTTCGGCAAGGTCGCGGCGCGGCTCGACGATGCGGCGAATTTCATCCCGGCGCGGCTGTCGGCGCTGCTGATCGCGCTTGCCGCCGTGGCCGCGCCCACCGCCAATCCGCTGCGCGCGCTCGTCACGGTCTGGCGCGACGCGCGCAAGCACCGTTCGCCCAACGCTGGCTGGCCCGAGGCGGCGATGGCCGGCGCGCTGGATCTCGCGCTCGCCGGGCCGCGGCCCTATCACGGTCAAATGCAGCCCGCGCCCTGGATCGGATCCGGCCGCGCCCGCGTCACGCCGCACGACATCAACCGCGCGCTGTTTCTCTACGCCGTCGCTTGCCTGCTGACGATGGCGGCGACGGCCGCCGCATCGCTCATTTAGCAACGCGCTCTCCCGCGAGTTCGAGCAGCCGCTCGACGTCGACATGGTCGGCGATGTGCCGCGCCAGCTTGTCGAGCGTCGCTTCGATCAAGGCGTCGTAATCGGCGAGCCGCGATTCGACGCCGAATTCCGCGAGGAAGGCGCGGCGGAAAGCGTCCGATGCGAATAGGCCGTGCAGATAGGTGCCGGCGACGCGGCCGTCGGCCGAGCGCGCGCCGTCGCCCTGGTTGCCGAGGATCGCGAACGGCCGCTCGCGATCGGGACCGTCGCTCACGCCCATATGCATCTCGAACCCGGCGATCGGCTGGCCGCTCGCCACATGGCTGCCTTGCGCGTATTTCAGCGTCTTGCTCGGCGTCATCTCGGTGGCGATGTCCAAGAGGCCGAGGCCCGGCGTTTCGCCGGCGGGGCCTTCGAGGCCGAGAGGATCGCGCACGGCGCGGCCGAGCATCTGATAGCCGCCGCAGATGCCGAACACTTTGCCGCCGCGCTCCAGATGGGCGGCGATGTCGGCGTCCCAGCCGGATTCGTAGAGCGTCTGCAGGTCGGCGCGCGTCGCCTTTGAGCCGGGCAGCAGCACCAGATCGGCTGGCGGCAGCGGCTCGCCCGGCGCGACGATGGTCAGCTGCACGGCAGGCTCGGCGGCGAGCGGATCGAGATCGTCGAAATTGCCGACGCGTGGCCAACGCGGCGCGACGACGCGCAGAACCTTATGGCGGTCGTCATTGTGATGGCTATGGGTGGCGCGCGTTTCGGTACGGTGCGGCAGCGCCATGCCGTCCTCGGCCGGCAGCTTGTTGGCGTCGTCGAACCAGGGCAGCACGCCGAGACAGAGCCAGCCGGTATGGGCTTCGACGATATCGATGGCAGGCGCGAACAGCGCCGGATCGCCGCGGAACTTGTTGACGATATAGCCCTTCACGCGGGCGCGCTCGCTTTCCGACAAGAGGGCATGGGTGCCGACGAGGGATGCGAGGACGCCGCCGCGGTCGATGTCGGCGACCAGGATCACCGGAACGTCGGCGGCTTCGGCGAAGCCCATGTTGGCGATGTCGTTCTCGCGCAAGTTCGCCTCAGCCGGACTGCCGGCGCCTTCGGCGACGATCAGTTCGGCATCGGCTTCGAGACGCGCGAAGCTTTCGAGCACGCGCGGCATCAGGCCGGCTTTCGCGTGGCGATAGTCGGCGGCGGCGGCCACGCCGGCAGCAACGCCCTGCACGACGATCTGCGCCATGCGCTCGCCCTGCGGCTTCAAGAGCACGGGATTCATGTCGTTCAGGGGCGGCGTGCGGCAGGCTTTGGCTTGCAAGGCTTGGGCGCGGCCGATCTCGCCGCCGTCGAGCGTCACCGCCGCGTTGTTCGACATGTTCTGCGGCTTGAAGGGCCGGACGCTCAGGCCCTGGTCCGCGAACAGGCGGCAGAGCCCGGCGGCGACGAGGGATTTGCCCACGTCGGACCCGGTGCCTTGCAGCATGATGGCGGCGGCTTTTGACCGACCTTCTGGGACCATGTCAGAACTCGATGCCCGCTTGCGCCTTCACGCCGGCGCGGAAGGGATGTTTCACCATCGTCATTTCCGTCACCAGATCGGCCGCCTCGATCAGCTCGGGCTTGGCGTTGCGTCCCGTGACGATCACATGAGTGTCGGCGGGCTTGGCCTTGAGCGTCGCCACGACCTCGTTGACGTCGAGATAGTCGTAGCGCAACGCGATATTCAACTCGTCGAGCAGCACCATGCGGTAGCTGGCATCCATGATCAACTTTTTCGCCTCGGCCCAGGCGGCTTCGGCGTTGGCGATGTCGCGCGCGCGGTCCTGCGTATCCCAGGTGAAGCCTTCGCCCATGGCGCGGATCGTCACCAGTTCGGGAAATTTCTCCAGCACCGTGCGCTCGCCGGTGTCCCACTTGCCTTTGATGAATTGCACGACGCCGACCTTCATGCCGTGGCCGACGGCGCGCAAGACCATGCCGAAAGCGGCGGTCGACTTGCCTTTGCCGGGGCCGGTATGGACGACGATGAGGCCCTTCTCGATGGTCTTGGTCGCCATGATCTTGTCGCGCGATTCCTTGCGGATGCGGGCTTTCTCGTTGGCGCGTTCGTTCGGATCGTCGGTCATGACATGGCTTTCTGGCCTGAGAGTTTCAGCAATTCGTCGGCGGCCTGGTTCGAGCGCGGCTTCCACAATCCGCGCTCCTGCGCTTCGAGCAATCGCGCGCTCATCTCCTTCAGCGCCGCCGGATTGGCCTCCGCGACGAAGGCGCGCACCTCGGGATCGGCGATATAGGCGTCATAGACCGCGTCGAAATGGTGGTCGGCGACGGCCTTGGTGGTGGCGGCGAAGGCGAACAGATAGTCGACCGTCGCCGCCATCTCGAACGCGCCCTTATAGCCGTGGCGCATGACGCCCTTGAGCCATTTCGGGTTGACGGCGCGGGCGCGCACGACGCGGCCGATCTCCTCGCGCAGCGTGTGGATGCGCGGCGATTCGGGGCGCGAATGGTCGTTGTGATAGACCTCGGGCGCTTGGCCGCGCGCTTCTGTCACCGCCGCGGCGATGCCGCCTTCGAACTGGTAGTAGTCGTCGGAATCGAGCAAATCGTGCTCGCGGTTGTCCTGGTTGTGCAGCACCGCTTCGACGCGGCCGAGGCGGGTGCCGAAGGTCTCGTGCGCCGGCGCGCCTTCCGATCCCGCGCCATAGGCATAGCCGCTCCAGGCGACATAGGCGCGGGCGAGATCGGCGGCCGTGTCCCAGCCGCGCTCGTCGATCAGCGCTTGCAGGCCCGCGCCGTATGCGCCGGGCTTGGAGCCGAACACGCGATAGGTGGCGAGGCGGTCGGCGCGCGCCTCGGTTTCGCCGCCGGCGATCAGCGCGGCGCGCTCCTCGCGCGCGCGAGCGGCGAGCGGATTTTGCTCGGCCGGCTCGTCGAGCGCCGCGATGGCGCGCGCCGCCGAATCGAACAGGTCGATCAGGCCGGGGAACGCGTCGCGGAAAAAGCCGGAGACGCGCAAGGTGACGTCGACGCGCGGACGGCCCAAAATGGAGAGCGGCAGAATCTCGAACCCGGTGACGCGGCGCGAGGCGTTGTCCCACGTCGGGCGCGCGCCCATCAGCGCCAACCCTTGCGCGATGTCGTCGCCGCCGGTGCGCATGTTCGACGTGCCCCAGGCCGACAGCGCCACGGCGCGCGGATAGCCGCCGTGCTCCTGAGCGTGACGCTCGATCAGCAGTTGGGCGGATTTCCAGCCGAGCGTCCAGGCGGCGGGGGTCGGCACGGCGCGCGTATCGACCGAATAGAAGTTGCGGCCCGTCGGCAGCGTGTCGGGCCGGCCGCGCGTCGGCGCGCCGCTCGGGCCGGGCGGCACGAAGCGCCCCGAAAGACCTTTGAGCAGGCCGCCGATTTCCGCCGCGCCGCACGCCGCGACGGCGGGCCGCAAGCGGTCCTCGATGCGCGTCAGCGCGCGGGCGGTGCTGGTCCATGCGGGATCGATGGCGCGCGCCCCCCGCACGAGATCGCGCGCGAGGATTTCCAGCCGTTCCACCGTGTCGCCGGCCGTGCGCCACGGGGCGTCGCCGCGCAACGCGGCGGGGTGCGGCCCGGTCCAGACTTGGGCCATGTCGCAATCGAGCGGATCGAAGTCGAGGGCGAAATCGTCCGCCAGCGCGCGCGGCAACGAGCTGTCGGCGTCGCCCGCTTGCGGCACGCGGGCGAGCGCGACCAGCAGATCGGTCAATTGATCGCCCGCCGGGCTGACGCCGAAAATGTGCAGACCATCGCGGATCTGCAATTCTTTTAGCTCGCAGAGATAGCCGTCGAGCTTGGTCAGGGCCTCGGCCTCGTCGGCTTCGGGGGCGATGCCGCAATCGGCGGCGATGCCGTGGCGGCGCGCGAGATCGAGAATCTCGCGCGACAGCAGCTTGCAGCGGCGCGGATCGACGCCGCTGGCCTCGAAATATTCGTCGACCAGCCGTTCGAGATCGCGCAAGGGGCCGTAGCTCTCGGCGCGCGTCAGCGGCGGCGTCAGATGGTCGACGATGCAGGCGCTCGCGCGGCGCTTGGCCTGCGTGCCCTCGCCGGGATCGTTGACGATGAACGGATAGAGATGCGGCAGCGGCCCGAGCGCCGCTTCCGGCAGGCAATCTTCCGACAGCGCCAGCGCCTTGCCGGGCAGCCATTCGAGATTGCCGTGCTTGCCGAGATGGACGATGGCGTCGGCGCGGAATTGCTCGCGCATCCAGGCGTAGAAGGCGAGATAGCCGTGCGGCGGCACGAGCGCCGGGTCGTGATAGCTCTGGCTCGGATCGATGTTGTAGCCGCGCGCGGGCTGCAAGCCGACGGCCACTTTGCCGCAGCGAAAGGCGGCGATGGCGAAGCGGCCGCAATCGGTCTCGCCGACGCGGTAGAACGGGTCGCGTTCGGGCGCGCCCCAGTGCGCCGTCACCGCGTCCCGCACAGCTTTGGGCAGCGCGGCGAAGAACAGCTGATAATCGGCGAGAGGCAGGCTTTCGCTCTCGATGCCGCGCCGCGAATGATCGTTCGTCTGCCCCGCTAGCACGCGCGCCACCAGCTCCGCGCCATCGGCCGGCAGGTCGCGAACATCATATCCGGCGTCGCGCAACGCATCGAGGATGACGATGGCGCTTGCGGGCGTGTCGAGGCCGACGCCATTGCCGATGCGTCCGTCGCGGTTGGGGTAGTTCGCGAGCGCCAGGGCGACGCGGCGCTCATCGGCGGGCTTGCGCCGCAGCTTGGCCCAATTGGCGGCGAGTTCGGCGACGAAGCGCGCCCGGTCGGGAATCGGCGCGTAGCCGACGATGTCGGCTTGGGTCGCCTCATCGCGCCGTGCCGCCGATTTGAAGGAGACGGCGCGCGCGATCAAGCGGCCGTCGACTTCGGGCAGGGCGACGTTCATGGCGATATCGCGCGAAGAAAGCCCGCGCGTGCCGGCGCGCCAAGCGGCTTCGGTCCCGCCGGAGAAGATCACCTGCAATTCGGGCGCATCGTGCGCCGGCGCATAGGTCTCGCCCGGCGCGGCGCGCGAGAAGCCGGTGGCGTTGAGGATCACGTCGGGCGGCGTGGCGGCGAGAAGCTGTTCGACGATCGCCGCCGATTGCGGCTCGCGCAAGGATGCGGCGTAGATCGGCAGGGCATCGAGACCGGCGGCGTCGAGCGCGGCGATCAGCGCGTCGACGGCGGCGAGATTGCCGGCCTGCAACAGCGCCCGGTAGAACAGGATCGCCGCGACGGGACGTTGGGACGCCGCGCGCGCGCCGCGATAGATCCCGGCGCGCAGCAGCGGCCTCGGCTCCTGCCACTCCGTTCGGCGCACGCCGAGATCGGCGGCGTAGCGCAGCAGGTTGGCGGCGTTGTCCGGTCCGCCTTCGGCCATGTAGCGCCACAGGCGATGGACGGCTTTGGCCGGCAGGGTGCTGTCGGCCATCAGATCAGCGTCGGGCGCGTCGTCGCCGGGCAGGCAGGCGAGAGGGATGCGCCTGGCGCGGGAGCAGGCGACGATCTCGCCGACGCCATAGGGCCAATAGCCGCGCCCGCCGAGCACGCGCACGATCACCAGCTTGGCCTGGCTGACGATCTGCTCGACATAGAGATCGACCGAATAATTGTGGCCGAGCGCCATCAGGTTGGCGAGGCGCAGGCTCGGCGCATCGGGCATCGTTTTATGCGCCGCCGCGAGCAGCGAAATCTCGCTGTCGGCGGCGGTGATGTAGACGATGTCGCCCGGCGTCTGGCCGAGGTCGACCGCGGCCGAACCGTCAGCGATTTCGCCCGGCTGCGCGGCGAGCAGATGCATTACGCGAGATAGCCTTCGAGGCCGCGCGCGATGCGCTCGCGGTCCAGCCCCTTCTGGCCGATGACGACGAGGCGGCCGTCGCGCGCTTCGCCGCTCGTCCACGGCCGGTCGTAATAGCCCGAAAGGCGCGCGCCGACGCCTTGCACGACATGGCGCAGATCGCGACCGGGCACGGCGAGGAAGCCCTTGAGCCGCAGGATGTCGTGCGCGTCGGCGAGTTCGGCGAGCCGCGCCATCAATCCGTCCATGTCGGCGACCGGCTTGAGGGCGAGCGAGAAGCTTTCGAAATCGTCGTGGTCGTGATCGTCCTCGGTTTCGTGATGCGACGGCCGCGCCGCGAGATCGTCCTCGGCGGCGGCCGCGAGGCCGAGCAGCACCTCGATGGGCACCGCGCCGTGGCGGGTGGCGACGATCTTGACGCCTTTGCGGCCATGCTCTTCGAGCCGCGCGCGCAATTCCGCTTCGACGGCGGCGAGTTCGTCGGCGCTCAGCAGGTCGCTCTTGTTGAGGATGACGAGATCGGCGCAAACGAGTTGGTCCTCGAACACTTCCTCGAGCGGATTGTCGTGATCGAGGCTCGGGTCGGCGGCGGCTTGCGCCGCGACTTTCGCCGGGTCGTCGGCGAAGCGGCCGTCATGGACGGCGCGGGCGTCGATCACGGCGATCACGCCGTCGACCGTCACGCGCGATTTGATCTCGGGCCAGGCGAAGGCTTTGACCAGGGGCTTGGGCAGCGCGAGGCCGCTGGTTTCGATCAGGATGCCGTCGGGCGGCGTCGCGCGCGCCAGCAGGGTCTCGATGGTGGGGAGAAAATCGTCGGCGACGGTGCAGCAGATGCAGCCGTTGGCCAGCTCGATGATGTCCTCGTCCTGGCAGCCTTCGAAGCCGCAGGCCGACAGGATGCCGCCATCGACGCCGGTCTCGCCGAACTCGTTGACGACGAGGGCGAGGCGGCGGCCTTTGGCCGCCTTCACCGCATGGCTCATCAGGCTGGTCTTGCCGGCGCCGAGAAAGCCAGTGACGACGGTGGCGGGAATGCGGTTCACAGATCGTTCCTCAGGTTTTCGTCCTTCATGCCCGCGTCCTTCATAAGGAGCGGCAGGCCGGCGGCCATGAAGACGACGCGGCCGGCGACGCGCGCCACCGCTTGATTAAGCAGGCCCGCTTCGTCGCGGAACGCGCGCGCCAGCGCGTTGTCGGGGACGATGCCGAGGCCGACCTCGTTGGCGATCAGCACGACCGGCCCGTCGAGGCTGCGCAAGGTCGCGACGAGCCGCTCGCGTTCGGCGGCGAGATCGCGCCCGGCGAGCAGATGGTTGGTCAGCCACAGCGTCAGGCAATCGACCAGCACGGCGCGTCCCGCGGCGCCGACGAGTGCGCCGGCAAGATGCAGCGACTCCTCGACCGTCTCCCACAGCGCGCCGCGCCGCTCGCGATGCAGCGCGATGCGCTCGCGCATCTCGGGATCGCGCGCTTCGGCGGTGGCGATGTAGAGCGGGCGCAGTCCGTTGGGTCTCGCGGCGTCGGCGATCAGGGTTTCGGCATAGGCGCTTTTGCCCGAGCGCGCGCCGCCGAGCACCAGGCTGACGCGGGGCAGGGCGAGCAGGTCGCCGGCTCTGGGCAGGCCGGACGGCGCGCGCGCTTCGCGCGCCGATAGAGATGACGTCATGGCGATCCTCCCTCCGAGGATGTGGGTTGCCTCGATGTGACGCGGAGGTCTCCTGGCTCGCGGCATCTTCCGAAGAAGCGATCGGATCGCCTTCCCAGTGACGTTTCACCAGTGGCTGAAAAGATCCGAAAAAAGCCGCTTACAGTTGCGGGGGCAGCGCCGGACTTGGCCTTGCGGCCGCACCGGACTTCCCTGTCGCATCACGGGCTGACCCTAGCACGGCGGCCGCACCGGGGCGAGTCGCCAAAGGCCTTCGAGGATTAGCGCGGCAGCCAGTTGACGAGGCTGATGCGCCAGGGGCGCATGGCGCCGGGGGCCGGGCCGCCGTCGTGGGTCAGCACATGGTCGAGGCGGGTCAAGGTCACGTTGTCGATCTGGAACGACAAGGCGGCGTCCGGTTCCAGGCCTAGCGTGTGCGCGAGGGCGGCGCGGATCGAGCCGCCATGGGCGAAGGCGACGATGTCGCGCCCGGCATGCTGCCGGTTGATGCGGTCGATGACCCGGCCGACGCGTTTGATCACGTCGGCGAAGCTTTCGCCCTCGGGCGGACGCTCCCGCGCGGGATTGCGGATGAAATCGTGGAAGCTGTCGCCGAGATGGTTCTGCAGCTGCATGTAGGTCATGCCCTGCCATTTGCCGAAATTCTGTTCGGCGATGTCAGGCTCGACGATGAAGTCCGGCGGCGCGTGATCGACGAGATGAGGGATCACCGCCTCGGCGGTCTGGCGCGTGCGCTGCAGATGGCTGGTGAGCCACACGGCATTGCGCGGCAGCACGGCGGCGAGCGGCGGGAAACATTCGTTGCCCTCGCAGCGCGCCGGCAGATCTTCCTGGCCGTAGAGCCGGCGATGGGGATTATCGACCGGCGCGTGGCGGATCCACCACCAGCTTGTCGTGACGATAGGCCCGCTCATTATGCGAGCGCGACGACGACGAGCATGATGGCCGCTTCGCTCATCTGCTGCGCCGCGCCGAGCACGTCGCCGGTCAGGCCGCCGACGCGGCGCTTGGCGAACCAGCCGATGAAGGCGGCGGTGCCCGCGCCGACGGCGAAGGCGATGAAGCCGGCGGCAGGGCCGAGGAACAGCAGGGCGAGCGCCGCGCCGAGCAGCAGCGCCAGCACCACCTGGTTCTCCTCGGGCCGGCCGGCCTGCACGGCGAGGCCGTCGTGCCGCGCCGGGGCAATGTAGCGCATCAGCGCCGGCAGATAGGCGCGCGAGGCGGCGGCCGAGCCGAGCAGCATGGTGGCGACATGGTCCGACCAGCCGAGCGCGGTGATGCTGCCGGTCTTGATGCCGACGACGATGATGAGCGCCAGCGTGCCGAAGGTGCCGATGCGCGAATCGCGCATGATGCGCAGGCGGGTCTCCATATCCTTGTGCGAGCCGGCGCCGTCGGCGAGGTCGGCGAGGCCGTCCTCGTGCAGCGCGCCGGTGAAGAAGATCATCGCGCCGATGGCGATGAAGGCGGCCGCTTCGGGCGGCAAGGATAGCGCGCTGCAGATGGCGTAGGTCAGCGCGCCGGCCGCGCCGACGACGAGGCCGGCGAGCGGGAAGGCGCGCGCGCCGAAGCGCAGCGCGGCGCGCGCGTCCTGTCCTTCGGGCAACTTCGGGCGCACCGGCAGGATGGTGAGGAAGCTCAGCGCGACGATCAGGTCGTGCCACCAGCCAGTGAGGATGTGCGTGGCGCTATCGCCCTTCGGCTTGTCGGCATTAACCTTTTCCGCGTTGGGTTGCGGGGCGGGTTGCGGACTGGATTGCGGATCGTTCGGCGGCAGATCGGTCATGACGCGGCTGTGGCTCTCTCAATGGGCGCGATCGGGCTTTGCGGATCGTGGGATCGGTTATAAGACAGTTGCCCCGGCGATGCCAGACGGCCGCCCGAACCCGTTTTTCGCGATGTTCCGCATGGCCAACGATCCCGCTTCGCCCGCCGCCAATCGTGCCGGACCGCCCTCCACCTTCGACGAAATCCGCAAGCTGCTGACGCGCCTCCCGGGCCCGGACGCCGACGCCGTCGCCAAGACGCGCGCGCGCGAGGCGCAGCTCACCAAGCCGCCCGGCGCGCTTGGCCGCTTAGAAGAAATCGCCGAATGGCTCGCCGGCTGGCAGGGCCGCCATCCGCCGCGCGCCGAGCATCCGCGCGTCTGCGTCTTCGCCGCTAACCACGGCGTCGCGGCGCGCGGGGTCTCGGCCTATCCGGCGGAGGTGACGGCGCAGATGGTCGCCAATTTCATCGACGGCGGCGCGGCGGTGAACCAACTCTGCCAGATGATCGACGCGGACTTGCGCGTCTTCGAGATGACGCTGGAGACGCCGACCGCCGATTTCACCCAGGCGCCGGCCATGAGCGAGCAGGATACGGTGCGCGCCATGGCCTACGGCATGATGGCGGTGGAACCGGGCATCGACGTGCTGTGCCTCGGCGAGATGGGCATCGGCAACACTACGGCGGCGGCGGCGCTCTGCATGGCTTTGTTCGGCGGCCGTGCGGAAGAGTGGACGGGGCCCGGCACCGGCGTTTCCGGCGCGCAGCTCGCGGCCAAGCGTGAGGTGGTGGCGGCCGGCGTCGCGCGCCATGCGGCGGCGGCGGGCAATCCGCTGAAAATCCTGCAATGTCTCGGCGGCCAGGAATTCGCCGCCATCGCCGGCGCGGTGCTGGCGGCGCGGCTGGCGCGCATTCCGGTGCTGCTCGACGGTTACGCTTCGACCACGGCGGCGGCGGTGCTCTACGGCCTGTCGCCCGATCTGCTGGATCATTGCATGGTCGCCCATTGCTCGGCCGAGCCCGGCCATCGGCGGCTTTTGGCGGCGCTCGGCAAGCGGCCGCTGCTCGATCTCGACATGCGGCTCGGCGAAGCGTCGGGCGCGGCGCTCGCGGTGGCGCTGCTCAAGGCGGCCGTGGCGTGCCACGGCGGCATGGCGACCTTCGCCGAAGCCGGCGTGAGCGGCAAAAGCGCGTAGCCGCAAGGTTTCGCCGGCTATAGCCGGCGCGCCCGATAGCGGCGAACCGCTGCGCGCCCCGAGAGACGCGAAAACCCGCCATCGGCACGCATGCTATCTCTCGCGGAACGAGCTCTCCGTGGTGCGCCGCACGCGGTCGGTCAGATAGGCGAGGATCGAGCGCTTGTCGATCAGCATGTCGACCTGGCCGAGCATGCCGGGATAGACGACGTGCTGGCCCGGCTTGTCGCCGAGATAGTTCCGCTCGGTGATGACCTGGACGACGAAGGTCGGCGGATCGCCCTGCTTCTCGACGCTGGCGTCGGCGGCGATCTGCTGCACGGTGCCGCTGAGCGAGCCAAACTTGGCGAAATCGTAGGTCTGGATCTTCACGGTGGCGGGCATGCCGACGTGGATATAGCCGATGTCGTTGTTCGAGACGCGCGCTTCCAAAATCAGGCGCTCGTCGGTCGGCACCACGCGCATCATCGGCTCGTTGGGCGCGATCGACTGGCCGACGGCGAAGACGGCGAGGTTCTGCACGATGCCGTCGTCGGGCGATTTGATGGCCAGATTGGCGCGCCGCGAATTCTGCTGGGCCAGGCCCGATTCGGTGGTGTTGAGCTTGGCCTTGGCTTCGGACAGCTCGGCCAGCACCTGTGCGAGATTTTCTGAGGTGACGCTGACGAGCCGCGCGCGCGCTTCGGCGAGGGCGGCGGTCGCGACGCGCAGCTGCTCTTGCGCCTGCGTCACCTGGCCGACGGCGTCGTTGAGCTGGCGCTGAATGGTGAGATATTGCAGCTTCGGGAAATACCCTTCGCCGGCGAGGCTGCCGACGGCTTGCTCCTGCTCGGCGAGGATCGATTGGCTCCTCTGCTTCGCGGCGATGTCTTTCTGGAGGGCGGCGACTTCGGTCTCGCGCTGCGTCACCACGTTCTGCGCGGCAAGGCGGCGTTGCTCGACGGCCTCGCGCCGCGCCTGAAGCTGGCGGAGCTGCTGCGCGATCACTTCGGGCCAATCGCGATGCAGGTCCTCGGGGAACAGCGGCGCGTCTTCGAGCGCTTCGGCTTCGAGGCGGGCGACTTGGCCGAGCAGGTCGGCACGGTCCTTGCGCAGACGCGCGACGTCTTCGCGCAGCACGTCGGGATCGAGCTCGACCAAAGTCTGGCCGGCCTTCACCGTGTCGCCTTCTTTCACGTGCAGGGCGGTGACGCGGCCGCCCTCGGGATGGTTGATGAGCTTGACGCGGCCAGCCGGACGCACCTGCGCCTGCGCGCTGGCCACCTGCTCGACGACCGAGAAAGCCATCCACAGGAGCAGCGCGACGAAGGCGGCGCCGATAGTGACGACGAGCGTGCGCGCGATCGGCGAATGCTCGCGCTCCACCAGCGATTGCGCCGCCGGCAGAAAATCGACATAGCCCGCCTTCATCTCGTCGCTGTCGGCGTTGAACGCGCCGGGCAGGGCGGCGTCGCGGGCTTTGCGGCTGAGACCGCCGATCATGACGAGGCTCCAGGGTTCTGCGGCGGCTGGCCGCCGCCGGCCGGCGCGCCGGTGGCGGCTCTGGGCGCGAGCACGTCCTGCGGCGTGCCTTCGCGCACGATTCGGCCGCCAGACACGACGATGACGCGGTCGCAGATGGTCAGCGGCGCGGCGCGGTGGGTGATCATCAGGATGGTGCGGCCTTCGGCGGCGCGCTTGAGGTTGCGCAGCAGCGCGCCTTCGGTCTCGGGGTCGAGCGCGCTGGTCGCCTCATCGAGGATGAGGATGCGCGGATTGCGCGCCAGCGCGCGGGCGATGCAGAGCAATTGGCGCTGGCCGGCCGACAGGCCGACGCCGCGCTCGGCGAGCTGCGTCTCGTAGCCTTTCGGCAGGCGCATGATGAAATCGTGCGCGCCGACGAAGCGCGACGCGCCGACGATGCGTTCGGCGGCCTCGGGGCCGAGGCCCATGCCGACGTTCTCGCGCACCGTGCCGGCGAACAGCTGCACTTCCTGCGGCACGACGCCGATCTGGCTGCGCACCGCGGCTGGCGCGATATGCTCGACGTCGGTGCCGTCGAGCAGGGCGCGGCCTTCGACCGGCTTGTAGAGGCCCTGGACGATGCGGGCCAGCGTCGATTTGCCCGAGCCCGACGGGCCGACGATGCCGATGACCTCGCCAGGCTTGACGTTGAGCGTGATCTCTTCGAGCACCTTGGGCAGCTCTTCGCCGTAGGCATAGCTGACGTTCTCGAGCGTGATCGCGCCGCCGAGGCGCGGCGCGGGCCCGAGCGCGCCCGGTTCGGGCTCGCCCGGCGCGTTCATGATGACGTCGAGGCGGCCGAGGGCGGCGCGCAGCTCCTGCACCTGCACCCAGGTCGAGACGACCTGGCGCATCGGCGCGATGGCGCGCGAGGTGAGGATCGACGAGGCGATCAGCGCGCCGACCGTCATTTCGCCGGCGATCGCCCATTGCGCGCCGAGCACGATGACGACGAGGCTGGCGATGTTCTGCAGGACGCCGCCGAGCGAGGAGAGCGTGTTGCTGAGCTGGGCCGAGCGGTAGCCGGTCCAGGCGGTGCGCGCGAGATGGTCTTCCCAACGCTTCTCGATCTCGGGTTCGAGGCCGAGCGACTTGATCGTCAGCGAGTTGTTCGCGGTCTCGGTCATCACCGAGGCCTTGGCGGCCATCGCCTGGAAGCTTTGGTCGAGCAGCCGCTTCTGCGCCTTGTGCGTGAAGAAGGAGAGCAGGACGAACAGCGGCATCACGACGACCAGCACCATTCCCATGCGGACGTCGATGTAGAACTGCGCGGCGACGAAGATGAAGACGAAGGCCAAGTCGGCCAGCGCCATCGGCGTCGCGCCGGTGAAGAACTGGCGCAAGGTTTCGAGCTGGCGTAGGCGCTCGGCGATCATGCCCGTCGGCGTCGATTCGAAATGGCCGAGCGGCATGCGCAGCAGCTTGTGCATCACCTCGCTGCCGATCAGCGCGTCGAGCCGCGCCCCGCTGTGGCTGGCGATGTAGCCGCGCAACGCGCGCAAGATCGCCTCGAAGGCGTAGAGCAGGATCATGCCGATGGCGAGCACGGTCAGCGTGTCGAACGCCTGCTGGCCGATGACCTTGTTGTAGACGGTCATCGAGAACAGCGGCGCGCCGAGCGCGAACAGGTTGATGATGAGCGAGGCGAAGCCGATCTCGATCAAGGCGGCGCGCAGCCGGTTGGAGACCAGCGCGCGCCATCCCGCGAGGCCCTTGCCGGTGTCGGTGATCGGCGCGACCAGCAGAGCGCCCTCGGCCCAGGCGAGCAAAGCGCCGCCGCGCGCCGTCTCGGCGTTGGCGCGGTTGGGATCGAACAGGGTGAACTCGTCTTTGCGGCGTTCGGTGACGACCTTGGCGCCGCCGTCCTTGCCGAGAATGACGAAGGGCAGCGGCATCGCCTTGAGCGAATCCTCGGTGAGCGCGCGGCGGCCGACCTTGTAGCCGAGACGGCCGGCGGCGCGCACGAAATCGTCGACCGTCATGCGGCCGGTCGGCAGCGGCGTGGCGCTGCGAATCTCGGCGAGGCTGGTCTGCTTGCCGAGCAGCACGCTGACGCGCGCCAGGCACAGCAACAGCGCGTCGGGCTTGGGCGGTTCGGCGGCGGCCTTCGCGTCGCGGAGGGCCTGCTCGGCGTTCTCGCGCGCGCCAGCCAGCGGCAAGGGCGTGACGACCTCGCTCGCGGGACGGCCGTTCGCCGCGCCTTCGTTCGTCCGATCCTGCTGACTCATCGACTACTGCCCCATGGCCGACCGCCGGCTGGCGGTTGCGGCCGTCCCCCGACCCATTCTTGACGCTTCTATCTATACGCTTCTATTCCGGCGCGGCCTGCCGTTTGGTTAAACCGGCGCGCCGGAGATACTTATCGGGTTACGCGCTCCATTCAAAGTCCAGGAGGCTTTCACCGATATTTCGTTATATGAAACAAAAATGCGCTCATATCCTCATTATGCCTTGATAAGCATATAAAGATTTTGTTATATAGTCCAGTCTAAGGTCGTGGTCACTGGTCCGCGCTACGATAAGATCGGCCGACCAGCCGCCATGACGAACCCCTGCACTGCGGGGAGGAGCGAAGCCAATGAGTCTGTGGATATCCATGAAGCCGATGCGCGCCGAGACGGTTCTGAGCCGTGTTCTGGCGCTGGGGTGCTGCGTCCTCTTCTTCGGCGCGCTTGCGCCCGAAGGCGCGCATGCCCAGCAAGGCGGGCCCAATCAGGAACTGACGGCGCCGGTGCGTGTGCCGCCGGCGATTCTCGCCGGCCTGCTCGCCGGCACGCCGGACGGCATCCAGCAGCTCAAGAGTTTCATCGCTGCGGGCAACGCCTCGCCGGACGAGATCAGCCAGCGCGCCATCCGCGTCGTGCAGCAGCTGAAAGACAGCCGCCTGGTCAGCGATCCGGCGACAGTGCTGGCCGCCGCCGACCGAATCGCCCAGACGGTGTCGGAAAGCCTGAACGCCGCGCGCGTCATGCAGCTCAAGGTCGATTCCCAATTTCGCGTCCCCGAAGGCGCATACGCTTTCGACTTCGGCCCGGCCGACAAGCCGCTGACCGAAGGATTCGAGCGCGTCCGGCCGGACGATCCGCGCGTGCGCGGCAGCCAGACGCAGGGCATGCGCCGCCCCGGCGACGGCGCGCCGATCCTGTCGGGCGGCATCGCCGGAATCGAAGGGCTGCAGTTCGACGTGCCGGACGGCGAATATCGCGTCATCCTGATGACCGAGTCGGTTGGCGATGCGGCGCTCAGCCTCGCGCCCTTCGGTCAGCAGGTCGTCGCCAACGGCATCACGCTCAACATCTTCAATACCGAGCCGGAAGACTGGCTGCGCCAGGCCGTGCTGTCGGTGCGCGGCCTCGAAGGCGCGGAGACCGCCGGCAACCGCCAGGGCGGCGCGGTCACGTTGACCGTGCGCGTGCAGGGCGGCAAGCTCATCATGGATTTCCGCATGCCCGGCGCAGATCAATTGCTGAAAACCTATCTGACCGGCCTGGTGATCCAGCCGATCGAGCAGCCGCCGCTGCTGGCGCGCCCGCCCGAGCTCGATCCCGGCCAGCGTCCCGTCGACCAGATCGCGCGCAGCGAGGCCCAGGTTGCTCGGGCGATCAGCGAATTGCTGGACGAACCGAGCGGCGGCCCGCGGCCGCCGACCCCGCCGGACTTCGGACCGCCGGTCACGGAACCGAGCCGGCCGGCCAGCGCCAGTTGAACGGACGGCCGCATTGCGCGTATGGAGTAACGTGAGATCATGCCGCCGAGCGCGGCCAATGGAGTGGGAACCCTTCCGGGGATGATGTGCCGATACGATCAGACTGCCGCCGCTCCGAGCCGGCGCGCTTTCACGCGCGCGGGCTTTTGGCGTTCGGGCTGCTCTCGGCGCGCGTTGCTCGCTGCCGGCCTGCTGTGCGGCGCGGCCGCGCCGGCCGCCGCGCAGGGCTACGATCCCGTCTATACCCAGTCGCAAAACATCTCGACGGCGCCGAGCGCTTTCGCCACCGGCCTCGCCCCGCTTGGGCTGACCGGCACGGCGCTCGAGGAATCCGTGCAGCTGCGCCCGCGCCCCGAATTCCAGGCGATCGGCATGCAGCTCGACGACGCCATCACCGAGGTCGGCCAACTGCTGACCGACCGCAAGGACCGCGACCCGCTGCCGCGCTACGAGCGTACCGGCAGCTTCCAGGTCTACCCGAAGATCGAAGGCACGCTCGAGTTCACCGACAACCTATACCGCCGCGAGACCAACACGGTCGCCGACCAGATCGTCAAGATCGCGCCGTCGGTGCTGGTGCAGTCGGAATGGGCGAACCACATGCTCTATTTCAACACCGGCGCGCTTTCGGCCCACCATGTCGACACGACGAGCGAGAACTATCTCAACTGGTATGTTGGCACCGGCGGGCGTCTCGACATCGAAGAGGACGAATATATCAACGCCAACCTGCGGTTCGGGCGCGAGCACGAGCAGCGCGGCAGCCCCGACGACGTCGGCTCGTCCGAGCCGACGCCCTACGCCAACTACACGGCGGACGTGGCCTACACGCGGCGCGGCACGGCGGTCTACAACCGGATCGCCTACACGTTCAACCGCTTCGACTATGACGACGTCGGCACGACCAACAACGACGACCGCGACCGCAACGAGCACGAGCTGGCGTGGCGTGTGGGCTGGGAAGATGTGCCTGGCATGGTCTATTACGTCGAGCCGGCGGTGAACGCGCGCATTTACGATCAGGCGCGCGACGACAACGGCTTGGCGCGCAGCTCGCAGGGTTGGCGTCTGCTCGCCGGCATCAATTGGGACGTGTCCGGCGTCAGCTACGCCGAGGCCGGCGTCGGCTACATGTCGCAATATTACGACGACGCCACGCTCGACACGATCGCCGGCTGGTCGATGAGCGGCAAATACGTCTGGAACACCACAGAGCTTGTGACGATGACGGCCGAAGCGCAGCGCACGATCAACGAAACGACGCAGGTCGGCGCTTCGGGCATCCTCGCGACGCGCGCCACCTTCACCGTCGATTATGAGGCGTTTTACAACCTAATCCTCGACGTGAAATTCCTCTGGCGCAACGACGAGTACGAAGGCATCAACCGCAGCGACGACATCTGGGGCCTGTCGTTCGGCGCGAAATACCTGATCAGCGAAAATTACTACGGCCTGCTGCGCTTCTCGCATGACGAGCGCGATTCGAGCCAGGCCGGGAGCGGTTACATCGACAACCGCGTCATCCTCACGCTTGGTGCCCAAATATGATCGCGTCGCGTTTCGTCCGTTCCATCCTGTCCGTTCTCGTCGTCGTCTTGCTCGCCGCATGCGCCGAAACGCCAGTGGTCGTCCAGGTGTCCAATCCGGTTGGCAGCCCCGATTACCATCTCGGGCCTGGCGACAAGGTGAAGATCAACGTCTTCAACAATCCCGACGTGTCGGGCGAGGCGGTGCTCGATTCGGGCGGCGACATCGCCATGCCGCTGCTCGGCCAAGTGCCGGCGCAGAACCTCACCGTCACTCAATTGCAGACCCAGATCGCCGAATTGCTGAACCGGCAGTATCTCGTCGACCCTAAGGTCAGCGTCGAAGTGCTGAATTACCGGCCGTTCTTCATTCTCGGCGAGGTCGGACGGCCTGGCAGCTACCCCTATATCGCCGGCGTCACCGTGCGCCAGGCGGTGGCCATCGGCGGCGGCTACACTCGGCGCGCCCGCACTTCATCGGTCTCGATCGTGCGCCAGACCCCGCTCGGCGAGGAACGCATCCAAGGGGCGGCGGAAACGCTGGTCCTGCCGGGCGATACGGTGGAAGTCGGCCGCCGATTGTTCTGACGTCGGTTAGGCTGCTGCCCTACCGGATGCGTCTCTGACAACGTACGGCCCTATATCTAGCCGGCATTTCCAAATCCCAGTTAATTCACAGAGAAAGATTGCAAATCCTATTCGTGAGCTCTATATCTTTGGATATAAAACGGAATACCAATGATGCTCGATACGCCCATCTTTTGCGTGCGCTAAAGTTATTTTTTTTACGTAAATTCAGGCACTAGGCTTGAGTTTTTGATATTAAGAGCGATCTTTCGCCCACTCTTATGAAAGATTGCTTCTGCCGTGCCCCCTGACGTCGCCGCATCGCGCCGTCCCCGCTTCAGTCTCGTCGCTTGCTTCGTTGGATCCGGAACCGGCCTGAATGAGCACTTTGTCGCAATTGCGTCAATCGAGCGGCGAGCCGACTCGCGCCGATCTCTCGATGTTTCCAAGCCAAGGGCAGGAGACGCTGAGCATCTCGACGCTGCTCGGGATTCTGCGTCGCCGCCTGTGGCTCATCCTCGGCCTCATCGTGCTCGTCGTCAGCCTGGCGACGATCTACGTGAAGCAACTCACGCCGCTCTACTCCGCCGAGGCGACGCTAATCGTCGAGCCGAGCCGCACGCGCGCGCTCGACGATTCGGTGGTGCGCGGCCTCAGCCCAGACTACTACACCAACGAAACCGAAGCGGCGGTGGTCGCGTCGCGCGAATTGGCGCGCCAAGCCGTCATCCGTCTCGGGCTGGTCGACAATCCGCTCTACAATCCCGACCTCGTGGTGTCGTCGCCGAGCCTGCTCGACACGATCAGCGGCGGCCTCGGCGCCTGGATCAAGGCGCGCGTCAGCGATCTGCGCGATGCGGTCTCGGGCGGCGCCTACAGCGAAGAGCAGGCGCGCCTCGCGCGGGAAGCTGCGGCGCGCCGCGCCGCCGCCGCGCTCAGTCCGGAGGCTGCGCGCCAACAGGCCATCGAAACCGCGACCGACATCTATCTGTACGGTTTGAGCGTGCTGCCATCGCAGCGTTCGCGCGTGTTGACCGTGCGCTACACTTCGACCAACGCGGCGATGGCCGCGAAGGCGGCGAACGCGACGGCGGACATCTACATTCTCGATCAGGTCGAAAGCCGCGGCCGCGCCACCACGCGCGCCAGCGATTGGCTCAATCAGCGCGCCAACGAGCTGCGCACCCGCGTGATCGAATCGGAAAAGCGGCTGGAGGATTTCCGCCGCATTTCCGGCATCGTCGAGATCGGCGGCGCGTCGGTCTACGCGCGCCAGCGCGCCGAGCTCGATTCGCAGCTGATCGCCGCGCGCACCAAGCGTGCCGAGGCCGATGCGCGGTACGAGCAGGTCGAGCGCCTGCTGCGCTCAGGCGGCAACATCGACACCTCCGCCGCAGTCCTCGACTCGCCGCTGATCCAGCGCTTGCGCGAGCAAGAGGCTCAGGTCGTCCGCAAGATCGCCGAGCTCAAGACCCAGCTGCGCGAGGAGCACCCCAAGATGGTGCTGGCGCAGAACGAGCTGAGCGACCTGCGCAACAACATTCGCGGCGAGGTCGACAAGATCGTCTCGAGCTTGCGCAACGAGCGCGAGATCGCGGGCGTGCGCGAAGCCAACCTCAATCGCGAGATCGCCAGCCTGCAAGCGAAGCTCGACGAGCAGCACGGCGCGGAAGTGACGCTGCGCGCCCTCGACAGCGAGGTGCGGGCCAACAAGCAGCTCTACGAGACCATCCTCAGCCGCTTCAACCAGGCGGACGTCCAGGAGCAGGGCATCCAGGAAGCTGACGCGCGGGTGATTTCGCATGCCGTCGAGGCGAGCGCGCCGTTCTATCCCAAAACCAGATTCATCGTCGGCGCTGCCTTCGTGCTGTCGGCCTTGATGGGCATCGGCTTGGCGATTCTGCTGGAGTTCCTCGACAACGGCTTCCGCAGCCTTAATCAACTCGAAGGGCTGACCGGCCTGCCGACGCTTGGCCTAGTGCCGATGCTGCGGGGCGCGCAGAAAAACAAGAAAGCCTATCAGGTGGCGGCGGAGCAGCCCAATTCGGCCTTCGGCGAAGCGGTCCGCACCCTGCGCACATCGCTGCTGCTGTCAAACGTCGAGCGTCCGCCGCGCACCATCGTGGTGACGTCGGCGGTGCCGGGCGAGGGCAAGACCTCGACCGCGCTCGCCATCGCCGCGCTCGCCGCCAAATCGGGCCAACGCTGCATCATCGTCGATTGCGATTTCCGCCATCCCAGCGTCCACGCCAATTTGGGCTATCCCAACCGCAAGGGCCTTGGCGACTATCTCGCCGGGGCGGCGCAATTGTCGGACGTGATCGAACTGGAGCCGCGCTACGGCCTGCGGTTCATCACGACCGGCACCAACGTGCCCAATCCGCCGGACATGCTCGGCTCGCCGCGCATGAAGGAACTGATCAACCGGTTGAGCGAAAGCTACGATCTGGTGATTTTCGACACCCCGCCGTTGCTGGTCATCTCCGACTCGCTGGTGCTGGTGCGCAACGTCGACAAGACCGTGTTCGTGGTGCGCTGGGAGAAGACTAAGCGTCAAAGCGCTCTCGTCGGCCTCAAGCAGATCGTCGAAGCGGGCGCCGACATCGCCGGCCTGATCCTGACCCAGGTCGATGTCCGCAAGCACGCGCAATACGATTATTCGGACTCGGGCTATTACCATTATCATCATTACTACAACCAGTAGGTTGCGCTGATGATGCCGCAGGCCGAACGTCAACCCGTCTCCGGTCTGACGGGGGGCCTGCACTCGGGATCTCACGCGGGCATGTCCGCCGGACCAAGCCGCCTCGTGTCTTTCGTCTTGCTGGGCGTCGCCGTTTGCGGGCTATGGCTGGCCGTTCCGCGCCTCGGCAACGGGCTTGCCGTCGCGCCCCACACCGACACCTTGGGCGCATTGGGCCAGCCGTCGCCGCCAAGCGCCGAAGCGCAGCGGCGCGCGGCAGCGGCTTATGAGCGGGCCGTCGCCTGGCACGATTCGCCTGAGATCCGGGCCGCACGCGGCGCGGTGATCCTGGCCGCCGCCGCGCGGGCCGTCGATCCCGGCGCGGCGCGTGGCGATCTTGAGCGTAGCGTGCGCGAGCACCGGCTCGCGCTCGCCGGCTCACCAGCCAGCCCCTATGTCTGGACGCGTCTGCTGCAAGGCGAGATCGCCCTCAACGCCGATCCCGCCATCATCGCGCGCCATTTGCGGCTAGCGCTCGCGAGCGCGCCGTGGGAGCCGGGCCTAATCACGGCCCGCCTCGGCCTCGCGTTCGCCGTTTGGAGCGATCTCGCCCCGGCGGACCGCGACGCGTTCGCGCCGCAAATCCGCCATGCGGCGCGGCTCTACCCCGCCTCGCTTGCCCGTCAGGCGCGGGCGCGCCGCGCGCAGGAACATGTCATCCAGGCGCTCGAAACCGATCCCGACTTGCTGCGACGCTTCAGTCTCGCTTACTCGCGGCTCTGAGGCCCGATACGCTCTTCGTGGCGCCACGACTGCGCGTAAGCGACGCCGCAGATCGCGGCGAAAGTCGCAGCGATGCCTGGAATCTGCAGGCTGAAGTCGACCAGCGAGTGAATTCCGAACAGCGCGACGACGCCGAGGCCGCTGCACGGGAAAATCACGGCGCGTCGGCGCTCGCGCGCCCCGTGCAGGAACGTCAGCACCATCAAGCCGAGCGCGGCGTAGAGCATGAGCGCCGCGGGCAGGCCGGCTTCGACCGCCAGTTCGAGATAACTGTTGTGGACGACGTCGTAGGTCGGCTCGCTGGCGCCGAAATCTTCGCCCCGCATGAGGCGGAAGAGATTGTCGAAGGTGCCGAGCCCGGTGCCGAGCCAGGGACGCTCGGCCAAAGCCTGCAGCGCCAGAATGTAGATCTGGCGGCGCGGACCGGCATTCTCGATCAGCTCGCTCATGCGCGCGGCGACGCCGGAGCCGCTGATCGCCAGCACCGCGAAGCCGACCGCGAAAATGATCGCCCCGAACGCGAACAGGGATTTAGAGCGCAGCCCCTGGCTGAGGGCGAAAGCGGCCAGCATCGTGACGACGCCGGCCGCCGCGCAGACCAGGCCAGCGCGCGAATGCGACAGCAGCAGCGCTGTGGTCAGGACGACGAAAGCGATCATCAGCACGAACAGCGGCGGCCGCATGTGGTCGAGGAAATAGATCACGCCGGCGCGGCTGTGCAGCCCTTGGCGCGCGGTCTCTTTCGTTTCGTCGGCGATGAGCGCGAGCGTCACGATCAGGCCGGCGCCGGCATAGGCCGCGAAATGGTTGCGGTTGACGAAAGTGGACGTCAACGATCCTTGGTAGGCCCATTTGGGCATCCAGAGGATCATTTCCGCGCCGCTAAAATATTCAGCCAAGCCGTAAAGCGCGTAGCCGGTGATGGCCAGGCTTAGCACCCACCATAACGTTCGCGCCCGATCCAGCCGGCGACCGAGCTGCATGGCGAGCCAGAAGATCATGCCATAGCCGAGGAGGCGCATGACACCGGTCAGGCTGTCGTCGGGCGCGAGGCTGATCGCGCTTCGCAGCGGCTCGTCCAAAGCGCCGGCCGCGACCGTCCAGAACGGGTGATGCCAGGCCGCCGGGCTGAAGGACGCCGCTTGAAACGCCGTCCACAAGAAGAACGCGGCGGCGGGAATCGCTATCAGGCGATAACGCCGCCAGGGTATCGCGTGCAGCGCCGGATTGGCGATCGCGGCGACGGTCCAGAGCGCGAGCATGACGGCCGCCGTCGCGCTCAACGCGCTCCAGGCCCAGGGCCTATTGCTGCCGAGAGGCAGGGGCGCCAGCGCCAGCAGCGCCGCCAGCAGGAAGAAGACGGCGCGGGCGATCATGCGCGCGTCCCGCGGCGAATGGCGCGGCGATTCCTGGCGGCGTCAGTAGGCATTCTTGTTCACAAAGCCGACGAAAGGTGTGAGCAGCAGGATGCGCAGGTCGAACCAGAGGGACCAATTGTCGATGTAGTAGAGATCGTATTGCACGCGCTGGCGCATTTTTTCCAGCGTGTCGGTTTCGCCGCGCAATCCGTTGACTTGCGCCCAGCCGGTGATGCCAGGTTTGACGCGATGACGGCCGAGATACTGGTCGACGATTTCGGCATATTGCGTGTTGTGCGCGATGGCGTGCGGCCGCGGCCCGACCAACGACATCTCGCCGCGCAGGACATTGATGAGCTGCGGCAGTTCGTCGATGCTGGTGCGGCGGATGAACGCGCCGACGCGCGTGACGCGGGGATCCCGGGGGGTCGCCTGGGCGATCATGGCGGGATCATCCTCGATCACGCTCATGCTGCGGAATTTCAGCACTTGAAATTCGTCGTTGTTGAAGCCGAGCCGGCGCTGCTTGAAGAACACCGGACCCTTGCTGTCGAGCTTGATCGCTAACGCCACGAGCAGCAGCAGCGGCGAGAGGACGACAAGGCCGGCGGCCGCCAAAACGCGATCCTCGATGCCCTTGAAGATTCGGTTCCAGCCGCTGAGGGCGTGGCGGTGGATGTTCAGCAGCGCGAGGCCGCCGAGGTAATCGATGCCGAGCATCGGCAGGTGGACGCCGACCGTGTCGGGGCAAAGCTTGACGTCGACGGTTACGGTCCTGAGTTGCTCGAGCACGTGATTGAGCCGGTCGCCAGCCTGGCCGGGCAGGGCGATGATGATCTCGTCGATCTGCTCGTGGCGGGTCAAGGCGACGAGGTCGTCGAGCTTGCCGCGCAGCGGCACGCCGTCGATGTCGGGTTGCACGCGGGTCGCGCGGTCGTCGTAGATGCCGACCAGTTCGACGTCGGCGGCCGCCATCGCCTTGAGGTGGCGCACCAAGCGCTCGCCCTTCTCGCCGGCGCCGACGATGGCGACGCGCCGCGCGAGGCGGCCTTCCTCGTGCCAATCGTCGATCTGGCGCACGGCGAACACGCGCGCCAGCACCATGCCGGCATAGCCCATGAACAGCCAGGTGACGGCCCAGATGCGCGAATAATCCCCGGACGTTTTGGTCACGTAGCTGGCGGCGACGAGCAGCAAAACCACCGTGCCCCAGCTGGCCGACAATTTGGCGACTTGCGCGCTGAATTGCCGAAGATCGTCGAAGTTGTATAGCCCCGCCAATTGGTTCGCGTTAAAGGCCAGCAAAGCGCCGGCGGCGATGGCGATGGCGTAATAGGAAGGAAGCGCGAGATCTTCGCGCAGGGCATAGGCGACGACGCCAGCAACGGCGACGGCGACAACATCGGCCAAGCCGACCAAGCCGACGATCAGGCTGGCGGCCTCTTTGCGGGTGGGGGGGCGGAACAGAGGCATGGCGGTGGCGTCTTGCCGTTGCAACGGAACGCGCGGCCGGGCTGCGGTCCCGGCGGGGGCGGCAACCGGCGGCGGGCGTGGCCCCCCGGCGGCGCGCGCGGTTTTTCCCCCGCGCCGACCATAAGGTGGGAAAGGCGGAAATCCAGCCTTTTCTGATCCTTGGCGGCCGATGGATGGCCATTCGGCCAGCGCGTTCGGCTCTTGCCAAACGCCGCGCCGCGCGCCATTCGTAACGCCATGTTCAAGGGTCTCTTTTCGCGCAAACCGGCGGCAGCCGGCGTCCGTCCAGGCGCTGGGCGCGCCCGCGCGCCGGACGGAGTGCGGCTCTACGCCATCGGCGACATTCACGGCCGGGCCGATCTCCTGCGCCAGATGCACGAGATGATCCGCGAGGACGCCGGCCGGGCGAACAAGCCGCGCCAGCGGGTGATCTACCTCGGCGACTATATCGATCGCGGCCTTGAATCGCGTCAGGTCGTCGATCTCCTGCTCGACGAGCCGCTCGCCGGTTTCGAGTCGGTGCATCTCATGGGCAACCATGAGGAGGTGCTGTTGCAATTCCTCGACGACCCCGGCGTCGGCTCCAACTGGTTCTATTTCGGCGGCGATGCCACGCTCTACAGCTATCGCGTTCAGGGCGCGTCGCCGGCGATCGACGCCGCCCGGCTCGCCCAGGTCCAGACCGCCTTCGCCAACGCCTTGCCTCAGCGACACCTCGATTTTTACCGCTCGCTGACCTTGCAGCACCGCGCCGGAGATTACTGGTTCGTCCATGCGGGCATCCGGCCCGGGACGCCGGCGGAGGCGCAGGGGCCTGCCGAGCTTTTGTGGATTCGCGACGAGTTTCTCAATTCGACCGCCGACCATGGCGCGGTGGTCGTCCATGGCCACACCATCACGCCGGAGCCGGTGGTGCGGCCGAACCGCATCGGCATCGATACGGGAGCCTACGCCAGCGGCTGCCTGACCTGCCTCGTGCTCGACGGCGAGGAGCGGGGCTTCCTGCAGACCTGAGCCGCGGCTTTTGCCGCTTCAGGTTCAGTGCTAGGCTCGCTCTGGGCGATAAAACCTAGGCAAGACAAAGAGATGACAAGTTGGAGCGGCGCGCGCTCAGAGCAGGAGAAGCGGTGAGCGTCCCTGTCCTCGTCACCGGCGGCGCCGGCTATGTCGGCAGCCATTGCTGCAAGGCGTTGGCCTATGCCGGCTATACGCCGGTGGTTTACGACAATTTGACGACCGGCCATCGCTGGGCGGTGAAATGGGGGCCGCTCGAAGAAGGCGACGTGCTCGATCGCGCGCGGCTCGACGCCGTGATCGCCAAGCACAAGCCGGTTGCCGCGCTACATTTCGCGGCCTTGTCGCAGGTCGGCGAATCGATGAGCGAGCCGGCGCGTTATTGGCGCGTCAATGTCGCTGGGTCGCTGACGTTGCTCGAAGCGCTGATCGCCGCCGGGGTCAAAAACTTCGTCTTCTCCTCGACCGCCGCCATCTTCGGCATCCCCGACCGCGTGCCGATTGTCGAGGACCAGCCGCATGCGCCGATCAACCCCTACGGCCAGAGCAAGCTCGCGGTCGAACGCATCCTGACGGATTTCACCGCCGCTTACGGCCTGCGCGCCACGGCGCTGCGCTACTTCAACGCCGCCGGAGCGGACGCGGACTCGGAGATCGGCGAGGACCATTCGCCTGAGAGCCACCTTATCCCGCTGGTGCTCGACGCCGCCGCCGGCCGCCGGCCGGACATCGCCATGTTCGGCGAGGATTACGCGACGCCGGACGGCACCTGCCTGCGCGACTACATCCATGTCGCCGATTTGGCCGACGCGCACGTGCTGGCGCTCAAGCGCCTGATCGGCGGCGGCGAGACACGCTTCTTCAATCTCGGCAACGGCAATGGTTTTTCGGTGCGCGAGGTGATCGCCGCCGCGAAGCGCGTGACGGGCCGCGACTTCGTCGTGCGCGCCGCGCCGCGCCGGCCCGGCGATCCGCCGTCGCTGGTCGCCGACGCCACCCAGGCCAAGGCGACGCTCGGCTGGGCGCCGCAGCGCGCCGCGCTCGAAGTGCAGATCGCCGACGCTTGGCGCTGGCATGTCGCGCATTTCCTCGCAGCGAAAGGCACAGAAGCGTGACATGAAAGACATCGTTTCGTCTTTCACCGCGACGGCCTTGATCCAAGCCGCCAACATCGCCAGCGGCGTCATGCTCGCGCGCTTTTTGCTGCCCGAGGGGCGCGGCGAGTTGGCGGCGGTCATCCTCTGGCCCTCGGTGATCGGCGCGATCGGCATCTTCGGCCTGCACGAAGCTGTCGCCTTTCACGCCGCGCGCCGGCCCCGCGACGCCGCCGGCATCCTGCGCGCCGGTCTGGCGCTCGGCCTCGGTCTGTCGCTGCTGCTGATGCCGCTTGCCGCGTTGGCGGCCGATTGGGTATTTGCCACCGCGCGACCGGAAGTGCGCGAAGCGGCTTTTCTCTATGTGCTATTCATCCCCCTGCATTTCATCGCCTCGATTTCGGTCGGGCTTTTCCAGGGCATGTTGCGCTTCGCCGAATGGAACCTGCTACGCGTCTTGATCCACGCCGTCTACGCGCTGTTGATCCCGTTGTTCTATGCGCTGGACTGGGGCGGTGTGCAGGGCTTCGCAGTCGCATCTTTGCTGTCGTTGGCCGCGGTCGCGGCTGCGGGCGTGCTCGGGGGCGCGCGAGCCGGTTGGCTGACGCGCGGGACAATAGAGGCGTCTGTCGGCCGCAACGCGCCAAGCTTGCTCAAATATGGCGTCAGCGTGCATGTCGGCGCCACCGTGGCGATCATCGCCGAACGCCTTGACCAGATGATCATTTCGCTGGCCTTGAGCGCTGCGGATCTCGGCTTGTTTGTCGTCGCCCTCACTGTGGCCCGCCTGCCGCTAGTGGCCGCCAGCACGCTCGGCACGGTCGCTTTCCCGAAGATCGCGGCCGCCGAAGAATCAGAGAAAGCCCGCATTTTCGGCCGTTATACCCGCGCCACCATGATTCTCGTGCTGTCGGCATCGCTGGCGCTGGCTGCTGTCATGCCTTGGTTGTTGACGGGCTTTTTCGGCGGCGCATTTGCTGACGCGGTTCCTCTGGCGTGGGTCTTGCTCGTCGCCGCCGTGCCGCTCAGCTTGAAGACGATGATATCCTCAGGGTTGAAGGGGTATGACCGCGGCGTCCTGGTCGGCCAAACCGAGATCGTCACATTAGCGGCGTCGGCCGCCGCTCTGGCCCTACTGGTCCCGACTTTCGGCCTAATGGGCGCGGCATGGGCTTCGGTTTTAGCCCAAACCGCGGCCCTGGCGTTTCTGCTGGCGCGCGTCGCGCGCGCGACGGGCGTCGGGGTAGGGGATTTGCTGCTGCCGCGGCGCGCCGATTTGGCGGTCGTCGGCGATATGGCTGCGGCGCTCTGGGCGCGCGTGGCGGGGCGAACCGGAGGGGCTGGATGATCAACCGCGTTCTCGGCTGGATGGCGCGCCGGCAATTGCAGCCGCTGTGGTGGACGCTCTATCGCGTGGCTATAGGCGGGCTCGGCCATATGAACGCCGATCCGCGCTTCAACGGCGAGGAGCGTTTCATGCGCGACTGGGCGCGGGCCTTGAAAGCCCGCAAGTCCGGCCCCAGCCTGCCGGTGCTATTCGATGTCGGCGCTAACGAGGGCGACTTCACCGCTGCCGCGCTCGCCGCGCTCGGCGAGTGCCGGATCCATTGTTTCGAGCCGAATCCCAAAACTTTCGCCCGCTTGTCCCTGCGTTTTACCGGCGACGACCGCGTGATCCTGAATAATCTGGGCCTGTCGGACCGCCCGGGAACATTCACGCTTTACGACTACGCCGGTTCGGAAGGGAGCGGCCACGCCTCTTTCCTCTCCGAAACCTTCACCGACGTTTATAAATCCTCGACCCAATCGGTCGAGGCACGCGTCTCGACGCTCGATGCCTATCTCGCAGAGAGCGGCGTCCTCGCGGTCGATTTTCTCAAGATCGACGTCGAAGGATTGGAGAAGGCCGTGCTCGGGGGCGGCGCGGTAGCCATTGCGGCCGGAAGGATCGACGTCATGCAGATGGAGTTCAACGCACACAACATCTTGACCGGTCTGTCGATCCAGGCGCTTTCCAAGATTCTCCCGGCGTTCGACATCCACCGCATTCTCGCCAATGGCTTGACGCCGGTGGCGACGCCGAGCACGGCTTACAACAGCCGCGTCGAGATCTTCAAATACGCTAATCTGGCGCTGGTGCGGCGCAATGCGGCGGTGGCCGCCGACTTGGCGTCCTAAAGCGCGATGGCCCAACGCGTCGGCGTTTTCCATCCAGGCACGCAGCATTCCTGGCAGACCGCTTTGGCGTTTCAAGAGGCGGGTCGGCTCGGCTGGTACGCGACCTCGGTATTCTATGATCCTCGACGCTGGCCCTATCGCGTCGAGCGTTACATGCCGAGCGGTCTTGGCGGCAGGTTGGGACGCGAATTTCGCCGGCGCTGGACGCCGTTGCTAGATCCAGATCTCGTCGTCACTTTCGGCGTCGAGGAATGGCTGGAAACCGCTGCGCGCCGGCTGCATTTACGACGCGTCGCCGAAATCGCCAACATCCGCGGCAACCGCCGCTTCGCCGCTGGCGTCATCCGCCAGATCGAGCGCGCACCCGTCGATGTCGTCTGGGGCTACAATTGCGCTTCTGTTGAGGTGTTCCGCTGGGCCAAGCGCCAGGGCCTGCGCTGCGTGCTGGATCAAACCGTCGGCCATCCGAGCGCTATGAACGCGGTGATGCTGGCGGAGCGCGCGCGCCATCCGGATTTTTTCCCCCTCGGATTCGCGGCCTATGACCAAGCGTGGATCGACCAGAACGACGAGGAGGTGGCGCTGGCCGATTTGGTGCTCGCCGGTTCGCGGTCTTGCGCCGACACCATGGTCGCCCATGGTTGTCCGCCGGAGAAAATCCGCGTTGTGCCCTACGGCTACGACCCCGCGCTGTTTCAGGACGGCGCGTTCGATTCAACCCCGGCAAAATCGCAGGGTCCGGCGCGCTTTCTGTTTGTCGGCGCCGTGGATTCTCGCAAAGGCATCGCCTATCTGCTTAAAGCCTTCGAGCGCATACCGGCGCACGTTGCGGCGCTGACGCTTGTCGGCCATCGCACCGTACCCGACGCGACTTTCCGCCGTTATGCCGAACGCGTCACCCATGTGCCGCAAGTCGCCCGCTCCGAAGTGCCCGATTATTTCCGGCGGGCCGACGCATTCGTCTTTCCCAGCCTGTTCGAGGGGAGCGCGCTGGTGCTTTATGAGGCGGTCGGTGCCGGGCTTGGCATCATCCAGTCCGCAGCCAGCGGGACGGGCGCGACTCCGGGCGAGAATGGTATTATCCTCGATCCTGTGACGGTCGAGGGGCTCGCCGACGCGGTCGCGCAAGCCGCCGAGAGCCCGGAGCGTCTAAACGCTTGGCGCGCGGCTTCGCGCCGCCTGCGTCCGGAACGGACGTGGGATAAATATCGCGAAAGGCTGGGAGCGCTGGTTTCCTGATGGTCGAATTCGCCCTCTATATCCAGCTCATCCTATTCGCGGCGATCGCGATCGGATTTTTTTTCCATCGCAACTCGTCGATTTTTCATCCCCTGGCCTTCTATCTGCTGTTTCACGGCATTGTTTTCGTGATCCGCCCCTTCATGGTGCACTACCTTAATTTCGAAGGGCGCTGGGTCTACATGCAGTATAGGCCGAGCGATGGCGAGTTCGTGTTCACGCTCATCGTGGCGTCGGTCGCGTTGATCGTTTTCGCCGCCGCTTCTTGGTTTGCCGGAAACGCGCCAGTTCGATTCAACGAGTCGGATTTTCCCGATTTCACGCCGTCGCAGAAGCTGGCGCTCTTCATCACTTTCCTAATGCTTGGCCCGCTTGCGGTCTATTCGGCCATTTTCGCGTCTGGCGACGTCGGCCTTTACGAGCGGGGCGACATCCAGATGACGATGGATCTTGCAACCGGCAACACCATCTACGTCAACACCACAGGATATCTGGTCGACGCCCAAACCATGCTCGGCTCGCTCGCCGTGCTGTTCATGTGGCGCTTTCGCTTCGCCTGGTGGACTTGGTGCCCCCTCATCCTGTTCATGGCGTATCGCGCCTTCCTTGGCGGCGGACGCTGGGCGATGATCACAGTGGTGTTCACGATCATGTTGGTCCAGCTCTACCGCTCGCGCCGCCGTTGGATCCGTCTGCGCTACCTCGCGATGATGGTGCCGCTGTTCATCCTGTTCCAGAACATCGGCTTCGATCGCAACTATTTCCGCGACATGGTGAGCGGCAGCGGTCGGGTCGTGGCCGAATTCCGCGATAACCGCACGTGGCTCGAAAAGCAGGACAATCCCGATTTCGCCAACTTCGACTTCCTCGCTTACATTCTTTGGGTGGTGCCGGAACGGTCGCGCACCTACACATATTTCACGCAATATCTGCAGCTGTTCACCGAGCCGATCCCGCGCATCCTGTGGCCCGACAAGCCGGTCGGCTCCCCGATCAAGCTGATCAATCTCAACGACCATGGAAATTTCGTCGGCTTGACCAACTCGCTTCCGGGCGACGGGTGGATGAGCGGCGGCTGGATCGGCATGATCTTCACCATGGGGCTCGTCGGCGTCGCGTTCGGTTACATTCACCGACGGCTGTGGCGCGAGATCAAGCCTTATCAGGTCATCATGTATTGCGGCTTTATGCCCTTGACGCTGCTGTGGTTCCGCGACGGCGGAATCTCTTTGGCGAAATACACGCTATTCATTTTGCTGCCGATCCTGCTTTGGGTCTGGCTTAGCAAACTGCTCGAGAAGTTCGAGACTCTCGCTTCCAAATCGCGCGCGCGAATCATGCGCCGCTATTGATCCCAAGGCATCGGCTCTATGGAAAATACCGGCAGCTCACATTTGATCGGCTCGCAAGTCGCGGCGATGCGGGACGACGGCGCGGCGATCGCCTTCGATGACGCCACGATCGCTTTCTTCTGCCGGCACGTGCGCGGCAAGAGCGTGCTCGACGTCGGCTGCGTCAACCATAATCCGGAGAACTACCGCAGCCGCTTCTGGGTTCACAAAGCCCTAAGGTCCGTCGCCGCGCGCTGCCGGGGCCTTGATCTCTACGGACCGGGCGTCGCTTACTTGCGCGAGCGCGGCTACGACGTCGTCGAAGGCAATGCCGAGGGTTTCGATCTCGACGAGCGCTTCGACATGGTCGTCGCCGGCGAGATCATCGAGCATCTGGGCAACGTTTCCGGGTTCTTGGAATCGGTCAAGCGTCATCTTGCGCCGGGCGGTTTGCTGCTGCTGTCCACGCCCAATCCTTGGTATTGGCGTTTCGTCGCCAAGGCGTTCGTCTCGCCGGACGTGCGCCCCAATCCTGAGCACGTGTCGTGGTTTTGCGTCGCGACCCTGCGCACGTTGCTGATCCGGCATGGCTACGACGTTCTGGAGACGACGCTCGGATCGCGCTATCGGCGCGACCTGCTGATGCCGTTGCCGCAAGGGGTCAAGCACACGACCATCCATATCGCCGCACGGCCACGCTGAGCGGATGGACCGCCGGGCCGCGCCATGACCGTCCTGCACATCATGCAATGCACCAACCTTGGGGGCATGGAGCAGGTGGCGTTTAGGCTGATGGCCGAGCTGGAAGCGGCCGGGCTGCGCTTCCGTCTCGCCACCCCGATGCCGTTCGGGCCTGGCGCGGCCCTGGCGCGAAGGTTCGACGGCGAGATGCGCGACTTTCTCTATCGCGGCCGCTTCGGCTGGCGCGACTTTCCGGCTTTTCGTCGCCATGTCCGAGATCTGGCGGACGGTTGCAGCCATGCGTGGGTGACGGGCACCTCCGCGGCGGCGCTGGCCGCGATCCTCGGGCTCGCGCGGCCCAAAGTCCTGAGCCATCACTATCATCACTTCGAAGGCCGTTTCGCCGCGCTGCGCTGGCGCGGTTTTTATGAGGCGCTGTGCCGTCAGCTCGACGCCGTCACCTATCCGACCGCCTTCACGCGCGACGAAGCCCTGCGGATCGCGCCATGGCTGAAAGGCCGTGCCGTCGTCGTGCCCAACGGCTTCGCCATCCATTGCGCCGACGAAGTGGAGCGTCTGCGCCGCCGCGCCGCCGCCCGTCGCCGGCTCGGCCTGCCGGAGGAGGCCTTCGTCGTCGGCAACGCCGGCTGGCTGATCCGGCGAAAGCGCTTCGACGTTTTTCTCGCAACGGCGGCGCGCGTCGCTTCGGCCCGTCCTGACGCGCTGTTCGTGATCTGCGGCGGCGGAGACCAGGAAACGGCCCTGAAACGGCAGGCAGCCGATCTCGGCATCGCCGCCCGAGTGCGCTTCGAAGGCTGGGTGACGGACCTTGCGCCCCACTACCAGGCGTGGGACGCCCTGTTGTTCAACTCCGACTTCGACACTTTGCCGTCCGCGCCCATGGAGGCGGCTAGCCACGGCTGCGTCGTGGTCGCCTCCTTACTCTATGGCGGCTTGGGCGAATTCGTCGCCCACGGCCGCAATGGCTATCTGTTCTCCCGCCACGACGATAAGGCCATGGCCGAAGCGCTCTTGAGCATCGCCGCCGATCCGGGCCATGCTGGGGCTCTGCGCGCGGAGGCGCTCGCCACGCTCCGCCGGGATTTCTCCCATGAACGGGCGACCGCGTTCTATCGCGGCTTCTTTGGATGATCAACGCGCCATGAGCAGCGACAGCACGATGCGTGAGCCGGCCGACACGACCGATTTCAGCCAGTGGGAAAAGCGCATCCCGCGCCGGCCGTTGACCGACCGCGACGCCTACATCCTGGCGGCCTGCATCGGTCGCGACGTGATCCATCTCGGCGCTTGCGACTATCCCATGACGCGCGAGAAGGCCAAGCGCGGCGAGCTGCTGCACCAAAAGATGCAGAAGCAGGGGCGTTCGCTGGTCGGTTATGACAACGACGCGGAATCGATCCGCCTGTTGCGCGAGGAGTTCGGCCTGGACGACATCGTCGACCGGGATCTGTCGTTGCCGTTCGACGACAGCGTAGCGCGCGGCGACCTCGTCGTCTGCGCCGACATCATCGAGCACGTCAACAACGTCGGCAACATGCTGGAAGCCTGCAACCGCCTGCTACGGCCTGGCGGGACGCTCTTGGTGACGACGATCAACGCCGTTTCGCTCAAGCAGGCGATCCGCGCGCTGTTCGGCCGCGAACCGGTGCATCCCGATCATGTCGCCTATTTCAGCTATGCCACGCTGGGCGTTCTGCTCGGGCGCTTCGGTTTCCGCCTCGACGACTGCCGCTATTTCTCCTACGCCACGCTATCGGGCGCGGCGCGGCTGATTTTCGACATGATCCATCGCGCCGCGCCCGCCAGCGCCGACGGCATCATCGTCGCTGCCCGCAAGGAGCGCGATGTCTGACGCCGCCGCCCGGCTGCCAGCGGTCACGTTCGTCTGGGGGCAATTCGCGCCTTATCATCGCGACCGCTGCGCGGCGACGGCGGCGCGGCTCGCAGGGCGCTTTCGCGTGCTGGGCGTCGAGATCGCCAGCCGCAACGAGCTTTACGATTGGACGCCGGCGACGGCGGACGACGATTTCGAATTCGTCAGCCTGCTGCCCGGCCGGTCCTGGCAGGACACCAGCCGGCGCGAACGCTTTGCCGCGTTGCGCGACTGCCTGCGCGGGGAAGATCGCGGACCAGTCTTCCTCTGCCATTTTGACCAGCCGGAAATCTTCCTGACCGCCCTGTGGCTGCGCCTGCGCGGCAGGCCCGTCTTTATCATGCAGGATTCGAAATTCGACGACCGGCCGCGCCGGCTATGGCGCGAGTTGGGCAAAGCCTTGCTCTATTTGCCGTATCACGGCGCCCTCGCGAGCGGGACGCGGACGCGCGATTATCTGCGTCTGCTCGGCATGGGCGAAGCCCGAATCTCGCTCGGCTACGACACGGTCTCGCTCGCGCGCGTCCGCCGGTTGGCGGGCGCGCCGCCGGCGCCGGATGGCGCGCCGTTCGCGGCCCGTCAGTTTCTCGTCATCGCACGCTTCGTCGAAAAGAAGAACCTGCTTCTCGCGCTCGCCGCCTATGACGCCTATCGACAAGCCAGCGCCGCGCCTCGCTCGCTCGTCCTGATCGGCAGCGGCCCGCTGGAAGGCGAATTGCGCGCCGAAGTCGCGCGCCGCAATCTGGCCGGCGTCCGCTTTACGGGCTTTCTGCAGGAAAAAGGCGTCGCGGAGTTTCTCGCCCAAGGCTTGGCCCTGATCCTGCCCTCCACCGAGGAGCAGTGGGGTTTGGTGATCAACGAAGCGCTGGCGATGGGCTTGCCGGCGTTGGTGTCGGAGAATGTCGGCGCGCGCGACGATTTGGTGCGCGTCGGCGTCAACGGCTACGTCTTCGAGCCTGACAACGCAGCGGGTTTGGCGCGGCTCATGGCCCGTCTGGCGTCCGATGAGGACGAATGGCGCCGCCTGAGCGCGGGCGCCAACGAGTTGGCGCCGCGCGGCGATGTCGCCCGTTTCGCCGACGCCGTCGCGCGCATGATCGGCGATGCCCCGTGAGCGGCGCTCGCGTCTTCGTCGTCGGGCCTTATCCGCCGCCGGTGCATGGCGCGGCGATGGTCACCGCAGCGATCGCCGATCGCCTCGAAGCCCATGTCGAGGTGCGGCGGTGCGACATTTCGCCCGGCCGCCTCTCGCGCGGCCCGGTCTATCATCTACGCCGCGTCTGGCGCGTGCTCGCGGCCACCGCCGCCATCGCAGAGAACGTCGGCCGTCCGGGCTGCGTCTACATCTCCGCGGCGGGCGGGAGCGGGCTGCTCTACAACCTCGCGCTGGCCGCCGTCGCGCGGCTCCTGCGTCAGCGCGTTTTCGTGCACCATCATTCCTTCGCCTATCTCGATCGCGACAGCGCGATCATGCGTCTTCTGACGAAGGTCGCCGGCTCGGCAGCAGTCCATGTCGCGCTCTGCCCGCGCATGGCGGCCCGGCTGCGCGAGCGCTATCCGGCGGTCGCGCGGCACATGGTGCTGTCGAACGCGGCTTTTCATCCGCCAGCGGCCGGCATGGAAGCCGCGGGAACCGGCGCGTTGCGTCTTGGCCATATGGGCAATCTCTCCGACGAGAAGGGGCTCGATCTCGTTCTCGAGCTGTTTCGCGAGGCGTCGTCGTCGGGTCTCGCGGCGCGCTTGGTGCTGGCCGGTCCGCCAGCCGACGAAACGGCGGCGCGCGCCATCGCCGCCGCGCGCGAGGTCCATGGCGACGGCCTCGATTACCGCGGGCCGGTCTATGGCGAAGATAAGGATCGGTTCTTCGCCGACATCGACCTGTTCCTGTTCCCGACGCGCTACGTCAACGAAGCCGAGCCGATCGTGCTGTTCGAGGCGATGGCGCGCGGCGTGCCGGTGATCGCCTACGAGCGCGGCTGCATCGCTGAACAGCTGGGCGAAGGCGCGGCCGCGGCGGGCATCGTCGTGCCGCCGCAAGAGCCGTTCGTGCGGCGCGCGGCCGCCGGCTTGCGCGAGCTTGCGCAGACGCCAGACCGGTTGGCGGCGGCGCGGCGCGCGGCTTCGGCGCGCATGGCGCGCTTGCATGACGAAGCCGCCACGCAAATCGAAGATGTGCTGCGCGCCTTGGCGGGACAGGTGACATGAGCACCGAAGCCCAATCGACCTGCCTGCTCTGCGGCGGGCCGCTCGCTCCCTTCCTCGAAGGGCTGACCGACAACCGTTTCGCCGCGCCGGGCGTCTACGCCATAGCGCGCTGCGAATCGTGCGGCCAAGAGCAAACCGTTCCGCGCCCGAACGGCGAGCAGCTGCGTGAGCTATACGAGACCCATTACAATTTTGGCGGCGGCCAGATGGGCAGCCGCGGCGGCTCGCGCTACGTGCGGATGCGCGAACGATTGTTTGCGAGCTGGCTATATCGCCTGTGGCTGCGTCTTGACGGGGACGTATCGTTCCATCTCGTCCCTGGGCAGGGCCGGCTGGTCGATGTCGGGTGCAATGAGGGACGCGGCCTCGAGCGCTATCGCGCCAACGGCTTCGCGGCGGAAGGGCTGGAGCTGAATCGCGTCGCCGCCGAGGAAGCGCGCGCCCGCGGCTTCGTGGTGCATACGGCGATGCTGGAGGATTTCGCGCCGGAGCGTCCGTTCGCCGTCGCCGTCCTGTCGAACGTGCTGGAGCACACGCCCGATCCGCGCGCAACGCTGCGCGATCTGCGTCGCATCTTGACGCCCGGCGGCGAGGTCTGGATCAGCTTGCCGAACGGGGCCAGCATGTTCCGCGATCTGTTCGGTCGCGACTGGATCAATTGGCATGTGCCCTATCACCTGAGCCATTTTACGCCGGGCAGCCTTGAGCGCCTTTTGGCTGAAGAAGGTTTCGCGTTGACGCATCGCCATTGCGTCACGCCGGCGCTATGGCTGGCGCAGTCGATCGTCGCGGCGATCTACGCTCGGCCCGGCACGCCGACGCGCCAATTGCGCTCGCTGCCGCTGGTGGCTGGGCTGATGCTGTTGGCGCGCGGCCTGTTCTTTCCGGCGCTTTTCCTGCTCAATCGGGCCATGCGCGGCGACTGTCTCGTCGTGCGCGCCCGCAAGACGGATTCTTGAGACCTCATGCGCATCCTCGTCTACAGCATCAATTACGCGCCCGAATTGACCGGCATCGGTAAGTTCACGGCCGAGATGTGCGACTGGTTCGCCGCGCGCGGCCACGAGATCCGCGTCGTCACCACGCCGCCCTATTATCCCGACTGGAAGGTGCGCGACGGCTATAGCGCCTGGATGTGGCGCGGCGAGACGATCAAGGGCGTGCGCGTCACGCGTTGCCCGCTCTGGGTGCCGGCCAAACCGTCGGGCGTCAAGCGCGCCGTCCATCTCTTGAGCTTCGCGCTCTCGAGCTTGCCGGCCATGCTGTGGCAAGCCCTTCGCTTTCGGCCCGATGTCGTCTGCACGATCAAGCCACCGATGTTCGCCGAGCCGGTCGGTTGGGCGGCGGCGCGGCTGTCGGGCGCGCTGGCCTGGACCCATGTGCAGGACCTTGAGGTCGACGCCGCTTTCGACATGGGCCTGCTGCCGAGCGGCGGCTTGAAGAAGGCGACGCTGGCGGTCGACAATTGGCTGCTGCGGCGCTTCGATTTCGCCACGACGATCTCGCTGCGGATGCAGGAGCGCTTGTGGCGCAAGGGCGCGGCGCACGCCAAGACCGGGCTCTATCCCAATTGGGTCGAAGCGGCGTCGATCCAGCCGCAAACGGGGCCCAATCCCTACCGCGCCGAGCTCGGCATCGCGCCGGATCAGATCGTCGCGCTCTATTCCGGCAACATGGGCGAGAAGCAGGGGCTGGATACGCTGATCGACACGGCGCGCGCCGTTGCCGGCGACCCGAACATCGCCGTCGTGCTCTGCGGCGAGGGCGCGGCGCGTCAGCGCCTGCAGGACGGCGCGCGCGGCTTGGCCAACGTGCGTTTCCTGCCGCTGCAGCCTTTGGAGCGGCTCGGCGATCTCTTGAATCTGGCCGACGTGCATCTCCTGCCGCAGCGTGCCGACGCGGCCGACTTGGTCATGCCGTCGAAGCTCGGCGGCATGCTGGCGACCGGCCGGCCGGTGATCGCGGGCGCCCATCCCGGCACCCAGGTCGCCATGGCGGTTGCCGGTTGCGGCCTCGTGGTCCCGCCCGACGACGGGGCGGCTATGGCCGCCGCCCTGCGGATGCTGGCGGCGGACTCCGCCCAGCGAGCCGCGTTGGGGACGGTCGCGCGGCAAAAAGCCCTCTCCGATTGGGACAAGGACGGCATCCTCGGGCGATTGGAGCGCACTTTGAAAGATAAAATTTATCCTTAATTTTCAATTAACTACAGATTCCTCTGGCTCTGATTTCAGAGGTAGGCGATACACCTACCCATCTGAAGTATGAATCTCTTGATAAGTATATAAAGATTTGCTTATATGTGCATGTAGCCTGACTCAGAGTCGGGCTCATAGGCATATCGCTGGCCTCTGAACAAGCGGAACAGAGGCCCTCCGGGGGACGAAACATGGCGACCTACAACGGCACCAACGGCAACGACACCATCACTGGCGGGTCGGGCAACGACACGATCAATGGTGGCGACGGCAATGACGTCCTCAACGGCGGCGCTGGCAACGACACCATCGACGGCGGCAACGGCAACGACGTCTTGAACGGCGGCACGGGCAACGACAAGCTCTACGGCCGCGACGGCGACGACGTGCTGGACGGCGGCGACGGCGACGACACGCTCGATGGCGGCAACGGCAAGGACGTCCTTCGGGGCGGCGCCGGCAAGGACACGCTCTATGGCGGCGACGGCGAGGATGATCTCGACGGCGGCGACGGCGACGACAAGCTCTATGGCGGCAACAGCCAGGACGTGTTGCGCGGCGGCGCCGGCAACGATGTGCTGGACGGCGGCGAAGGCGACGACAAGCTCTATGGCGGCGCCGGCAACGACACGCTCATCGGCGGCGGCGGTCAGGACGTCATTTACGGCGACTACGATCCCGCCAATCCGCCGGCCGGCCAGACCGCGACCGTCACCTTCAACAGCGAAGCGGCCGACAACAAGAACACGCTCGGCTATTACGAGATCGACAGCGCCGGCAATATCGTCGGCGTGAAGTTCATCTTCGCCAACTCCAGCGCCAGCGGCTCGGGCGGCTCGCTGACCTCGGGGACGACCGCCACCGTTTCGGCCGCTGCCGGCAACACGCTCGGTTTCTTCATCGTCTCCAACGGCTTTACCGCCAACAACAGCTATTCGGCCTTCAACCTGACGACGGGATATCTCGAATTCCGCAACAGCGACGGCTCGCCGGCGACGACCTCCAGCACCGCGCCGCAGCTCTATTACGTCAGCGCCACCGGCGTGGCGACCGCCCTTTCCGGCGCGACCTACCACGCCGCCGCCGGCAGCCAGGGCGCGCCCCTGGCGCTGAACTCGGACGGCAAGGATCACGTCAACGAGACGCTGAACAGCAACGGTTCGACCACGCTGAAATTCGAGGATCTGCACAACCTCGGCGACGCCGACTTCAACGACCTCGTCATCACCGTGAATGTCGATGCGACCGCCAGCGGCAAACTCAATTACAACGACAACATCTCGGGCGGCGACGGCGACGACAAGATTTACGGCCAGTTCGGCAATGACAACATTTCCGGCGGCAACGGCCAGGACTTGATCTACGGCGGCGAAGGCAACGATTCGATCGACGGCGACGCCGGCGACGACGTGATTTACGGCGGCACGGGCAACGACACGATTCGCGGCGGCAACGACAATGACCGCCTGTTCGGCGAGGACGGCAACGACAACATCTTCGGCGGCAGCGGCGACGACCAGATGGACGGCGGCGCCGGCAGCGACGTCCTGAAGGGCGAAGACGGCAACGATATCGCCACTTACGTCGCGTCCGAGAATATCGGCAGCCATGACGTCTACGAGGGCAACAAGGGCTGGGACACTTTGAAGCTCGTGCTCACGCAGGCGCAGTACAACAGCGCCTCGGTGCAGCAGGACATCGCCAACTATCAAGCTTTCCTAGCCGCCAATTCCAACCCGAACAACTCGGGCGGCCCGACCTTCCACTTCCAGTCGTTCCACCTGGACGTGCGCACTTTCGAAAACCTGCAGGTCGTCGTCGTCGCGCCGCCGAACTCCGCGCCTGACGCGGTGAACGACAGCGTCGGCGTGACCGAGGACCAGTACGGCATCATCAACGTGCTGAGCAACGACAGCACGGGCGGCGACGTCGGCGATTCGCTGACCGTCAGCGGCGTGGCCGCCACCAGCTCGCTCGGCGTCGCGCTCTCGGTGAACGCCGACGGCACGATCAATTACAACGCCGCCGGCTCGGCTTATCTGCAGACGCTAAAGGCCGGCCAGACGATCACCGACAGCTTCACCTATACCGTCACCGATCAGGGCGGCCTGACCGATACGGCGACCGTCACCGTCACCATCACCGGCGTCAATGACGCGCCGACCGTCGCGGCCATGATCGCCGACATGGCGACCGCCGAGGATGCCGCATTCACGCTGGCCACGGCCGGCAACTTCGCCGACGTCGATGTCGGCGATACGCGCACCTACAGCGCGACGCTGTCGAACGGCAATCCGCTGCCGTCATGGCTGACGATCAATGCCGCGACCGGCGTGCTCTCTGGCACGCCGGCCAACGGCGACGTCGGCACGATCTCGGTGAAAGTCACGATGACCGACGGCTCGGGCGCCTCGGCCAACGACACCTTCAACTTGACCGTCACCAACACCAACGACGGCCCGACGGTCGCCGTGGCGATCCCCGACAAGACGACGGCGGAAGACGCCGTGTTCACGTTCAACGTCGCGAGCAACTTCGCCGATGTCGACGTGGGCGACACGCTGCATTTCACGGCGACCCTGGCGAACGGCGATCCGCTGCCGTCGTGGCTGTCGTTCGACGGTGTGACCGGCACCTTCTCGGGCACGCCGACCAACAGCGACGTCGGCGTCATCTCGGTGAAGGTCACCGCGATCGACCTGGCCGGCGCTTCGGTCAACGACACTTACGCCTTGACCGTCACCAACGTGAACGACGCCCCGGTCGTCACCGTCGCGATCCCCGATCAGGCGGCCGCGGAGAACGCGCCGTTCTCCTACGACACGTCCTCGCACTTCGCCGACGACGACACGATTCATGGCGATTCGCTGACCTACACGGCGACCCTGGCGAACGGCGACCCGCTGCCGCCGTGGCTGACCATCGATCCCGTCACTGGCGTGATCTCGGGCACGCCGCCGAACGTGGGCGCGAACAGCGGCCAGTCGGGCAACGTCACCTTCATGGGCGAGAGCGCGGGTTATCGCAACACCGTCGGTTCCTACGAAATCGACGGCGCGGGCAACATCACGAATGTCAAGTTCGTGTGGGAGAACAGCAGCGCCGTCGGCGACGGCGGCTCGCTGGTCTCCGGCGTCTCGACCGCGCCGGTTTCCGCGGCGGCCGGCAATACGCTCGGCTTCTTCCTGATCGGCAACGGCTATGACGTGAACGGCCAGTATGCCGGCCTCGATCTGGCCAACGGCCATCTCGAATTCCGCGATTCGTCGGGCAATCCGGCGACGGTCAACACGGTCAATCCGCAGCTTTGGTATGTCGGCGCCTCGGGCAGCCAGCAGATCGGCGGCGACATCTACCATTCGGCCGCGAACAACGCGCTGAACGCCGACGGCCTCGACCATACGACGGAAACCGACCTCGGCGGCGGCCTCGTGCGGATCGGCTTCGAGGATCTCTTCGGGCTCGGCGACCAGGACTTCGACGACACCGTCTTCAACCTGTATCTGACGGGCGGCGCGACCTCCTACGAAATCGTCGTCACCGCGACCGACGAATCGGGCGCTTCGACCTCCGACACGTTCATTCTCACCATCGAGAACGTGAACGACGCGCCGGTCGTCTCGATCGCCATCCCCGATCAGACGACGCCGGAAGACGCGCTCTTCACCTATGACACCAGCGCCAACTTCCTGGACGACGACGTCGGCGATTCGCTGACCTACACCGCCACGCTGGCGAACGGCGATCCGCTGCCGGCTTGGCTGTCGATCAACCCGGCGACCGGCCAACTGTCCGGCACGCCGCTCAACGGCGACGTCGGCGGCATTTCCGTGACCGTCACCGCGACCGACGAGTCGGGCGAAAGCGTCAGCGACACGTTCGATCTCACCATCACCAACGTCAACGATTCCCCAGTCGTCAGCGTGTTGCTGCCGAACCAGGCGATGGCCGAAGACGCGCCGTTCTCGTTCGACGCGTCGGGCTATTTCAACGACGTCGATTTCATCCATGGCGATGTGCTGACTTACAGCGCGACGCTGCTGAACGGCGACCCGCTGCCGAGTTGGCTGTCGATCGATCCGATCACTGGCGTCCTTTCGGGCACGCCGGCCAACGGCCATGTCGGCACGATCGGCGTGGTCGTCACCGTTACCGACCAGGCGGGCGCGCATACCAGCGACGCGTTCGCGCTCACCGTCACCAATGTGAACGACGTTCCGGTCGTCACGGTGGCCATTCCGGACCAGACGACCGACGAAGACGCGCTCTTTAGCTACAACGCCGCGTCCAACTTCGCCGATGACGACACGATTCATGGCGATGTGCTGACTTATGCCGCGACGCTCTCCAGCGGCGATCCGCTGCCGGCCTGGCTGTCCTTCAACCCGGCCACCGGCCTATTCTCCGGCACGCCGGAGAACGGCGATGTCGGCGCTTACAGCATCGTCGTGACCGCGACCGACCAGTCTGGAACTTCGGTCTCCGACACGTTTATCCTGACCGTCGCCAACGTGAACGATGCGCCCGTCGTGACCATGGCGATCGCAGATCAGGCCGTGAACGAAGACGCGGCCTTCTCGCTAAACGTCGCCGGCAATTTCGCCGACGAAGATCTTGGCGACGTGCTGAGCTACAGCGCGACGCTGGCCAACGGCGATCCGCTGCCGGCTTGGCTGAGCATCGATCCGGTCACCGGCGAGCTCTCGGGCACGCCGGAGAACGGCGATGTCGGCACGATCAGCATCATCGTCACCGCCACCGATCTGGCCGGCGCCAGCGCCTCCGACAGTTTCGACCTGGCGGTCGCCAATGTGAACGACGCGCCGGTTGTGACTGTCGCGATCGCCGATCAGATCACGGACGAGGACGCGCCGTTCTCGTATGACGTTTCTGCGAACTTCGACGATGTCGATGCCGGCGATTCGCTGACCTATACTGCGACCTTGTCCAACGGCGATCCGCTGCCGTCTTGGCTGTCGCTCGACGCCACCACCGGGACTCTGTCCGGCACGCCCGACAATGGCGATGTCGGCGCCTATTCCATCACCGTGACCGCGACCGACGGTTCGGGCGTTTCCGTCAGCGACACCTTCGACCTGACGGTTCAGAACGTGAACGACGCGCCGGTCGTGACCGTGGCCATTCCGGATCAGACCGCGACCGAGGATGCGCCGTTCTCCTATGACGCCTCGGCCAACTTCGCCGATGACGACATCATCCACGGCGATTCGATCACCTACAGCGCCACGCTGGCCAACGGCGATCCGCTGCCGTCTTGGTTGAGCATCGATCCGGTGACCGGCGTGCTCTCCGGCACTCCGGAGAACGGCGACGTCACTGGCGGCAGCCAGACCGGCACTCTGACTTTCGTTAACGCCGAATCGTCGAACAACAACACCATCGGCTATTACGAAGTGGACGGCGCCGGCAATATCGTCGGCGTCAAGCTGGCTTTCGCCGGCGCGACGACGCAGCCTGAAGGCACGTCCGTCCCCGTTTCGGCCGCGGCAGGCAACAGCATCGGCCTGTTCATGGTCGTCAACGGCTATAACGCCAACGGCGGCTACGCCGGCTTCGACCTGAACAACGGCCACCTCGAATTCCGCAACGGCGACGGTTCGCCGGCCACGCTCAACAGCGTCAATCCGCAGCTCTGGTATGTCGGCCCGTCGGGCGAGCAGCAGGTCAGCGGCACGACCATCCATCAGCTCGCCACCGGCCCGCATCTTGCCCTCAATCCGGGCGGCATCGACTATGTCTCCGAGACCCCGGTCGGCGGCGAGATCCGCTACGGCTTCGAAGATTGGCAATATGGCGACGCTGACTTCAACGACATCGTCGTGCAGATGGCGGCGCCGAGCTACGGCCTGGAGATCGTCGTCACCGCGACCGACTCTTCGGGCGCGTCGGCTTCCGACAGCTTCTTCCTGAACGTCGAGAATGTGAATGACGTGCCGGTCGTGACCGTCGTCATTCCGGATCAGACGACCGACGAGGATGCCGCCTTCTCCTACGACGCCTCGGCCAACTTTGCGGACGTGGACGTCGGCGACGTTCTGACTTATTCGGCCACCCTCGCCAACGGCGACCCGCTGCCGGCTTGGCTGAGCATCGATCCGGCCACCGGCGAACTGTCCGGCACGCCGGCCAACGGCGATGTCGGCCTCTACAGCGTCACCGTGACTGCGACCGACGCTTCGGGCGCCACCGCCAGCGATACGTTCGACCTGACGGTCGAGAACGTGAACGACGCGCCGGTGGTCACCGTCGGCATCGCCGACGCCTCGACCGACGAGGATGCCGCCTTCACTTACGACGCCTCGGCCAATTTCGCCGACGACGACACGATCCATGGCGACGTGCTGAGCTACAGCGCCACGCTGGCCAACGGCGATCCGCTGCCGGCCTGGCTGAGCATCGACCCGGCCACCGGTCTCCTCTCGGGCACCCCGGTCAACGGCGACGTCGGCGTGATCTCGATCATCGTCACCGCCACGGATCTGGCCGGCGCGACCGCGAGCGACCAGTTCGACCTCACGGTCGTCAACACCAACGACGGCCCGACCGTTACGGTCGCCATCGCCGACACCACGACGGACGAAGACGCGCCGTTCTCCTACGACGTCTCCGGCAGCTTCGCCGATGAAGACCTCGGCGACGTGCTGAGCTACAGCGCGACGCTGTCGAACGGCGATCCGCTGCCCTCTTGGCTGTCCATCGACGCCAACACCGGGACTCTGTCCGGCACGCCGGCCAACGGCGATGTCGGCCTCTACAGCGTCACCGTCACCGCGACCGACGCTTCGGGCGCTTCGGTGTCCGATACGTTCGACCTGACCGTCGAGAACGTCAACGACGCGCCAGTCGTCACCGTCGGCATCGCCGACGCTGCGACCGACGAGGATGCGGCCTTCAGCTACGACACTTCGGCCAATTTCGCCGACGACGACACCATCCATGGCGACGTGCTGAGCTACAGCGCGACGCTGGCCAACGGCGATCCGCTGCCGGCTTGGCTGAGCATCGACCCGGCCACCGGCGAACTGTCCGGCACTCCGGCCAACGGCGACGTCGGCGTGATCTCGATCATCGTCACCGCCACTGACCTCGCCGGCGCGACCGCCAGCGACCAGTTCGACCTCACGGTTGTCAACACCAACGACGGCCCGACCGTTACGGTCGCCATCGCCGACACCGCGACCGACGAAGACGCGCCGTTCTCCTACGACGTCTCCGGCAGCTTCGCCGACGAAGACCTCGGCGACGTCCTGACGTTCTCCGCCACCCTCGCGAACGGCGACCCGCTGCCGGCTTGGCTGACCATCGACCCGGTCACCGGCGAGCTGTCCGGCACGCCGGATAACGGCGATGTCGGCGTGATCTCGATCCTCGTCACTGCGACCGATCTCGCCGGCGCTTCCGCCAGCGACACGTTCGACCTCACGGTCGCCAACGTCAACGATGCCCCGGTCGTCACGGTCGCCATCGCTGATGCCGCGACGAACGAAGATGCGGCCTTCTCCTACGACGCGGCTGCGAACTTCGCTGATGATGACAGCATCCACGGCGATGTTCTCAGCTACAGCGCGACGCTGGCCAACGGCGACCCGCTGCCGGCCTGGTTGACCATCGACCCGGTCACCGGCGAGCTCTCGGGCACCCCGGCCAACGGCGACGTCGGCGTGATCTCGATCGTCGTCACCGCCACCGATCTCGCCGGCGCTTCCGCCAGCGACACGTTCGACCTCACCGTCACCAACGTCAACGACGTGCCGGTCGTCACGGTCGCCATCGCCGACCAGACCACCGACGAAGATGCGCTGTTCTCGCTCGACGTCTCCGGCAACTTCGCCGACGTCGATCTCGGCGACGTGTTGAGCTACTCGGCGACGCTGGCCAACGGCGATCCGCTGCCGGCTTGGCTGGCCATCGACCCGGTCACCGGCGAACTGTCCGGCACCCCGGCCAACGGCGACGTCGGCGTAATCTCGATCCTCGTCACCGCGACGGATCTGGCCGGCGCGAGCGCGTCCGATACGTTCGACCTGACGGTCGCGAACGTGAACGACGCGCCGGTCGTCACCGTCGGAATCGCTGATGCCGCGACCGACGAGGATGCCGCCTTCAGCTATGACGCCTCGGCCAATTTCGCCGACGACGACACCATCCATGGCGACGTGCTGAGCTACTCGGCGACGCTGTCGAACGGCGATCCGCTGCCGGCTTGGCTGAGTATCGACCCGGCCACCGGTCTCCTCTCGGGCACGCCGGCCAACGGCGATGTCGGCGTGATCTCGATCATCGTCACCGCCACGGATCTGGCCGGCGCGACCGCCAGCGACCAGTTCGACCTCACGGTCGTCAACACCAACGACGGCCCGACCGTGACGGTCGCCATCGCTGATACCACGACCGACGAAGACGCGCCGTTCTCTTACGACGTCTCCGGCAGCTTCGCCGATGAAGACCTCGGCGACGTCCTGACGTTCTCCGCCACTCTCGCGAACGGCGATCCGCTGCCCTCTTGGCTGTCGATCGACGCCGCCACCGGCACTCTGTCCGGCACGCCGGCCAACGGCGATGTCGGCCTCTACAGCGTCACCGTCACCGCGACCGACGGTTCGGGCGCTTCGGTGTCCGATACGTTCGACCTGACGGTCGAGAACGTGAACGACGCGCCGGTCGTCACGGTCGCCATCGCCGATGTTTCGACCGACGAAGACGCCGTGTTCACCTTCGATGCCGCCGCGGCCTTCGCCGATGACGACACGATCCATGGCGACGTGCTGAGCTACAGCGCCACGCTGTCGAACGGCGATCCGCTGCCGGCTTGGCTGTCGATCAATCCGGTCACGGGCGCCATCTCCGGCGTTCCGGCGAACGGCGACGTAGGCGCTTACAGCATCATCGTCACCGCGACCGATCTCGCCGGCGCGACCGCCAGCGACACCTTCGATCTCACGGTCGTCAACACCAACGACGGCCCGACCGTGACCTTCGCGATTCCCGATCAGGCCACGCCCGAGGACTCCGTCTTCACCTTCGACGTGTCCGGCAACTTCGCCGACGAAGACCTGGGCGACGTCTTGACCTACACGGCGACGCTGGCCAACGGCGATCCGCTGCCGGCTTGGCTCTCGTTTGACCCGGCCACCGGCCAGTTCACCGGCACCCCCGACAATTGGGATGTCGGCGCCTTCTCCGTCACCGTCACCGCGACGGACCTCGCGGGCGCGAGCGTGTCCGACACGTTCGACGTCACCGTGCAGAACGTGAACGATGCGCCGGTTGTCGTCGTCGCGCTTGCCGACCAGACGGTCGTCGAGGATATGCCGTTCCTCTACGATGTCTCCTCGCACTTCGCCGACGACGACAGCATCCATGGCGACGTTCTGAGCTACTCGGCGACGCTGGCCAACGGCGATCCGCTGCCGAGCTGGCTGCATATCGACCCGACGACCGGCGTGATCTCGGGCTATCTCGCCCATGGCGCGGTCGGCGACAACACGAACGTCGTTGGCGGCCCAGGCAACAACACCCTAAACGGCAACGGCCTCAACAACACGATCGACGGCGGGGCCGGCAACGACACGATCGACGGCGGCGCCGGGAACGACATGCTGATCGGCGGCACCGGCCACGACACGCTGTTCGGCGGCGTCGGCAATGACGAAATCGACGGCGGCTCGGGCAACGACACCATCGAAGGCGGCGCCGGCAACGACGTCCTCTACGGCGGTTCCGGACACGACACGATCTATGGCGACTCGTCGGAAGGCGCGGTTTCCGGCAGCCCGCTGCTGATCACCGTGACGGCGACGGATGCGTCTGGCGCCTCGGTCTCCGACACCTTCGATCTGAACTATCCGGCCAACAACGACACGATCGACGCCGGTTCGGGCAACGACTATGTCGATGCCGGCCAGGGCGACGACATCGTTATCCATCGCGTCGGCGAGAACCTTGGCGCGTCGGACATTTACACCGGCAACACCGGCAACGACACCCTGCGTCTGGTCTTGACCTCGGCTGAGGCCGCGAACAGCGCGATCCAGCAGGATATCGCCGCCTTCCAGGCGTTCCTTGCGGCCAACAACGATCCGAACAGCGACGACGGCGCCGTCTTCCAATTCACCGCCTTCGATCTGCAGGTCTCGAACTTCGAGAACCTCGAAGTGGTGATCGAGGACACCAACACGGCCCCGATCGTCGCGACGCCGATCGCCGATACCGCGACCGACGAGGATGCGGTCTTCGCCTACGATCTGTCGGCCAACTTCTACGATCCCGACTTCGCCGATCCGCTGCTCTATGCGGCGGTCCTGTCGAACGGCGATCCGCTGCCGAGCTGGCTGAGCATCGACCCGAGCACCGGCGTCATCTCCGGCACGCCGGACAATGGCGATGTCGGCATCGTCGCGGTGACCGTCACCGTCACGGACAGCTTCGGCGAGTCCGCCAGCGACACGTTCAACATCACCGTCGTCAACGTGAACGACGCGCCGGTCGTGACCCTCGCGCTCGCTGACGCCGCGATCGCGCAAGGCGCGGCCTTCTCCTATAGCGCCGCCGGCCACTTCGCCGACGACGACAGCATTCATGGCGACACGCTGAGCTACTCGGCGACGTTGGCCAACGGCGATCCGCTGCCGAGCTGGCTGTCGATCGACGCCAACACCGGAACTCTGTCCGGCACCCCGGCCAACGGCGACGTCGGCGCGATCTCGATCATCGTCACCGTCACCGATCTGGCCGGCGCGACCGCGTCCGACACGTTCGATCTGACCGTCGCCAACGTGAACGATGCGCCGGTCGTGACCGTCGCCATAGCCGATCAGTCGACGGACGAAGACGCGCTCTTCTCGCTCGACGTTTCCGGCAATTTCGCCGATGTCGACCTCGGCGACGCGCTGAGCTACACGGCGACGCTGGCGAACGGCGACCCGCTGCCGGCTTGGCTGAGCATCGATCCCGCCACCGGCGAACTGTCCGGCACGCCCGACAATGGCGACGTCGGCACGATCTCCGTCACGGTCACCGCGACGGACCTGGCTGGCGCGACCGCGTCCGACACGTTCGACCTCACGGTCGAAAACGTGAACGACGCGCCGGTCGTGACCGTGGCTATCGCCGACGCCGCGACCGACGAAGACGCCGCCTTCAGCTACGACGCCGCGGCCCACTTCGCCGATGACGACAGCATCCATGGCGACGTGCTGAGCTATAGCGCGACGCTGGCCAACGGCGATCCGCTGCCGAGCTGGTTGAGTATCGACCCGGTCACGGGCGAACTGTCCGGCACGCCGGAGAACGGCGACGTCGGCATCTATTCGATCATTGTGACGGCGACCGACCTTGCCGGCGCCACGACCTCCGATACGTTCGATCTCACGGTCAACAACACCAACGACGGTCCGACCGTCGCGGTCGTGATCGCCGATCAGTCGACGGACGAGGACGCGCTCTTCTCGCTCGACGTGTCGGCCAACTTCGCCGACGCCGATGTGGGCGACGAGCTGACTTACTCGGCGACGCTGTCGAACGGCGATCCGTTGCCGGCTTGGCTGAGCATCGACCCCGCCACCGGCGAGCTGTCCGGCACGCCGGACAATGGCGACGTCGGCACGATCTCGATCACCGTCACCGCGACCGACTTGGCCGGCGCGACCGCGTCCGACACGTTCGACCTCACGGTCGAGAACGTCAACGACGCGCCGGTCGTCACCGTCGCGATCCCCGATCTCAACACCGACGAGGATGCGGCCTTCAGCTACGACGCCGGGGCTGCGTTCGCCGATGACGACGTCATCCATGGGGACGAGCTGACCTTCACGGCGACGTTGGCCAACGGCGATCCGTTGCCGGCCTGGCTGTCGATCGATCCGGCGACCGGCATTCTCTCGGGCACGCCTGAGAACGGCGACGTCGGCATCTTCTCCATCGTCGTCACCGCGACCGATCTGGCCGGCGCGACGGCGACGGAAGCCTTCGACATCAACGTCGACAACGTCAACGACGCCCCGGTCGTCACCGTCGGCATTCCCGATCAGGCGGTCGACGAAGACGCGGCTTTCTCCTACGACGTCTCGGCGCATTTCGACGACGACGACCTCCAGTTCGGCGATACCCTCGGCTTCGACGCGGTGCTCTACTCCGCCACGCTGCCGAACGGCGATCCGCTGCCGGGCTGGCTGTCGATCGACCCGTCGACCGGCGAGCTTTCCGGCACGCCGAGCAACGACGATGTCGGCGTGATGACCATCGTGATCACCGCTACCGACAGCGCCAGCGCTTCCGTGTCCACCAGCTTCACGCTGACCGTGGCGAACGTGAACGACGCGCCGGTGGTGCTGTTCGAAGCCGATCCGCTCTCGGCCAATGAAGGCGAAGAATTCGGCTACGCCATGGCCGACCACTTCGAGGACGTCGACCTGATCCACGGCGACGAGCTGACCTATACGGCGACGCTGGCGAACGGCGACCCGCTGCCCGCGTGGCTGTCGATCGATCCGGTCAGCGGCGAGCTGATCGGCACGCCGGGCAATGGCGACATCGGCGCCATCTCCATCGTCGTGACCGCGACCGACATCGCCGGCGAAAGCGCCGCGGTGACGCTGGAGCTGAGCATCGACAACATCAACGGCGCGCCGACGGTCGCCGTCGAGATCGCCGATCAGACGACCGACGAGGACGCGCCGTTCTCGCTCGACGTATCGGGCAATTTCGCCGACGCGGATGTCGGCGACGAGCTGACCTACACGGCCACTCTGGCCAACGGCGACCCGCTGCCCGCATGGCTCAGCATCGATCCGCAGACCGGCGTCCTCTCGGGCACGCCGGAGAACGACGATGTCGGCGTGATCTCGATCGTCGTCACCGTCACCGATCTCGCCGGTGAAACCGCCTCTGACGAGTTCGACATCACGGTCGTGAACACGAATGACGGCCCGGTCGCAGCGGCCGACGCGGTCGATGCGGTGGAAGACACGCCGGCCACCTATCTCGCGGCCAACCTGCTGGCCAACGACTTCGACGTGGATGTCGGCGACACGCTGACCATCACCGGCGTGAGCAACGCCGTGGGCGGAACGGTCGAACTGACGGTGGACGGCGACGTGCTGTTCACCCCGGCGCCGAACTTCAGCGGCGTCGCGACCTTCGACTACACCGTCACCGACAGCAACGGCGCCAACGCCACCGCGACCGTCACGGTCGCCGTCGCGGCCGTCGCCGACGCGCCGATCGTGACGGCGCAGGACGTCACCGCCATCGAGATCCCGGCGCCTGTCGCGGATTTCGAGGGCGGTAACGAGTTCTTCGCCAATCAAACCACGGCCGGCGACCAAATCCTGCCGAACGTCGCGGGTCTCGCCAACGGCACCTTCGTCACTGTCTGGGTTTCGATGAACCAGGACGGCGAAGACGGCGGCATCTACGCCAACATCTATGGCGCTGACGGCACGCCAGTCACGACCGAGTTCCAAGTCAATACGCACGTGCTCGGCGCGCAGTTGAACCCCTCCGTCACGGCGCTTGCCGGCGGCGATTTCGTCATCACCTGGACCTCCAACGGCCAGGATGGCGACAGCTATGGCATCTACGGCCAGCGCTTCCAAGCAGACGGTACGCCGATAGGCGGCGAATTCCAGGTCAACACCGCGACCGATGGTAGCCAGGAGGCGCCCGCCGTCACCGCGCTCGCCGACGGCGGTTACCTCGTCGTTTGGCAGTCCTACAGCGCTTCGCAGGACGGTGAAGGTTCTGGCGTTTACGCCCAGCGTTATGACGCGTCGGGCACGCCGGTTGGCGGCGAGTTCCTGGTCAACAGCACTCTCGCCAATAATCAAAGTCTGCCGGTTGCGGCTGGCTTGGGCGACGGCGGCTATGTCATTGCCTGGCAGTCGGACGGCAACCAAGACGGCTGGGCGAACGGCATCTACGCTCAGCGTTACGACGCCTCGGGCGCGCCGGTCGGCGGCGAGCTTCAAGTCAACAGCTTCTGGGTCGGCAACCAGAGCAATCCGAGCATCACCGGTCTCGCTGGGGGCGGTTTCGTCGTCACTTGGCAGTCGGAAAGCTATAGCTGGTTCCAGAATCAGGACACGGACAACTGGGGCATCTACAGCCGCATCTACGATGCCAACGGCAACCCGGTGACCGGCGAAATTCTGGTCAACACCACCACGGCCGATCAGCAGATCGAGCCTTCCGTCACGGCCTTGCCGGACGGCGGTTACTTCGTCACTTGGTCGTCGTTTGACAGCGTTGGCGGCACCTGGGAAGTCTATGGCCAGCGGCTCGACGCCGCCGGAGCCAAGGTCGGCAACGAGTTGTTGATCAACCAGACGACCGACGGCACGCAGCTGCAGCCGAGCGTCTCTACCCTGTCCGACGGCAGCGTCGTCGTCTCCTGGTACGATTACTCGCATGACGGTTCGGGCGCGGGCATCGCCACGCGCGTCTTCACCCTCGGCGAGACCGGCGAGACCATCGCTGTCGCCGGCCTCGACATTCAGGCCGCTCTGTCGGACATCGACGGCTCGGAGAGCATCATTGCGATCCTCATCAGCGACCTGCCGGCGGGCGCCCTGCTCTCGGCCGGCACCGACAACGGCAACGGCACCTGGAGCCTGACCCCAGCGCAGCTCGCCGGTCTGGAAATCTCGTTGCCGGTCATTCCGCCTGCGACCTATAGCCTGAACGTCGCAGTCACCACCGCCGAAGCTTCGAACGGCGATACCGCGACGACGACGATCTCGTTCAATCTGACGGTGCCCGACTTCAATCACGCGCCGATCGTCACTTACGCGATCGCCGATCAGCCGGTGGCCGAGGAGAGCGCGTTCTCCCTCGATATCTCGAGCAACTTCGCCGACCCCGATCTCGGCGACGTGCTGACCTACACGGCGACCCTGGCTAACGGCGATCCGCTGCCGGCTTGGCTCTCGATCGACCCGGTCACCGGCGTTCTCTCGGGCATCCCCGACGACGCCGACATCGGCGCGATCTCGATCACCGTCACGGCGACGGACGAAGGCGGGCTGTCGGCTTCCGACACGTTCGACCTCACCGTCACCAACGTCAACGACACGCCGGTCGTGAGTGTGGCTCTCGCCGATACGGCGACCGACGAAGATGCGGTCTTTTCACTCGACATCTCCAGCAACTTCAATGACGCCGATGTCGGCGACGTGCTGACCTACGCCGCGACCCTGGCTAACGGCGATCCGCTGCCGGCCTGGCTGTCGATCGACCCGGCGACCGGCATCTTCTCCGGCACGCCGGATAACGACGATGTCGGTGCCATCTCGATCGTCGTCACCGCGACCGATCTCGACGGCGCGACGGCGAGCGACGAATTCGTCCTCACGGTTCAGAACGTCAATGACGCGCCGGTCGTCTCCATCGCTCTCGCCGATGGCTCGGTCGATGCGGGCGAACTGTTCTCGGCCGATTTGTCGGCGCACTTCGCCGACGACGACTTGATCCACGGCGACGCGCTGACCTACAGCGCCACGCTGGCCAACGGCGATCCGCTGCCGTCCTGGCTCTCGATCAATTCGACCACGGGCGAAATCTCCGGCACGCCGGGGCTCGGCGATATCGGGGCTATCTCGATCATCGTCACGGTCACTGACATCGCCGGCGCGGCGGCCTCCGACACCTTCGATCTGAGCGTCACCGACATCAACACCGCGCCGACGCTGACCGTCGCCGTGCCTGATCAGACGACGGATGAGGACGCCCTGTTCTCCTACGATCTGTCGGCCAATTTCGAGGACGGCGACCTCGGCGACGCGCTCGCCTACACGGCGACGCTGGCCAACGGCGATCCGTTGCCCGCGTGGCTGTCGATCAATCCGAGCACGGGCGTGCTGTCCGGGGTGCCCAGCAATACGGATGTCGGCGCGATCTCGATCATCGTCACCGCCACCGATCTCGATGGCCTTAGCGCCGCCGACACGTTCGATCTGACGGTCAACAACGTGAACGACGCGCCCGTCGTCATCGTCGGCCTGGGCAACGATACCACCTGGACCAACGCCCCGTTCACCTACGAGACGGCCGGCAGCTTCGCCGACGTTGACAGCATCCACGGCGATTCGTTGAGCTATTCGGCGACGTTGCATAACGGGGATCCGCTGCCCAGCTGGCTGACCATCGATCCGGTCACCGGCGTCCTCTCGGGCACGCCGATCTTCGGCAACGAAGGCACGCTCACCGTCACAGTCACCGCGACCGACCTCGCCGGCGCGACCGCCAGCGACACTTTCAATCTCACTATTTCCCCGGTCGAAACCGATGGCGGTACGCCGAGCCAGCAGGTCAACACCTACTTCTTGAACGACCAGTTGCTGCCTGATGTGACGACCCTTTCGAACGGCGATGTGGTCATCGTATGGTCGTCGCTCGGCCAGGATGGCAGCTCGTGGGGCGTCTACGGCCAGCGTCTGGAGCAGGATGGCACGCCGGTGGGCGGCGAATTTCAGGTCCACACCAGCATGCTCGATAGCCAGATCGATCCGTCGATCGCCGAGTTGGCCGACGGCGGCTTCGTCGTGACATGGAGCTCGTTCGGCACCGACGGTGACGGCTTCGGCATCTACGGCCAACGCTTCGATGCGGATGGAGCCATGGTCGGCAGCGAATTCCACATCAACACGATCATCGCCGGTTCGCAGGACGTATCCAGCATCACTTCGCTCGCCGATGGCGGCTTCCTGGTGACATGGAATTCCTATGACGCCTCGGGTAGCGGCGTGTTCGCGCAGCGTTTCGACGCCAACGCCGCACCGGTCGGCGGGGAGTTCCAGGTCAACACGACCACGTTGGGCAGCCAGGACGGCGCGCAAGTCGCCGGCTTGCCGAACGGCGGGTTTGTCGTGGTGTGGAACGCCAACGCCACCGACTCCGGCATCACGCAAGACGGCTGGGGCGGCTCGGTTCAGGCCCGGATCTACGGGGCGGACGGCAATCCGGTCACTGGCGAGTTCCAGGTCAACACTTACACGCTGTTCGAGCAGATCAATCCAAGCGTCACGGTGCTCGAAGACGGCAGCTTCGTCGTGGTCTGGCAATCGATCAACCAGGATGCCGACAGCTGGGGCATCTATGGCCAGCGTTACGAAATCGACGGCACGCCGATGGGGGCCGAATTCCGCATCAACACGACGGTGGCCGATCAGCAGGTCGAGCCGGCGGTCGCCAGCCTGCGTGACGGCGGCTTCGTCGTGAGTTGGACGTCCTATAACACCGACGGCAGCGCTGGCGGCATCTACGGCCAACGTTTCGACTCTGCCGGCAACATGCTGGGCAGCGAGCGCAAGCTCAACGACGTCATCGCCAACGACCAAATCAACTCGGTGGTAACGGGGCTGCAGAACGGCGGCTATGCGGTCGCCTATGACTCCTACCTGCAGGATGGTAGCGGCTACGGCATCTTCCTGCGCTTCTTCTACGACACGCCGTTCAACCCGTTGAACGATCCGCCGGTCGTCGCCGCGCCGATCGCCGACCAGTCCTACATGGAAGGCGACGTCATCTCGTTCGACGTCTCGATCAACTTCGACGATCCAAACGAGGGCGACCAACTGCTGTTCACCGCTCAGCAGGCGGACGGCAGCCCGCTGCCGAACTGGCTGACGCTCAACCCGATCACGGGCGCCTTCACGGGCACCCCGCCGGACGGCGGCGACAACGTCTACCACATCGTCGTGACCGCGACCGACGCGTTCGGCGCGACGGTGACCGACACGTTCGCTCTCACGGTCGGCAACGCCAACCCGGATGCCTCCTTCCTGGTCAACGACACGACCAACAACGATCAACTCAGCCCGAGCATCGCCGCCCTGGCGAATGGCAATTCTGTCGTGGCTTGGGAATCGCTCGGTCAGGACGGCAACGGCTGGGGTGTGTTCCTCAAGATCTACGCTCCGGACGGCTCCTCGCTCACCAGCGAACTGCAGGTCAACGGGACGACTTCGGGCGATCAGCAACGCCCGGCCGTCACGGCCCTGCAAGGCGGCGGTTTTGTCGTCACCTGGACGTCGTTCGGCCAGGACGGCAGCGGCGCCGGCGTCTATGCCCGCATCTTCGCGGCCAATGGCGCCGCCGTCGGCGGCGAGTTCCAGGTCAACAGCACAACCGCCGACCATCAGGATTTGCCGATGGTCGCGGCATTGGCGGATGGCGGCTTCTTCGTCGTTTGGCAGTCGAATGGCGATCAGGACGGCAGCGGTTACGGCATCTTCGGCCAGCGTTTCGACGCGGCGGGAGTCGCCGTTGGAGGTGAAGTCCAAATCAACAGCACCGGTGCCAACAACCAGACCGTGCCGGTCGTCACCGCGCTGGCCGATGGCGGCTATGTCGTCGCTTGGCAGGTGGACGGCAGCCAGGATGGCTGGGGCATCGGCATCTTCGCCCAGCGCTTCGACGCCTCGGGCGCGGCCGTTGGTGGCGAGTTCCAGGTCAACACCTTCAACATCGCCGACCAAAGCAATCCGAGCATCTCGGCGCTGGCCGATGGCGGCTTCGTCGTCACTTGGCAGGGCGGCGGTTACGATTGGTTCCAGAACCAGGATACTGACAATTGGGGCGTTTATGCCCGCATCTATGACGCCAATGGCGTCGCGGTCGGCGGCGAAATCCTGGTCAACACGACCACGGCGGATCAGCAGATCGAGCCGTCCGTCGTGGGCTTGCCGGACGGCGGCTTCTACGTCACCTGGACGTCGTACGGCCAGGACGGCGACGGCGCGGGCATCTACGGCCAGCGCTTCGACGCCGCGGGCAACAAGATCGGCGGCGAGACGCTGATCAACGACCTGACGAACGGCCAGCAACTCGACTCGACGGTCACGGTTTTGGCCGACGGGAATATCTTCGTCACTTGGACGGACGTTCCGAATGACGGTTCGGGTTACGGCATCTATTCGAAGATCATCGATCTGACGCCGGATCTCTTCACCGCTGGCGACGACGTCATCGACTTCAACCTGGTCGCCGCCGGGACTTACGAGGACGGCACGCAGTATGCGGCCGGAGACGGCAACGACCAGGTGTGGCTGCCGGCTGATCTCGTGGCGGCGGCAGCTGCCGGCTACGATCTCGGCCAGCCGTTCGACGCCGGCGACGGCGACGACATCGTCCACGGCAGCGACCTCGCCGACGTCATCTTCGGCGGCGCTGGCGCGGACATCCTGATCGGCAACGGGGGCGACGACATCCTCGATCTCGGCGAAAACGACGGCGCCATCGATACCGTCGTGGCCACCCTCGATAACGGTCACGATACGGTGCTGAACTTCGAGATCGAGAACGACCTGATCGACGTCAGCCTGTTCGATTTCGCCGACTTCAGCGAAGTCCAGTCGCTGATCTCGATGAGCGGTTCGGATGCGGTTCTGACCCTGCCGGGCGGCGCGAGCATCACTCTGACCGGCATCGACGACGACGATCTGACCGCTTCGAACTTCATCCTCTAACGAGACGAAGCTATCGAGCAACGAGGCCCGGCGCCGGAGATGGCGTCGGGCCTTTCCTTTCAAGGGCCGATAAAACCCTTTGAAAACAACCGCTAAGCGCGATAATGCGGGCTGCGAACGGCCTGGAAGTGGTGTATAACCGCTCGTTTGGTCTCATAGGCGGCCATCGTCGCCGCGAACGAGGATGCGATGAAGAAGGCTTTGATCACCGGCATCACCGGTCAGGACGGCGCTTATCTCGCCGATTTCCTGCTGCGCAAGGGCTATACGGTCCACGGCATTATCCGCCGCGCCAGCACCTTCAACACCGATCGCATCGACAACCTCTATCGCGATCCGCACGATCCCAAAGCCAAGCTGCTGCTGCATTACGGCGACATGACCGACGGCACCAGCCTGCGCCGCATCATCGAAAAAGTGCAGCCCGACGAGGTCTATAATCTCGGCGCGCAGTCGCACGTCAAAGTCTCGTTCGAGCAGCCGGAATATACCGCCGACGTCGTCTATACCGGCGCGCTGCGCCTGTTCGAAGCTTTGCGCGACTATGTCGAAGTGTCCGACATGCAAGTGAGGGTCTATCAGGCCGGCTCGTCGGAAATGTACGGCGCGGCCAAGCCGCCGCAGAATGAGGCGACGCCATTCTATCCGCGCAGCCCCTACGCCGTCAGCAAGCTGGCGGCCCATTGGCTCGGCGTGAACTATCGCGAAGCCTATGGCCTGTTCATCGCCAACGGCATTCTGTTCAACCACGAGTCGCCGTTGCGCGGCGAGACGTTCGTGACCCGCAAGATCACGCGGGCGGTCGGCCGCATCAAGCTCGGCCTGCAGGACAAGCTTTATCTCGGCAATCTCGAGGCTAAGCGCGACTGGGGCTTCGCCGGCGATTATGTCGAGGCTATGTGGCTGATGCTGCAAGAAGACGAAGCCGACGATTACGTCATCGCCACCGGGGAGATGCATTCGGTCAAGGAATTCGCCGAAGCCGCCTTCGCGCTAGCGGATCTCGATTGGAAGAAGCATATCGAGATCGACGAGCGCTATTTCCGGCCGACCGAGGTCGACGCTTTGTGCGGCGACGCGAGCAAAGCGCGCGAGCGGCTGGAATGGGCGCCGAAAATCGATTTCAAGACGCTGGTCAAGATGATGGTCGAGCACGATATGGAGCTCGCCAAGCAGGAAGCCACCTTGAAGGCGGCGGGCCACGAAGTGGGCCTGCGCCAGTTCAAGAACGGCTGACGCGGCGAAAGGACAGGAGGCGGCCGCATGGACAAAGCCAGCCGCGTCTTCGTCGCCGGCCATCGCGGCCTGGTCGGCTCCGCCATCGTCCGCCGTCTGCAACGTGCCGGCTATCGCGATATCGTCACCCGCGCGCGCGCCGAACTGGATCTGACCGATGCGGCCGCGACGTCGCGCTTTTTTGCAGAGATCAAGCCGAGCCACGTCTTTCTCGCCGCGGCGAAGGTCGGCGGCATCGCCGCAAATGACGCCTATCGCGCCGATTTCCTGCGCGAAAATCTGCTGATTCAGACCAACGTCATCGACGCGGCTTACAAGGCGCGCGCGAAGAAGCTGGTCTTTCTCGGCTCCTCCTGCATCTATCCGAAATTCGCGCCGCAGCCGATCCGCGAGGATAGCTTGCTCACCGGCCCGCTTGAGCCGACAAACGAAGCCTATGCCATCGCCAAGATCGCCGGCATCGCCATGTGCCAAGCCTATCGCCGGCAACACGGTTTCGACGCCATCAGCCTGATGCCGACCAATCTCTATGGACCGAACGACAATTTCGATCTCGCCAATTCCCATGTCCTGCCGGCGCTGATCCGCAAATTTCATGAAGCTAAGCTAGCCGGCGCGCCGTCCGTGCCGATTTGGGGCAGCGGCACGCCGCGCCGCGAATTCCTCCATGTCGACGACATGGCGGATGCTTGCCTGTTCCTGATGGAAAATTATTCGTCGGGCGAAATCGTCAATGTCGGCGTCGGCGAAGATATCTCCATCGCCGATCTGGCGCGGCTCGTCGGCGACGTCGTCGGCTATAAGGGCGCGCTAGCGTTCGATCTGAGCAAGCCGGACGGCACGCCGCGCAAATTGCTCGACGTCTCGCGTCTGACGTCGGCCGGCTGGAAGGCGCGGATCGGCCTGCGGGAGGGCGTGGCCGAGACCTATCGCTGGTACCTCGAAGAGAAAGCGAAGGCGGCATGAGTTCTCCTGCCCCCGACGCGAACGCTTCGGCGCTGGCCGCGATCCTCGACCGCCTGACCGGGGCGCGCGTCGTCATCGTCGGCGACGCCATGCTCGACCGTTTCATCTATGGCGAGGTCGAGCGCATCTCGCCGGAAGCGCCGATTCCGGTGCTGCGCGAAACGCGCGAGACGGCGATGGCCGGCGGGGCCGGCAACGTGGCGCGCAACATCGCGGCGCTCGGGGCCGTGACCGACTTCGTCTCGCTGATCGGCGACGACGCGGCGGGGCAGCAATTGTCCGCCATGCTGGCCGCCGAAGCCGGCGTCGTGCCGCGCCTCAGGGTGTTGCCCGACCACCTCACCACAGTGAAGACTCGCTACGTCGCCGGGCATCAGCAGATGCTGCGCGCCGATCGCGAACGCACCTCGGGCGTGCCGCAGGCCTTGCAACGGCGCATCGTCGAGAACGCGCAGAACCTGCTCCCAGATGCCGGGGCGCTGGTGGTGTCGGATTACGGCAAAGGCGTCTTCGCGCCGGACGGCGCGGCGGGTCTCATCGCCTTCGCTCGCCAGGCCGGCGTGCCGGTCGTCGTCGACCCCAAGGGCGCGGATTTCACGCGCTATCGCGGCGCGACGGTGGTGACGCCCAACCGCAAGGAATTGCAGGCCGCGAGCGGCATGGCGACCGGCAGCGACGAGGAGATCGTCGCCGCCGCCCGCAAGATCGTCGCCGATTGCGGCATCGACTATGTGCTGGCGACGCGCAGCGCCGACGGCATGAGCCTGATCGGCGCGTCCGAGGTCCATCACCTGCCGGCCGAAGCGCGCGAAGTGTTCGATGTTTCCGGCGCGGGCGACACGGTGGTGGCCGCCATCGCCGCCGGCCTGGCCGCCGGCGTGCCGTTGCTCGACGCGGCCCGGCTCGCCAATGTCGCGGCCGGCATCGTCGTCGCCAAGGTCGGCACCGCCGTGGCGCGGCGCGACGAGATCGCCGACGCGATCCATGCCGGCGACCTGCTGCGCGGCGAGCGCAAGATCGCCGGGCTCGACGGCGCGCTGGACCAGGTGGCGCGTTGGCGTCGCCAGGGCTTGCGCGTCGGCTTCACCAACGGCTGTTTCGACTTGCTGCACCCCGGCCATGTGTCCTTGCTGGAACAGGCGCGCGCCGCCTGCGACCGTCTGATTGTCGGCCTCAACAGCGACGCGTCGGTCAAACGGCTCAAGGGGCCCGAGCGGCCGGTGCAATCGGAAGCGGCGCGCGCCGTCATGCTCGGCTCGCTCGCCGGCGTCGACCTCGTCGTGATCTTCGGCGAGGACACGCCGCTGCGTCTGATCAAAGCGCTCAAGCCCGACGTGCTGGTGAAGGGCGCCGATTACGCGCTGAAGGATGTCGTCGGCGGCGACCTCGTGCAGTCCTACGGCGGCAAGGTCGTGCTCGCCGAATTGGTCCCCGGCCAAAGCACCACGGCGACGATTTCGCGCATGGCGCGCTGAGCCGCGGTCGCGCGCATGGCCGCCGCAACGCCCTCTCTCTGGCATTACCTTCTCGATCCGGCCGTGGCGATGGATGCGTCCGCGCTGGCGCAACTGCGGCCGACGATCGGGCGGCTCGCTCGGCTGACCTCGCCGGCCGAGGCAAGCTGGTTGTTGCCGGCTCAGGACGCCATCGCGCCCGATGAGATTTTGCGCGACCGGCTGCGCACGCGCTATCTGCGCGCCGAAGCGCGGCGCTGGCTGACGCAAATCGCAGCTGCCGGAATCGATGTTTTGCCGCTGAAGGGATTCGCCACGGGTCTGGCGTTTTATCCCGATCCGGAATTGCGCGGGTTGGGCGATGTCGATCTGCTCGCGCGTCCGGCGGATGCGGCGCGGCTTGCGGCCTTCTTGCGCCGCGAGGGGTTCGTCTTTCGCCCGAGCGCCGGCACGCCGTTCTGGGGCCATAGTGGCGAAGCGAGCTTTCACCCCTGCGTCGCGCCGGACGGCCAATTGGCCTTCGACCTGCACATCGCGCCCGACGAGCCGCCGTTGCCGCGTTCAATCGACGTCGTCGCGACCTTCGCTGGCGCGCGGCACATCCGGGAGGCTGGACAGATGCTGGCGATCCCGCGCGATTCCCACTTGTTGCTGATGGCGGCCAGTCATGCGGCGCGCGACAAATACGATCAGAACGCGGTGCGCTCGGTCCTGGATATCGTCGCGTTGCGCCGGCGGCCTGATTGGCCATCCGCGTTGGAGGAGGCGATGCGGCTCGCGCAGGCTGGCGGCAATCTCCGGCTATTGCGTCTCACCGCGCAGCTGCTGATCGGTCTCGGGGCCGCGGCCGAAGAATTTCCCGCAGTTTTGGCGCGGCCCTATCGCGGCCTCGCCGGCGCGGAGATGCGGCGCATGGTCGCGCAATTCGCCGATCTGTTCGCCGTCACGCCGTCAAAGCTGGCATTGCAGCAGCGTGAATGGTTGCTGACCGGCGGGCCGCGCATCGCCGCGCGCCGGGCGCTGCGCCGCGCGCGCGGGATGATCCGGCCCTGGTCGGGCCTGCCGCCGGCTTAAGCCGCGGGATCGGCCTCGATCAGGCCGCGCTGGCTGAGATCGGCGAAGAAACGCTCGCTGTCGGCTTGGATGGCGTCGGGCGGCGCATCGGGAAAGGCGAGGGCGAGGGTCGCGGCGGCCTCGGCGGCGCTCATCGGCGTCTCGAGCAAGCGCCACAGCGCCGCGCCGAGCGCGTCGAGATGATAAATCTCGCCGTCGGACGGCACGACCAGGAAGATGTCGGCATCCACGGGCGTCTCTTTGACCCCGTTTCGCCGCCGCCATTTCGCGCTCATCGGGGAGGGCTCGCGACCATCGGCCTCATGCGCTGAGGCGGCGCTGCGCCGCCGCGCTCTGCGCTTGCGCCGTGAGCAAGGCGACAGCTTCGCCGATGTCGCTGTAACGCAGCCGCCAGCAGCGCGCCGCGGCGGTCAGGGCGGCGAACCGCTCGACCAGCTCCGTGGCGGGCGGTGTCGCGCCGAAATTCTGGCGCAGCAACAGGGTCATGATTTCGCTGCGCGGCGTGGCGGCGAGCGAGGCGTGGCCGGGCGCGCGTTCAAGGCGGACGAAGGCCGCGATCGGCCGGCGCTCGCCGAGCGGCGCGAGGCGTTCGCGCGGCAAGGCGACGTAGCCGTGACGCGGATTGGCCAGCAGGAGACGGCGGCTCAGCATCTCGCGCAGCGCCAGCGGCAGCGCGTTCGGCAGCGGCAGGCGCGGACGCGGTGCGAGGCCGATGGCCATGGCTTGTCCGGATGCGCCGGCGGCGAGATCGACCGGCAACACGTCGTCGCTATAAAGCCGGCCGCCGCTGACGGCGAGGGCGGCGGTCAGGGTGCTTTTGCCGGCCTGGCTTTCGGCAGGAAAGACGAACAGCGGCGCGTCGGTGCTCGAACCGATGGCGACGGCCCCGGCATGGAGGCAGAGCAGCCGGTCATGGGCGGCCACGTGCGCCAGCATGAGATCGGCGAACAGGGCGCATACGATATCGGTCTCATCGTCATAGACCGCCGGCTCGGGCGTCCAGCGCGAGGCGATCCGCCAGCCGCCCGCCAGACGGGTGATGGCGATCACGGCGTCCTGCGGATCGTCGGTCTCCCGCCAGCGCCAGCCTTGGCTGAGGGCGGCGACGCGGTCGAGCAGGCCGGCGCAACCGTCCAACTGGATCGGTTGCGGAATGCCTGCGAATTGGACGCGCACCGCCTGCTCCGCGATCAGCCTTTTTGCTTCGGCTCGTCGGGTTCCCCCGGCCGCGAGGGACGGCCCCAGGGCGGCCCGCCTTGCGCTTTGGCTTCGGTCAGCGACAGCAGGGTCGGCGCGGCATAGGCGGTGCCGGCGGCGAGCCCGAGCTTGGCCAATGCCTGGCGGCGGTTGAGCGCGCTCGCAGGTTCGGCGGCCGCCGAAACGACGGGATCGTCCTGCGAGCTTTGAACATGCGGGACAGGCGTCAAATCGTTATCGGCCATGCTGTCCTCCATCCTTTGGTCATTGCCGGATCATCGCGGCGGGAAAACTATATAAATATATATACCAGTCTTTATATTGTCCATCGCCTTCTCTCAGGTGAGGGGGTAGCTTATTTCGCTAGCCCAGCCCAGGCGGACCCTTTTGTCACATTATAACAAGGGGCTAATCGCAGAAGGCCGATTCTTTGGCGGGGCGGACTGCCGGCGGCTGGCACGGGCTTTGCTTAGAAGAGCGAGGATCACGACTTTCCCGCCTGCGGGAAATGAGCGGGGCGCCGCCGACCTTGGGGGAGGAAAGCGGCGCCCCGTTTTCGTGAGGGGCATCGCCGCGACTCCGCATGCCCGGCCGATAAGGTCAGCGCGCAGCGCTCGCGCCCACCGCCGCCTTGACCTATTGTTGCGGTCAAGCGCGGGGGGAAGCTTTGTTCAAAAAACTGCTGTTCGGATTGATCGTCGCGGTCGCGGCGGGCTTTGCCCTTCTGAGCCTGACGGAAGATCGGCCGGTCCAGTCCACGGCGGACCGTTTCCTGGTCATCGCCACCGGCGGCGAAACCGGCGTCTATTACCCGGTCGGCCAAGCGATCTGCAAATTGCTCAACGCCGAGCGCGCGGAGCATGGCCTGCGCTGCAGCGCGCGCACCACCGCCGGCTCCTATTACAACATCGAAGCGCTGCGCCGCGGCGAGGCGGAATACGCCATCGTGCAATCGGACTGGCAGAATTACGCCGTGCGCGGCGCCGGCGGGCCGCAGCCGCTCGCCGCCTTTCCGTCGCTGCGCGCGATCATGGCGTTGCATCCCGAAGTTCTAACCGTCGTCGTGCGCCAGGATGCCAAGATCCGCACTTTGTCCGATCTCGAAGGCAAGCGCGTCAATCTCGGCTTGCCCGGCTCGGGCCAGCGCGAAAGCATCCGCCTGGTGTTCGAAAGCTTGGGGCAGGAGATCGAGCGTCTCGTCATTCCCACGCAATTCCCGCCGGAAGCCCAGGCGGATGCGCTGTGCGCGGGTTCGGCCGACGCGCTGGTCTATCTCGCCGGCCAGCCCAATGCCTCGATCCGCGCGGCGTTGACGCGCTGCGAGACGACGATGCTGCCGATCGCCGGGGAACTGGTCGAGCGCTTCACGCGCCAGAATCCTTATTACGCGGCGGTCACGATTCCGGCCAACACCTATCCCGGCCAGACGCGCAGCGTCCGCTCGGTCGGCCTGCGCGCCACCCTGGTGACGACGACGCGCGAAAGCGACGAAGCGGTCTATCGCATGACGGCGGCGATCCTGCGCGATTTCGACGGATTCAAATCGTCGCACCCGGCCTTGGCCGGATTGGAGCGGGACGACATCCTGACGGCCGGCCTCACCGCGCCGCTGCATCGCGGCGTCGAACGCTACATGCGTGAAACCGCGCCCTCGGTGATGCCCGCCGCCGGGGCGGCCAAAGGAACGAACTAGGAAATTTCCCGGGTCGCGGCGAAAGCGAGCTTTGGGAAATCCTGCATCGTGCGGTTCAGGTCCCAGCTGTTGCGCGCGAGATAGACCAGCGCGCCGTCGCGGTCTTCGGCGCACTGGCCGCGGTTGCGCGCGAGGAATGCCTCGATGTCGGCCTTTTCGCCGGTCACCCAGCGCGCTTGCTCAAAGCCGGCATCCTCGAAGCGCACGCCAACCTTGTATTCGGCGCCGATGCGCGAGGCCAGCACGTCGAGCTGCAGCGCGCCGACGACGCCGACGACCCAATCCGAGCCGAGCACCGGGCGGAACACCTGGGCGATGCCTTCCTCGGCGAGATCCTGCAGCGCGCCGCGCAGCTGCTTGGATTTGAGCGGGTCTTCCAGGCGCGCGCGGCGCAGGATTTCCGGCGCGAAGTTCGGCAGGCCGGTGACGCGCAAACTCTCGCCTTCGGTGAGCGTGTCGCCGACGCGCAGGGTGCCGTGGTTGGGAATGCCGATGATGTCGCCCGGCCAGGCTTCTTCGGCGAGCTCGCGCTCCTGGGCGAAGAAGAAGATCGGGTTCTGCACCGCCATGCTCTTGTCGGTGCGCACCTGCTTGAGCTTCATGCCGCGCTTGAAGCGGCCGGCGCAAATCCGCATGAAGGCGATGCGGTCGCGATGGTTCGGGTCCATGTTGGCCTGGACCTTGAACACGAAGCCGGCGACCTTCGTCTCGTCGGGCGCGATGGCGCGCGGCTCGGCCGGTTGCGGTCGCGGCGGCGGCGCCCAGGCGCCGATGGCGGCGAGCAATTCCTCGACCGAAAAATCCTTCAAGGCGCTGCCGAAGATCACGGGCGTCATGTGGCCGGCGAGATAGGAATCGCGATCGAACTCCGGATAGCCGGCTTGGGCTAGCGAGATCTGTTCGCGCACGTCGGCCAGCAGGCTCTCGGGCACGATCCGCGCCAGTTTCGGATCGTCGAGCCCGGCGCAATCGACGGCCTCGCCATAGGCGTTGTTGCGCGCTGGATCGGTCTTGAGGAAGCGGTTGGCGCGCAGATCGTAGCAGCCGTGGAAGATGCTGCCGGTCCCGACCGGCCAGACCAGCGGCGAGACGTCGAGCGCCAGCGTGTCGGCGATCTCGTCCAACAGCTCGAACGGATCGCGCGCCTCGCGATCCACCTTGTTGACGAAGGTGACGATCGGCAGGTCGCGCAGGCGGCAGACTTCTAGCAGCTTGCGCGTCTGGCTTTCGATGCCCTTGGCGGCGTCGATCACCATCACCGCCGAATCGACGGCGGTCAGGGTGCGGTAAGTGTCTTCGCTGAAGTCCTCGTGACCAGGCGTGTCGAGCAGATTGAACGTCAGCCCGTCGCGTTCGAAGGTCATCACCGAACTGGTCACGGAGATGCCGCGCGCCCGCTCGATCGCCATCCAGTCCGAGCGCGTGCGCCGCGCTTCGCCGCGCGCGCGCACTTGGCCGGCGGCCCGGATCGCGCCGCCGAACAGCAGCAGCTTTTCCGTCAGCGTGGTCTTGCCGGCGTCCGGGTGGGAGATGATGGCGAAGCTGCGCCGCCGGGCGTGCGGCGGCACGGACGGATCGAGAGCGGGGGCGGCGGCGAGAGGAATGGGGCGGGAGGCCGGATCGGACATCGGCGGGCGGTCGTTTCGGCGATTGGGGAGGAAGCGTGCGGCTGGATATAACGGCTGGCCGAGGGCTTGGACAGGCTTAATTTCTAGGCAAACGCGGCCTTAAGGCATGGCGCGCGCGCCGCAGGCGAGGGCTGCGTCGCGGCCGCGAAGCGGGTAAGCTGGCGGAAATCGCCGATAAATTCGGGGGAAAGCATCGGGGGGCATGCAGGGGTTTTTCGACGTCTTTCCGGCCCTGTCCTATTGGATCACGGCCAGCGTCTGGGCGATCATCGTCGTGGTGCTGCTCGCCAAGCTGCGCGCCGCGCCGCGCCAGCACACGGCCGTCACCACGCTGGTCCTCGTCCTCACGCTCGACGCCTTCCGCACCCTGATCGAAAGCCTCTATTTCGGCATTTACTGGAGCGCGGTGTTCGGCGTGCTCCCGCCCGAATGGCGCGACCAGCTGCAAAATCCGCTCTATGTCGGCGTGTTGAAGCTGGTGACGGTCGGCACCGGGCTCGTCGTGCTCGTCATCCTGCTGCGGCGCTGGCTGCCGGCCGACGCGCACACGCGCGAGCTGGTTGCGGAATCCTTGCAGAAAAGCCGCATGCAGACGGTGCAGGCGGAGGCCAAATACCGCCGCATCGTCGAGACCTCGCTCGACGTCATCTGCACCATCGACGCCGAAGGCCGCTTCGTCGACCTCAGCCCGCGCTGTCGCGACATGTGGGGCTACGCGCCGGAGGAGATGGCGGGCCGCAAGTTCCTCGATTTCGTCCATCCCGAGGACCGCGAGGGCAGCGAAGCGGAAGCGGCGGCGATCCGTGCCGGCACCGCCACGGACTCGTTCGAGAACCGCTATGTGCATAAGGACGGCCATGTGGTCCACATGATGTGGTCGGCGGTCTGGTCGCCGGCCGACCAGCTGTTCTACAGCGTGGCGCGCGACGTCTCGCGCCGGCGCGAGCTGGAGATCAAGCGTCGCGATCTGGAGGAGCGTCTGCAGCAGTCGCAACGTCTCGACTCGGTCGGCCAGCTCACCGGCGGCGTGGCGCACGATTTCAACAACCTGCTCACGGTCATCCTCGGCAACGCCAAGCTCTTGGAGGAGAAGCTGGCGAGCGACGCCGATTTGCGGCGCATCGTCGAGACGACCCATATCGCGGCGCAGCGCGGGGCCGAGCTGACGCAGCGCCTGCTGGCCTTTTCGCGCCGTCAAGCGCTCGATCCGAAGGCGATCGACGTCAACAAGCTGGTCGGCGGAGTCGAATTGCTGCTGCGCCGGTTGCTCGGCGAGCACATCGACATCCGGCTCGATCTGGATCCCGAGATGTGGGGGATCTTCGTCGATCCGTTGCAGCTCGAATCGGCGGTGATCAATCTCGGGGTCAACGCGCGCGATGCGATGCCCGCCGGCGGCCGGTTGACGATCCGCACCTATCGCTGCGGCGTCGGCGCGGGCCAAACGCAGATCACCTGCGACGGCGAGATGGGGCCGGGCGAATATGCGGCGATCGCCGTCATCGACGACGGCGGCGGCATGAGCGCGGAGACGCGCGACAAGGCGTTCGAACCGTTCTTCACCACCAAGGGTCTCGGCAAAGGATCGGGCCTCGGGCTCAGCATGGTCTACGGCTTCGTCAAGCAGTCGGGCGGCCATGTGCTGCTCGAAAGCGCGCCGGGTCTGGGCACGACGGTGACGCTGTTCTTCCCGCGCGACGAGCGCGTCGGGGCCGAAAGCGCGCCGATGCCGGCGGTCGCCAACGCCGCGCCGAGCGGTCACGAAACGGTGCTGATCGCCGAGGACAACGACCTCGTGCGCACCTATACGGCCGAGCTCCTGCGCAAGCTCGGTTACGTGGCGCTCGAAGCCGCAAGCGGCGCGGAGGCGCTGGCCCTGCTCGAACGCCATCCCGGCGTCGATGTGCTGTTCAGCGATTTGATGATGCCGGGCGGCATGACCGGCGTCGAGCTGGCGCGACGCGCGCGCGCGATGCGGCCGGGCCTTAAAACGCTGCTCACATCAGGCTATGTCGAGAGCGCGGCGTCGTCCGGCGCGACGGCGGAAGGCATCCGCATCCTGCGCAAGCCTTATCAGGGTCAGGAGCTGGCCAAAGCGCTGCGCGAAACGCTGGGCAGCTGATCGGACGCAATGCGCATGTGCCAGTCTGTTGCTGGCGCGGACGCCAATAAACGCCTGCATGTGTGACGCGCCATGCTATCGTTGGGCCGCGCTCGGGCGAGCGCGCATCGCACACATTCCGCACGAGAATCCTTTGTCCCCCGCTTCTTCTTTTTTCGCCGCCAGGGTCGCGCCGCTTGCCGCCCGCTGGGCCGCGTTCGGCGGCAATTTTCGCGGCGCGGTTTACGTCACGGTCGGCGCGCTGCTGCTGACCTGCATGGCGATTCTCGTCAAATTTCTCGGCGCGCGGCTCGACAGTTTTCAGATCCTGTTTTTCCGGTCCTTCATCGGCCTCTTGTTCGTGCTGCCGCTTGCCTTGCAGCAAGGGTGGGGAATCTGTCGCACCCAGATTCCGATGATGCACATGACGCGCGGCGGCATCGGCATTCTCGGCAACTTCTGCTTCTTCTACTCGATCACGCATCTGCTGCTTGCCGACGCGATGGCGCTGCAATTCTCTCGGCCGCTGTTCATGATCGTGCTCGCCGCCGCGTTTCTCGGCGAAACGGTCGGCTTCAAGCGCGGCGCGGCGACGCTCGCCGGCTTCGGGGGCATCCTGATCATGACGCGGCCCTTCGGGCTCGACGGCGGACCCGCGACCTTCGAGTTCGCCGTGCTGGTCGGCGCGCTCGGCGCTTTCTTCGGCGCGTTGGTCGTCGTCGCCATCAAGCAGCTCTCCAAGACCGAGGGCACGACTGTCATCATGTTCTATTACGCCTTCTGGGGCGCGGTCTTCTCGCTGATCCCGGCTTTGCTGGTGTGGCAAAATCCGACCTGGGCCGAACTCGGCTGGCTGGTGCTCGTCGGCTTCTTCGGCATCGTCGGCCAGACCTGCATCACGCGCGGCGTTTCGATGGCGGATACGACCGTGGTCCTGCCGTTCGATTATCTGCGCATCGTTTACGCCGCGGTGTTCGGCTACCTGCTGTTCGGCGAGCTGCCTGGCCTGTGGAGCCTCAGCGGCGCGGCCGTGATCGTCGTCAGCACGCTCTACATCCTGACGCTGGAAGCCAAGCGCAAGAAGCGGGCGGCATGAGCGCCGCGCCGGCCATGATCCGCCTGACCGCGGCAGACGGTTTCGCGCTCGATGCCTGGCTGGCGCGTCCCGCCGGGGCGCCGAAAGCCGGCCTCGTCATCGCGCAGGAGATGTACGGCGTGACCGAGTATCTCAAGCGCGTCGCCGCTTTCTATGCCGCGCAGGGCTATTTGGCCGTCGTCCCGGCGCTCTACGACCGACGCGAGCGCGATTGCGTGCTCGCCTACAACGAGGCGGACCGCGACCGCGTCCACGATCTCTATAAGTCGATGGACTGGGAGAAATCGCTGCTCGATCTCGACGCCGGGCGGCGCTTCGCCGCCGAGGCCGGCAAGGTCGCGATCGTCGGTTTCTGCTGGGGCGGCTCGCTCGCCTGGATGGCGGCCTGCCGCGGGGATTATCAGGCGGCCGTCGCCTATTACGGCTCCGCCATGCCCGATTACGCCAACGAGACGCCGCGCTGCCCGGTCATCGCCCATGTCGGCGACGACGACACGAGTTTCCCGCCGGCGCGCGTCGCGGCTTTTCGCGCCGCTCGGCCGGAAACGCCGGTTTTTACCTACGCCGGCACGCCGCACGGTTTCGACAACGAGACGCGGCCGGCGCGCTACCGCCCGGAGGCGCACCGGCTGGCGCGCGAGCGCACCTTGGCGTTTCTCGCCCGCCATATCGGCTAATGGCCTCGTGAGAATTTTATCTTAACGGCCGGAACCTCCGCGCTGGCCAGGACGTTTGTCCAAGCGAAACCAGTCAATCTGGCGTCCTCAATCGGTATTCCCCTGGCGTTCCCAAGGCCGCCGGCGTCCCGCGGCCGCGCCGAACAAAAAACGGAGTGTGACAATGAAAACCTATCTGCTGGCCGGCGCCGCCATGCTGGCGCTCGCCGCCTGCGCCGAAAAGCCGGCCTCGCTCGGTCCCAACGTCGTCGTCCCGGCGCAGCCCGGCCTCGGCGCCGCGCAGGTGCAGCAACTCGTCGTCGGCAACACCGGTTCCGGCCCGATGAGCGGCTCGCAGGTGCGCTACGTGATGTATGCCGCGCCCAACGGCAATGCCGAACTGCGCCTGCCCACCGGCATCGAGACCGGCAAGTGGCGCATCTTGAGCGACGGCCAGTTCTGCACGCAGTTCGAAAACTTCCGCGACGCCGAAGAGCATTGCCAGCGCGTCTACCCGGAAGCTGGCCAGCACAAGTTCGTCGATCGCAGCGCGACGATGATGCTGACCTTCGTTCCCGGCCGGGCGCTGTAACGCGCTGTCTGACGCAAACCCATCAAGAAAGGCAACGCCATGACCCGCGCTTCCCTGATCCGCACCACCATCGTCCTGCTGCCGCTGGCTCTGTTGACTGCCTGCGGCGGCGGCCGCTTCGCCGGCTTCGACAATTGCTCGGCCGACGGATCGGTCGTGTTCATCGAATATCCGAACGAGCAAGGCAACTACGACACGCTGAATAACGGCCCCTGCAAGAGCCGCTAAAGCCGGCCAGCGAGGCCGCCTAAACGCCGCCGGCCCGCGCGCGGGGGCCGGCGTTTCTTTTTGTTGGCGGTCCCGCTATTCGGCGGGCACGCCGATGGCCTGGCCGTAGGGGCGCAGGTCGAGATATTTCATCGGATCGGTCAGCGTCAGCTTCGGCTCGCCATAGGCGCTGCGCATCGACAGCACGGTCTTCATGCCCGGCAGGTCGATCTCGGCCTTGCGCGCGAGGCCGCCTTTGCCGGCGGTCAGGCTGGCGTAAAGCTGCTCCGCGCCTTTGTCGGACAAACCTTTGACGCGCTTCATCAACATCGCTTTCGATCCGGCCTTGTCGGCATAGACCTGGCCGTGCGCCTCGACGATGGCGCGGATGTAGCGTTGCAGTGTCGCGCCGTTCTCCGCCATCCAGGCGCGGCGCACGCCGTAAACGCTGCCCTGATAGCCGCCGAGCTCGGCGGCGCAATCGGCAAGGATGGTGTAGCCCTTCTCAGCGGCTTCCAGGTCGTGCGGCCCGCCCATCACGGCGGCGGCGGCTTGGCCCGCCTCCATCGCGTCGAAGCGCAGGTGCGTGTTGCCGACCGGCAGAATCGTATAGTCGCGATTGAGCTTCAGGCCGGCCTTTTCTTCCAGGAGGCGGAAGATGACGAAGGCGTAGCCGGTATTTGGCGCGTCCACGGCGACGACCTTACCTTTGATGTCGGCGTAGGACTTGATCTCGGGCCGCGCGACGATGCTGTTCATGCCGGAATGGACGCCCATCACCGCGACCATGTCGAACGGCTTGTCCAGCTTGGCGGGGCCCTGGCCTTCCGTGTAGGCGATGATGTTGTCGATCGAGGTGGTGGCGATGTCGTATTTGCCCGCCATCATGTCCTGGATCTGCGGCATCGAGCCTTCGGTGCGCTCGAGCGTCACTTCCAGTCCGTGCTTCGCGAAGATGCCGGTCTCCATGGCGAGCCAGCTCGGCAGGTTCGACGCGCCGCCGAACCCGATCATGCGCAACTTGGTCAATCCGCTCATCTCAAACTCCTGACACTGGGGATTTCAACGTCGCCGGCGCGCCGGCTCAATTTTTCTGCACGACGCGGTTCGCCTTCTCGACGACGTCGCGCGGCGTATCGAAGAAGCGCGCGATGAAGCGCTCGATCTCCTCGCCGCTGGTCGGCCCGATGTCGAGTTTCATCTTCTCGGCGTCGGCCAAGAATGCCGCGTCCTTCATGGTGGCGAGGAACGCCTTGCGCAGAGCCGCTTTGCGCTCTTCGGGCAGGTTGGGCGGCGCCAGCACCGGCCGGCCGAGCATGTGGCGGCCGAAGATCAGATCGAACAACTGGCGCTGCTCGTCCGTCTTGGCGTAGTCGTAAATGTGTTTGACGCCCACGAGGTCGGGGCGCGGATTGACGGCGAAATGGGCGAGCGGCACGAAACGCTTGGCGTCGAGATCGTCCTTCCATTGCGTCTGCAGCGACGACAGCGAGATGCCGCAAGCGCCGAACACTTCGCCGCGCGCCAGCGCGAGCTTGACGGCGTTGGCGCCGCTATAGCCTTCGACGCCGCTGAATTTCGCGCCGAGGATGTTGCGCAGCGCGTTGATCGACTGGCTGAACGGGCTGGTCGCCGTCGTCGCGCCGAACTTCAGGTCGCTCTGCAGCAATTGGTCGAACGAGGTGATGCCCGTGGTGTGCCAGACGCCGCAGATGCCGACGTTCTCGTCCATGTTGCCGATCCAGCCGAACTTCACCGGATCGAACTGCGCCGCGCCGCGCCCCAGCAGCGGCTCGAACGGCGCGGTGTTGGCCATCGTGGCGATCACGCTGCCGTCCTTGGCCGCGACGTTGTAGAGCCAGTTGGCGGCGTTCAGGCCGCTGGCGCCCGGCATGTTCTGCACGACGAAGCCCGGATTGCCGCCGATGTGCCGTCCCATGTGGCGGCCGAGCGCGCGGGCGTACGAATCGTAACCGGTGCCGGCCTCATGGCCGACGATGAAGCTGACGCTCTTGCCTTTGTAAAAGTCGGCCACCGCGTCGGCGGCGGCGACGGCAGGAAACGCGAGACCGGCGATGGCGGATAGAATCGCGGCGACGCCGCGCGCGTGCGTGGACATGGTCATCCCCCTGTGTGCCTCTCACGATCGCAGATGCGCCGGAGTTTATTGTTTATGGAGGTAGTGTGCCGCGCGGAGGGGGAGGCGGCAACAGGAGGATTCGGCGAAAGCCGCGAGCTTACGCTTCGGGATGCCTGTCGCACCGCGGCGTTTTCCCCCTTTCGGGTCGAAAAGTCTGGGATGTGCGGCTCGCGCCGTTATAATTTGCGCCCCCGACCGTCGCCGGGCTTTGAATTTATCGGCAAGCGGAGGATTCCCGTCATGATCGAGCGCAAATTTTCGGCAGCTGCGCTGGCTTTGACCGCCTGGGCATGGGCTCTCGCGACAACTCCGGCGCGGGCCGATCTCCCCGACGATCCGGGCCTCGAGGCCGCGGCGGCTGAGCGCCGCAACGCCGTTTTCGTGTTCGGCGCGCAACTCACCGACAACAAATGGAAAGAAATCGCGGCCTTCGACGATGTCCGCATGCGCGACGCCTATCTGCTCGGCATCGGCCTGTCGCGCGAGATCCTCGGCGGGGAGACCTGGGCGCTCGAGCTCGAAGGTCACGGCACGCGCCATTTCGGCGCGGAGGACCTTTGGGAGATCAACGGACTTATGGTGGCGCGCTGGCGCGGCCTGCCGTGGCGGGAGCAGGTGCCAACCAGCTTGGCTTTCGGCGCCGGGCCGGGCTATGCCACCCGCGTGCCGGCGGAGGAAATCGCCATGAACGGGTCGAGCAACCGCTTGCTGATCTATTGGATGGCGGAGCTCGAGGTCGGATTGCCCGAGGAGCCGTGGAGCTTCTTGACTCGCTTGCATCACCGTTCCAACGGCTATGGGGTCGCGGCGGAGAATGGCGGCTCGAACTGGCTCACGCTAGGCGTGCGGCGGCGGTTCTGAGCCGCCGCACCTGACGCCGCGCCCGTCGGCTGCGGGCAGGCAAAATCCCGACCAGGGTTTGAAAGCGGATCTTCGGACAGGTTTGCAACAACCCTGACCCGAGCGGCCCCTGCATGCGCCAGAAGGCGGACGCCCCGTCTTTAGAAAGCGCTTGCCGCCATTGCCGCGCCCCAGATACGATCTTCACGTGTCATCAAAAGAACACGCCGCCATAGGCGGATCGATGCGCGCGATGTGAGCGCTTCGATCAGCCGGCGGAAATAACCGTTTGAGCCGATCCGGCCGAGCGGAGGGGGAGGAAGTGATTATGCCAGTTGCGGTCGGCAACGCGGGGCATGCCGGGAGACGCGCGCGCCGAGCGCTGATCGCGTCCATGCTCACGCCGGATCTGGGTTCGTCGCTTTCGCGGCGGGCGACTAGATGAGCGCAGACCCGATCGCCGGCGGCTTGCGTCGCCCGCTCGACGGCGCGCGCGTCGCGGCATGGTTCCGCGACCATTGGATCAGTTTCGCCGCTGCGGCGGTGCTGATCTGGATCGTCGTCATACCGCTGATCTATCTCATCATCTTCAGCTTCCGTTCCGGCACCGCGGCGGCGCCGGGCGATTGGACGCTGGCCAATTACGCGCTGGTCTACACCAGCAAAATGACGCATGCGGCGCTCGGCAACACGCTGATCTACACCCTGATGGTGGCGACGCTGAGCATGGCCATCGCCGGCGGCCTCGCCTGGCTCGTCGAGCGCACCGACATGCCCTATCGCGGCGCGGCCTGGGTGATGATCCTGCTGCCCATCGCCATGCCGGGCATGCTGTCCTCGATGGCCTGGATCCTGCTGCTGGGCCCTCGAACCGGGCTGATCAACGTCATGCTGCGGACCTTGCTCGCGCCGTTCGGCTACGATTCGCCTTCGGGCCCGATCAACATCTACAGCATGGAAGGCATGATCTTCGTCGAGAGCGTGCGCGGCTCGACCACGCTATTTCTCATGCTGGTCGCAGGCTTCCGTCTGATGGACCCGGCGCTGGAGGAGGCGGCCTCGATGTCCGGCGCGCGCACCGGCTACACGCTGCGCAAGATCACCCTGCCGCTCATGCTGCCGATGCTGCTGGCGACTTGGATGTACTCCTTCATCGGCACGCTCGACGATTTCGAGACGCCGCTGCTCATCGGCTTGCCGGCGCAGATCTATCTGCTGCCGACGGTCATCTACTTCACCGCCTACCTCAGCTCCAGCTGGGGCCTGGCCGCCGCCTATGCCACGATCTTCCTGCTGATCTCCATCGTCCTTGTCGTCGTCTATCACCGCGTCGTCCTGCGCCGGACCAGCCAGTTCGCGACGGTGTCGGGCAAGGCGTTCCGGCCGCGCCAGATCGAGCTCGGACGCATGCGATGGCTGGCGCTGGGAATGGTGGTGCTCTATTTCGTCTTGGCGGTTCTGCTGCCGCTGCTGATTCTGATCCTGGCGTCGCTGTTGCCGTTCTATCGCGTTCCGTCGCTCGACATGTTCGGCGAGCTGACGTTGGCCAATTACCAGCAGCTGTTCTCCAACACGCGCGTCCTGCGGGCGGCGGGCAATTCCCTCTGGGTGTCGTTCTGGGTCGCGAGCGGCACGATGATCCTGGCCTTCTTGCTCGCCTGGGTGATCGTGCGCCAACGCGTGCCGGGCCGAATGGTGCTCGATTCCATCGCCTTCATTCCGCACGCCATTCCGGCGGTGGTCGTGGCCGTCGCCATGATCATGTTCTACCTGTCGCCGGCCATGCAATGGAGCGGCCTCTATGGCGGCCTGATCGTGCTGTCGCTGGCCCTGGTGACGCGATTCATCGCCTTCGCTAGCCGCACTTCCAATGCGGCCATGACGCAGATCGACGCGTCGTTGGAAGAGGCGGCCTACGTCAGCGGCGCGCGCAAGGCGCGGGTGCTGGCGCGCATCCTGTTCCCGCTGCTGCTGCCGACCTTCGTCGCCGGCTGGATTTTCGTGGCGGCCAACGCGTTCCGCAATCTCAACGTGTCGCTGCTGCTCTCGACGCCGCAGAACGAGCTGATCTCGGTCACGCTCTACGATTATTGGGAGCGTCAGGCCGATTTCTCGATGGCCTCGACGCTCGGCGTCGTTCTGGTCGTCGGATTGGCCGTGCTGACCGTGTTGGCGAGACAACTGATCGCGCGAGGTTATTCGGGCAACGACTAGCTCGCGTCAATAAAGCGTAAAACGCCGCAAAGGCGCAACCAAACCAACCCTAGGGAGGCTGACATGAACGCGTTGAAAAGTTTGCTTGTCGCGGCTTGCGGCGTGGCGCTGCTGCCCGTCGCGGCCCATGCGGCGGAGAAGAACGCCGCCGGTTACATCAGCTACGCCAGCCATGACGAGCTGGTCAAAGCGGCCAAGGCGGAAAAAGGCACGCTGATGGTGACTTTCGCCCAGACGCAGGCCGCCGTCGACGAGGTGGTCAAGCTGTTCGCCTCGACTTACGGCGTGCGGGCGAGCGGACAAGAGGTCGGCAACGCCGACTCGCGCATCCTGCTCGAGCTCAAGGCGGGCAGCCACAAGAGCGACATCGTCCATCTCGAAGAAGAGCTGGGCCTTCCCACCTATTACGAGCATTTGTTCAAGGTCGACCTGCTCGGCATGGCCGAGAAAAAGATCCTCAACATGCCGGTCAAGATGATCAATCCGAAGCAGCCCAACGTGGCCGCGCTCGGCAGCGCGCTGGCCGCCGTGACCTACAACGCCAAGGTCCTGCCACCGGACCTGGTGCCGAAAACCTACGAAGATCTGCTCAATCCCAAGCTGCGCAACAGCGGCCTGCTATGGGTCGACGTCTCGCAGGCGTCCGGTCTCGCCGCGCTGTTCGTCGTGTGGGGCAAGGACAAGGTCATCGATTACACTACGAAGCTCGGCGAGCAGCGTCCGGTGTGGACCACCGGCGCGACGCGCTCGATGACCGCCATGGCCGCCGGCGAATACGCCATCGGCTCGCTCAACCACTACCACTCGCTGATCCGCATCCGCGAGCAGCGCAAGGCTCCGCATCTTCAGGCGGCGCTGCTCGAGCCGGTGCCGGTGCGGCTCAACAACATCTTGGCGATCAACGGCAAAACGGCGATGCCGGCGACCTCGACGCTGTTCCTCGAATTCGTGGCCAGCGGCAAGGTGCAGGAAATCTTCGATCGCGAAGGCCCGGTCAAGGCGTCGGTGTTCACCGAAGGCTCGCTGCCCAACAAGCTGGTCGAAGGCAAGAAGGTCGCTTTCGTCGGCTGGGACGATGTCGACGAGATCGAGCCGCTGCAGAAGCGGATCTTCGAATCTTGGAAGTTCCCGGTCGCAACCAAATGAGCGATCAGCGTTCGCAAGGGCAGGGCGGACCGGCAACGGTCCGCCCCGGCCAACTGACAGTCAGGAATCTCGTCAAGACGTTCGCGTCGCGCCAGGAGACGGTCCACGTCATCAAGGACGTCTCCTTCGCGATCGAGCCGGGGCAGTTCTTCACCTTGCTCGGCCCCTCGGGCTGCGGCAAAAGCACGACCTTGCGCTGCATCGCCGGCCTTGAGCGCGGCGATCGGGCGCATATCGCGGTCGGCGGCCGCGTGCTGGCGGATACCGACACGGGCGAATTCGTGCCGGCTTCGGACCGCGATTTCGGCATGGTGTTCCAAAGCTATGCCATCTGGCCGCATATGACGGTGGCGCAGAACGTCGCCTTTCCGCTGCACGCCAACCGCCGCCGCCATAAGCTGTCGCGCAGGGAGGTCAATGAGCGCGTCGAGGAGGCGCTGAGCCTGGTGCGGCTCGACGAGCTCGGCGGGCGCAGCGCGACGAAACTCTCCGGCGGCCAGCAGCAGCGCTTGGCGCTGGCGCGCGCGCTGGTCACGCGGCCGGAACTGCTCTTGCTCGACGAGCCTTTGTCGAACCTCGACGCGGGTTTGCGCGACCATATGCGTGGCGAGCTGCGGGCGATGCAGCGCCGCACCGGCGTCACGACGCTGTATGTGACGCACGACCAGGCGGAGGCGTTCAGCATGTCCGACGTCATCGCCGTGATGGATGCGGGCGTGCTGGCGCAGCAGGGCCCGCCGCAGGACATCTATTGGCGGCCGAGCACCGCTTTCGTCGCGACCTTCGTCGGCCAGACCAATCTGCTCGCGGTGGCGCGCCCGCCGGTCGCGGCCGGAGCCGGCGTGCTGTCGGTGGAGACGAGTATCGGCCCGATTCTGATCAATGCGGATAATAGCCGGCTTGTCGGGACGGAGGGGTCGCTGGTCATTCGGCCGGAGGATTTGCAGGTCACGCGCGAAGCGCCCTCGGGCGGGCGGGCCAACGTCTTTCGCGGGCGCGTGCGCCGGCCGACGTTCCTCGGCGAGAACATCGAGCTGGAGATCGACATCGGCAACGAGGTGCTGATGACGCGGCAGCACCCGCGCTTCGCCTTCGGCGCCGGTGACGAGGTTTATGTCGAGCTGCCCGTCGACCGCTGCGTCGTCGTATCGGGCGTCGCCGCGGGCGTCGGCTCGCATATTCGCGGAGCCGTGAGCGAGCATTCAATCGAGAAGGAGATCGTAGCGTGAAATTCGCCACCCTGACCACGGGCCAAGTGGTCGCCGAAACGCCCGAGGGTTATCGCGCTGTCAACCGCGCGTCGATGATCGAGCTGATCGAGACGTTCCGTTCCGGGCTGACGTTCTCCGGCGCGCCGATGGCGCTGCCCGATAAGCTGGCGCCGCCGATCGCCAAGCCGTCGAAAATCTGGGCGGCGGCGGGCAATTACGACCGCGTCAACACCAAGAATCCGAACGACAAGAGCGGACGCGGCCAGAAGACCGAACTGACCAAGGAGGAATTGCTCCACACGATCTTTCTCAAGCCGCCGTCGGCGATCATCGGCGCAGGCGACAGCATCGCCATCCCGCAGGGTGCGGGCGGCGTCTTTCCGGAGCCGGAATTGTGCGTCGTCATCGGCAAGCGCTGCCGCAACGTCAGCGTCGCCGACGCCGCCTCGGTCATCTTCGGCTATTCGATCCTCGTCGACGTCACCTCGCGCAACTACGGCCCCGGAAAGTCGGGCAAGGAGATGCGCTGCATCCGCAAAGGCTATGACACCTTCGCGCCCTTCGGGCCGGTCATCGTCACGCGCGACGAGATCGCTCGCCCGGAAAACGTGACGATGAAGATGTGGATCAACGGCGAGCTGCACCAGGATTCCTCGACCGAGACGATGATCAACAACGTCTACGAACTGGTGAGCTTCCTCTCCAGGGTCTGCACGCTCGAGCCGGGCGACCTGATCTCGACCGGCACGCCCGATTCGCCGGAGTTCCAGCGCCAGCTGGTCGCCGGCGACGTGGTGGTCTGCGAGATCGAAAGCGTCGGCAAGATGACGCTCGGCATCCGCAACGCCTAAACGGCGGGAGCCGATTAGCGCTGCAAGCCGAACGCCGGCAGGTGCAGATCGAAGGCGACGGCGGCCAGGCGCGTGCCGACGACGACGAGCAGGCCGGCGACCATCGCCGTCCGGCTCGACGCGCGAGCCGTCCGCAGCAGCAGATAGGCGACGATGCCGGCGATCGCGGCCGATGCGTAAATATCGGAGCGCAGCAGCAAGGGCACCTGGGCGGTCAGAACGTCCCGCAACACGCCGCCGCCGGAGCCCGTCAGCGTGCCCATGAGGATCACCACGAGCGGCGAGCAGCCCTTGCTTTCGGCGATCCGCGCGCCCGTGATCGCGAAGATCGCCAGGCCGAACGCGTCGGCGACCAGCAGCGTCTGGCGCGGCACGGGCAGCAGCTGCGCCCAGGCGACGGTGAAGGCGGCCGCGCCGATGATGACGAACAGCGGCGCGGTGTCCTTGATCCAGAAGATCGGATGGCGGCCGAGCAGGAGATCGCGAATGGTGCCGCCGCCGATGGCCGTCACGGCGGACAGGACGAGAATGCCAAGGAGATCGAGGTTGGCCAGCATCGCGGCCAAGGCGCCGCTCGCCGCGAACACGGCCACGCCTGCCAAGTCGAGCCAATAGATCGCGCGGTTGAATCCGCGTGCCGCATCGCCCTCGGGGTCCGGGTTTCCCGCTGCGCGCATGGTCGCATCTTCGCCTGCCATCATCGACCTTAAGGATGCGGGCGGCTTATGGCCGCGACCTTCTCTTGCGCGCGGGATATGCGATCGCGAAACTGGCGGACCCGACAAGATTCGAACTTGTGACCTCTGCCTTCGGAGGGCAGCGCTCTATCCAGCTGAGCTACGGGTCCGGCGTTGCCGGCTTGGCGGGGCGCACTTTAGGCGAAAGGCGCGGCCAAGTCCACGGCCGGCCCGGTCCTGCAAGCCGCTGATTTACGGGCCTTTTCGATGTTCAATTTTGCGCCAGCGTCTCGCGCGTCCCGTCCTGGCGGACGATCTGCACCGCCTGGAAGCCCTCGAAGCGCGGCGGCCCCTGATAGATGCCCTCGCGGCCCTTGCCGGCGTTGGCGTGGGCGAGGCGGAACGCCTCCGATTTGGTCCAGCCGGCGAAGGCCTCGGCGCTCGCCCAGATCGTGTGCGAGACATAGACCGTATGGTCCTCGGCTTCCGGGCCGCGCAGCAGATGGAATTCGACGAAGCCGGGCACCTCGCTCAGGTGGCTGTCGCGTTCGCGCCAGACGCGCTCGAATTCCGCCTCCTGCCCTTTGACGATGCGAAAGCGGTTCATGGCGATATACATGGCAAGCTCCTCGGTTGAGGGGCGACGATAGCAGATTCGCATGGCCGATTTCGCGCCCTGTCGAAGACCGGACGCGGGCCTTGCCAGGGCCGGCGCGGGGGGCTATCTCAAGCGCCTCTCTGCCGCCCATTTCGGAGCATTCCCATGGCCGACGCCCCGCTGCCGCCGTTCCTCTGGCTCACCGAGAAGGACGTCACCTCGCTGATCAACCTGTCCGGCGTGGTCGCCGCTCTCGAGCGCGCGCTGCTGCTGGAGGCCGAGGGCAAGGCGCAGAACATGTACAAGGCGCAGACCGTGTGGGACGGCGGCTCGGTCAACGTCACCGGCGCGCAATTCGTCTCCGAGGGTTTCGCCGGCGGCAAGATGTGGTGCAACGTCGGCGGCTCGTCGGAACCGCTGACCATCCTGCACGATGCCGCCAACGGCAAGGTCAAGGCGATCTTCGAATCCATCGCGCTCGGCCAGATGCGCACCGCCGCGCTCGCCTCGGTGGCGACGAAATATCTCGCGCCGGAGGGCGCGGACGATCTCGCCATCGTCGGCACCGGCAAGCAGTCGATCACCCAGGTCGCCGCCGTGCACGTGGCGCGGCCGCTGAAGCGCCTGCGCGTCTATTCGCCGACGCCGGAGAACCGCGCCAAGTTCGCCGAACTGGCGAGAAGCAAATTTCCGTTCGAGGTGGTCGACGCCGGCTCGCTGGAAGATTGCGTGAAAGACGCGCCGATGGTCGCGACCTTCACCCGCGCGCGCGAGCCGTTCCTGAAGGCGGGCATGATCGCCAAGGGCGCGCATGTGACGGCCGGCGGCGCGATCATCCCGGCTTATGCCGAGATTTTCCCCGATGTCGTCGCGCGCGCCTCGATGATCGTGGTCGACAATATCCAGCAATGCCAGGAGAACGCGCGCGAGCTGAATGATGCTTTCTCGGCGGGCATCGGCGCCGGTTGGGGCGCGGTCAAGCAGCTCTCCGAGATCGTCAAAAGCGCGAACGGCAAGATCGCCCGCCCCGCCGGCACGGACATCACGCTGTATAAGTTCATGGGGCTCGGCCTCGGCGACGTCGCCGCCGCGATCGAGATTTACAAGCGCGCCGTGGCCAAGGGCGTCGGCGTCAAGCGCGAGCACGCCGTGCGCTTCCCGCCCGACCTGAGCTGAGGGCGTTCGCTTCGGGCCGGCTAAGGGCCGAGCCGCAGCGCCTGCACGGCGGTGTCGATCTTCTTGCGCTCGCCTTGGAAATAGTCGCCGAACCGCTCGTCGGGCAGGAACTGCCCGGTCCAGCCGTATTGCTTCAGGCTGCCCTGCCATTGCGGCGTCTTGACCATCTGCGCGATCACCTGCGACAGCGCGCGCTGATGGGCGCGCCCGACGTCCGGCGGCGCGATCAAGCCGCGCCAGTTCATCAAGCTGAGGTTGATGCCGGCTTGCGCCAGCGTCGGGGCATCGATGCTGGCGACGCGGACCCGGCTGCTGACCGCCAGGGCGCGCAAGCGGCCGTCGCGGAGCGGCACGAGAAATTCGCTGACGCCGCCGACCGCCGCCGTGGCCTGGCCGCGCAGCAGCGTCACCAGCGCGTCGCCGCCGCCGGCGTGCGGCAGATAGGGCATCAGCGCCGGCGAGACGCCGATCTGCGCGCCGATCAGGGCGACGAGGATATGGTCGATGCCGCCCGACGCGCCGCCGGCGAAGGCGACGGCGCCCGGCGTGCCGCGCACAGCCCCGAGCAGCTCCATCAGGGTTTTGTAGCGCGAGTCCTTGGGCACGACGATGGCTTCCGGCTCCTCGGCGAGCAGCGCGATCGGCGTGATGCCGTCGAGCAGTTTGCCGGCGCGCGAAGCCGACACCGCGCCGAGCATGACGAAGCCGGTGGTCATGACGATCGCCTCGTCGGCGCGCCATTCGTTGGCGAGCTTGTCGAGCGCCAGCACGCCGCCGCGTCCCGGCTCGTAGACGATGTTGACGTTGGGCACCAGTTTCGCGCCGACGAGCGCCGCTTGCATGGCGCGGGCGGTCAGATCGTAGCCGCCGCCCGGCGCGGCGGGCACGACGATGTCGAGATCTGTGATGGCGGCGGATGCCGGCGCGGACATGAAGGCCAGCAGCAGGAACGCGGCAGCGCGGCGACGAAGCGGCGTCATGGCGATATCCCCCGAACGCCCGACCTTGATAGGGCGGGCTTGCCGGCCAGCTTACGGCGAAGCGGTCCCCCTGTCAGCGGGATTAGGCGCGGGCCAAGTCGCGGAAATCAGGCGGCCTTTTTCCGCCGGGCCAGCCGCCAGATCATCGGCCCGAACAGCACGACGACCGCGAGCGCCAGCAGGCCGGCCGAAATCGGCGCTTGCAGGAAGACGACGAAGTCGCCCTGGCTGATCGACAGGGCGCGGCGCATCTGCTGCTCGCAGAGCGGACCGAGAATCAATCCGATCACCGCCGGGGCGACCGGGATGTCGAAGCGCCGCATGAGGAAGCCGACGATGCCGACGATGTAGAGCGTCATCAGATCGACGACGGAATTGTTCAGGCTATATGTGCCGAGCGTGGCGAACACCAGGATGCCGCCGTAGAGATAGGGGCGCGGGATCTGCAGCAGCTTCACCCATAGGCCGACGAGCGGCAGGTTGAGCACCAGCAGCATGGTGTTGCCGATATAGAGGCTGGCGATCAGGCCCCACACGAGCGTGGGGTTGGTGTCGAACAGCAGAGGGCCGGGCTGCAGGCCGTATTGCTGGAAGGCGGCGAGCATGATCGCGGCGGTCGCCGAGGTCGGCAGGCCGAGGGTGAGCAGCGGCACCAGCACGCCGGCCGCCGCCGAATTGTTGGCCGCCTCCGGGCCGGCGACGCCTTCGATGGCGCCCTTGCCGAATTCCTCGGGCTTGGGCGTCAATCGCTTCTCAATGGCGTAGGACATGAAGGTCGGGATTTCGCCGCCGCCGGACGGCATCGCGCCGAACGGGAAGCCGAGCGCGGTGCCGCGCAGCCACGGCTTCCACGAGCGTTTCCAATCCTCGCGGTTCATCCAGGTGCCGCCCTTCACGCTGTTGATCGATTCGGGGCCGGTCTTGCGCGTCGCGACGTAGAAGGTCTCGCCGACCGCGAACAGGCCGATGACGACGATGACCACGTCGATGCCGTCGAGCATCTGCGGCACGCCGAGCGCGAAGCGCGCTTGGCCGGTCTGGCTGTCGATGCCGACCAAGCCGAGGGCGACGCCGAACAGCAGGCTGGCGAGGCCGCGCGGCAGGGACGCGCCGAGCACGGCCGAGACGGTGGTGAAGCTCAGCACCATCAGCGCGAAATATTCGGCCGGGCCGAAGCGCAGCGCGAAGTCGGCGACGGCCGGCGCGAGGAAGGTGATGAGCACGGTGCCGATCGTGCCGGCGATGAAGGAGCCGATGGCGGCGGTGGCGAGCGCTGGCCCGCCGCGGCCCTTCTTGGCCATTAGGTTGCCCTCGATCGAGGTGATGATCGAAGCGCTCTCCCCCGGCGTGTTCAAGAGAATGGAGGTCGTCGAGCCGCCGTACATGCCGCCGTAATAGATGCCGGCGAACATGATGAAGGCGCTGGTCGGATCGAGGTTGAAGGTGATCGGCAGCAAGAGCGCGACGGTGAGCGCCGGGCCGATGCCCGGCAGCACGCCGACCGCCGTGCCCAGCGTGACGCCGAGCAGCGCCCAGCCGAGGTTCTGGATGGTGAGCGCGACGGAGAAGCCGTGCAGCAGCGCGTCGACGGTGCTCATCAGACGATGCCTTCCAGAATGCCGCCCAGCACGCCAGGGGGCAGGCCGACGTCGAGCCAGCGGCTGAAGCCGAAATAGGTGACGAAGCAGAGGATGAAGCCGATCGCGGCGGTGACGAGAAGATTGCGCGCGCCGAATCCGTAGGCGGTGCAGACGAACAGGGCGAGCGAGCCGACGACGAAACCGGCGGGTTCGAGCAGGATGATGTGAAGGACCAAGCCGAGGCTGATCCAGAGGAAGGGCACGATGGTGAAGGCCGGCGCGTCGGAGAGCGCGCCCTCGCCGACCCATTGGCCGGACAGCGCCTCGCGCAGCAGGAACAGGCCGATGACGATCAGCGCGATCGATATGCCCCATGGAAAGTCGGCGGGGCCGACGCGCGAATAGCCGCTGGTCGCGACCGGAATGGCCATCGTCCCGATGACGTAGAAGATGCCCAGCGCGATGACGCCGAGAGAGATGAGGATCTCGCCGCGAAGGAAACGATGCATGGGCCCGCCGGAATTTCGATGAAACGAAAAGGGGATCGGCGGCGCGCCGATCCCCTCTCTTGCTGTCGCGGCCGGCTTACTTCGCGAGACCGATGGTCTTGAGGATGCCGGTGACGCGTTCGTCCTCGGACTTGAGGTAGGCGGCGAACTGGTCGCCCGGCATGTAGAGATCGACCCAGTCGTTCTTCTCCAGGGTCGCTTTCCATTGCGGGCTCTTGACCATGCGGTCGACGACGTCGATCAGCGCGGCGGTCTGCGCCGCGCTCAGGCCCGGCGGGGCGACGACCGAACGCCAGTTGGCGAGCTCGATGTTGATGCCGCTCTCCATCAGCGTCGGCACGTCGGGCAGGCCGGCGATCCGCTTGGGGCTGGAGACGGCGAGCGCGCGGAGGCGGCCGGCTTTGATCGGGCCGGCGAACTCGCCGTAGCCGCTGATGCCGGCGGCGACATGGTTGCCCATGATGGCGGCGAGCGCTTCGCCGCCGCCCGAGAACGGCACGTAGTTGATCTTCGACGGATCGGCGCCGACGTCCTTGGCGATCAGGCCGGCGAGGATGTGGTCGGTGCCGCCGGCGGAGCCGCCGGCGATGGCGACCGCGCCGGGGTTCGCTTTAATGCGGTCGGCGAGCTCTTTCATCGTCTTGACCGGCGAGGCGGCCGGCACGACGACGACTTCATATTCGCCGGTGAGGCGCGCGATCGGCGTCACCTGCGAAAGCGTGACCGCCGACTTGTTGGTCAGGATCGCGCCGACCATGACGAGGCCGTTGACCATGAGCTGGTTGCCGTCGCCTTTCATGTTGTTGACGAGCGAGGCGAGGCCGATGGTGCCGCCCGCGCCGGTCACGTTGGCGACCTGCACGTTCTTGACGATGCCGGCTTGCGTGATCGCCGATTGCATCTGGCGCGCGGTCGAGTCCCAGCCGCCGCCCGGCGCGGCCGGAGCCATGATCTTCAATTGCTGGATCGTCTGGGCGGCGGCGTCGCCGAGCGGAGCGCCGAGCGCGATGGCGGCGGCGCTCAGACCGAGCAGGGCGGCGCGGCGAGTGAAGGAGAGAGGCATGGCGGTTCTCCGTGAGGATGCGCGATGGCGCGAGGAATAGTTTGCGAGATTAGGTCTCTCGTCCCGCGAACGGCAAGTCTCGGCAAAGTAACCACCGTTATATTGCACCGCACAATGTCCCGCGGCTCTGCCACATTTCCTAAGAGAAATAGCGCAGATCGCCGCGGCAAAAGCCTGCCGCAGCGTTATTGAGCCGGCGGCGCGAGGGTCGCGATGTAGGCTTGCAGATTGGCGGCGTCGCGATCGGTCAAATCGAACTTGAGCATTTTATGGCTCGGGTTCGCGGCATATCGCTGCAGATATTCGATCGTGACATCGCGCGCGCGGCTCAAATCCTCAAAGCGCGGCGCGGCGCTTTGGCTGCTGCGATGGCAGCTGTAACACCAGCGATATGCGAAGCGCATGCCGTCCTGAACGGAGGGCTCCTGGGCCATCTCTTGCGCCGGCGCTACGCACGGGAAGGCCGCGAAGAAAAATACGGCAAGAATTTTTCCGCCAGTAAAATGCATCAGTGCTCGACCCTATGCGGTAGATTGAGACCGTTCTGCGATAATAAGAATGATGTCTTAAACGACGAATCAATGGATATTAAACCCATCGAAATGCCAGAGTGACAACTTGATGAAACGCATCGCCGCTCAAGACATTCTCGATGCGATCGACGGCACGGCTTATTTAGCGGACCGGTCGGGCATCATCATGGCTGTCGGCCGGCCGGCGTGGGAGGCCTTCGCCGAAGAGACGGCAGCCGACGTTTCAGACAGCGATGCCGTTGTCGGCAGATCCCTGTTCGACATGTTTCGCGGCGACCCCGTCAAAGACGCCTATCGCGAATTGCACGAGAGCGCATGGCTGCGGGGAAAGCGAATGATCTCTTTCGAGTACCGTTGCGATTCCCCCGCCGTCGAACGTCATATGCGGATGTCGATCAGCGCGATCCGGTGCGGCAGCGAGACGGTTGCCGTGCTCTACCAATCTCAGACGCTTCATCAGCGCTCGCGCATTCCGATGATGATGTTCGAGCAGGAAAAATGGATTCGCGAGGGTATGAAGTATGAAGATTCGCAAATCCTAGGAATGTGCAGCTATTGCCATGACGTGACATGGCCCGTCGGCGCTCATGCGGAAAACAAGACCTGGATCTCGCCGGAAGAATATTATCGCCGGCTCGGGCCAAGCGACGTGGTGATCAGCCACGGCATCTGTCCGTCATGCTACGAACGCGTCGTGCGGTCCAATAAAGCGGCTTGAAGTCGACCCGCGCGATGTGAGTGGCGCGGCGCAAGCTTTTGGCGAGCTTCCAAATCCGCGCCGGAGGGCAGGGCGCTTTTGGGCGCGCCGATCCAGGCGAGGATGTCGTCCCACACCGCCGGGCCTTGCAGGTCGCGCAGCAGCATGTGGTAGCCGCGGCTATAGATGGCGACCTGGTGCCGGCCGTTGCGCGGCAGGCTGGCCATCATGGCGAGCGTCGGCTTTTCCGGCACCACCTCGTCGCGCGCGCCGTAGAGCAGCAGGCTCGGCGCGTTCAGCTTGGGCGCGGCGGCGAAGGCGTCGTCCATGAGATCGACGAGGCCGCGGATGGTATCGACGCGCGTCGATTTGATGACCAGCGGATCGGCCGACAATTTGCGCAGCATCTCGATGTTGTCGGACGGCAGGATGTCGAGGCCCTTGGCCGACAGCGCCATCCACGGCACCGTGTTGCTGGCGATCCACAGCGTCCAGGTCTGATAGAACGGCATGTGGCTGCGGTCCCACACGGCGGGCGCGACGAAGATCGCGCCGTCGACGTCGGGCGGACGCGGATCGGTCATCGCCATCATGGCGATCGCGCCGCCCATGCTTTCGCCGAGCGCATAAAGCGGCACGCCCGGATGGCGCGCGCGCAGCAGCTCGGCGGCGCTGCGCAGATCGTCGATGTAGGTATCGACGCCGGCCCAGCGGCCGGCGTCGGGCGCGCGGCCGAAGCCGCGCTGGTCGTAGGCGTAGGTGGCGACGCCGCGCTCCGCCCAATAAGGGCCGGGCATGTCGAAGGCGTTGGAATAATCGTTGAAGCCGTGCAGCGCGACGATGACGGCGGTCGGCGGCGCTTTGGGCAGCCAGCTGCGCAGCGGCAGTTGCGTGCCGTCGGCCACGGTCATTTCGCCCAAGAAGGGCAGCTCGCCCAAGCCCGGATGCTCCGCTTCCGCGGCCATCTCGATCTTCGGCGTCGTCACCGGCGGTCCCATGGGAATGAAGCGCGGCGCGCAAGCGGCCAGTAGCGGCAAGGCGAATAGGGCAAGGGCGATACAGCCGGCAAGGGTTCGCATCCTGCGGTTAACGACGGAAACGGGCATGGAATTCCCGCGCCCCCGGTTGCTGCCGTTTCAACTCGCGGCGGCGCTGCCGGCCAGACTGGCGGCGCGCCGACCCCCGGTCAATTCGAGGAAGATGTCCTCCAGCCGGCTTTCCTCCGTCGTCACGTCGGCGATGACGACGCCGGCGGCGGCGAGCGCCGCGAAAATCTCGCCGATCTGCGTCTTGCTCGGCTGGTAGCGGAAGGCGAGGCGACGCGGCGGCAGCAATTCGGCGGCGAAGCGCTCGACCTCGGCCGGCACCCGGGCCAGATCGTCGGCGACGGTGACGATCAGCTCCTTGCGGTCGAGCCGGTGCAGCAGGGCGCTGGTCGTGTCGCAGGCCACCACTTCGCCGCGGTCGATGATGGCGATCTGGTCGCACAGCTTCTCGGCTTCTTCGAGATAGTGCGTGGTCAGCAGGATGGTGGTGCCGCGCTCGTTCATCGCCTTCATATAGGCCCACAGGCTTTGGCGCAGCTCGACGTCGACGCCGGCGGTCGGCTCGTCGAGCACCAGCACGGGCGGATCGTGCAGCATCGCCTTGCCGATCAGCAGGCGGCGGCGCATGCCGCCCGACAGGGTGCGGGCATAGGCTTCCGCCTGCTCGGTCAGGCCGACGGCGCGCAGGATCTCCTCGGTGCGGCGCTCGGCCGCCGGCACGCCGTAGAAGCCCGATTGCAGGTTCAAGAGCGCGCGCGGCGTGAAGAACGGATCGATGTTCAATTCCTGCGGCACCACGCCGATCGACAGGCGGGCGGCGCGCATGTCGCGCACGATGTCGTGGCCCCAGATGCGGACGTCGCCGGCGGTCTTGTTCACCAGGCCGGCGAGGATGTTGATCGTCGTCGACTTGCCCGCGCCGTTGGGTCCGAGCAGGCCGAAGAACGAGCCGCGCGGGATTTTCAGGTCGATGCCGCGCAGCGCCGTCTTGGCCGGCGTCGTCTTGCCGGCGGCGTAGATCTTGGTCAGGCCGGAAATTTCGACCGCGTAATCGGGCAGGGCGGCGTCGCTGGGCAGGGGGCTTGGGGGCATGGAACGGGGCCAAAATGCTTGCGGCGCGGGAGCGCGGCGGGGAGGGGTTGAGGGGCGGGGGCGGCCAAGGGTATGATATGGCGTCATTTTGGCCCTCGCGGCGCGGTCCGTCAAACGCCGCCCGCGCCGCCGTCTTTCCTCATCGCGCCCCCCTCACTTCAAGGCAGACATCATGGCCGCGTCCGATCCGCTGACCCCGCCCGAAACCCTCGTCGTCGAGCAATTGCAGGTGGCGTGCGACGGCCCCGGCGGCGCGCTCGGTCATCCCCGCGTTTTCCTCAATCTCGAAGGCAAGGGCGAGGCCGAATGCCCCTATTGCGACCGTAAATACGTGCTGAAGGCGGGCGCGAAACCGGCCGCCCACTGATGGCCAAGACGCCCGCAACGAAAGCCGCCGGCAAGCCAAACCATCTCTATCTGGTCGACGGTTCGGGCTACATTTTCCGCGCCTATCACGCGCTGCCGCCGATGACGCGGCGCGACGGCACGCCGGTCAACGCCGTCTTCGGCTTCTCGCAGATGCTGCTGAAGCTGATCGCCGATCTCGAGACCGATTATCTCGCCGTCATCTTCGACGCCGCGCGCAAGAACTACCGCAACGACATCTACGCCGATTACAAGGCTAACCGGCCCGACGCGCCGGAAGACCTGATCCCGCAATTCGCGCTGATCCGCGACGCCACGCGCGCCTTCAACGTGCCGTGCATCGAGATGGAGGGCTACGAGGCCGACGACCTGATCGCCACTTACGCCAAGGCCGCCGTCGCCAACGGCGACGAGGTGACGGTGGTCTCCTCCGACAAGGATCTCATGCAGCTCGTTTCCGACAAGGTGACGCTGCTCGATCCGATGAAGCAGAAGCGCATCGGCGCGCCCGAGGTGCTGGAGAAGTTCGGCGTCACGCCCGACAAAGTGCAGGACGTGCTGGCGCTCGCCGGCGATGCGGTCGACAACGTGCCGGGCGTGCCGGGCATTGGCTACAAGACCGCCGCCGAGCTGATCAACGCCTATGGCGATCTCGACACGCTGCTGGCGCGGGCCGGCGAGATCAAGCAGCCCAAGCGGCGCGAGAACCTCGTCAATAACGCCGACAAGGCGCGCATGTCGCGCGACTTGGTGCGCCTCGAAGACCAGGCGCCGGTCACCGAGCAATACACCGATTTCGTCGTGCAGGCCCCCGATCCGGGCAAGTTGCTCGGCTTCTTGAAGGCGCAGGATTTCAACCGCCTGCTGGCGCGCGTCGGCAGCGATCTCGCCGCGCGCGGCGTCAAGGTCAGCGAGCTCGACCTCGGCGCGCCGGCGACGGAAGGCAAAGAAGTTCCCGACAGTTTCAAGCCGCCCAAGATCGGCGTCGCCCGGCCCGGCAAAGAGAACAGCAAGCCCGTCGCGCTCGGTGAGCAGCAGGCCGCGCTTTTGGCGAGCCTGACCAAGCTGCCCGATTCCAAAAGCTACAGCTGCATCCAGGACGAGGACGGCTTGCGACTGTGGGTCGCCAAGGCGCGCGATGCTGGCCTCGTCGCCGTCGATACCGAGACCACCTCGCTCGATCCGATGCAGGCCGAGCTGGTCGGCGTCTCGCTCGCCATCGCGCCGGGCGAAGCGGCCTATCTGCCGCTCGGTCATATTGATCCGGGCTCGGAGCAGCAGGGCGCGCTCGATCTCGGCGTCGCCCCCGGCGAGAGCGCCGGCCGGCCCAAGCAGGTCGGGCTGCAGACGGCGCTCGACATCCTCAAGCCGCTGCTCGAGGACGAGGGCGTGCTCAAGGTCGGGCACAACATCAAATACGACCGCCAGGTGATGGCGAGCTACGGCGTCGCGCTCGGCCCTGTGGACGACAGCATGGTGCTGTCTTTCGTGCTCGAAGCGGGCCTGCACGGGCACGGCATGGACGATCTGGCCGAACTGCATTTCGGCCATAGCACGATCAAATATGCCGACGTCACCGGCACGGGGCGCAAGCAAGTGACGTTCGACCGCGTCGCGCTCGATTCCGCCACCTGCTACGCCGCCGAGGACGCCGACGTCACCTTCCGCCTGCACGCGCTGTTGAAGCCGCGCCTGGTTTCCGACCGCATGACGACGGTTTACGAGACGTTGGAGCGGCCGCTGATCGGTGTGCTGGCCGATATGGAGCGCGCCGGCATCAAGGTCGATCGCGCCGTCCTGCATGGCCTCTCGGCTGACTTCGAAAAGCGCATGCGCGTGCTGGAAGCGGAGATTCATAAGCTCGCCAATCGCGAATTCAACGTCGGCTCGCCCAAGCAGCTCGGCGAAGTGCTGTTCGACGAGATGGGCCTGCCCGGCGGCAAGAAGGGCAAGACCGGCGCTTACGCCACCGGCGCGGACGTGCTGGAGGAATTGGCGGCGCAGGGCCACGACCTGCCGGCGCGCGTGCTCGACTGGCGGCAGATCGCCAAGCTGAAAAGCACCTATTCGGACGCGCTCGCCGAGCAGATTCATCCCAAGACCGGCCGCGTCCACACCAATTACGGCATGACCGGCGCCGCGACCGGCCGGCTGTCGTCGAACGATCCGAACCTGCAGAACATTCCGGTCCGCACGGAAGAAGGCCGCAAGATCCGCCGCGCCTTCATCGCCGAAAAGGGCCACAAGCTGCTGTCGGCCGACTATTCGCAGATCGAGCTGCGGCTCCTGGCCCATGTCGCCGGCATCGACACGCTGAAAAAAGCCTTCCGCGACGGGCTCGACATCCATGCCATGACCGCGTCGGAAATGTTCGGCGTGCCGGTGAAGGGCATGGACCCGATGGTCCGCCGCAAGGCCAAGGCGATCAACTTCGGCATCATCTACGGCATCAGCGCCTTCGGCCTCGCCAACCAGCTCGGCATTCCGCAGGGCGAGGCGTCGAGCTACATCAAGGCGTATTTCGAGCGTTATCCGGGCATCAAGGACTACATGGAGCGGACCAAGGAGATCGCGCGCAAGCAGGGCTTCGTCACGACGATCTTCGGCCGCAAGATTCATGTGCCCTGGATCAACGACAAGATCCCCGCGCGGCGCAGCTTCGCCGAGCGTGCCGCGATCAACGCGCCGTTGCAGGGCGCGGCGGCCGACATCATCAAGCGCGCGATGATTCGCGTGCCCGCCGCGTTAAAGGCGGCGGGCTTGAACGCGAAGATGCTGCTCCAGGTGCATGACGAACTGGTGTTCGAGCTGCCCGAGGGCGAGGCGGAGAAGACGGCGCAGATCGTGCGCGAGGTGATGGAGCGCGCGACGTTGCCGGCGCGTGAGCTCGACGTGCCGCTGATCGTCGAGACCGGCGTCGGCGACGACTGGGCGGCGATTCACTGACGATCGTCGCGCCGAGGCTACTGCGCCTCGGCCTCGTCTTTCCAACGCGCGAAGCCCGCCGAGGCTACTGCGCCGCGGCTTCGTCTTTCCAACGCGCGAAGCCCGCCGAGGCTACTGCGCCTCGGCTTCGTCCTTCCAGCGCGCGAAGCGCGACGGCGGCTCGACCAAATTGCCGTCGTCGTCGAGGAACATCTCTTCTTTCCGCACGCCGGCGGCGATCTCGGCTTCTTCCGCCGCGAGCTTGGCGCGATAGGCCTCCATCTGCGCGGCATAGGCTTCGCGCGCGAGGCGTTCGCGCTCGCGCTCGCGGCGCAAGCGCACGGCCATCGCGATCCCGCCGATCAGGCCGGCGAGGCCGAGCGGCGGCAGGATGACGATCAGGATTTGCTGGAACAGGTTGCGGTCGCGCCACAGCATCAGCTCGCTGACGCAATCGTATTTCGCCTGCGATCCGCGCCGCTCATTACAGGCGGCGAGCTGGCGCTCGTAGGGCATGTAAGAGTTCGCGCCGTCGACGGGAATATAAGCTTGGCGCGTGGTCGCGACATGCCAAGTCGCGCCGATCAGCCAGCCGCCGCACACGACGGCTAGCAGCCAGCGGCCGATGTCGCGGCGGTCGAACTTCAAAAGCTGTTGCATAACCCACCTCTTCGCGGAAAAGAGGCTCCCCGGCGGCTTGTGGATGCGCCAGCCTAGCCGGGGATTGGTTAAGGAATGGTAGCGGCTTTTTGCCGCTATCGCCGGGCCGTCTTGCGCGGCCCGGCGCGCCGGAATTAAGCGAAAAGCAGCGCTTCGACGTTCTCGACGAGGAAGGCGAGGCCGATGCCGGCCATCATCGCGCCGGCGAGGCGCGGCTTGAGCGCCAGCGGGCTCGTCGCTTGCCACACCGCCTTGGTGCCCCAGGCGACGGCGAAGGCGATGGCGTATTGCACCAGCGCGAAGCCGGCGAGATAGGCGACGAGCGGCGTCGGCTCGGCGCCGATGATGCTCTCGCCGTAAGCCCAGCCGTGGAACAGGCCGGCGATGGCGAACAGCGCGGCATAGGCGGCGAAGGGCAGCGCGCGGCCGCTCAGCACCAAGGCGCCGAGCAGCACGACCGAGCCGGTGATGACGATCTCGGCCAGCGGTAGTTCGAGGCCGTCGAGGAATAGGACGCAGCCGAACACCGTCATGGCGACGAAGGCCAGCGGGGCGAGGGCGCTGCGCGGCGCGAAGGCGCTCGCCAGGCCCATAGCGATCACGAAGGCGAGATGATCGAGGCCGATGACCGGATGGGCGAGGCCGGAGATGAAGCCGGCGAGCAGCGTGTCGGGCGTCTCGCCGCCCATGGCGTGGTGCGCCAGCGCGGGGTTCGCCGCGACAAGCAGGACTGCGAGAATGGAAACAGCGGAAATGTTGCGCATATTGATCCCCTTTGCGTCGCGCCGGGCCGGCCTGCGCCGAAGCCCGGCCCGCTTATACGTCAGCATTAATTGTTATAGTATAACAATTTTGCTCTGGCGCTAAACCAGCAGTCCTTGGACGACGCCGATCTGCCAGACGATCGACGCGCCGAGCGCGGCGGTGAGCAAGCCGATGGCCGCGGTCAGCCCGCCGTAGAGCGCGCCGAGCCGATGCGCGGTCAGGCGCAGCGGCAGGCCGATGGCGAAGGACAGCGCCGCCATGCCGACGATCGACCCCAAGCCGAACAGCGCGATATAGGCCATGCCAAGCCAGATCGAATCGAGGCTGGCCAGCGCCAGCAGCACGAGCGCGGCCGAGCCGGCCATGCCATGCACCGTGCCGACCAGCAGCGCCCGCAACGGCAGAACGCGCTTGTGGCTGTGGGTGTGCGGCGTCCGCGCATGGGCCTCGCGCGCCGGCGCGTGCTCATGCTCGTGCAGATGCAGATGGCGTTCGTCGCCATGCTGGTGCGGATGGATGTGCAGGCCCTGTTTGATCATGCGCCGCACGACATCGATGCCGAGGAACACCAGCATGACGCCGACCGCCAGCTCCAGCGCTTTCGTCATGGTCTCGGGGATCGCCGCGCCGAGCAGCAGCACGGCCGAGCCGATGACGAACAGGGTGAGCGTGTGGCCCAGCCCCCAGGCGATGCCGAACCGCGCCGCTTCTTGGGGGCTGGCGCTGCGCGTCGCCAGGCTGGCCACGGCGGCGACATGATCGGCTTCGAGGGCGTGCTTCAGGCCGAACAGCAGGCCGAGCAGCAGGACGGAAATCACCAAGCGCTCCCAACAGGATATGGCCGGGCCGCGCGCGCCGGCTGAATGATTTTAGCAATAGCGAGGAAGCGCCGGCCAAATGCGGGGGCGCGTCCGCATCATAGGAGGGGAGGGCCGAGGGTCAATCATCGTATGACGTTTGGCGCGGAAATCATACGCCCGGTCTTGGTCGCCAAGACGCCGCCGACGCCGGCATAAGACCCTGCAAACGCCGTTTTTTGGCCAAATTTCAGCGGCTTAATCCTCGCCAGCCACCCCCAGCCCGGCCATCCGGGTTTTGCCAGAGGCGCGGAAACCATGCAGAATGACATCCCCAGCGCGGCCCTTTGGGAGGCCGCGCCCGATCCAGCCCATGACGAGCCCGATTCCGACATGACGACGAGCAAACCGGGCAGCGCCGCCGCCCCGGCCAACGCCGGCAAGGCGCGCCGCACCATCGCCCTGGTCGACGACGATCAGAACATCCTGACCTCGGTGTCGATGTCGCTCGAAGCCGAAGGCTTCGAGGTCCGCACCTACACCGACGGCGAGCAAGCGCTCAAGGGCCTGACCGAGCGGCCGCCCGATGTCGCCATCCTCGACATCAAGATGCCGCGCATGGACGGCATGGAGCTGCTGACGCGCTTGCGCCGCCAGTCGCAGTTGCCGGTGATCTTCCTCACCTCGAAAGACGACGAGCTCGACGAAGTGCTCGGCCTGCGCATGGGCGCCGACGATTACATCACCAAGCCGTTCTCGCAGCGTCTGCTGATCGAGCGCATCCGCGCGCTGATGCGCCGCAAGGAGCTGTCGGTCGACGGCGTCGCCCCGGCCGTCAGCGGCGAAGGCGCGATCGTGCGCGGCGAGCTGGTGCTCGATCCGGCGCGCCATCTCTGCACCTGGCAGGGCAAGCCGGCGCAGCTCACCGTCACCGAATTCCTGATCTTGCAGTCGCTCGCCATGCGGCCCGGCCACGTCAAGAACCGCGACCAGCTGATGGACGCGGCCTACGGCGAGCATGTCTATGTCGACGACCGCACCATCGACAGCCACATCAAGCGGCTGCGCCGCAAGCTCAAGGCGCTCGACAAGGAATTCAACCAGATCGAGACGCTCTACGGCCTCGGCTATCGCTACAAGGACAAGTAGCTGCGCCGCCGCGCGGCGAAAGGCGAAGGGTATTGGCGCGACAATTGCCACGGCGATGGCCCGGCGACGCGGCCGGGCGCGACGGATCGGACGGCGGGCTTCATGCCGGGCCGGATGACGATCCGCGCGCCGATCCGCGCGCGCGCGAAGGCGCGGACGAAGACGACGCGCCTCGGCGCGACGACGTCGATCCGCCGGGTTCCGACGAGGACGATCGCGCTCCGGCGCATCGCCGCGAGGCGCGCGAGGAGCGCGGCCGCACGGGGCGCTCGCGCACGCGCCGCCGCCGGCGCGGCCTGTCGCTCACGTGGCGCATCCTGTTCGTCAACGTCATGGCGCTCGCCGCGCTCGCCGGCGGCCTGCTCTATCTCGACCGCTACCGCGAAAGCCTGATCGGCTCGGAACTGTGGTCGCTCACCGTGCAGGCGCAGATCGTCGCCGAAGCGCTTGGCGAGGCGGCGGTGACGACGAACACGGGCGAGGGCGGCGATTACCTCACCTCGATGGCGCGCCCCCTGGTGCGCCGTCTCGCCGGGCCCTTGGGGTTGCGCGTGCGGCTGTTCGCCGCCAACGGCGATTTGATCGCCGATTCGCTGTCTTCCTCGGTCATCGGCGGCCCGGTGACGATGCAGCCGCTCGGCCCGCCGGCAGCGCCCGCGAGCGGCCCGCTCGACTGGCTGCTCGATTTCTACGAATGGACGATCGAGCTGCTGCCCGACAAAGAGAAATACCCGCCCTATCGCGAATCCTCGCCGCCGGTCGCCGCCGATTTCGAGGAAGCGGTCCACGCGCTGCGCGGCGAGCCGCGCGCCGAGGTGCGCGTTGATCCGCGCGAGAACCTCATTCTCTCGGCCGCCGCGCCGGTCAGCCGCTACAAGCAGGTGCTCGGCGCGGTGGTGGTGACGAAGGACAGCGCCGACATCGAGAACAGCCTGCGCCGCGTCCGTCTCGACATCCTCCAGGTGCTCGCCATCGTCATGGCCATGTCGGTGCTGGTCTCGCTCTATCTCGCCGGCACCATCGCGCGCCCGGTGCGCCGTCTCGCCGCCGCGGCCAAGCGCGTCGGGCGCGGCCAGGGCCGCAAGGTGGCGATCCCCGACTTTTCGCGGCGCTCCGACGAGATCGGCGATCTCTCGGCGTCGCTGCGCGAGATGACCGACGCCTTGTGGGCGCGCATGGACGCGATCGAGCGCTTCGCCGCCGATGTCGCGCACGAGATCAAGAACCCGCTGACCTCCTTGAGAAGCGCGGTCGAGACGGCGGCGCGCATCGAGGACGACGCGCAGCGCAAGAAGCTGATGGCGATCATCACCGACGACGTGAAGCGCCTCGACCGCCTGATCAGCGACATTTCCGACGCCTCGCGCCTGGACGCCGAACTCTCGCGCGCCGAGAGCGAACCGGTCGATCTCGCCGGCATCCTCGGCGCGCTGGCCGAGATTCACGCCATGACGGCGAGCGACGGCGCGGCGAAGCTGATCTACGAGCCGCCCATCGCCGACGGCGGGTTCGTCGTCGACGGCATCGAGAGCCGGCTGGTGCAGGTGTTCCGCAACCTGATCGGCAACGCCGTCTCGTTCAGCCCGCCGGGCGGCGAGATCCGTCTGCGCGTCTGGCGCGACGGACGCTGGATCAAGGCGACCATCGAGGACCAGGGCCCCGGCATTCCCGAGGACAAGCGCACGGCGATCTTCGACCGCTTCTACACCGAGCGTCCGAAGGGCGAGAAGTTCGGCACCCATTCGGGCCTCGGCCTCAGCATCTCGCGCCAGATCGTCGAGGCCCATCGCGGCCGCATCTGGGCCGAGAACATCTACGACGCGCCGACGGCGAGCCGCGGCGCGGTGCGCGGCGCGCGCTTCACCGTCGAGCTGCCGGCCGCGCCGCGCGGCCCCGGCCGAAGCTCGGGCCAGCTCGGCGGCCTCGAGGCGTGACGGCCGTGGCGCGCTCGGCCGAAACCGAAACCATCCACGCCACCTGCGTCGCCTTCGGCGCGCGCGGCGTCCTGCTGCTCGGCCCCTCAGGCAGCGGCAAGTCGGACCTGGCGCTGCGCGCGATCTTCGAGCAGGGCGCGAAACTGGTCGCCGACGACCGCGTGCGCCTTGTCCGCCAGGGGACCGGTCAGGCGACGCGGCTGATCGCCGCCGCGCCGCCCGAAGCCGGCCGCGCCGGCCTGATCGGCGCGATCGAGGCGCGCGGCCTCGGCATTCTCGGCCTGCCCGCCGCCCGTCGCCGGGCCCGCGCCCCGCTCGCGCTCGCCGTCGTCCTCGTGGCGGCGGGCGAGGTCGAGCGCCTGCCCGCCGAGGCCGGAGAAGGAAGTGAGGGATATCAAAGGCTTGGCGTGAGCCTGCCGCTGCTGCGGCTGGCCCCGTTCGAGGTTTCGGCGGCGCTGAAGCTGCGTCTTGCGCTGCACAATGTTCACCTTGCGGGGAAAGGGCGGTCGGGGTCTATTAAGCGCCTCGCATGACCAGCCGCTCCGCCCCCACCGCCGCGCGCAAGTCCAAAGCGGCCGCTGTTCGCCCCCCTCCCGCCGCCCGCCCGACGCGGGCCGGCGGCGCGCGCGTCGTGTTCGTCACCGGCATGTCCGGGGCGGGCCGCTCCTCCGCCCTCAAGGCGCTTGAGGACATCGGCTACGAGGCGGTCGACAATCTGCCGCTCTCGCTCATCGCCGGACTGTTCGCGCCGCTGTCGAAGAAGGCGTCGCGGGCTTCATCCCGCTCTGGCGGCCCGCCGCTCGCCATCGGCATCGACATCCGCACGCGCGATTTCGCGGCGGCGGCGCTGCTGGAGACGCTCGATGCGCTGATGGCGCAAAGCGGCCTCGACGCCCGTCTGCTGTTCTTGGATGCCAGCGACGACGTGCTGCTGCGCCGCTATACCGAAACGCGCCGCCGCCATCCGCTCGCCGTCGACCGTCCGGTGCGCGACGGCGTGGCGCACGAACGGCGCATGCTGGCCAAGCTGCGCCTGCGCGCCGACCGCGTTATCGACACCAGCGATTTCGCGCCCGGCGATTTGCGCCGCGTCGTCGAAGGGCTCTATGGGCTCGACAAGCGCGGCCAGCTCGCCGTCTGCGTCACATCGTTCTCCTACCGGCTCGGCGTGCCGCGCGAGGCCGATCTGGTGTTCGACGCGCGCTTCCTGCGCAATCCGCACTACGTGCCGGCGCTGAAAGCCCGCACCGGCCTGGAGGCCGACGTCGGGGCCTATGTCGCCGCCGACGCCGGCTTCGACGACTTCTTCGACGCGCTGACGCGTCTGCTGGCGCTGCTGCTGCCGCGCTTCGCCCAGGAAGGCAAAAGCTATCTGACCATCGCGGTCGGCTGCACCGGCGGCCGCCATCGCTCCGTCTATGTCGCCGAGCGGCTCGCCGCCTGGCTGCGCCGCCAGCGCTTCGACGGCGCGGCCGACGCGATGACGTTGCATCGCGACATTCAAGGGGGCGGCTCGGGCGCCGAATCCCCGGCACGCAATACGGGCGCGCGCCAACCGGCGTCGAGCCTCGCCCGGCAAACTTCCAAGGCCAGGCCGGCGCGGCGCAAAGCCGCGCCCGCTCGCGCCGGCCAAGCCCATAAGAGTAAGAGGGGACTGCCATGATCGGACTGGTGTTGGTGACTCACGGCCGTTTGGCCGAGGAGTTCGTCGCCGCCCTGGAGCATGTGGTGGGGCCGCAGCAGGATTGCGTCGCCATTTCCATCGGACCGGAGGACGATATGGAGCGCCGCCGCGCCGACATCGTCGCCGCCGTTGCCAAGGTCGACAGCGGCGCCGGCGTCGTGCTGATGACCGACATGTTCGGCGGCACGCCGTCCAATCTCGCCATCTCGGTGATGAGCGAATCGGGCGTCGAGGTCATCGCCGGGGTCAATCTGCCGATGCTGATCAAGTTCGCCAGCGTGCGCGACAGCCTGCCGCTCGTGCAGGCCGTCACCGCCGTGCAGGAGGCGGGGCGCAAATACATCAATGTCGCCTCCAGCCTGCTCGCCGACGCGCCGGCCGAGCGCGAGAAGTCGCGGCGATGAGCGACACGGTCCCCCCAGGCCAGGCCGGCAAGTTCCAGCGCACGGTCGAGGTCGTCAACAAGCGCGGCTTGCACGCCCGCGCCGCCGCCAAGTTCGTCAAGACCGCCGGCGGCTTCGACGCCGCCGTGCGCGTGTCGGCCGAACGCTGCATGGCGGCGAGCGACGGCACCAGCGTGTCGGGCCGCTCGATCATGGGGCTGATGATGCTCGCCGCCGGCCCCGGCAGCGCGCTCTGCATCCAGACCGACGGCCGCCAGGCCAAGGAAGCGCTGGCCGCTCTGGCGGCTTTGGTCGAGAACCGCTTCGACGAAGAGGAATAGAATCCGGCGAGCGCCGTTCCGAGCACCGCTTAGCCCGTTGAATCGACGGGCTTTTATTAAGCCTTGATGTATCTCTAAACCTTTATATATAAATATAAATCTGACTTTATATGTGACCGGCCGGCGTCTAATAGCGGCTTCGGTCCGGGGCTACGGCCTCCGTTCCATCCCCCATCATCAGGAGCCTTCCGTGAGCAGTAAGACGTTGAGCGCGAGCGAATTCAAAGTGGCCGACATGGGCCTCGCCGATTGGGGCCGCCGCGAATTGAACATCGCCGAGACGGAAATGCCCGGCCTGATGGCGCTGCGCGCCGAATACGGCGACAAGAAGCCGCTCAAGGGCGCGCGCATCGCCGGCTCGCTGCACATGACGATCCAGACCGCCGTGCTGATCGAGACGCTGGCCCATCTCGGCGCCGACATCCGCTGGGCGTCGTGCAACATCTATTCGACCCAGGATCACGCCGCCGCGGCCATCGCCGCCGCCGGCATCCCCGTCTTCGCCGTGAAGGGCGAGAGCCTGGTGGATTACTGGGAATATACCCACCGCATCTTCGAATGGGCCGACGGCGGCGCGCCGAACATGATCCTCGACGACGGCGGCGACGCGACGCTGCTCGTCCATCTCGGCCTGCGCGCCGAGACCGATCTGTCGGTCGTCTCCAAGCCGACCAACGAAGAAGAGGAAGTGCTCTACGCGGCGATCGCCAAGCGCGTGAAAGAGAAGCCGGGCTACTACAAGAAGCTCGCCGAATCGATCCGCGGCGTCACCGAAGAGACGACGACCGGCGTGCATCGCCTCTATCAGATGGAGAAGGACGGCAAGCTGCTGTGGCCGGCCATCAACGTCAACGATTCGGTCACCAAGTCGAAGTTCGACAATCTCTACGGCTGCCGCGAAAGCCTGGTCGACGGCATCCGCCGCGCCACCGACGTCATGATGTCGGGCAAGGTCGCCGTGGTCGCCGGCTTCGGCGACGTCGGCAAGGGTTCGGCGGCCTCGCTCCGCAGCTCCGGCGCGCGCGTGCTCGTCACCGAGATCGACCCGATCTGCGCGCTGCAGGCGGCGATGGAAGGCTATGAAGTCGTGACGATGGAAGAGGCCGCGCCGAAGGGCGACATTTTCGTCACCGCGACCGGCAATCTCGACGTCATCACCGTCGAGCACATGCGTCAGATGAAGGACCGCGCCATCGTCTGCAACATCGGCCACTTCGACAGCGAGATCCAGGTCGCCGGCCTGAAGAACCTGAAGTGGCACGAAGTGAAGCCGCAGGTCGACGAGGTCGAGTTCCCCGACGGCCATCGCATCATCCTGCTCGCCCAGGGCCGCCTGGTGAACCTCGGCTGCGCCACCGGCCATCCGAGCTTCGTGATGAGCGCCTCCTTCACCAACCAGACGTTGGCGCAGCTCGAACTGTGGACCAATCCTGGTAAGTACCAGAAGAAGGTCTACACGCTGCCCAAGCATCTCGACGAGAAGGTCGCGGCGCTGCATCTCGCCAAGGTCGGCGCCAAGCTGACCAAGCTGACGCCCAAGCAGGCGGAATATCTCGGTCTGCCGGCGAACGGCCCGTTCAAGCCCGAGCAGTACCGCTACTAAGGCCAGGCCTTTAAGGCCCAGGCTCAGCCCTTTGGGCCGCTTGTTCCGGCCCCGGCGCGCACTTAAACTGCGCGCCGGGGGAACAGCATGGTTCGCGGCGTTCTAAACCTTTCCATGACGGCTTTCGCCCGTCCGGGCCGCCGCGCGCGCGGCGCGGCGCGGGCGCTCGCGCTGTCGTCTCCCGGCCTGCTCCTGCCGCATCCCGCCGCCGCGCAAAGCGCGGGCGATCTCGGCGCGCTGCTCGGCAGCGTCGCGCCCTGGGCGTTGCTGGCGCTGTGCGCCGGCGCGGTGATCGCCGAGGGCGTCGCCTGGAGCCGCCAGCGCCGCCGCGCCAGCGAATTGGCGAGCGAGGCGGCCGGCCTGCGCGTCGCGCTCGCCGCGCGCGACGACGCGCTCACCGTCGCGCCCGGCGCCCATGCCGGCTGGACCGCGGCGGGCGAATGGATCGCCGGGCCCGAACTGGCCAATGTCGTTGGCCTCTATCTCGCCGACGAGCCGCTGACCTACGGCGCGCTCTTGCGCCTGATTGCCGAAGCCGACCGCGAGCGGCTGGCGCAAGCGGTCGAGCGGCTGCGCCAGGAGCGCACCGGCTTCTCGCTGACGCTGCGGATCAACGGCAAGACCTGCGAAATCACCGGCAGCCCGGCGCCCACCGGCGGGACGCTCGCCTCCGTCCTGTGGCTGCACGACGTCGATCAGCGCGAGCAGGAGCGCCTGCGCCATTCGGCCGGCATGGCCGCCGCCGAAGGTCAGGCGCGGCTGTTCGCCGAAATGTTCGACGCGCTCGACGCGCCGGTCTGGCTGCGCCGCGCCGACGGCGTGCTGCTCGCCTGCAACCGCGCCTATGCCCGCGCCGTCGAGGCCGAGACGCCGGACATCGCCATCGCGGCTCAGCGCGAGCTGGTCGGCGCGCGGCTCGAATGGATCCGCGATCTGTCGGCGAGCGCGGCGTCGAGCGGCCAGCCGCGGAGCGGCCAGCTTCATGTCGTGATCGGCGGCGCGCGCCGCCTGCTGGAAATCACCGAAACGCCGATCGATGGCGGCCATCTCGCCGGCTTCGCCGTGGACCGCACGGCGACCGAGGAGACGCGCGCCGAATTGGCGCGCCACATCGCCGCCCATGCCGACGTGCTGGAAAAGCTCGGCACCGCCATCGTCATCTACGGGCCGGACACGCGCGTGCTGTTCGCCAATTCCGCCTTCAGCCACCTCTGGGGGCTGGAGGAGGATTGGGTCGCAAGCGCCCCGACGCACGGCGCGTTGCTGGAGGAATTGCGCGCGCGTCGCCGCCTGCCCGAGCAGGCCGATTTCCAGGCTTACAAGAAGGAGCGCCTGGCGCTCTACACCTCGCTGATCGAGCCGCGCGAGGAGCTGCTCTATCTGCCGGATGAGCGCGTCCTGCGCACGGTGATCTATCCCCATCCGCTCGGCGGCCTGCTCTACACCATCGAGGACGTCACCGACCGCCTCACGCTGGAGCGCTCCTACAACACGCTGATCGCCGTCCAGCGCGAGACGCTCGACAATCTGCACGCCGCCGTCGCCGTGTTCGGCGCCGACGGCCGCCTGAAGCTGCACAACAACGCCTTCGCCAATATGTGGAAGCTGCCGGCGGCCTTCCTGGCGGGCGAGCCGCGCGTCGCCGACATCGTCGAGGCGGCCAAGGAGCAGTTCCCGCACGAGGGCGAGTGGGACGGCTACAAGAAGCTGCTCGCTTCGCGCGCCACCGACCATGTGGCGCGCGGCGGCGTGTTCCGCCGCAGCGACGGCACGGTGCTCGACTACAACAGCGTGCCGCTGCCGGACGGCGCGACCATGTTCAGCTATCTCGACGTCACCGACAGCGCCAACGTCGAGCGCGCCCTGCGCGAGCGCAACGAGGCGCTGGAAGCGGCCGACAACCTCAAGTCGGAGTTCATCACCAACGTCTCCTACGAGCTGCGCACGCCGCTCAACACGATCATCGGCTTCACCGAGATTCTGGCGAACCAGTATTTCGGCGCGATGAACGACCGCCAGACCGAATATGCCCGCGGCATCCTCGAATCCTCGCGCCAGCTTCTGGCGCTGATCGACGACATTCTCGATCTGGCGCTGATCGAGGCCGGCCGCCTATCGCTCGACCTCAAGCCGGTGAACATCCATAGCGTGATGTTCAGCGTCTTCACCCTGGCGCGCGACCGCGCGCGCAACCAGGGCGCGGCGCTGGAGCTGGATTGTCCGGCCGGCATCGGCGTGGTCATGGCCGACGAGCGCCGCTTGCGTCAGGCGCTGTTCAACCTGGTGAGCAACGCCATGAAATATATGGCGGGCGGCGGCGAGATCGTGCTCGGCGCGCGTTGGGAGGAGGGCGAACTGATCCTCTCGGTCGCCGACTCCGGCCTCGGCATCGCGCCGGAAGACCAAGCCCGCGTGTTCGAGAAATTCGAGCGCGGCGGCAACGCCAACCGCGCCTCCGGCCTCGGCATCGGCCTGTCGCTGGTCAAAAGCTTCATCGAGCTGCACGGTGGGCGCATCGAGCTGGTCTCGACGCCGGGGCAGGGCACCGTCGTTTCTTGCCGCCTGCCGCTGCAGCCGGCGGCGCAGATCGCGCAGCCCGAAGACGTCGCCAAGCCGGCGGCGGAATAGACGATCAAGCTCCGCTATGCGAAGCCGCACGCCAAGGCGCGCTGACTAATCAGAAGGCTCGGCTACGCCGAGCCGCACGCCAAGGCGTGCTGACTAATCAGAAGGCTCCGCTACGCGGAGCCGCACGCCAAGGCGTGCTGACTAATCAGAAGGCTCCGCTACGCGGAGCCGGGCACGCCGCTCGTCGTCGAATATTCGAAATGCAGCGTCTCGCCGGGATGGGCGACGGCGTGCGCGCCATGCGCCGCCGCGGCGGCTTCGGCGAAGCCCGACAGGATCAACTTCAGCTTGCCGGGATAATGGGCGATGTCGCCGATGGCGAAGATGCCGGGCACGGAGGTCTGGCACGTCGCCTGCTCGACGTTGATGTGGTTCTTCTCGACGCCGAGGCCCCAGTCGGCGATGGGGCCGAGGTTCATGGCGAGGCCGAAGAACGGCAGCAGCACGTCGGCCTCCAGCTTGCGCGCCTTGTCGTCGAGGTCTTTGACGATCACGGCCGAAAGTTGGCCGTTCGCGCCTTCGAGCGCCGAGAGCTGATAGGGCACGACGAGCTCGATCTCGCCCGCGTCGGCCAGCGCTTTCAGCCGCGCGGCCATCTCCGGCGCGGCGCGGAACTTGTCGCGCCGGTGCACGACCATCACTTTCGCCGCCACGCCGGCCAGCGCGATGGCCCAATCGACGGCGGAATCGCCGCCACCGGCGATCACCACGCGCTTGCCGCGCAGCTCCTCGCGGCGCTTGACCATGTAGAACACGCTCTTGCCTTCGTAAGACTCGAGGTTTTCGAGCGGCGGGCGATTGGGGCCGAAGGCGCCGCAGCCGCCGGCGACGATCACCGCCTTGGCGCGGACCTTGCCGCCGCCCGACAGGCCGAGATCGAATCCGTCCGCGCTTTTCGCCAGCGTCATCACCTGCTGGCCGAGATGGAACGTCGGCTTGAACGGCGCAGCCTGTTCGGCGAGCTTGTCGATCAGGTCGGCGGCGTCGATGGCGGGATGGCCCGGGATGTCGTAGATCGGCTTTTCCGGATAGAGCGCGGTGCATTGGCCGCCGACCATGTCGAGCGCGTCGATCACGTGGCAGCGCAGCTTGAGCATGCCGCATTCGAAAATGGCGAACAGGCCGACGGGGCCGGCGCCGATGATGGCGACATCGGTCTCGGCGCTTTCGGTCTCGACGTTTTCGGTCGCGGCGGTCTCGGTCACGGCGGGAAATCTCCTCAAAACGCGGAAAAGCGGCCATAACATGGCCTCGCGGGCCGTCAAATACAACCGGCTTGAGGGGCCAGGCCAGGGCGGGGATAATCGCGAAAAATCCCGACAATCAACGCGTTGGCCAGGAGCTTCCCGTGGACCGTCTGATCAAGTTTTGGGGCGGCGATTACGCCGAGCCGCCGTTCGTTCATGCCGAAGACGGCTTCTACGTCCGCAAGCCCTATCCGCTGCCGTTCGACCTGATGCCGCAGCCGTGGCGCGGCGACATGTTCCAGTCCAAGGTCTTTCTGCTGCGCCTCGCGCCGCCGATGTCCAAGCCGATCGCCGATTACGAAAAGGGCTCGGCCGCCTTTCGCCAGGCGCTCAAGATCAATCTCCTGGGCCGCACGCCGCATCTGCTGCTCGATCCCGCCTTCAAGGACCATCCCGAAAGCGCCGGTTTCGCCGCCGCGCTCAAGGGCGTCGCGCCGCGCGCGCGTCTGCAGGCGCATGTCTCGGAGATTTTCCTGCTGCCCTACCACCACAAGGGCGCGGCGGGCGACGCCAAGGCGCGCAAGCTGATCGGCGATTTCCCGACCTGCGACGACATGCGCAATTTCGCCGCGCTCAACCTCGCGCCGCGCGCGCGGGCCGGCGAGATCGCCGTGATCGTGCAGGAGGGCGCCGACCTCTGGGGCTTCTCGGCGGCCGACGAATGCGTCGATATCGTGATCCTGGACGGAACGGCGGACGGCAAGACGCGCGCCGCCGCAGCGATCAAGCGTCAGTTGGCCATGGCCTGACCTTGCGGCCCACCTTGCGCCCCGATGTTGCTGGCGCGCCGGGCGGCGGCTACAACCAAGCCATGGTCCTGCCATCTCCCACGCGCGTTCCCGAGGGCGGCTTGTCCTTCGCGCTCGCCGACCTTGCCGCGACCGAAAGCTTGGCCGCCGCGCTCGCGCGTCTGGCGGCGGCGGGCGACGTGATCGCGCTGCACGGGCCGCTCGGCGCCGGCAAGACCGCTTTCGCCCGCGCCTTCATCGCCGCGCGCGGCGAAATGGCCGGCGAACCCGTCGGCGACGTGCCGAGCCCGACCTTCACCCTGGCGCAGATTTACGACATGGCCGACCCGGCGATCTGGCATTTCGATCTCTACCGGCTCGACAAGCCCGACGACGCGCTCGAACTGGGCGTCGAGGAAGCGTTCGCCGACGCGATCTCGCTGATCGAATGGCCCGAACGGCTCGGCCCCTATCTGCCGCGCCGCGCGCTGCATCTGCATCTGGCGCTGGACGGCACGGGCCGCGCCGCGCGCCTCGCGGGCGGCGGCGATTGGCCGGCGCGGCTGGAGCGGCTGGCATGAACGCGCCGTCGTCAAACCGCGACGCGATCATCGCCGGCTTCCTCGCCAAATGCGGCTGGGCGGACGCGGCGCGCGACAAGCTGCCGGGCGACGCCTCGTTCCGGCGCTACGAGCGCCTGACGCTCGACGGCCGGCGCGCCATGCTGATGGACGCCCCGCCGCCGAAAGAGGACGTGCGGCCCTTCCTGCGCGTCGCGCGCCATCTGACCAAGCTCGGCTTCAGCGCGCCGCATGTCTTCGAGGCCGACGAGGCCAACGGCCTGCTGCTGCTCGAAGACCTCGGCGACGACACTTTCACGCGCCTGCTCGCCAAAGGCGCGGACGAGCGGGCGCTTTACGAATTGGCCGTCGATACTTTGATCGGCCTGCATCTCGTGCCCATCGACAAGGTCCTGCCGCTCAGCACGCCGCCCTACGACGAGGCCAAGCTGCTCGAAGAAGCGCGGCTGCTGACCGACTGGTTCATGCCGGCGATGGACATCGCGCCGACGCCGGACGCGCTGGCCGCTTACGCGGCCGCCTGGCGCGAGGCCTTCGCGGCGCTCGACCGCCAGCCCTACACGCTGGTGCTGCGCGACTATCATGTCGACAACCTGATGCGTCTGCCGGCGCGCGCCGGCATCGCCGCCTGCGGTCTCTTGGACTTTCAAGACGCCCTGGTCGGACCGACCGCCTACGATTTCGTCTCGCTGCTCGAGGACGCGCGCCGCGATCTCGCGCCGGGCCTTGCCGAGGCGATGACGGCGCGCTATCTCGCCGCCTTCCCCCAGCTCGACCGCGACGCTTTCGCCGCCGCCTGCGCCGTGCTGGCGGCGCAGCGCAACGCCAAGATCGTCGGCATCTTCACGCGCCTGTCGCGCCGCGACGGCAAGCATCATTATCTCGGCCATGTGCCGCGCGTCTGGCGTCTGTTGCAGCACGATCTGACGCATCCGGCGCTCGCCGGCGTGCGCGCCTGGATGGATCGGCACGTGCCGGCGGATATGCGCCGGGCTCCGGACCGGCCATGAGCGCCCGCATCGCAAGAGGGATGGTGCTGGCGGCGGGCTTCGGTCTGCGAATGCGCCCGCTCACTTTGACGACGCCGAAGCCGCTGATCCCGGTCGCGGGCCGCTGCATGCTGGATCGCGCGCTCGACCATTTCGCCGCGGCCGGCGTCGAGACCGCCGTGGTCAACGCCCATTATCTCGCCGCGAAGATCGTCATGCATGTCGCCCTGCGCATGGGCCAGGGCCGCGACAAGCTCGGCATTCTCGTGTCGCAAGAAGCGGCGATCCTGGATACCGGCGGCGGCGTCGCGCAGGCGTTGCGCGATCTCGGCGACGCACCGTTCTATGTCGCCAACGGCGACATCCTGTGGCGCGACGGGACAGTGCCGGCGCTGACGCGGCTCGCGGCGGCGTGGGACGACGCGACGATGGACGCGCTGCTGCTGGTCCACGACAAGGATGCCGCCATCGGCTACGACGGGCCGGGCGATTTCGATTTCGCTGGCCGCGAACTGCGCCGCCGCGACGGCAACAGCGCGCCCTTCGTCTTTACCGGCGTGCAGATCCTGCATCCCCGCTTGTTCGCCGGCGCGCCGCGCGGGGCCTTTTCGTTGAACGCGCTCTACGACAAGGCCGCCGCGGCCGGGCGGCTGCACGGCCTGCGCCATGACGGCGATTGGTATCACATCGGCACGCCGGACGGCCTCGCCTTGGCCGAACGGCATTTGCAAGCGCGCCTCTCGTGACGAAAGCGCGCGTCGCCAACATCCCGGCCGGCGCGCCCTTCGTCGACGCGCTGGCGGCCGGCATCTGGCAGCTGGTCGGCCGCGACGATCCCTTGGCGTTGACCAACGTCACCGTGCTGCTGCCGACCCGGCGCGCCATCCGTTCGCTGCGCGAAGCCTTTCTGCGGCTCGGCGACGGCGCGCCGGTGCTGCTGCCGCGCCTCATGCCGCTCGGCGAGCTGGATGAGGAAGCGCTGCTGCTCGAAGAAAGCGCCGGGGCCGCGCCGGGCGCGGCCGACCTGCCGCCGGCCATTCCTGGCCTGCGCCGGCAACTGCTGCTCGCCCGGCTGGTGCGCCAGCTCGGCGCGCGCGGCCTGCCCGAGAGCTTGGATGAAGCGCAATCGGCGCGTCTCGCGGAGGCGCTCGCGCGCCTTCTCGACGAAATGCAGACCGAGCGCGCCGATCCGGCGAAGCTCAAAAGCCTCGCGCCGGAAAACTTCGCGCGACATTGGCAGCGCACCCTCGAATTCCTCGGCATCCTCACCGAACATTGGCCGAAAATCCTGGAGGCCGAAGGGGCTCTCGACCCGGCGGCGCGGCGCAATGCCGTGCTCGCGGCGCAAGCCGAGCTGTGGCGCGCGCAGCCGCCGGCCGGGCCGGTGATCGCCGCCGGCTCGACCGGCTCGATCCCGGCGACCGCCGATCTTCTGGCCGTCGTCGCGGCGCTGCCGCAGGGCCAGGTGGTGCTGCCCGGCCTCGATCGCGACATGAGCGACGCCTGCTGGCGCGCGCTATTGTCCGAGGGGCCGGCGAGCCATCCGCAATTCGGCTTGGCGCGGCTGCTGGAGCGTTTGCAGGTGGCGCGCGGCGATGTCGTCGAATGGGCCTCGCCGATCGCGCCGCGCACGCCGCCGGCGCGCGCGCAAATTCTCGCCCGCGCGCTCGATCCGCAGGCGGATGGGGCACCCCTCGCGCCGCCCGATCCGGCGGCGGCGCTCGCCGGCGTCATGCGGCTCGACGCGCCCGGCCCGATCGAAGAGGCCGGCGCGATCGCCTTGATGATGCGCGAGGCGGTCGAGCATGAAGGCCGCACGGCGGCGTTGGTCACGCCCGACCGCGCGCTGGCGCGCCGCGTCGCCGCCGAACTGGCGCGCTGGGACATCGAGATCGACGATTCGGCGGGCCAGCCGCTCGCCGCCACGCCGGCCGGCGCTTTTGCGCGCCTCGCGCTCGCCATGTTGGCCGAGGAATTGGCCCCGGCCGATCTGCTGGCGGCGCTCAAACATCCGCTGGCGAGCGGCGGCGAGAAGACCGTGGCCTTCCGCGACAAGGCGCGCGCGCTGGAACTGGCCGTGCTGCGCGGCGTGCGCCCCGCGCCGGGCTTCGCCGGCCTGATCGACGCGCTGGACGGCAAGGCGAAAGCGTCGCTCGGTTCCTGGCTCGACGGCCTGGCGCGCGCCGCCGCGCCGCTGTGCGACGCGCTGGCGGCACAGGAGACGCCAGCGGCGACATTGCTGCGCGCCCATGCGTCGTGGCTGGAGCATCTCGCGGCCGACGAGGCCCTGCCGGGCGCGGCGCGGCTGTGGCGCGGCGACGACGGCGAAGCGCTCGCCGGCTTCTTCGCCGAATTCGCCGAGGCGGCGCGCGACCTGCCACCGATGGCGGGCCGCGCCTATCCGGCTTTGTTCGAGACGCTGCTGGCCGGTCGCGTCGTGCGGCCGCGCTACGGCGCGCATCCGCGCCTTTCCATCTGGGGCCCGCTCGAAGCGCGCTTGCAGCACGCCGACCTCGTCATCCTCGGCGGCCTCAACGAAGGCGTCTGGCCGGCCGATCCGGGGGCCGATCCATGGATGAGCCGGCCGATGCGCGAAGCCTTCGGCCTGCCTGCGCCGGAGCGGCGCATCGGCCTCGCGGCGCACGACGTCGCGCAGGCGTTCGCCGCGCCCGAGGTGGTCCTGACGCGGGCGCAGCGCGTCGACGGCACGCCGACCGTGCCGGCGCGCTGGCTGCAACGGCTCGACAATCTGCTGCTCGGCCTTAAGGCGGAGAAGAAGTTGGCGAAAGGCGGCCAATGGCTCGCCTGGCAGCAGGCGCTCGACGCTCCTGAGGCCCCGCCGACGCCGATCCAGCGCCCCGCGCCGACGCCGCCGGTGGCGGCGCGGCCGCGCCGGCTCAGCGTCACCGAGGTCGAGACCTGGATGCGCGATCCTTACGGCATCTACGCCAAGCATGTGCTCGGCCTGCGCGCGCTCGATCCGCTCGACGCCGATCCGGGCGCGGCCGATCGCGGCAGCTTCATCCATGCGGCGCTCGACGCGTTCGTGAAAAGCTGGCGCGCCGACGAGACGCCCGCTGTTGCCTATGCGCGGCTGCTCGATCTCGGCCGCGTCGCCTTCGCCTCGGCGCTCGACCGGCCGGGCGTCTGGGCCTTCTGGTGGCCGCGCTTCGAGCGCATCGCGCGCTGGTTCGCCGACAACGAGACCCTGCGCCGGCGCGAAGCGACGCCGCTCGCCGTCGAAGGCTGGGGCGAGATGCTGCTGGCCGGACCGGCCGGGCCGTTCAAGCTGGTGGCCAAGGCGGACCGCATCGATTCCCTCGGCGACGGCCGGCTCGTGGTGGTCGATTACAAGACCGGCGGCGCTCCGAAGGCCGAGGAGCTGACCTTCGGCTTCGCGCCGCAATTGCCGCTCGAAGCGATGATGGCGGCGCGCGGCGCGTTCAAGGGCGTGCCGGCGGCGGAGGTGGCGCGCGTCGAGTTCTGGCGGCTGACCGGCGGCCAGCCGCCGGCCAAGATCGCGCCGCACGACGCGGCGCTGTTCGCCGAGGAGTCCTATCGCGGCCTGACCGGCCTGATCGCCGCCTTCGACGATCCGGCGACGCCCTATCTGGCGCGGCCGCGCGCCGCCCACGCGCCGCGCTTCAGCGACTACGAGCATCTCGCGCGCGTCAAGGAATGGGCGGCGGCCGGCGAGGAGGAGGGCGAAGCATGAGCGACGCCATCCTCTCGGCTGTCGGCGAGACCGAAGACGCCCTGCGCCCCGACCGCACGGTGTGGGTGGCGGCCTCGGCCGGCGCCGGCAAGACCACCATCTTGACGCGGCGCGTGCTGAGCCTTCTGGTGCACGGCACGCCGCCCGGCCGCATCTTGTGCCTCACCTTCACCAAGGCGGCGGCGGCGGAAATGTCGCTGCGCGTCAACGCCCGCCTCGGCGGCTGGGCCGCGGCCGACGCGGCGACGCTGACCCGCGAATTGCAAGAATTGCTCAACCGCGCGCCGAGCGACGCCGAGCGCCAGCGCGCGCACGGCCTGTTCGGCCTGGTGCTCGACGTGCCCGGCGGCATGAAGATCCAGACGATCCATGCCTTCTGCCAGTCGGTGCTGCGGCGCTTTCCGGTCGAATCGGGCCTCGCGCCGCATTTCGAGGTGATGGACGAGCGCGCCGCCGGCGACGCCATGCTGTCGGCGCGCGACGACCTGCTGCGCGAAGCGCGCGGCGCGCCGGATGGCGCGGTCGGCCGCGCCTGGGCGGCGGTCACCGCCGAGACCAACGAGGAGACGTTCGGCAAGCTGATGCGCGGCCTCGCCGCCAAGCGCGGCGCGCTCAAGCGCCTGTTCGATTTGAAGGGCGGCGAAGCCGGCGCGCTCGAAACATTGCGCGCGCGGCTCGGGCTGCTTCAAGGCGAGACGGCGGCGACGATATTGACGGCGGGCGTCGCCGACGAGGCGCTCGACTTGCCGGGGTTGCGCGACGCCGCCGCGCGGATGGCGCGCGGCAAGAAAACCGACCAGGATCATGCCGCCTGTTTCGCGCCGCTGCTAGAAAGCGCCGAGACTCGGGCCGCCCAGTTCGAGACTTATTGCAAAGGCTTCATCGCGCCGAGCACGGGCCGTCCCTACGCCAAGCAGATGACGGCGGATATCGCCAAGGGCAATAACGCCATCGAGGTCATGGAGCGCGAGGCCGAACGCCTGGTCGCCCTGTGCCAGCGCTTGCGCGCCGCCAAGCTCGCCGATCTCGGCGCGGCGCTGCTCACCCTTGCCGGCCATCTGCTCGCGGGCTACGAGCGCCACAAGGCGCGCCGCGCCGCGCTCGATTACGACGACCTGATCTTGAAGACGCGCGACTTGCTGCTCGGCGAGGGCGAGCTCGCGGCGCAGGCGGCGGCCTGGGTGCTGTTCAAGCTCGACGGCGGGCTCGATCACATCCTGGTCGACGAGGCGCAGGACACCAGCCCCGAGCAATGGGAAGTGGTCGCGGCGGTGGCCGAGGAGTTCTTCGCCGGCGAGGGCGCGCGGGCCAATGGTCCATTGGGGGGCTCGCGCACGGTGTTCGTCGTCGGCGATCTCAAGCAGTCGATCTACAGCTTCCAGGGCGCGGACCCGGAGGCGTTCCTGCGGATGCGCGCGCATTTCCACGAGCGCGCCGAACGCGCTCAGGCCTGGAGCGAGCGCGATCTCTTGATGTCCTATCGCTCGACCGACGCGGTGCTGCGCGCCGTCGATGCCGTGTTCGCGCGCGATCCGGCGCGCGTCGGCGTCGCCGAAGGCGGCGGCAGCGTGAAGCACAATCTCAAGCGCGTCGGCCAGGCCGGCCTTGTGGAGCTATGGCCGCCGGTCGGGCCGCGCGAGCCCGGCGTGGTCGCGCCCTGGGCCTCGCCGCTCGAAACCGAAGCCGGCGATTCGCCGCAAAACCGGCTCGCCGCCGTCCTCGCCGCGCAGATCGCGGCCTGGATCGGCCAGGAGCGGCTGGACAGCTACGGCCGCTCGATGCGGGCTGGCGATATCATGGTGCTGGTGCGCCGGCGCACCGGCTTCGTCGGCGAGCTGGTGCGCGGCCTGAAAGCGCGCGGCGTGCCGGTGGCCGGCGTCGATCGCATGGTGCTGACCGAACAGCTCGCGGTGATGGACCTGATCGCCTTCGGGCAAGTCCTGCTGCTGCCGGACGACGACCTGACGCTGGCGACCGTGCTGAAAAGCCCGCTGGTGGGGCTCGACGAAAACCAGTTGTTCGAGATCGCGCACGGCCGGCCCGGCCGCCTGTGGGACGCGCTGGCGAAGCGCGCCGGCAAGGATGCGGCGGCGGGCCCGTTCAAGGTGGCGCACGATCTGCTCGCGCGCTTCCTGGCGCTCGCCGATTACGCGCGGCCCTATGAAATCTTCAGCCGCCTGCTTAGCCGCGAGGGCGGCCGGCGCAAGCTGCTGGCGCGGCTCGGCGTCGAGGCGGAGGACGCCATCGCCGAATTCCTCAACCGCGCGCTCGGCTACGAGCGCGAGGCCGCGCCGTCGCTGCAAGGCTTCCTCCATTGGTTCGCCGCCGGCGAGACCGAGATCAAGCGCGATCTGGAGCAAAGCGTGCGGGACGAAGTGCGGATCATGACGGCGCACGGCGCGAAGGGCCTGCAAGCGCCGGTGGTGATCCTGCCCGACACGATGCAGGTGCCGACGCAGCAGGATGCTCTGTTGTGGACCGCGCTCGACGAGGCGGCGGACGATCCGGCGCTGCCGCGCCTGCCGCTGTGGCCGCCGCGCGTCGCCGACGACGAGGCGGTGGCCGCCGCCGCGCGCGCCGCCGCCAAGCGCCGCGCCGAGGAAGAATATCGTCGCCTGCTCTATGTGGCGCTGACCCGCGCCGAGGACCGGCTCTATGTCTGCGGCTGGCACGGCAAGAACGCGCCGCCGCTGGGCTGCTGGTACGCCATGGTGCGCGAGGGCTTGCAGGACCTGGTCGCGGAGGGCGCGGCCGAGCCCGCCGAGTTCGACTTTACCGCGCTGACCGCCGATGGCTGGTCCGGCGCTGGCCTGCGACTGCGCCACGCGCAAAGCGGCGCGCCCGACAAGACGCGGGACGAGACGGCCGCGCCCGACGAGCCGCTCGCGCCTCTGCCGAACTTCGCGCGCGTTCCGGCCAAGCCCGAGACGCGCCCGTCACGCCCCCTCGCGCCGTCGAAGCCCGATCCGGCGAGCGAGGCCGAGCCGGCCATGTTGTCGCCGTTCGCGGAAGACGATTCCGCGCGCTTCCTGCGCGGCCTCTTGATCCATCGCCTGCTGCAAAGCCTGCCCGAGCTTGCGCCGGAGCTGCGCGCCGCCGCCGCCGCGCGCTATCTCGCGCGGCCCTTGTGGAATCTCGACGCGGCGCGCCAGGCGGCCATCACCGCCGAGGCGCTGCGCGTGCTCGAGGACGCGCGCTTCGCGCCGATCTTCGGGCCGGGCAGCCGCGCGGAACTGTCGATCGCCGGGCGCGTCGGCGAGCGCGCCGTCAGCGGCCAGATCGACCGGCTGGTGGCGCTGGACGATCGCGTGCTGATCGTCGATTACAAGAGCAACCGTCCGTCGCCGACGCGCGTCGCCGACGTGCCGGCCGCCTATCTGCGCCAGCTCGCCGCCTATCGCGCGCTGCTGGAACAGATCTATGTCGGCAAGCGCGTGGATTGCGCGCTGCTGTGGACCGACGGCCCCCTGTGGATGGATATCCCGGCGGAGCTGCTCGACCGCCAGATCCTGCCGGCTTGAGCGCGGCGACTATCCGATCGCGCCTATCCGAAAGCCTTGCGTTCCGGGCTTTTGCGCGCGGTCATCCTATGGTCACCGGCGGGTGCCTTGACGCAGGGTAGGCCGCCTCCTAGATTTCTCGCAGCCATGCGGGCGTTCGCCCCGCGCCCCCCTCTCAACTTATCCCCTCTCAACTTGTCTAAGGATTCAACATGGGTTTGAAACAGGTCTCCGACGCCTCGTTCGAAGCCGACGTCCTGAAGGCCGACACGCCCGTGCTGGTCGACTTCTGGGCCGAATGGTGCGGCCCCTGCAAGCAGATCGCTCCGGCGCTCGACGAGATCGCCAAGGAGATGGACGGCCAGATCACCATCGCCAAGATCAACGTCGACCAGAACGGCGGCACGCCGAGCAAGTACGGCGTGCGCGGCATTCCGACGCTGATGATCTTCAAGAACGGCCAGGTCGCGGCGACGAAGGTCGGCGCGCTGCCCAAGACCGCGCTGCAGGACTGGATCAAGTCGGCGCTCTAAGCGCGGCGTGATCGCGAGACGCGAAAGCCCCGCTGGCGACAGCGGGGCTTTTCGTTTAGCCGTTCACTTTAGCCGTTCTCGCTCAGCACATGCCCTGCGAGATAGAGCGAGCCGCAGATCAGGATGCGGGCGGGGCGTTCCAGCCCGAGCGTGAGATCGAGCAGCGCTAGCGGCAATGACGGCGCGGGCGGCGCGTCGAGGCCGGCGCGCTTCGCCGCTTCCGAGGTCTCCTGGGCGCTCAGCGTCGCGTCCGCGCCAGGGATCGAGACGCTGCGCGCGGCCTGCACGAACGGCGCGAGCGGCGCGAAGAAGCCGGCGGCGTCCTTGGTGCGAAGCAAGCCGGCGACGATCATCAGCGGCTTGTCGGACCAGCGCCGCGCCTGGGCGGCGAGCGCTTCGCCGGCCGACGGATTATGCCCGCCGTCGAGCCACAGCTCCACATGAGGCGGCAGGCGCTCGACCAGCGGGCCTTTGGTCAGCCGTTGCAGCCGCGCCGGCCATTCGGCCCGGGTCATGCCCTCGTTGATCGCGCTGGCCGGCACGTCGAGCCCTCTGGCCGCCGCCAGCGCCGCGACGGCCGTGGCGGCGTTGAAAATCTGGTGCGCGCCGGCGAGGTTGGGCATCGGCAAGGAGAGGCGCTGCGCGCCCTGCTGCCAGATCAGCCGGCCTTCGTCGACCGTGGCGATCCATTCCTGGCCCCAGCGCGACAGCGGCGCGCCGATTTCCTTGGCGCGCGCCTCGATCACCGCCATCGCCTCGGGCTTTTGCGGGCCGATCACGGCGGGCACGCCGGGCTTGAGGATGCCGGCCTTCTCGAAGGCGATCTTCTCCAGCGTGTCGCCGAGATATTGCTCGTGGTCCATCGACACCGGCGTGATGACAGTCGCGAGCGGCTTGTCGATCACGTTGGTGGCGTCGAAGCGGCCGCCGAGGCCGACTTCCAGCAGCGTCACGTCGGCGGGGGTCTCGGCGAAAGCGAGATAGGCGGCGGCGGTGGTGATCTCGAAATAGGTGATGGGCTCGCCGGCATTCACGCGCTCGCAGCGCTCCAAGGTCTCCAGCAGCGCCGCTTCCGAGATCAGCGACCCGGCGAGCCGCACGCGCTCATGGAAGCGCACCAGATGCGGCGAGGTGTAGGCATGGACGCGCTTGCCGGCGGCTTCGAGCATGGCGCGCAGGAACGCGACGGTGGAGCCTTTGCCGTTGGTGCCGGCGACGTGGATGATCGGCGGCATCTTGCGCTCGGGGTGGCCAAGCTTGGCAAGCAGCCGCTCGGTGCGGCCGAGCGACAGGTCGATGATCTTGGGGTGCAGGCGTTGCAGCCGTTCGAGAACGGCGTCGCTGGCGGCCTGCGCCATGATCCGCGCGTTAGCGCGCCGGCGGGCGAGGACGGGCCTTGCCGGCGGCGGGAATGGCGAGATCGCTCGGCAGCGAGACGACGTCGGCGGCCGGCGTGCGGTTGAGCAGCAGCGTCAGGATGCGCGACAGCGTCTCGCGCAGATCGTGGCGCGACACGACCATGTCGACCATGCCGTGCTCCAAGAGATATTCGGCGCGCTGGAAGCCCGGCGGCAGTTTTTCGCGGATCGTCTCCTCGATCACGCGCGCCCCGGCGAAGCCGATGATCGCGCCCGGCTCGGCGAGCGCGATGTCGCCGAGCATGGCGAAGCTCGCGGTCACGCCGCCGGTGGTCGGGTCGGTCAGCACGACGATGTAGGGCAGGCCGGCGTCGCGCACCATCTCGACGGCGACGGTGGTGCGCGGCATCTGCATCAGCGACAGCGCGCCTTCCTGCATGCGCGCGCCCCCCGACGACGGGAAGACGATCAGCGGCGCTTCCTGTAGCACGGCGAGCTTGGCGGCGGCGATCAACCCCTCGCCGACGCCCGAGCCCATCGAGCCGCCCATGAAACGGAAGTCGAAGGCGGCCATCACGGCGTTGATGCCGCCGACCTTGCCGTGCGCGACGACGATGGCGTCTTTCAGGCCGGTCTTGTGCTGCGATTCCTTTAGGCGGTCGGAATATTTCTTCTGGTCGCGGAATTTCAGCGGATCGACGACGATGTCGGGCAGCTCGATCTTGGTGTATTTGCCGTCGTCGAACAGCATGGCGAGGCGCTGGTCGCCGCCGATGCGCAAATGATGGCCGCAATGGGTGCAGACGTAGAGGTTCGCCGCGAGATCGCGATGGAACACCATCTGCTCGCAGGCCGGGCACTTCTGCCACAGGTTGTCCGGCACGTCCTCTTTCTTGACCAGCGCGCGGATTTTCGGGCGGACGAAATTGGTCAGCCAGTTCATCGCGGATTCTCCGGTGCTCATGCCACGCGTCCTTCAGCGGCCCGGGCGCTGCGCACACCCTCGGCGAGTTGGCCGACGAAGGCGAGCGCCTTCGCTGATGTGTCCTTGGCCGGGCGGCCGTCGCTATCGAGACTGTCGGCGATCACCTGCACCAGGGCCGAGCCGACCACGGCGGCGTCGGCGACGCGGGCGATCTCGGCGGCCATGGCCGGGGTCTTGATGCCGAAGCCGACGGCGACCGGCAGCGTCGTCTTGGCGCGCAGCCGCGCGACGGCGGCGGCGACGGCGCTGTTGTCGGCGGAAGCCGCGCCGGTGATGCCGGCGATCGAGACGTAATAGATGAAGCCCGAGGTGTTTTCGAGCACGGCGGGCAAGCGCTTTTCGTCGGTCGTCGGCGTGGCCAGGCGGATGAAATGCAGCCCGGCCTTGAGCGCCGGGATGCAGAACTCGTCGTCCTCCTCGGGCGGCAGATCGACGACGATCATGCCGTCGACGCCGGCGGCGAGCGCGTCGGCGATGAACTTGTCGACGCCGTAAACATAGATCGGGTTGTAGTAGCCCATCAGCACGATCGGCGTGGCGGTGTCGGCCTTGCGGAACTCGCGCACCATCTCGAGCGTGCGGGTCATGCGCGCGCCGGCTTTGAGGGCGCGCAGGCCGGCGGCCTGGATCGCCGGGCCGTCGGCCATCGGATCGGTGAAGGGCATGCCGAGCTCGATGACATCGGCGCCAGCGGCGGGCAGGCCTTTGAGGATCGCCAGCGAGGTGTCGTAGTCGGGATCGCCGGCCGTGGTGAAGGTGACGAGGCCGGCGCGGTTCGCTGCTTTCAGCTCGTCGAATCGGGCCTTCATGCGGTCAGCCATCACAGCTTGACCCCGAGATAGCCGGCGACCGCGAAGACGTCCTTGTCGCCGCGGCCGCACATGTTCATGACCATGATGTGGTCCTTGGGCAGCTTGGGCGCGGCTTTGATGACGTAAGCGAGCGCATGCGCCGGCTCGAGCGCCGGGATGATGCCTTCGAGCTTGCTGCAGAGCTGCAAGGCTTCGAGCGCTTCTGCGTCGGTCGCCGAGACATAATTCACGCGGCCGACGTCGTGCAGCCAGGCATGTTCGGGGCCGATGCCGGGATAGTCGAGGCCGGCGGAGATCGAATGGGCCTCGGTGATCTGGCCGTCGTCGTCATGCAGCAGGTAGGTGCGGTTGCCATGCAGCACGCCGGGCGAGCCGGCGGTGATCGAGGCGGCGTGCAGGCCGGTCTCGACGCCCTTGCCGGCGGCTTCGACGGCGAACATCTGCACGGTCGGATCGTCGAGGAAGGGGAACAGCAAGCCGATGGCGTTCGAGCCGCCGCCGACGCAGGCGACCAGGCTGTCGGGCAGGCGGCCTTCGGCCTTGAGAATCTGGCCGCGCGCTTCGGTGCCGATGATCGATTGGAAATCGCGCACCATGACCGGATAGGGATGCGGGCCGGCGGCGGTGCCGATGAGATAGAAGGTGTCGGCGACGTTGGTCACCCAGTCGCGCAGCGCCTCGTTCATCGCGTCTTTCAGGGTGCGCGAGCCGGATTTGACCGGAATCACTTCCGCACCAAGCAGCTTCATGCGGAAGACGTTGGGCTGCTGGCGCTCGATGTCCACTTCGCCCATATAGACGACGCATTTGAGGCCGAACAACGCGCAGACCGTGGCGGTGGCGACGCCATGCTGGCCGGCGCCGGTCTCGGCGATGATGCGCGTCTTGCCCATGCGCCGCGCGAGCAGGATCTGGCCGAGCGTGTTGTTGATCTTGTGCGAGCCGGTGTGGTTCAGCTCGTCGCGCTTGAAATAGATCTTCGCGCCGCCGAGATGCTTGGTCAGGCGGTCGGCGTAGAACAGCGGGCTCGGATGGCCGGCGTAATGCTCGAGATAATAGGCGAGCTCCGCGCCGTAGGCCGGGTCGGCTTTCGCCGCCGTATAGGCCTTCTCCAATTCGAGGATCAGCGGCATCAGCGTCTCGGCGACATAGCGGCCGCCGAAAATGCCGAAATGGCCGTCCGCGTCGGGACCGCCGCGATAGCTGTTGCGGCCGTCGTGAAGCTTGCCGGTGGGACTCTTGGTGGCGCTGGGGGACTGACTCATGGCTTCAGGTGGTAGCCCGGGCCCGTGGCCTTGGCAAGAGGGGGTTTCCCTTGGCCGGCCAAGGGGTTAAAGCGCCTTGGCGGCGGCCAGGAAGGCGGCGATCTTGTCTACGTCCTTGACGCCCGGGCGGACCTCCACACCGGAGGAAACATCGACCAGCCGGGCCCCGGTGGCGCGCACCGCTTCGGCCAGATTCTCCGGCGTCAGGCCGCCCGACAGGAACCACGGGCTTTTCCATTCGGTGCCGGCGAGCAGGGTCCAGTCGAAGCGCACGGCGTTGCCGCCGGGCAGGGCGTTCGCCAGATCGGCCGGCGGCTTGGCGTCGAACATCAGCCAGTCGGCTTCGCCGTCGAAGGCGCGGGCGCGGACGATGTCGTCCGGCGCGCCGACCTTGATCGCCTTGATGACCGGCAGGCGGAAGGTGATTTTCAGCTCATAGATGTTGCGCGGGCTCTCGGTGCCGTGAAATTGCAGCGCGTCGAGCGGCGTTTCCAGCATCACGGCGTCGATCTCGTCGATGTCGGCGTCGACAAACACGCCGACTTTCTTGATGTGCGGCGGGATCAGGCGCGCGAGCTGGCCGGCGTCTTCGGGTGGGATGTAGCGCGGGCTCGGCGGATAGAAGATGAAACCGATGAAATCCGCGCCGCCGGCGATCGCCGCTTCCAGCGCATAGCGCGAATTGATGCCGCAGATCTTCGCCGAAACGGGCATCAGCCGGCCATGTCTGCGGCGATGGCGCGCGCGGCGTCGGCGGGATTGTCCGCGCCGGTGATCGGCCGGCCGACGACGAGGTCGCTGGCGCCGGCGAGGATCGCTTCGCGCGGCCCCATCACGCGCTTCTGGTCGCCGACCTCCGCGCCTTGCGGGCGTATGCCGGGCACGACGAGACGGAAATCCGCGCCGCACAGGGCGCGTAAGGCGGCCGCCTCATGGGCGGAACAGACCACGCCGTCGAGGCCGCAGCTTTGCGTCAGCGCGGCCAGGCGCTTGACCAGATCGGCGGCGGGCGGCGTCTGGCCGACGGCGGCAAGATCGCTATCGTCGAGGCTGGTCAGCACCGTGACGGCGATCACCAGGGGCCGCTTGAGGCCGCGCTTGGCGGCTTCCTCATCGGCGGCGTCCTTCGCGGCGCGCAGCATGGCCGGGCCGCCGGCGGCATGGACGTTGAGCATGAAGGGCTCGGTCGCCATGGCGGCGCGCACGGCGGAGGCCACCGTATTGGGAATGTCGTGGAACTTGAGATCGAGAAACAGCCGGGAGGCCGGCGCTTGCGCTTTCACCTTGAGGACGCCGGCCGGCCCGTGCGCCGAGAAGAATTCGAGGCCGAGCTTGAGGCTCGCGCCCGACGGCGCGATGGCGGCGGCGAGCGCTTCGGCGCGGGCGAGGTCTTGCGTGTCGAGGGCGACGTAAAGGCGCGCCGCCCCAAGGACGTCGGGGGCGGCATCGGGGGAGGCATCGGTCATGAACGGGAATCCGTGATGGCTAGTCGTAGGTCGCGACGGTCAGGCGGCGCGGGTCCTGGGCGTCCGGCTGCGGCTGCGCCGCCCCATGCGCCATTTGCGCCAGTTCGCCGCGCAGGCGGGCCTCCTCGGTCTCGGCATCGCGCAGCCGGCGGGCGAGGCGGCGCGCCTCGGCGCGGTGGCGCAATCCCTCGAACGAGGCGACCAAGCCGCCGAAGATCAAGCCGAAGAACAGCGCGATGGCGACGGCGGCATAGAGCGGCATCTCGACGCTGTTGACCAGCGGCCACAGGCGCAAGCTGACGGTCTGCGGGTTGGACACGCCGAACGACATGGCGACGGCCAGGGCGGGAACCGCGACGATCCAGAACAGGATTTTCATGGGCTGCTTATAGCGCGAATCGCCGGCAAAGGCGAAAGGCGAGGCGGCGGCCGGCCCGCGATCTCACGGGCGCGGAAAGGGCTTAGTCGTTGTCGTCGCCGCCGGTCGGTTTTTCGCCGTTCAGGCGCTCGCGCAGCTGCTTGCCGGTCTTGAAGAAGGGCACGGCCTTTTCGGCGACCTGGACGGCGCTGCCGGTGCGCGGGTTGCGCCCCACCCGCGAATCGCGCCGTTTAACCGAAAACGCGCCGAAACCGCGCAGTTCGACGCGATCGCCGCGCCCAAGGGCGGTGGTGATCTCGTCGAAAATGGCCGTCACGATGCGCTCGACGTCGCGGTGGTACAGGTGCGGATTAAGCTCGGCGAGACGCAAGATCAATTCGGACTTGGTCATCGGTCCCCTCGTTCCTTACCGGACTTTTCGCCGCCTTTCCTAGGCGGTGCCGGGCCTTAGCGGAGGTCAGGGTGCCAAAGGGAAACCAGTCCGTCAAGGGTAAGTCGTTCAGAAAACAGCGCTTTTCCGGCTACCTTGCCCAAAATGCCGGGCAGGCTGTCGTCCGGCCGCTTGATTCTCAGCTCGCGGACCGGGGTGGCGCGGCCGACGCCCCGGGTCTCGGCCAGCCAATCGCGCGCCTCGGCTTCGCCGCCGATGGCGTCCACCAGCCGGTTTTCGACCGCCTGGCGGCCGGTATAGACCCGCCCGTCGCCGAGCTTGCGGGCCGCTTCGGGGGCGAGCTGGCGGCGTTCGGCGACCATGCCGACGAACATGTCGTACATATCCATGACGACCTGCAGGGTGGCCTCGCGGCCGTCCGGCGTCAGCTTCTCGAAGGGCGAGGGCACGGCTTTCAGCGGCGCGCTCTTGATCGCTTCGGCCTCGATGCCGAGCTTGTCCATCAGGCCGGTGAATTCCGTGGTCTGCATCAGCACGCCGATCGAGCCGGTGACGGTGCCGTTGCGCGCCAGGATGTAGTCCGCGCCGATCGCGGCCATGTAGCCGCCCGAGGCGGCGACGGTGCCGAGCGTGGCGACGACGGGCTTCTTGGCGGCGATCTGGCGCAGCCGGGCGTAAAGGTTCTCGCCGCCGACCACGGTGCCGCCCGGGCTGTCGATATAGACGATCAGCGCCTTGACGTTGGCGTCCTCGGCGATGGCTTTGAGCGCTTCGTCGCGCGCGCGGTCGTCGGTGATCACGCCTTCGACCGACAAGCGCGCGACATGGCTCTTGGCCCACGGCGTCTCGCCGCGCTGGCCGAAGGCGACGAGCGCAACCGCGAGCAGGGCGAGGACGGCGACGACGCGCCATAGGGTGAGGCGGCGCTTGAGGCGGCGGCGGTCGATCAGCGCGTCGGTGTCGAGCGACATGGCGGAACCCTCAGGGTCATTGACGATCGATGTTGGGGACGAAGCGATGTTAGGGACGGTTCGATGTTAGGCCGAAATGCGAAACGCCGCACCGGTTTCCCGATGCGGCGTTTTTCTTCGCGATCAGGCGAAGGCTTACTTCTTCTCGCCGTCCTTGGCGCGGTTGAGCGCGGCGCCGAGGATGTCGCCGAGGCTCGCGCCCGAGTCGGACGAGCCGTACTGGGCCATCGCCTGCTTCTCGTCGGCGATTTCCTGCGCCTTGACCGACAGCGTCAGCTTGTGGCTGACGCGGTCCATCGACAGCACCTGCGCGTCGAGCTTCTCGCCGACGGCGAAACGCTCGGGGCGCTGGCCGTCGCGCTCTTTGGCGAGGTCGGCCTTGCGGATGAAGCCGGGCGCGCCGTCCACTTCGACGTCGAGGCCCTTGTCGCTGACGCCCGTAACGATGCAGGTGACGATGTCGCCGCGCTTCAGCTCGCCGACCTGACCTTCGAACGGATCGGCGCCGAGCTGCTTGATGCCGAGCGAGATGCGCTCCTTGTCGGTGTCGATGTCGAGCACCTTCACCTTCACCATGTCGCCCTTCTTGTAGTCGGCGATGGCTTCGTCGCCGGCGCGCTTCCAGTCCAGGTCGGACAGGTGGACCATGCCGTCGATGTCGCCGGGCAGGCCGACGAACAGGCCGAACTCGGTGATGTTGCGGATTTCGCCCTCGATCTCGGTGCCCGGCGGATACTTGTCGGCGAAGGTCGCCCACGGGTTATCCATGCACTGCTTGAGGCCGAGCGAGATGCGGCGCTTCACCGGATCGACGTCGAGGATCTGCACCTCGACTTCCTGGCTGGTGGAGACGATCTTGCCCGGATGGACGTTCTTCTTCGTCCAGCTCATCTCGGACACGTGCACCAGCGCTTCGACGCCCGGCTCCAGCTCCACGAAGGCGCCGTAGTCGGTGATGTTGGTGACGCGGCCCTTGAACTTCGTGCCGGTCGGGTATTTCGCGGCGATGCCGTCCCACGGATCGGCTTCGAGCTGCTTCATGCCCAGGCTGATGCGCTGCGTCTCCGGGTTGAAGCGGATGACCTGGACCTTCACGGTCTGGCCGATGTGCAGAGCTTCCGTCGGGTGGTTGATGCGCTTCCACGAGATGTCGGTGATGTGGAGCAGGCCGTCCACGCCGCCGAGATCGATGAAGGCGCCGTAGTCGGTGATGTTCTTGACCACGCCTTCGAGGATCTGGCCTTCCTTGAGGTTGGCGACCAGCTCGGTGCGGGCCTCGGCGCGGCTCTCTTCGAGCACGGCGCGGCGCGAGACGACGATGTTGCCGCGCGCGCGGTCCATCTTGAGGATCTGGAACGGCTGCGGGCTGCCCATCAGCGGGCCGACGTCGCGCACCGGGCGGATATCGACCTGGCTGCCGGGCAGGAAGGCCACGGCGCCGGAGAGGTCGACTGTGAAGCCGCCCTTGACGCGGCCGAAGATCACGCCGTTGACGCGCTGGTTGTCCTTGAAAGAACGCTCGAGCAGGGTCCAGGCTTCTTCGCGCTTGGCCTTCTCGCGCGAGAGCATCGCCTCGCCGTTGCGGTCTTCATAGCGCTCGAGATAGACGTCAACCTTGTCGCCGACCTTCACGTCGGCCTTCATGCCGGGGGCGGCGAATTCCTTGAGCTCGACGCGACCGGCCGACTTCAGGCCGACATCGATGATGGCGGTGTCGTTCTCGATGGCGACGATGGTGCCCTGGAGCACCGAGCCCTCGACGGGCTCGTTGGCGCGGAAGACTTCGTTCAGCAGGTCGGCGAAATTCTCGCCGGTCGAGTAGTTCTCGATGATCTCGGCAGTTTGTTTGGCAGCCATGTAGATGGGTTCGCTTTCTGGCCGGGCTCCCTTAAGGGCGCCGTCGGCGGGGTCTCCCTCATTCCGTTGTCATCCCGCCGCTCCAGGGGAGCGATGCTCTTAGAGCGAAACGGGGCCGTTCACCGGAACGGCCGGACCGAGGACCAAACTTGCGCTTGGGTTTTCCAATCAACGCGACGAACTGGCGGTCGACGAACTGATGATCGACAACGCTGCGGCGAACGCCTGATCGGCGGTCATGTCGCTCGTGTCCAGCAAGTGGGCATCGGGCGCCTGACGCAAGGGGGCGTTCGTCCGCTGGGTATCCATGGCATCGCGCTCTTGGATGTCCCTGAGGACGGCGGCATATATAGCTCCCGCGCCCCGCGTCTGCAACTGCGCGAATCGCCGTTCGGCCCGTATTTCCGGGCTCGCCGTGACGAAGAACTTATGTTGCGCGGCGGGGCAGACGACGGTCCCGATGTCGCGCCCGTCGATCACCGCGCCGGCCTTGTTCCCCGGCGGACGGGCGGCGAAATCGCGCTGGAACTGCAACAGGGCGGCGCGCACGGGGCCCATGGCGGAGACCTTGGAGGCCATCAGGCCGCTGGTCTCGGCATAGAGGTTGGGGTTTTCGAGGTCCGTATCCCCCAGATGCTGCGCCGCATCGGCGGCCTGGGCTTCCGTGGGCTCGGGAATGCCCGCTTCGAGCAGCTTGACCCCGACGGCGCGATAGAGCCGGCCGGTCTCGAGGTGCGGATAGTCGAAATGGGCCGCCAAACGCCCCGCCAGGGTGCCCTTGCCCGACGCGGCCGGCCCGTCGATGGCGATGATCACGGGGGCGGTCGGCCTTGCGGAAGACGGCGGCGTCATCAGCCCGAGATTTTCGCGCCGAGGCCGGCCATCAGCGGCTCGAAATCGGGGAAGCTGGTGGCGATCGGGCCGCCGTCGTCCACCGTGACGGGCTTCTCGGCGGCGAGGCCGAGCACCAGGAAGCTCATGGCGATGCGATGATCGAGCTTGGTCGAAATCGTGCCGCCGCCGGCGATCTTGCCGCCCCCGTCTTTTTGACCAACGCCATGAACGGTCAGCGTGTCACCCGCGACGTCGGCCTTCACGCCGCAGGCGGCGAGGCCCTCGGCGATGGCGGCGAGGCGGTCGCTTTCCTTGACGCGCAATTCGGCGAGGCCGCGCATCACCGTCGCGCCTTCGGCGCAGGCCGCGGCGACGGCGAGGATCGGATATTCGTCGATCATCGACGGCGCGCGATTGGCCGGCACCTCGACGCCCTTGAGCTTGCTGAAGGAGACCACGAGATCGGCGACCGGTTCGCCGGCCTCGTCGCGCGCGTTCTCGTAGGCGATGTCCGCGCCCATTTCTTTCAGCGTGCGATAAAGCCCGTCGCGCAGCGGATTGAGGCCGACATGGCGCAGCGTCACGCGCGAACCCGGCACGATCAGCGCGGCGACGGCGGGGAAGGCGGCCGACGAGGGATCGCCGGCGACGCGCACTTCGCGCGCCATCAGTTCGGGCTGTCCGGTCAGCGCGATGCGGCGCGAACCATCGGCTTGATCTTCGACGGAGATGTCCGCGCCAAAGTGCCGCAGCATCAGCTCGGAATGATCGCGCGTCGGTTCGGGCTCGATCACGACGGTTGTGCCCGGCGCGCACAGGCCGGCGAACAGGATCGCCGATTTCACCTGGGCCGAGGGCACCGGCAGCTTGTAGCTGACGGGCATCGGGTCGCGCGTGCCGATCACGGTCATCGGCAGCTTGCCGCCGTCGCGCGTGATAAAGCGCGCGCCGAAGCCTTCGAGCGGCTTGGTCACGCGCGCCATCGGGCGCGAGCGCAACGAAGCGTCGCCGGTGAATTGCGCGGTGACGGGATGGCCGGCGACGAGGCCGGCGAGCAGCCGCGCGCCGGTGCCGGAATTTCCCATGTCGATGACGTCGTCGGGCTCCTTGAGCGCGCCAAGGCCGACGCCCTGGACATGCCACACGCCGTTGGCGTCGCGATGCACCGTCGCGCCGAGCGCCGCCATGGCCTTCGCGGTGTTGAGCACGTCCTCGCCTTCCAAAAGGCCGTGGATCGTCGTCTCGCCGACCGCGACCGCGCCGATCATCAGCGCGCGATGAGAGATCGACTTGTCGCCGGGCACGCGGGCGTCGCCGGCGAGCGGGCCGGCCCCGCTGTCCTTCAAGGGGCGGGCGGTCAGCGGCCGCGGCGTCGCGCCGTGGCTCTTGGCGGGGGCGGCGAGGGGGGGCTGGGCAGGAGTCGCCATGGGTCGCTCTTCTATCAAATCCGGCGCATCTCGAATCCGGCGCGGAACCGGCGGCGGCCGGCTGGGCAAGACGCCGGCCAAATCGAAACCGGGGGCGTTATCGCACAGCCCGCCAAGCTTCGGAAAATTACTTTTGACAGGGGCTGGCGATCATGGCAAACGGCACCGCTGCCGCCAGCCCACGGGCGAGCGCGGCAATTTGTAAGGCTTACGGCCGTTTCGCGCGTTCTGCGGGCGGTGACAATCGGACGGTGGAGATCGATCGCATGGTGAAGCCTGAGTTGGGCGTGAAGCGCGTCTGCGGCAGTTGCGGCGCCAAGTTCTACGACCTCAACCGCGATCCCATCCTGTGTCCCAAGTGCGGGACCGTGTTCGACGTGCAGGCCGCGCTCAAGCCGCGGCGCGCCAAAGCGGTGGTCGAGGACAAGCCGGCGAAGCCGAAGAAGGTCGCCGCCGTGGTCGATCCGGACGAGGCCGATCTGCCGGACGATATCGTCGATGACGACGACACGGACGACGAGGAGGAAGAGGGCGTCATCGAGGACACCTCCGAGCTCGGCGAGGACGACGACGACGTGGCCGAGGTCATCGAGAAGGTCGACGACGAGGGCGACCGCTAAGCCGCGACCGTCCAGCCGGCGCACAAGCCGTTGGCTGGCCAGGGTTTTCCGAAGGTTCGGCGGGCCTTTTTTTCCGCTGGACCGGCTCCGGCCGGCCCTCTATGTTCACCGCCCATCGCGCCGCCGCCCGCCGATCCCATCCGGCGAAACGAAAACAACGCGCGGCGCACCCGGTTTCGGGGCCATAGCTCAGCTGGGAGAGCGCTACAATGGCATTGTAGAGGTCAGCGGTTCGATCCCGCTTGGCTCCACCAAACGATGAGGCCCGGTCGCGCGCGACCGGGCCTTTTCGTTTTGGCGCCCTTTTCGTTTTGGCGCCCTTTTCGTTTTGGCGTGGCGCCGATTACATTGGCGGCCATCATCATCGGTTCGAGGCGTCATGCTGCAGCATTCTCATCTCTCGCCCGTCGCGCCCGCGCGCGTCGTCATCCTTGGCGCGCAAGGCTTCGTCGGCAAAGCGTCCGCCGATCTGCTGGCCGCGCGCGGCGTGGCGACCCTGCCGCTGGGGCGCGGCGACTGCGACCTGCTGGCCGAGGGCGCGGCCGGCAAGCTCGCCGGCCTGCTGCGGCCCGAAGACGCGCTGCTCGTCGTCTCGGCCAAAGCGCCGTGCAAGGACGGCGCGATGCTGCTCGAGAATGTCCGCATGATGCAGGCGGTGTGCGACGCGCTGTCGCGCGCGCCTGTCGCGCACGTCGTCTATGTCAGCTCCGACGCGGTTTATAAGGATTCGGCTGCGCCGTTGAGCGAGGCGTCTTGCGCCGAGCCGGGCTCGTTGCATGGCGTCATGCATCTGGCGCGCGAAGTGATGCTCAAGGCCGTGGTCAAAGCGCCGCTCGCGGTGGTGCGGCCGAGCCTGCTGTACGGCCTGGCCGATCCGCACAACGGTTACGGCCCTAACCGTTTCCGCCGCCTCGCCGCCAAGGGCGAGGAGATCGTTTTGTTCGGCGAAGGCGAGGAGCGCCGCGACCACGTGCTGATCGACGACGTGGCCGAGCTGATCTTCCGCGTGCTGGCGCATCGCAGCGCGGGCACGCTCAACATCGCGACCGGCGAGGTCCACAGCTTCCGCGCCATCGCCGAACGTGTCGTGGCGCTCGCGGGGAGCAAGAGCGTCGTGCGCGGCACGCCGCGCGTCGGGGCCATGCCGCACAACGGCTATCGTCCGTTCGATCCGGCCGGCACGCGCGCCGCCTTCCCCGATTTCCGCTACACGCCGCTGAACGAGGGCTTGGCGAAGGTCGCGGCCCCGCGAAGCTAATTAGCGGTCGGCGTCCGCGGGACCGCAGCGGACGTATGCAGCCATAGGCCATCGCTGTGCGCCGGGGCAGAGTGGTTTCCCCCTGGTGACAGGGCGTAAGGGCGGTTTTGCGGACCTTGTTTCGCCGGCGCGGCTCCCTAAATATTGGATCGACGGCGCCGAGAAACGGGCCGTCCGGCCGAAGGGCCAGCCTCGCGGCGTCGGAAAGACGCGCGAGGGTCGCCCCGGGTCCAAAATTCGATCTCGCTCATGTGAGGAGTCGCCGATGTCCCGCCTCTCTCTGTTCAACAGCCCCCTGGTTCTCGGGTTCGACCATTTCGAGCGCGTGCTCGATCGCGTGTCGCGCAGCGCCACCGACGGCTATCCGCCCTACAACGTCGAGCAGACCGGCGAAAACCGCCTGCGCATCACCTTGGCGGTGGCCGGCTTCACGCTCGACGAGCTCGCCGTCGGCATCGAGGACAACGAGCTTGTCGTGCGCGGCAAGCAGGTCGACGACGATTCGCGCGTCTATCTCCACCGCGGCATCGCCGCGCGCCAGTTCCAGCGCCGCTTCGTGCTCGCCGAAGGCATCGAAGTGACCGGCGCGTCCCTCGCCAACGGCCTGCTCAGCATCGATCTGCTGCGCCCTGAGGTCGAGGTCCGCTCGCGCAGCGTGGAGATCAAGGCCGGCGAAAGCCGCGGCCGCAACGGCGCAGCCGATCATGGCGCCGTCCCGGTCGAAACCCGCAGCAAGGGCTAGCCGGGAGTTCCCGGCGATGAACCAAACCGGCCGTAAACCGTTCTACTTATGGCCAGATGCCGCTTTAAGGGCCGCTTAAGCAATGCAGCGTATCCTGCAGAGGCATCCAGGAAGGAGGCAGTGATGAACACCGCGACCCATACCTCGCCGATCATGTCGGACCGCGATCTCGCGTCGCTCGGGCTGCAGGAAGTGGCCTATGTGAAGCCCGTCAAGGTCGAGGGCGCCAGCGTCTTCGGCGTCTACGCGGCCGACGGCACCGAAATCGCCATTCTCGCCGACCGCGACATCGCCATGGCGGCGATCCGCCAGCACGATCTCGCGCCCGTCAGCGTCCACTGACGCGGCAGACGGCGCGTTCAGCGGGCGCGCTTTCCGCGCCGCTGCGCGATATCGCCTATTCAAAACGCAACGGGCGCGTCCGATAGACGCGCCCGTGTCATGTCCAGCTCAATCCGCCTTTCAGGCGGCGTGGCTCGTCGACGTGTCGGTCAGCAGGGCGTAGATCGCGTCCACGGTGTCGGAGCCGCGGAGCTTCTCGCACATGTCGCGATCGCGCAGCAGGCGCGAGACGCGGGCCAGCGCCTTGAGATGATCGGCGCCGGCCGATTCGGGGGCCAGCAGCAGGAAGATCAGGTCCACAGGCTGCTCGTCGACCGATTCGAAGTCGATCGGCGTTTCCAGCCGCGCGAACACGCCATGCAGCCGCTTCAAGCCGGCGAGCTTGCCGTGCGGTATGGCGACGCCGGCGCCGACGCCGGTGGTGCCGAGGCGCTCGCGCTCCAGCAGCACGTCGAAGATCGCGCGTTCCTGTTCGCCGGTGAGGCCGGCGGCGAAGCGGGCGAGTTCTTGCAGCGCCTGCTTCTTGCTCGTGACGCGCAGGTTGGCGATCACGCTTTTCGGGGTAATCAAATCGACGATCTCCATGCCCGCCCCTGGCGTTCGTTAATCTTCCGCCACTTCCTTCGCGCCGGCGGCGCGATGGTGGTCGCGCAGCTTGCGCTTATGACGGCGCAGCTGCTTGGCGGTACGTTCCAAAGCGAGGTCGAAAGCGGCATAGGGGGCGTCCGCTTCGCCATGGCCTTGGAACTGGATATCGCGTCCGACATGCACCAGCACGTCGGCGCGGAAGAGGTGGGCTTCACGCGAAAAGACCACGTTGCCGTCGATCGCTTTGTCGAAATATTTCTCGACGGAGGTGGCCAAGTGCTCTTCGACATGGGCGCGCAACGCGTCGCCGATGTCGATCTGTTTGCCCGAAACTGAGATTTGCATGGTCCCCGCGATGAAAGTCCGAACTGACTGTGAGCGTTTCCGCCGGTTCATGCTGGGGCGGAAATGGAGGGGATGTCTAAGGTCGAAGGCACCATAAAACCGCCCCTCATTCAAGTCAACGATAAGCGGTTTCCGGCGTTCCGAGAACGCAGCTAACTATCTATAAAGACGACATTTTTTCGCGCCGGCGCTGGACCGACGAGGGGATCCGCATGGCCTCGCGATACTTCGCCACGGTGCGCCGGGCGATGTCGATGCCGTCGCCCTTCAAAATCTCGACGATGCGGTCGTCGGACAGCACCTCGGCCGGCTTCTCCCCGTCGATCAGCGCCTTGATGCGGAAGCGCACGGCCTCGGCCGAATGGGCGTCGGCGCCGCCGACCGAAGAGGCGATAGCCGAGGTGAAGAAATACTTCATCTCGTAGATGCCGCGCGGCGTCGCCAGATATTTGTTGGTGGTGACGCGGCTCACCGTGCTCTCGTGCATGTCGATGACGGCGGCGATGTCGCGCAGCGTCAGCGGCTTCAGATGCCGCACGCCGTGCTGGAAGAAGCCGTCCTGGCGGCGGACGATCTCGCTCGCCACCTTCAGAATCGTGGTGGCGCGCTGGTGCAGCGAGCGCACCAGCCAGTTGGCCGATTGCAGCCGGTCGGCGATGTAGTCCTTGTCCTGCTTGGAACGGACGTCCTTCGTCACTTTGGCATAGTAGGTCTGGTTGACCAGCACGCGCGGCAGCGTTTCGGCGTTGAGCTCGACTTGCCAGCCGCCCTTGGGGTGGGGCTTGACCAGCACGTCGGGCGTCACCGGCTGCGCCACCTGGGCGTCGAAGGCGAGGCCGGGCTTGGGATCGAGCGCGCGAATCTCCTCGATCATCTGCGCCAGGTCCTCCTGGTCGACGTTGCAGATTTTGCGCAGCGCCGGCAGATCGCGCTTGGCCAGCAGATCGAGATTGTCGAGCAGCGCCTGGATCGCCGGATCGAGCCGGTTGCGCTCGCGCAGCTGGATCGCCAGGCATTCGGCGAGCGAGCGGGCGAACACGCCCGGCGGATCGAACGTCTGCAATTTCGTCAAGGTGCGCTCGACCAGCGCGATCTCGCAGCCGAGCCGGTCGGCCAGCTCGGAGAGCTCGCCGGCGAGATAGCCGGATTCGTCGAGCATCTCGATCAGGTCGAGGCCGATCAGGCGATCGGCCGGATCGTCGAGCTCGATATTGATCTGCGCCAGCAGGTGGTCGCGCAGGCTGACGTCCTTCGACAGCGTGTGTTCGAGGTTGTATTCGCCCTCGTCGAAATCGCCGCCGCCCTTGCCCGAGCCGCCGCTCCAATTGGCGAAGGCCTCCGGATCTCCCGCCGCGCCGTCCTCGTTCCAGACGTTGCCGAAATCAGTGTCGAGCGGGCTCTCCCCTTCGCTCGGCATCGACTCGTTGCCGGCCATGTCGGCGGTGTCGCGCAGCTCGCCCGGCTCCTCGCCGACGCCGGCCTTCATCTCGCTGTCGCCGTCGGCCGCGCGCGCGACTTCCTCGCGCTCGGAATCCTCGCGTTCGAGCAGCGGGTTCTGCTCGAGCTCCTGCTCGACGTAAGCCGACAATTCGAGGTTGGAGAGCTGCAGCAGCTTGATCGCCTGCTGCAGCTGGGGCGTCATGACGAGCGAAGTCGTCTGGCGCAGCGTGAGTTTCGGGCCGATCGCCATGATGGCCCCTTAAAGGCTGAACCGTTCCCCGAGATAGACCCGGCGCACGTCCTCGTGCGCCACGATCTCCGAGGGTGCGCCCTCCATCAGCACGCGCCCGTCGTGCAGGATGTAGGCGCGGTCGACGATGTCGAGGGTCTCGCGGACGTTGTGGTCGGTGATCAGCACGCCGATGCCGCGATCCTTCAGATGCAGCACCAGATCGCGGATGTCGCCGATGGCGATGGGATCGATGCCGGCGAGCGGCTCGTCGAGCAGCATGAACTGCGGCCGCGAAGCGAGCGCGCGGGCGATCTCGACGCGGCGGCGCTCGCCGCCGGAGAGGGCCAGCGCCGGCGTGCGCGCCAGATGGCTGATCGAGAATTCGGCGAGCAGCTCTTCGAGCTCGGCCTCGCGCTTGTCGGCGTCGTGCTCGACGGCCTCCAGCACGGCGCGGATGTTGTTGGCGACGCTCATGCCGCGGAAGATCGAGGCTTCCTGCGGCAGATAGCCGATACCCATACGGGCGCGGCGATACATCGGCAGGTCGGTGACGTCGACGCCGTCGAGCGTGATGGTGCCGTATTCGGCCGGGATGAGCCCGGTCATGATGTAGAAGCAGGTCGTCTTGCCGGCGCCGTTGGGGCCGAGGAGGCCGACGACCTCGCCGCGCTGCACGTGCATCGAGACATCGCGCAGCACCGGGCGCTTCTTGAAATGCTTGCCGAGATTGTGGGCGGCGAGGCCGGTGTTGTCGCGCACCAGCTGCGGGCCGGAGCGGCCGGCGTCCGCCTCGGGCGCGGCGCGCAAGGAAGTGGGCGCGGCCATCAGCGCGACCCTGCCGGCGGGCTGGCGGGCGTCTCGTCGTCGCGCTTTTCGGGCACCAGCAGGGCGCGCACCGGGCCGGCGTTGCCCGGGCGATTGATCATCCGGCTGATTCCCGTGCGCAAATTCACTTCCGCCGCGTCTCCGTTGAGCTGGTTCTGGCCGCGCGTGATTTTAACCGAGCCGGTCAGCGTGGCGATACCCGAATCCTCGAAATAGACGCCGCGCTCGCCGCGCGCCACTTCGTCGGGTGTGGTGATGACGACGTTGCCGATGGCGTCCATGCGGTCGAGCCGCGAATCGCCGCGCGGCTGACGATTGGCGTTCGCGCCGGCGGCGACGCGCGTGGGCTGCGGCTGCGCCGCCGGTTTGGAGCCCGCTTGCCGGTTTTGGGCGGGCTTGAATTTGGCGTTGAGCGTGTCGGCGCGGATGCGCCGGCCCTCCTCGGTGATGGCGAGGGCGTCGCCGCGCGCCACCGCGAGATCCTGCTTGTCCCAATATTCCAGACGGTCGCGCGCGGTGATGGTCTCGCGCGGCGTGACCAGCTTGAGATTGCCGCCGGTCATGATCAGCGCGCCGTCGTCGATGGTATAGACGGCCTTTTCGCCGTAAGCGGTCTCTTGCGTCGAGACGATCCGCACGTTGCCGATGGCCTCGACCTTCCACACTTCCGAGCCGCCGCCGGCGGCCCCGGCCGCGGTCGAGCCGGCGGCATTGCGGTAATGCGCGGTCAGAACGTCGGCATAGACCGTCGTGGTGCCCTTGATCGCCCTGGCGTTGCCGCGCGCGACATAGGTGCTGTCGTTCTGACGCCATTCGATGCCGTTGTCGGCGTAGACCTCGAGCGGCACGTCGTCGCCGCCGAAGCCGAGGCCTTGGGCCACGGCGTCTGGCGCGGCCATCGCCATGACGAGCGCGAAACCGGCGGCGAACAGGCGCTTCACGGCTTCTGCCCCGCGCTTTCGCCTTCGGGATAGAGCAGCAGCTTCGATTTGCCGGTGAAGACGATCGTCTTGCCTTTGTCGAGCAGTTGGAAGCCCTCGCCTTCGGCCTCGCCGAACGGGCCGTGGCCGACGATGCGCTCCTTGCCTTCGGCGATGCCCTTCTCGAGATCGATGCGCGCCGTCGGACTGGTGAATTCGTAGCCCGAATCGTGGAACAGATTGACGCCGCCCGAGAGGTCGAGCATCTGCGACTTCTGCCCGTAACTGCCGAGCGGCGCTTCGATCGCGATCCAGGTGCCGTCAGACAGGACCATGTCGGCTTTCGGCTTCTCCAGGCCGATGTCATCGGCCTTGGGCGAGTCCTGGTTGGCGGCCTCGGCGGTCACTTCGTAAGGCAGGTTGTTCTGGTCGAGGCCGGTGTAGCGCGGATTGACCATGCGCAGGCGCTCGGCGTCGCCGATGCGCAGGTCGGCGAATCCCAAGCTGAAACCGCCCTCGCGCGATTGCAGTTGCGGCCACACCAGCACGGCGGCGATCAGCGCGACGGCGACGGTCGGTAGCACCAGCTTGGCGAGCGAGACGAAGCGCGAATAGCCGCGACGCGGCGTCTCGCGCCCGCGGCGGGCGCGATGGACGGCGCGCGCGGTCGCGCCGATCTCCCCGGCGGGGAGCCGCGCGGCGGGCGTTGCGCTGGCGTCGTCGTCGGCCATATGTGCGGTTCCGCGCCGGTTCACGCGAGCCCGGAGCGCAAGCAGTCGTGGACGTGCAGGATGCCCACGGTCTTGCCCCTGTCGACGACGAACAGCGTGGTGATGCTGTGCGCGTTCATCACGCCGAGCGCCTCGTCGGCCAGCGCTTGCGGGCGGATGGTGACGGGCGAGACGGTCATCACCTGTTCGGCGGTCTTGCCCAGCAACTTCGGCGACATGTTGCGGCGCAGATCGCCGTCGGTGACGACGCCGAGCAGCTTGTCCTTGGCGTCGATCACGCCGACGCAGCCGAAATGCTTGGCGGTCATCTCGATCAGCGCCTTGTCCATCGTCGTCTGCGGCGCGACCAGCGGCAGTTCGCTGCCGGCATGCATGATGTCGGAGACTTTGAGGAGCTGGCGGCCGAGCTTGCCGCCGGGGTGGCGTATCTGGAAATCGTCGGCGGTGAAGCCGCGCCGCTCCATCAGCGCGACCGCGATGGCGTCGCCGAGCGCGAGCGTCATGGTCGTGGAGGTCGTCGGCGCGAGGCCCATCGGGCAGGCTTCGGCGGCGGCGGGCAGCACCAGCGCCACGTCGGCGTTGTCGGCGAGCGAGCTGGGCTTGCGGCCAGTGACGGCGACGAGCGGAATGCGGAACCGGCGCGTGTGCGCGACGATATCGCTCAGCTCCGCCGTCTCGCCGGAATTGGACAGCGCCAGCACCACGTCGCCGCGCGCGATCATGCCGAGATCGCCGTGGCTCGCCTCCGCGGGATGGACGAAGAAGGCGGGCGTGCCCGTCGAGGCCAGCGTGGCGGCGATCTTGTGCGCGACATGGCCGCTCTTGCCCATGCCGGTGACGATGACGCGGCCCTGGCAGGCCATGATGAGATCGAGGGCGCGCGAGAAATCGGCGTTGAGCGCGCCGGCGAGGGCGGCGATGCCATCGGCCTCCAGGCTGAAGACGCGCTGGGCCGCGGCCATATCGCCGTGCCGCTTCGGCGCGCCGCGTAGCGGGCGGCGCGTTTTCAGGGCGATGACCTTGCCGCCCTTGCTGGGCGTCTGCTTGGCCGCGCGGGGTTTGGCCGTCCGAGCTTTCATGTCCTCTCGCCGAGCCGGTCACAGGGGGTGCGGGCGGGGCGGAGGGAGATCCGCGCACCCGTCGTCATATGTGTTTACTCCCTTCGCCCGGATCAATCAAAGATTTGCGGCGAGGGAAAGGGCGTAAAACGGCGGAATCCCTGGGTTTTCCGACCGGACGGGCGGCGCGGCGGCCTAGTGGGCGAAGATGTCGTCTTCGGCCCAGCCGGAAATGTCGAGGGCGGCGCGGGCGGGCAGGAAGCGGAAACAGGCTTCGGCCAGCTCCATGCGGCCCTCGCGCAGCAGCATGGCGTCGAGTTTGGCCTTGATGGCGTGCAGATAGAGCACGTCGGAGGCGGCGTAATCGAGCTGCTCGGGGGTCAGCGTCGCCGCGCCCCAGTCCGAGCTTTGCTGCTGCTTCGACAGATCGACGCCGGCGAACTCGCGGCAGAGATCTTTCAGCGAATGGCGGTCGGTGAAGGTGCGCACCAGCCGCGAGGCGATCTTGGTGCAATAGACCGGCGTGCAGTCGACGCCGAGGTAAAGCTTGATCGCGGCCACGTCGAAACGCGCGAAATGAAAGAGTTTCACGACGTTCGGATCGGTCAGCAGCTTGACCAGATTGGGCGCTTTATAAGGCAATTGGGCTTGCGGGCCGGGGAATTGCACGAGATGGCAGTCGCCGTCGCCGGCCGACAGCTGGATCAGGCACAGCCGGTCGCGCACATGGCGCAGGCCCATGGTCTCGGAATCGACGGCGACGCTCGCGCCGAAGCTGAGGCCGTCGGGCAGGTCGTTCTGATGGAGATAGTTGGCCACTGCGTCCGCCGCTTTTGAAGAGTTGGTGCCCAGGAGAAGACTCGAACTTCCACGAGGTTGCCCCCGCTAGCACCTGAAGCTAGTGCGTCTACCAATTCCGCCACCTGGGCACACAGGCTCGGACACGCGCCGGCAGGTAGGGTCCGCCGCGAGCCGGTTTGGATAGACGGCGGCGCGGGGAAAGTCAACGGGCGGGTGGCGGCGGGCGGCGGAAAATCGGTTCCGGCCGGGCCGGGAAAAGCCGGCTAGCTCAAGCGCTTGGCCGGCATCGGGAGGGCCTGCCGCGGCGCTGTTGACGCTGCCCGCGCGAGCGCATATTCACCCTGCAGTCAGTTTTGCCGGCCCCTGCAGGGGCCGAAAGGGGAAATTCGTCATGGCGATCAAGCGCGTCACGGTGTTCGGCGGCTCGGGTTTCATCGGTCGCCATCTGGTGCAGCGCCTGGCCCGCGCCGGCGTGCGCGTGACCGTCGCGGTGCGCTCGCCGCGCCATGCCGACTTCCTGCGCCCGCGCGGCGACGTCGGCCAGATCGCGCCGGTCGCTGCCGACGTGCTCGACGAGGCGGCGGTCGCCGCCGCCGTCGCCGGGGCCGATGGCGTGGTCAATCTCGTCGGCATCATGTATCCGCGCGGCCGCCATGGCTTCGACGCCGTCCATGCCAAAGGCGCCGAGATCGTCGCCGAGGCCGCCGCCGCCGCCGGCGTGGCGCGGCTGGTCCAGGTTTCGGCGATCGGCGCCGATGCGAACTCGCCCTCGGCCTACGCCCGCTCCAAGGCGGCGGGCGAGGCGGCGGCGCGCGCCGCCTTCCCGGGCGCGACGATCCTGCGGCCGAGCGTGCTGTTCGGCCCCGAGGACGATTTCTTCAACCGCTTCGCCGCTATGGCGCGCCTGTCGCCGGCGCTGCCGCTGTTCGGCGGCGGCGAGACGAGATATCAGCCGGTCTATGTCGGCGACGTTGCCGACGCCATCGTGAAGGGCCTGACGGATCCGGCGGCGGCGGGCAAGACGTTCGAGCTCGGCGGGCCCACGGTCTACACGTTCGAGGAATTGATGCGGCTGGTGCTGGCCGAGACGGAACGCGAGGCGATGCTGCTGCCGGTGCCGTTCTTCGTCGCCGATCTCATCGGCACCTTCGCGCCGCTGTTCCCGCTCGGCGATCCGCTGCTGACGCGCGATCAGGCCAAGCTGCTGCGGATCGACAATGTGGCGGCCGACGGCGCGCTCGGCTTCGACGCCCTCGGCATCACCCCGACGGCGGCGGAAGCGATCCTGCCGACCTATCTCGCGCGGTTCCGCAAAGGCGGCGGCGTCTACGCCAGCTAGCCGCGCGCGTTAGTGCATGGCGGGCGCGAATTGCGGACCGCCAAAGCCATACACCCAGATCAGCAGGCCGATGCCGAGGGCCACGCGATAGACCACGAAGGGCGTGAAGCTCGCCGTGCGCAGCCAGTTCATCAGGAAAGCCACGGTGGCGAGCGAGGCGAAGAACGCGCCGCCAGCGGCGAAGGCCGCATCGTGCAGATGCGCGCCGGCTTCGGCGCCCTTGGAAAGCTCATAGACGCCGAGCAGGCCGGCGCCGAGCGTCACCGGCAGCGAGACGAGAAACGAGAAGCGCGCCGCGTCGCGCCTCTCGAAGCCCATGGCGCGGCCGACGGTCATGGTGATGCCGGAACGGCTGGTGCCGGGAATCAGCGCCAGGCACTGCGCCAGGCCGACGATCAGCGCCGCCTGCCAAGTCATGTGCTCGACCTTCTTCAGCCGCACGCCCCAGCGGTCGGCGATATAGAGCAGAATGCCGAAGATGGTGGCCGTCCAACCGACGATGGCGACCGAGCGCAGCGCCGTCTCGGCATAATCCTTGATCAGCACGCCGACGATCACTGCCGGAATGGTGGCGATGACGACGAAACCCATCAGTTTCGCGCCGGGCGTGATCTTGCCGCGCAGCAGGTTCAGGACGCCGAGGAGCATGGCCAGGCAGTCGCGCCAGAAATAGAGGGCGATGGCGCAGAAGGTGCCGAGATGCAGCGCCGCGTCTACCATCAGCCCCTGGTCGGGCCAGCCGGTGATCACGGGCACAAGGATCAGATGGGCCGAGGAGCTGATCGGCAGAAGCTCGGTGAGCCCCTGCAGCAAGGCGAGCACGATGATGTTCAGAACGCTCACGGCGACTCCTGGCCAAGCTGGGAATTTACGCTGTCGGACAGCGGCGGGATCGCCCTACAGCCTTGAAATTACGCGAATTCTTGATGCGTTGGGGCTTATACCACCGGCCCTGTGAGCGGCGAATCAGAAAATTAGGTCCGGTATGTGACCAATTTATGAGGCGGTCGCGACAGCTAAAGGCGGAGATTTCTTGAAGAATCTTCTTTTCCCCGGCAGATAGGTCACATATATTGACCTTGGTTCGAGTTTGTCCTCGCGCCAGCGCTTAAACTGGCCTATTGAGGGCGAAAGCCCATCGCCGGCGGATTTCGGCAGATGGAAGGACGAGCGGGTGCCCGTGCATCGACGCCGTCCAGACGTCCGGCGCGCCGCCAGGAGGGGGGCGATCAGTTCGAAGGCCAGGGAGGAGCGCGTCGGGTAGAAGCCCGCCGGCGACCTCCGTTTTGCCGCCAGGGTTCCGGCGGCGTCCATGAGATCGGGTCCGCAAGACCGAGCAATTAGCAAGACCGAGCAATTAGAGAGAGGCGCGCCATGGCGCAGCAGATGCTGAAGTTCGTCAAGATCGGCAACCAGATGCCGGACAAGCGCGTCGCCGCCGAGCGCAAGCGCGACTTCGACGAAATCTACGGCAACTTCGCCGACGCGACGGCCAAGACGCAGGCGAGCCGTTGCTCGCAGTGCGGCGTGCCGTTCTGCCAGGTCCATTGCCCGGTCAACAACAACATCCCCGACTGGCTGAAGCTGACGGCCGAGGGCCGCCTCGAGGAAGCCTACGAGGCGTCTTCGGCGACCAACAATTTTCCCGAAATCTGCGGCCGCATCTGCCCGCAGGACCGTTTGTGCGAGGGCAATTGCGTGCTCGAACAGTCGGGCCACAGCACCGTCACCATCGGCTCGATCGAGAAATACATCACCGACACCGCCTTCGAGCAGGGCTGGGTCAAGCCGGTGAAGCCGAAGCGCGAGCGCGGCCAGTCGGTCGCCATCATCGGTGCCGGCCCGGGCGGCATGGCTGCCGCCATGCAGCTGCGCGCCAAGGGCTACGAGGTCCATGTCTACGACCGCTACGACCGCGTCGGCGGCCTGATGATCTACGGCATCCCCAGCTTCAAGCTGGAGAAGGACGTGGTGGCGCGCCGCGCCGATCTGATGAAACAGTCGGGCATCCATCTGCATCTCGGGTTCGAGGTGGGCCGCGACGCCTCGCTCGACGCGCTGCGCAAGAAGCACGACGCGCTGCTGATCGCCACCGGCGTCTATAAAGCGCGCGACGCCGCCATGCCCGGCGCGGGCCTCGCCAACATCTTCCCGGCGATGGATTACCTGACGGCGTCGAATCGCGTCGGCCTCGGCGACAGGGTGCCGGCCTACGAGAACGGCACGCTGAACGCCGAAGGCAAGAACGTCGTCGTCATCGGCGGCGGCGATACCGCCATGGACTGCGTGCGCACGGCGATCCGCCAAGGCGCCAAATCGGTCAAATGCCTCTATCGCCGCGACCGCGCCAACATGCCGGGCTCGCAGCGCGAGGTGAAGCACGCCGAGGAAGAAGGCGTCGAGTTCGTCTGGCTCGCCCAGCCCGAAGCCTATCTCGGCGACGGCAAGGTGACCGGCGTGCGCGCCAGCCGCATCCATCTCGGCGTGCCCGACGCCACCGGCCGCCAGACGCCGCAGGTGCTGCCCGGCTCGCATTTCAACGTGCCGGCCGACATGGTGATCAAGGCCCTCGGCTTCGATCCGGAAGACCTGCCGACGCTGTTCGGCGCGCCGGAGCTCGCCGTCACGCGCTGGGGCACCTTGAAGGTGAACTACCGCACCATGATGACGAATCTCGACGGCGTGTTCGCCGCCGGCGACATCGTGCGCGGCGCGTCGCTCGTCGTCTGGGCGATCCGCGACGGCCGCGACGCCGCCGAATGCATCCACAATCATCTCGCCGCCAAGGCCGAAGCGCGCGTCGCGCCGGCCATGGCCGCCGTGTCCTAAGGGGAGGACAGCGCATGTCCGATCAAAACACTCCCGGCAAGATCGATCAGGGCGAAAAATTCCTGCGCGAGTGGACGGCCAACGCCGCGCACTTGCAAGAGCACGGGCTCTACGACGCCGCCAACGAGCATGACGCCTGCGGCGTCGGCCTGATCGCCTCGCTCGACGGAAAGCCGCGCCGCGACGTGGTCGAAGCCGGCATCGCCGCGCTCAAAGCCGTTTGGCACCGCGGCGCGGTCGACGCCGACGGCAAGACCGGCGACGGCGCGGGCATCCATGTCCAGATCCCGCAGGACTTCTTCAAGGAGCATATCGCGCGCACCGGCCATGAGCCGAAGCCCGGCCGCCTGGCCGTCGGCATGGTCTTCCTGCCGCGCAACGATTTCGGCGGCCAGGAGCGCTGCCGCTGCATCGTCGAGACCGAGATTCTGCGCTTCGGCTATTCGATCTACGGCTGGCGTCAGGTGCCGGTGAACACCGCCGTCATCGGCGAGAAGGCCAACGCCACGCGCCCCGAGATCGAGCAGATCATGGTCGCCTCGAATCCCGGCACCAGCGCCGAGCAGTTCGAGCTCGACCTCTACATCATCCGCCGCCGCATCGAGCGCGCGGCGCTCGCCGAGCACATCAACGACTTCTACATCTGCTCGTTCAGCTGCCGCTCGATCATCTACAAGGGCCTGTTCCTCGCCGAGGTGATCGACGAGTTCTACCCCGACCTGCTCGATCCGCGCTTCGTGTCGAATTTCGCCATCTTCCATCAGCGCTATTCGACCAACACCTTCCCCAACTGGCGTCTGGCCCAGCCGTTCCGCATGCTCGCCCACAACGGCGAGATCAACACGCTGCGCGGCAACGTCAACTGGATGAAGAGCCACGAGCCGCGCATGGTCGCCGGCGCGTTCGGCGATTACGGCGAGGATCTCAAGCCGGTGGTGCAGGCCGGCGGCTCGGATTCGGCGGCGCTCGACAACGTCTTCGAGGTGATGGTGCGCGGCGGCCGCTCGGCGCCGATGGCCAAGAGCATGCTGATTCCCGATTCTTGGTCGCACAAGACCGAGATGCCGCAGAGCCACAAGGACTTCTTCAGCTATTGCAATTGCGTGATGGAGCCGTGGGACGGCCCCGCCGCCATCGCCGCGACCGACGGCCGCTGGGTCGTCGCCGGCATGGACCGCAACGGCCTGCGCCCGATGCGCTACACCTTCACCAGCGACGGCCTGCTGATCGTCGGCTCCGAGTCGGGCATGGTGCCGGTGTCGGAAGCCAACATCGTCGAGAAGGGCCGCGTCGGCCCCGGCGAGATGATCGGCCTCGATCTCGCGGAAGCGAAATTCTACTCCGACGCCGAGATGAAGGACCGGCTGGCCAATCGCCATCCTTACGGCGAATGGGTCAACAACATCACGCCGCTCGACAGACTGATCAAGACGCACGGCGACGCCAAGCCCGAGTTCACGCGCGAAGAATTGCGCGCGCGTCAGCTCGCCGCCGGCTTGTCGCACGAGGACTTGGAGCTGATCCTCCATCCGATGGCCGAGGACGGCAAGGAAGCGGTCGGCTCGATGGGCGACGACACGCCGCTCGCGGTGCTGTCCAAGCGCTATCGCGGCCTGCACCATTACTTCCGCCAGAACTTCAGCCAGGTCACCAATCCGCCGATCGACAGCTTGCGCGAGCAGTACCAGATGAGCCTCAAGACTCGTCTGGGCAACCTCGGCAACATCCTCGACGAGGATTCGAGCCAGACCAAGCTGCTGCAACTCGAATCGCCGGTGCTGGGCAACGCCGAATTCGCCGCCATGCGCGCCTACATGGGCAAGGACGCGGTGGAGATCGACTGCACCTTCCCGGTCGACGGCGGCGATCACGCGCTGCGCGACGCCATCGCGCGCATCCAGCGCGAGGCCGAGGACGCGATTCGCGGCGGCTGCGTCCATGTCATCCTCAGCGACAAGGCGGTGAGCGAAAGCCGCGTCGCCATCCCGATGATCCTGGCGGCGGGCGGCGTGCACACGCATCTCGTGCGCCAGCAATTGCGCACCTTCACCTCGCTCAACGTCCGCTCGGGCGAATGCCTGGACACGCATTACGCCGCGGTGCTGATCGGCGTCGGCGCGACCACGGTGAACGCCTATCTCGCCGAGGAAGGCATCGCCGACCGCCACCGTCGCGGCCTGTTCCCCGGCCTGACGCTCGACGAGTGCGTGAAGCACTACAAGAAGGCCATGGACCAGGGCCTGCTGAAGATCATGTCCAAGATGGGCATCTCGGTGCTGTCGTCCTATCGCGGCGGCTACAATTTCGAGGCCATCGGCCTGTCGCGCTCGCTCGTCGCCGATTTCTTCCCCGGCATGACCTCGCGCATCTCCGGCCTCGGTATGTCCGGCATCCAGCGCAAGGCGCTGGAGACGCACGGCCGCGCCTTCGCCGAGGAGACGCCGACGCTGCCGGTCGGCGGCTTCTACATGTTCCGCAAGTCGGGCGAGAGCCACGCGCTCGAAGGTCCGTCGATCCACATGCTGCAGCAGGCGGTCGCCACCGACTCTTACGCGACCTACAAAAAGTTCGCCGAATCGGTGCGCAATCCGGACCGCCCCATCGCGCTGCGCGACCTCTTGGACTTCAAGCAGGGCCTCAAGAGCGTGCCGCTCGAATCGGTGGAATCGATCACCGAGATCCGCAAGCGTCTGGTCGCGCCAGGCATCTCGCTCGGCGCGCTCAGCCCCGAGGCGCACGAGACGCTGTCCATCGCCATGAACCGCATCGGCGCGAAGTCCGATTCGGGCGAGGGCGGCGAAGACCCGGCGCGCTATAAGCTCAAGCCGAACGGCGACAACGCCTCCTCGGCGATCAAGCAGGTCGCCTCGGGCCGTTTCGGCGTGACCGCCGAATACCTGACCAATTGCCGCGAGCTGGAGATCAAGGTCGCCCAGGGCGCGAAGCCCGGCGAGGGCGGCCAGCTCCCCGGCATCAAGGTCAGCAGCATGATCGCCAAGCTGCGCCACGCGACGCCCGGCATCACGCTGATCTCGCCGCCGCCGCATCACGACATCTACTCGATCGAGGATCTGGCGCAGCTCATCTACGACCTGAAGCAGATCAACCCGCAGGCCAAGGTGACGGTGAAGCTCGTCGCCCAGACCGGCATCGGCACCATCGCGGCCGGCGTGGCGAAGGCCAAGGCCGACGTGATCCTGATCTCCGGCCATTCCGGCGGCACCGGCGCGAGCCCGCAAAGCTCGATCAAATACGCCGGCCTGCCGTGGGAGATGGGCCTCTCGGAAGCCAATCAGGTGCTGACGCTCAACCGCTTGCGCCACAGCATCAAGCTGCGCGTGGACGGCGGCTTCAAGACGGGCCGCGACGTGGTGATCGCCGCCATGCTCGGCGCCGAGGAATTCGGCCTCGGCACCATCGCGCTGGTCGCCACCGGCTGCATCATGGTGCGCCAGTGCCACGCCAACACCTGCCCGGTCGGCGTCTGCACGCAGGACGAGGCGCTGCGCGCCAAATACACCGGCACGCCGGAGAAGGTCGTCAACCTGTTCAGCTTCGTCGCCGAGGAAGTGCGCGAGATTCTCGCCTCGCTCGGCGCGAAGTCGATCGAGGAGATCATCGGCCGCACCGATCTTTTGACCCAGATCAGCCGCGGCTCGGCGCATCTCGACGATCTCGACCTCAACCCGATCCTGGCGCAGGCCGATCCGGGCGACTATCCGCGCTTCTGCACCATGGGCGAGAACGAGCGCAACGAAGTGCCGGAGACGCTCGATGCGCAGATGATCGTCGACGCCAAGCCGGCGCTCGACGCCGGCGAGAAGATGCAGCTCGCCTATAACGTGCGCAACACGCAGCGCGCCATCGGCACCAAGCTGTCGTCGAAGATCACGCGCCGCTTCGGCATGACCGGCCTCGCGCCGGGCCAGGTGACCGTGCGGCTGCGCGGCACCGCCGGCCAATCGCTCGGCGCGTTCGCCGTGCAGGGCCTCAAGATCGAGGTGTTCGGCGACGCCAACGACTATGTCGGCAAGGGCCTGTCGGGCGGCATCATCGTCGTGCGGCCGCTGTCGTCCTCGTCGCTCGTCAGCAACCGCAACACGATCGTCGGCAATACGGTCCTCTACGGCGCGACCGCCGGCAAGCTGTTCGCCGCCGGCCAGGCGGGCGAACGCTTCGCGGTGCGCAATTCCGGCGCGGAAGCGGTGGTCGAAGGCTGCGGCTCGAACGGCTGCGAATACATGACCGGCGGCGTCGCGGCGATCCTCGGTCCGGTCGGCCACAATTTCGGCGCCGGCATGACGGGCGGCATGGCGTTCGTCTATGACGAGGACGAAAGCTTCATGCAGCGCGTCAACACCGAAACGCTGACGATCACGCGCATCACCTCCAACCGCTGGAGCGACAAGCTGCGCGCCCTGGTCGAAGACCATGTGCGAAACACCCAGTCGCGCTTCGCCGAGCGTCTGCTCAACGATTGGAACCGCCAGATCGACAAGTTCTGGCATGTGGTGCCCAACGAACTCGCCGCCTTGCTGGCGCGCGAGGAAGCCGACCAAGCCGCGCAGCGGGCCTGATCTTAAGCCCTAGCGTCTTCACGGTCCTGCGGATGCCCACAGGATCGTGAAGGCGGGCTGGCGGGGGTGGCTTGGCCGCCCCGGCTTTTGCCCCTAGACTTCGCCGCCGCGGCCTCAGGTAGGGGCCGCCGACGTCATCAGGGGGTGTTTCATGCAGCTGGCTCAGGAGGTCCGGAGCGGTTTCGCGGCGATCGTCATCGCCGCTGCCGGGGCCTTTGCCGGCGCGCTCCCGGCCGCCGCGCAGGACGCGAGCGGCACGTTCGTCGGCGACGTGCCTTATGTGGCGACGCCCAAGGATGTGGTCGAGACCATGCTCGATCTCGCCAAGGTCGGGGCCGGCGATTATGTCATCGATCTCGGATCGGGCGACGGCCGCCTCGTCGTCGCCGCCGCGCTGCGCGGCGCGGAAGGGTTCGGCGTGGATCTCGATCCCAAGCGCATCGCCGAGTCGCACGAGAACGCCCGCAAGGCTGGCGTCGCGGATCGCGCGCAATTCTTCCAGCGCGACCTGTTCGAGACCGATTTTGCTCGCGCCACCGTGCTGACCATGTATCTGCTGCCGGACATCAATCTTCAGCTCCGGCCCAAGGTGCTCGGTCTCAAGCCCGGCACGCGCGTCGTCAGCCACGACTTCGACATGGGCGATTGGACGCCGGACGAGCGCGTCCGCATGGTCTCGCAGCACACGCATTACGAGAGCAACGCCTATCTCTGGATCGTGCCGGCCAAGGTCGCCGGACGCTGGCAGGGCGACAACGGCCAGCGGTTCGAGATCGTCCAGAGCTTCCAGAAAATCACCGTCAGCGCCGACGGCGTCCAGGCGGCCGACGCGCGCCTCTTCGGCGACAAGATCGGTTTTTCCCTCGCCGGGCGCGCCTATGACGGCCGCATCGACGGCGATCTCATCAAAGGCGTCGCGCGCGCCGCCGCCGGCGAGACGCCGTGGATCGCGCGCCGCGTTTCATCTCCCTGACGTTTCATCTCTTCATCCCCCGCACAGCGAGTTCTGAATGACCCAGCAAGTCGCGACGCCGGCGTCCCAGCCGACCCAGTCCCTGTCGCAATTCGACGCCATCGCCATGATCGTCGGCATCGTCGTCGGCATCGGCATCTTCACTTTCCCGGCGCTCGTCGCGATGAACGCGGCGAGCGAGCGCGACGTGCTGCTGCTATGGGCCGGCGGCGGCCTGATCTCGCTGATCGGCGCGTTGTGCTACGCCGAATTGTCCAGCGCCTATCCCAGCGCCGGCGGCGAATATCACTTCATCACCCGCGCCTTCGGCCGCGACGTCGGCCTGATCTTCGCCTGGGCGCGCCTCGGCGTGATCCAGACCGGCGCGATCGCGCTGGTGTGCTTCATTCTCGGCGACTACGCGACGCAGCTCTACAGCCTCGGCACCTATAGTTCGGCGATCTACGCGGCGCTGACGGTGATCGTACTGACGAGCGCGAACCTGCTCGGGGCCAAACCGGGCAAGACGCTGCAAAACCTGCTGTCGAGCGGCATCATCATCATCCTCGTCGCCGCCATCCTCGGCGGGCTGATCAATGGCTTGCCACCGGCGAGCGCGCCGGCCGCCCCGGCCGCCGGCTCGGCCGCGCCCGCCACCGCCATCGGCGCGGCGATGATCTTCATCCTGCTGACTTACGGCGGCTGGAACGAGGCCGCCTATCTCTCGGCCGAGGTGAAGAATCCGGCGCGCAACATGGTCCGCGTCATGGTGGTCAGCCTGCTGCTCATCACGCTGCTCTACGTGCTGGTCAACGTCTCCTATCTCCGCGTGCTCGGGCTCGACGGCATGCGCCAGGGCACGACGATCGGCGCCGAGCTGATGCGCCGCGAATTCGGGGCGGCCGGCGCGCTGGTGTTGAGCTTGGCGGTGATTCTGGCGGCGCTGTCCACCGCCAACGCGACGATCTTCACGGGGGCGCGCACCAATTACGCCCTCGGCCAGAACTTCGCGCCGCTCGCCGCCCTCGGCGCGTGGGATCCCAAGCACGACACGCCGCGCGCCGCCCTGCTGGTGCAGGGCGCGATCTCTCTGGCCCTGGTCGTGGTCGGGGCGATCACGCTCGATGGCGTCAAAGCGATGGTCAATTACGTCACCCCGGTGTTCTGGTTCTTCATGCTGCTGGTGGCCTTGTCCGTCTTCGTGCTGCGGGTGCGCGATCCGCAGACGCCGCGGCCCTTCCGTGTGCCGCTCTATCCGGTCACGCCGGCGGTTTTCGTGCTGACTTGCGGTTACATGCTGCATTCCGGCATCGATTTCGCCCGCATGACCTATGCCGGCCTGCCGTCGCTGCTCGGCCTCGGCATCGTGCTTTTGGGCGTCCCGTTGCTGGTGTGGGGCCGGCTGCGCGCCAAAGCCTGAGCGGGGCCGCGAAAAGCAGGGGAAAAGGCCCGCCCGGCGCTTGGCCGTGGCGGGCTCCTCCTGTAGATTAGCCGGCCATGCGCCGCCTTTATCATCTCTGGCTTTCGCCGTTCAGCCGCAAAGTCCGCATCGTCCTGGCCGAGAAGGGTCTGGAGTTCGAGATGAAGGTCGAAAAGACCTGGGAGCGTCGTCCCGAATTTCTCGCCCTCAATCCCGCCGGCCAGGTGCCGGTGCTGGTCGACGAGGATGGCACGACGATCGTCGACAGCGGCGTGATCTGCGAATACCTCGAAGAGACGCACCCGGCGGCCAAGGGCAAGTCGCTCTACGGCGAGACGCCGGCTGCGCGCGCCGAAGTCCGCCGGCTGGTCTGCTGGTTCGATCTCAAATTCCAGCGCGAGGTGACGGTCAATCTCGTCGGCGAGAAAATCCAGAAGCGCTTTCTCGGCCTCGGCCAGCCCGATTCGAGCGCGATCCGCGCCGGCCACGCCAACATCCACATGCATCTCGACTATATCGCCTGGCTGACCGAGCGGCGGAGCTGGCTCGCCGGCGACGATTTCTCGCTCGCCGACATCGCCGCCGCCGCGCACCTCTCCTGTCTCGATTACGTCGGCGACGTGCCGTGGGACGACCATCCGGAGGCGCGCGTGTGGTACGCGCGCATCAAATCGCGCAAGACCTTCCGGCCGATTCTCGCCGATCACATTCCCGGCGTGCCACCGCCCAAACATTACGCGGACCCGGACTTCTAGGTTCGCATTCACGCGCGCGGACGCCGCGCCCCCGCAAGGATTACCCATGACTGACGCCGATCATCCGCCCGTCAATCCCGACGCCCTCGAAGGCCCGCACGGTTTGGTGTGCCAAGCCTATCTCGAGGGCACGGTGCATCTCGGCCTCAAATATTTCGAGCTCAACAAGCGCGGCTCGCCGGTGTTCAAGCTGTGGGAGAACGTGCTGCCTTACGCGATGATGGCGGCCATCGTCGCGCAATATACCTACGACTACGGCTATCTCGGCTTCATGGGCAGCTTGCTGCTCACCGGCCTGCTGGTCTTCTGGTTCGCGCCGCGCTGGCTCGCCAAGAGGGTGCGGGCCCGCGCGCTGGCCATGGCGCTCGAAAGCGAAGCCGGCTGGGACCGTTTGTGGCAGTCGGGCGGCCTCGGCATGCGCCTCGCCAAGGGCGACAACATCAGCGCCGATTCGCCAGGCGACGATTGGCGCGCCTTCGCCGAAAAATACCTCAAAGAGTAGGGTTCCTGACGGGCCGAGCGGTTGGAGCGGCCATAGTTTTGCCGCCTTCGCCGTTCTAAACTCCGCCTCTTTCAACGAGCGGAGGCCCCCCATGCCCGTTCTCAATGCCAGTTCTCTGCGCGCGCTGCTCTCGGCCGGCCCGGCCGTCATTCCGGTGCTCGGCGCGCTATTGAGCGCGGTCACGGCGATCGGCCAGGCCCAGGCGCAAGCCGCCGATATGCCGCGCGACGAGATCGTGCTGCAGCTCTCCGCCGAGGATTGGGTCGAGACCAAGACCGCGCGCGTCGTCGCGTCGGCCGACGTCGCCATCGCGGGCGAGAACCGCGCCAGCGTGCGCGACCGCATGCTCGACGCGCTCAAGAAGCTGTCGCCCGACGCCGAGTGGCGCTTGAGCCAGTTCGTCCGCAGCCAGGATTCCGCCGGCCTTGAGCGCTGGCGCGTCACGGCCGAAGCGCGGCTGGCGGAAAAATCGCTCGGCGGCATCGACGAGCGCGCCAAGAGCTTGAGCCAGCCCGGCTTGCAGCTGCGCATCGCCGCGACGCAATTCACGCCGACGCTGGAAGAGCGCGAGACGACGCTCGCCAAGCTGCGCGCCACGCTTTACGACCAAGCTAAGCGGGAAGCCGAGCAGGCGGCCAAGACCTGGCCCGATCGCGCCTATCGCGTGGCGCGCGTCGATTTCCAGCCGATGAACGTGCCGATGATGCGGATGCAGCCTCAAGAGGCGATGGCATCGTCGGGCGGCGCGGACATGCTCACGGGCGGCGATGTCGCGGTGGCGCAGAAGCTGACGTTGCAGGCGACGGTTACGCTGTCGCCCGGCAAGTAGCGGAGATCGCCTAGCGCCGCGCCGGCGGCGCGGGTTCGTTCAGCGCCGCGCCGGCGGCGCGGGTTCGTTCAGCGCCGCGCCGGCGGCGCGGCGGCGGGCCCCGTCGAGGCGGGGCCCTGGCCCAGCGTCTTTAGGCGCTTGGCCGCCTCGATGCCCTGCACGCTGTCGGGCGCGAGCTTGATCAGCGATTGCAGATCGGTGCGCGCGCCGGCGAGGTCTTTGCGCAATTCCTTGATCCGCGCCCGCTCAAACAGGGCTTCGGGGCTGCGCTGCGACAGGGCGACGGCGCGGTTGGCGTCTTCCAATGCGAGATCGAGCGAGCCGACATGCCGGTAGGCGGCGGCGCGATAGAGCCAGGCTTCCGGGCGGTTGGCCTCGATCTCGATGGCGGCGTTAAGGTCGTCGATCGCCTCGAAGAACATGCGGGCATCGTCGCGCGCCACCGCGCGATCGATCAGCAGATCGGCGTTGCCCGGCTTGAGCGCGATGGCGCGGTCGAACGCTTCGATGGCGCGCTCGCTCATCCCGCCGAGATAGTAAGCTTGGCCCGCTTGCGCGTAGAGCCCGGCCTTGAGATCGAGGATCGGCTCGCGCGCGTCGGCGGCGAGATCCTCGAAAATTTTGCCAGCCTGCACATAGTGGCCCTTCTGCGCCAGGGCGTAGCCGAGGCATTGGCGCGCCGCCTGGTTCGCGCCGCTTTGCCACCAGCTTTGCGCGCGCTTGATCGCCGCGTCCGGATCGGCGGCGGCGAGGCTGACGCATTGGTCGTAATCGGCGTTGTGCTGTTCCGCCGTGACTTGCGCGCGCGCCGCCGTGATGGGCGACGACGCGGCGGCGATCGCGATGGCGAGGGCGAGGAGAGACAGGCGCATGGGCTGAAGATGGGCAGAGCCGGCCGCCTTGTCCAGCATCTTTGCCGGCGTCGCCGGGCCTTGCGCGCGGCGTCGCGCTGGCCTCATATGGCGGCCATGTCCGCCCCTGTTTCCACGCTGTTCTGCTTCGGTCTCGGCGCGTCGGCGCTGGTTCTGGCGCGCCGATTGCGCGCCGAAGGCTGGCGCGTCGCGGGAACCTGCCGTGGCGCGGAGAAAGCCGCGGCGCTGGCGGCCGAGGGGTTCGAGACCCATCTGTTCGACGGCGAGCGGCCCATGGCGGATTCGCGCGCGGCGCTGGCGGGAGCGACGCATCTGCTGATGTCGGCCCCGCCGGGACCGGACGGCGATCCCGTCCTGCGCCATCATGCCGCCGATATCGCCGGCTTGAGCGGCGGGCTTGCCTGGATCGGCTATCTCTCGACCACCGGCGTCTATGGCGACCGCCAGGGCGGCTGGGTCGACGAGGCGAGCGATCTGCGCCCCAGCGGCGAGCGCGGCCGCCGCCGCCTCGACGCCGAAAACGCCTGGCTTGCGCTTGGGCGCGCGCACGGCTTGCCGGTGCACCTGTTCCGGCTGGCCGGCATCTACGGGCCGCACAGCAACGCGCTGATCACCGTGCGCGAGGGGCGGGGGCAGCGGGTCGACAAGCCTGGCCAGGTCTTCTCGCGCATCCATGTCGAAGATATCGCCGAGGTCTTGCGCGCCTCCATCGCCCAGCCGAATCCCGGCGCGGCCTATAACGTCTGCGACGACAATCCGGCCCCGCCCGAGGAAGTGATCCGCCACGCCTGCGAACTGCTTGGCGTCGCGCCGCCGCCGCTGGTGCCGTTCGAGCAGGCGCAATTGTCGCCCATGGCGCGCAGCTTCTATGCCGATAACAAACGCGTCGACAATACGCGCATCAAGCGCGAGCTTGGCGTGACGCTGCGCTATCCCGATTACAAGGCCGGGCTCGCCGCGCTTCTCAAGCCTTAGAAGCCGCTGAGCTTCTCGACCGCGCCCCGGATCGCCGCCAGATCCTGTTCGCGCGACAGACGGTGATCGCCATCTTTCAGCAGCGTCACGGTGACGTCGCCGCCGGTCAGCTTCTCGGCGATGCGTAGGCTCATGCCGTAAGGCACGTCGCCATCCTGCATGCCGTGCAGCAGATGCACCGGGCAATCGAGCGCGATCGGCCCTTTCAGCAGCAGGTTCTTGCGGCCGTCCTCGATCAATTTGCGCGAGATCATGTAGGGCTGGTCGCTGTAGGCCGAAGGCTGCGCGAACATGCCGTCGCGCATCAGCGCGTCGCGGTCGGCGAAGCTGAGCTGGTCCCAGATCAATTCCTCGGTGAAGTCGGGCGCGGCGGCGATGCCGATCAGGCCGACGACGCGCTCGCGCCGCGCCAGGGCGGCGAGCAGGGCGAGCCAGCCGCCCATCGACGAGCCGACCAGCAGCAAAGGGCCGCTCGTCGCGTCGATGGCGTCGAGCCCGTCGTCGAGCCAGTCCTGCAGGCCGGTTTCGGCGAACACGCCTTCGGACTGGCCATGCGCGCGGTAGTCGAAGCGCAGCATGGCCTGGCCGCGCGCTTGGCAGAAAGCGGCGAGATCCTGCACCTTCTTGCCGGTCATGTCCGACATGAAGCCGGAGAAGAACGCGACGGTCGGCCCGCGTCCCGGATCGACGGCATAGGCGAGGCTCGGGCGGCCGTTACGGGCGAGAAACGCGGGCTTTTGTTGCAACGGCATGACCTTTCAGGCAATTACTGGCGGGCGATCCAGCTACTAGCATTGAATTTCCCTTGCGCCAAAGCCAACCCACCATCTTGCAGGTCTTGCCGGCGCTCGGCAGCGCCACCGGCGCGGCCGGCGGCGTCGAGCGCGGCACCGTCGATGTCGCCAAGGCGCTCGTCGCGGCCGGCTGGAACGCTATCGTCGCCTCGGAAGGCGGACCGCTGGCGCGCGAACTGGACCGCGTCGGCGCCAAGCATGTGACCCTGCCGCTGGCGTCGAAAAACCCCTTCGTCATGCGCGCCAACATCGGGCGGTTGCGCGAAACGATCGCCGCCGAAGGCGTCGACATCGTCCATGCCCGCTCGCGCGCGCCGGCCTGGAGCGCGGAGCGCGCCGCCAAGAAGGAAGGCGCGCATTTCATGACGACCTTCCACGGCGTCTACGGCGCGGCGTCGCCGCTCAAGCGCGCCTATAACGCGGTCATGACCCGCGGCGAACGGGTCATCGCCATCTCCGACTTCATCGCCGACCATATGCGCGCGGTTTATAAAATCGACGAGGCGCGCGTCCGCGTCATCCATCGCGGCGTCGAGATCGCGCATTTCGATCCCATGCGCGTCAGCCAGGAGCGAGTCATCCAGCTCGCCGCAGGCTGGCGTTTGCCGGAGGACCGGCGAATCGTCATGCTGCCGGCCCGCCTGTCGCGCTGGAAAGGCCAGGACTTGCTGCTAGAGGCGATGGCCAAGCTCGGCCGGCGCGATCTGTTCGCGCTGCTGGTCGGCGTCGGCTCGGGGAGCGAATCGCTGCGGGCGGAACTGGAGGCGCAGATTCTCCGCCTCCGCCTCGGCGACAGCGTGCGGCTGATCGATGATTGCCGCGACATGCCGGCGGCCTACATGCTGGCCGACGTCGTCGTCGCGCCCTCGACCCAGCCGGAAGCCTTCGGGCGCACGGTGACGGAAGCGCAAGCCATGGGCCGTCCCGTCGTCGCCGCCGATCACGGCGGCGCGCGCGAGACGGTGATCGACGGCGTCACCGGCTGGCTCGCCGCGCCGGGCGACCCCGACGATTGGGCCGCCGCCATCGACCATGCCGTATCGCTCAGCCCCGCCGCGCGAGAAGAATTGTCGCGCGCGGCCATCGCCAACGTGCGCGGCCGCTTCACCAACGAAGTGATGTGCGCGCGCACGCTCGACGTCTATCGCGAGCTGGTCGGCTAAGATGGCTTCGGGCGAGCGCATCCTCGTCATCAAGCTCGGCGCGCTCGGCGATTTCGTGCTGTCGACCGGGCCGTTCAAGGCGATCCGCGCCCATCATCCCAGCGCGCGCATCACCTTGCTGACCATTCCGTCGCTCGCCAAGCTGGGCGAGGCGAGCGGCTGGTTCGACGAGGTCTGGACCGACCAGCGGCCGTCGTTGCTCAACCTGCCGGGCTGGCTGGCGCTGGCGCGCAAGTTGAATGGCGGCAAATTCTCGCGGGTCTACGACCTGCAGACCTCGGATCGCTCGGGCTTCTATTTCCGCCTGATGTCGCCGCCGTTCGCCACGCGGCCGGAATGGTCGGGCATCGCCAAAGGCGCGTCGCATCCGCACGCCAACCCCAACCGCGACGATCTTCACACGATCGAGCGTCACAAGGAGCAGCTCGCCGCCGCCGGCATAGCGGACGTGCCGCCGCCCGATCTCTCGTGGGCGAAGGCCGATCTTTCGCGCTTCGATCTGCCGGCCTCTTATGCGCTGCTTGTGCCCGGCGGTTCGGCGCACCGACCGGAAAAGCGTTGGCCGGCGACGCATTACGCAGAACTGGCGCGCCGTCTCGTCGCCATCGGCACCGCGCCGGTGCTGCTCGGCGCGAGCGCCGAACGGGCTGAACTGGCTACCATCGCCGCCGCCTGTCCCGGCGCGCGCGATCTCTGCGGCCAAACCAATTTCGCCGAGATCATCGCGCTGGCGCGCAGCGCGCGCTTCGCGGTCGGCAACGATACCGGACCGATGCATCTGGTCGCCGCTGCTGGCTGCCCGACCGTCTCGCTATTCTCCTACGCGTCCGATCCGGCGCTCTGCGCGCCGCGCAGTCCGGCAGGCGAGAGCGTCGTTGTGTTGCGCCGTACCGACCTCGCCACGCTGATGCCCGACGAAGTGCTGGCGGCCCTTCCCGCCACGATCTAGGCCGCGACGATTTAGCCCAGCGCTTCCTCCCGGCGATCCAGATAGTTCTGGTCGATATGGGGCAGCGGCTCGCCGTCGATCGCCGCTTCGAAGGCGCGCAGGCGCTTGTAGATCGACAAGAGCTCGACGATCGTCGTCCATGACGTCACCAGATATTGGAACGACTGGCGCACCTGCAGGAAGGCGTTGAGGATTTGATTCATCGTGCCGAGCGTGATCTTGCCGGCGACGATGGTCGGCGCCAGCACGATGTAAGGGAAGATCGTGTCGGTCTGCAGATAGAAGATGCGGGCGACGTTGAAGTACATGTAGTGGAAATAGAGCCGGAAATAGTTGCGCCGCACGTTGGCGAACAGCTCGACCACAGTCGGCGGTTGGGCGCGGTCTGCGTTGTCCTCGCCATAGACCAGCTCTTTGCGGTAAGCCGCCTCGACGCGCTGGTTGCGGAACTCCAGGCCCGGCAGCTTGATGCCGACGAGCGCCAGGAACGTCGTGCCGAACAGCGACCATAGGATTGCGACGACGACGAGCGCGTAGGGCACCTCGCCGACGAAGGGCAGTTCGGTGATGCCGGCCGACAGCGCCAGCAGCACCGGTAGGAAGGCGATCAGCGTCAGCACCGCCTCGACCAGATTGATGCCGAGCCCCTCCATGGTGGTGGAGAAGCGCATCGTGTCCTCTTGCACGCGCTGCGACGCGCCTTCGATGACGCGCAGCTTGCCCCAATGGCTCATGTAGTAGTCGTTCATCGCCGTCCGCCAGCGGAAGATCCAGTGGCTGACGAAGAAGCGCGTGCAGACGCCCACGGTCACGGCGATGAAGGCGATGCCGGCGAAGCTCACCAGTTCGCCGTAGAAATCGCCGAGTTCCACCGGCGCGGATTGCGCTAGGGCCGCCTGGATCATGTTGTAGAACGGCCCGTACCAAGCGTTGATGGCGACGCTGACCTGCACCTGGAAATAGCTGGCGAAGAGGATCAGCGCGGTGCCGAGGATCGACCAATTGGCCCAGGGGTGCGGCGCGACGATGCGGAAGGCGGCGGCGAAGATGCCGACGCAGATCGCGTAATAGACGTAGAACCACAGGAACGGCGCCGACCAGAACACCGTCGCGCCGATGATCGGTTCGGCGTCCGGCGCCGCCGGCGGCAGCCCGACATAGCCCCCGAGGTCGCGTCCGGCGGCATACCAGAAGATTCCGCAGGCGATGGTCCAGGCGATCATCGACCAGATGAGAAGCTTGGGCCGGGGAAAGAAGGACACGAACAAGATCAGATCCTTTCGCGATCAGGTGCCGAGGGTTCGGGCGCGCGGCGAAGCTTGCCGACGGGGGACAGTAGCGCGCCGCCCCGTTCCTTGACAGGCGGCGCGAGGCGGATAGAGTGCGGGCCCGTATTTCGCGGTTTTTCCGGCTTTTTCGAGCGTTTCCATGGTCGCCATCACCCTGCCCGACGGCAAATCCCTGAGCTTCGACGGTCCGGTCACGCCGGCCGACGTCGCCGCCAAAATCGGCCCCGGACTGGCCAAGGCGGCGCTCGCCGCCAAGGTCGACGGCAAGCTGTGGGATTTGACGCGCCCGGTGACCGCCGACGCCCAGATCGCCATCGTCACCGCGCGCGATCCCGAAGGCATCGAGATCATGCGCCACGACGCCGCGCATGTGATGGCGCAGGCGGTGCAGGAGCTTTATCCCGGCACGCAGATCACCTTCGGCCCCTCGACCGACGACGGTTTTTATTACGATTTCGTGCGCGACGAGCCATTCACGCCGGACGATTTCGCCAAGATCGAGCAGCGCATGCGCGACATCGTCGCGCGCGATCTGCCGATCGTGCGCGAGGAATGGTCGCCCGAGCAGGCGGTCGGCCATTTCCAGAAGGCCGGCGAGACCTATAAGGCCGAATGGGTGAGCGAGATCGCCAAGCGCGGCGAGCCGATCTCGATCTACCGCCAGGGCGACTGGCTCGACCTCTGCATGGGCCCGCATCTGCCGTCGACCGGCAAGCTGCCGACCGCCTTCAAGGTGATGAAGGTGGCGGGCGCCTATTGGCGCGGCGACGCCAAGAACAAGATGCTCCAGCGCATCTACGGCACGGTGTGGCCCGACGATAAGCAGCTAAAAGCCCACCTCACGATGATCGAGGAGGCCGAGAAGCGCGACCATCGCCGCCTCGGCCGCGAGATGGATCTTTTCCATATCCAGGAAGAGGCCGTGGGCAGCGTGTTCTGGCACCCAAACGGCTGGACGATCTATCGCGCCGTCGAGGATTACATGCGCGCGCGCCTGAAAACCCACGGCTATGTCGAGGTCAAGACGCCGCAGCTCGTCTCGCGCAGCCTGTGGGAAGCCTCGGGCCATTGGGAGAAGTTCGGCAAGAACATGTTCATGGCGACGACGTCGGAAGAGGACGTCCATCTCGCCATCAAGCCGATGAACTGTCCCTGCCATGTGCAGATTTTCCGCCAGGGCCTGAAAAGCTACCGCGACCTGCCGCTGCGCATGGCCGAGTTCGGCTCGTGCCATCGCTATGAGCCGTCGGGCGCGCTGCATGGCATCATGCGCGTGCGCGCTTTCACGCAGGACGACGCGCACATCTTTTGCACCGAAGATCAGATCACTGAGGAAACCGTCGCCTTCTGCGACATGCTGAAGTCCGTTTACAAGGATTTCGGCTTCGACGACGTGCGCGTGAAATTCTCCGACCGTCCGGCGACGCGCGCCGGCGACGATTCGATCTGGGACCGCGCCGAAGGCGCGCTGCTGGCGGCGTCGAAAGAGGCGGGCCTCGAGACCACGCTCAATCCGGGCGAGGGCGCGTTCTACGGGCCTAAACTGGAATTCGTGCTGCGCGACGCCATCGGCCGCGACTGGCAATGCGGCACGTTGCAGGTCGATTTCGTGCTGCCCGAGCGGCTCGACGCGTCTTATATCGCCGAGGACGGCACGAAGAAGCGCCCTGTCATGCTGCACCGCGCGATTTTCGGCTCGTTCGAGCGCTTCATCGGCATCCTGATCGAGCAATATGCCGGCAAGTTCCCGCTGTGGCTGGCGCCGCAGCAGATCGTCGTCGCCACCATCACCAACGATGCCGACGATTACGCCCGCCAGGTCGTCGCCGCGTTCGCCGCCAAGGGGTTGCGCGTCTCGGCCGATCTGCGCGCCGAAAAGATCGGCTACAAGGTGCGCGAACATTCGCTGGCCAAGGTGCCGGTCATCCTGGCGGTGGGCAAACGGGAGGCGGAGGAGGGCAAAGTGGCCATCCGCCGGCTCGGCAGCACCGACCAGGAAGTCCTTGCGCTGGATGAGGCGGCGGCTAGACTGGCCGCCGAAGCCCAGGTGCCGGCCGCGTAACCGGGCCCACATCACATAGGAAAGCCGCCCGTCCAGACAGATGTCCCGCCTGCACGGCCGGGGATCGAGTCGGGCGCTTTTCGTGTTTTTGGGCCGCCGGCGCGCGGGTTAGTATCCCTTCCATTCGCCGTTCGCGTTCCCATATCCATGCTGGCCGAGGCCGGCATCGAGACTCCCGCCGGCCGCAAACCGGCATTTGAACTGAGATAGGAGACTGTTACATAGCTCGTCCGCCTTTTGACGCCCCCGCCAAAGCCAACGACGGCCCGCGCGTCAACGAACAAATCCGCACCATGAATGTCCGACTCGTCGATGAAAACGGCGAAATGGTCGGCGTGGTGCTCACCGCAGACGCCATCGAACGCGCCGCCGCCGCCGGGCTCGACCTCATCGAAGTGTCGCCCAACGCCGAGCCGCCCGTCTGCAAGATCCTCGATTACGGCAAGTTCAAATACGAGGAGCAAAAACGCAAAAACGAAGCGCGCAAGAAGCAGAAGGTCATCGAGGTCAAAGAGATCAAGATGCGCCCGACGATCGACGACCACGATTACGACGTCAAAATGCGCGCCGTGCAGCGTTTCCTCGAAGACGGCGACAAGGTGAAGCTGACCGTCCGCTTCCGCGGCCGCGAGATGCTGCACCAGGAGCTCGGCATGGTCGTCCTCGACCGCGTCCGGGCGGAACTGGGCGAGAAGGCCAAGGTCGAGCAGTTTCCCAAGCTCGAAGGCCGCCAGATCACCATGGTGCTGGTCAACAAGTGACCGATTCGGCTGGCCCGGCAGGCCATTAGGCTTGCCGGGCGGCGGTTTTGATTCCGCCGCCCTTTCTAAGCCATTAAAAACATAGAAAAACCATCGGTCGGCCGACCGCTTGGGCGGCCTTGCAATCGCGTGGCCTTGCCGGTATAAACCTCGCCTCGGCCGGACGGGCCGTTTACCCCGTCATCGTGGAAACATGGGTTCAACCCCATCTGCGGCCCGCATCGGCGGGCCGTTTCGCGTCGGCCCGACAGGTTTTATTAGGATTCGATCATGCCGAAGATGAAGACCAAGAGCGGCGCCAAGAAGCGCTTCAAGATCACCGGCACCGGCAAGGTCTTGATGGCTCACGCCAACAAGCGCCACGGCCTGCGCAAGCGCAGCCAGAAGATGAAGCGCACCGCGCGCGGCACCAAGGCGCTGCAGCCGGGCGACGCGAATTTGGTCACGCAATTCTTCATGCCTTACGCGTAAGGAGACAGACCCATGGCTCGCACCAAACGTGGCGTCACGTCCCACGCCCGCCACAAGAAAGTCCTCGCGCTGGCCGCCGGCTACCGCGATCGCAACAGCAGCAACTTCCGCATCGCGATCGAGAAGGTCGAGAAGGGCCTGCAGTACGCCTACCGCGACCGCCGCGCCAAGAAGCGCGTGTTCCGCGCCCTGTGGATCCAGCGCATCAACGCCGCCGCGCGCATGAACGGCCTGACCTACGGCCAGCTGATGGACGGCCTGAAGAAGGGCGGCATCGATCTCGACCGCAAGGTCCTGTCCGACATCGCGATCACCTCGCCCGAGTCGTTTACCGAGCTGGTGAACCAGGCGCGGGCAGCCCTCGTGAAGGCCGCCTAACAAGCCGTTCCGGCTTTTAGGCATCCGACTGAATCGAAGGGGCCGTCCTGCGGGACGGCCCCTTTTGTTTTGAGCCAACCACCGAGTATCCGTAGATCATGAGCAACGATCTCGACGCCGTCCGTTCGGCGATCACCCAGGCGCTGGCTGGCGCGACCACCCTCGAAGCGCTTGAAGCCGTGCGCGTCGACGCGCTCGGCCGCAAAGGCCAGATCACCGGCCTGATGAAGGACATGACGGCGCTGGCCCCCGAGGAGCGTAAGGCGCGCGGCCAGGCGGTCAACGCGCTGAAAGACGAAATCGCCGCCGCGCTCGACGCCCGCAAGGCGGCCCTCGAAAGCGCCGCGCTCGACGCCAAACTCGCCGCCGAGCGCATCGACGTCACCGCCACCGTCCGCCCCGAGAGTGCCGGCGCGCTGCATCCGATCAGCCAGACGATGGACGAGCTCTGCGCCATCTTCGCCGAGATGGGCTTCACGCTCGCGGAAGGCCCGGACATCGAGGACGATTTCCACAATTTCACGGCGCTCAACATCCCGCCCGAGCATCCGGCGCGCCAGATGCACGACACCTTCTATCTGCCCGAAGCGGCCGACGGCACGCGCAAAGTGCTGCGCACGCACACCTCGCCGGTGCAGATCCGCACCATGCTGTCGGCCAAGCCGCCGCACCGCATCATCGCCATGGGCCGCACCTACCGCAACGATTCGGACATGACGCACACGCCGATGTTCCACCAGATCGAAGGTCTGGTGATCGACAAGGCGACGCATATGGGCCATCTGAAAGGCTGCCTGATCCAGTTCCTCGCCGCCTTCTTCGAACTCGACGACGTGCCGATCCGCCTGCGCCCGAGCTACTTCCCCTTCACCGAGCCGTCATGCGAGGTCGATATCGGCTGCTCGCGCAAGGGCGGCGAGCTGAAGATCGGCGCCGGCGACGACTGGTTGGAGATTCTCGGCGCCGGCATGGTGCATCCCAACGTGCTGGCCAATTGCGGCATCGACCCGGGCGAATACCAAGGCTTCGCCTTCGGCATGGGCATCGAGCGCATGGCGATGCTGAAATACGGCATCGCGGATTTGCGCACCTTCTTCGAGGCGGACCTGCGCTGGCTGAAGCACTACGGCTTCGCCGCGCTCGACGTGCCGAACCTCGCCTTCGGGGCGTCGCCGACCGGAGGGCTGACGCGATGAAATTCACGCTTTCCTGGCTCAAGGAGCATCTGGACACGCAGCTTTCGCTCGATCAGATTTCCGAGGCGCTCACCAGCCTCGGCATCGAGGTCGAAAGCGTCGAGGACCGCGCCAAGGCGCTCGCGCCCTTCATCGTCGCCCATGTGGCGGCGGCCGAGCCGCATCCCAACGCCGACCGTCTGCGCGTCTGCAAGGTCGAGACTGGCAGCGAGACGATCCAGGTCGTCTGCGGCGCGCCCAACGCGCGCGCCGGCATCGACGTGGTCCTAGCGCGCCCCGGCGCGGTGATCCCCGCGACCGGCACGGAGCTGAAAAAGGGCGTGATCCGCGGCGTCGAGAGCCAGGGTATGATGTGCTCGGCGCGCGAGCTCGGCCTCGGCGAGGAGCACGACGGCATCATCGAGCTGCCGGCCGGTTTCAAGATCGGCAGTCCGGCGGCTGCCGCGCTCGGCGCGGGCGATCCGGTGATCGATGTGTCGGTGACGCCGAACCGCGGCGACTGGCTTGGCGTGCGCGGCCTCGCGCGCGAACTGGCGGCCGGCGGCTATGGCGCGCTGAAGCCGCTGAAAGACGATGGCGCGGCGAAGGGCGGCTTCAAGAGCCCGGTTTCTGTGTCGCTCGATTTCCCGGCCGATGCGGCGAACGCTTGTCCGCTGTTCGCGCTCCGCGTCATTAAGGGCGTGAAGAACGGCCCGAGCCCGGCGTGGCTCCAGGACCGCTTGCGCGCCGTCGGCCTGCGTCCGATCTCGGCGCTGGTCGATATCACCAATTTCTTCGCGCTGGATCGCTGCCGGCCGCTGCACGTGTTCGACGCCGCCAAGCTCGACGGCGATCTCGTCGTGCGTCTGTCCAAGCAAGGCGAGAGCCTCGTCGCGCTCAACGCCAAGACCTACGAGCTCGCCGACGGCATGACGGTGATCGCCGACCGCTCGGGCGTCCTCAGCCTCGGTGGCGTGATGGGCGGCGAGAGCAGCGGCTGTACCGAGACGACGACCGATGTGATCCTCGAATCGGCCGCGTTCGATCCGATCCGCACCGCCACCACCGGCCGCAAGCTGGCCATCGATTCCGACGCGCGCTACCGGTTCGAGCGCTGGGTCGATCCGTCGAGCGCCCTGCCGGCGCTCGACGCCGCGACCAAGATGATCATCGAACTTTGCGGCGGCGAAGCGAGCGAGGCCGTCATCGCCGGCGCCGTGCCGGCGGACAAAGCGCCGATCGTGCTGCGCGCCGCGCGGGTCAAGCAGCTCGGCGGCATCGACATTCCGGCGGCGGACAGCGCGCGCATCCTGACCGCGCTCGGCTTCAAGGTGGACGTCTCGGCCGAGGCGCTGCGCTGCGTGCCGCCGTCCTGGCGCAACGACGTGCATCAGGAAGCCGACTTGGTGGAAGACGTCCTGCGCGTCAACGGCTTCGACAAAATCGCGCCGACGCCGTTCGGCCGCGCATCGGGCCTCGCTCAGCCGGTGCTTACGCCGACGCAGCGCCGCGCCCGCGACGCCAAGCGCGCGCTCGCCGCGCGCGGCTTGATGGAGGCGGTGACCTTCTCCTTCGCCGGCGAGGCCGAAACAGCGCTTTTCGCCGCGCAGCCGGCGACGCTGAAGATCGCCAATCCGATCAGCGCGGACCTCTCGGTCATGCGGCCAACGCCGCTGGTCAATCTGCTGGCCGGCGCGGCGCGCAACATCGCGCGCGGCGCGGCGAGCCACGGCCTGTTCGAAGTGGGCCCGGCCTATCGCGACGACACGCCCGCGGGCCAGATGCTGGTCGCGGCGGGCCTCCGCGTTGGCGAGACCGGCCCGCGCCATTGGCTGGCCAAGCCGCGCGCCGTAGACGCCTTCGATGCCAAGGCCGACGCCCTGGCCGCCCTGGCCGCCGCCGGCGCGCCGGTCGGCTCGCTGACGGTGACGGCCGACGCGCCTGGCTGGTTCCATCCGGGCCGCTCCGGCGCCCTGCGCCTGGGGCCGAAGACGGCGCTCGCCTATTTCGGCGAATTGCATCCCGCCGTCGCCCGCGCTTTCGACCTGAAAGGCCCGGTCGCGGTGTTCGAGAGCTATCTCAATCTGGTGCCGGAAGCGAAAGCCAAGAATGCGGGCCGCGCCCGACCGGGTTACGCGCCATCGCCGTTCCAGGCGGTCGAGCGCGATTTCGCCTTCCTGCTCGACGCCTCGGTGAGCGCCGAGACGCTGTTGCGCGCCGCGCGCGGCGCCGACAAGGCGCTGATCGAGGAGGTCAGCCTGTTCGACGTCTACGAAGGCAAGGGTGTGGAGCCGGGCAAGAAATCGGTAGCCATCTCCGTGCGTCTGCAGCCGACGACGGCAACGCTGACCGATGCCGAGATCGAGGCGGCGGCACAGAAGATCGTCGCCGCCGTGGCGAAGGCGACAGGCGGATCTTTGCGCGGCTGAGGCGGCCGTCACGAAATGAAAAAGGCCCGGGAGCGATCCCGGGCCTTTTTATTTGCGCCGTGCGGGGCGGGCTATGCGCCGACGCTGGCCAGATCGGCGTCGCGCGCGGCCGTCCGTTCGGGGCGATGGTCCTTGGCGAGCCAGGTGTAGAAGGTCGGCAGCACGAACAGCGTGAACAGCGTGCCGATCGACATGCCGGAGACGATCACAATGCCGATCGAGAAGCGGCTGGCCGCGCCCGCGCCGCTGGCGATCAGCAGCGGGATCAGGCCCGTCACCATCGCCGCCGTGGTCATCAGGATGGGGCGCAGGCGCACGGCGGCGGCTCTCTCGATAGCATCGCGCCGGTCCAGCCCTTCCTTGTTCTGAAGCTGGTTGGCGAACTCCACCATCAGGATGCCGTGTTTGCTGATCAGGCCGATCAGCGTCACCAAGCCAACCTGAGTATAGATGTTCAACGTCTGCAAGCCCATGAACAGCGGGATCATTGCGCCGCAGATCGACAGCGGCACGCTGACCAGGATGACCAACGGGTCGCGCAAGGATTCGAACTGCGCCGCGAGCACCAGATAGATCACGATCAGCGCGAAGGCGAAGGTCAGCGCGAGCTGGTTGCCTTCGGTGACGAACTGGCGCGATTCCGACAGGAAATCGTGGCGGTAGTCGTTGGGCAGAATCTCGGCGGCGAGCTGGTTCAGCAGGCCGACGGCCTGTCCCATGGTGACGCCGGGCATCGGCACCGCCAAGAAGGTGGCGGCGTTGAGCTGGTTGTATTTGTTCAGCGCGTTCGGCTCGATGGCGTCCTCGACATGGGCGATGGTGGAGAGCGGCACGGAGGTGCCGCCGCCGGTGCGGACGTAATATTGCGTCAGCTTGTCGGACGACAGGCGGAAGTCGCGCGGCACCTGCGGGATCACCTCGTAGGAGCGGCCCGAGAAGTTGAAGCGGTTGACGTAGTTGCCGCCGACCATCAGCGCGAGCGTCTGGCCGATGTCCTGCATGGTGATGCCGAGATCGTTGGCCTTGAGGCGGTCGATGCGGATGCGCGCGACCGGCGTGTTGTACTCGAGGTCGCTGTCGGTCACGATGAACATGCCGCTCTGCTGGGCCCGAGTCTTGATCTCGTTCATATATTTGTAGATGTCTTCGAATTTGCCCGGCGAGCTGATGACCATCTGCACCGGCAGGCCGCCCGACGAGCCGGGCAGGGCCGGCAGGTTGAAGGCGAAGACGTTCATGCCGGTGATCTGGCTGAGTTCGGCTTGCACGCGCGGGATCAACTGCATCACGGTGCCTTCGCGCTCCGCCCAGGGCTTCAGGATCATGCCCGACATGTTCTGGTTGAGCGCCGGGCCGCTAAATGCGAACCCGCTGATGACGAAGGTCAGGTCCGTCTCCGGCTGCCGCATATAGACGTCATTGAGCTGCTTGGAGAAGGTCTCGGTGTAGTCGAGATTGGCGTATTGCGGCGCTTTGCCGAGGGCGAAGAACGCGCCCTGGTCTTCTTGCGGCGCGAGCTCGGCCTGGGTGTGGGTATAGAGGAACGTCAGCAGCGCCAGAATGGCCACGGCGAACAGGCCGACGACCGGACGGTAATCGAGCGTGCGCGACAATTTGCGGCCATACCAACCGGTGACGCGCGAGAAGAAGGCGTCGACCTTGCGCGGAAACCAGCCCTGCGACATCTCGTGGTTGAGCAGCATCGAGCACATCATCGGCGACAGGGTCAAGGCGACGATGCCCGAGATGATGACCGCGCCGGCCAGCGTGAAGGCGAACTCCTGGAACAGCACGCCGGTGATGCCGCCAAGGAAGCCGATGGGGGCATAGACGGCGGCCAGCGTGATGGTCATGGCGATGATCGGCCCGACGATCTCGCGCGCGCCGATGATCGACGCCTGGATCGGCGATTTTCCTTCCTCGATATGACGATAGATGTTCTCCACCACCACGATGGCGTCGTCGACCACCAGGCCGATGGCGAGCACCATGGCGAGGAGAGTCAGCAGATTGATGCTGAATCCCATCGCCAGCATGATGATGCCCGCGCCGATCAGCGACAGCGGAATCGTCACCACCGGGATCAGCACCGAGCGGATGGTGCCGAGGAACAGGAAGATGACGACGATCACGATCGCGACGGCTTCGGCGAGCGTCTTGACCACCTCGTCGATCGACGAGGAGATGAACTTCGACGAATCGTAGGCGACGCGGACGTTGACGGTCGGCGGCAGGCCGCGCTGGATGTCGGGCAGCAGCTTGGTCACGCCCTCGACGATGTTGAGAGGATTGCCAAGCGGCGTCGATTGAATGCCGATGAAAATGGCGTTGTCGCCGCTCATCATCACGGACTGGTCGAACTTCTGCGCGTCGAGATCGACGGTGCCGATATCGGACAGGCGCACCTGCGCGCCGTCCTTGGCCTTGACGACCATCTGGCGGAATTCTTCGATGGAGGTCAGGCCGGTATCCGCCGAGACGTTGGTGACGGTGAACAGGCCCTTCGCCTGGCCCGGCGCCGCTTGATAGTTGTTGGCGCGGATCGCGGCGGCCACCTCGGCGGCGGTGACGTCGAACGCCGCCATTTTCACCGGATCGAGCCATAGGCGCATGGCGAACTGCTGGCCGCCGAAAATCTGCGCTTCGGCGACGCCTTCGACCGTGGTCAGCAGCGGCTGCACGACGCGGCTCAGATGGTCGTAGATCGCCGCCGAATTCAGCGTGTCGGACGAAAACCCGAGATACATGACGGCGAAGGCTTGGCCGGTCGTCTTCAAAATCACAGGATCGTTCGATTCGGCCGGGATCAGGTATTTCACTTGCTGAACCTTGGCCATGACATCGGTCATGGCTTTGTTCGGGTCCTGATTCAGCTGAATGTAAGCGGAGACGGTGCTGATGCCTTGTTTGGAGCTCGACGTCAGATAGTCGATGCCTTCGGCCGAGGCGACCGCCTGTTCGATCGGTTGGGTGATGAAGCCCTGGATCAGTTCCGGCGTGGCGCCGGGATAGGTCGTCGTCACCGTGATGACGGTGTTCTGCATCTCGGGGTACTGGCGCACCGTCAGGGTCAGGAAGGATTGCAGGCCGATCAGCAGGATCAGCAGGCTCACCACCGTGGCGAGGACCGGGCGCTTGATGAAAATGTCGGTGAAATGCATGACGAGACCTTAAGGCGCATTACATGTGTGATGCGGCGCGGACCGCCGAAGCGGCGATCCGCGCATGGCTACGGGCGGCGGCTTACTGCAACGGAGTCTGGGTCGGCGGGGTCAGGCCGCCTTGATCGGACGGGATCACGGCGGCGCCGTTGAAGATGCGGGTCTGGCCGGCGTTGGCGACCATGTCGCCCGCCTGCAGGCCCTTGACGATGGCGACGCGGCCGTTCTGGCGCGTGCCGACCGTCACGAAGGTCTGCACCGCCTTGTAGGCCGTCTTGCCGTCCGCCGTCTTGCCGTCTTCCTGGATGAGGAAGACGGACTGGCCGTAGACGGTATAATCGATCGCCGTTTCCGGCACGGTGACGACGTCGGGCTGCGGCGGCAGCACGACGCGCGCGCGCGCGAACATGCCGGGCTGCAACAGCCGCTCGGGATTGTCCATGCTGGCGCGCACGCGGATGGCGCGCGTCGTCGGATCGATCTGCGGCTCGATGGTGGTGATCTTGGCGGCGAAGCTTTTGCCCGGGAAGGCGTCGGCGGAAATTTCGACGGCGAGGCCCACGGTCAGCTGGCTGCGTGTCTGCTCGGGCAGGGTGAAATCGACATAGACCACTTCGAGGTTGGTCAGCGAGACGATGGCCATGCCGGGGCCGACATATTGGCCGAGATCGACCTGACGGATGCCGAGATCGCCGGGGAAAGGCGCTTTGATCAGCTTCTGGTCGATCAGCGCCTGGCTACGGGCGACGCCGGCGCGGGCCACGTCGAGCTGGCTCTGCTGCTGGTCGACGCTTGCCTGCGTGGCGTATTTCTCGCTCGCCAAGGTGCGGGCGCGCGTCAGGTTGGCCTGGGCCAGCTTCGCTTGCGCCTGATAATTGGCGAGATCGGCGCGCTCGGTCGCGTCATCGAGCTGCACCAGCGGATCGCCGGTCTTTACGCTCGCGCCCGATTCGAACATCAGCTTCACGACGCGGCCGGAGACTTGCGGCGCGATCGTCACCTGGTTCACCGCGGCGACCGTGCCGATGGCGTCGAAGAAGCGCGACATCGGCTCGCTCTGCGCCAAGGCGACGTTGATCGTGGTCGGCGGCGGCTTGTTGCCGGCGAAAAAGGACGCGATGGCGTTCTTGCGGAATTGCTCGAAGCCGTAGAACGCCCCGAGCACGATGGCGAGGATCACGCCGACGATGACGAGCCAGCGCACGAGCTTCGGCTTCGGCCGGCCGTCGCGCGAGGAGGACAGGGGGGCGGCGTGCGGCGCGGTCGTGTTCTGCGGATCCATGAGAGTGCTCTTGTGTCTCGTGACGGCGTGTATGGGATCGGCGGCGCGGCGCGCGGATGGCCGTGCCGAGGAGTCTACGCGAAGGCGGTCAGGCTGGATGGGCGTCGCGTCCCAGGGGCTTCGAGGAGATCGAAGCGTGACGCGCATGGCCCTCTGGGCCCCCCATCCGGCGTTGCAAAACTAAACCGTTCGGTTTAGTTTGCGGCGGAAACCTATCCCTGCCGACAGTTCCGGTCAATGCGAATCTATTGCAGAGCAACATGGCGATAAACGGCGCAAAAACGGCTTATGCGACGCCTGCCGAGGCCCTGGCGGGCACGGCCGGGGCGTGCGAAGCCGCGCCTTCGCCCAAGCGCCTCGCCATCGAGCAGGCCGCCGGCCGGGTGTTCCTGCGCGACGGGTTCGCCGGCGCCAGCATGGACGCCATCGCCCGCGAGGCGAAAGTCTCCAAAGCCACGCTCTACAGCCATTTTCGCGGCAAGGACGACCTGTTCGGCGCCATCGTGCGGGTAAACTGCCGGCAAATGCTGGTGGATATCGAATCCTCGGTCGCTGCCGGGCTCGGGCCGCGCGAGCTTTTGCTCGCCGTCGGCCTGAAATTCCTCAAGAAAATGATGTCCGACGAGACCATGGCCTTCTATCGCATCCTGGTCTCCGAAGCGCCGCGCTTCCCGGCGCTGGGCCGCGCCGTGCAGAACGCCGGTCCCGGCCCCTCCTGCAACGGCCTGGCCGATTATTTCCGCGCCCAGACCGCCAAGGGCGCGATGGCCGTGCCGGATCCGGACGTCGCCGCCGACCAGTTCTTCGGCGCGCTGCTCGGCGGCATCCATTTCCGCCGCCTGATCGGCGTCGACAAGGCGGCCAGCCCGGCCGAGATCAAGTCCCGCGTCGCCGCCGCGGTCGAGGCGTTTCTGTTGGCGCACGGGCCGGCTTCGGCCGCGCCGGCGAAAGCCCGCAAGCGGGCGTAAGGCCCGGAAATTCCGCTCTTTTTCCGCGATTGCGCCAGCGGCCGGCGGGCCCTATGTTCGCGCCTGCTTCAGACCCCCCGTTCAGCCATTTTGGGCCGATGACCGACCTTTCGCATATCCGCAACTTCGCCATCATCGCCCATATCGACCATGGCAAGTCCACGCTCGCCGACCGTCTGATTCAGGCCTGCGGCGCGGTCGAAGAGCGCGATATGCAGGCGCAAATGCTCGATTCCATGGATATCGAGCGCGAGCGCGGCATCACCATCAAGGCGCAGACCGTGCGCCTGATGTACAAGGCCAAGAACGGCGAGACCTATCAGCTCAACCTGATGGACACGCCGGGCCATGTGGACTTCGCCTACGAGGTGAGCCGCTCGCTCGCCGCCTGCGAAGGCTCGATCCTGGTGGTCGACGCCAGCCAGGGCGTCGAAGCCCAGACGCTGGCCAACGTCTATCAGGCGATCGAGAACAACCACGAGATCGTCCCCGTCCTCAACAAGATCGACCTGCCCGCCGCCGAACCTGAGCGCGTCAAGCAGCAGATCGAGGACGTCATCGGCATCGACGCGTCGGACGCCGTGCTCGCCTCGGCGAAATCGGGTCTCGGCATTCCCGACGTGCTCGAAGCCCTGGTGCAGCGCCTGCCCGCGCCCAAGGGCGATCCCGCCGCGCCCTTGAAGGCGCTGCTGGTCGATAGCTGGTACGACACCTATCTCGGCGTCGTCGTGCTGGTGCGCGTCTATGACGGCAAGCTGGCGCGCGGCATGAAGATCCAGATGATGAGCACCGGCACGGTGCATCAGGTCGAGCAGGTCGGCTATTTTACCCCTAAGCATGTGACGACCGATTACCTCGGGCCGGGCGAGATGGGCTTCGTCACGGCGCAGATCAAGACAATCACCGACACGCGCGTCGGCGACACGCTGACCGAAGAGAAGCGCCAGACGGCGACGGCGCTGCCCGGCTTCAAGCCGAGCGTGCCGGTGGTGTTCTGCGGCCTGTTCCCGGTCGAGGCGTCCGATTACGAGCGCTTGCGCGAAAGCCTCGGAAAATTGCGCCTCAACGACGCCAGCTTCCAATATCAGGCGGAGACCTCGGCGGCGCTCGGCTTCGGCTTCCGCTGCGGATTTCTCGGGCTGCTGCACCTGGAGATCATCCAGGAGCGCCTGGAGCGCGAGTTCAATCTCGATCTCATCACCACCGCGCCGAGCGTGATCTACAAGATCAACCTGACCGACGGAAAGCAGCTCGAGCTGCACAATCCGGCGGACATGCCGGACCCGGTGAAGATCGATTTCATCGAGGAGCCGTGGATCAAGGCGACGATCATGGTGCCGGACGAATATCTCGGCTCGATCCTCGCGCTGTGCCAGGAGCGGCGCGGCGTGCAGGAGAACCTGACCTACGCCGGCAACCGCGCCATGGTGGTCTATAAGCTGCCGCTCAACGAAGTGGTCTACGATTTCTACGACCGCCTGAAATCCATCAGCCGCGGCTACGCCAGCTTCGATTACACCGTCGAGGGCTATGAGGAAGGCGAGCTGGTCAAGCTCACCATCCTGGTCAACGAAGAGCCGGTCGACGCGCTCTCCATCATCGTCCATCGCAGCGCCGCCGAAACCCGCGGCCGCGCGCTGTGCGCGCGTCTTAAAGAACTGATCCCGCGCCAATTGTTCAAGATCGCCATCCAGGCCGCCATCGGCGGGCGCATCGTCGCGCGCGAGACGGTCAGCCCGATGCGCAAGGACGTGCTGGCCAAATGCTATGGCGGCGACATCTCGCGCAAGCGCAAGCTCCTGGAGAAGCAGAAGGCCGGCAAGAAGCGCATGCGCCAGGTCGGCAACGTCGAGATTCCCCAGGCGGCCTTCATCGCCGCCCTCAAGATCGACGGCGATTAACCGCGCTTTAAGCCGAATCGTTGAAAAGATTGGCGTTTTCGCCGCTGCCGCCGTCTCGCGGCGGTTGAAAGCCCAAGGGCGAGCCGCTATTTTGCCCGCCTTGCGACCTCGGACGCCGGCCACTCACGGCGCCGATCTGGATGGAGAGGTGGCCGAGTGGTTTAAGGCACACGCTTGGAAAGCGTGCGTACGGTAAAACGTACCGCGGGTTCGAATCCCGCCCTCTCCGCCACTACTTTTTCCCTTTAATATCAATAACTTAGGTATGTTTTTCGGGGCGCCCCAAGTCCCCGGAATTGCGCACTCTTTTCTCGAACTCACGGTACCTCGCGGACGTGGAGACCGTCTCCGCGGCGCTATTCCCGCAGATGTCGGGCGTTAGTCTCTGCTGCACAAAAGTGACGGTCCCCCGCTTATGCAGAAGCAGGGACCAGAGACTGTGGTGATCGAGAAAATTAGGGGGAAGTGCGAGAGGAAGGACCAGAGACTCGCGAACGCGCGCAAAAACCGTGCGTGAGTCGGCTCGCTAAAGTTTCTTCAATGGCATCGATGTGCGGGCCTACCTACATGAAGGGCGTCCCAATAGGTTTCGACGCGGCCAATCTCTCGGTCTGTCCGGCACCTGCCATCGATCATCCTGGAGCCCGACATGACGCCGCTGTCCATTCTCGAGCTTGTCCGCGTCACAACAAATACTGATGCGCGAGGAATGTTCGACAATGCTCGCGACCTCGCGGCGCACGCCGAGCAATGGGGCTATCGCCGCATTTGGGTTGCGGAACATCACAACATGCCGGGCATCGCCAGTGCCGCGACGTCCATCGTGCTCACGCATATCGCCGCGGGCTCGAAGACCATTCGCGTCGGGGCCGGCGGCATCATGCTGCCCAACCATTCGCCCTATGTGATCGCCGAGCAGTTCGGGACATTGGCGCGGCTGTTTCCGGGGCGCATCGATTTAGGTCTCGGTAGAGCGCCGGGTACCGACCAGCAAACGTTGCGCGCCTTACGGCGAACCAATGAAGCCGCGGAACATTTCCCGCAGGACGTTCTCGAATTGCAGGCGTACCTCGCTCCTCTGCGTCCAGAACAGCGCATCCAAGCTGTGCCGGCGGCGGGGACGGAGGTGCCATTGTGGATTCTCGGATCGAGCAACTTCGGCGCCATGCTTGCGGCCGAATTGGGCCTGCCGTATGCGTTCGCTTCGCATTTCTCGCCCGAGCTGCTGCTTTCGGCGCTCGATATCTATCGTCGCCGCTTCAAGCCGTCCGAGCAACTCGTACGCCCCTATGCCATGGTCGGCGTGAACATCATCGCCGCCGAAAGTGACGCTGAAGCGCGACGGCTGGCGACGACGCAGCAGATGTCCTTTACCAATCTCCATCGCGGCGATCTCGGGCTGAGCCTGCCGCCGATCAACGATATCGACAGCTATTGGTCGCCGTCGGAAAAGGCGCAGGCGGCGCGCATGCTCGCCCGCTCCATCATTGGATCGTCCGAGACGGTCCGCGCCGGCATCGATGCGCTGATTGCCGAGACCGCCGCCGATGAGCTCATCGTGGTCTCCGACATCTATGATCACAAGGCACGGCTGCGGTCTTTCGAAATCATTGCTGAAGCGGCTGGTTTTAGCGCCACGGCGTCGCATGGCGGTGCCGTTTAGAGATCTATCGCGGAGACGCGTAGCGACTGAATCAATCACGCAGCCTGCATGACCTTATATTCGCGAGCGAGAAACTGCGAATGATCGCACTTTCTTACACAAATTGTTCTTATCAACGATACGATTCGAAACGGTCGGCCAGGTAATCTAATAGTAGCCGTACTTTTGCCGGTAGTAGACGCTGTTGCGGGTAGATGGCGAAGACCGGTTGAGGTGGTAAGCGATGGTCCGAGAGGACCTCGACAAGGCGGCCCTCCGTCAAGTCTTCACCGACGCAATAAGCTGGTAGAGCGGCGATGCCGAGGCCGCGCAACGTACCTGCCCGCACTGCGAGCGAGCTGTTGGCCGAGAAGCGGCCCATGACACGTACGGCCGTTTCGCGTCCGGCTTTGGTCAGGCGCCAGATACCTTCAGGCAGATATTTGAGATGCAGCAGACAGTCATGCTGAGCGAGCTCGGCAGGCTTTCGTGGTCGGCCTTGTTTGGACAAGTAGATTGGGGCGGCGCAGAGCAGCCAGCGCAACGTACCGACGCGTCGGATGATCATGCTGGAGGTGGTGGCCTCGGTCAGACGGATAGCGAGGTCGACGCCGTTATCGATCAGGTTCAGGCCGCTCGGCGCGTCGTCGCTTAACAGCATTGAAACGCTGATTTGTGGATGACAGGCGATGAAGTCGGCGATGATTGTCGCTAGGAACTGGTTGCCGAAGGACTTCGGCGCCATGAGTTTGATCTCCCCGCGTGGCTCGCCTTGTAACTGCGCTGCCTGCTCGTGTTCCGCTTGTAATTCCTCGAGGATGCGGACCGAGAACGCGTAGTGCCTAAGCCCGATCTCCGTCAGGCTGAGCCGTCGCGTGGTGCGGTAAAGCAGTCGGGCCCCGAGGTGATCCTCAAGATCTTTAATATGTTTGCTGATAATGGCGCGCGACATGGAAAGCTGCGCGGCGGCCCCGGCGAAGCTGCCGGCTTTCACCACGCCGACGAAGCTTTCCATCGATCTCAGTAAATCCATGCTGTTCGCTCTTACTTGTCGGCGAGGCGGTAAGTCGGTTGGCTATTGTCAAATATTATTGAATAGTTTTTCGTACTTTATCCGAATTATCAACAGTGAACAGCGCTCCTAAGGTGCCTTTCCACGCCGTCCTTCGGCGAGAACAGGCACAACCAGGGAGCCCCGCCAATGCTGATCGTGACCAACGAAGAAATTGAGAGCTTCCTCTCTATGCCCGAGTGCTTGAAGGCGCTCGAAGAAGCCTATTGCGACCTCGGCAACGGCGACGCGACCGATATTCCGCGCCAGGACATGCTTGTCTCGAACCCGCACCCAGGTGCGGTCCATTCTTTCAAAACCATGTCAGGTAGTTGGCCGCGTGCCGGTGTTGCCGCGTTGCGTCTCAACTCCGACGTCGTTAATTGGCCTATCGTCAACGGTTCGCCGCGTCGGGTGAAGATGCCAGTCTCCGAACCCGGTGGTCGTTACAACGGTTCGGTGCTGCTCTTCTCCACCGATACCGGCCAGCTTCTTTGCATCATGAACGATGGTGTCATCCAGAAGACCCGCGTTGGCGGATCGAGCGGCGTCGCAGCGAAATACCTCGCGCGCAAGAACGCCAAGGTCATGGGCCTGATCGGCACTGGCTGGCAGGCGGAGGCTCATCTGGAAGCTGCTTGCGCTGTGCGTCAGTTTGAAATTGTTAAGGTGTTCAGCACTACGGCGGCTAATCGTGAAGCCTTCGTGGAGCGTTTCCGCAAGAAGCTGCAGATCAACATTGTCGCCGTTGGATCGGCCGAGGAAGCAGCGAAAGACGCCGATGTTTTGATGTCCGCGACGAACTCTATGACCCCGACGATCAAGCCCGAATGGATCCGCCCGGGCATGCATATCGCCAGCGTGCGCGGCAGCGAGATTCCAATTGAGGTGCTGAAAAAGGTTGACCGCTTAGTTCTTAACACCGCTCAACCGGTGACGGCCTATCCAGCACGTGGCTGGCCGTCGGAAGTGCCAGAGTTCACCAACGGTGACTACAGCCGCCCTGACATTGGTGTCTTCGACTTTTCGAAGGTGCCGGAGCTGAAGGACGTCGTCGCGGGCAACGTGCCGGGCCGCCAATCGGACGACGAGATCACCTGCTTCCACAACTACAAGGGACTTGGCCTGCAGTTCGCCGCGATGGGAAGCCTCGTTTACCGCGAGGCAAGCAAGCGCAAGCTAGGAAAGTCCCTTGAGGACATCCTGTTCACTCAAAGCGTTCATCCGTGATCCTCGGGGCGCCGGCATTCCGCACTTTGCGCGGAATGCCGGCGCCCTTTTCTAGGAAAAGAGCGGCCTACGAGAACCGCCCACTAACCATAATATTTCAACAGGGAGTGACTTATGACCAACGCCCGTTCGATGGCGCGATCTCTGATCGCGGTTGCGACGGCAGCCGGCATTGGCTTGGCTACCGCATCTGCGTTTGCGCAGAGCGAAGTCGATTTTTACAAGGGTAAAACAGTCCGCCTTGTTGTCGGGACCAGCACCGGCGGCGGCTATGATACCTACGCGCGCATGCTGCAGCCCTATCTGGAAAAGAAGCTCGGCACAACGGTGATCGTCGAGAACCGCCCGGGCGGGAGCCATATGGTGGCGATGAACTACGTCTATGCCGCCGCAGCGCCCGATGGTCTGACGCTCATGCTGGCAACAGGCGAAGGGGCGACGCTCGGTACGCTTCTTGCCGAGCCAGGCATCCGCTTCGATTTGACCAAGTATCCGATCCTCGGTCGCGTCAACACAGCACCACGAATCCTCATTCTCAATCCCAAGCTGCCCTACAAGACGATTCAAGATATCAAAGCGTCCGGCAAGACTCTTGCCATGGGTTTCGCCGGCAAGACTGACGGCGCCTCCGATACGGCCACCGTGCTTTGTTACGCGTTGAAGATTCCCTGCAAGGCGATTATCGGCTATCCGTCATCAAAGGAATTTACGCTAGCGGCCATCCGCGGCGAGGTGGACGGCACTGTGCTGACAGAAGATTCGGCTGCGCGCTTCATGCAAGGCGGCGAGTTACGGGCTATCGTCGTGACAGGCCGTGAAAAGGCACCGCTTGCACCCGACGTGCCGACTATTTTTGAGCAAGTGAGTCTCGATGCTGAAGCCGCTTGGTGGCTCGACTTCCGCGATGACTTACGCAAGCTCGGCCGTATCATTGTCACCACGCCGGGCGTGCCCGAGGCCCGTCAAGAATTTCTGCGCGGCGTCGTGAAGGACGTCGTAACCGATCCTGCAACCATGAAGCTCTTCGAAGAGCGGGAGATGCCACTGCGCTATGCCCCGCCCAGCGAAATCGCCGCAATCATCAAGAACATTCTCGGCGGCAACCTCTCGGAGGAGAGGGTGAAGGAGATCCGTTATGTGATCACGGAGAAGTATCACTAAACGGCACCACAAAATATTCAGACCGAACATGGCCCGCCCAAACTTCGTCCCGTTCATCACCGACCAGCATCGGGCGGGCCATTTCGGCTGTTATGGAAAGAGTGCGACGAGGCACGTGCCAAGTGCATGACCGATGGGTGGCTAAGGCCTCTCTAGGCCCGCGGGACCGTTCTCAGTTCTTTTTGCGCACTTGCTCGGCCAGAAGCTTCTTTGCTTTCTGAAGCAGCACCGCTTGCTGATAGGACGATAGCTTCCGAACAGCAGTCAGAAATTCTCTCTCCTCTGCATTGAGCTTGGAGATATCCAACTTGGTTTTGCTCGGAAGTTTTATGATGTCTGCCATTTAAGCCACCTGCATGACCTTATATTCGCGGGCGAGAATGCCGAGCGGAATATCGAGGAGCGGGCTGAGAGCGCGAATCATCGGCAGCGTGAGCGCACGCTTACGATTCAGTACTTCCGAAACACGACCGCGCGGACCAATTGCTGGTTCCAGTGCAGCTCGATCCAATCCTTTTTGTTCCATCATGAACTTGATGGCTTCGACTGGATCTGGATCGTCAATCGGGAAATGCTTTGCTTCATATGCCTGGATGAGAGTGACCAGGATTTCAACTGCATCGCCATCAGGCGTGCCAGGCTGCGCATCCCATAGTTTCTCGACCTGCTTCAATGCAGCGTTGTAGCCGGCCTTCGTGCTGATCGGTTTGATATCCATGATGGCGCCCTCAGATCGTATTCGGGTCAATGTTGTCGTACTGCTGATGCGTGCCAACGAATCGGATGTAGATGCGTTTGCCGTCATAGTGAACGGCGGCGACTAGTCGGTATTTGTTGCCGGCGATATCAAAGATCACACGGCCAGCTTTCAGAATGTCGGCGCTCCGAAACATGGCCTTCACGTCGGCCGGGGTGTTCCAATCTGCCGCCTCGACAACCTTGAACCACGTCTTCAAAGGCTGTTCGGAATCTCGATAGGCGGGCTTAGACCAGAAGTCCCTTAACGTGCCGATCGCGATGACTCTGTGTCTGTCAAACGCCTATTCTTGATAGAGAGTGAGCCTACCGGCTAGTGCATAAATCGTCCACCGTCGACGACGAGCGTTTGGCCCGTCATGAAATCGCTGGCGTTGCTCAGCAGGAACAGCACCGCCCCGACTAGGTCGTCTGGCACCTGGGGGCGAATGAAGGCGCGCCCTTGATCGTAGCTGTTGGCGAGATAGCTCTGCGTCGAGTTCGCCACCTGGGTTTCGCTCAAGGTGAAGCCCGGGGCGACGCAATTGACCGCGATGTTGTCGTCGCCCACTTCGCGGGCCAATGCGCGCGTGAAGGCGAGAACGCCGCCCTTGGAGGTGGTGTAATGCAGGCGGTTCGGCGTGCCCTCGAAGACGCGCGTCGAGGCGATATTGACGATCTTGCCCTTCTTGCGCTGCTGCATATGCGGCACGACCGAGCGGCAACAGAGAAACAGGCCGCGCAAATTCACCTGCATCACGCGGTCCCATTCTTCGAGCGGAATCTCCAGCCAGGACCGGCGCGGCAGCGTACTCATCAGCGAGGCGTTGTTGACGAGCGCGTCGATCTTGCCGAACGCCTTGAGCGCCGCCTGCGCCATGGCCTCCGTAGCGGCCGGGTCGGCGATGTCGGTGGCGACCGAGACGGCGCTGCCGCCGGCGGCGGCGATGCTCTTGGCGAGCGCGTCGCCGGCCTCCGCCGCGATATCGGCGATCACCACATGGGCGCCGAGCTCCGCCAAGCGCTCGGAATAGATCTTGCCGATGCCGACGGCGCCGCCGGTGACGATGACGACGCGGTCCTTGAGATCGAACATCGACGCGGTTTCATTCGCGGCCATAGTGCTTCCCTATCATTTGTTTTTTTCGAGACATCCTACTTATCCCTTGCGCGTGCACACCCGCTAATAGCGATTGCTAATGGCACCTATAAGCGTGACGATTTCGCGTCTGCGAAGGCGAGCCATAAGCTTTAGTCATATCCATTGGCAAACGGTATGACTGTTCCACACGGCGCTCCATTAGGCTGCTTCACGCCGAAACATATCGGCATAAAAATAATACTTGGAGGCAGGGATGAACTTTCTGAAGACGGGCGTAGTCTCTCTTGCTTTGCTCGGTGCGACGGCGGCCATGACCGCGAACGCGCAAGAAACCGTACGCATCGGCCTAGCCGTACCGCAGAACGCGGCATATGCGCCGATCTATGCGGCTGAGGAGCTCGGCTACTACAAGGACGCGGGCCTGAAGGTCGAAATCACGATCTATCGCGGCGGCGCGGCCTCGCAGGAAGCCATGAGCGCCGGCGCTGCCGACATCATCACCTATTTCGGCGCCGGCACGGGCCTTGCCATCGCTAAGGGCGCCAAGGAAAAGGTCGTCGCCGTCATCGATCCGACGCCGCATGGTTGGCACTACATGGTCGCGGCCAATTCGCCGATCAAATCGCTCAGCGATCTGAACAACAAGAAGGTTGGCGTCGCCACCAAGGCTGGCACAGCCGACATGTTCGCGTTGTGGGGCGCCGACAAGGCTGGCGTGAAGATCCAAACGATTCCGGTCGGCGGCGGCGGCATGGTGCCGGCGCTGAAATCCGGCCAAGTCGACGCGATTGCGATGTTCCCTAATCTTAGTCTGAAGATTTTGGCGACAGGCGAAGCGCGTTCGATCGTTAATCTTGGTACGGACATGGAGCCGAACCTGCCCGATGTCCTCGTCGCCACGCAGGAAATGATCGACAAGAAGCCGGAGACCGTGAGGAAGACTCTGACGGCGATCTTCAAGGGTCTCGACAAGATGCGTGTGGACCGTGCTTGGGGCCTGAAGTTCCTCAAGGACTTCACCAAGGAAGAGGACGACAAGATCAACGAGATGACCTACGAGGCAGTCACGCTGCAGCAATCGGCCGACGGTGCGATGGAAGCGAAGTGGATGCAGAACTCGCTGAATATTGCCGCCAAGGTCTGGGGTCTGACCGAGCTGAACAGCGTGAAGCCCGAGCAGGTCTACACCGACAAGTTTATACCAGTCTCCCTGAAGTAAGAGGGCCGGCAGCCGGAGTCAGCCATGCGCGTCTTGGTTCTCGCATTGCAATGGGGCGTGGTTGCCACTTTGGCCGCGCTATGGGAAACGGCGAGTCAGCAGAAATGGGTCGATCCCCAACTCCTGCCGCCGCTCTCCAAAGTGCTGAGCACGTTGCAAACAATGCTTGGCAACGCGAGCTTCCAACGCGACATGCTGACGACACTCGGCGAGGTGGCGGCGGCGTTCGCCCTGGTCGCGCCGATCGGCATCGGGTTCGGGTTCTTCCTCGGTGAGAGACGCAAGCTCTATAAGGCGGTGGCACCGAGCATCCATCTCATCCTGGCGATTCCCAAGTCGATCTTCCTGCCGATCTTTATTATGGGGCTCGGCATTGGCTTCGGCCAGAAGGTGGCCTTCGCCGTCGCTCTGGCGGTCTTCATCGTGCTGATCAACGCCATTGCTGCGGTCCATTCGGTGCCGCAGGGGCTGATCACGGCGGCACGCGCCATGGGAGCCACGCCGCGCCAGATCTACCTGCGCATCTATATCCCAGCCATGCTGCCACTGATCATTGGCGGTTTGCGCATGGGCCTAATTTTCACGGTGACGGGCGTGCTGCTCGCGGAAATGTATGCGGCGCAGCGCGGCATCGGACGGGCAATCTTCGCCTGGGGCGAGTCCTACCAGATGGCGCAGTTGCTCGCCGCTGTTCTGCTGGTCGTCACGGTCACGATTGTGTTTAACGAACTTTTACAGCTCTGTGAAAGTTACACGCGCCGTCGCACAGGGAGCCGGATGGGATGACCATCGAGAATAAGCCGCCGCGGACATTGATCGAGGCGTCTGCCTTGAGCAAGAGCTTCGGCGCGGTGCAAGCCCTGTCAGACATTTCCTTCAAGGTCGAGGAAGGACAGTTTGTCACCATCGTCGGCCCGTCCGGCTGCGGCAAGTCGACACTGCTGCAGATCCTAGCTGGCCTGACGCCCGCGACGTCCGGTCAGTTGACCTTGGAGGGCGTGCCGATCAGCGGTCCCAATCCAGACAAAATCGGCGTCGTTTTCCAGGACTCCTGGCTCTTACCTTGGAAGTCGGCGATCGAGAACATTGAGTTTCCACTGTCATTGCGCGGCATGTCAGCCAAGGAGCGCCGCGCGCGCGCACAGGCGCTGCTCGACCTGGTCGGCCTTAAGGAGTCGGCGGATCGTTATCCGCACGAACTGTCCGGCGGCATGAAGCAGCGCATCGCCATCGCGCGCGGCCTGGTGCAGGAGCCGCGCGTACTGCTGATGGACGAGCCCTTTGCCGCGCTCGACGAGCAGACGCGCACCCGCATGGGCAACGAACTGTTGCAGATCTGGCAACGCAGCCGGCCGACCGTCGTGTTCATCACGCACGGGTTGACTGAGGCTATCTACCTTGCCGACGTGGTCATGGTGATGGGTGCGCGGCCTGGCCGAATTCTTGAACGCATCGAGGTCGATCTGCCACGTCCCCGCAATATCGACATGATCGGCTCGGAGAGCTTCGGTCGTCTGCGCAACAAAATCTGGCACATGATCGCGGGAGAATGACGGTGCGCGCGCTCAAGTCCTATCGTTCAGCGTTGTTTTGGCTCGCGGCCATCGTCTTATGGGAAGGGGCGTATCGTCTGGGACTGCTCAATCCGATCATCCTCGGTTCGCCCAGCCTCATGGTAAAGGCTGCGTTGAGCGACGGATCGACGTTTCTCGAGGCGTTCCAGGTGACGGCGCTGGAGATCGCGGCGGCGATCGCCCTGGCCTGGGTCGGCGGTGTGCTGTTCGGCCTGATCGCCGGTGCTTTACCGCTGCTGGGGCAGGTCACGACACCCCTGATCTCGGCCATGATCGCTGTGCCCTTTGTCGTGCTCTATCCCATCCTGGTCGCTTGGCTCGGTCTCGGTTTTCAGTCGAAGATCGTCTTCGGCGTCATTTCCGGCATCTTCCCCATCGCGCTGTCGACGATCCTCGGCGTACGCCTCATCGAGCGCGGCTGGCGCGGCATGGCCTTGGCCATGGGCGCGACGCCCTCGCAGATCCTGTTCCGCGTATTCGTGCCCTTGGCGCTGCCCTCCATCGTGGCGGGCTTGCGTCTCGGCACGTCGTTGATCGTCATCGGCGTGGTGCTGGCGGAGATGCTGGCCTCGACCGGCGGGCTCGGCTTCTGGATTTCATATCATCGGTCGCTGTTCAACACCGGTCACGTCTATCTTGCCATTTTGATGACTCTTGTAGTGGCCACTGGCGCGAACGCGCTGTTGTCTGTCATCGAATTGCGTTACGGGCGCTGGCGCATTCGCGAGCAGAGCCGCCATGACGTTATTTGATTTGAGGAGCGTTCGATGAGCGGTTGGATGGTCGGAATCGACACGGGCGGCACCTTCACGGATTTGATCGCCTTCCGTCAGGACACGGGCGAGCGCCGTTTGGCGAAAGTGCCGTCGGTGCCGTCCGATCCGTCGGAAGCGGTGCTGAACGCGCTGAACGAGTTAATCGAGACAGGCATCGCGCCAGGCGAGATCGACGTGCTAGTGCACGGCACGACGGTGGCGACTAACGCGATCCTGGAGGATAAGGGCGCCAAGACGGGTCTGCTCGTCACCAAGGGCTTTCGCGCGATTTACGAAGCGCGCGGCTGGTCGCAGCCGACCGAGGCCGACCTGATCGATCCGTTCTATCGCAAGCCGCAGATGCTGGTGCCACAATATCTGACCGAAGAGGTTGGCGAGCGGCTCGATTATCGCGGCGAAATCGTCACGCCACTGGACGAGGGGACGCTGCGCGTCGCCATCCGCCGCCTGCGCGAGAAGGGCATCGAGGCTGTCGCGGTCTGCCTGCTGTTCTCTTTCCTGAACCCGGCGCACGAGCGCCGCGTCGGCGCGATCATCGCCGAGGAAGCGCCGGAATGGCGCGTGTCACTGTCCTCGGAAGTGTTGCCGGTAATCCGCGAATATCCGCGCCTGTCGACGACCGTGATCGACGCCTATGTTGGCCCCAAGGTCGCCGACTATCTCGACCGCCTGGTCGACAAGCTGCGCGCGCGCGGCCTGACTACACCGCAGCTGTTCTTGATGCAGTCGAACGGCGGCTTGATGCGCATCTCCATCGGCGCGCGCCATCCCAACCAGACGTTGCTGTCCGGCCCGGCGGCCGGCGTGATCTCGGCGACGGAGCTGGCGCGCAGCACCAAGAACGGCCACCTCATCACCTTCGACATGGGCGGGACCAGCGCCGACATCAGCGTGATCGTCGACGGCCGCGTGCTGGAGACCTCGGAAGGCCGGCTCGCCGGCCAGGATATCGGCACGCCGATGTTGAAGGTGCGCACACTCGGCGCCGGCGGCGGCACCATCGCCTGGATCGGCAAGGATGGGCTGATGAAGGTGGGTCCGCATAGCTCCGGTGCCATGCCGGGGCCGGCTTGCTACATGCGCGGCGGCACGGAGCCGACGGTGACGGACGCCAACTTGGTACTGGGTGCGTTGAGCGGCAGCGGGGCGCTGGCCGGCAAGCTCAAGCTGAACGAAGCGGCGGCGAAGGCGGCGGTCGAGGAGAAGCTGGCTAAGCCGCTAGGCCTCGATCTCATCGAGGCTGCGGCTGGCGTGATCAAGATCGTCAACACCCATATGGCGGTCGATCTGCGCTTGTCGCTGCAGGAAGAAGGGCAGGACCCGCGGAAATTCGCGCTCGTCGCCTTCGGCGGCGCGGGGCCTCTGCACGCTGCCGCTTTGGCGCGGACCCTGAAGATCCCGACGGTGATCGTGCCGGCCTATCCGGGCCTGACCTGCGCCATGGGTCTGCTGCAGACGGAAGTCCGCCACACCTACCTGCAGTCGGCGGTCGAGATGCTCAGCCGCTGTTCGCTGGAGGCGATGGAAAGCAATTTCCGCACGCTCGAAGGCCGCGCGCTGAGCGAAGCGGCCGAGGAGGGCTTCGAGCGCAGCGCCGTGCGCCTGACCCGGCAGGTGGACCTGCGCTATTTGCATCAGGGCTATCAATTGTCGGTCGATTGCCCGGACGGGGTATTTGGAGAGGCGACGAAGACGGAGCTGAAGCGCCGTTTCGACGCACTGCACAAGCAGATCTACGGCCAATCGGCGCCGGACGAGGAGGCGGAGATCGTCACCTTTCGCATGCGGTCGGAAATCGCCGTGCCGCGCCTCACCCTCGGCGAGGTCGAGGCCAGCGCCGGCGGCGAGGCGGTGCGCAAAGCGACGCGCAAGCTCTACGACATCGATCTCGGCAAATTCCTGGATGCCGGAATCTACGATCGTGACAAGCTCGGGCGCGGCGCGAGAATCGCAGGCCCGGCGGTGATCGAGCAGTTCGATGCCACCACGGTCGTGCTGTCCGGCCAGACCTTGGAGGTCGACAGCCTGGGCAATCTGATCATCCATTGCGGAGACGCGCCATGACCATCGATCCGGTAACGACGGAAGTGGTGTCCAGCCGGTTGCGCGAGATCGCCGCGACCATGGAATACGCGCTTTATCACGCAGGCTATTCGCCGATCCTGCGCGAATCGAAGGACGGCACGGCCGGCTTGGTCGACGCCGACGGCCGCATGGTGATCATCAGCGGCGGCCTGCAATATCATTCGCTGCCCTACGAGCAGGCGGTCGCCAGCGTGCTCAAGCGCTATCCGCGCGACAAGCTGCAGCCGGGCGACAGTTATATCGTCAACGATCCCTATCAGGGCGGCAATCCGCATGTTCCGGACATGATCGTCGTCACGCCCGCCTTTCACGAGGGCGTGCTGATCGGCTTCGGCGCCAGCATCGCCCACAAGGCAGACCTCGGCGGCCTGGTGCCCGGTTCGTCTGGCGCCGCCGCGCGCGAGATCTATCACGACGGCCTTCTGCTGCCGCCGGTGAAGTACCAGACGGCGGACGGCATCAACGAGGTCGTCGAGGCGATCATCCGTTCCAACAGCCGCGTGCCGGACGTGGTGCTGGGCGACTTGCGCGGCCAGGCCGGCTGCACGCGCATCGGCGCCGAACGCTTGGCGCTACTCTGCGACGAATATGGCCGCGATGCCGTGCTCGACGTGATGAAATCGGTCATTGCCTTGACCGCTCGCCGCACCCGCGCCGAGATCGCCGAGTGGAAGGACGGCACGGCGAGCGCCGAAGGCTTCCTCGATCACGACGGGGCGGTGCTCGACAAGCCGGTCCGCATCCACGTCAAGATCACCAAGACGGGCGACCGTCTGACGCTCGACTTCAGCGGCTGTTCGCCGCAGACCATGGGCCCGGTCAACGTCAACAGCTCAACGGCAAAGGCCGTGTCGCTGCTCGCCGTGCTGGCGGCGAGCGATCCGACGATCCCGATGAATTCCGGCACGGCGGAGGCTGTCGAGTTCGTCATGCCGGAAGGCTTGGTCGTTAGTCCGAAGCATCCGGCCACGGTGAACCACTATTTCCCGACGTCGCACATCGTCTACAACTGCGTGCTGTCGGCGCTCGGCCAGATCAATCCAGCGCGCGCCGTCTCGCCGTCGGGAATGGGCACCGGCGCCATCGCCATCGGCTACGAGGAGGCGCGCAGCGGCAAGCGTGCCGTACAGTACGAGATCATCGTGACCGCGCTCGGGGGCACCAGCCGCAGCGACGGGGCGACCATCGTGCAGCCGATGAACCACATCACGCCGGGCGCGCCGGTCGAGATCGTCGAGAGTGAATATCCCGTGCGCGTGCGCCGTTTCGACATCTGGACGGATTCGGCCGGCGCCGGCGAATATCGCGGTGGCTTCGGCTACGTGCGCGATTACGAGGTGCTGACCGACTGCATCTTCACCGCGCGCACGTCGAACCACCGCTTCTCCGCCTGGGGCACGGCCGGCGGGCAAAGCCCGCGCACATCGCGCACGACGATCAATCCGGATCGGGCCGACCGCGAATCCCTCGGGCCGATCGAGAGCCGTCGTCTGAAGGCCGGCGACGTGCTGCGGCTGGAACGCAGCGGCGGCGCGGGCTACGGCAACCCGCTGGCGCGCGATCCCATGGCCGTGCTGGACGACGTCAAGAACGGCTATATCAGCCTGGCCGCGGCCGCTGATTCCTACGGCGTCGTGCTCGACGAGAAGGGTTTGTCGGTCGATGCGGCGGCGACCGAAACCCGGCGCGACAAGATGCGCATGAGGCCCGGCGCAGCGCAGTAGGCCAGAGCTATTCGGGGATTTCCAGCTCGATCAAGCCGCCGAAGGCGCGCGTCGCGGCGTAGCGCCGCACGATGTCGAACATCATCGTGCGGATCGCAAGATGCGGCTTGGACGGAGCTGGGCGGGACGGATAGACGATGTGCAGGCGGCGGGTGATTTCCGGCTGGACCAAGGGTCGTGCCACAAGATTGCCGACGCGGATCGCGTCTTCGGCCAGCGAGAAGGGCAGGATCGTGCAACCCTTGCCAGCTTCGACCATGCTGCGCAGCAACGGCAACGATTCCACGTCATGGACGACGTTCAGCATAGTGCCGCGATATTGTGCCGCTTCTTCGATCTGCGTGCGCAGGCTGCGCGGTGGAGCCGGCAGGATTAGCGGTTGTTGGGCCGCTTCGGCAAAATCGATCTCGCGGCCGCCGGCGGACTCGCCGGCGCGCTCGACGAAGCAGAGCCGTTCGGTCATGAGCGGTTCGCAATCGAGGCGTTTGGCGTCGTCGACGTTGTAGGAAAACCCGAGGTCGAGCCGTCCTGCCACCAACAGTTCGTTGATGTCCTCGCCGAGCAGCTCGACGATGCTGATGGCGACTTTTGGCAGCTTTTCCGCCGCCACCGTGATCAGGTCGAGCGCGAAGACTTCCGCGACGCCGCGCGGCATGCCGAGCCGCAGGCGCCCGCTGGGCTCGCCTTTCATCTCGCGCACGTCACGCTGGGCGATCTCGAATTGCTGGATGATCTGGCGTGCGTGCCCTAGCAGGCGTTCGCCCGTCTCGGTCAGTTCAATGCCGCGGGAATGGCGGATGAGCAGCTGCTGGCCGATTTCGTCCTCGAGCTTCTGCATCTGCAGGCTCAAGGCGGGCTGGGCAATATTAAGCGATTCGGCGGCGCGCGTGAGACTGCGGGCCTCTGCGACTTTGGCAAAATAGCGTAGCTGTCGGAAATCCATCGGCCAAAAACAACGTCTAGGGGGAAACTATGTAACGGGGGATTGTGATGAGTGCCGTTCTTATTTTTGATTTTCAAATCATAGGCGTGTATTTCAGCTTACGAAAGGAATCGCCGACTAAGTCTTTGCGATTGTGGCGTTTGTTAGGATCAGAATGCATCTCAGCTGAGTCTAGCCATTCAATTGCTAGGTTCGGTTGAATGGGCGCGCTAGAGCGGCGAGGTGTGAAACCGCGAGGTGCATCATTGATGGTGCTATCGCCAGTCTCCGCGGTCCCTCAAAATCTGAATTAAGTTAGATATTTCAAAGACTTAAAATGATGCAGTACCATCGGTTTGCATCCTAAGCGCTCCGCCAATGAATTTATCATTGTATATCAATGACTTAGAGTGGATTTCCGGGGCAGTGCAAGCCCCGGAAATTCCGCATTCTTTTTGCAAACTGACGGTACCCCTCGCACATGGAGACCGTCTTCGCGAGGCGCATTCGAGCAAGCTGGGATGATCAGTCTCTGATGCTTGAGATCCGCGGTACCGCTGACGCGAGCATCGCGGAGCAGAGACAGGCGTCAGTCAGGAAAATCTTCGAGAATTCCAGTCAAAGAGGACCGGAGACTGATCTCGCGCTAGTTCAATGTAGTCTCGTTAGCGCTTTTCTCTGCTGACGGAAAATAGCTAATTCGCGCCTCTTGAAAGGCCGAGAGCTCGAACTAAATCGCCATTTTGCCAGCCGCCAGGTGGGGTTGGTGCCGAGGATATCTCGGCATATCGAACATCTTGTACCCATGTTGCTCTAAGGAGGATGTGGCTATGAGAACCACTTTTGACCTTTCTCCTCTGTTCCGGTCGAGCATCGGTTTCGACCGCATGCTTGACGCGCTCGAGGCCGCGAACCGCGTCGCCACGATCGAAAACTGGCCGCCCTACGACATCGTCAAAGCCGGGGAAGACGACTATCGCATCACGATGGCGGTGGCCGGCTTCACGGAAGGCGATCTCGCAGTCACCCAGGAGCAAAACATGCTTGTGGTGACGGGTCAGAAGGAAGGCGCGGATAGACAGGACGCTGAGTATCTGTACCGCGGCATTTCCGGACGCACCTTCCAGCGGCGTTTCGAACTCGCCGATCATGTGAAGGTGATGGGCGCAAGCCTCGCGAACGGCCTGCTGACCATCGATCTGAAGCGCGAAATTCCCGAAGAGATGAAGCCGCGTCGCATCGCGATCGCGGACGGCGAATCGCTACCGAAGATCGAGAGCAAGCGGTCCAAGACCGAGAAGCTCGCCGCCTAGGGTCTTCCCGCAACGCTGCCTATCGACGCCGGGCCTAGTGCCCGGCGTCACTGGGAGTTGCTTGCCAACGCTATAGGACAGGAAAGGAGAGAGAACATGACCATTCGCGATTTGATTCCGTGGGGCCGCAACGGCACACAAGTTTCAAACATCTACCGCAATGAAGACTACAACCCGTTCCTCTCGCTGCACCGCGAGGTCAACCGGCTGTTCGACGACGTCTTCCGCGATAGCCGGTTGCCGGCCCTGAGCTCGCCCTCTTTCTTCAGCGCCGGCTGGCCGAACGTCGAGATCTCCGAGACCGAAAAGGAGATCAAGGTCACGGCGGAAATCCCGGGCCTCGAAGAGAAGGATGTCGAGGTTCTGCTCGACGACGGAGTGCTGACTCTTAAGGGCGAAAAGCGCTCCGAGACGGAAGACAAGGAAAAGCAGTTCTCCGAACGGTTCTACGGCCGTTTCGAGCGTCGCATTCCGCTTGGGATCGAAGTGGAAGAAGACAAAGTCCACGCTCGCTTCAAGAACGGCGTGCTGAGCGTCGTGCTTCCGAAGAGCGCCAAGGCGCAGACCCAAGTGAAGCGCATCCAGATCAAGAACTAGCATGTCGTGCCGGCGGCGGCTCGTTGCCGCCGCCGCGCCTTTTTGGCATGGAGGCTCGAGATGACGGGGAATGCAGATCGGATAGAACCGACAAATTACGGGGCCGAAAATCGGATCTCGAACGACAATCGGAGAGCGCCGCTCGCGATGGGGAGATCGGCGTTTCCCAAGGACGCGGTGGCTCACATCTATAAGCCGTCTCGCTCTGTAATGACTTCGGGCAAGGCGCGCACGAAAGCATGGCGATTGGCGTTCGAACGGCGCACGGCGCCTGTCGCCGAACCATTGATGGGCTGGATCGCCGGCGACGACACCTTGGCGCAGGTGGAGGTGGAGTTTTCGACGTTGCAATCGGCGATCCGCTATGCCGAGCGCCAAGGTCTTGCATATGTCATTCACGGAAAGCCCGGTTCCGTTAACAAGAGCTATCCGCCAGCGCTGGAAAGGATCCACGCCGCTTCCGATACCATTCTGCAGAAGCTGGGTCTTAAAATGCTGCAGGAGAGCTATGGACGAGCGATCGACGAGTTCGCCAATCTCAACACCCCGCTACGTCCGGAAGATTCGCCCATGGACGTAGCCTGTGATCGAGATCTTCCGTTGGATGCCAGGCGCTCAATTCTCATCAATTGGGCTCAGGCTGAGTACCAGGTCGACCGGGAAGCCAATAAAAAGACGCAGGCCAACGGCGAAGCATCGCGTCTCGGCGAAATTGAACAGGCAATCATGGCCCTTGAGGGTTCGGGCGTGACTCAAGTTCAAAGCGAGGTGGCTTGACAGGTTGTGCCGAACATTGTGACGGCGGCCGACATGTCGGCTTGGCCATAGAAAAGGATGCTCTAGCTCAACGGAGAAACATCATGGTCAAAACTATGCGCGGTATAAATCGCACCTTGTTCCTACTACTTGCTGGTTTCGTCATTACGATTGGTACGTCCTCTTCGGTGCATGGTCAACTCGTGCCAGGGGTCGCAGGCGGCATCCCGACGCTCTCGGGTGTGTTGGAGCGGGTGACGCCGGCTGTCGTCAATATTTCGGTCGTTTCTGAAACGCCAAGTTCATCGAATCCGCTTTATAGCGATCCGTTTTTCCGGCGCTTTTTTGATTTACCGGATGTTCCGCAAAAGGAGCGGCGCCTGAGCGCAGGTTCGGGCGTCATCGTCGACGCGGCTCGCGGCCATATTCTGACGAACTATCATGTGGTCGCTGGTGCGACTGAGATCGTCATCACGTTGAAAGATGGGCGCAGACTGAGCGCCGAACTTGTTGGTTCGGACCAGGCCACCGATATCGCGCTTCTCAAAGTGGAGGCAAAGAACCTTACGGCGTTGCCGATCGGCGACTCCGACCGGTTGAAGGTCGGCGACTATGTCGTCGCTATCGGCAACCCCTTCGGTCTAGGTCAGACCGTGACCTCGGGAATAATCAGCGCGCTTGGCCGTTCTGGCATCAGCCAGGAGGGATACGAAGACTTCATTCAGACAGATGCCTCGATCAATCCGGGCAATTCCGGCGGAGCGCTGGTCACGCTGGATGGCAAGCTGGCCGGCATCAACAGCGCGATTCTGAGTCCCGCGGGCGGTAATATCGGCATCGGCTTCGCCGTGCCCAGCAATATGGCGGTTGCCGTCATGAACCAGTTGATCGCGCATGGGGAAGTGCGCCGTGGCCGCATTGGCGTCGGAATTCAAGACGTAACGCCGGATGTTGCTGAGGCGCTCGCCCTCGGCGACATTCACGGCGCCATCATAACTAACATAGAAGCTGGCTCGCCAGCTCAGCGAGCTGGATTGCGGGCCGGGGATGTCGTGACCGCTGTAGATGTTCGACCGGTTCGCAGCTCTACCGACCTGCGCAATCGGATCGCTCTGACACCGGTGGGCACGGTTGTGACATTGACCGTGGCGCGATCCGGCGGCCAACGAGAGATACAGGTCGGAATTGCTCAATCAGCCGCTTCTACGGCGACTGCTCGCACACAATTCGGACGACAGCGTCAATAGGACGGCATTCGCGTGTGCTGCGTCGCGTTTCTGCTTAACTTACTATTAGGGAGAAAGATCGATGCTTACGACACCAGAAGTCCATCCACCGTTTCTTGGGTTGTCTGACGCTTTGGAGAGGCTCATTAGGCCGGCCGTCGGGTATCAAAGGCCTAGTGACGTGCTGAAGGATATTGATCTTTCCACCGAGGAGAAGCGTGCGATCTTGTCTTCATGGGCATCTGACGCATGCGCCGTCGAAGACAAGCCTCAACTGAGGTGGCTTATAGGATCGCCTGCGCCCGTGCCCCTCGCCGAGGTTCGTGATGCTTTACTTCAACTCGACTGGCGGTGCTTATCCCCCAAGTCTTGAAGCGGCTTCTGCCGATCCTAGGTTTTTCTAGCCGAACGGCTGATTACTCCGTTCGGCGAGGCTCGATCTTGAGGGTGAGTTGCTGTGCGCTTGTACATCGCTTCTAGCGAAGGGAGTGTTCGACTGTGCTTCTAATACCGCTGTCAGTCCAAATCGGCAGCCCGGCAATTGACCGTCCGGCGCGCTACATGTCCCCTACCTTCCGATGCGATGCGGTCGCCGCTAGCAGCTCTTCTGCTCAGAGGTTCATGGCAATGAAAATTCGAGAAGGTGGAAGAGTGCGATCATGAGATCATTTGCTTCGGAAACTAGGCCACTACCGGTCGGAGCTTCGCCTGCGAAGGAAACGGACAGAGACGGCGGTGACATCGCGACGATCAAAGCTGACGTTGCGGTTTTGTGTTCGGGCACGGATGCCTCGCAAGAATCGTCTGTGCGGCCAGATCCGATTGACTTGGCTATGCTCGAATCATTTCCCGCAAGCGATCCGCCAGGATGGCTCGGCATTACCGCTGGCACACCGGCTAGCTCCTAGGCTCGCTCTTTAGGGCTATGAGGGCTTGGAATTGATGCGCATTGTGAGGATGCCGGCCCTCAGCCCGAAGCCCATGGACAGCTATGGAGAGGCGATGATCGCTAGGTGTGATCAGGCAGAGGAGGAGTCATATAGTTTGCAGCGTGAGAACGGTATAGCAAAAGCTCGAAAGATGGCTGACAGCTTTAAGGCTGGCCATGTCGGGCGCTGGTCGACTTGGGACTATGCAGTGGCTGCGGCATACACCGCGCTGCTGATGGCGCCGGCGCCGTTCTTCTGGGCGCCGCCAGCTTGGGTGTGGGCGCTTATGAACCCGTTCCCAGTTGTAGGTTATGGCGATGGCGCTATTAAGCTGCCTGCATGACCTTATATTCGCGCGCGAGGATGCCGAGCGGAATATCGAGCAGTGGGCTAAGCGCGCGGATCATCGGCAACGTGAGTGGCCGCTTACGATTTAGCACTTCGGAAACGCGCGCACGCGTGCCGATCGCTGGCTCAAGAGCCGCGCGATTCAGGCCCTTCTGTTCCATCATGAACTTGATCGCTTCGATAGGATCAGGATCGTCGATCGGGAAATGCTTTGCCTCGTATGCTTGAATGAGCGTGACGAGGACCTCGACCAGATCGCCTTCAGGCGTGCCGGCCTTTGCTTCCCAAAGCTTCTCAACCTGCTTCAGAGCAGTTTTGTAATCGGCTTCTGTGCTGATCGGTTTGATGTCCATGATGGCGCCTTCAGACCGTGTTTGGATCGATGTTGTCATACTGTTTGTGCGTGCCGATCAACTCATGTAGGGCATGTCGGCTGCGAAGTTCATGATGATGAACATCATCATCGGCAGAGGGGCATGATCAGCTTTTATTGGGTCAACGCCAGGCCCTGAACCCGTACCTTTATAGCCGCTTTGACAGAAGCATGAATTTCGGACGGGAAATCATCCGGCAGAAGGGTTTCGACTTGATCGATGGCTGCATTTGCGCTTTCAGCAATTTCAGCAATTGCGTCTTCGATTGTCTTTTTTGGAATGCCGGCATTTTCAGCTGTCTGCGTGAAATGTCGCCCATGTATCTCATCGACACGATAGTGCCGATTTGAGCCAACCGACATCGCTAGCTTCATCTGTTTGGTTTCGATCTGGCGCGCATCTAAGCTCGGCTGTGCTGTGAGCACATCATAGAATGGTGTTAGTGAGAAACTGCTGGCGGGACGAAGAAAGACGCTGAAATTCTTGGCGTGACCATCTGTTGCGCCAATGAGCCAGAAGAGAATCTGAGACTTTAGAAATGACTTCTGGTCCTCTGTAGGGCTGTCACTGCCCTTGAGTAGATTCAGAATGTCGACCATTCCTGGGCCGCCTTCACTCTGGTATTTCCGTGAGGGTGGGCAGGAAAGGGCTTGGCAACAATCCTCTTGTGGCAAACGCAGAAGGCGGCCGTCTTGCGTCCAGCGACGGTCAAACCGTTCGATAACGAGTGCCTTCATATCACCGAACGTCTTGATTTCTGCCGTATTCACTGCAAGGCCAAAGGCCTTAAAAAGCTTCAGGCAATAGAATTCATTTTCCACACTGTTCGAAAGGTCGATGCCGTTAGGTAATTGGCCGATTTGCGTTTTGAACAGATGTGTCGTCGGTGTTGTGCCGTGGGGCTTTAGCCATCGGCCTTGATGGCGGAGAAGGGCCGTTTTTTCCTGTGCGCCTGCGACGGAGATCCGAAAATCATCGTCCCGGTTCAAGCCCAGCGGCGCCTGAGCAAGGTTGTGCAGTAGATGCTCGATAGCGGCATCATCTATGGCTTCCCCCTTGATTGCGGTGGTGTCGGCGCTAGCCTCGATTCCATCAGGAATAAATTGAAGCGCGCCTACACAGTCGCGGCCGATCGCTGCTAGTAGGCTGTAAGAATCTGTTCCCCGTGCCCCTACCTTTTCTGCAACCCTCCGTCGGAGGGGTTCAGAATCAGGCAATAGGTTTTCAAATACAGCCGCAACGGGCTCCCCTTTATATGAATCCTCCCGCAGCGGGAGCGATAAAGAGATGGGGAATGCGCTTTCCCAAGTAAGCCAGCTTTCGTCGTAACGAAAATCAATGGCCCCGCTGGGCTCTTTTAGCAGCAGTCCCACTAGTCGATTGTTGAGGTAGACCCGTAACGGGACGTGCTGAGGCCGCCGCGGCATCAGAATATGCTCTCGAGGTCGGAGGCTTGCCCCTTCGAACGCGGTGCGACTCGAAATTCCTGGTCGAGAGCTGCCAGTACAGCAAAGATCGTTTCCAGTTTTGACGCCGGGTTGCCGTTTTCAATGAGCGAGATGGTTTCCTGTCGCAAGCCGGCCTTGGCGCCGAGTTCGGTCTGGCTCCAGCCGCGTTTTTTGCGCGCTCTGCGAATCAGATTGCCGATTTGTTTCGGTGTGCGAGCGATGTCTTCCATGCAGATATTATGCGCTGAAAGCGATAAACTATCAATATCGGAAATAGAGCATAAAATAAAATTATGTGATTTGAAGCATAATTAAATTTTATCGCGGATGACACATAATCGAGAATATGGAGTGGCTTTTAAGTCTCCGCGGTCGCGCTACAGGGAAAATTACTTAAAGATTTCAAACCTTTAGAAATGATGCAGTACCATCGGTTCGCATCCTAAGCGCTCCGCCACTACTTTTATCAAGTGATATCAATAGCTTAGATGCACTTTCCGGGGCGCCGAAAACGCCCCGGAATATCGCTCTTTTTCGGCCAACTCACGGTACCTCGCGGACGTGGAGACTGTCTCCGCGCCGCTAAATTCAGCGATACGGCGCTTTAGTCTCTGCTGCACAAAAGTGACGGTCCCCCGCTTATGCAGAAGGGGGGGGACCAGAGACTGCGTTGGTCGAGGAAATTTGGGAGGAATAGCCGGATAGGGACCAGAGACGCAGAGGCACCGCACTTAAGTTGTGCGGAACAGGTCGAGAGAGGTCTCGTTAATCAACAGCCTTCACCACTCTCGAGGTTCACATGATGTCAGCGGCCGGCTGTCTTGCCGTGAGTATTGGCCGCACGAACAAATGGCCTGCACAGGTGCCGTGTTATGGCGCGTAAGTCTGACGACGCCACCTTTTCGACTACGGGCTATGTGCAGTTGCGCGGAGCTCGCGAGAACAACCTCAAAGACATCGATGTCGATATTCCAAGAAACGCACTCGTCGTTTTTACCGGTGTGTCCGGTTCGGGAAAATCCTCGCTCGCGTTCGGCACGTTGTACGCGGAGGCGCAGCGCCGTTACCTGGAATCAGTAGCGCCGTATGCAAGGCGACTTTTCCATCAGCTTGGTGTTCCTCAAGTTACTTCAATAGATGGCCTCCCGCCGGCAGTAGCTCTGCAGCAGCAGCGCGGGGCGCCGACCACACGTTCGTCAGTCGGTAGCGTAACCACCCTCTCTAATTTGCTGCGCATGCTCTATTCGCGCACCGGGCATTACCCGAAAGACGCGCAGCATCTCGAAGCGGAATCCTTCTCACCGAATACGCCCGCTGGTGCCTGCCCGAAGTGTCATGGGCTGGGACGTGTCTATGAAGTCACCGAGCGTTCGATGGTGCCTGATCCGTCTCTGACCATTCGCGAGCGCGCCATCGCCGCCTGGCCACCAGCATGGCATGGTCAGAACCTTCGAGAAATTCTGATGACACTTGGCTATGACGTCGACAAGCCGTGGCGGGAGCTTTCCAAGAAGGATCGCGATTGGATTCTCTTCACTGACGAGCAGCCGACTGTACCCGTCTATTCGGGCTACGATGCTGCCGAGGTACGTCGAGCGTTAAAGCGTAAAGAAGAGCCGAGCTATAACGGTACCTTTACCAGCGCCCAGAAATACGTTCTCAACACATTCGCGACGACGGAAAGCGCCTCAATCAAGAAACGCGTGCAGCGTTATATGATCAGTACCGAATGTTCCCTGTGTCACGGCAAGCGGCTGGTAAGAGAAGCTTTGACGGTCACGTTCGCCGGTATGGACATTACGGAGATGTCACGCCTGCCGCTAAAGAAGCTCGCAGACGTTGTACGCCCTTACGCCACCGGGAAATCTGCTGACGTCGTCAAGATGCAGGCGGCCCATCCGGAGAAGGCAATCGTTACGCGCCGCATCACGGAAGATTTCCTCTCGCGCCTGAATATTCAACTCGACCTTGGGCTCGGCTATCTCACGCTCGATCGCAGCACACCAACCTTGTCCCCCGGAGAGTTGCAGCGCCTGCGGCTGGCGACGCAAGTGAGCTCTAACCTATTCGGGGTGGTCTATGTACTCGACGAGCCCTCGGCTGGCCTGCATCCCGCTGACACCGAATCTCTCCTCAAAGCCCTTGATAAGTTGAAAGGCGCCGGCAACTCCCTGTTTGTTGTCGAACATGAGGTTGACGTCATTCGGCATGCCGACTGGGTTGTCGACGTCGGCCCCGGTGCCGGCGAAGAGGGAGGCCGCATTGTTTACAACGGCCCCCTAGCCGGCCTGGCGAAGGCGCCCAATTCGCTAACTGCTAAATACTTGAACGGAAATCAAAGCGCCGCTCGCACCCCTCGCAAATCTGATGCTTGGCTACGTTTGAAAAACGTCCGACGCAATAACCTCCAAGATTTAGACGTCGAGTTTCCTTTGGGCGTCATGACGAGCGTGACGGGCGTATCAGGATCGGGGAAATCCAGTCTGGTCAGCCAGGCGCTTGTCGAGCTTGTCGCAACAGCGCTGGGACAAGAGACCCCTCTAGAAGAAGGAGAAGAGCTTGAAAAGACCGCCGATCAAATTCTTGGCGGGGAAATTGTAAGCGGCTTAGAGAGTGTCAGTCGTCTGGTTGTCGTTGATCAAAAGCCGATCGGCCGCACGCCGCGTTCGAATCTCGCGACCTACACGGGTCTCTTCGACAACGTGCGTAAGCTCTTTGCCGCGACACCGGGTGCGCGCTCACGACGGTATGACGCGGGGCGTTTTTCATTCAACGTCGCTAAAGGGCGCTGCGAGACTTGTGAGGGCGAAGGCTCGGTCATGGTGGAGCTGTTGTTCCTACCGAGTGTCTATGCGCCTTGTCCGACCTGCCACGGGACGCGCTACAACGCCAAAACTCTCGAAATTAAATATCGCGATAAAAACATCGCCGATGTCCTCGGAATGACAGTGAACGAGTCTCACGAGTTTTTCGCCGATGAGCCGTCAATTCACCGGGCACTCGGCGTCGTGCGGCAGGTCGGGCTCGGTTATCTGCGGCTAGGTCAGCCTGCAACCGAATTGTCGGGCGGTGAGGCTCAGCGCATTAAACTCGCGACCGAACTTCAGAGGGTTGGCCGTGGAAAAACGCTTTACGTCCTCGATGAGCCGACGACCGGCCTACATCTCGCGGATGTAGAGCGCCTCATTACGCAACTGGATGAGCTGGTGAACGCAGGCAACACGGTTGTGCTCGTCGAGCACGACATGCATGTCGTGGCCGCAAGTGATTGGGTCATCGATATCGGCCCTGGCGCCGGTGATGAAGGCGGCAAGCTTGTCGGATCTGGCACGCCGGCGGCATTGATCGACAACAAAGAGAGCGTCACTGCTCGGTACCTGAAAGCGGCCTTGATGCACGGAAAAAAGAAAGATGCAGCGATCTCAATAACTTAATGATGCAGTACCATCGACGTGCATCCTAATCGCTCCGCCACTACTTTTATCCAATAATATCAATAACTTAGGTGCATTCCTCGGGGCGCCGAAAACGCCCCGGAATAGCGCTCTTTTTCGGCCAACTCACGATACATCGCGGACGTGGAGACTGTCTCCGCAGCGCAAAATTCAGAGATACGGCGCTTCAGTCTCTGCTGCACAAAAGTGACGGTCCCCCGCTTATGCAGAGGCGCGGACCAGAGACTGCGTTGGTTGAGAAATTTGGCTAGGCCGTCACGCGGGCCTTCTCAATTTTCTCAACGCGAACACTGCGCATTTGTCCGCCGACATCGAATTCAACTTCATCTCCCACGCCGGCGCCTTGGAGCGCGTCGCCCAAGGGCTCCCACACCGCGACCAGCCCTTGGCCGGGGTCGTTGCGTTTGTCACTCAAGGTGAATACGCGGGTCTGCTTCGGGCTGTCGAGGTAGCGGACGGTGATTTGGTCGCCTATCTGGATGCCTAAGTCATCCATTGAGAACAGCGCCTTGGGCTGGTCAACGCCAGTTATGGCGTCCGGCGGGCTACGCATCTCGTACTTCACGTCTTCCGGTTCGATGGACTTCGCTGGCGCCTTCTTCTCCAGGAACTCTGCCGGCATTTCGATGATCGAGTCCTGAAGCTTCTTCAGACGGGCCTCAATAAAGACCTTGAGTTTTTGTGTTTCGGTCATCGCGTCATTGAACCAGTCCGTCGACCAGATGCGGTAGAGCGTCCAGCCCAAGTCTTCCAAAACTTCCTGGCGTAAGCGGTCACGGTCGCGTGCGGATTTGGATGAATGATAGGTGGCGCCATCGCACTCCACGCCAAGGACGAAGCCGTGGGGCCACGTGGGGTGCTTGACGCCGATATCGATGAAGTAACCCTCGACGCCGACCTGCGGGACGACCTCACAGCCAATCGAGCGCAACTGATCCATAACATGCAGCTCGAAGTCGGAGTCGGGTTCGCGGCCAGTGTCGATGTTCGGCCGCAACATGCCGGTGGCGCTGTACTCAATCCATTTGCGCAGGAGCGAGACACCCGCATTGCTGCCTTCGTCTCGGATGTCATCGGCATTCATCGAGGAGAAGGTAACGATGAGTTTTTTGGCGCGGGTGAAAAGCACGTTGAGGCGGCGCTTACCGGCGACGCCGTTTATGGGGCCGAATTTCTGAGCGACCCTCGCGCCGGTCGCGGCTGGCCCGTATACGGTGCCGATGAAGATAGCGTCGCGTTCGTCGCCCTGGACGTTTTCCAAGTTTTTGATGAAGAAATATTCGAGGCCGTCGTTCTGTGTGCTCCAGCGGCTGACGTATTCGCTGGCCTTGGAATCGCGCGAGAGCGCCTCGTTCATCTCGGCTTCAATGAGCTGCTGTTGCTTCTGGTTCATGGTGACGATCCCGAGCGAGCGATCCGGGAAACGCTTCATGAATTGTAGGGCGTGATTGACGATCGTGCGTGCCTCAATTGGATTGGTGCCGTTGGCGTAGAGGCCGTCGACCTTCATAAACTTTACGCCCATATCGGGGCGGCCCTCGGTCGGGGAGGGGAAGAATACGAGACTGCGGTCGTAGATATACTCGTTGGAGAACTGGATCAGGCTTGAGTCGTGCGAGCGGTAGTGCCAGCGCAGGCGGCGCTTGGGCCGGAAAGCGGAGTTTGCGAGGTCGAGGATCGATTCCTCTACGACCAGCTCATCCTGATTCTCGTCCTCCTGATCGAGGAGCTTCTTGAAGAACTGGGTTGGGGGGAGCTGATTGGTATCGCCGACGATCATGACTTGGCGCCCGCGGCGGATCGCCCCGAGAGCATCTTCCGGTGTCATCTGCGAGGCTTCATCGATTACTACCAGGTCAAACATCATGTTGTCGGGGATGAACTGCGCCACCGCCAGCGGCGACATCATCCAACACGGCATCAGCTCCAGGAGCGCCGTTCCTGACCGCGCCGTGAGATCGCGCAAGGGGATATACCGCTTCTTCTTATCCAGCTCATTGTTGATGAGTGAATATTCAGTCCAGGTCGATTTTGCGCCCTTACCGTTGCCGCTCGGGGGATGAGATCCCGTCCGGATCTTAGCCTGGATATGCGCCTGCGTGATTTCGATGATCTCCTTATCAAGCGCGGCAATCTCCCTGCGCAGCTTGTGCAATTCCGTGCCGCTAAGCTTCGAGAGGACTTTGCCGTATTCGCCGTACACGTCCTTCGCCAATGATCGAGCAATCAGCGCCTCACCGATCTCGCCGATGCGCGCTAGCCCGTCGTTGGTGCCGATGAGTTTTTCGGCTATGTCGCTCAACGGGTCGCCCTTGATGGATTCCATGAGTGTGTACATATGCGAGTGCGCGAAGAGCCCTGCGTTATCCCGCGCTGCCAGCCGCAACCTACTTTCGACCTCCGCCCAATCCGTATCGATCGTCACGGTGCAGAACTCGATGCCGCAAACCTTCTTGAGGTCTTTGAGATCGTTTGTCACTCGTCCGTAGCAAAGCGTGACCGCAACAAGTGTATTGCGCATTTGCTGAACGGTTGCAGTGCCGATAGCCGCAATGACGGCATCGCGGGTTTGTTCGGGTAGTCGAGAAAGCTTAACGGCAATTGCGATGTTCTCGGCCACACCTGGGATCTTATGGGTGTCGATGCCTTGGAACAGGGCACCAAGTGCGCGGGCGGCCACGCTATGGCTCGTGAGTTGGGCGTAGGTCTTCTGGATCGCGGGTAACTGTTCGCAGATACCCTTGAGAGATTTGATCGAAAAATCGTTGTGGCCCTTGAGCATCCGGCAGAGCGCCGCGATTTCTTCGACCTTCGCTCGCAGAATCGGTAGCGCGCCTTCCAGTTCCGCAAGGCGGTCCGATGCTTCCTGGATGGTTTCGAAGCTCTCCTGCGTGTGCGCGGGTGATTCCGCAGCGGGCAGTAAACGTAGCTCGTGATGCGTCGCTGTATGAAGCAGGTCGATTTGCTCTTTGTCGCTCAGTGGTGAGAAGCTGGCATTAATGCCCATATAGAAGGCGTGGAGCTGGCGTAGTGAATTCACCTCGGTGTCGAGGCCCTTGAAGTGCGGACCGAGTAGCTCGCAGAGGTCTTTGGCGCCGGCGAACTTGAGAGCCTTATTCGCCCATACCCCAAGCGCCGTCAGATGTTCGACCGCCTGAACGCGGTCGAACTTGCCAGCCTTAGAGAGCTGGATGTAGTAGCGCTTGGCTTCACGGTACGGCTTGAATAGGAACGAGAAGACGTGTGCATTCTTGATTTGACCGAGGTGCATAAACACGGTCGCGGGCGTCGGTACTTCCTGAAGCTCAAAGGCTTCGTTTAGGCGCGCGCGGCTAGCTAACAAATCCTCTAGATCGGCGATTCCTGCCTTGAGAGCCGCGAGGTTGTAAGCTTCCAAGAGCTTACGGTTCCGCAGCGCGTAGACTTCTGGCGGTGTGGTATGAGCCAGCTTCGCTAGCTCTTTGAGCACCTGGCGCTGCCACTTCCGCGCCGCGGGGATGCACTCTACAAAAGCCTTGAACGCACGCGAGACGACCGCGGCATTCTCGAGATCGGTGGCCGCCTTGTTCACCTTCTGCTGCAGGATGACATCCGACACTCGCTCAAGCTTAAGTTCGCGCGCTAATGTCACCAACTTTTCCAGCGTGGCCGGCCAATGCTCCGCCAGGGGGTCGTCCAGCAAGGCCGTGAGCTCTTGAAGAGTCGCAGTTATAGTGCGGCACTTGGCAACAAAGTCCTCGATCTCTTTTAGGCAGTCCTGCGTCGCGAGTTGACGCAACACGTCGTGTTGCGCGGCCTCCCATTTGGTGACCTTGTCCAGTTCAGCGATGACGTGGTCCAGCTCTTTCGCCGGCATCGCAGTCGCGAAGCCGTACACCCCAAGCTGTGTACGATGATGTAGAAGATCCTTAATGCTGTTGGCGGCCTGCATTGCGGCATCCACGATCTTCTCAACCTTGAACGGATCGAGATGCGCAACCGCAACGCCTTGCCACACGGGATCGGCTTCCTTGGCCGCCTTCCACCCGTTTTCCAGCTCCTTGGCTTTGCTTTGAGTTGCGGCAAACCAACCGCGGTCTATGGAGCGATCGAGTTGAATCGGTAGCTTCTGGAGTGTTTGATCCAGCTCCCGAAATATCGGCTCGGTCCGGATCGCCTTGCCCAGCACCTTATGGACCGTCAGACCTGTCGCGCGAAAGGGCGAGGCCATAACGTCGATGTACTCAGCCAGTGACTGTTTGCGAGCTCGCAGTGCTGCAACCTTGCGTTCGTAGTCGATCGGCGGCGTCGCTTTCATTTCAGTCCGGCGCCGGATCGCCTCTATAACCTTTTCCTTAGATGACCGATTAGCGAGCAACGGCAGTAGAAACTCGCCAAGTTTTACGGCGTCCAGGCGCGAGCGTACGACATCGAGCGCGGCGGTCTTTTCGGCGACAAATAGCACCTTCTTGCCGGCGGCCATGGCCGCGGCTATCGCGTTCACGATAGTCTGGGACTTGCCCGTGCCGGGCGGTCCCTCGATTGCAAGGTTCTTTCCGTCCGCGACATCGACGAGTGTGCTGAATTGCGAGGCATCGGCACTACGGACCAGGAACGGCACTTTCTTCTCAATGTCGATGCGGTCGACCTCGTAGTCCTCGGCGAAGGGGAGTGCCGTCGCGTCAACATCTGTGCCAGCGAGTAGCTGCTCGACGATGCTATGGCCGTCGAACACGCCCTTGGACGTATCAAGGTCGTAGTACATGGCAAGGCGCGCCGACGGGAATACGCCCACCGCGACCTGCCGGCGCACTTTCCAGGTAGTATCGCGCGGCAGAGCCTTGGCGATTTTGTCGAGGAAGCTCTCGACAGTGCCGTCGTGGTACTCCGGCAGCTTAATGTCATGCTCGGCCAGGCACTTCTCGTGGAGTACGCGGTTGCTTTCGATCTTGTCGCCGAGACTCTCGACGTAGAACTCGGGTCCACGCGACGTCTTACTCTTGTTCAGTTTGACCGGCATCAGCACCAAGGGTGCTAGGTTTTTTACGTCGGAATTGGTGTCTGTCCACTCTAAGAATCCGAAGGCGATTTGGAGCACGTTGATACCCGTCTCCTGTTCCCAAGTTCGCTGCTTCCCCATCAGGCCGTTGGAACGGCGCTCCAGTACGTCGGGCAATAACAGCGTTTGGATGCGGTTGTCCTCGTGGCGCCCGTCGCTGTGCTTCTCGCTTGGGAGATCGTAGGATGGCGCAATGCCGTTATTGCGCGCATGCTGCGCCAGCGACGGATTGCCGGCGGTCTGGCGTTTCGGCAGGTCGAAGGTGTCGCGGAGACGGTCTTTTAGGTCGCGCTCGGCGCGTGCTAGGGCCTCAGAAGACGCGTCAGAGCCGTCGGAGGCTTTGTCCAATGCTTCGAGATAGGCGGGATCCGTCAGGCGGGCGTTCTCAAGCGCGTCCTGAAAGGCACGCGTCTGTTCGTCCTTTGGGTCTGCGCTCAACGGAGGGAGGGGCACAATCTGAAGGGTCACGCCCTCATTGAGCTTGGTCAAGAGCGCGTCCGGGAGCTCGTCCACGGCGCGCACAAGCGCATTTGATCGTAACGAGACTGGTGCGGCCAGGAGAGGATTGCGACGGGTGAGATCGAGGAGCTTCGGACGAAGCATCTCAATCTTTTTGCGAACCAATTCGATGAATTCCGCGGCCTTTTGTGTGTCGCGATCGTTTTCGCTATGCTGTTTACCCGGTGTCGGCATCGAGCGTCCCCCCTAATGACCCTTCGCTTTACCTCGATCCAATCGCCATGGCGTTCGACCGGCGTGGGCCATGTTCTGACCTTATCGCTCCGTCTCTAAACCCGATGCGCGGCTTCTTTATCCGGCGCTTACATTTGTTGCTGGAATCCTACGAAATTTCGTGTTTTTAGGCCAGCCCCAGAGTCGGCGTACTGCAGGCTTTGCCCGCGGCCGGGTGCTCGTAAACTGAGCCCGCAGGCGGCAACTCTCCGCTCTCGCTCGGGGTGCTTCAATTCGTTTCCCCCTGCCGGTGCCATGCATACCTAAATGGTGGTCTTCTGCTTTCACTCAATCGCCGCCACCCCCCTTCTAGGGGCAGGTGCGCGGTTTTGCGGCGCAAGAGACGTAGTATGGATAACGCTTTGGCCTGAAATTCTAGCTGCTTATCAGCGAACTCGAGATATGGGGCTTCATATTTTTTGTAAATTTTATGACGCCGGCTATTAGACCGGTTCCATAGCTTTATATTCGCGAGGAAGCGGGCGCTGTATTGCGGTGCTGACTGAACGTTTAGCCAGCGGAGAAATGCTTTTCATCAGTTAGTGAGATGATGTTTGCGCTGTCGCCGAGTGCCCTTTGCGCGATATCCACGAGATGCTGGTGGTGTGTAAAGAACAAGACTTGGGTCTTCTGAGATAGATCAGCTAGCACTCTGAAGCCTGCAGCAGCGCGAGCATCGTCAAAATTTATCAGCAGGTCATCGGCGACGAATGGAAGCGCATGTGCGCGGCTGAGATATTCATCAACTGAAGCGAGGCGCAGGGCGAGATAGAGCTGATCGGCCGTCCCGTCACTCATGCCGCCGATGCTCACAGAGGACCCGTCGGAACGGATGCCCGCAAGCCGGGCCTGGTCCTGGTCGTCATATTCGACACGCAAGTCGGTGAACGATCCCAATGTCAGCGTGCCAAACATTCTTCCGGCGCGCTTCAAGAGGGGAGCCTGCTTTTCGCGGCGGTAGCGGTCGATTGCCCATTGAAGAAGCGTGGCGGCGGTGCGTACACGGATATACTGCTCCGCTGCCTCCTGCATGGAAGCGAGTGCTTCCTGCCGGGCGGCCGCGGCCTGCGCTGCGCGACCGTCGCCCCCGATGGCCTCGAAGATTTGCCTGGCCTGTGCGCGCTGCTCGGCTGCCGGCGTAAGGCGATCGCGCAAATCCTTCAGATCATTTTGCAGAGACTCCTCGCGAGCCGAGATTTGATCGAGATCGACTTCCTCGCATTCCGTGTGCAGCTCCGACAGAAGAAGCCCGTCACCCTCCACGTTGAGCGTTTCTTCAAGAGTCACCCTTTCAACGCCGAGTTCATGCTTGCGCCGCGACACGCGCATTGCCTCCCTCAGCTGGTCAGGATTCTCGACGCTCGCCAACCCTTGAAGCCTGTCTATGACCCGTTGCGCTGATATCCGAGCCCGGCTGCATTCTTCGATTCGCTTTTCGAGTGCCGCAATCGCCCTGTCCTTTTCTGCTTGTTGATCCTTGATACGCTTCGCCTCTTCGAGGCGTTTTTCTAGTTGGAGAACGGCGTCCTCGGGTTCCTGCTTGGCGAGATCGGACGCGACGGCATTCACCAGCGCCTTCACGGACGCGGAGAAGCCCTCGATGTCGCGCTCGATCTTGGCGATGCGATCACCCTTTAACTGATCGATGTCATTGGACAGGGCGCGCATATCATCAATCACATTAAGATGATCGGCGACCACATCCGGCGCTATGTCATCGGCGAACGCAAGCGACTTAAGCGCCGGGGACCACTGACCGAGCCATTCCGCCCAAGATTCTTGCGCCTTTTTGACTCGCGCCTGTTTCCGGGTCTCATCTGCACGGAGCTTCTGGATTTGTTCTTCGGTGGCTTTCTTATTCTCGGCAAGCTTTTCATGCCGCTGCTGGACGGCCGTCGCCACTTCAAGCAGAACGCGCAGGCCTTGACTGTCGAGCGCCCTCGTATCCTCGCCTAATGAGGCGAGTTCGGCGTTCAGCGATACACGCGCTTCGGCTTCCTCGTCCATAAGAGCGGCGATCCGACCCGCCGCTATGGTGCGTTTTTCAACAAGGTCCAGAATAGTCGTTCTGGTATCCAGCCAGGTTAGCATGAACTCGGGAGCGAGCGGTTCGAAGGGCGCTTCCGCCCACAAGTCTTGCCACTGGGCTTCGAGATTGCGGCGTTTTTGCTCAAGCACGCTTTCCTCGTTGCGCATCGCTGTAAGCGATTCCTCCGCCTCCGCGATCTGCCGAGCAATGACCGTGATCTTGCCGGCGGCCTCCGCTTTGTCGAATCGCCGATCGGCCAGCGTATCGGCGGCCTCGACCTTTCGTTCGTAGGCGGTCGGCAGGTCAGAGGCGTCCCCATTGAAGGCCGCTATGTCCTGTTCAGGTACTTCGGTGCCGTCGATATAGCGCCTGCGAATAAGCGACCAGCCAGTATCCCGCTGCTTGCGCGCATGGTCGAGATCATGCAGCGCGACAACATCTTTTTCGTAAGACAGTTGTTCAAAGGCTTTGCGGCGTTGCCCTAGTTCTTTTTCGGCGCTCCCGATACGGTCACGGCAGGACTTGGTCTCCTGTTCAATATCGCGAAGGGCATCCCGGTGGGTCTGGACCACGTTGCGGGGCGGGACCGGCATCGTCCCTAGCTCCTCCTCGCTGAAAACCTGCGGGCGAAGAGGTATTAGCTGCTTATTGACGGCGGTACTGGCATCCGCTGCTTCCTTTTCGGCCGCTTTTATGCGGGTGGTAATATCGGCGACACCGCGCGTCGCTCCGATCGCAGCAGCCAAAGTCGATATATCTAGCGGCGCTTCCATCTGGTGCAATTCATCCTGAAGCTCCCGTAGTTGGTCTTTGGCCTCCTCAAGAGTCGCTTCTGCATTCCTCGTCGCCTCGCTCAGTTCACCCCGCCGGGTGAATAACGTCCGGACGGCGGTGACCTTGGCGCGTTGCGGAATGCGTGCGATGATCGCCGTAGAATCCCCGGTACCCCAGCCGACATCTTCCGCGAGATGGGCTAGCTGTTCTTCTTTGGTGGCCAGTTCTGCGCGGCGCTTCGGGAGGTCGGCCTTTTCCTTTTGTATCTCGATCCGTTGTTTATGAAGCTCGGCGATATCATCGGAGCGCATGAGAAGGGCTTCATCGTATTGGAGGCCCGCGCGCTCGGATTTTGCCTGCGAGAGCTGGCCGTCCAACTCGTTGATTTTGGACTGTGCGTCAGACTGGTCTTGGACGGCACCGGCCAGTAGTGCTTCCGCGTCCGCCGGAAGCGCGGCAACCTCGCCGAGTGCAGTGATTTCCAGATGAACCTCTGTCAGCCTTCGTATTTGCCGGTATACACGGCGTATACGGCTTAGTTTTCGTTGTTCGACCGATTTCTCTTCGATCTGGCTTTCGAGCGTTTCATAGGCTTCCTGCGCGGCATCGAGCGCGCGTTTGATTTCCTGCCATTTGCTGGCCGTGACGGTATGCTCACGCTGCGCTTTATCTGCCTCCTCAAGGGCATCGAGCGCCATGTAGTATTTCCGGTGGCCGGCCTTCCTCGGCGCCCACAACTCGTCGGCCTCTTTGCCAAGCGACGCGATTCGATTACGCAGTCCCGAAAGACCGGCGCCCGCCGAGAAAAGCGTCTGTCCCACCTCGTCCTTGGCTTCCAGAATCTCACGTCCGCCTTGAGCAAGCCGTTGGTGGTTCAGGCTGAACATGCGCGTGAGGAAAGTCCGGTCGGCAGAGCCAAGAAAGGGCATGAGAACGCGGTCGCCGGCGGGAAGCGGACTATCGTCCGGCGTTAGCAGCGTATCTTTGTTACCCTTGCGTCGGCGGACCTCAAGGGTCTTGCCTTCGTGCTCCAGCACACCGCCGACCCTCATGACGCCGTAGTCGTGAACGAAATTGTAAGGCGAATTGTGAGGAATTCCGAACAACAGGTCTTCGATGGCGGCAAGCGAGGTGGATTTTCCAGCTTCGTTTGGCCCGAATATGACGTGCAAGTCGGAATTCGCTTTGGGAAACGGCAGGCAGACGTTCGTAAAGCGCCCGTACCGCAGGAGATCGAGCCTGTTGATCCGCATGCCTACTCTCCCGGTGCCGTAATACGCGCACTCAGATAATCCTGCACATGGCCGATGACATCGGCGTAATCGCCATTGATAGCGGCCTTGAGCGCAGCATCTTCTACGCCTGTGCGTAAGTCGGCGGGCAGCCTGCGGGAAAGCTCGCCGATGTCGCATGCGAGTTGCTGCAACAGGCCGTCGTCCTTGCCGGCGTCGGCGAGCATGTTGCGCAGCTCGCCCAAGGCATCATGCTGATCGACAGATCCTGACGGATCATTTTGGGACTGCGTTGATACGATAAGCCGTTCGATCCACGCCGTGTCATCGCCGATGCCTAGCGCAGCCGCTTGCGCTTCGGCCATAAGATTTTCGACGGATGCCAGCAACTCACCGTGAATCTTGCTTGCTCCAGTCAGCTCTATGCGGCAGGCCAGCAGCCGACCATCCGCCTCCGCAGCGACGGCACGTTCAATCGACCGGCGTACAAGGTCGGAAACTTCGGCAGGTCGGCTGCAATCACCGACAGGCACGGAAAGGCGAGACCAGCGGACAACGTCGCAATGTAGCATCGTGAAATCTGTGATCTCTCCGTCTTCGACTGTTACGAGATGCGCGCCCTTGGGGCCAGTTTCCCGGATATGCCGGCCCTGTAAGTTGCCCGGAAACACGACATGCGGATTTTCATGTAGAACCTGCCCTTTATGGACATGACCGAGCGCCCAATAGTCGTATCCCTTGGCCGTGAGGTCACCGAGGCTGCAAGGGGCATAGTTCTCGTGGCCCACCATGCCACCTAGAGCTGTGTGCAACACGCCGATATTGAACATGCCGGGAAAAGGATCCGGATAGCCGGGCACAAGATTGTCGGTAATATCGCGCTGCCTAAAGCTTTGCCCGTGCAGCGCCAACTTGAATTCATCGAGGACAAAGCTGTCCGGTTTGCGCGTGGAGAATACTTTTACGTTGTCGGGCAGGCTCAGGCGTTTGGTGATCTGACTTTCTGCGTCGTGATTACCGTAAAGGACGAAAGCGCGGATGCCTGCCTTGGCGAGCCTGCCCATCTGGAGGATAAAAAACAGGCCGGTATGAAAGTCGCGCCAGTCGCCGTCATAGAGGTCACCAGCTATGACGATAAAGGCGACCCGCTCGTCAATTGCTTGCCCGATCAGAATATCAAAAGCCTCACGAGTCGCTGACCGGATTCGTTCGACGGCTAAACCTTCATGCCGCGCTAGTCCTACAAGTGGGCTATCGATGTGGATGTCCGCAGTGTGGATAAAGCGGAAAGATGACACTTATTGCCCCCGTTTATTATTGGCGCGCCTTTACTTGGTGGCTCTTCGCCTTGTCTGGCTGACTATTCTCATAACAGCTGACTATTCTCATAACAAACCGACACATAGACCCCTTTGGCCTTAATAAGCTGAAAGTCGGTATTGCACCACTTGATGATTTCCACGATCTTTTTGCGAATGGAAATTGGGCTTTATTAAATTCCACAACATCACATATGCTCGTTGAATTATAATAATAGTCATGAAGCGTTCGGGCAATTTGTCCTGACCAAAATTGCGCTGCTCGAATTTGGTGATGCGTTGATTGCATTATATGTTTCACCAAAGCATAAACTTAAGTTCAACGACCGCCTTTTTTTTAAAATCGCATAACGCGCATTATGGATTTGATTCCCGAGTATTAAGCGCCGACGAGAAGCTGGCGATGCTTCGTCCAGCTCAGATCAACGCGCTCTCCGAGCATCAGGTCGCGACTAAGACGTTTAGCCGACTGGTTTGATTGAACAATCGCCTCGACGACGTCCGGCGCCAGGAAAGCCAGTCGCAGCACGCGGCGCACATATGAGGCAGTCACCCCTTCCTCATCAGCAATTTGTTTTACAGACGTCACTTCGCCTCGTGAGATCTGGAGATGCCAGTCATGCGCACGCGCGAGGGCTTTGATCAATGCACGGTCGGGCGCGCGTGGAGGCGCAGAGGGATTATCATCAATCAATTTCATGCGTTGGCCACGGAAGGCGATGGCCGCCTTAATTTCCATCTCGTAAATTCCGTCGAGCGCAATGTCGTTCAACTCGAGCTGCTGAGCCAGAATGGCTCGGTCGACATCAATCTGTAACTTGCCCTCACTCCAGATCACGCGCCGTAGAAGTGGGCGTCGGACTTGCCAGGCATTGTGATCAGGATCGACAAGGGAGTGGCGTATGGCTTCAGCACGTTCGAGCGCTGGCGCCAGTTGTCGCGGCGGGATGGAGGCGCCGAGAGTTTCGGGTAGTCGAACTCTCTGGATGGCATCGCGGAGACCGGTTGCGACCAAGCGCTCGATCTCCTCAGCAGGCAGACGGGTGCGCCGGCGGCGGCGCCCTGCCTCAACGAGGCCGATGGGGTTTGCGACATAATAGCGATATCGCTTTCCATCCTTCATGGTGTGGACGGGCGTAAGACTGGCCCCCCGCTCGTCAACGAGAAGTCCGGACAGCGGGTTTGCGCCCTTGCGGTTCTGCCGCACACGATCCTCGCTGGCGCGATTTTCGGCGAGCTTCGCCTGCACCGCTGACCAGGTTGTCTCGTCGATCAGGCGAGGATGCTGGCCGGAATATATTTGCCCCTTATGCCGGATCTGGCCGGCATAGAGCGGATTGCTGAGCAGAAAATGGATGTGGCCTGGAAAGAACGGCTTGCTGCCCACCTCCCGGCCGTTCTCGAAGCGCGCCTTGGTACGATAGTCCTGGCGACGTGCTTCCTCCCACACGGCCATGACGCTGCCATGCTCAAGATAGAGGTCGAAGAGGCTGCGCACGACTTTGGCCTCGGTCTCGTTGATAACCAGGGTGCGGTCCTTCGCGTCATAACCCAGCGGTACCGTCCCACCCATCCACATGCCCTTCTTCTTGGATGCCGCGATCTTGTCGCGGATGCGTTCGCCGGTGAGCTCGCGCTCAAATTGAGCGAAAGACAGCAGTACGTTGAGCATCAGGCGGCCCATTGAGGTCGTCGTGTTGAACTGCTGTGTGACCGAGACAAAGGAGACGCCGTATTGGTCGAACAGTTCGGCAAGGCGGGCGAAGTCCGCCAATGAGCGCGTGAGGCGGTCGATCTTATAGATCACGATCACATTGACTTGTTTTGCCCGCACCAGCTTGAGCAGCTCCTGGATGGCTGGGCGTTCGAGTGTCCCGCCCGAATGCCCCCCATCATCGAACTGGGCGGGCAGGAGGCGCCATCCGTCATGGGCCTGGGAGCGTATGTAGGCCTCGCAGGCTTCGCGCTGGGCATCGAGCGAATTGAATTCCTGCTCGAGCCCTTCGTCGGAGGATTTGCGCGTGTAGATGGCGCAGCGAATGGGCGGTGGCATCACCAGGTTCATGCCGCATCTCCACGATGAGGCTTTTCGGGTCGCTCTACACCGTCGGGCAGGCCAAAGAAGCGCGGGCCTGACCAGCGCGTGCCGGTCATCGCGCGCGCGACGGCCGAGAGAGAGCGATAGTTCTGGCCACGCCAGACAAAGCCCGAGGTGGTGACCTGCACCACCTCGGTTTCGCCTTTCCACTCTCGAAGCAGCTGGACGCCCGGAGCGATCCTGGGGCCGTTGGGCAGACAGGTGGCTTTGCGGTCAGAGCGCAGGTCGCTGGCGATCTTGCGCAGCTTGCGCGACGTGCTGGCCGGGAGACCACCGTACGCCCGCTCCTGGAGCCGGTAGGCGATCATCCGCACCAGCAGATCCTCGCCAACGTACGGGGCGGTAATGCCGAACAGTTCGGTCCAGCTTTGCCGCAGACCCTCGAGGCTGCGATGCGGCAGGGTGGCTAGTTCGGCCTCAAGGGATGGCGAGAGCTTCATGATGGTCTCAAGATCAACTGTAGAGCGTTTACGGCTCGATGCGGTAGACCCGGCCGCGCGTAGCCGCCTCGGTGACGATGGTCATGCCGAGCCTCTTCTTGATCGCGCCGCTCATGGCGCCACGCACCGAATGGGCCTGCCAACCGGTGAGGGTCATCGCCTCGGAGAGGGTCGCACCATTTTTGCGTTTCAGGAGTTCGATGAGCTGGCCGAGTTTGGTCTCGCCTGCCACCTTCTTTGTTGCGGCATTCGGGGCGGCTTTAGATTTCGGGCTGCTGCCCGGATGGTTCGGCTGCCCGGCCTTCGTCTGCGTGGGCTGCGAGTCACCCCCGTTGTCGAGTACGGCAAGGCCCGCGTCGGTCAGCACGAGGGTGTGCTTGGTCTGGCCGTCGATGCGCCACACTTCTTCACCGCCCGACGCCTGGCGTTCGGCGACTAGCTGGCGCCTAAGCAGGCTTTTGAGAACCTTGGTCACCGCTGCCTTGTTGAGCTTGATCGTCTTAGGCAGGGGATAAAGGGCGCGGCTCGTGCGCTGGCTGGCGGCAGAGAGAATGACGAGCTGGGTGTCGGTAAGTTTGGTCATGTTGGGCTCCTTGGTGTGAGCGCCGCTTAATTGCGGCCCCACTGCCCAGAGCCCCGCCGGCAGGCCGGTCGGGGCGGGCCCTCCCGGGCCGTTCGTCATGTCGACAGCAACGCTCCGAGCGCAGGCGAAGTCCAGTCGAAGCGCCGGCTAATGCGCAAATAATTCGCCGCTCGGCGATGCACATTCGAGTTGAATGCCTGCGCAAAGGAAGCAAAGACACGGTCTTCGGGGCGAGAGGGGCAGATGACGGGTGAGAACGAGGAGCGGCCGTTGCGGGGGCTTTACCATGCGGTCCTGACGCGGCGCCTGCCGCTGTCCCCGCCGGTGAGCGACGACGCGCTGGGCGAGCATCAGGCCGAAATCTTTGAAGCGACGGAAAGCTTGGCCGGTCTGCCGGCCGAAGATCTTGAGGACGTGATCATCAAGCTCGAGGTGCTGTGCGGGCGGCTGTACGACGAACTGCAACTGGCCTATAGCGGCGATGTCCTGACCTGGTATCTCGCCGAGGGTATTCGTCAGGATCTGCGGACGCTGACCGCGGTGGTATGGTCAGCGTCCGACGGCGATCAGGCCGCCCAGGGAAAGCGCGTGCCGGGTCGGCGCGGGCCGGTACGGCGCGCGGGATCATCAGGTCCCCAATCGGGCCGTTCCCCGCGGACGCGATAGCGATAGTGGCGGGTCGTGACGTAGTTCAAGAATTGCGAAAGGGCATCGACCTGATCGTCGTAACGCCCATCAGGGAAGGTCAAGAGTTCGTGCAGGAAGTCCACCAGCCACGGAGCTTCGCTCGGAATGTATAGCTTGCCGGCCTCAATGGCGGGCGAGCAGCGCGTGAGCCGCGATAGCTTATCGCTACGCGGACGGATCGCCAGGGCCCAAGTATCGTGCCTAGCGCGCAGCTCCTGCACGAGCGGGACGCCTAGGGTGGTATTCTCCACAAGCATAAGGTCGGCGCGAAAATCCTGGGCATGCTGCAGCACCACGCGCTTAAGGGTCGGGTAGTCCATCTGCCGGCGCAGGACGTCTAGCAGATAATAATTGCCATTGGCGATCCCGAACGTCAGGCAGGCCGAATAATCGTTGTGCGCGCCAGGCGTCGCCGCAGTATCCCAGCTCTGGATGACTTGATCGAACTCCGTCGGCTTGGACTTGCTGTCGTAGGTGGCAAACCATTCGCGCTTGACGAACTGCCCAGCTTCGGGGATCGGCTGCTGCATATACTGCGCTTCGAAGTTAAAACTGCCCATGTCGCTGCGGAGCTGCTCCAGCACCTTCAGGTCCTCACGAGCCGGGCAGAGCGCTTCACCGGCCCGCCGCTGAAACACCGCCCGGCCGAAGCGGATACGCTCGGGCGCCGGCGCAATGGCGGGGAGGTTGAGGACGGTCCAGCCACCCTTGGCCATGAGATGCGCGGCCATGTCATCGCAGTGCAGGCGCTGCATGACGACGATGATCACATCGTCGCGCTTGCTGTTGAGCCGGGAGAGAAGCGTATTGTCGAACCAGGACTTGGCGCTGTTGCGCGCGCTCTGCGAGCGGGCATCCTCGGGCTTCATCGGGTCATCGATGATGATGATATTGCCGCCGCGTCCGGTGATGGTGCCGCCAATCGACGTGTTCAGACGATGCCCACCGCAGGTCGTCTTGACCTCCGCGGCGCGGTTCGCGGCAATCTGGAACCCCGGGAAGATCCGCCGAAAAGCCGCCTCGGTGACGAGCCGACGGAAATTGGCTCCATGCTCCTCCGACAGATCCTGCGAGTAGCTGACGCAGATGACCTTGCGCGTCGGGTCATTACCGAGGATCCAGGCCGGAAAGACCACGGAAGCGCAAAAGGACTTCAGATAGCGTGGCGGCATGTTGATGATCAGGCGCTTGATCTCGCCGGTGGCACACTGCTCGAGATGCCACGCGAGCACCGCCACGTAGGTGGCACGCTCGTAGGTTTCCCCAGCGTTGATGAGGTTGAAGCTGTACTCGATGAAGCTGGAGAGATCGCGGCGCAATGCCGCGTTAAGCACATTGCGGTTGGTGGTCATGGTCTTACTCCTTGGTCTTGCGATTTTTAAGGTTTCGGGCGAGGTAGGCGTTGAGGATCTCCTCGTCCGTCTCGGTGAGAGGCTCCTCGGCCTCTCTCGGGGGCTCGTGGGGCAGGTAGCGGGCGATCATCTTCTCAATCGCGAGCACCGCGCGGATATCACCGGCCATGGCCTTGTTGACGGTCGTCTTCAAAATCGCTTCCTGCGCGCTGATCTTGCTGCGCTTGCCTGCTTCGACCACCGCGATGCGCCAGTTCAGCACCTTCATCAGCAGATCGGCGTAGCGCTCACTCATCTTGGGCCTACCCTTCGGGTTGCCCGAAACACCAGGCTTGAACTGGGTGTGAACGGGCGGGCGGCAATAGCCGACGTCGCTGGCCTTGGCCCGCGTGGCCTTGTGCTGGCGCGTGCGCGCGGGCTTCGTGGGTGCCGGGGGCGTCGTCGTACTCCGCTGGCGCGTGCGCATCCGCGCAACCGCCGGCGCAGCCATCGGGGACGAGGTGTTCTTCGTGGTTTTGCTGCTCTTAGCCATGGGCTGCCTCCGTGCTGCGCTCGGCGGCGATCTCGGCGAAAGTGGCATTTTCACCGGCGAGACGAGCCTCGATGCCGGTCAGGGTCTGCCAGCGCCGGATGGCGGCGTCGACGTAAAGCGGGTCAAGTTCAATGGCGCGGGCATGACGTCCGGTGCGCTCGGCGGCGATCAGGATCGTGCCCGAGCCGCAGAAGGGATCGAGCACGGTCTCGCCGCGCTTGGTGCAGTCGCGAATGATGTCCGAGATCATTGCAACCGGTTTCACGGTGGGGTGGGCGGCGAGATCAGCGTCCCGGCCCTTGCGGAAGGTATTGGCGCCCGGGTAGTCCCAGACGTTGGTGCGATAACGCCCGTAGCGGCCGAGTTCGACATTGTTGACGTGAGGCGCATCGCCATGCCGGAAGACGAAGCAGAGCTCATGCTTGGAGCGGTAAAAGCTTCCCATGCCGGCGTTGTCCTTGTTCCAGCAGCAGAGCGCGATCTGCTGCAGGGCGATGCGCCGGCCAGCCGTCATCAGCTCGTAAGCGTGGCGCCAGTCCATAAAGGCGTAGATCAGAGCACCGAGATCGCAGACATCGGCCGAGCAGCGGAGAAAACTCTCGAGAAACTCGGTGAACTGGCCTTCCGTCATCTCACCGGAGGCCATGACGAATTCGCGGTGCTGGACGCGGCCAAGGCCGCCGACGTGGCCGGCGATCGGTACATTGTAAGGCGGATCAGTGATCACGGTACGCGTATGCGCCCCCGCCATCACGGCGTCATAGCTCGCCGTTTCCAGGGAATTGCCGCAGTAAAGAAGGTGGGAGCCGAGCTGCCAGAGATCCCCAACACGGGACACGGCGTGCGGCTGGAGCGCCGGAAGCTGATCGTCCCTAGAGGGCGCTTTCGGCGCATCCTGCTCAATGATGAGGTCGATCTCCGCCGTGCTGAAGCCGGTCACCTCGGCGGAGAAATTCAGATCGGGCAGGCTGAGATCGATCATCTCGAGCCGAAGCATCTCGCGGTCCCATTTGGCGAGCTCGGCCAAGCGGTTGTCACCAATGACATAGGCGCGCTTCTGCGCCTCAGTCATGCGCTCGATCCGCAGCGTCGGCACCTTGGTCATGCCGAGCGACTTGGCAGCCTCAAGCCTGCCGTGACCGGCGAGGATCTGGCCCTCAGCGTCGATCAGTATGGGATTGGTAAAGCCGAATTGGCGGATCGCCGCGGCGAGCAGGGTGACCTGCTTGGGCGAATGTTGACGCGCATTGCGCGCATAGACCTTCAGAGTCTCAACCCCCAGCCAGACGACTTCGCCGGCGAGGACCTGCGGAATGTTGGTCTGGACCTGGCTGCCGTCGCTTTGCGGCGAAGCAGTTTCGCGGTGGCGCGTGCGTTCACGTACCGCAGTAAGCGACTTTTGAAGATTGGGCGTCGACATGTTTGTCCCCCGTTAGGCAAGTGCATCCGTTACCGCGCCGACATTGGTGCGGTGGTGAATGGGCCTTGAAGGGACGTGCGTAACGACGCTTCTTCCACTCGATTACTCGAGTGACCTTTCAAGGTCCGAAGAAAGCTGCTCGTTGTCGCGGGGTGTCGACGTTGTGCTGCTTAAATGCCGCGCGATTTAGCGCGGCGAGGCGGTTTTCGCATATCCGGCACAGGATGTCAATAATATTTATATATTTCAATGAGTTACAAAGGATCGGTAGCTTGGCAGAAGATTAAAAAATGAAGATTGGTGACTAACGTCAACGGTTTACAGAAATGCCGAATTTGATCGCTCCGAGTTTCATGCAATTCGTGCCGGGAATGTCGTGGTTTTCCGAGGGGTAGGTGTTTTCTAAAGGCAATTTTTCGCCATAACGGCGGGTCTTCTTAAGACTCTGCAGCAACGCTCCCATGAATCATTTTAATTGATCCAGAAATGCGCGATCGGCTTTTCCGGTGATGGCAATCCCCAACTTGCGTTGATGAGCTTCGATCGCCGCCTTAGTTCTGTTGCCAGCAACGCCATCCGCGGCTCCGACGTCATATCCCAGTCGCGCAAGCTTCTGCTGGATGCGCGTCACGATGTCCCGCTCACTGAGTGAAGCTTCTGAGGCAGGTAGTAAATGTGAGCTCTTTGTCAGATTAACTTCGGTCAGGGCTGCAAAGGCCGCCATGTTTGATCGTTCACTACTGATATGAAAAGTGAGCGGGTTTGCGTCAAAGCGCTCGGTGGCTTTGTTGAAGGTCATTGCCACCGTATAGAAGTTTCGGAGTTTGGCGCCAAAAGCGTTTTCAGCATCGACATGTGCAAGTACGAGGTGGCGGCAGTCGCCGAGGTTCTTGATGAAGACATTGCTCTTGTTCGGGAAATCCGCAGTTCTGGGCGCGCGCAGGTGCTCGCGCGCGACATCCTGCGAGTAGATGTATGCGAGCCCAGAGTCATTACAGTCGCGTTCTAACTGATTTGGTGCGTCGTTACGGCTGGCAATAAAGATCACGAGGGTGAGGCCGCCTACAATCAGCGCGGCTACTGGACTGCATCCAGACTTCTTAGCCTTGGCGCCCGTCTCATACTGGGGATTTATATTCGCAACCTTCCGGCTGCGCGCATTGGCCCAGACCTCAGTGTCTAAGGGATGGCCGCAATGGGGGCAGGCTTTCGCTGCCGTTGAGATCGATTGCTCGCAGTTCGGACAGGGTTCGAGCGATGAGAGACTCATGGGCTCACCAGACTGTCCAGTCGCATCTACCACCCGCTCCTGACACCGCCGTTCAGGCGATCGATTGGCTCTTGGCCTGATGTGTCCCATGGCACGCCATTGCGCAATGCCACCGCGCGGCAGCGCTCATGTTTGATGGCATCATTCATCTCCCAGGCGGTGTGCTGCATCCTGGGGTTCGTCCAGATGAGTTTTTGGTCCTGGTCGTAGTAAGCGAGAATTCGTCTGCCCAGCCGCATCGGCTTGTAGTTTGGAAACTGCGCTGCACGTTGCTCGATTAGCGCTTCAGAGGTCGGGCCGATCCGAATGTCGAGCCCTTCGTCCGCGAGGCAGATCTCGGGATAGACGTAGCCGAAGCGGTCGCGTCCTGGAACAGGGGAGGACGGCGGGAAACTGCAAGCAGACAGACCAATTCCGAGAAACAGAAAGCTGGTGAGGCCGCTTGCGCGTCGTTTGCGCTTCATCTTTCCCCCGATTGGCGGCACTTGCCGCTGTTAATCCTATTTTGGGATAATCCCAGAAGGGAATTAGCTCTTCTCGCGCCCACTATCAAGTCCAGGCGCGATGCGAAAATCCCTGCGCAGCAGGCCCCACCAGGCGCTAATCACAGCTTTGGTGGAGGCAAGGAAGAAAACGGAGCTAACTCAAGAGCAGCTGGCCAAGCGCCTTGGACGGCCGCAGTCGTTTGTGGCCAAATATGAGGGTGGCGAGCGGCGACTTGATGTCGTGGAGCTATTAGAGATCGCTCAGGCGATAGACTTGAATCTTCCGGAAGTCCTTAAAAAGGTGAGTTGCCTTATAAAATGAGGCGGCATGAAGTAGTGATCACTTGGGGATATCCCACGTTTTGCGCGCGAGTTTGGCCAACTCGCCCTGGCGCTTGGCAATCGCAGCCGTATTCCATTTGTCATATGTTTCAAGCTCGGCGATAGCCCGGTCCATCGCGGTATTTGTACCGACTTGCACCTTTTGGGCGAGTACGCGCGTTAGCAAATATTGTGACTGCCCATACACGGGACGCTTCGTTGAGTAAGGCTCATTTCCAAGAGCGCGATTAATCGCCGGTTCGGCCAGGACAAGATTGCCCAGGAAACCACTCGTCATTTCCTCAGCCATCCCAAATTCACGTCTTGCGGCTTCGTTGGGATTCTGTGGAAAAACATGCTCGATATCGACCCCGTCGGTATAGCGCGACAACGATTGAGTACCGTCGATGACGCCAAACCCCTGCATGTCCACGTACTGGGTCAATTTCGCTAGGATATAGCGCAAACGATAGAATTGGATTGCATCGGTATGAAGACGTGAGAAGGCCTCGTCGAAACGAACTGATAAATCACGCTTCGTTTTGGAAAAATGTTCATTTAGAAAATTTTCAAATGATGTTTGATCGCTGATCCCGCGCAGTTCGGTCGACCAACGCGCAAAATTACGCTCAAAGTCGCGAGTTGATTCACGTGTGATCACATAACAAAAGAAAAGATTCTCAACCTCTTTACACAATTCGTCGAATTGATCGGATGTGAGATGGCGACCTGCGAGTAAAATAATCAGGTGTTGGCGGGCGCTCTTACCACCGAGCATTTTGATGTTTTGTAGAAAGCGATTGGATTGCCCGTGATGGTCACGGCCGGACAAGAAGTGACCGTAGGCGCTGGCCGCATCTAAAAGGGTTTCAGCAAATTTGAGAGGATGCTGGCTATAGCCACATTCACGTTCATTGCGAACGAACCAATCATAAATATCCTCCTCGCGCAGAACTTCGATATCGTGATTAGCTAAAATATAGTAGCGAAGAAACCGGAGAGGCTTTTCTTCCATTGTATAGATCGCATCTTGAAGGCGCTTCCAAACCTCTTTGAGTTTACGGAAATCCTCAGTGCGAGCCTTCATAAACAGAAGGTTCTTCAACAAATCCATGGAATTGAGGCCAACGCCTCGGTCATTGATCGTTTCAAAGATCTTTAAAGCTTTGGCGACACTTTCGGTTTCAATCCTGATCAACTTCACTTTGTTCGTTACATAGCCGAAGAAAATGCGCAACGCGGCCATATTCTCTCCGAACTCGCGCGTGAGAAAGTTGGCACACGTCTTGTATGCATTTGAAATATTTTCAATCGAACTAGTAGGGGTGGTACCAATATTCAGCGCCTTGCCATCGGCGAGATCAACAAGAACCGTACCGCTGTCTTCGTATTGAAGATCAAGTCGATATCTATAAGTGTCTTGTCCGCGCGCATCAGTGTCTGGCGCAGCAATTAGAAAATTAATCGTGCCGGGAGGGTTTTGCGCCAGTACCTTAGCCCGATCGCGTATAGCGCATAACAATATGTAAAGCGTTGTCATGCGCTGTTGGCCATCGATCAAATCGAAGATGCCGCGATCGCTCTTGCAGACGACGATACTGCCTATGAAATATTCCGGTGACTCACCATTGTTCGAGTAGTCGATCTCAGCATTAATGTCGCTGAGGAGTTGTTCGACTTGATCACTTTGCCAGACATACTCACGCTGATAATCAGGTACGGCATAGAACGATTGAAAGATGCCAGAGACGGAAATGTCTTGGCTCTGAATTGTTTGCGCTGGCAAGGCGGACTCCCCCGGTAAAACATTTATCTCAGTGTAAGAAATCCCGCGAAGTCCGCCAATAGTTTGGGCTTTCAAATTAAGCTATCCACTTCGATACAAACTTTGGAGATACGTCCTTGGCTATTCTATCGAAGGCCGCGGATATCTATCTCGTGAACCTAATCTAATGACTATGAAGTGCAAAAATCTGCGTGCCTGTAACGGCAGGTTTACAGGGGGTCAGGTTTCATCAGTTGCGCATACAGATTGGGGGATCCCGTGCGTTTGGTGGCAATCGACTTTGAAACAGCAGACCAGAGCCCAGATAGCGCTTGTGCAATCGGCCTGGCAATTATCGATGATGGCGAACTGACCAAAGTTACACATCGATTGATTCGACCACCCCGCTCGCAATTTGTATTTACTTACATTCATGGCATTACCTGGTCCGATGTGCGATCCGAGCCGACCTTTGCCGAAGTCTGGCAAGAGCTATGGCCAGAGATCAGCGACGCGGATTATCTTCTCGCCCACAATGCGGCCTTCGACCGGAAGGTGCTAAAGGCTTGCTGCGAACGCGCAGGGCAAGCCGCTCCGGACATTCCATTTATATGTACCGTGAAGCTCGCACGGGCGGCTTGGAGCATTTATCCGACCAAGCTCCCTGATGTATGCCGGCAGCTTAAAATCACACTGAATCATCATCGCGCAGACTCGGATGCTCATGCTTGCGCGCAAATTGCAATTGCAGCCCTGCAAGCGGCGCACCCTCTGCAAAGCGGCTTACTGGGTAAGTCACGTGCAACAAAAAGACGTTTTGGAACAATCCAGCAGCGAAGTTCGCCACGCCCTGGTCCGGTGCGGCATCAACCCGTTTCGACGACGCCAGTTTCTCCAGTTCATCGAGAGAATGACCGAGCAGCTCTCTCGCAAGAGACCGTACCGCCGAATGAATCGAGCGCAGCGGGGATCTGGTTTTGGGTTGTCTTAATCATCATCGCGATCGTCGTGATATCGCGGCTGTAGTACGTCTATTGACGTGGTTGGATGACAGTTTTCATCCATTGCAGTAAGCTTTTTCCGGTCACTCGGTCGCAATAGTCACAACAGTATTGGGGCTTAACCTGCTTACTGCGTGTGCCGAAGATCCAATTGAGAATGCAGAGGGCCCAGGAGTCGGGCCCCGTTGCCTGCGGATCGACAAAATAATCGTGGATGCGCTGGCGCAGACAGGCACTGCGCTCTGTGGCCGTTCGGTTCATGTCATCGAGAGCCCGGCGCTTTTCGCGATAGGCCAAAGCCTTGTCGGCTTCAGAGAGTGAAGCGTTCTCGAGGGTGCGGCGAATCATATAGTCATGCAGGCCGACGTCTTTATCACGCGTGAGCAGCAGGGCGAGAGACTGCGCGCCGTCACGGCCGGCACGACCAAATTCCTGGAGATAATCTTCCATCGAAGCGGGGTGCTGCCAATGCAAGACAAGACGTACGTCGGCAATATCCAAACCCATGCCGAAGGCATTGGTGCAGATAATGGCGGTGCAGGAGGGTTGCATCTCACCGGTAAAGCGCTTCTGAAGAAATTCGCGGACCGAAGGCCGCAGTTTGGCATGGTAAAACGGCACATGATGGCCTCGCTGCATCAATGCTGCTGAGATTGCTTCGCCGATACGCACCGTGGGGACAAAGATCATGCAGCGCCCCGCCATGGGCAACTTGAGGAGCATGGCCAAGAGATCATAACGTTGCTCGTCATCTTCGAGGGGCAGGCGACAGAGTGCAATGTTGGGGCGGTCGACACCGCGGACAAAGACGGTCGCATTGGTCAGGCCAAGCGATTGCAGAATGCGGCGTTGGGTCCGCACGCCGGCTGAGGCGGTGAAGGCAAGTACTGCTGGATGGCCGAGCTGAGCTTTGACAGCGCCAAGTTGGGCATAGCTGGGGCGAAAATCGCCCCCCCATTTGTCGATACAATGGGCCTCGTCGATGACGAGATAGCGCGGCTTGACCGCGGTAATGCGGTCCAATTCCTCTTGGTTGACCAGATCGGGATTGAAGCGTTCGGGCGCGCAATAGAGCAATTTGAGCGCGCCTTGCGCCAACAATTGATAGCGGATGGATTTTTCCTGCCGGTCGAGATCACTGTTGATAAAGCTGGCAGGAATCTTGGCGCGGGTCAGCTTACTGATTTGATCAGCCATCAGGGCTTTAAGTGGGCTGATGACATAGCTGGTTCCGCGTGACATCAGCGCGGGCAGCTGAAAGCAGAGGCTTTTGCCCGAGCCGGTGGGGCTAATCATCAAAATTGAGCGGCCCTGCAGAGCGGCAATCACGACCGGTAGTTGACCGTCACGTAATTTGGCGACGCCAAAAAAGCGAAGGGCGGCACCGAGAGCGGCGATTTCGCCGACTTTGGGGATCGACTGATCGAGCCAGCGGGCCAGTGACCAAGCCCAGCGCTCCATCAGCCGACGCGACAGCCTGCCTTGTAAATTGGGGTGGAAGGCTGCATGACAGCCAGTACATAGCGTGATGAGATTGGCTGGTTCATCGGCACCGCCGAGTGCACGCGGCATCACATGGTGTATATGAGCGCTATGAGAATTGAGAGAAAGACGACAATCACAGCATTGGTAGCCGTCGCGTTCTAAAACGACCTTTCGGATATCCGCCCATTTCGAAGGATCAGACACAAATCTCTCGCTAAGCGATGATCTCAAGCCAAAACTGCGGTGGTATGGGCAATCTATAATGACGGCAGGCCGTCAAAACCACTAGCCAACATTCGGTATTTATCGCGGATAATGACGCAAACTCTGCCTTAAGCTTCTTACAAGCTGTTTGCAGAGTGTCAATCAGGTCATTTCCAGCTGAGGAAAGTGGAAGATCACAAATTGCAACGCCGTGATTGCGTCGGCCAATGTATAGCGAGTCTTCGCTTGTTCGATCAGGTATCCACCATTGCAATGTGCAATGCGCTAAATCCTCAGCTTTTAGATCCGTGAGAATTTGCAGAGCCTCTTTATTCCCAAATGCGGATAAGAATGCTGCAAGCAAGGGAATAAGGATCGAGCCTGCCGTTGCTTCACGGCGGTATTCGTCAGTTTGTGCGCGTGGATGAGCAATGAGCTCATGATAATTTGAAAAGATATTCGGGTATTGTCCATGGCTTATGACGCTCAGACGCAATCGCCGAGTGATTTCTAAAAGCCAGGCATGTGCATCATCAGCATTGCCGCCAACCCTTGCGACAAAAAGTAAGAAGAGTGCAATTTCGATGGCTTGTTGATCGCGTGCCGGTAAAAAGAGTGCTGAATTGTTAGAGATCAGTTTAAAGCCCAATGCGGACAGCTCAGAGAGCTGAAGCCTGACCTTCGTCTGTACGTCCTCTGTTTCCCGGCGCACTTGCCAGAGTTGCCACAGGCCCGTCAGGGCTATGCGCCCAAGAATGTCAAAAAGTTTGATATTTACATCAATCGGCGTTCTGGAATGTACCGCCATCGATATGGCATCGGGGACGGCCGCGTGAGGGAGAATTTTTCGATTTAAAAAATCGGTCGCAATGATGAGATGCAATGCAATCGTATGATTGAGCACACTCGTCAAAGCTTTATTGATAGCCAAGGATTTGGCGCCGATATGCGGGCGCAGTAGCTCCCACACATATAAAAGCGTTAACTCGCTGGCTTGATAAGGTGCTTCGAGATTATCGATGTCTCGCGCCCATACGAAGAGCACCCACAAGGCGATGTATATTTGCCGCGCGACTCGTATGCGCGCGGGGCCATTTTTTGCCTTTTGGCATAATTGTCTGACCAGATAGGAAAAGTGTTGATAGGCAACATCCGGCTCGTCAACCATGGCGACGGCCTTCTGTAAATGTGATCGCAATTCCTTCGGCATAATCTCCTCTCGTAAAATGCCTTGTAAGAGGAGACCGGCAAGTTTGTCGCCATTCCATTCATCGAATGAAATACGGTCTGTTGAATTTTTCTCAATGTAGCCATTGACCGTACTGCGCAGTTGTTCATGCATATCGCCGCCAAACACGAGGCAAATGACAATCTTTAATTTTTTGTAACGCTTCGGAATACGATGCGGGATGTAATTGTCTAAGATTTCATTGAGGGATGGGCGCATTGCTTGAGGTGAATCATTATCCCAAGAATAGCGCGTGAGATCGCCTTGCTTAATCGAGAATAAGAAAACCTTTTGTTCGCCATCCTCATCTTTGCCCACAGCAGCGATATCAACGCCAGCTTGTGACGTGCCACGCTGAGGGCGCGAGTACACAGTGAAGCCAAGTTCACTTAGAAGGTCGGGTAAGATCGCATCGAGTTCATCTCGTTCTTTGAGAGACGAGAGGTAATTGCGAAAGAGAAGCTTCATGTCGGTTTCTCTGCGCGAAAGACCCGAAGCATGTATTCCAGGCCAACCGGATCAAGGGTTTGTCCGCGTGGCACTTCCACCGAGACGGTTATGGATTTGAGATCCAATTCTAACTCACGCCTCTCTCCCGATGGGTCATTGACATATGTGAGGGATTTTTTGCCATACAGAAGAACGGATCGGTGAACGAGGTCCGCAAAAATGGATTGGCTTTCCGCTTGCTTCTGCGCGGCGTGCATCTGGTCAAACTGTCGTTGATCCACCAAGTTTCGGTTGTGCGTGGATGGGTGCAGCTCCTTGATTTCACCCACAGCATTCAATCCGGCGATATGTTGATCATTGCGCCGCAATGCACGCCTTACTGCGTTATATGCGGGGTCAGATTTTTCTATACTCTTGAGATAGTCGAGCGAGTTGCCACCGTAATTTCGCAGCATCGGATCAACTAGGAGATTGACCAGTTCCCCTGCGCTTTCTCGATCGCTCGTGCGAAGGAGAGACACGATGATGGAGCAGCAAGCAACGGCATCTATAAAAAGAAAGCCAATGGCTTTATGGCAGATGAAAATGCGTTGACTGGACGTGAGGGAGTATTTTTGAAAATCGATACTCAGGGGTGCTTTTTCGTCGTCTGGTAGAAGCTTGGAAAGATTGTTGCAAAGCTTAACGGTGCCGACGAGAAGCCAGCTCACTAGAACAGATTGCAGTACCTCGGAATTCTCATGGACCAATCGATGGCGTGTTGAGGGAAAATCCTCGATCGTGAAATTCGCGTCCGCCAATTTTTGGGTTAAATAGTCGACGGCGAGATTTGTGTGCGTCTTTAACAGCTTGCGCAAGCCTTGATCGATTTGTTTGATCGTCCCGTTATGTTCATGAGGCACATGAAGAAGCGCGTTCAAAATCGATCGAATAGAATTATCACTTAGTTGCGCCTGGTGATTTGATAAGACCATGGCCAGGCCCATGAGCAACATCGGTGTCGCAATCGTCGTGGCGTCAATCACGAGCTGATATGCAAGGACAGCATCGTTGTGGCTTTCAAGTATTCTGAAAGAGGCTAGTAGCGCATTGTTACGGGTGTTTTCGTCGCCCTGACCAACATGAGGCGCTAAAGCTGTCAGAGCGATTTGTGCCGCCGCATGATCTGCGAATTTCATGCGCCCGAGAGCAGTCATTCCCGATAGGCGCCGGTCGTCGAAAAAATCAGACACAAAGCTCAGCGCTACTGCCGTGTCGCCAAGTGCTTCCAGCGCGAATGTTACAAATTTTTTGGCGAGATCGTCGCCTGTTCGTGCCGCAGCAATGACCGCATTGGTCCCATCTGAATTATTTAAACACCATTGGCGGAATGCGGCATTTGGTAAATTCGATGCCAGATCATTTCCGGCTTTTGTAACGAGGTCCAAGCAGCATTGCATGACGGCGCCCACGGTTGCATGCAATTCGGGAATTGCGTTGCAGTAGAAATGCTGCGCGGTAAAAAATTGGTGGGTTGGCGTTTGAAGAAGTCTTTCTTCGCTCGCTAAGCCGAGTAAATCAATGCGTGACTTGTTATGCAGGCGGATACAGCGCCGGACAAATGAATCTTCAGATTCATCATCTTCTGCATGGTGTCGGGTAATTTCTTGCCACAGCTGTCCAGTCTCAAAAAGGCGAATAATTTCATCTTCTGAGGGAGCTGTATGTGGCATGGCGTCCGTGTGCTTTAGGCTTTTCACAACATTGAGGAGATACGTTTGCCCATTACAAAATTAGGACGCTTTAGAGAGGCTTATTTTGTAAATACGGGAACGAGGTGGGGCGTTTGGCCGCACCGCTCGTGAGGCGCGCGTAGCGGGTTAGAATATATTGCACACGGGTTTGATGCGCTTGACGCCATTGCGCATTGCGCTGTCCGGGCTTGGGATATTTAAGACAGGCAGTAATTTCCGCGGCGGCATGTATGGAGAGAGGTTTTCTCTGGGGGCAAAACGAACGACGGGCTGCGCCGTAACCAATTTGATGGGCGCCGTAATAGGCGCGCATGAGATAGGCCGCCCATATTTCTTGTTTGCACAATGTGCCCGCGAGGCGCCAGGACAGCCATAGTTCGCGTAATTTGCACCAAATCAGTGAACCTCGGCGTTTAAAGACGGTGCGAACATATTGCTGCTCGATGGTACTTACCCCGCGCAGTTTCCGCGTGCGTGGAAACAAGACCAGGGCGCGAAGTAACGAGAACCAGTCAATGCCATGATGACGTTCTGCGCGATGATCCTCGGCAATCAGCAACGCTTCAAAAATCAGCGGAGCATCGTCGGCAAAGGTTTCGAAGAACCGGGCCGCATCAGCTTTGGTGGTCTGGATGAGCTGGTCTAAGCGGGTCATCGCAGGCTCGCCACGAGACGCTTGGAGAGAAGTGCAACGAAGATACCGAGCGCTGCCAGACCGATCGTTACATGGACGACAAAGACTGCATTGACGAGGAGATCGGACGACTCGATGGGCGAGGTCGTGTTGAGAAATTTCTGGAACGACAGCAACAGCATTTCCAAGGCTGTCTGAGAACTCGGCGACGGCAGGCGTTCGGGGGCCAACCAATGAATGAACCCGTAGAGCAGGGTGAAGACAGCGTTGATGCCGATTGAGACCAGAACCAGTCGTTTGATGCTACGGCCATAATCGGTCACGAAGTTCCAGATTTTGCCGAGCGGGCTGCGGGTCAAGCGCCGGACATCGCCGACATAGCGATGATCGTCGATCCGTTGTTTCAAGGCCGGCCCCGCGCGATTTTCCTCACTGATATCGCCCGCCAAATCGAATTGGCTTTCGTCATCGAAATGCAAAGCGTGAAGATTGCAATCACTACTGAGATCGGCGCCGTTCAAATTCACACCAGAAAGGTTGGCGCGGGTAAAATGCACACGGCGCATCATGGTGGCGCGAAAATCCGTGCCGGTCAGATCGCACTCAGCAAAATCGCAGCGGACGATATAGCAATAGCGAAAATCGAATCCGCGCAGTGCGGCACCCTTCAGATCAATATCGGCGAGGATGACACGCTGTTGCTCGGCAAAAGCTCGGCGCTTTAGCGCCCAAAGAGACCGCCCGGCACCGGCTTTGTTGACTTCCTTTCGCACGCAATCAAGCAGTGCGCGTGAGCAGGTGTCTTGCCAGCTGTTTGGCTTTGCGGCGGCAGTGAGCTGTGCCATTTGGTCCCCCAGGTTTAGGATTATCAGCCTCAGGATGGGGGCCGTCTAGACGCGTTATCGACGCGGCCAATGCCGGATTTCTATAAATCTGAGACTGCATCGGATCTGTCGATCCGTTCCTTTTTCGTACATCCGCTCTGCGATGCCATGACTATATCGAGGGCGGTTTTTAGGGTAACGGCGCAAAAAGAGATGCAACAGGCCTCGAGCAGTCATCGTGGACGCAAATTGGTCCATGTCGACTATTGCCACGTTTCGAAGTGTTGGGTGAATTTAGACAACCCAGCCACGAATTGGATCCCATTGGCCGCGAGCGTTATCAGAGCGAGCAGCGGCAGCTAACATGGGCCCAAAGAATCCCCGAAGTTCAGTCAGGAGATCATCTAGAGGTGGCGGTGGCATGGCAGGTGGGTTGCGGCCGAGAAAGGCATTCCACATCCTACGCTTTTCTGGGAGCTGCCCAAACTCAGCGGTTAAAGCAAAGGGCACGCTATTAGGCAGGACCGTGCCACGACGATTGAACGTCCCGAGCACTGCTTCGACCAATGTCGCCATCTCGAAATTAAAAGTCTTCATGATCGCCCATATATCATTGAAGTCTTTGAGTCGGCTGTCGGCTTCGCCGAAGCGCACCATCGCCTCGAACTTTTCTGCGATTACGGTCTCTGGCGGATATGCGAGAACCTGTGGCGCCGGCATATCTGCAGGTAGGAGACATGGAAAACTGATTCTTTTGGGCGGGGGATAGACTGCATCACCAAATCCGACATCGATTTGCAGGTTAATTCTGGTGGTCCCGAGGGTCATGGGCACTTCGACTCGAAGTCCTTGATAGCCCGCATCTTCACGGACAGCCTCGACAACAATTTTGTCGAGAGCAAACATCAGTCCGTCTTCTGATTCGAGGCCGGGGATAGAGCATATATTCTTGATGAAGGTGCTCATGCTTGCGACCTCGGGTGGACCATAGGCCAGCACGTCCAAATCACCGGTCGGTCGTTGTGCGCCTTCCGGCCAAGTGATGAACAGCATCGCACCTTTGAGGACAAAGCGATCGCGATCAGGATGCTGCGATAGACGAAACAAAAAGCGTTCGATGCCATACCGAACAAGCGTGCGGTTATAGTCATCGCCGTTAGCTTTGGCGTAAGCCAACAACTTTGCCTGAAGAGACACGGGAAGATTTTTGATTTTCTTCATACCAGTGCTTCGACATAAGGGCGTATCACGTTGGTGACGCGATTAAGTGCGGCGGCTTGCATGATAAGCGCCGCCGTTGTTTTACGTTGATTGAGCGCATCGCGTAGGCTTTCCACGGCGACGTCGAGGCCGACGCGACGACGGTGCTTGAAGCAATCAGCGATCGTCTTTGGTACATCATAGATTGGCACCTGCACACCTTCGACGGTGATATGCTGAATGTGCGAGGATAGAGCCGGTTCAGTTGCATAGATAATTTCGAGGGAAAACGGTGCCGATTTTGGGGCCCGCGATTTTCGCGGAAGCGTTATCCAAACCCCACGGGGGAGTTGTGTGGTCAGGCCATGCTGACGAAGCGCGGAAAGGAGGCAGATAACCCCTCGTGGCATCAGCCTGACGGCTTCAGCGAGGCTATGGGCTGCGTCGGTCCCCGCAAGATCAGGAATTTGATACAGTCCGCGGGCGAGTTGAATCAGGCGCCCATCGTTGCAAAGGCGCTTGAGGTAAACGAGTGGTATGCCGGCGGCTTGAAAATCGCGCGCACGGGCGATGCCCCGCTCTTTAGCGAGTGTGAGCGCACGGTCGGCCGGAGATTCTAGGACGTTCGCCATGGATTGTTATATAAATACGGTATTTATAAATAAAAGACTTCAAAAAATAACAAATGCACCGTTCCCAGTGCATTTATCTTGAATAAGCTACGACGTCATATAAATAATATGACATGAAAGCGCCAGAAGCAACCCCTGGGGATCTCACGCCTAAGCAAATTCGTGCAGCTCGGGCGCTATTGGCATGGTCGCAACAGGATTTGGCCAAAAAAGCCGGGGTTGCAGCTTCAACGGTAGCTGATTTCGAACGGGGGCAACGAACGCCCGTTCCTAATAATGCTGAAGCCATGAGGAAGGCCCTGGAAAGTGAAGGCGTTCATTTTCTGTCGGGGGGCGCGGTCATTGGCCCCCAGCTACCTGCACTTGCCGCTAGCAATAGCTCCGGTGCTCCCGTCCGTTGGGTTGATGCCACAGACCTTGCGCAGTGGGCCGAGCGCCGTGATGGTCAGGCCGCAATGCCGACGTTGATTGCGAAGCTAATTCGGGCCGCGCATGGGCCAGGAATCGATATTCATTTTCCTGCAGACGAGGGTGTTCAACATCCAGGTTGGGATGGAATCACGCGAGCCAGTCAAGCGAGCCGCTATGTGCCTGAGGGGACTTCTGGATGGGAGATTGGTACCCAACGGCAAGACATAGCTAGCAAAGCCAGCGACGATTTTAAAAAACGTTCAATGGCCCCCGGCGAAATTAAACCTCTGGATGCCACCTTTATCTTCGTCACACCGAGACATTGGGCTCAGCGTGAAAAATGGGTTGCGGACAAACGTGCGCTCAATCTATGGCGCGATGTTCAGGCATATGACGCGACAGATCTTGTTCATTGGATCGAGCTATATCCTGCAGTGGGCCAATGGCTCGCGACACATATCGGAAAACGCCCAGTTGGCGTTCGACAGCTAGAAGAAGTCTGGCTGGAATGGTCTTTGGCAACACAAACGCCACTGACACAGGACCTAATTTTGGCAGATCGCGACGATGACGCCATTGCTGTTTTGCAGTGGCTACGTTCTAGCGCTTCTCTTCTTGCCCTACAGGCTGAATCCGCTGATGAGGCGGCTGCCTTTGCGTTCGCAGCCATTAGCCAGTTGCCTTCCGATGCGGCCCAACACTATTTGAATCGCTGCCTGGTTGCGACTAGTGCTGAAACTGCCCGAATGCTGGCTGACAGCATTACACCATTGATTATTGTTCTGATGGATCCTGAGGCTGGGTTGGCAGGACGCCTTGCTCAGCGCGGACACCATGTGCTTCTCACATACGGCGGTAACACCGACGAAAACGGCGATTATCGGCGTCTTGCGCGTCCCTCACGTAATGCGATAGAGCGTGCGCTTACTGATGCGGGTGTGCCAGCGCCGCGCGCAGAAAGCCTAGCTCGTGATTCATCGCGTAGCCTCGCAATTCTCCGTCGTTTAATTCCATCTGCGCCGGGACGATTGCCAGATTGGGCGGGCACGCGCCCTTCTCGCGGACTGCTCGCCGCGCTTATGGCCGGCGGCTGGAACGAGCAAGTGGAATCCGACAAGGAGATATTGGCTCGTCTTGGCAAGGCACCTTATGCAGATATTGCCGCTGATCTCACAGCACTAGTGACAAAAGTCGATAGCCCAATCCGTAAAGTTGGCACGGCCTGGAAGATCGCATCTCCCCAAAATGCTTGGTCACTTTTGGCAAAATACTTGTCGGCAACGGACATTGCCCATTTTGAAGCTGCAGCACTTGACGTGTTGGGTGCGCATGACCCGCGTTATGACGTTGACCCTGAAGAACGTTGGATGGCCGCGACCAAGGGTATTCGTCCAGAGTATTCCGGCTATTTGCGGAATGGTTTGGGAGAAACTCTTATTCTACTTTCGCTATTCGGTGATCGTGTCGTGAGCGTCGCGGGAGTTCGAAGTCGCGCCGAATATATCGTTCATAAATTGCTTGATGGCGCATCGCGGGAACGCTGGTGGTCGCTATCACGAGATTTTCGCCTGCTGGCCGAAGCTGCACCAATGCAGTTTCTCGATGCGATCGATGACAGTCTGTTGCGGAATGATCGGCCGATTCTAAGCCTCTTTGGTGCCGATGGCGGACCATTTGGCGGCGAGCATATCTCTAATCTGCTTTGGGCCTTGGAATCTCTGGCTTGGTCGCCGCAAAATCTGGGGCGCGTATCGGCGACACTTGCCAAACTGGATAGTCTTGATCCAGGCGGCAAGTATTCAAACCGACCCGATAATAGCCTTGCGAAGATTTTTTCGCTTTGGTTCCCGCAAACCTACGCCTCTTTGACGGAGCGCTTACGAGCGCTCGATCATTTGCGAAAAATAGAGCCGGATTCTGCGTGGAAGCTCCAACTCAGCATGTTGCCAAGTAGACATGGCGTCATTACGCCGTCGCCATATCCACGTTGGCGAGACTACTCGCAAGACAAACAGGAGATTGTGACCTACGCGCTGTTAAAGCAGGGCAATGAGGAAATCACCCTTCGACTCTTGCAAGATGTAGGTAAGAATCCGAAACGTTGGACAAAACTTCTTCAACGAATGAGCCATCTCGCACCTGATCAGACAGTCGCTATCAAGAAATTGCGTGAGGTGGAATCACAGATTGTTCCAGCCGCAGACCGTATTCAGATATGGGAAACACTGCGCGGAATTTTGCATCATCATCGACAATTTCCCGAGGCGGAATGGTCTTGGGATGTAGATGTGTTGAATGACATTGAAGCGGTTTATCATGCGTTTGAGCCCAATGATTCCATTGAGCGTATTGCTTGGCTCTTCAAGCCCGGTGTGGGCCTGCCCGATCCCGGCGTAGATGGCTGGCGATCCAACGAAGCTAAGATCCCGCTCGCTCGACAACATGCTATGAAAAATTTGCTCGATGCCGAAGGGGTCGAGGGAATCTTTGCACTTGCACGAAGCGTGGAGCTTGCCGGTTATGTTGGAACAACATTGACCCAGCTTGAGATCGATCCATCTACACGTGATCAAATTCTCGCTCGGGCGCTCCAAAGTGATCATCCGCGTGAACGTGATCTTGCGCATGGCTTGATCTATTCGATTTTCACGCAAGCTAAGGAACCTTGGGCGTCAAAGCTCTTGGCACAAGCAAAGCAGGCGCATTGGGGAATTGACGCAGAGTTGACAATACTGCGGGCCTTGCCTGTCGGACGTTGGACTTGGGATCAAGCGCGCCTTGCTGGCTTAGAGATTGAAGATCGTTACTGGAAACAGATTCCGACCTTGTGGATGGAAGGCGATGTCGACGATGTTGTCTTCATGGCCAGTAAGCTCATCGATGTAGGTCGTGCCAGGTCGGCATTGCAGTTTATCGGTCACCACTTGCCAAAGCAGTTGCCAAGCGAACTTCTCATTCGTGTTTTGGAAGAGGCGATCCAGCAATCATGGGAGAAGAATGAGGCTGACCACAATGAAGCAACGATGTTCCAATATTATGTAGCGGAGATTCTTAAATCGCTTGATGCGGCTAACATTTCTGACGACACAATGTTGCAACTAGAATGGGCCTATTTGCCTGTCCTGGAATATTCGGCGCGGCCCCCCAAAATTCTGATTAAGGCTCTCGCAGAGCGGCCGGAATTTTTTATTGAAGTTCTCAAGGCACTTTTTAAGCCAAGTGAAGAGAGCGGAATTGTGGAACCGCCTCCTAAGAATCCAGAACATGCTCAAGCGGTGGCGTCGCAGGCCTTCAATCTGCTACGCCTGTGGGACCGTGTCCCAGGCACACAAGCGGATGGGCGTATCGACGGCGCACTTTTGGAAAATTGGGTCAAAGAAGCGCGCAAATTGGCGATTGCGGTTGGACGTGCGGATATTGCCGATCAAAAGATCGGTGAAGCTCTTTCGGCTTCTCCTCCAGATGAGGATGGGGCCTGGCCAGCTGTGGCTGTTCGCGAGCTCATCGAAATCACGCGCAGCAAGCATCTTGAAACTGGCTTTGCCATTGGTTCACACAATCGCCGGGGCGTAACAACGCGATCGCCCGGTGATGGTGGCATTCTGGAGCGCGACGAAGCAGCGCGATACCGGGCTTATGCAAAAGCCACTGCGCTAGAATGGCCGCGAACTTCTGCGGTGCTTGAACGTATTGCGCGCGACTATGATGAAGACGCGCGTTGGCATGACGAGGATGCCGAGCGGTCGGAATGGCGCGGATAAATTAGGTTCTATATAGGCCCCGCCTATTGGTTCCTTTTCCAGAACATCTGATCTGCGGTGCTGCGGCGCGCTGTATCGCTCGTGCCGATCGGCCGGCGCGCCCTATTACAGTCTACAGATCATCGCCGGACAGGAGACCGTCATGGCCGCGGCGCGAACACCTAGGAAAGTGCGGTGGCCAGACTGGTGGGAGGTCCGGAATCAATAAGCGGAGTGTGCTATGCTTAGCCCCAGACGTAACCTTCCAACCACAGGGGCGATGAAGGGGCGATCCGGGCTTTTATCCGAAGGCCTTGCCGTGAACGCCGCCGCGCGGCGCCATGCCTTGCCGGAGGGTAATCTATATATCCGAAATGACGAATCTGCTGCGCCGTGTCGTCGATGCAGCGGTCCGGCGGGGCAATGACGAAGTCCCGTCAAGGCCGAGGAGGAACAGGTCCAAGCATAAACGCCGTCGAAATTGAGGAAGCTATAACGGTCCTCGGACAAGTTGCGTTAGACGGACAACCCCCTCCGGCGACATTATCACCACCGGCATGAGTGCAGATCATGCTGCAGCTTACATGTACAGAGAAGCGATTGGGCTTAACGTATGTGCGCCGAGGTTGCTCTCACGCCAAGGCTGGCGCAGAAGATCAACCCCAGTTATGCACATCTCTACAGCAGCTTAGTTGGCCATACGTTTAGCTTGGTCAAGCAAAGTAGGCGAGATTTCACCAAAGCTTTTCGCAAGCTTGGAAAGCTCATCGCCGGAAACGGGCTCGATATTGATTCCAAGCTTCTTGGCATCAGCGAGAAACTCGGGATCTTTCATCGTGTCCGCATAGGCGCGCCGGAGGAGGCTCACGCGGTCGGCCGGGACATTCGGCGAAACGACCGTGGGTTTTCCAAATAAGGCCGGCGACGAAAACAGTTCAGCGAGTTGGCGTTTCTCTGGATCGTTCTTCACAAGATCCAAGAACAGCGGCACGTCTTGCAGCTCATCGGCCTTATTGAAGCCGATCTGAAGAATGATCTTGCCTTTGCCATCGCGTACCCATTCCCACATCGTTCCGGTTCGGCCATACCATGTCTCGCCAGCTCGGCCGTGAACTTCGCCGCGTTCAACTGCCAAGTCGATCGCGACGGCTTCTTTGTATCCCGCAATCCGTTGAAACTTGGTGCCCAACAGATCATTGAACACAGGCGGGTAGATACCGCTCAAAGCAGCGGGGGAAGTGGCACCTAGAAGAACATTCGCCGATTTTGCATCTTCGATGCTTTTTGCCGGCGCCGTATGCCAGACCATGACGACATAAACTTCACGCACCATGTTGCCGATCCACTGAAACTTTGAGGGATCGAATTGCGTCTGGACTTGGCCCAGCGCAACAGCCAAGGGGACGGTATTCAAAATATTGGCCAGAACAGTTCCGTCTTGTGCCGCTACGGCATAGACATAATTCGATGCCGTGATGCTACCCGCGCCCGGCATATTCTGGACAATCAGCTTGGGCGCACCCGCGAGGTGTTTTCCAAAATGGCGAGAAAGCAAACGGCCGTGGATGTCGTAGGCGCCGCCAGGACCGGTGCCAATCACAAGAGTGATGTTCTTGCCGCTGTAAAAGCTTTGCGCCGGCTCAGCAGCGACGGCGCGGTTCAAGCCCGCCATTGCACAGATTAAGAGAAGGCAGCACCAAAGCTGGCCCAATAGGAAGCGATGAGGAAAAATCGCACGAGCAGTGTTCATTCTTCATTCCCTGTTTAAACGCGCTTGTTTCATTCGGTCGGACAAGTGACCCCATGCAATTTGCGCAGGGCGCTGCCCATCGAGCAGACGTCAGCCTCAAAAAATATCTAGTTTGGGCCACAACAGACTGTCTACAAACTAATAAGAATACAGTCAATATGTATTCAAATGAGTTTTGGGGGCGCTTGGCGCCTGCGCGGCCCCTGTGCTGCGATGCAAAAGAGTCAAAAGACGAAATGGTTCAGCGATTTTGCCCTTTCAAGGGGGGCATATTCACAATGCACTTTCTGTCCGTGTACAGCTTTACATTTCAGCTGTAAAAAAGAATGTATACATACTGAATATGGCCGGCGTGTTTTAACGAGCGCTGTCCACGTCACGCGTCAGCTGTGCTGATGCGGCCCTTCTGGTAATTCATCGAAACCTCAGACAATAGAGATCGCAATCATGAGCACGAACAAATACGACGGATTTCGAAGCTTTCTTGAAGAATGCTTGCAGCATGACGAGAGCATCGAAATTAACGGCGCTGATTGGGATCTTGAGATCGGGACGTTAACCGAAGCCGCTGCGGAAAAGATCGACGCACCGCCGATGCTGATGTTTGATAACATCCGCGGCTATCCAAAGGGTTTTCGCGTGGCTAGCTTGCCGCTTGCTTCGGCCAAGCGGATTGCATTGATCGTCGGATTGCCGACCGACAAGAGCAAACTTGAGCTGGTCCGTCTTATCGCGCGCAAATTTGGCAATATTGAGCCGCTACCGCCAGTTGAAGTCGAGCGTGGCCCGGTGATGGAAAATGTTATGACGGGCGGTGAGGTCGATTTAACGCGCTTCCCAGCCCTCCGCTCGCATTCACATGATGGCGGACGCTATATCGGCACCGGCGACTCTTTGATTAACCGCGATCCAGAGAGCGGTTATGTCAACATGGGTACGTATCGCATGCAGCTGCATGACGCGAACACGCTGGGCCTATGGATGAGCCCTGGTCAGCAAGGTCGAGCAATCTGCCAGCGATATTGGGACAAAGGACAAGCCTGTCCGGTGGTCGCCACCTTCGGTGGGGATCCCTTGTTGTTCCTCACCTCACATATCAAGTTTCCCTTCGGGAAATCAGAGCTGGATTACGCCGGCGGATTGCGTGGTGAGCCTATTGAAGTCGTAAAGGGACCGTTGACCGGGTTGCCAATTCCGGCGACGGCCGAAATTGCTATTGAAGGTGAAGTGCCGCCTCCCTCGGTCGAGGCGCGCGAGGAGGGGCCTTTCGGGGAATGGCCTGGCTACTATTCCGGGGGCACGGTCGGAACGGGCGAAATGCAGCCAATCATCAAAGTCAAAGCCGTCTACTATCGAAACGATCCTATTTTGATGAACATGGCGCCGATGTGGCCCGGCGCGCCCGCAGACGGCATCAATTTCCGCTCAGGCTTGATCTGGGATCAGATTGAAGCCGCAGGTGTACCCGACGTTGTCGGGGTATACGCTTACACCGCCTATCTCGTTGTGGTCGCCATTCGTCAGAGATATGCTGGTCATGCGAAGCAAGCGGGCATGGCCGCATTGGCTTGTGCTGCCGCAAATCGCAATGGTCGCTATATCGTCGTGGTGGACGAAGACATCGACCCGACCAACATTCAAGAAGTGTTGTGGGCGATGCAGACCCGCGCAGATCCTGCTACCGATATTCAAACGGTCGCAGGGGCTTGGAGCACACCGCTTGATCCTCGTATGCCGCCGGAATTGCGCGATGCGGGCGACTACACGAACAGTCGCGCAATTTTTTACGCTGTGAAACCGTATCAATGGAAAGACCGCTTCCCGGTCGTTAATCGCTGCGATCGGGCTGAGATCAAGAAAATCATGGAAAAATATCGCGCAGTCTTGCCTTTTCCGGCTGAGTAGATCGCAAAATTCGATGTGAAGAAGTCTAGGGAGGGACGACGGTATCGATTAAAATGCCGTTTTCTCTCCTGGAGACCATATTCGCATGCCGAACGACCCGCAAAATAGGATCTTGGAATCGCAACCGGGCCATCTCATCCGTCGGGCGCATCAGCATTCAAGCGCGGTGTTCATGGAGGAGACTCGAAATCTAGATGTCACGCCACCACAGTATGCCACTTTGGTTATCATTGAGCAGAATCCAGGTATTGATGGAGCCACGCTCAGTGATAGAGCTGCCTTCGACAGAGCTACTGTCGGCAGTATTTTGGACCGATTAGAGAAGAAGGGGTGGGTGGTTCGAAAGCCACATCCTCATGATCGTCGTGTTAAGGAAAATTTCATAACAACCGCAGGAAAACGGTTGTTGAGTAAGATGGCCTCGGCGCGGACGCGTATCACGTCGCGCACCTTAAATGGCCTGACTGAGCCTGAGCAGAAGCAGCTTTTGCGATTGCTTACGCGCCTCGTCACGAGTAACGACACGAAATAAAAAGTTAAATCGCAACGCGGGCGAGGGCCGCTTGCGGCGTGCCATAATAATACGTATACATATAATATGAATTCACCGTGTGAGGTAGCTTATGAGCACACAAGAGTTGATCATCGATCGGCCGGAAAACAATGTTTTCCGTGTTTCGCGCGCGGCGATGACGTCTCACGAGATTCTTGATCTCGAACAGAGCCAAATTTTCGAACGCTGCTGGCTTTACGTCGGTCACGAATCGGAGATCGAAAAACGTGGCGACTTCAAGCGACGTGTAGCTGCCGGTCGCCCTCTGATTTTTGTGCGCGGTTCAGATGACGCAGTGCGGGTGCTTTACAACACCTGCCCTCATCGCGGCGCTCAGGTGTGTGGTGCCGATAACGGGAATGCTGAAAGATTTCAGTGTTTCTACCATGGCTGGACCTTTAACAATAAAGGCGATCTGGTCACGCTGCCCGATTCCGCAGGTTATGGCGGAAAGTTCAATAAAGCCGAACACGGACTGACATCGCCGCCGCGCGTCGAGCAGTATCGCGGCTTTTATTTCGTGAACTTCAATCGAGAGGCCGAGGATCTGGCGACCTATCTAGGCCAGGCGCGTGAAATCATGGATCTCACGATCGATTCGGCCGAATCTCTCGGTGGTTGGACAATTCTAAAAGGCACGGCGAAATACAGCATCAATAGCAATTGGAAGCTGTTGGCCGAGAATTCCTGCGATGGTTACCATCTGCAGATGGTGCACCAATCCTATCTCGACTACATGGATTGGCGGCGTTCGCTGAACGGATTTAACGATCGTGTGAATCCCGGAGCCGTGTCTGGAGGCTTTGCGCTTCGTAACGGACATGGTGGAATGCTCCAAGTGGCTTCCGGGCGTGCGATTGCAAATCCCAGCCCGGTCTGGAATGATGACGTCAACCGTGAAGTCGAGCGAATTCGCCGCGAGAATATCGCGCGGTTTGGTGAGGCGCGCGGACGTCAGATGTGCGAGGTCTCTCGTCATCTTCTCCTATTCCCGAATATTGCATTTCAAGACAGCCAAACGGGTTTCCGTATTAGGCAGTTTTGGCCCGCGGGCGTCGATCGCGTCGACGTCATGCAATGGGATTTCGTGCCGCGTAACGAACGTAAAGACCTCCGTGCCTCTCGTATGGAAATGTCCCTCGCCTTTCTCGGGCCGGGCGGACTTGCGACGCCGGATGATGTTGAAGTTCTCGAGGCCTGCCAACGAGGCTTCGGCGCAAGCGAAGTCGAATGGTCTGATATTTCGCGTGGCATGAATCGGTCTGCCGTCATGTTCGATGAGTTGCAGATGAGGTCCTTTTGGCGAGGCTGGCATAGCGCCTTGCAAGGCAAGCTGGGCCAGGGGCGCGTCAACGACAACGAGTTGCATCCGTCGCCAATCACGCTCGAGCTTGGAGATTTTTAATGCCCACATCCGCATCTGCATCATCGCAGCATCAATCGATGAGGCTGTCGAAGTCGAATGAGGACTGGTGCCGCTTTGAGGAGCTCTTTCCGCATCGAGAAGTCGAAGCGTTTCTGTTTGAAGAAGCCGCATTGCTCGACGCCTGGAAACTGGATGAGTGGTTGGCGCTTTTCGAACAAAGCGCTCAATACGTCGTGCCGACAACCGATTTGCCAGACGGCGATCCAGAGAATGACCTTGTCTTCATCGACGATAATTTCATTCGCCTGCAAGGCCGTGTGACGCGTCTCAAAAGCGGGACAGCCCATCGAGAGCATCCATTCTCGCGGACGCGGCGGTTCATCAGCAACATCCGTGTGGTAGGGGTCAACGATGGGATCGCCACAATCAAGGCGTCCTTCATCGTTTATCGTTTCAAAGGGGGGCCGACGGAGCCGTTTGTCGGAGAGTATGTATACCGCTTGGCGCGTGCTGCCGGCGGCTTAAAAATCCTCTATCGCCGTGCGACGCTTGACCAGGAATCGCTGCAAGTCCAAGGCGCAGTAAGCATTATCCTATAGGCGCGCAAAATGGGTGAGATTTTGGGCTTGGGGGTTACGCATCAGCCGCCGCTTGCGGGCGATGCGCCGCGTCCGTTGTCATTGGGGCTGACGCTAAAAGATCCAGGGTTGCCTGAGAAACTGCGCACACCTGAAGGATGGCCCGAGTTCATGCGACGTGAGTGGGCCGAAGATCAAGGCGCAAGTCATGGCCGCAAGCACCGCGATGAAATCGTCGAAGCGCTCCGACATGCGCGGCAAGTGCTGGACGAATTCTCGCCGGATTTCATTGTCGTCTGGGGCGACGATCAATACGAGAATTTCCGCGAGGATGTTGTGCCGGCCTTCTGTGTCATGGCCTATGACCGGGTTGAATATCAACCTTGGAAGCAACGCAGCAAAGCTAATGCCTGGGGCGAGTCGGCCGAGAGCGTTTTTACGCTCAATGGACATCGCGCAGGCGCAAAGTATTTGGCGAGCGGCTTGCTGAACAGCGGCTTTGATATCGCTTATGCCTATCGGCCGCTACATGCGCCTTTAGGGCATGCATTCAGCAATACCTGTCTCTATCTCGATTGGGATCGAAAGGGATTTGATTACCCAGTCGTCCCAATCTCCGTCAATTGCTACGGGCGACGCCTCATTCTGCAAAAAGGATATCTCGCGGACATGACGAAGGTGGTTGTCGAGGAAGATCTCGATCCGCCTTCTCCGTCGCCAGAGCGGTGTTTTTCCTTAGGCGCTCACTGCGCGAGAATCCTAGCGGAGAGCCCCTGGCGCGTTGCCCTGATTGCTTCATCCAGCTGGTCGCACGCCTTTCTGACTGAGAAGCATCATTACCTATATCCGGATCATCAAGCGGATCGCCGCCTTTATGAGGCACTGCAATCCGGTGACTACAATACTTGGCGTTCTTGGACGCTGGCCGATATCGAGAATAATGGCCAGCATGAAATGCTCAATTGGTTCTGCCTCGTTGGCGCCATGGCGGAGATCGGTCGACGTGCCGATCACAGCACATTTATTCAAAGCAGCGTCATGAACTCAAACAAGGTCATCGCGACCTTCCGGCCGTAATGGAAAGTACAATGCAGCTAAAAGATAAAGTTGTGATGCTGGTCGGCTGCTCGCCGAGCATCAATGCCGGAATTGCTCTTGAGTTCGCGGCGGAGGGCGCAAAGCTTATTTGTGTCGATATCGAGCCAACCTTCGCAAATGCTTGCGCGAAAGCAATCAACGCCCAGGGTGGTAACGCTATCGCTGTTCAGGCCGATGTGACCCAAGAGCGCCAAATCGATGACGCTTTCGCCAGGGCGCTCTCTGAATATGGCGGCGTCGACGTCCTGGTCTATGGCGCCGTCTTGCAAATACGCAAGGGGCTGCTTGAAATTTCTGCAGAGCAGTTTCGCAAGCAGATGGATGTGATCCTGACGGGTACTCTGCTGTTTGTTCAGAAAGCAGCGCAGATGATGATTGCGCAGAAACGGCGAGGGTCGATCATCAACATCATCTCGACCGAAGGCCATCAGGGAAATCGTGGCAACATCGGTTACGGTACAGCCAAAGGCGGGTTGCTGAATTTCACACGCGCAGCGGCCATGGAGCTGGCGCCAAACGGCATCCGTGTGAACAGCGTTACGCCAACTGCGACAGATCCTTCAGAAGGGGAGCAACGCGCCATTGAGTGGGGGTTGGGATGGAAAAACCCCGTCGCGGGGCAGCGTCCCGGATATACCGAAGGTGACCAAGGGGTGCCACTCGGCCGCCGTCCGAGCCCCAGTCATTACGGCCGCGCAGCCGTGTTCTTGGCTTCCGATGACGCGGAGATGATTACGGGTGTGGATTTGCGCGTCGACGGCGGAGCCATCGCCAAATATTGGCGGTGGAATCCGGGCGTCACTTCATTGTCTTAAGGGAGAGAAAAAATGCCTGCGGGCACGAATATGACCATGGCCGCTCTTGGTGGGCCAAATACCTTTGGCGGGGATGCGGCGAAGAGAATTTGTGAGCTCTACCCCGAATTTACGAAGATCATTTATTACCCGACCGCAGAAGAGGCTCTTTCCTTCGAAGATGGCAAGGCAGATGCCGCATGCGCACCACAGCAGATGCAGTGGACCGGCGTGCATCCGGGCATTCAGGCTTACGTCGGTGCGTACGGATCGAAGCTCAATGTCTTGGCTGAGGTCATACATGCCTATCATTGTTCGTTGCTGATCAAGCCGGGCGCAAAAATCTCCGACGTAAAAAAGGTTTTGGGTCATACGGGGTCTTTGACTCAGTGCAAGAAGTGGTTCGCCGCGAATCTGCCTCAGGCAGAAATCGTGGTCGTCGACACGAGCTCCCAAGGCGCGGCGGAAGCAGTTATTCAGGGCGATGGATCAATCGCATCGGTCGGCACGCCAGGAATGGCTAAGCAGTACGGACTCGAACAGTACGCAAGCGATATCGACGGCGGTGCTGTCGGTGCCTATTGGGCAATTTCACCGCATCCGATTTTCAGCGAGATGCCCAATCGCCTTGTTGTGACGGGGCGTTTTCGGGACGACGGAACCTTATCCCCTTTGATCGGCGATTTATTGAAGTGTGGTTACACGCTGCAGACGACGTATCAGGCACCCAGCGGTGAGCGGCTTTACGAATACGATTATGTGCTGCGCTTTGCGGGCGTCGGTGCGCTTGCCGATATCAAAAGGGCGTTGGAGCAATATCCCGCGGCGCGGCTCGCCGGCGCATTCGAGATGCGCGAAAGCGTCGGATAAAAGGGCGTCTTCTGTGCTTCTTCATTGGGGCGATTGGCACACCTTTTAATTTTTCAGTCAGTTTTGAACATCGAGCCCAGAAAGCGTACTCACGCAAAGGGCTATAGATATCGCAGGAAAATAGGATGCTTAGCAGTAACTCGGTGTCGCCGACGATCGCCGAAACGGATGCTGAAATCGCAAAGAAGCTCCCCGCGCATCGGGATCTGTATTACGGCGGTGCCTGGAGAAAGCCGCAAGGTGGTTATACTGATACTTATAATCCGGCGACCGGAGCAAACTTAGGTGCTTGCGCGGAAGCGAACGCGGATGACGTAAACGCGGCTGTCGCAGCCGCCAATGCCGCCTTCCCGGATTGGAGCGCAACAAAGCCCGCTGAGCGCGGGCGAATTCTGCACGAAATGGCGGAAAGACTCCGCCTCCATGGACCTGAGCTTGCCTATCTGGACGCCGCCAACTGCGGCAATCCCATCCGAGAGATGGTGGGGGATGCAAGCGTTGCTGCCGCGCAGCTTGATTTCTTCGCGGGCCTCGTCACCGAAATTAAAGGTGATACGCAACTGATCGATAAAAGTTCGTTCAATATGATGGTGCGAGAGCCGCTTGGCGTCTGTAGTCGCATTGTAGCGTACAACCATCCGCTGATGTTTACGGCCGGTAAATGTGCGGCGCCATTGGCGGCCGGCAACACCGTTATTATGAAACCGCCGCCACAAGCTCCGCTTGCGACATACCGCATGATGGAGTTGTTCGATGGCCTTTTGCCACCAGGCGTCTTTAACCTTCTCACAGGAGGCGTCGCGTGCGGCGAAGCCCTCGTTGAGCATCCGCTTGTTCCGATGGTCACCCTTATCGGGAGCGCCCCGACCGGCCGCGCGATTGCGGCAGTGGCGGCGAAGCATTTGAAATCGGTTCTTTTCGAGCTCGGCGGCAAAAATGCTTTGATCGTCTACCCGGATGCGAACCGCTCCCGAGCCATTGAGGGGGCCATCCGAGGAATGAATTTCGGCTGGTGCGGTCAATCCTGCGGCTCGACATCCCGTTTGTTCGTTCATGCATCGATTTATGACGAGATTCTGGCGGGCGTCGTCGAGGGTGCAAAAAAATATAAGCCGGGCATTCCAACGGAAATGGCGACGACCATGGGCGCTATCGTGTCCAAAGCTCAACACGATAAAATCTTATCCTATATCGAGCTCGGGAAAACCGAAGGGGCTCGTCTGGTGCTTGGAGGGCGACAGCCTGCCGAGGCGCACCTCCAGAAGGGGTTCTTTGTCGAGCCGACAGTTTTCGCAGACGTGCGCGCTGATATGAGGATCGCACGCGAAGAGATTTTTGGTCCGGTGCTGTCAATGATTAAATGGGATGACGAAGAGGAAATGCTTTCTCAGGTCAATAGCGTGGAATATGGCCTGACCGGCGCCGTTTTTACCGAGAGCTTGGCGACGGCGCATCGCGTCGCTCGGCGAATACAGTCTGGGTTCATCTGGATCAACCATTCGGCGTCTCATTTCCTCGGCTCTCCATTCGGCGGTTACAAGCAATCGGGTCTCGGCCGTGAGGAGTGCCTGGAAGAACTTCTCTCGTTCACCCAAATCAAGAATATCCATGTTTCATTCTGAGACGGCGCAACAGGCTTTGTTGTTGGCGGAAATTAGCGAGGCAAAGGACCCAATATGATCAGCGCTCAAGACATGCATGGCATGTATGCCATCATCGCAACGCCGGCCCGTGAAAACGTCGATCGTTTAGATGCGACCGACACGATCGATTTTGCGGAGTCTGAAAGGCTTATCAATAATCTGATTCGTGACGGCGCAACTGGATTGATCGTGCTGGGCACTACCGGCGAATGCGCGACCCTCTCCACGCCAGATTACGAATCATTCGTCGATTGCGTGCTTGATACGGTGAGCCGCCGTGTCCCGACTTTCGTCGGCGCTACGGCAATGGGGGGGCATGAGGTCGCCCGTCGCCTTCGCTTTATTCAAGACAGAGGAGCAACTGGGTCGTTGCTGGGGCTTCCTATGTGGCAACCTCTGACAACGAAAGCCGCCATTGACTATTATGCTGCGGTTTCGGACGTCTTTCCCGAACTTGCTATCATGGCCTACGCCAACGCGAGAGCGTTTCGGTATGGTTTCCCGCTCGAATTCTGGTCTGAAGTGGCAAAGGCGGCGCCGACGGTCACCTCTGCAAAATATTCGCGCGCAGCGGGTCTTGGAGAACTCATCGCAGCGACTAAGGGGCGTATTCATTTCATGCCCAATGAAATGGTCGTGCACGAATTCTACAAAATCTCTCCGAAGACGACGACCGCATGTTGGGCGACGGCGTCGGGGATGAACCCTCTGCCGGCCGTGGCGTTGATGCGCGCGATCGCGGCAAACAATGCGCAAGCGATCGACACTTTAGCGGCGGCGATTGCCTGGGCGAATGAGCCGATCATGCCAATGGTGGAAAACCCGGAGCTGTTTGCCCAGTACAACATTCAGGTCGAAAAGACGCGGATCAATGCCGCCGGCTATTCAAAATGCGGCCCAATTCGCCCACCTTATCAGGATTTTCCTGAAGAGCATGCGGGACCTGCTCGCGAGTGTGGCAAGCGTTGGGCTAGTATATGCGCGGCCTATAAAGCCGACTTCGAGTTCGCTGAAGGCCCGTGGACACGTCGCTAGACTGACAGCACCAGTCTGACAGCACGTTCTGGTTTCATTGCATTGAAAACTTTGCTTCAAAGCCGCTTTGCGCCCCAGGCAGCGGAGATGTCAGGGTGAGCGTGCCACCAACGCCGGAAGCGATTGCCTTCGCAATGGCGAGACCCAAACCCGAGCCGTCAGCATCGGTGTTGCCGCGCTCGAACGGCCGAGATAAGCGCTGGAGTACATCCGGCGGAACGGCTGTTCCTTCATTCGTAACAATCAACACACCATCGGTCGAGAGCGTGACGGAGACCGGCGCATTGGTCGCCCCATGCTTGAGGCCATTCTCGATGAGGTTGCGCGCTAGAATAGCGAATGCATCGGTATCGATATTCAGCTGGATAGGTGTAGTGGGTATATCGAAAACGAGCCGAGCAGCTACGGCAGGATAGCGCATCATCTCGTCGATGACCAATCTCAGGATACTCGCGATATCGGTCGTCTCCTGGCTCTGTAGGTGTCCTCCTTCTGCTTTTGCGAGTTGCATCAACTTTTCCGACAACCGCGCTAGCCGCTGCAGGGCCGCTTCGATTTGTTGTGCCCGCGCTTGCCCTGCGCTGTCCTTGGTCTCGTCGATGAGGCGTTGAGTTTGCGCCAGCGCGGCAGCGATTGGGGTTCGTAGCTCGTGTGCAGAATTGGCCGTGAAGCTGCGCTCTGCTTCCAGGGCGCACCGCAGCTTTTCCAGAAGGCCGTTCACGGCGCCGGCGATCGGCCCGATCTCGGAGGGAAGGCCGACGGCTGGAAGCGGAGTGAGATCGTCGGTGCCGCGCGATTCAATGCTCCCTCGCAGGCGCCGGATCGGCGACATCGAAACGCGCACAACGCCCCAAACGGCCAGGATACTGAGTGGAATAAGTAATCCCAGGGGCCAGGCGAGCCCGAGGAGCGCCTCGTTCGCGACCTCTCGGCGGTGCGCGAGCGGCTCTGCCACGGCAATTGTGATCGTACCCAGTAGCGCGGCATCGAAATAAAGCCGATGAGTTGGCGTATCGACGAATCCCACTCTGGAGAAAGGTGGGAAGATGCTTTCCTCGGCACTGTGCGAGCTCAACAGCATCGCGCCGTGTTCGTCGCGCACTACGTAAGTGAAATATTCGTCATGCTGGCGCAGCGTGGCGATGCGTTGCGAACTGTCTCCGGCCTCGCGGCCGAGGATGTCGCGCACTGCTAGCGGCAAAATCCGTTGGGCGGTTTCCTCGAGTGCGCTATCGAACACCTCATACATTTCGTGGCGCAGATTTTGCGCCGTGACGGTAGCCGCGAGCATCCAGAGCAGCGCGATGCCGGACCCCAGCCAGAGCGAAATTTGCCACTGCAGGCTCCGCAGCGCGATCATGCGGTGCTTCCCAGCCGATAGCCGAGGCCGCGCACGGTCTCGATAATGGCATATCCGATCTTCTTGCGAATCCGACTGACGTGCACTTCGATAGTGTTGCTCTCGATCTCCTCGCCGAAGGAATAGAGCCGTTCCTCGAGTTGTGCCTTGGACAGAACCTGGCGCGGGCGCTGCAAAAATGTCTCAAACAGCACCCACTCTCGCGCCGTCAGGTCGATGGTCTTTCCGGCGCGGGTGATCGAGCGGACCGCGAGATCGATGTGAAGCTCGCCGATCTGGATCAGAGGATTCGGATTTCCCGAATAGCGACGCGCGACAGCGTTCAACCTCGCAGAAAGCTCCGCAAGATCGAAGGGCTTGACCAGAAAATCGTCCGCGCCGACGTTGAGTCCTTCGATACGGTCGGACAGTTGATCGAGCGCGGTGAGAATGATGGCCGGCGTGACGCTGCCCTTGGCGCGCAGATCGCGAAGGAGCCCGATGCCGCGACCGTCAGGTAGCATCAGATCCAAAAGAAGCAGGTCATAGGCCGCGCTGCGAAGATAATCCTTTGCAGTGTCAAGGCGGGTCGCCCAGTCCACAGAATGCCCGTCGGACAGGATCTGGTCGCGCACGGCTGCACCCAGAATTGCATCGTCTTCAATCAGCAATATGCGCATCGTCCGCTCTGCCAGCTCCGATTTTCTTCTTATAATCATAAATGAAAATATGACTTTAACCTGAACAAAAAGCTGCAGCGTCTTCAGGTCACCGTCAGGAACGCGGTTCAAAAGGACAGCACGTTGAGTCACGCAGACCGGGAGCAAGAAACGTGAACAGGAAAGCGGCGATATTGATTTCTGCCATTCTGCTGGGCGCGCTGACGCCAGTCATCGCATTGGCCGACGATGACGACTGCTCGGTGCCCATGGCCCAGTGGCAGCCGCGCGATGCGGTCGAGCAAATGGCAAAGATGCATGGTTGGACCGTAAGCCGAATCAAAGTTGATGACGGATGTTACGAAATCCGCGGCCAGGACGAGGGCGGCCATGCCTTCGAGGCAAAGGTCGATCCTGGGTCTTTGGCCGTGATCCGTATGAAGCAAAAGCGCGCGGAGCGCGACAAGGATCGCGGCGATACAGACCGGCGTGGAAGGCAATCAGGGACGGGCGCGGTGCTGGCACCGCCGCCGACCAACGGGCTGTTTCAGGGCGGCACGCCCCCTAGGGTCGAGGTTCAGTGACGGCTGTACCTGAGTCGAATGAAAACACCTTCCGGAACGCCCCGCCTTGTGTGGGGCGTTTGCTTTTTAAACTCGCCAAGCTGACGTTGAGCTGAAGGGAAATCTACCCGTCGTTCAGGCGCAGGTCAGGCGGGGTCTTCATTTTTGGCGCGTTCGATAAGCCACTACCGGAGCCCGCGAATGAAACCGCTACTTGCCGCTCTTGCCCTCACTACCGCGCTGACTGCGCCTAGCCTCGCCATGGCGCGGCCGATCACATTGACCACCACGCTGAATAACTATGGCGGGGATGGTGCTTATCTCGCCCTTTACGTGACCGACGCCGCTGGCGCCTATAAAGGCACCCTGTGGATGGCGGGCAGCAAGTCCAAATACTACAGCCATCTCAGCGGTTGGCAGCGCGGTTCGCGTGGCAGTCTTGGCGAGATCAGCGGCATCACTGGCGCAAGCGTCGGTGCTGGCCGCACGCTAAAAATCACGGTCGATCTGGCGGATGCGCTTTTCGATGCGGGCTATAAGCTTCACATTGACGCCGCCGCGGAAAACATGCGGGAGAGGCCATCGGAAGTGGTCGTGCCCCTGACCACTGCCGGCGCTGGAAAGTCTACTCCGGGCCGCAGCTACATCCGCTTCTTCACATACGGCTTGTAGTCTCACGCGAGGGTGGTGTCATGTTGCGCTGGATTCATAAGGTCCTGGCCCTGTTCGCCCTGCTGCCACTGATGGCACTTGCCATCAGTGGCTCTGTGCTGTCGGTGCTGCCGGCCTGGGAGAGAGCCGAGGCGACCGCGCGACCTCGGGATGGCATTACGGTTGCCGAATTGGCCGATCGGGTCGCCAAGGCCTATCCCGGCGTTGAGCAGATAAAGCGACTCGCTTCTGGCAATATCATCACTTTCTATTTCGGCAACGACGGTCCGGCCGCGAAAGTCGTCGATCCGTTGAGCGGCGAGTCGCTTGCCGATTATGCGCCTTCGGCCTTCGCGCGCTGGATGACCAACCTGCATCGATCATTCTTTCTCGGCGATGGCGGGCGTCTGGCCGCCGGCACGAGCGCGCTGGTGATGTTTGTCCTGACTCTTTCAGGTTTACAGATGACCGCCCGACGTATGGGAGGTTGGCGGCATATTTTCGGCCGCGCCCGCGGCGAGGGCATGAAGCGCCTACATACCGATCTGGGCCGGCTGGCGACGTTCGGGCTTCTGCTCTCGACGCTGACGGGGCTCTACATGTCGCTGATGACCTTTGGGATGATCTCGGATGGCACATCGCCTGTGCCCACCTTTCCGAGCGCAACCGGTGGCCCCGCTCTGCCAATCGAGCGCATGACGGCTTTGCGCTCGATCGATCTCGCCCATTTGCGCGATTTGACTTTTCCCAATCCGACTAATCCGGACGATCTCTTCCAGCTGACCACCGCTTCTGGCGAAGGTTACGTCGATCCGGCGAACGGGCAGATATTGGCGTGGCAGGCGCAGTCTAGCGTCCGAAAAAACTATGAGTTCATCTATATGCTGCACACCGGACAAGGACTCTGGTGGCTCGGCCTTCTGCTCGGTCTCAGCGCTCTCGCCACTCCGGTGCTTGGCGTAAGCGGTGCAGTGGTGTGGTGGAATCGCAAGCGCGCGCATGTGCGGATTACGGACAACATTGCCGCGAAGATCGCCGACAGTGTGATCTTGGTCGGAAGCGAGGGTGGTAGCACATGGAGCTTCGCGCGCACGCTGCATGCTGCCCTAACGAGTCACGGGTATAAGGTTCACACAGCCCCGATGGACAATTTGCAGCAGTCTTATCCGATGGCGCGGCGCATGTTTGTGCTGGCTGCCACCTATGGCGACGGCGGGGCTCCCGCCACGGCCGGCGCGTTCCTTAAACGGCTTGATGCGATCGTGGAGGCGCCGGCTTTCCCTGTCGCTGTCCTCGGCTTCGGCGACCGGCAATTCCCGCAATATTGCAAATTCGCCCGCGATGTAGCGGCGGCTCTGGCGCAGAAGGGCTGGGCCTCGCTGATACCCTTCGCGACAATCGACCGCCAGTCCGGCCAGGAATTCGCCCGGTGGGGCGAATCTCTGTCGTATGCCATGGGTAAAAAACTGACGCTGGTGTATGTGCCAGAGCGGCCACGCACCAATAAGTTGACATTGATTACACGCACGGACTACGGCGTAGATGTGCAGGCGCCCTCCTGCGTGCTGCGCTTCGCAATACCGAAAAGCGGCTTGTTCGCACGGCTCATGGGCCGTGGCTGGCCGCGCTTCGCTGCAGGCGACCTGATGGCCGTGCTACCGCGGGGCAGTACTTTACCGCGCTACTACTCGTTGGCGAGTTCAACACGCGACGGCTTTGTGGAGATTTGCGTCCGCAAGCATCCGGGCGGCCTTTGCTCGGGCCTGCTGCATGCACTCCAGCCAGGGGACAGCGTCGAAGCCTTCGTGAAAGCGAATCCGACGTTCCGCTCCGCAAGTGGACGAAAACCGGTAATCCTCATCGGCGCCGGCACTGGCATCGCTCCGTTGGCGGGGTTTGTCCGTGCCAATGCCGCGCGCAAGTCCATGTATCTCTATTTCGGTGGGCGTGATCCAGCTTCGGACTTTCTCTATGGGCGGGACATCGCCGGCTGGCTGGATGACAAACGGTTGACGAGCCTAACCACATGCTTCTCGCGCGTGAAGGGCGGTGGCTATGTGCAGGACCGCCTGTGCGACGACGCTGATCGCTTACGCACGCTCATCGCCAATGGTGCGCACATCATGGTCTGCGGCGGGCGCGATATGGCGGCGGGTGTCATGCAGGCGCTGGCCGATGTGCTGGAGCCGACTAGCCTGACGCCGGCCACACTCAAAGCTCAGGGGAGGTATGCGGAAGATGTCTATTGATCTTTGTCGCCATGCACTCAGCGGAGCGACCATGGGAACGCGGTGGTCAGCGCTAGTATATGCGTCGCCTGCGACTGACATAGCCGCGCTGGAAGCCGCATTGTCACTCGCTGTTAACCGTGTCGATTGCCAGATGTCCACATGGAAGCCCGAGAGCGATTTGATGCGCTTCAATACTGCGCCGCTCGATGTCTGGGTCTCCTTGCCGATCGAGCTCATGCGAGTTCTGGACCGGGGGCTGGCGATCGGACGCGCTTCCGACGGTGCTTTCGACATCGGGCTGGGTGCGCTAGTCAATGCCTGGGGCTTCGGCCCCGCTGGTTCCACGCCGGACCAGGATAGGATCCGGCTGGCGCTCCGCCAACAGATGCCGCCGACCCACACGGTACTAGAGCTAGATTTGCTGAGGAAGAGGGCGTGCAAACATGCGCCATTCGTTCTCGATCTTTCAGGCATTGCCAAGGGCTTCGCAGTGGACGAGATGGTAAGGACCGTGAGGGCCTTCGGCATTTCTCATGCGCTGGTCAGTCTCGATGGAGAGCTGAAAGCGCAAGGCGTCAAGGCAGACGGAACGCCATGGATCGTGGCGGTGGAGCGGCCTGACTATGAAATGCGCAGCCCGCTAGGTGTGCTCGAATTGCGTGATGCGGCGATCGCTACCTCGGGCGATTATCGCCATTGGGTCGATCTCGGAGGAAAGCGCATGTCGCACACCATGGACCGTGCGCGCGGCGGCCCCATCGATAATGGAACAGCGTCTGTCACGGTCCTTGCCGAAAGCTGCATGGATGCTGACGCGTGGGCCACCGCACTCTTGGTTCTCAGCCCTCTGGCAGGCATGGCGCTTGCGCAAAAAGAGGGGCTCAATGCGCTGTTCTTACAGCGAAAAGATGGCGAATTGATCCAATCTTCGGTTGGCCCAATCTTCGGAAGCGGTCACGGAGCTGTCAGGTTAAATACGCTGACCGCGCAAGAACCTGTGAGCGAAAATTCACGCGCTGGCGGCGGAGGCGGCCATCCATCTGTCCATGGCGGTAGCCCGAAAAGTGCGTAGGGCAGGGCGGGAAATCAGGTGACGCTGGACGTTGAAGATATTGTGGATGGCGCCGTGCGCGGCGACGAAGCGCTGAGCTTGGCCCTGAGATTTAAAGCGCTGCATTTTGCGCTCTCTCCGTCGCACTGAGAGATGAAAATTCTCAGATCTCTTATTATTACGTAATCACCCGGGACGATGCTGCGAGCGGACGCGCGTCGAACCTGCCACAGCTCAGAAAGAGGATATTTATGAAGGCTTATCTTTCGAGTTCATTAACCATCATATGCATTCTTGTTGCCCCGCCAGTTGCAGCCGAGATGTCTTCAGACACTGAGCGCGGACTCATGCTCGTCAAGACGCATTGCGCGGAATGTCATTCCATCAATAAAGCTGGACCCAGCCCAAGCTCAATTGCGCCGCCTTTTCGCGACCTACACAAGCGTTACCCAGTCGAAAACTTAGAGGAATCTTTTGCCGAAGGTATTTCAACAGGCCACCCAAGCATGCCTCAGTTTCGCTTCGAGGCTGATCAAATTGAAGACTTAATCGCGTTTCTTAAATCACTTGAATAGCAAACGGGATTGTCAGGTTAAATGCCAAGGCCGCACGAAGCCTATGAGCGCAGAGCTCACGCGCTGGCAGCGGACGCAGCCATCCATCCATCCATGGCGGTAACCCGGAAGGTACGTAGGGTTGATCATGAAATCAGCTGACGCTGAGCGTTGAGGAGATTGTAGATGGCGCCATGGGTGGCGATAAAGCACTGAGCTTGGCCCTGAGATTTGAAGCGCGCATCTTGCGCTCTCGCCGGCGCACCGCGAGATGCGAATTCTCGGTCCGGGTATTGTCCCGCAAATCACCCCGGGCTATGACGTGAGCGGCCGCCTAAAGTCTCGAGCGCCGCGCAGTAAGAGGCCAGACCGTCGGTCACGATTCAGCCGGCTGAGCAACCCTATTTGTGCAGAAAACTTCGCAACAATTTTAGGGCTTCCCTTTGTTGCGGCGCTTCTGAACCAGGACGTCAAGAACCTCGCCCTCCAGGTCGACAGTCGGCCACATGAACATCCGCTGACGACCATTTCATTGAGGTGCCTAATAGAACTGGGCGAGGGTGGGATCGGCGAATGTTCGCCGCAATGGCTCCGCCAAATTTCTCCAACCAGCACCGGACCGTCTCGTAGGAGACGTCAATGCCGCGCTCGGCGAGAATCTCTTCCAGATCGCTCAAGCTCAACGTGAATTTGAAATAGAGCCAAACGGCTTGGCGAATAACTTTCGGCGGGAAGCGGTGGCTTTTTATAAGAGATCCGCTGCATCTCGCCACTATATCAGAGACGAGTTGCAGTTAGACTGACACGGGGCGTCAAGCTTTCCGCGGAGTCTTGCGTACCTCCGCCATCAGGAATTCGATGAACAGCTTCATGCGCAGCGGCAAAAGATGGTCCTTCTGGTAAAGCACGAAGAACTTCTTGGGCCTGATCGCATAGTTTGGCAGCACCCGCACCAGCCTACCGTCGGCGAGGGCGTCCGCCACTAGCTCTTGCCTGATCAGCGATATGCCTAGGCCGTCCAACGTCGCTCGATAGACCAAGGCAGTGCTGTTGGTGCGCGGAGTGCCGGCGACGCGCACGGTCTTTTTCCCGCCGCTGCCGTGCAAATCCCAAGTGAAGCTGACGGAAGCGCTGCCTGGGTCGAGGCAATTGTGATTGGCGAGGTCGAGGGGCGTTTTGGGCATGCCGTGCTTCTCTAAGTATTCTGGCGAGGCCACGAGACATTGCGGCGAAGCTATGAGCGCGCGGGCGATCAGCGACGACTCTCGGATGCGCAACGTGCGTATAGCCATGTCGAATCCACCGGAGACGAGGTCGCTTGCATGTGGCGCCAGGGCCCGATCCATTTCGACGACTTGCACCGACACCTCGGGATATTTGGCGCAGAACGCCGTGATGATCGGCGCGAGAACCGTCTCGAGAAAGGTGCGGGTCGTCAGGATGCGAAGATCTCCTTGTGGCGCGCGCCGGCGGAGCTGAATCCGTTCCTCGATCGATTTGAGCTCCGCGATCATGCCGCACGAGGCTTTGTGATATTCGACGCCGTAATCGGTCAGGCTTAATTGGTGGGTATTCCTGTTCAGGAGCCTGACGCCCAGGCCGGCCTCCAATTCCTGCATGCGCTTGCTGACCATCGCGACCGTGATGCCCAGTACCGAGGCTGCCCGCGTGTAATTTCCGGCCTGCGCGACAGCGATAAACGTCTCCATTAATTTGAAACGGTCCATCTCCGACTCCCGATTTATTTCCCAATGGATTATCTTTTTGATTAATTCTGTTTCAATCAAGATAGAAATGCGAGCCTAGCCTTGTCGCGCTAGCTTGTCCGCACACAAATCTGCACAACAGGGCAAATGCTATGGCGAGAACTCCGGAACAATTCAAACAAGCACTGCTTGACGTCTGCCAAAAGCGCTGGATTCCCAGCACTTACCTCGAGGAATTCAACCGCAACAACCTGAAGCGGGAAGGCGCGCGCGTCTACGCGCTGGAACATTCGGTTTTCGCGGCGAATTTCCCGCGCTGGCTCGGTAACATCGTGGGCAACTGCCCGCATCTCGACGTGCGTCAGTACCTCATCGAGAACATGTTCGTCGAGGAAGTGCGCGATCCGACTGTAGGCACTGCCCACTACGAAAGCCTCGTCGATTTCGCGGTCGGCCTCGGTCTCGACCGTGATTTCGTCTACGGCTACAAGGGCGCCCCGATCACGCACTGGCGCATGGGCTACTGCGAATGGGCGAGCAAGCGTCCGTGGCTCGAGGCCTTCGCAGCGATCACTGCCAGCGAGGTTTCGCGCGGCAAGGAGATGATCGCCCGCATCGGCGAGCGCGCGAAGTCCTCGCGTAAGCAGTGGGAAAGCCTTAGCCTTTCGGATAAGGATATGGCGCATTGGGATTCCGCCGAGGAGGCCGACTCCCATGAGGGTGGCCATGGCGACATGCCGATCACCATCCTGCAGAAGTATGCGACGACGCAAGAGCAGCAGGACGCCTGCCTCGAAGCGGCGGAGCAGCTGATCGATGTCTACTGCATGTGGGCCGATCAGGTCGGTATCTGGGCGTTCGAAGCCGCGGGGCTGAAGGCTCCTTCGCTCGACGGTCGCCGCCGCGGCCCGGTGATGAAGCTGGCTCAAGAGCGCAAAAGCGCCTAACCGACGAAGCGCAAAACGCCTAAGCGACGAGACGTCTGTCCCCCGCATCGCATTGCGATCGCGGGGGCCAGATGCTTATGAAATGACAAGGCGCGAATGCGCCGCATAACAGGGAAGCAATCATGAAGCTGCAGCATATTCTTGCCTTCTGTCTTACGTTTGCCGCGGTATCCGCGGCCAAAGCCGAACCGTTCAGCAGCAAAGACCGGATCAATATGATCGTCGGCTATGAAGTCGGCGGCGGTTACGACATCTACGCCCGCTTCCTGAGTCGACACATGGGACGCCATCTCGAGGGCAACCCCACCTTCATCGTGCAGAACATGCCCGGTGCGGGCAGCCTGAGGGCGGCGAATTTCATCTACAACGTCGCCCCCAAGGACGGCACGACGATCGGTACCGTCAGCCAGAGCGTCGCCATGATGCAGCTCCTCGAGACGCCGGGCCTGCAGTTCGAAGTCGACAAATTCTCCTGGATCGGCCGCTTGTCCGACGTCGATACGGTTCTCGGCGTTTGGCATGCAGCCGGCGTTAAGAGCATCCAAGAAACGAAAACCAAGCAGATCACGGTCGCCGTCGGCGGGGCTCTGTCGGGCTCGGATCTCTATGTCAAAGCGTTGAACGCCTTGGTCGGAACCAAAATCCGGCCGATTTCCGGCTATGGGGCCAAGCCGGCGCAGCTCGCGATGGAGCGCCAGGAAGTCGATGGCTCATTCAGCATCCTGTTCAACCAGCTTAGGATCCAGCAGCCGACCTGGATCTCAGAGGACAAGCTGCGCGTGCTGGTTCAGATCGGCACGGAACGGCGTTCCAATTTGCCTAACGTTCCGACGCTGACGGAGCTTGCAGCGAACGAGGAGGACCGGCGCATTCTTGCGGTTCTGTCGTCGGGCGATATCGTTGGGCGCACGATCCTTGGGCCTTCGAACATGCAGAAGGACCGCCTCACGCTGCTGCGCCGCGCTTTCGACGCCACTATGGCTGATCAGGTCGCCGTCGCGGAGGCCGCAAAACTCCAGCTCGACCTCAATCCTCTGTCGGGCGAGAAGCTACAGGACTTGCTGAGCGAATATAAGGAACTGTCGCCAGCCTTGATCACCCGGATCAAGAACCTAGCCGAGGATAAATAACGCCTGATCATGGCCGAGCTTGTCATTTGGGAGCCTAGCTTTGGACACACGCGAGCAAACTGAACAGAAACGTAGCAACGCGGCTGCGACGAAGCCGCGTCATCCTGATCGCTATGCCGGCGTTTCGCCGATTCAAGTGAGCAAGCTCGGCCATCTTGTTTATGAAGTCACCGATATGGAGCGCTCTGTGCGCTTCTGGACCGACGTGATGGGCTTTCACGTCACCGACCGCAACGAGATCGGCATGGTTTTCTTGCGCTGCGGTGCAGACCATCACGCGATCGGCCTGAAGCCGACGAAAACCAAGACCCACCGCGATATGGAGGGCGGATTGCAGGTCGAGCATCTCGCGCTGGAGATCGCTGACATCGACATGCTGCGGCGGGCGCGCGACTATCTCAAAGCCAACGGCATCCCGATCGTCTTCGAAGGACGCAAGGGCGCAGGATGCAATTATGCCGTCAACTTCCTCGATCCCGACGGCTACGAGTTCGAGATTTATTGCGGCATGGACCAGATCGACTCTAGCGGACGCTTGCGCCCTGCCACGCAATTCATCCGCGCCAACAACCTCGAAGATGCTTTGGCCAATCCGGTGCCTGCCGTCTGGTAAGCGCGCCACATTAAAGGAGACCGATCATGATTAGCAGCGCCGACCTTTCGGGGTTGATGGCGATGATGCCTGCTTTCGCGACCGACGACGCGGCGGACATCCACGCGACCGAGACGATCGCGCTGGACCGGCTGGAGAAGGGGCTGAACCGCATGATCGGGGACGGGGCGGATGTGATCGCGACCGCCGGCAGCTTCGGCGAGTTCCACACCCTTCTGCCGAACGAGTTCGAGACGCTGACCCGCGCCGCCGCCGAGATCAACAATCGCCGCGTGCCGATGTTCGTCGGCGCGACGGGCCTGAACACGCGCGAAGTGATCGCCAAGCTCAGGATCATCGAGAAGACCAAGGCGGCCGGCGCGCTGATCGGCGTGCCGTTCTATTTCCAGTCGTCGCCGCAGAACGCGGTGCGGTTCTTCCGGGACATCGCCGAGCTGTTCCCCAAGCTCGGCATCATGGTCTATCACAACCCGCCGCTGCATAACGTCAAGCTCACGCTCGACATCGTGCAGGAATTGCTGAAGATTTCCAGCATCGTCGCGATGAAAGACAGCCACCGCGAGCCACCGGAGTTCATGCGGCTAATCGACATGACGCGGGGCAAGATGACCGTGTTCTGCAACCAGTGGCAGTACGCGACCTACGGCCAGGTCGGCGCGCGCGGCTTTTGGTCGATCGAAGCCTGGATGGGGCCGTGGCCGCAGCTCGCGCTACGCGATGCGATGAAGCGCGGCGACATCGCCCGCGCCACCGAGATTACCCTCGATCTCGTGCCGCCGGTCGGTGCCACTCCCCCGAGCAGGTCCTGGCGCGAGACGGCAGCGAAGATCGCCATCCGCTACGCCGGCTATGTCGATCCGGGCCCGCTGCGCCCGCCGTTCCTGGAGATCCCGCCCGAGGTCGACGCCGCCCAGAAACGCAAGGCCGAGCGTTGGAAGACCCTGTGCGACAAATATCGCGCCGACGTTCAGGTGACCGTCTGACGATGCGGCGGCGGGCGCGTTACCTCCCGAGGCTTGGTTGACGGACGTTCGCAAAGTCGCCGTGGTGACGGGCGGGGCCGCAGGCATCGGCCTTGAAATCCTGCGTCATCTTGCCGGGGAAGGCATGGCCGTGCTGGCCGCCGACCGCGACGAGGCCGCTTGCGCGCGCGCGCGCGAAAGCCTCAAGGATTTCGGCGGCCAGGTGAAGATCATCGCCGCCGACATCGGCACGGCGGAGGGCGCGAGCGCCGCCGTCGATGGCGCGGTCGAAGCCTTCAGCCGCATCGACCTGCTCTGCAACAACGCCGCCGCCCATCCGTTCGAGATGATCGAGGGCCACGACCTCGCCAGCTGGCGCGAGACCTTCCGCGTCAATGTGGACGGCACCATGCTGTGCAGCCAGGCAGCCTTGCCGCACATGCGCCGCCAGGGCGGCGGCAGCATCGTCAATATCGGCTCGGTCAGCGGCATCCTCTCTTACGCCGGCGGCAGCGTCTATGCCGCCTCCAAGGCCGCCGTCGCCATGTTCACCAAAACCCTGGCGCTCGAAGCCGGGCCGCATGGCATCCGCGTCAACTGCATCTGCCCCGGCACCATCCGCCATCGCGCCGCGCGCGACGGCGACGATGAAAAACCCGCTCACATCCCCCTCGGGCGCGCCGGCACATCAGCCGACGTCGCCCATCTCGTCTCGTTCCTGGCGTCCGACGCCGCGTCCTACATGAGCGGCGCGATCATCGCCCTCGATGGCGGCGCCACCGCCGGCCGCGCGCGCGTCAGCAAGCGCCGCGGTGCCTAAAAGCACACCTGGTTGCACCACTCACGTTACGGAAAATCAGCGGCCGGACCAGTGTCAAACGCGGGCAGAAAACCGCTCATAAGCGGTTATGGCTCGCACCGGCAGATCGATCTCGCGCTGATAGATTTCGCGCTGCAGATAGGCTAATTCTGTGCCGCGTTCTTCCTCGCTGACATCGCGGTACCAAGCTTTGGGTTGACCGTCGGTCCCATCGCTCCAACGATAGCCGCGCGCCTTGAGCGCGTCCTTCAGATCGTAAGGGGAGCCAAGCGCCCAGATGCGATGGCTGGTCTGGCGCGCGCCCTCGAGCAAGAACTGCAAAGCCAGCCGGCCAGTTTTAGGCAAGGGTCGGCTCAGCAATTCTATGGCAGCGGCGCAATCATGTGCGGCGCGATGCCCGTCGAAGAAAAAGCCCATGTCGGAGGCGAGATAGTGCAGCTTGCCACTGGACAGGCCTTCCGCCGCCCATGGCACCTGGGTCAAGGAACAACCCCACGGCTTAGTGATAAATACATCGCTCAAACGCTCGGCAAAGCGCCGATCAAAGGCGGCGTTGTGGGCGATGATCAAGGCCGCCGGCGCGGTAAAGGCAGCCAGGGTGGCTAGATCGATGGTTTGGCCGGCGACCATCGCGTCGGTCAGGCCGGTCAATTCGGTGATCTCGGGTGGGATCGGCCGGCTTGGCTGCTGCAGAGCTTCGAAGGCCGGCAGGATCTCGTAGATCCGGCCATCGGCGCCGTAAGTGAAAGGGACCAGCGCAACCTCGATGACCTCATCTTTGAGTGGATCAAGGCCTGTCGTCTCCAGATCAAGAAAGATCGCCAGTTTGGTCGGCTGACCATCGGGCGCTGTCACGCTGCACCGGGGCGTCAGGTGGCGCAGCACACGATAATTGCCTGTGGCCTCAAGGGCGGCCGCCATGGCCTCCAAATCGCTCGTCATATTCCCCCCGGCGCCTCAGCGCCCAAGCTGGACCGGATGCAGGCGTGCGCTAAACTGCAGCCATGCCATCCGCCCTCGACATCTATCGTAGCGCACAGCTGCTGATCACGCAGCATGGCGCGTCCGCCAGCCTGGAAGCGGCCCAGCGCGCCGATCGCTTCAACGAGATCGGCGATCGCGATGGTTTTCATCTCTGGCGTCAGATCCTGGCGGCCATTCACGAGCTTGAAGATGCGACGATCCCGACTGACGCGCCGCGTCATTAATCAGCTGCCGCCGGGCGTGCGGCTGATCGTTATTTTGATTTTATTGATCGGGGCTGGTGTGGCGGCCTGGCAGGAGAGCCGAGCGCCGGCCACGCCGCCGGCCGCCCCCGTTGAGGCACAGTTGGCCAAGGTAGGGGCCAAGCCCGCTGCTAAACCGTCGAGCCATAATGGGATCGTGTTTCAAGGCACAGCTAGCGTGATCGACGGCGATACGCTCGATCTGCATGGCCAGCGCATCCGGCTGCACGGGATCGATGCCCCGGAAAGCAAGCAAAGCTGCACGCGGAGCGGTGAAGCGTGGCGTTGCGGTCAGGCCGCAGCCCTAGCGCTGGCTGAGCGCATCGCCCGCCAGCCGATTGCCTGTGAGCAGCGTGACATTGATCGCTACAAGCGCATTGTCGCGATCTGCCGCATGGGCGAAGAAGATTTGAACGCCTGGTTGGTGCGATCCGGCTGGGCCATGGCCTATCGGCAATTTGCCAAGGACTATGTTGCCGATGAAGACAGCGCGCGGGCGGCACGCGTCGGGATTTGGGCGGGCGAGGTGCAGCCGCCTTGGGAGTGGCGGCGTAAATCTAAGGGCTGAGCTTGCCTTTGGTGAGGAAAGACCAGACAATGCTCGCCATGTCCAACGTCATCCATAATCGCTTTTTTGCACGATTATCCGCCTGAGGCTTAATGCCCCCTTGGCGAAATTGGTAGACGCATGGGACTTAAAATCCCTGGTTCGCAAGGACGTTCCGGTTCGAGTCCGGAAGGGGGCACCAACATCTTCCCTATATTTGGTTGAATGATGTCGCTGTCTGCACGCTATCGATTTTGGTGCTGGCGCAAATATTGGTCAGAGCGCGAGATTCGCCTGGCCGCAAAACTCGCCAAGCCCGGCACCCTATGCCTCGATATCGGCGCCAATGCCGGAGCTTACAGCTACTTTATGCAGTCCGCGGGCGCGACAGTGCACGCCTTCGAGCCAATCCCTGAGCTTGCGACGCGATTGCGCGAGCGATTTTCTAGCCGCCTTACTGTGCATCAGCTCGGCATTTCCGATCGTGCGGGACAGTTCGAGATCAAAGTACCACTAATCAATGGGCAGCCGGCTTATGGCCTGGCGAGCGTTGAGCAGAGCTGGCCGGAGGACCAAAGCGTCACGCACAAGATTGAAACCCGGACCCTCGACTCCTTTGCCTTCGAGAATGTCTCCTTACTTAAAATCGATATCGAAGGACATGAGGCGGCGGCCCTGCGGGGTGCGCTGGAAACTTTGGCACGCTGCCGGCCTGCTTTAATCATAGAAGCGGAAGATCGTCATAAACCCGGAGCGGTAGCTGAGGTTTGGAGCCTGCTGAAGCCCTTAGGGTATGGCGGCTCATTCAGCAGTAACGGCCAAAGCTGCGATATCACGCAGTTTGATGTGGCTCGACATCAGCGTGCTTTTGGCGATCGAGACTACGTCTTCAATTTCGTGTTTCGAGCTCTATAGAGACATTTCGCATAGCGCGCTGTGCAAGGTAGCGAAGTTTCGCAGACTTTGCTCGACCACTAATAACGCGCGTCACTAACCTCGACATTCTATTCAAAGATCGAGGTAAAAATGGAAGATCGATTACCGCGCGGAATCACGCGAGAAAATCATTCGTTCAAGGTAACAGTTCGGTTCAGGGGCCATGTTGCGACGGCAATTGAACCCACACTCTATTTCGCAGAAATTCGCAAAGGGCGTTTGCTCGAGGATCTGATCAACGAGTGTCACGTTGGCGTGCCGGTGCCGATAGTAGGGGTTAGCCCCTGGACACTTGAGAATGCATACGATCGCGTTGCCGAACTTTACTGGTCGATCCGGCCGGGTGGAAGAAATTCAATGGCCGCGGCCCGCAATGCGATGGTCTATTTCGGTCGTCTGACTCTTGTTGAGAATATCACCCCACATATGGTCGATCATTGGGTGCAGTCCATGCGCACGATGAAGTGGTCGGCTTCAACGATTAATCGGCATCTCTCGGCACTTTCGCGCATTAACAAGTTTGCCTATTCCCGCGGCGGAGCGGCAACCATTCCGATCATAACGCGAGAAAGGGTCCGCCGTGGTCGCATCCGCTATCTCACTGCGGTTGAGGAAGCGAAGATGTTCAATTATTTCACGACACACCCGCGGCGTGACGGTCCAGCTTTCGTCAGGTTTCTGCTGGATACGGGAATGCGTGTCGGGGAAATGTTAGCGATGCGGGAAGATGACGTCGATTTTGAGCGTGGCGTGATTCACGTTTGGCGCAATAAGACGAACAAGCCGCGCATCGTGCCGATGACAAGCAAAGTGCGCCAAATATTAAAAATGAAATCAACTGGGCGCGCGGAGAACCGCTTTTTCCCTCATGCCTACAAATACTACCGGCGAACCTGGAAGCAGATACAGCACGCCTTGGGTTTGGCGAATGATCCGGAGTTCGTAGTGCACTGTTTGCGCCACACTTGTGCCTCGCGGCTCATTCATCATGGCGTGCATGTTCTGACTGTTAAGGAGTGGCTAGGGCATAAGGCGATCGCCTCGACCTTGCAGTACGTCCATCTTGCGCCCAAGAACCTCTACGATGCCGCGGCAGTGCTCGAGACAGGGCGGGCGCCGGGGCCGCGCGTCACCACTTGGGATGGCGACATGGGTGGTTGGCGTGGCCCAAGAGCGGCGACGTGAGCTTTTTAGCTCGGGGTGTTTAGCTGCTAGGGAGGCGGTTTCAAAATCGCTGTTATTAGCACCCCGAATCCCTGATCCGACTTCACAAATTCCCTGTTTTTTTGACCGCTGATTATTAAGTCACTCAGCTTAAGTACCTAAAAATATTCAGAAAATTAGGAGGGTGCCTGCGCGTATGGGCATATAATCCGAGAAAATTCGCTGCATTTCCCTGTTTAACAGGGAAATTTGAGAGACCAGTTTGACCTAACTGGCTGCTCCGCCATTACGCCAAGTTGACCCCGCCTCATGCGGGTTTAAACCCGCTAACTCATTAAGTGACGGGCGTGTCCAGCACGACCGACGGGTTCGAATCCTCTCCGCCAACCCCGCATCTGTGTTTGAATGATCGCATGGATCCGCTGACACAAGGCGCGCTCGGCGCGGCCCTCCCGTCGTCGATTCGGGGCAAGGGCCAGACAAGGACCGCCGCCGCGGCCGGTTTTCTCGCCGGCATGGCGGCCGATCTCGATGTGCTGATCCGCTCGCCAAGCGATGGCTTGCTGTTCCTGGAATATCACCGGCAATTCACGCATTCCTTCGTTTTCATCCCGGTTGGCGGCCTGCTTGTCGCGGCGCTGTTTTTTCTCGTTCTGCGCCGGCGGTTACGGGTCGGTTTTCTGCGACTGTGGCTGTTCAGCTGCTTGGGATATGCCACCCACGGCCTGCTGGACGCCGCCACCTCATATGGCACGCAGTTGCTGTGGCCGATCAGCGATCGGCGATTTTCGCTCAGCATCATTTCCGTCGTCGATCCGCTTTTTACGCTGCCGCTCTTGTCGCTCGTGATCGTCGGCGTCGCGCGACAGAGCGGGCGCTGGGCCCGGCTGGCGATGCTATGGGGCGCGGTTTACTTAGGGTTCGGCGCGTATCAGCATCATGCGGCGAAATCCTTGGCCTACGGATTGGCCGAAGATCGAGGTCATTCGCCCGTCCGGATCGAGGTCAAGCCGACCTTCGCCAACTTGATCGTGTGGCGAAGCATCTATGAAACGGAAGGCCGGTTTTATGTCGACGCGGTGCGCCCCAGCTTCGGCCCGAGAACGATAGAGGGTTCGTCTATCGCCAAGCTGGATGTCGCGAAAGCCTTTCCGTGGCTAGATTCAGAGTCTCAGCAAGCGCGCGATATCGAACGCTTCGCGCGCTTCAGCGACGGATTCGTCGCTCAGATGAAAGACGGAGAGGCGCGTATTATCGACGTTCGCTACGCGTTTCTGCCCACGGAAATCGCGCCGCTTTGGTCGGTTCGTCTGGATCGCAGCGCGCCGCCTTCGGCCCACGCGCGCTACGAAACCCATCGGGAGAACGCGCGCGAAAATTTCTCTGCATTATGGGACATGCTGCTGAGCCGCCCATAAGCGCCGGCGCGCCATGATGCGGCAAGTGGGCATCGAACCTACTCGCTGCGGAGGCGCGACCGTGGCAATATCTGCGAAAAACGGACCCCTGGGAGGCCTATATGCAGATCACGCTTTATTACGCGCCGCATACTTGTTCCCTCGCGCCCTACATCACGCTGACAGAAGCTGGAGCCGACTTTCGGGTCGAGGCCCTCAGCCTGCGTAGAAAGCAGCAATTCTCGGCCGAGTATCTGAAGATCAATCCCAAGCATAAGGTGGCGACGCTGGTGGTGGACGGCCGGGCGATGACGGAGAACGTCGCCATCCATTCGTGGGTCGCGCGCAACTTCCCCGAGGCGAACCTCCTGCCCGCCGATCCATGGGAAGAGCTTCAGGCGTTATCCCTGCACAGCTGGTGCTCGGCTGGCATCCATCCGTATCTCGCGCGGGTCAACAACCCCGCCAAGACCTGCGATGCGCCGGGCGCGGAAGGCCGCGTCACCACCATCGCCACCGAGGCGCTGCATGAGAACTTCGCCATTGCCGACGAGATGCTGGCCGGGCGCGCATGGTTCTTCGACCGCTTCACCACGCCGGATGCCCATTTCTTCTGGTGCGCGCGGCGCGCGCAAGAGCTGAAGGTGGACATTTCTGGCTATAGCAACGTCATGGGCCATTTTGCCCGCATGCGCGCCCGCCCGAGCGTGCGGAAGTTCGAGGCGTTCGAAGCGGAGGTCGAGGCCGGCTTCGCCAGCCTGGCGTGAGTCCAGGCTCGGCGGCGACGGCGTAATCATGCAAGGCAGATCAATGAAAATCGTTGTTCTGATGCGGCCCGGCCGCATCGACATCGCGGAGCTCGCCGCCCGGCATCCGGACCAAAGTTTCGTGCCGGTGGAGAACGCCGCCGGGCTGGCGCGGGAATTGCCCGATGCCGAGGCGTTGGTGACGGCGAGCCCGCATTACGACGCCGAGGTTGCGGCGATCGTCAAGCGCGCCGCCGGCTTGAAATGGATTCAGTTCACCACGTCGGGCATCGATGCCGCGTTGCGCGCCGGCGGCTTTCCCGAGCGCGCTATCGTGACCAATGGCGCGGGGATGGCGGCGCCGATGGTCGCCGAGCACGCCTTCGCGCTGGCGCTGATGGTCGGACACCGGCTGCGCGACATGGAGCAGGCCGCCGCGCGCGGCGAATGGCGACGAGACCTCAAAGACTCGATGATCGCGCTCTATGGCCGGACGATGTGCATCATCGGCCTCGGCGCGGTTGGCCGCGAGGCGGCGCGGCGCGCGCGCAGCTTCGGCATGAAGGTCGTCGGCGTCTCCCGTGCCGCGTCGGCCGACGAATTCGTCGAGAAGGTCTACGCGCGCGAACATCTCGCCGAGGCTTTGGCGGTCGCCGATTTCGTGATGCTGGCGACGGTGGCGACGGAAGAGACGGCCGACCTCATCGACGCGGCGGCCTTCGGCGCGATGAAGCGCGGGGCGATCCTGGTGAATGTCGCCCGCGGCGAGCTCGTCGACGAGGATGCCCTCGCCGCCGCCTGCCGTGCCGGCCAGATCGCCGGCGCCGGCCTCGATGTCGCGAAAACCGAGCCCTTGCCCGCTGACAGCCCGCTCTGGCGTCTGCCAAATGTCGTCGTCACGCCGCATCTGGCTGGCGGCGGGGCGGACAATTCGAGCCTGCTCGTGGACATGATCGACGAGAACCTCACCCGCTACCTGAAGGGCGAGCGGCTCACGCGCGTCGTCGATTGGCAGAACATCCGCCTGAGCTAGTCCGTCAGGTTTTCTAGCCCATCAGGTTTTGTAGTCGGGATAGAGCTCGTCGGCCATGCGCATGCACATCCGCCATTCCGGACCGCCCAGCGGCTGGTTCGGCCGGCGCGCGTCGATCTGCGACTTGGTGAAATCCTTGATGTCGTCAGGGATTTCACGGATCTCCGTGTTCAGCGACATGATGCGCTCTTGCAATTCGCAAGCCGTGATCAAGCGGCGCATGTAGCTGAAGGCTTCGCCGATGGTGCGACCGACGCTCAGCAGGCCGTGATTGCGCATGATCATCGCTTTGCGGTCGCCTAGATCGGCGATGATGCGCGCGGCTTCGTCGCGTTCGTTCGCATAGCCTTCGAACGCATGGTAGCCGACGTCGCGGTGCAGCATGCAGCTGCTTTGGTCGAAGATCTTCAGGCCGCCGACCGTCGCGGAGATGACGATGCCCGCCATCGGATGGGTGTGGACGACGCAATTGGTCGTTCTGTTGGCCTTGAGAATGGCGCTGTGGAAATTGAGGCCGGCGGGCGCGAGCGGGGCGTCGCCGCCGCTCAAGATGCGGCCGTCGATGTCGGCCTTCACCAGGCTGCTGGCGGTGACTTCATGCCAGCCCAGATCATGAGGATTCATCAGAAAGTGGTCGGGCTCGCCTTGCACGCGGGCGGTGATGTGATTGACCAAGCGATCGTTCCAGCCCAGGTGATGCGCGATGCGGAATGCCGCCGCGAGCTGCATCCGGGTGTCCCATTCCGCCGCGCTGAACGCGCTCGGGCGGCCGTTTGCCGCATTTTCGCTGACAATTGCGCCTTCCATGGCGGCGTTCTCCCCGTTTTTTTACGGCCTACAGGCTCGTGATTTATAGCGGGCATAGTTTAGTTTAGGATCGGTCGAACGCCAACTTCGGCGCGGTTGCCTGCGGCGCGGAGCGCACGGAAAAGGAGGGAAAGAATCGCTGACGCCAGCGAGCTGGCGAGCAGGCGAAAGTGCCGGCAGACAGGCATGTCGGGCCGGCGACAAGCACCGAAGAGTGCACAAGAACGAACAACGGGAGGATAACGAATGACCTATGCGAAAAAGATGAGCGCCACGATCATGGCGCTGGCGGCGACGTGGGCCTTGACGCCTGCGCAGGCTCAGGCTCAATCGGCGCCGGGCTTTTCCGGAAAGCAGATCACCGTCATCGTCGGCTTCGACGTCGGCGGCAGCTATGACGGATACAGCCGCTTGATCGCAACCCATATCGGGCGGTTTCTGCCGGGCAATCCGAGCGGCATCACGCAGAACATGCCGGGCGCGGGCAGCGTGCGGGCGACCAACCATCTCTACGAAATCGCGCCGAAGGACGGCACCGTCATCGGCATGATCGATCAGGCCATACAAGCCTTCGAGCTGATGGGCCGCAGCGGCCTGAAGGCTGACACCACCAAATTCAACTGGGTTGGCCGGCTCGCCTCCAACAGCGCCGTGCTGTTCTCCTGGCATACGTCGCCGATCCAGAAGATCGAAGACGCCTTCGACAAGAACTTCATCGTGTCGGCATCGGGCGCCGCTTCGCGTTTGAACTGGGTGATCCTCAACAACGTCGTCGGCACCAAGCTGCAGATTCTCACGGGCTACAAAGGCACCAGCGAATCGCTGTTGGCGATGGAGCGCGGCGAAATTCACGGCCTCAGCCGGCCCTGGACGGCGATCAAGGCGGCGCAGGCCGATTGGCTGCGCGACGGAAAAATCCGTCTGCTGCTGCAGACGGGGGCCGAAAAGAATGACGACCTGCCGAATGTGCCGCGCATGCTCGACCTCGCAAAGAACGAGGAGGACCGCCAGTTGCTGCGCTTCTTCGCCGCGCCTTCGGATATCGGCCGTTCGATCGTCGCGCCGCCGGGCGTGCCGAAGGAGACGGTCGCGATGCTGCGCGAGGCGTTCTGGAAGACCATCAACGATCCGACGTTCGAGGCGGATTTGAATAAGTCCGGTCTCGAACTCGACCCGATGCGCGGCGAAAGGCTGCAGGCCCTGGTGGAAGAGGGCCGGGACGTCCCGCCCGCGGTCGTGGAGCGGGCGAAGGCCTTGTCGGCGCTCGAAAAGTAAACGCCCGCGGCGGAAGCGGGCCGCATCGCAGGATGCGGCCCGATTCGCGGCGGTCGGCGTCCCTGGCGGGCGCGGCATCGCCCCGAACGGTTGGCATGGAGCCGCGGCGAAATTTCCGCTTCGCCGCGGAACCCCTCGATTCCTGACGCGTCAGGCAACTCGCCGCAACTTCGCGAGCGGGCGGAGATTTCTCGCGGCATTTTGCGCGAGCGCAGGGGGGCGAGGTCGCCTTTCCCCATGCCGTCCTGGGCCGGGGGGCGGAAGCAAACGCCCCCGGGGCCGGGGGCCGATGCGTTGATGCGCCGGCATCTGCCGTTCATTTTCACGACGGGTTACGGCCAAGCCGGCCTGGCCGAGCGCTTTCGCTCCACCGCCGTGCTGCAGAAGCCTTTCGAATTGGCGTCGCTTTTGCAACTGCTGGTCCGGGAATCCCGGCGCGGCTGAGCCGGCGTTTCGCCGATCGGCCTCAAGACTTTTCGGCCGTGAACCGTTCGGTCGTGCCGACCTTGAAGCGCTGCGGCGCGGCATCGGTGCGGCCGCCCATGGGCGTCGAATCGCCGGGGCGGGCCGACGCGGCGACCTGCAACAACTCCAATTCTTCGTCGCCGGCGTTCTCGAACCAGTAGCGCGCGTAGCGGGGCGTGATGGTGCCCTCCATCGGCCCAAGCTCGCCGATGAGCTCGTCCCCCGGCCCGTAAAAGCGGCACCGGCCTTTCAGGACCATCCAGAAGGTGTCGATCATCGTGTGAAAATGCAGGTTGTTCTCGCCGCCGTCCTTCTTGACGATTTGCACGGCGGCGCTGACGAGATCGGTCTTGCCGAGGCGAACCCGCGCCTTGGCCCTTTCCGCGTCGGGCTTCTCGTAATGATAGACGCGCACCTGGGATTCGGCCTCGACATGGCGGGCTTCCAGGGCGACGTCATCGGCTGGCGTCGTGTTCGATTCCATGGTCGTGGACATGCTGGTTCTCCCTTATCGCGTTTATAGATTGCCGGTGCGGACGTCGATGACCGCCACGCCGCCGCTCTCGACCACCTTGACCGCGCGCTGGAACGCGCCGGCCAGGTCGCCCGGCTTGGTGATGGGCCCCTCGGCATAGGCGCCGTAGCCTTCGGACACTTTCACGAAATCGACATCCGGGCTTCGCGTCGTCGTGCCGATATAGGCGTTCTCCGGCGGCCGGCCGCGGGTCTTGGCGATCTTGATCTGGTGCTCTTCGTCGTTGAACCAGGAGGTGTTGTTGTTGATGACCATCAACAACGGCACCTTGTAGTGGACGGCCGTCCAGACGGCCGTCGTCGCCATCAGGAAATCGCCGTCGCCGATGATGCCGACGGGAAAGCGGCCGTCGTCCAGGCAGGCGAAGGCCGCGCCGACCGAAGCGCCGGTGCCGTGGCCGAGGCCGCCGCCCGAGGAATGTCCGGCATATTGGCCGGCGCCGTCGAATTCCCAAGCGCCTTCGGGCCATGAGCGGTGGTTGCGCAAGGTGAGATACCAAGGCTTATGGCGCACGGCGGCGAACAGTTCGGCGACCATGCGGCCGGGAGAGATGGGGTCCTCGTCCCAACGCGCCTTGAGCCTCTCTTGCTGCTTCTGGACCAGCGCCGCCTTTTCCTGCGCGATCGCCGCCGCGCGTTTCGCGAAGCGGTCGGCCAGCGCGGGCTCGGCGGCGATGCGCGCTTTCAGCGCTTCGATGATCTGCGCCAGCACCGTCAATGGGTCGGCCATCACCTGCAGCGCGGTGTCGGCGATCGGGCCGCCGATGCGGCTCCAGCGGCGGTTGGCGCTTTCGTTCATCGACAGGTCGATGATCTGCCGCCGATGGCCGGCGTCCTCGGGCTTTTTATAAGTGTTGCTGCGCCGCCCCATGTAGCCGCCCACGGTCCAATGCACGTCGGCGCAATCGACGGCGAGCAGCACGTCGGATTTGGCGAGCGCTTCGCGAGAGCCGGTGAGGTTCTGCGGATGCCGCGTCGCCAGCGAGACGAAGGACCGGTCTTCGCAATAGGCGGCGCCGAGCAGTTCGACGAGTTCCCGCATCGGCTTCGTCGCCGCCGGCAAATAGCCGACCCGGCCGCCGACGATCATCGGATAATCCGCGCCGACGAGCATGTCCGTCATTCGTTCGACGATCTCCTTGCTGGCGGCGGGCGGGGCCGGCGGCTGGAAACGCGGATCGGCGACGTCGGGCAGGGCGATCGGCCCCGCCAGCTTCTGCTCCTGGATGCCGGAGTCGAAGGCGACATAGACCGGGCCTTTGGGCACGGTATTGGCGATCTTGTAGCCGCGCATCACCGATTCGATCACGCCTTCCAGCGTCGTCGCCTCGTCGTCCCATTTGACGTAGGAGCGCACGATCTCGCCCTGGGTGTTGGCGGAATGCAGATAGTCCACGGGGCCGCGCAGCGCCATGTCGGACGGGCCCGAGCCGCCGAGAATGACCACGGGCATGCCGGCGCAATACATGTTGAACACGCCCATCGCACCGTGCATCAGGCCGACCATATTGTGCAGGATGCAGAGCGCGGGCTTGCCCGAGGCGGTGGCGTAGCCCTGGGCCATCGCCGTCACGGCGTCTTCATGCAGACCGAGGACGACTTTCGGCGTCACGTTCGCGTTGTAGTTGACGAGCGAGTCGTGAAGGCCGCGATAGCTGGAGCCGGGATTGAGAAAGGCGTAGTCGAACCCGAACCCGTTCAGCAGTTCGACGACCGCGTCGGAGCCGTATTCCGGCTGGTTCGGCTTATGCGTGCCGGTCGCGACTTCGACGCTGGCTACGGCGGCGCGCGCGGCGTTTTTTTCTTTTTCGGCGGTCATGAACGAAAGCTCCTCGAACGGTGTGTATGATGCGATGAAGGCGAGGCGGGCAAGCCCGCCGATTTGCGGATGGCCGGATAGGCTTGCTGCCCGCTATTCCCGCACGTCGATGATGAGGCCGTCGGGGTCGGCCAGATGGTGGCAGCCGAGCGGGCAGGTCCGGCGAAACATCTCGATACGGTTCGCGCCTTCCTTGCCTTTTCCGACGATGCTGGCGTTCGGCTGAAAGCGGTAATTCAGTTCGATGGCCTGCGTCATGTCGTTCTTGAGCGCGTCGAGGCTCTCGACCCGAAAGCCGATATGATCCAGCCCGCGCGCGGAAATGCCGGTATTTTCGAAATCGCTCAGACGCCATGGGATGACGACCAGAGTGATATTGCCGTCGGAGAGATAGACGTTCCGCTCGCTGGCCGGCCCGTCGATCCGCGCGAAGCCGAACATGCGCATGTAGAACTCCGCGATTTTTTGCGGATGCAGCACGCGCAAAGCGACATGGTCGATCGCGCGCGACCGTTCGCGCCCGTCAGGCTCGTAAATGTCGTCATGGGCGCGCCCGCCCTGTTGCGAGAGCATGAGCAGGTTGCCGTCAGGGTCGTGGACGCTGACCGCTCCCCATTGCGTGCTGCGGCCAGTCGCCGCCCCGGTGAGGCGCGGGTAGGCTTCCTGCAGGCGCCCGAGCGTGCTTTCAAGATCCTGCACCGCGATGCCGAAGCGGTCGAGTTGCGCCGGTTGGCCGGCGAGGCGCGGATGGATGTTGAGGCCGACATGGCCGTCGCCGATCCGGACGGGTCCCAGCGGGTCGTGATCGCCTGCGGGGCGGAGTCCGAAGACGCCTTCGTAGAACCGGCCGACGACGTGGTTGTTCTCGCTGACGATGGTCAGATGATTGATGCTGGCGGTCATCGCGGCTTCGTTCATGCCACGATGTCGAGTAGGTTGCCGTCGGGATCGGCCATGCGCAGGATGCCGAGGCTGTCGCGCTCGAACAGCGCGAGACGGGCCCGGCCCTCGGCTCCCAATCCGACGGGCGCGGGCGTGAGCAGCGGATTGCTTTTCCCGGCCGCTTCCAGGTCCTCCTTGAACTTGGCCAAGTCTTCGACCTTGAAGCCGAAATAGTGGATGCCGGGGCCGACCGGCGTCGCGCCGGCATAATCTTCGATGTTCCACGGCAGAAAAATCAGCGTCACCATGCCATCCGTGACGCCGTGAGCGTTCTTGATCGGCAGATTCGCCGGCTTCAAGTCGAACATGTCGACGTAATATTCGGCGCAGACTTCCGCGTTGAGCGTGCGGATTCCGATGTGGCTGACGCGGCGCTCGGCCTGCCAGTCGTTGTGGGCGTATATGTCTTTGAGCTTGTCGCTCTTCGCCTGGCTCAGATCGAAGACGTTGCCGTCGGGATCGTAGCTGGCGAGCTCGACGAAGGGGCGTGTGCTGGGGCGCTTGAGGACCTCGATCTCCGGATGCCGCTCGCGGATGCGCGCCACCGTCGATTCGAGATCGTCGACCTGGATGCCGAAATGGTCGAGCCGGCTGGGGCGTCCGGCGCGGCGCGGATTGATGTTCATGCCGACATATCCGTCGCCGATCGACACGGCCCGCGCCGGCCGCGCTTTCGGCGAGATGCGCATACCGAAAACGGACTCGTAGAATTTCGACTCGAGCGCATAGTTGGCGCTCATCATCGCCACGTGATTGATCTTCGACGCCATTACTTTCCTTTCCGTGAGCCGCCGGTTTTCCGAGGATGAAGCGGCGCTCGCGTCGTCAGCGGCTCATTTCGTCCAATGGGCGTTCCAGGCTTCGTCCATTCTCGTGACGATGTCTCCGAACATGTCTTCGCCGCGCGCGATGCTGGGCTTGCCCACGATGGTTTCGGAGAAGGGGATGAAACGAGGATCCTGCAAGTCCTTGTGGACGGGCACCGACGCGTTGGCGACAAATTGCAGGATTTGGCCTTCGCGGCTGATGAGCCAATTGATGAAGATGCGCGCGCCGTTCTTTCGTTCCGCCTTCTCCAGCATGACGATCTGCGACAGAGTGATCGGCACGGGCTCGGGACAGTGGTAGCCGATCGGCGCGCCCTTGCTGGCATATTGCTCGACGCGACGCTCCGGCGCCGGAATGTTGGCATAGAACTCGCCAGCGACCGCCAGACCCGTCACGGCCATCATGCCTTCCTTGCGCTGCTGCGGCTGCAGTTCGGTGAACAGGCGCTTGGTGAACTGCCTGCCCCAGTCTTCGCCCTTCTCGGACCACAAGGCGAGGAGCCACGCGTTGGGCGTGTTGGACAAGGCGATCTTGCCGCCGCGCCAGGCGGGATTGTTCAGCAGATCGTCCCATGTCTTGGGCAGGTCGGCGGTTTTGACGAGATCGGTGTTGTAGCTCATGCAGCGAAAGCCGATCTTGTGCGCGACCCAACTGCCTTCGGCGTCGATATGGTCGGCCGCCAGATTCTTGACGCCCGGCAGATCGCGCAGATCGGCCAGCGCCTTCTGCTCTTTGAATTCGCCGTAGGAATCGCCGACGCTGGTGATCACGTCGGCGATGGCGCGGCCGGCGCTCAACGCCATCAGCACCTTCATGCCGCGCGCGGCGGAGGTCGAGCGGGCGTAATTCAATTTGATCGAAGGATAGCGCTCGACGAAAGCTTCGGTGATGCGCCGGAATTCGGCGTCCTGCCAGGTGCCGAGAATGATGACCGCGCCTTTCTCCTGCGCAGCTCCGTCCGTCCATGCTTTCGGAACGTCGAGCTCGGCGTCGAGACCGTCCATGATCGAGGACTCGAGCTTGAGTTCGGTAAGAGCGGCTTTTGTCGCTTTCGGCAGCTCGGTCGCGGTTGCGGCGGAGATCGAGCCGAGTATCACGGCGGCGGCGCATAGGGCGCGCGATGTCAGATTATGCATAATCCTCCCCTTCGTTTTCCGACATCGTTCTTCGCGATGTCTGCGGATTTTTTACGCTTGGCGCAGGCGGCTTAAGCCACGGGGTGCGGGGCCGACGAAACTTTTGCCGAAGCCCTGCAGCCGCATACTAGCGATGTCGCGGCCGGGATTTTTTGGCGCTTGGCCGTCGCCGCCCCTTTGCGAGCGGCGACGGCCAGCGACAACCTTATCGACCGCGGCCCGAGGTCGAGGCCCAGTAGCTGTTCCAGACTTCGAGCATCTTTTTCTGCATGTCGCTGCCGAGCAGAGATTCGTCGCGGACGTTTTTCTGCTTACCCGCCACATTGACGAACTCGGAGACGAACGGCGGGATCTGCAGGTCCTTATGCACGGGCACGACATAGGAGTCGTAGTACTGCATCATCTGCCCTTCGCGGCTCAGCATCCAATTGAGGAAGACCTTGCCTGCGTTCTTGCGCGGCGATTTTTCGAGCAGCACGATCTGCGACAGCGTGATCGGCACCGGCTCCGGGCAGTGATAGTTGATCGGCGCCTTCTTATCGACATAGCCCTGCACCTGCCATTCCGGCGACGGAATGGTCGCCAAGAGCTCGCCCGACACGGTCAGCGCCGTAGCGGCGGTCATGCTCTCCTTGCGCTGTTCCGGTTTCAGCTCTTCGAACAGGCGGCGGGTGAAATCGCGGCCCCATGCCTCGCCGTAGGTTTCCCACAGGCCGAGCAGCCAGGAGTTCGGCTGGTTGGTAAGGGCTAAGCCGCCGTTGCGCCATTTGGGATTGGTCAGAAGGTCATCCCATTTCGCCGGCATGTCGGTAGGTTTCAGCTTGTCGGTGTTATAGGCCATGCAGCGGTAGGACAGCTTGTGGCTGACCCAGGTTCCGTCGGAGGAGGCGTAATCGCTCGGGATGTTCTTGATGCCGGGCAAATCGCGCAGATCGGCGAAAGCCCTCATCTCCTGGAATTGGATGTAGGCGTCGGCGATGCTCGTCAGCACGTCGGCGATCACGCGCCCCGACGATAGCGCCATCACCACGGCCATGCCGCGGCTGGTGCCGGCATTGCGCTCATAGGTGAGCTTTATGGAGGGGTATCTCTCAACGAAAGGCTGGGTCATGACGCGGAACTGCTTGTCCGGCCATGTGCCTGTGATGATGACTTCGCCTTCTTTGTTCGCCGCGTCGAGCCAGGCTTGCGGCACTTTGAGTTCGTTATCGAGGCCGTTCATGAGCGAAGGGTCGAGTTTCAACTCGGTCAAAACCTTCTGCGTCATTTTCGGCAAATCGGCGGCGACGGCTTCGGCGCTGATGGCCAACAGCGACGCGGTCGCGATGAATGTGCTCCGAAGCATCGGATACATAGCGTTCTCCCCGTACGTTTTTATATTTTCATCGAAGCCTCTTGCGGTCTTGTGCAAGACGCTTCGTTGTTCGATCAGTGTATGAAATTACACCGACCTTTGAAATACGGCGGAAAAATTTCGGTATCCGTTCGATCGGACGCGCTGTAGGCGCAATCGGAATTGGTCTTATTCCTGTTCGCGCGAAATGGCGCAGGCGGATGCGCAAATCGCGTTTCGCGATGACGTGGAGCGCTTTTACTTCGCTTTCGAGGACTACGGGAAGTTGAGGTAGCGCTCGCGTATATCGGAGCAGATGTCGCTGTACATTCTGAGATAGCTCGCCCGGCGGGCGTGGGCGGCATAGATCGGGCAGGGGCGGCGACGTCGCGTTCGTATCGCGCCATGTTGTGCGCGGTCAGCGCGATCGGCAGGCTGTTCATGGCTTGCCGGCGAGGCGAGGCTGATGCTCGGCCTATCGCGCAGCCAATTGCAGCCGCGCTATGCGGCTATGCGCAGCCGTGCGATCAGCGGCGCGACGTGAAGGTCCGCGCCATGTGAATCGCAACGTGGGCAAAAGAGCTTGGCGTCCCACCAGCGGCGATGGCGGCCGTGGCGCTTGACCAGGGCGGCGCTGCTCCAATCGTGGACATGGCCGCAGTTGCGGCAGGCGCCGCGCAGCGGAACGCCGCGGTCGGCAAGGATGCCGAGAGTGTCGGGGGTGGCCGGCGAGAGGGCCATGGGCTGCTCCCATCGTTGCTGTATCGAAACCGTCATAATTTCAACGCCTAGCGGTGGTGGGCGGTTCCAACATCCATATCTAGACTGAAATTGGTTAACGACGGTTTAAGCGCTAGGCTGTTTCCACCGCGACGATGTCGGAGCGCGAGGCGGCCTGGCGGATTGCTTTCAACTCGGCATAGTCGGCCGAATCGTACCAATCCTGCAGTTTGGCCATGTCGGGAAATTCCAGCACGGTGAGGCGCTCGGGCTTGGAGTCGTCGTTCGGCCGGCCCGGATGCCAGCCGCCTTCCAGCACTCTGAAACTGTCGGAACGGGCGGCGACCTTGCCGCCGAATTTGGCGATCACCGCGTCAATCCCGTCGCTGTAGCGCTTGAGCGCCTGCGGATCCGTGATCTCGCGGCGGTGGACGATGAGATAGGCTGGCATGGCGCTCTCCTTGAGATGTGCTGCCGGTTCAACGAGATGCGGCGACGGCTGGTTCCGCTCCTGCCGCGCGGCGGATTCGGCTAGGATTGCGCGATCGCCATTCCCATATCCGACCCCATGCCGAGCGAAACGTTCCATCCCGCCGTCTGCAGTTGGTTTGCGCGCCATTTCGCCGCGCCGACCGGCGCGCAAGCCGAAGCTTGGCCGGCCATCGCCGCCGGCAAGAACGTGCTGATCGCCGCGCCGACCGGCTCGGGCAAGACGCTGGCGGCCTTCCTCGCCTCGATCGACAAGCTGCTGCGCCAGGGAATCGCCGGAACGTTGATCGACGAAACCCAAGTGATCTACGTCTCGCCCCTCAAGGCCCTCTCCAACGACATCCAGAAAAACCTTCAGATTCCCCTCGCCGGCATCCGTGAGGAACTGGCCAAACAGGGCTTGCCGGACGTCGAAATCGCCAGTTGGGTGCGCACCGGCGACACGCCGCAATCGGAGCGCGCCAAGGCGGCGAAGAAGCCGCCGCACATCGTCGTCACCACGCCCGAATCGCTTTATCTGCTGCTTGGCTCGGATTCGGGCCGCGCCATGCTGGCGACGACCCGCACGGTGATCGTCGACGAGATCCACGCCGTCGCCGCCACCAAGCGCGGCGCGCATCTGGCGCTCTCGCTGGAGCGGCTGCAGGACCTCTGCGGCGGAAAATTGCAGCGCGTCGGCCTGTCGGCCACGCAAAAGCCGATCAAGGAGGTGGCGCATCTCCTCACCGGGCGGGGCGACGAGGCCGGCCCGATCCCCGAATGCGTCATCGTCGATACCGGCCATGCGCGCGAGCGCCGGCTCGCCATCGAGCTGACCGACTCGCCGCTCGAATCGGTCATGTCCAACGAGGTCTGGGGCGAGGTCTACGACCGCATCGCCGCGCTGATCGCCGAACACCGCACGACGCTGATTTTCGCGAACACCCGCCGCACGGTGGAGCGGGTGACGGCTGAACTCGGCGACCGGGTCGGCGATGAGCATGTCGCCGCCCACCACGGCAGCCTGTCGAAGGAGCAGCGGCTCGACGCCGAGCAGCGGCTGAAAGGCGGCAAGCTCAAGGCGCTCGTCGCCACCGCTTCGCTCGAACTCGGCATCGACATCGGCGACGTCGATCTCGTCTGTCAGCTCTCGTCGCCGCGCTCCATCGCCAGCTTTCTGCAGCGCGTCGGCCGCTCCGGCCACTCGGTCGGCGGCACGCCGCACGGGCGGCTGTTTCCGTCTTCGCGCGACGATCTCGTCGAATGCGCGGCCGTGCTCGACAGCGTGCGGCGCGGCGAATTGGACAAGCTCGTCATTCCCCATCGCCCGCTCGACGTGCTGGCGCAGCAGATCGTGGCCGAGGCGGCCGCCGCCGAGGAATGGCGCGAAGAAGACCTTTTCCGCCTGATGCGTCGCGCCTGGCCCTATCGCGATCTGGAGCGCAAAGAGTTCGACGACGTACTGCGCATGCTGGCCGACGGCTTCACCTTCCGGCGCGGCCGGCGCGGCGCGCTGATCCATCATGACGCGGTCAACGGCGAGATTCGCGGCCGCAAAGGCGCGAAGCTGACGGCGCTGACCTCCGGCGGCACCATTCCCGACAATGCCGACTATCGCGTGCAGATGGAGCCGGAGAACATCTTCATCGGCACGGTGAATGAGGATTTCGCCGTCGAGAGCATGGCCGGCGACATTTTCCAACTCGGCAACCATTCCTACCGCATTCTGCGCGTCGAGCGCGGCACCTTGCGCGTCGAAGACGCCGAGGGCCAGCCGCCGACCATCCCCTTCTGGTTCGGCGAGGCGCCGGGCCGCAGCGACGAGCTTTCCGTGTCGGTCTCGCGCCTGCGCGGCGAGATCGCGGCACGGCTCGCAGCGGACAAAAGCGGCGCGTCGGCCGGAGCCTGGCTCGAAAGCGACGTCGGCCTGTCGGCGCTCGCGGCCGAGGAGCTTGTCGCCTATCTCGCCGCCGGCCATGCCGCCTTCGGCACGCTGCCGACGCAGGAGACACTGGTGTTCGAGCGCTTCTTCGACGAAGCCGGCGGCATGCAGTTCGTCATCCATTCGCCCTACGGCAGCCGGCTCAACCGCGCCTGGGGCTTGGCGCTGCGCAAACGCTTCTGCGGCAAGTTCAACTTCGAGCTGCAGGCGGCGGCGACCGAGGACAACATCATCCTCTCGCTCACCTCGGTGCACAGTTTCGAGCTGGCTGAGGTAAAGGCCTATCTGCATTCCAACACCGTGCGCAAAGTGCTGATCCAGGCGCTGCTCGACGCGCCGATGTTTCTGACGCGCTGGCGCTGGGCCGCCGGCATCGCCCTGGCGCTGCCGCGCTTTCGGGGCGGCAAGAAAGTGCCGCCGCAGCTGGCGCGCATGGACGCCGAGGATTTGGTCGCCAACGTCTTTCCCGACCAGCTCGCCTGCCTGGAGAACATCGTCGGCGAGCGCGAAGTGCCGGATCATCCGCTGGTCAACCAGACCATCGACGATTGCCTGCAGGAGGCGATGGATCTCGCCGGCCTCGAGCGCCTGTTGCGCCGCCTCGAATCGGGCGAGGTCAAGGTCGTCGCCTGCGATCTGGTCGAGCCGTCGCCGCTCGCCATGGAAGTGCTTTCGGCGCGGCCTTACGCCTTTCTCGACGACGCGCCGCTTGAAGAGCGCCGCACCCAGGCGGTCATGGGCCGGCGCTGGATGTCGGCCGAGGACGCCTCCGATCTCGGCAGGCTCGATGCGGACGCCATCGATCGCGTGCGCGACGAGGCTTGGCCCGCCGCCGCTACCGCCGACGAATTGCACGACGGGCTCGTCTGGCTCGGCTATTTGACGGATGCCGAGGCGCGGGCCAATCCGGCCTGGCCGGCGCTACTGGCCGACTTGGCGAAGGCGAAGCGCGTGGCGCAGTTGGTCGCGCCCGCCCATCAAAATTCAGGCGGCCCATTGTGGATCACGGCCGAGCGCATGCCGCAGTTTCGCGCCCTTTGGCCCGATGCGGCGCTGGAGCCGCGCATCGCCGCGCCGGCCTCTTACGCCAGCGAGGTTTGGACGACGGACACGGCGGTGGTGGAAATTCTGCGCGGTCGGCTCGAAGGGCAAGGACCTGTGACGCTCGCCATGCTCGCCGCCTCGTCCGGGCTCGCGCCGGACGCCGTCGCCATGGCGCTTTCCTCGCTCGAGGGTGAGGGGTTCGCCTTACGCGGACGCTTCACGCCGGGCGCGCAAGACGATGAGTGGTGCGAGCGTCGGCTGCTGGCGCGCATTCACCATTACACGATCAAGCGGCTGCGCGCGGAGATCGAGCCGGTGCCGGCGCGCGACTTCTTGCGCTTCCTGTTCTCCTGGCAGCGGGTGCTGCCGGACGCGCGCATGGAAGGACCCGACGCGCTCGACGCCATCGTCGGCCAGCTCGAAGGATTCGAGACGGCGGCCGGCGCCTGGGAGCGCGAGATTTTGCCGGCGCGCATCGCCGAATACGAGCCGGCCTGGCTCGACGAGCGCTGCCTGTCCGGTCGCGTCTCGTGGGCGCGGCTGCGCCCGCGTATCGCCCGCCCCGAACAACGCGCGTCAGGCCCCGTGCGCGCCACCCCGATCACCCTGATGGCGCGCCGCCATATCGCTTATTGGACGGCGCTCGCCGCCACCGACGCGCCAGCGGAACCCAGCGGGCGCAGCCGGGCGGTCTATGAAACCCTCCGCGATCACGGCGCGCTGTTCTTCGACGAGCTGGCGCAGGCGACGAAACTGCTGCGTGCTCAGGTGGAAGAAGCGCTTGGCGAGTTGGTGACGCTCGGCTTGGTGACGTCCGACAGTTTCGGCGGCCTGCGCGCATTGATCGCCCCAACCGCCAAAGCGCCGTCCTACGGCCTGCGCCGTCGCCGCCGGCCGGTCGTCTTCGGTATGGACGATGCCGGCCGTTGGTCGTTGGCGCGCCGCCCCGTCCCGCAGGACGCGGCCTTCGCCGCCGAGGCCGTCGAGCATGTGGCGCGCACGCTGCTGCGCCGCTACGGCGTGGTGTTCTGGCGGATGCTGGAGCGCGAGGCCGATTGGCTGCCGCCGTGGCGCGAGCTTCTCAAAGTCTATCGCCGGCTGGAGGCGCGCGGCGAGATCAGGGGCGGCCGGTTCGTCGCCGGCTTTTCCGGCGAGCAATTCGCGCTGCCCGACGCCGTCGGGAAATTGCGCGAGATTCGCCGCCAGGAGCCGAACGGCACCTTCGTCTCGCTCTCCGGCGCCGATCCGCTCAATCTCGTCGGCATCCTGACGCCTGGCGGCAAGCTCGCGGCGCTGACGGTCAATCGCGCGCTCTATCGCGACGGCGTGCCGGTGGCGGTGCTGGCCGGCGGCGAGGTCAAGCCGCTGGAGGAATTGTCGCCGGCCGATCTCTGGCAGGCGCAGAAAATCCTGCTGCGGCAGGGGCCGCAGAATGCCGCGAAGACGCCGTCGTTCGACGCGACACTGGGAGAATGACCGGTTACCCTACGCGGTAAGTCGGTTACTTCCGACACGGGAATTCATGCGTTTGTCGCGAATGAGGGATTCTGATCGCGGCGCGATGGTGCTACGACTCTCGCCCTCATTGGTCCTGGCCGTTTACGCATGTCGTCTCCCATCATCTCCGTGTCTGGTCTGTCGAAGACCTACAAATCCGGCTTTCAGGCGCTGAAGTCCGTCGATCTCGCCGTCGAGAAGGGCGAGATTTTCGCGCTGCTCGGCCCCAACGGCGCGGGCAAGACGACGCTGATCGGCATCATCTGCGGCATCCTCAACGCCACGTCGGGCAAAGTGACCGCCGACGGGCACGACATCGCCAAGGACTATCGCTTAGCACGCTCGAAGATCGGTCTGGTCCCGCAGGAATTGACAACCGACGCCTTCGAGACGGTGTGGGCGACGGTGAATTTCAGCCGCGGCCTATTCGGCAAGCCGCCGGCGCCGGGCCTTGTCGAGAAGATCCTGCGCGATCTGTCGCTGTGGGAGAAGCGCGATCTGTCGCTGTGGGAGAAGAAGGATAGCAAGATCATGACCTTATCCGGCGGAATGAAGCGCCGGGTCATGATCGCCAAAGCGCTGTCGCACGAGCCGACCATCCTGTTCCTTGACGAGCCGACCGCCGGCGTCGATGTCGAATTGCGCCAGGACATGTGGCGCATGGTGCGGACTTTGCGCGAATCGGGCGTCACCATCCTCCTCACCACGCATTACATCGAGGAAGCCGAGGAGATGGCCGACCGCATCGGCGTCATCAACAAGGGCGAGATCGTGCTGGTCGAGCGCAAGGCCGAATTGATGCGCAAGCTCGGCAAGAAGCAGCTGACGCTGCAATTGCAGCAGCCTATCGCCGCCCTGCCGCCGACGCTCGCCGCCTACCGGCTGGAGATCGCCGCCGGCGGCAGCGAGCTGGTTTATACCTACGACACGCAGGCCGAGCGCACCGGCATCACCGGCCTGCTCGCCGCGCTGTCGGAGGCCGGCATCCGCTTTCGCGACCTGCAAACGACGCAAAGCTCGCTCGAGGAGATTTTCGTCGAGCTGGTGAAGGAGAGCCGCGCATGAACCTCCATGCCGTCCGCGCGATCTACCTGTTCGAGATGGCGCGCGCCTGGCGCACGCTGACCCAGAGCATCATCTCGCCGGTGATCTCGACGTCGCTCTATTTCGTCGTCTTCGGCGCGGCGATCGGCGCGGGCATCCAGTCGGTTAACGGCGTGCCCTACGGCGCGTTCATCGTGCCCGGGCTGATCATGCTGTCGCTGCTCACGCAGAGCATCGCCAACGCCTCCTTCGGCATCTATTTCCCGCGCTTCACCGGCACGATCTACGAGCTTCTCTCCGCGCCGGTGTCGCCGATGGAAGTCGTCATCGGCTATGTCGGCGCGGCGGCGAGCAAGTCGATCATCCTCGGCGTCATCATTCTCGCCACCTCGACGCTGTTCGTGCCGTTGCAGATCGCGCATCCCGTGTGGATGGCCTTCTTCCTGCTGCTGACGGCGGTCACGTTCAGCCTGTTCGGCTTCATCATCGGCATCTGGGCCGACGGGTTCGAGAAGCTGCAGATCGTGCCGCTGCTCATCGTCACGCCGCTGACGTTTCTGGGCGGCAGCTTCTATTCGATCGACGTGCTGCCGCCGTTCTGGCGCGCGGTCAGCCTGTTCAACCCGGTGGTCTATCTGGTCAACGGCTTCCGCTGGAGCTTCCACGGCACGGCCGACGTCCATATGGGCATCAGCTTAGGGATGACCTTGCTGTTCCTCGCCGCCTGCCTCGCCCTCGTCGGCTGGATCTTCAAGACCGGCTACCGCCTGCGCAACTGACCGCGCCGCCGGTATTTCACCGCCGAGAATTTGGCGCGTGACGAATTCGTTAAGCTGGTTAACAATTCGCCTCTCGGACGCGATATTGGCAGAGAGGCGGGCGACATGTCTGACGGCACGATTCCGTTGCGCAAAGTGGGCGGCAAGGCTGCTTGGCGCGGGCCGGACATCGCCGATAGCGACGAGTGGAAATACCATCTGTCGCCGGATCAACGGCGCGAGATTCTCGCCGCCCTGCGCCATTATCAGAAGACCGGCGTCGGCCAGCTCGACGCGCGGCAGGCCGATTTTCCGCTCCCGACCGTCGGCCCGACCCTGCGCGCGCTGATGCGCGACATGGACGAGAAGCTCGGCATCATGCTGGTGCGCGGGATGCCTTTAGAGGGGCTCAGCCAGGCGGAAATCCACCAGCTCTATTGGGGCGTCGGGCTGCATCTCGGCGTCGTGTTGCCGCAGTCGCAGCATGGCGAACTGATCGGCGACATCCGCAACCGCGGCACGCCCGGCAGCGAGGCGCGCGGCTACACCTCGGGCAAGGCGCAGAGCTATCACACCGACGAGGCGGACGTGGTGCTGCTGCTGTGCCGCCAGCGCGCCAAGGCCGGCGGCGCGAGCAAGCTCGCCAGCACGGCGGCGATCCACGATTATATGGTGGAGACGCGGCCGGATCTGGTTCGCGAGCTTTACAAGCCGCACCCGCTGGCCTGGGTGATGCCAGACCCGGTCAGCGGCGAGCGCTGGTTCACCACGCCCTTCTTCGGCTTTCGCGAACAGGGCGGCAAGGCTCATTTCGCCAGCCGCTTCAGCTACAACCGCACGCTGAAAGCGCAGAGCTTCGCCGACGCGCCGCGCATCGGACCCAAGTTCCGCGAAGCGGTGGAATACGCCTTCGATCTGGCGAACGATCCGGCCTTCTCGTTCGAAATGTATTTCGAGCCGGGCGATCTGCAATTCGTCGTCAATTACCAGATCATCCACGGCCGCACCGATGTGATCGATCACGACGAAATCGACCTCAAGCGCCATGTCATGCGGATGTGGCTCTCGACGCCGTACGGCCGCCCCTTGCCGCATAGCTGGAAGCACGCATTCACCTCGGTCGAGCCGGGGACGGTGCGCGGCGGCGTGCCCTGGTGGTGGTTCAGCGACAGGTTCGGCGATTATCGCCAGCGCGCCGCCGCCGATCTCGGCATGATCGCCACGCCCGACAGCGAGATGGCGAAGTTCGGCAGCCTCGTCGGCCGCGTGACGGAGCCGGTGTGATCCCGGTCTAATAATATTTGAAACGGGGAATCGGTCCGTCCTGCGCCGTCGGGCGGACTGACAGGTCGAAAAACGCCTCGTCGACGTAGCGCCGCGGCCTTAGACGGCGGCGATTGCGATGATTTCGACGAGATATTGCGGCGCGGCCAAGCGCGCCTCGATGGTGGCGCGCGCCGGGGTGTGGCCCTGCGGCACCCACTGGTCCCACACGCCGTTCATTTCGGCGAAGGTCGAGATGTCGCGCAGGCAGATTTTGACCGACAGCAGCTTGGTCTTGTCCGTGCCGGCTTCCTTCAAGAGCGCGTCGATCTGCGCCAGCACCTGGCGCGTCTGGCCGGCGACGTCCTGCGTGGCGTCGGCAGCGACCTGGCCGGCGAGATAGACCGTGCCGTTGTGAATCACCGCTTCGCTCATGCGCTTGCCCGGCTGCAGCCGCCGAATCTCCATGTGTCGTCTCCTAACAGTGTGAAATGGCGGTCAGTAGGTGCCCGGATAGGCGCCGCCGTCGATCAGCAAATTCTGGGCGTTGATATAGCCGGCCTTGGCCGAGCAGAGGAAGGCGAAATAGGCGCCGAACTCTGCGGGATCGCCGTAGCGCTTGGCCGGGCTGTTGGCGGCGCGCTCGGCGAAGACTTCCTCGTAGCTTTTGCCGAGCTCCGGCAGCATGCCCTGGATATGGCGCTTCTGCGCGCCGCTGTCGAAGATGCCGGCGAGCAGGTTGTTGATGGTGACGCCCTTGGCGACGGTCTGGCGGGCGAGGCCGGCGGTGAAGCCGACGAGCGCCGAGCGCGCGGCATTCGACAGGCCGATCTCGCTCTGGGCGATTTTCACGCTGCGCGACGAGATGTTGACGATGCGGCCGAAGCCGCGCGCCATCATGCCGTCGACCGTGAGGCGGATCATCTCGATCGGGCCGAGGGTCATGGAATCGAACGCGCCGTGCCAGTCCTCGCGCGACCAATTGCGGAAATCGCCCGGTTCCGGCCCGTCGGCGTTGTTGAGCAGGATGTCGGGGGCCGGACAGGCCGCCATCACCGCGGCGCGGCCTTCGGCGCTGCGGATGTCGGCGGCGACCGGCGTGGCGCGCACCCCGGTCTCGTCGGCGATCTTCTTCGCGGCGGCTTCGATGGCGTCCTTGGTGCGGGCGACCACGGTGACGTCGACGCCTTCGCGCGCCACGGCGAGGGCGCAGGCATGGCCGAGGCCGCGGCTGCCGCCGAAAATGATCGCCTTGCGGCCCTTGATTCCCAAATCCACAATGGTCCCCTTGCGCTGAAACGGTCGCCGATTTTAGGCGCAAGGCCGGCGGAACGCCAGCAACCCTCTGATATTGAACGGCGATTTTAGCCAATTTTTCGGCATCAAATCGGCTCCGGGGCGGCGGCTTGTGCTGGTCCTGCGAAGGTTTTATGACTATCTGCAAGATAGCATTTCACTGGGTCAAGAAACTCCAAGGGAGGCGCAAATGAACAAAATCGCCGATGCCGACGTCCGCCGCGAGCAGGCGCATAGCAGCGACAGCACGGGCCATCCGGCCGAATATGCCGGCACGTCGCCGATCAAGATCAACAAGCTCGGCCACTTCGTCTACGAGGTGAGCGACGTCGAGCGCACGGTGAAGTTCTGGACCGAGGTCATGGGCTTCATCGAGACCGACCGCAACGACAAGGGCATGGTCTTCTTCCGCTGCGGGGCCGACCATCACGCCATCGGCCTGAAGCCGATGCCGAAGGGCAAGGCCGCCAAGCGCGACATGAAGGCCGGCCTGCAGATGGAGCATCTCGCCTTCGAGGTCGACGACATCGAAGTATTGAAGAAGGCCAAGGCCTATCTGAACGCCAACAACATTCCGATCGTGTTCGAAGGCCGCAAGGGCGCGGGCTGCAACGTCAGCATCAACTTCCTCGATCCGGACGGTTTCGAATTCGAGATCTACTGCGAGATGGACCAGATCGGGCCGGACGGCCGCCTGCGTCCGCCGGAGCAGTTCCGCAAGGCCAATCCGCTCGAGGACGCCATCGCCAATCCGGTCCAGAAGACCTGGTAAGGCGCGAAGATCCGAGAAAAGCGCCGGCGAGAGATCGCCGGCGCTTTTATTTTGACGCGAGACGCGGCGGCAAGCCGCGCGGCATTCTCAGGGGGCTATCATGAAATTGTGCCGCTATGACGCGGATAAGCTGGGCCTTGTCCAAGGCGATCAGGTAATCGACGTGACCGATCTGCGCGACGCCGTCGTGCCGAAGGACTGGTCCGGCCATGGCGCTCAGATGGGCGACGCGACCATCGCCCATCTCGCGCCGCTTGTGGCGCGCATCAAGGCGGAAGCGGGCGGCCGGAAAGGCGTGCCGCTGGCCGGCGTGAAACTGCTCAGCCCGGTGAAAAGCCCGACCAAGCTGCCGGCGGCGCCGACCAACTACCGCGCGCATATCGCCGAAATGCAGAAAGTGTCGGCGGGCAATCCGGTCAAGCGCTCGTCCGACATCGGCACGTCCGGCATGTTTCTGAAAGCGACCTCGTCGATGGTCGGCCCGTCGGAGGGCATCCAGCTGCGCTTTCTCGACCGCCGCAACGATCACGAGGTTGAGCTCGCCATCGTCATCGGTAAGACCTGCAACGCGGTGTCGCAGGCCGAGGCGCTCGATTACGTCGCCGGCTATTGCATCGGCCTCGACATCACCCTGCGCGGCCCCGAAGACCGCAGCTTCCGCAAGTCGATCGACACCTACTCGGTGCTCGGGCCGTGGATGGTGACGGCGGACGAGATTCCCGATCCCGACGCGCTCCAGCTCAAGATCGCGGTGAACGGCGAGGGGCGGCAAAACGCCAACACGCGCGACATGGTCTATAGCGTGCGCCGGCTCATCGAATTTTCCTCGGCCTTCTACACGCTGCATCCGGGCGACGTGGTTTACACGGGAACTCCGGAAGGCGTCGGCCCGATCCGTCCGGGCGATCTGCTGACCGCCGAGATCGAGCGCATCGGCAAGATGGACGTGCGCGTGCGCTAAGCGGCATCGCGCGAGCGCGGCGACTCTTACATAGGAGTCGCCGCGCTTGTGCTCATGCATCGTGAAGAACGCATGGCTTGCATAGCGCATGGCATTGACTTTTCGGGTCCGTGCCGTTGCAATGCTTCGTCGCCCGATCCGAGAAGTCGGGAACAATCAAGACTCAGGGAAACGTACAGAAAGGCTCCCCCATGGAGGCGCTGAAACGCCGCAGCGACGCCGGATTCGCGCCGGTCATGTCGTCCAACGTCCGTCATCTTTGCCGGCTGGAAACGCCGGGCGGCGGCCAAGTGGTCGTGCAAGGCAAATATGCCTATATCGGCCATATGAAGAACCCGCAGGGCACGACGATCATGGACGTGTCCGACCCGCGCAATCCCAAGGTGGTCAGCGTCGTCAACACGCAGGACCCGAACACGCACAGCCACAAGGTGCGCGTCGTTGGCGATCTGATGTTCGTCAATGCCGAGCACCAGCCCGCCAGCTGTCCGCGCAACGAATATCAGGATGGCGGCTGGCGCATCTACGACATCAAGGACAAGGCGAACCCGAAGCTGCTGTCCTACGTCAAGATGCACGGCAAGGGCGTGCACCGGTTCGACGTCGACGAGAATTACGCCTACATGTCCTCCGAGATGGAAGGCTTCGTCGGCAACATCCTGGTGATTTACGACATCCGCGACCCCGCTAAGCCGAAAGAGGTGAGCCGCTGGTGGATGCACGGGCAGAACGTCGCGGCCGGCGAGCCGCCGCACCCGAAAAAGGCGGCGCATCGCCTGCATCACGGCATGCGCTACAAGGATCAGATTTACGCCGGCTGCTGGCACTCGGGCGTCGCCATCATCGACGTGTCGGACATCGCCAATCCCAAGACGCTCAGCCATTACCAATACGATCCGCCCTGTCCGGAGCCGAGCCACACGCTGCTGCGCGTGCCGTTCAAGATCGGCGGCAAGGATATCGCCATCTCCACCGAGGAAGAGCGCAAGAACCGCGGCGAAGACGCGGGCAAGCCGCACGCGCCGTTCCGCACCTGGGACGTGTCCGATCCGCGCGATCCGAAGCTGTTGTGCACGTATCACGTGCCCGAAGAGCGCTCGCCCTATCATGGCCCGGACATCCGTTTCGGCGCGCACCAGCTGCGCGAGAAGGTGGATGCCGACATGCTGTGCTACGTCACCTGGTTCGCGGCGGGCCTGCGGATTCTCGACATCGCCGATCCGTCCAATCCACAGGAGCGCGGCTATTTCATCCCCAAGCCGGGCGACGGCTACGACGCGCCGCAGACCAACGACGTGACGATGGACGAGCGCGGTCTCTTGCTCATTACCGACAAGGCCAAGGGCTTCGACATCATCGAAGTTCAGCGGTGAGATCGGCGCGGCGAACGGCCGCGCTTGAAGACGTGCTTGAAAAAAACGGCTGCGGCCGGCGTTCGCTTAAGGGACGCTCGCACGCGGCCGAGAAACATCAATAGGGAGAACGTGCCGTGAAGAACATCGTCAGGATCAGTCTGTCTGCGGGCTTTTGCGCCTTCATGGGGGCCGTCGCCGCTCCGGCCGGGGCCCAGTCGGCCGCGGATTTCTACAAGGGCAAGAATGTCCGCATGATCATCGCCGGCGGCTCGGGCGGCGGTTACGACATCTACGGCCGCGCGCTCAGCCGCTTCATGGCGGAGCATCTGCCAGGCAACCCGACGTTCGTGCCGCAGAACATGCAGGGCGCGGGCGGCGTCCTCGTCATGAACTACATCTATGGCGTCGGGCCGCAGGACGGCACCGCCATCGGCGCGGTGCAGGCGCAAAATCCGTTCCTGCCGCTCTATGGCACGCCCGGGACGCAATACGACCCGCTCAAGCTGCAATGGCTCGGCAGCATGAGCAGCGACAGCAACATCTGCATTTCGTGGCACACTTCGCCGGTCAAGACGATGAAGGATCTCTACGAGAAGGAGCTGATCCTCGGCACGGCGGGCGCGGCCGGAGCCAACAGCTCGCAAATCCTGCCGGCGGTCCTCAACAACGTGCTCGGCACCAAGTTCAAGATCATCGCCGGCTATGTCGGCGCCGACATTCCGGTGGCGATGGAGCGCGGCGAAGTCCACGGTCGCTGCCTGTCATGGTCGTCGATCCAGGCGCAGACGCCGCATTGGGTCGACGGCAAGCTGGTCAATTATCTCGTCCAGCTTGGCCTGGAGCCGATCGACGATCCGCGCTTCAAGGACGTGCCGATGGTCATGGACCTCGCCAAGACTCAAGAACAGCGCGACATCTTCAAGCTGATCTTCGCGCCGCAAGACATGGCCCGCCCCTTCGTCGTCGGGCCGGGCGTGCCGGCGGATCGGCTCGCCGCGCTTCGCAAGGCGTTCGAGGACACGGCCAAGGATAAGCGCTTCATCAAAGCGCTCGAAGATCAGCGGCTGGAGGTTTCGTTGATGACCGGCGAACGCATGGGACAGATCATCCGCGAGGTGTTGAGCACGCCGCCGAATATCGTCGAGAAAGCGACCGCGGCGATGAAATTCCGCTGACCGCGCGCCGCTCAGGAAAAACGCCCGCCGTTTTCGAACGGCGGGCGTTTGTTTTTGGCGAATCTCGAACGCGGGATATTCGCGACGATCCGGGGTCTTAGTAGACCTTCAGATTGTCGTCGGTCATCCATTCCTTGTGGGCTTCGATGTTGATGCGCTCGGCCTTGTTGGGATAGGTGCGGTCGTATGCGACCATCTGCAGCATCTGCAGGTCGCCTTCGCCGCTCTTCTCGAACCAATAGCGCGCGCCGCCGGGAATGAAGATGCCCTGGTTCTCGCCGAACTCGCCGATGATCTCGTCGCCGACGCCGTAGAACTTCACGCGGCCCTTCACCACGTACCAGGTCGTGTCCGAGCCGGTGTGGTAATGCAGGTTGTTCTCGCCGCCGTCGGAGAGGACCTGCATGTTGACCTTCATCAGATCGCTCTTGGCGATGGTGATGATTTCCTTGCGCTTGGGATTGACCGGCATGTCGTAAGCGATCGGCTTCATGCGGGTCTCGGCTTCCTGATGGAAGCCTTCGCGGTCTTCGGGAGAGAGCTTGCGGACGTCCACGACGTTCATGATTTCCTCCTGCATGGATGATGGCGGCAACAATCACGGGCGATGGGCTTAAGCCCCGCCGATCTGGCTTGGCCCGAGATTAAGCCGAAATCCCGTCTTTGCGAAGAGGGGACCGGCGCGAAATAGGTTTGTTATCTAACATATATTGTCCCCCGGACGGCGTCAGTCGGCGCGCCGCCCGAATCTTGTGCGCCAAGCGGAACGCTCTGCCTAACGGCGGTGCGGCGGGAAGCTCAGCGGCCGCGCGCGACGCCCTCGCGGCGGGGATCGGCGGCGCCTTCGATCCGCCCGGCGGAAAGCCGGAGCGCATGGAGGCCGCTGTTGATGTCGCGAATCTGCACGCTCTGGCCGAGCGCGGTCAGGGCGGGGGCGAGCGCCGTGATCGGCGTGTCCGCCTCCAATTCGGTCGGCCCGTTCAGGTTGGCGACATGCGGCAGAGCGAGAGCGGATTGCAAATCCAAATTCCAATCGATCAAACCGATCAGGCTCCAGGCGACATGGGCGATGATGCGCGCGCCGCCAGCGCTGCCGAGGGCGTAGACCGGTTCGCGCCGGCCCTCCGCGTCGGCGGGGCCGAGGACGATGGTGGGCGACATGGAGGAACGCGGCCGCTTGCCCGGCTCGACGCGGTTGGCCACCCATGCGCCATCCTCGAGCGCGACGAAGGAGAAATCGGTGAGCTGGTTGTTGAGCAGGAAGCCGCGCGTCATCAGGCGCGAGCCGAAGCCGGCCTCGATCGACGTGGTGAGCGCGACGATGTTGCCGTCGCTATCGACGATGGAAAGATGGCTGGTCGCCGGCACCTCGACGCTGCGGTCCGGCGCGTAGGCGCCCCCGTCGCGCCGACCGTCGCGCCAGGGCGGCGTGCCCGCTTCGCCTTTGGGCATGGCGCGCGCGCCGTCGATCAGGCTGGTGCGAGCCGAGAGATAGCCCGGATCGAGCAGGCTGCCGAGCGGCTGCTGGGCGAAGCCCGGATCGGCGATATAGCGCGCGCGGTCGGCATAGGCGAGCTTCGAGGCTTCGGCGAACAGATGCGCCGCCTGCGTGCCCGCCGGCGGCAGGGCCGAAAGCTCGAACGGCTCCAAGAGGCCGAGAATCTGGCCGACGGTCAGCGCGCCGCTCGACGGCGGCCCCATGCCGCAGACCTCGAAGCGGCGGTAGATGGCGCAGGTCGGCGCGCGCTCGATCACCTGATATGCGGCCAGATCCGCCAGCGTCAGCAGCCCCGGATTGCCGCTCGCGCCCTGCACGGCGGCGACGATGTCCTTGGCGATGTCGCCTTCGTAAAAGGCCGCCGCGCCGCCCTCGGCGATCAGTCGCAGCGTCTCGGCGAAGGCCGGATTGCGCAGTCGCTCGCCGGCCTGCAGCGGCGCGCCGTCGGCTTTGAGGAAATAGCCGCGCGTCGCGGCGTGGCGCGTCAGGCGCTGGCGGTCGTCGGCGATGGCGCCAGCGAGGCGCGGCGAGACGATGAAGCCGTCTTCGGCGAGCTGGATGGCGCGGGCGAACAGGCGCGGCCAAGGCAGCTTGCCGTAGCGTTGATGCGTGGTTTCGAGCAGGCGGACGATGCCCGGCGCGCCGACCGAACGGCCGCCGATGACCGCGTCGAGAAACGCCAGCGGCTTGCCGTCCGGGCCGCGGAACAGATCGGGCGTGGCGGCGCCCGGCGCGGTCTCGCGCGCGTCGAAGCTCGTCAGGGCTTTGGCGGCGGCGTCATAATGGAGAAGAAAGCCGCCGCCGCCGATGCCGGAGGATTGCGGCTCGACGAGGTTGAGCACCAGCTGCGTCGCGATCATCGCGTCGATGGCGCTGCCGCCCTCGGCGAGAATTTCGTCGCCCGCCGCCGCCGCGAGCGGATGGGCGGCGACCACCATGTGCGTGCGCGCCGTCGTCAGGCCGCGCGGCGCGAAGCCCGAGGCGTTCTCCGGCGCGGGCCGCGTCAGGTCGGACGATTGCGCCAGCGCCGGCACGGCGAACAAGCCGAAGGCGCTGGCGAGGACGATGGAAAGAACTGCGCGCATGGCCGTCTCCTGTGGGGGAGGCCAGCCTAGAAAGCCGGACGGATGCCTGTCCAGCCGAAAGGGGCGGGTTCCGCCGCGCTTATGTCCCGACCCGGAGCGGCGCTTGCATCTTGCGCAGCGCGGCGATGACGCTGAGCGCGGTGATGCGGCCCGTCTTGGGATTTTCCGACGGGATGTTGGCGATCGTCATGTCGAGGCTGGCGGAGTCGGAATCGACGAGGATGCGGTGGGTGTTGCGCGTCACCGTCGGGTCGGCCCAGATCTGCAGGCGCGTCTTGTCCGGGCCGATGCCGGCGAGCGACAAAGCGACGGCGACGTTGAGATTGGCGGGAAAACCGATGGCGGCCTCGCGCGCCGTGCCCTCGAAAATCTTCAGCGGCTCCTTGATGTCTTCGATGGCGATGCCGTGTTCGACGAGATAGGGCGCGCCGAGCAGGCCCTTCACCGGCTTGCGCGTCACCATGCTGACCGAGTGGATCGTCCCTTCGGCGGCGGCCGAAACCGCGTCGAGTCCGAGCAGCGCGCCGGTCGGCACTATGATCTGGCCGCCGTGCCGGCGCGCGACCTCGACCAGATCGAAATGGCTCAGAAGCGCGCCGACGCTCAGCGCCATCATCTTCTTGCCGGCGGCCAGCGTCGGGCGGGCGATCTCGGCGAAAATCGCGGCGGGCGCGCATTCGACGACCAGATCGGCGGCCTCCGCCAAATCCTCCAGGCTCAGCACGGGCGCGTCGGTTCCCGCTTCCGCTAAGGTGCGGCGCGCCTTGTCGTGATCGCGCGCCGCGACCCCGGCGAGTTCCATGCCGGGCAACGCCTCCTCGCCGAGTTTGCGCGCCAGCATCTTTCCGATCGCGCCCAAACCGGCGATGGCGATTTTCATCTTGCGGCCGGCGGCGACGGCCGGCATGGCGGTCGAGCCGTTCTGATGCAACGCCAGCGATGTCATGGGGGGCCCCGAGCGAATTGCGATATGCAATTTCTACCGTCCGCTTCGGCGCGCCCGCAAATGCCAATGCGGATTCGGCCGCCGAGTAAAACTCATGAGGCTTGCGCGTTTTTCTGAGCGCACTGCCGCGATCACGCGCGTCCCGCGCGGCCGGCTTCTTGCATCGCAGCCGGACGGCGTCGCGCCGCGTCCACTCATGAGTTTCGCTCCGGCCTTCAATGAGGAATTGGGCTTTGGTCCGATTTTTTCGCGGGGCTAGAGTTTGTAACAGGAATGCCGCGCAGGCGGCCGAGGGGGAATCTCGTTTCCAAGTAAATTCAACGGCTTGTCCCGATTCTATCGGGCCGGTCGCACTATCAGCCGAACGCACCATCGTTTCGCAGGGAGAATCCGCTGATGTATCGGACGACCAAGGAAGAGAGCGAAATTCTCAACGGCATTCGCGCCGGCACGCCGATGGGCGATTTCCTGCGGCGCTATTGGCAGCCGGTCGGCTTCTCCAAGCACCTGAAGACCAAGCCGACGTTCATCCGCGTGCTCGGTGAAGACCTAGTGCTGTTCCGCAAGCCGGACGGCCAGGCGGCGCTGGTCGGGGCGCTGTGCCCGCATCGCCGGGCCAATCTCTGTCTCGGCTCGGTCGAGCCGCCGGGCGTGCGTTGCAAATATCACGGCTGGATGATCGATGAGAAGGGCGCGGTGCTGGAGACGCCTGGCGAGCCGGCCGAAAGCACCTTCAAGACCACGATCAAGCATCCGGCCTATCCGGTCGAGGAATTGGGCGGATTGATCTTCGCCTATTTCGGCCCGCAGCCGGCGCCGCTGCTGCCGCGCTACGACATTCTCGTCGGCGAAGGCGAGCGCTATCTCACCATCCAAGGCTTCCAGGACTGCCATTGGCTGCAGGCCGTCGAGAACGGCATGGATCCGGTGCATCCGAGCTTCACGCACGGCGGCGCTTGGCCCGACATCGCCAATAGCGAGCCCGATCTCGGCTTCCACGAGACCGATCTCGGCCTCGTCTATAAGGCTTACCGCACCACCAAAGAGAAGGGGATGTTCAACTATCGCGAACATCACCTGCTCATGCCGGGCGTCAGCTTCGGCGGCAGCGGCGGGCGTTATCTCAAAGGCAAGGTCGTCGGCACGCCGGTCTCGGCGGCGCGCTGGACCGTGCCGATCGACGAGACGCACAGCATCATGTTCCGCCTGCGCTTCAAGCCCGGCGACAATTCCGGCGTGTTCGAGGGCGATCCCTTCACCGAGCGCTGGCGGCCGAAGGGCGCGTTCATCGAGCCGTTCAAGGAATACCGCAACGCCGAGAATCCCGAGCTGGGCTACGAGGTGCCGCCGCTGCACTTCATCGAGGACGGCATGGTGGTCGACAGCATCGGGCCGATCGCCGACCGCGAGAACGAGAACCTCTCCCCGGTGATCGACGAGGGCATCATCATGCTGCGCAAGATGCTGCTGAAGGAGATCAAGCGCGCGCAGGAGGGTCACGACCCCAAGGGCATCATCCGCGATCCCAAGCAGAACGAGCTGATCCGCGTCACCGCTTACGAGCGTTGGGTCACCGCCGAGGAACGCAAGTCGCGCAAATACGAATCGATGGCGAACGCCTGAGGCGCCGTCCATCGCCAGGGAGGGAACGATGGCCTTTTACGCCGCCCATGCCGACGAAGTGCCGCTCGAGAAATCGGGCCGCGGCTTCAGCAAGTATCTCATCAAGGCTACCGCGCACGGCGCGACGTCGGTGATGATCCGCCATTGGGGGCCGGACACGAATATTCCGGTCCATTCGCATCCTTTCAACGAGATGTTCTACGTGCTCGACGGCGAGGTCGAGATCGGCGGCAACGTCTATACCGCCGGCGCCTGCATCTTCATCGAGAAGGGCACCGAATACGGTCCGACTCTCGCGCCCAAGGGCGGCACGGTCCTGCGCTACGCCGAAGGACGTTCCACCTGATCGCCCATCCGTGACTTGAGCGTGCGTCCCCGCAAACCCTGGAGACCTCCCATGCTTGACAGCTCCGCGATTCTCCGAGCCGCCGCCGTCGCTCTTTGCGCCGCCGTCGCCAGTCCCGCGTTCGCCGCCGATCCGTTCGACAAGCTGGTCGAGATGTCCAAAGCGGAAATGGAGAAGTCGGGCGGCAAGATCGCCATGTCGCTCGATTGGCCCGAGCCGGACACGAAGCAGGTGTTTCCCGCTTTCATGAAGGAGTTTCCCTTCGTGAAGACGATCACCTACAAGCGCGAGACCGGCATCGGCCCGTTCGGCCGCTTCCTGCTGTCGATCAAGCAGGGCGAAAACCCGCCCTACGACATCATGCATATCGCCGGCGAGTTCCAGCAGCAATATTGGGAAGCCGGCGCGCTGGTGAAGCCGCCGTTCGACTATCGCGAGCTCAGCAAGTCGCTGCCCGCGAGTTGGCCGCGCATCGCCGAAGAATCTTATGACCCCGACGGAAATTTCCTCGCCACCGTCGCGCTGGTGCGCGGCAACGTCTGGAACACCAAGCTGGTGCCGAAGGGCAAAGAGCCGCTGACCTGGGCGTCCTGCATCGACCCGATGTGGAAGGGCAAGGTGGTGGTGGACGCGCGCAATAAGCTGCACGCGCTGCAATACGATCCGAAGGAGCGGCCGCGCCACCTCGCCTGGCTCGACGGCCTGATGAAGAACGACGTGGTGGTGATCGACGGCCAGGGGCCGATCCTGCAGAAGGTGGCGTCCGGCGAATATCCGATCGCTTGCGGCATCAACTACCATTCGGCCCAGCGCCTGATCGATACCGGCGTACGCACCCTGCAATTCTCGGTGGCCGACAGCATTCCGCTCGAGATCGGCACGCGCATGTATGTCAACAAATGGTCGAAGATGCCGGCGACGACGCAGCTGTTCTCCGTCTGGCTCGCCACTGCCGGACAGGAAGTACTCGACAAGAGCGCCTATCGCGGCTTCCCGTCCAACCCGCTCAACCGCAACCACAAGGCGGCGGAAGGCAAGCACACCGCGGTCTGCGGTCCCGACTGCGTCTCGAAGTGGGACGGTTTCAATCAGGAATATCAGACCAAGCTGAATATTCCTGCGCTCGCTCCTGAAGGCGGCAACTGAGTCGCCGCCTCTCCCGTTTCGGCGGGAGAGGCGGCGCCTTTTTCATAACGGGCGGGCGAGAAAGCCGGTCACGAGATTGTTGAACCGCTCCGCTTGATCCCAATGAACCCAGTGCGCGCAATCGTTGAAAATATGCAGTTCGGCTTTCGGCAGCGCTTGGAACAGCAGCAGCGCGCGCTCGACGGCCGCGCCATGGTCGTCGGCGCCCCACAGGATCAGAGTCTCCATCGTCAGCTTCGGCAGGTCGGGGACCATGCTCTTGGCCGGCGCGGCCTTGAGGCGCGCTTGCGCCGCCTCGTGCCGCCAGCCGGCGCTCATTTCGTAGCGCTCGCGAATCACCGCCTCGGTCGCCATCTCCTGACGCAGGAAGGTGTTCTTCGTCAGCGCGCGCATGTTCTCGAGGCTCGGTTCATAGCCGCGCAAGCCGGCGTTATGGGCGTCGGATTTGGCCTGCGCGGCGGCGGAGCCCTTGGGCGCGAGCGTGCTGGAGGAGATCAGCACGAGCCGGCCGGCTTGCGGATGTTCGAGCGCGATGCGCGCGGCGATATAGGCGCCCATGGAATTGCCGGCGATGTCGAAGCCGGCGAAGCCCATGGCTTCGACGAAGGCGAGAGCGTGGGCGACGCGAAATTCCATGGAATGGTCGGCGGGCGCTTGGGTGTCGCCGAAGCCCGGCTGGTCGAACGCGTAAGCGGCGAACCCGGCCGCCGCCAGCGCGTCGAGATTGTGTTTCCAATTGAGGCTGGCGCACGCGCCGGGCGAGCCGCCGTGCAGCAGGAACAGCGGTCGCCCGTCCGCCGGGCCGGCTTTCAGATAGAACGTCTTGAGGCCGAGAATGTCGATGAGGTGGCGTTCGATAATGGCCGACACGTTGCGTCTCCCTGCATGATCGCGACGGCGATGGAAACGCCTTTCGCCGGCCGAGGCAAGCGCGGGAAACTCATTCGCGCCGCGATGCCTCGTCATGGCGCGCGCGGCGGGAGGCGGCGGTGAGCCTGTTCGGTTCGGTTTCGGCGCGGCCGTTCGGCGCGCGCGGCGCGTACGATTGGCGCGGCGCGCTGCAATATGCCGTGCCGGCGCTCGGGGCGCTGTTCACGGTGCTGCTGGTGCTGGTGCCCCTGGCGACGTTGGTGCTGTTCAGCTTCCGGCAGGGCACGCCCTGGCAGCCCGGCAGCTTCACCTTCCGCAACTACGCGATCGCCTATTCCAGCTCGCTCACCTACACGATGTTCTTCAATACGGCGATGCTCGCGGCCTTGAGCACGGCGCTGTCCACGGTCATCGCGGTGTTCTTCGCCTATCTCACGGAACGCACCGACATGCCGTTCCGCAACGTCGCCTGGGGCCTGATGCTGGTGCCGATGGCGATCCCGGGACTGCTGTTCGCCATGTCCTGGACGTTCCTGCTGTCGCCCAACATCGGGCTGTTCAACGTGCTAATCCGCGATTTCCTGTCGCTGTTCGGCTACACCGGCACGCGCGGGCCGTTCAACGTCTATAGCCTCGCCGGCATGGTGGTGCTGGAGGGGCTGCGCGGCGTCACCACCACCTTTCTCATCATGGTCGGCGCGTTCCGCGCGATGGACCCGGCCCTGGAGGAAGCGGCGCGCACCGCCGGGGCGAACGGCCGCACCACTTTGTTCCGCGTCTTTCTGCCGCTGCTGCTGCCGGCGATCCTGGCGGCGAGCATGTACGGCTTCATGACGCATCTCGAATCGCTGGAGATTCCGCTGGTCATCGGCCTGCCGGCGAGAATCTACGTGTTTCCGTCCTACATCTATTTCACCACGCAGCTGCAATCGCCGCCGCAGTTCGGCCTGTCCGCCGCGCTTGGCGCGAGCTTCCTGCTGGTCAGCATCCTCTTGGTCTTCTGGTATCGCAGCCTGGTCGGCAAGGCCGGGCGCTATACGACCATCACCGGCAAGGGCTATCGGCCGCGCCTCGCGCGCCTGGGGCGCTGGCGCTACCTCTGCTTCGCGATCTTCGTCGTCTATTTCATTCTGGTGATCGGCGCGCCGGTCTTCGTGCTCGGCTGGAGCTCGCTGCTGCCGATCTACATGAACCCGTCGTGGGACCTGCTGCCGGACCTGACGTTCATGCATTACCGCGCGGTGTTCGCCGAAAGCGGCATCGCCGCCGCGACCTGGAACACCCTGTTCGTCGGCGTCGTCGCCGCGACCTTGACCATGACGCTGTCTCTGCTATGCGCCTGGCTGATCAGCCGCCGCCACGCCGGCGGCAAGACGGCGCTCGACGTCGTGACCTTCCTGCCGCATAGCCTGCCGGGGGTCATCGTCGGCATCGCGCTGATGTTCGTCTTCATTCAGCCGCCGCTGAGCTCGCTCGGCCTGTTCGGCAGCACCTGGCTGATCGCCCTCGGCCTGACCATCGGCTATATCGCTTTCGGCAGCCGCACCATGATCGGCGCGTTCGCGCAGCTGCATGCCGAGATGGAGGAGGCGGGCCGCACGTCGGGCGCGAAATGGGGCGTCATCATCCGCCGCATCGTCCTGCCGCTGCTGCTGCCGTCCTTCATCAGCGGCTGGATTTGGGTCGCCTCGCACAGTTTGCGCAACTTCTCGGTGCCGCTGATGCTCTCGACGCGCGACAGCCAGGTGCTATCGGTCATCATGTGGCACAGTTGGGCCGACGGCTATCCGGGCCAGACGGCGGCGCTCGGCATGATGCTGATCGCGGCGCTGGCGGTGCTGACCATCGCCGGGCGCGTGTTGATGAGCCGCTTCAACCGCCAGCAATAAGCCGGCTAGGATTTCGCTCCGGCATCGCCGCCGGGCTGATTCCGCGCCGCTTCGCCGACGATCCATTCGCGGAATTTGCTGACCTTCGGCGTCTGCCATTGGCTTTCGCGGCACAGCAGATAGTAGGAGCCGGCGGCGACGCTGGCGTTCTCGAACGGGGTGACCAGCGTGCCCGACTCCAGCTCGCTCTCGATCAGGATGCGCGGCACGATGGCGACGCCCTTGCCTTCGACCGCGGCCTGCACAGTCATGAAGAAATGGCCGAAAGCGACGGCGGCCTTGGGCTCGATCTCGCCGAGGCCCATCATGCGCGCCCAATAGGTCCAGGCTTTTTCGCGCGAGGCGGTGGACAGCAGCGTGTGGCGCGCGAGATCGGCCGGCGCGTGGATCGGCGGCCCGGACGTTGAGCCGCCGTCGATCAGCTGCGGCGCGCAGACGACGATCAGCTCGTCCGGCAGCAGCGGCACGGCGCGCACGTCGGACCAGTCGTTGGTCATGACGATGTCGATCGGCGACGGCGCGCGACCCTCGGGCCCGGGCAGGCCGGGGCCGACGCGGATGGCGATGTCGTTGTCCTCCAGGCGGAAGTCGGCCGGCTTGATCGAAGTGACCATGCGGACCTCGATGGACGGGTGTGCGGCGGTGAACTGCGGCAGGCGCGGGATCAGCCAGCGCATGGCGAAGGTCGGCAGCACGTTGGCGTTGAGCGTCACTGTGCGCCGGCCGTCGAGGATCGCCTCGGTGGCGCGGTAGAGCTGCTCGAAGGCGTGATGGACGTGGGTGAGATACTGCTGGCCGTCGTCGGTCAGCTCCAGGGCGCGCGGCAGGCGGCGGAACAGGGTGACGCCGAGGTACTCCTCCAGCGTCTTGATCTGGCGGCTGATCGCCCCCTGGGTGACGTTCAATTCCGTCGCCGCATGACTGAAACTCATATGGCGCGCGGCCGCCTCGAAAGCGCGCAGCGAGCTCAAGGGCGGCAAACGGCGGCGTAAAGACGAGGCTTGCGGCACGGCAGACATCCCATCAGGAGCCAATATGACAGGATAGTATTCATGCGCCAGGCTCATGCCGAGTCGGAAATTTCGCCGCTGCCCGGCAGGTGGGCGGCTGCCCCGCCCATAGGCATAGGGGGCGGGGGGCCTTAAACTGCCGGACAAACCACCCAGCGCCTATGGGGTGGCCCTTCTTGGAGAGAGCCATGAGCCTGCGTCCGTTCCACATCGCCTTTCCCGTCGACGATCTCGCCGCCGCCCGCCGCTTTTACGGCGGCGTCATGCGCTGTCCGGAGGGACGCAGCTCCGAAAGCTGGATCGATTTCGACCTGTTCGGTCATCAGATCGTCGCGCATCTGGATCCGGCCAAGAAGGCCGGCGAGAAAATCCACAATCCGGTCGACGGGCATGACGTGCCGGTGCCGCACTTCGGCGTCGTGCTGGAGATGGGCGATTGGCAGGCGCTGGCCGAGCGGCTGCGCGCCGGCGGCGTCAAATTCGTGATCGAGCCGACCATCCGTTTCAAGGGCCAGGTCGGCGAGCAGGCGACGATGTTCTTCCTCGATCCGGCGGGCAACGCGCTGGAGTTCAAGGCGTTCGCCGACCTGTCGCAGCTATTCGCGAAGTAGCGCCGTCCGTCAGGCGTCGATCGCCGAGAGCAGCTGGGTCGAGACGTCGATCTTCTCGATCCGGTCGATGCCCTGCAGCATCTCGGACATGACGAACTCGGCGCGCCGCGTCGGGCTGCCGGCATTCTTCACCGGGAATTTGCGGTTCCACGCCTGCATCTTGACGCTGAGCGCGCAGAGCACGCCCCCGGTCGAGGTGTGGTAGCTCTTGATGTGCTTTTCCAGCTTGCGGAAGCGCTCGGCGCTGAGATCGCGCCACATGTCTTTGGTGCTCCGCTCGAAGCTCTCGAAGCGGCCGGTGATGGCCGACAGCGATTCGTTGATCTTCTCGCGGATGTTGCGACACGACATGATGAGCTTCTCGTCGTTGCGCAGCTGCATGTAGTTGTTGAAGTCGTCCATCGAGTTTAGGAAGTCGTCGATCGTGGGCACGATGGCGTCGAGGCATTGCCGGTAGTAGGACAGCGACAGGAAAATGTCGGCGTAATCCTCGAGGAAGTTCGGGATGTCGAGCACGCCGATGCCGAGCTTGTCCGACATGAGCTGCAGGCGCTCCTGCACTTTGCGCACGTCGGGATTGCGGAACATGCCGAGCATGTCGTTGAAATCGTCGACGGGGATCTCGTCGTTGCCGAAAATCTCTTGCAGCAGCGGCCGCGTGAAGGACGCCATATAGGGCGACAGTTCCTGAACCTTCTCCTGCGATAGCCGTAGCGCCGAGCCTTCGGCGAGCGGAATGCCGTGCTCGCGAAACAGGATGCGCAGGCTGTAGACGTCGAAGCTCGTCATGCCGGCGAGCTTCCAGATCAGCGCCCAGTCGGGATGCCGCGGCGTGTCCGGCCAGCCGAACAGCTTGCCGAGCTTGGCGACGTCGACCTGCCCGCTGCCGGAATGGTCGTCGGCGAACAGCTCGATGACCGTGTCGAGACGCGAGTTCTTGATCAGCCGGGCATGCTTCAGCACTTGGGTCTGCAGCGGTACGATCGACAGCGGCAGGATATGCAGGGCATCGCGCTCGGCCTCGAAGATCGAGCGCGCTGCGGCGCTGCGAACGACGGCCGTGGGCATGTCCCGCCCGCCTGTCAGTTCAGGCTGTCGAACAGCGCGTCGATCTCGTCCTGCGTCTTGGCGCCGCCGGAGAGGGCTGGGCCGTTGAGCAGCTTTTCGTCGTCGCTCTTCTTGTTTTCGTCCGCCGGCTTGTCGACGTGGAGATCGGCGCCGCAAACCAACGCGAGCGCGTTGACACGCTTCTCGATGCTCTGCAGCGTGCGCACCACCTTGGTGATGCGCTGGCCGGTGATGTCCTGGAAGGTGCAGGCCTCGTAGATGTTGGTCGCTTCCTGGCGCAAGCGGTCAGCCGGGCCGTCGCCCACCTGTCCGGCGACCTCCTCGATGGCCTCGGCGGCGCTCATGATCCGGTTCGTCGCGTTCATCGCCTCGCTGACGATCTCTTCGAGCTCGTCGGCGGCGGTGGCGATGGGCACGCCGTTCTCGTCATGGCGGAGGGCTTTGATCTCCTCGCGCGATTCGCGGATGTAGCCGGAGATGTATTCGAGGATGGTGACCATCGGCCCCTTCTCGCGGCGGTCGAGGCCGCGCAGGGATTCGATGACCTTCTGCAGATAGTCGTGGGCGTCGTCGATTTGCAAATTGTTCTGCGCCATGACCGTTCTCGATGACTGGGTTACGGGGCTCTGTCCGTCCGGGCGAATGCCTCAGAGCGGGCCGAGCACGCTCGACATTTTCATTTTCAGGGTTTCGGCGTTGAACGGCTTGACGATGTAGTTCGACACGCCGGCCTGCTTGGCCGCGACCACGTTCTCCGCCTTGCTCTCCGCCGTCACCATGATGAAGGGGATGTGCTTGAACTTGTCGTCGGCCCGCACCTTCTTCAGGAAGTCGATGCCGGTCATCGGCGCCATGTTCCAATCGGAGATGATCAGGTCGTAATTGCCGCCGTTCTGCTGCAGCTTGAGCAGTGCGGCCTCGCCGTCGCTCGCGTCGTCGACGTTGCCGAACTCGAGCTGCTTGAGCAGGTTGCGCAGGATGCGCAGCATCGTCGCGTAATCGTCGACGATCAAAATTCGGATGTTGCGGTTGACGGTCATCGTGGGCTCCTGGTCTCTCGTGTCGGGCGTGATATGGCGGGGCGGTCGTGTCAGGTGCCGCGCGCGCCGGCGGCGAGCGGGCGCAAGGGCAGAACGGGTTTGGCGGCGATCGGTGCGGCGAGCGGCGCGGCCGGCGCGACGCTGGACGTCACGGCCGGCGCGGCGGCGCGGCAATAGAGGCCGTGCAGGCCGTCGGCCGGCTTGAACAGGTTGCTGACGCCGAACACCGTCTCGGCGCCGCCGAGGAACAGCGAGCCGTCCGCCGTCATGACCTTGCTGATGCCTTCGAGCACGCGCTCCTTGGTCGGCAGGTCGAAATAGATCAGCACGTTGCGGCAGAAGACGACGTCGAACTGGCCGAGCGCCTTGAGGTCGTGCAGCAGGTTGAAGTTGCGGTACTCGACCATGGCGCGGATGTCCGGCTTGACCTGCCAGACGTCGCCCTGCTTCTCGAAATATTTGACCAGCATCTGCACCGGCAGGCCGCGCTGCACTTCGAACTGGCTGTAGATGCCGGCTTTGGCGCGGTCGAGCGCCTTGCGCGAGATATCGGTGCCGACGATCTGGATCTTCCAGCCGGCGAGCTGCGCGGCTTTCTCTTTCAGGATCATCGCCAGGCTGTAGGGTTCCTGACCGGTCGAAGCCGCCGCGCACCAGACGCGCAGGGTCTTGGTCCCGGCGCGCTTGGCGATCAGGTCGGGCAGCACTTTGTCGCGGAACAGGTCGAACGGCTTGCCGTCGCGGAAGAAGAAGGATTCGTTGGTCGTCATCGCTTCGACGACGTCCTCGACCAGCGCCGCGGCGGGCTTGCCGCGCAGCGCCTCGATGAGCGTGGTCAGGCCGCTGAAGCCGTGCAGGCGCGCGATCGGCGCGAGGCGGTTCTCCAGCAGATAGACCTTGTCCTTGCTGACGATCAGGCCGGAACTCTGCTTGAGCAGGGCGGCCATGAAATCGAGCTCGCTGTCGTTCATGGCGTCACCTTGGGCAGAAGGTTGGCGACATGAGGCGCGATGTCGGCGATCGGCAGCACCGCGGCGCACAGGCCGGCGGTGGCGACCGCGCCGGGCATGCCCCAGACGACGCTGGTGGCCTCGTCCTGGGCGAGCAGGTTGCCGCCGGCGGCGATCAGCTGCTTGCCGCCGTTCAGCCCGTCGCTGCCCATGCCGGTGAGGATGACGCCGAGCACGTTGGCGCCGTAGACGGCGGCCAGGCTGCGGAACATCGGATCGACCGACGGGCGGCAGAAATTCTCGGGCGGGTCTTCGGTCAGGCGGATCGCGGGTTTGCCGCCCTTGGCCTCGACGATCATGTGGCGATCGCCCGGCGCGAGATAGATGCGGCCCTTTTGCACGAGCTCGCCGTCGACGCCCTCGGCGCAGGTCTGGCCGCAGTTGCGCGTGATGTGTTGCGCCAGGATCGAGGTGAACAGGCGCGGCATGTGCTGGGTGATGAGCACCGGCACGCTGAGCGTCTTGGGCAGGGCGCGCAGCAGGGTGAACAAGGCTTGCGGGCCGCCGGTCGATGAGCCGATGGCGAGGACGGCGGGCACGGCCCCGGTCGCCTTGCGCAGCACGACCGGCCGTTTGGCCGGCAGGGCGCGCGGCGCGGACGAGGCGGTCTGGCCGGCCGCCGCGGGCGCGCGGCGCGGCAGCAGGCGCGGCCGGCTGGCGAGCGAGCGGATTTTCGACAGCAGCTCGCGGTGGAACGCGCCGTCGGCGTTGATCTCGCGCGGGCTGGTCGGCTTGGGCAGATAGTCCGACGCGCCGAGCTCGAGCGCCTTGAGGCTGATCTCGGCGTTGCGCTGGGTCAGGGTCGAGGCGACGATGACCTTGAGGTCGGGGTCGATCTCGAGGAGCTGGGGCAGGGCGGAAAGCCCGTCCATGATCGGCATTTCGATATCGAGCACGACGACTTGGATGTCGTGGGTGCGCAGCATCTGGATGGCCGATTGCCCGTTGGAGGCGGACGCGACCACTTCGATGGCGGCGTCGGTCGCCATGATCCGCTGCAAGAGGCCGCGGATGACGGCGGAGTCGTCGACGACCATCACGCGGATTTTGTTCGCGGGAGCCGAGCGCTCGGGCGGCAGTTTGGCGGCGGCGGTGGGCATGGGGTCCATCGGGATGCTGATCCGTTCGTTGCTGGGCGGTCGGTCGGCTATTCGCCGATCAGGCCGACCTGCAGGAACTTGCTGCGCAAGATGTCCTGGTCGAACGGCTTCATGATGTATTCGTTGGCGCCGGCTTCGATGGCGGCGGTGATGCGAGAAATGTCGTTCTCGGTGGTGCAGAAGATCACGGTCGGCTTGTCGCCGCCGGGGCTCGCGCGCAGCGCCTTGAGGAAGTCGAGGCCGTTCATCACCGGCATGTTCCAGTCGAGCAGGATGGCGACCGGCAGCTCCTTCTTGCAGGCGTCGAGCGCCTGCTGGCCGTCGGCCGCCTCGGTGACGCGGCAGCCGAGATTGATCAGCATCGGCCGCACGATGGTGCGGATCGTGCTGGAGTCGTCGACCAGAAGGCAGGTCAGGTTTTGCGGCGCGGCGTTCATCGGTCTGTCCTCGTGCTCGGATCGGCTCAGGCGGCGCGCCAAGCGCCGGGCTGCAGGTTATGGGCGGCCTGCGGGCCTGGCGTCGGGCTGTTGCGCACTTCGATCGAGACGGCGTTGGCGACCGCCTGGTTCATGGTGCGCAGCAGCTCCTCGCGGTTCGACTTGGCGACGTAGTGGTCGCAGCCGGCGTCGTAGCTCTTCTCGACGATGCCCTGGGTGGCGAGGGCCGAGAGGGCGACGAACGGCGTCGCGCGCCAACGCGGGTCGGCCTTGACGTTGCGGGCGAACTCCATGCCGTCGAGCCCCGGCATCTCGATGTCGCTGACGATCACCGAGAATTTCCGCCCCGTTTCGCGCAGCTTCAGCGCCTCCTCGGCGTCTTTGCAGGCGGTGACTTTCCAGCCGGCGGCCGAGAGGTAAGGCGTCATCAGGTTGCGGAAGAACAGGCTGTCGTCGACCAGCAGCACCTCGCGGCGGTCGGACGGCGCGGCGTCGCCGTGGCCGACTCCGCCGAACCAGTCGTGGAAGCCGAGGGTGAGGAAGTGGCCGGCGTCGATCACGTCGATCGCCTTGCCGGCGATCACCGCGCTGCCGAGCAGGCCGGGCTGGTTGGCGGTCAGGGCGATGTCCATGCGGTCTTCGACGATGTCGACGATGGCGTCGACGACGAGGCCGACCGAACGGTCCTTCTCGGTGAAGACCAGGACCGAATAGGTCTCGTTCTTCTGCCAGTCTTGGGTCTCGTCGAACGGCACCAGCGGCATGAGGTGGTCGCGATACTGCACGACGTAGCGGCCCTGGGTGTATTCGGCGCTGGCTGCGGGCACGCGCTCGATGCGCGTGACCAGGCCGAGCGGGATCGCCTTGACCTCCTGGCCGCCGGCGCGGAACAGCAGGAACGAGGCGGTGGTCTCGCTGGTGTGCAGCTTGGCCGTTTCCGCCGCTTGAGTTTCTTCGAGTTGCGCGTTGCCGAGCGAGTCGGCGATGCCGTGCGGGTCGAGGATCATGATGACGTTGCCGTCGCCGAGAATGGTGTTGCCGGAATAGACGGTCAGGCTGCGCATCAGCGGCGAGACCGGCTTGACGACGATTTCTTCCGTATCGAACACGCGATCGACGATCATGCCGAACTTCACGTTGCCGACCTGGGCGATGACGATCGAGCGGCTTTCGTCCGCGTCGAGCGTCGCGCCGTCCTCCTCGATCCTGAGGAGGCGGTTGAGGGAGACCAGCGGCAGCAGGCGGTCGCGCAGGCGCAGCACCGGCGAGTGGTTGATCTCCTCGATGCGGGCCTCGCTGTTGCGCGAGGCGCGCACCAGTTCGAGCACGTTGATCTGCGGGATGGCGAAACGCTGCTTGGCGCATTCGACGACGAGCGCCGAAACGATGGCCAGGGTCAGCGGGATCTTGATCGTGAAAATCGTGCCCTTGGCGGGCGCCGAGCGCAGCTCGATGGTGCCGCCGATCTTCTCGATGTTGCTGCGAACCACGTCCATGCCGACGCCGCGACCCGAGACGTTGGTGACTTTCTCGGCGGTCGAGAAGCCGGCGCGGAAGATGAACTGGTAGAGCTGATGATCGCTCATCGTCTGCAGCTCGGCTTCGCTCGCCAGGCCGTTGGCCAGCGCCTTGGCGCGGATCTTCTCGGCGTTCAGGCCGCGGCCATCGTCGGCGATCGAGATGATGATATGGCCGCCTTCATGGTAGGCCTTCAGCGTGATCTTGCCGACCTCGCTCTTGCCGGCGGCGAGGCGGTCCTGGTTGCTGGCTTCCAGGCCGTGATCGACCGAATTGCGCACCATGTGGGTGAGCGGGTCTTTGATCAATTCGAGCAGCTGACGGTCGAGCTCGGTCTCGGCGCCCTGCATGACGAGCTCGACCTTCTTGCCGAGTTCGACCGACAGGTCGCGGACGATGCGCGGCAGCTTCGACCAGGCGTTGCCGATCGGCTGCATGCGGCTCTTCATCACGCCTTCCTGCAGCTCTGTGGTGATCAGGCTGAGGCGTTGCAGCGGCGTCTTGAACTCGCTGTCCTCGCGGCCGCGCACCATCTGCAGCAGCTGGTTGCGGGTCAGCACCAGCTCGCTGACCAGCGTCATCAGGTTTTCGAGAATCTCGACGCCGACACGGATCGAAGCGGCGGCGACGGCGGAATCCTTGGGTTCGCCGACGGGGGCCGGCGCGCTCGCGGCGACGGCCGCGGGCGGCGGCGGCGCGGCGGCAACGGCGGCTTGCGCCGGCGCGGCGGCGTCTTCCGTCGCCATCATGGCGAGCATGGCCTCCTCGGCAGCGGTTTCCTTGGCGCGGCGGTCGGCATCGGCGTCGTCGGCGGGGAAGCCTTGGGCGGCGAGGGCCTGGGCGACTTCGGCGAGCAGTTCGGCGGCGACCGGGAAGCCGTGCTCGTTGAGCACTGGCCCCTGATCGTCGTTCAGCGCGTCGGTGGCGCTCGAATCAGCGGGCGTCTCGGCGGCGGCCAGAGCGGGCGCTTCGCCGGCGGCGAGAGCGTTCAGTTCGGCGATCAGCGCGGCGTCGTCGCCGGCCGGCTCCTGACCGGCGTCTTCGAGCGCGGAGAGGATGCCGCGGATGCAATCGAGGCAGCGCAGGATCAGGGTGACGGCGGGCGGCGTGACGGTCAGCTCGCCGTCGCGGAACTTGCCGAGCACGTTTTCGCCAGCGTGGGCCACCGATTCGAGGCGCGACAGGCCGAGAAAGCCGCAGGTGCCTTTGATCGTGTGCACGAGGCGGAAGATGTTCTTGAGAATTTCGACGTCGTTCGGATCGCGTTCGAACTTGACGAGCTCGACGTCGAGAATCGCCAGGTTTTCGGCGGCCTCGGTGAGAAATTCTTGCAGCAGATCGTCCATGGTCTTGGTTCCCGTGGCTTGCGCTTAATTGCGGACGCGGATGTCGAGCAGGCGGTCGATGTCGAGCACCACCATCAGCTGGTCGGACAGGCGATGGACGCCTTTGGAAAAGTCCTTCCACAAGCTGTCGATGGTCGCCGGGTTCGATTCGAAGCTGTCGTTCGCGAGAGTGATGACATCGCCGACATGATCGACGAGCAGCGTGTAAAGCTCATGGCCGCTTTCGACGGTGACGCCCATGGCGCGCGCCGAAGCGTCGCGCTGGTCCTTCAGGCCGAGGCGGATGCGGACGTCGATCACCGTGACGATGCGGCCGCGCAGATTGATCAGGCCGCGCACTTCGGTCGGCGCGAGCGGCACCGGGGCGATGCGGTCGGGCACCAGGATGTCCTGCACGCGCTGCACCGGCACGCCGAACATCTGGCTGCCCATGCGGAAGGTGACGTAGTCGGTCGACTCGTCCTCGATCGCGGGGCGCTTGACGGCGGCGCTCGTTTCGGCGGTGGCGGTGATCATGTTCGCTCTCCGGGTGTCATGCATTTATGTCGATAGTGGGGGGGCGATATTGAGATTGTGTTAATCGCGCGCGGGAAATTCAGGATTTTCAAATTGATCTAAGGCCCGTGATTGCTCGACTTTCGCAGGGTACGGTCCCATCCTTTCGGATAGGGTCGCACCGCGCGCGAAAGTCGAGCGGATGCACGTTACGGTTGCGGACGATCCTCAATCGCGCGGGGCCTTCGGTTGCGAAGACGGCCGCGCGCGATCGATCACGCGGCTTTGACGCCGTCGATGTAATCGCTAACTTCTCGGCGCAGGTCCGACGAGTGACGGGCCAACTCCCCGGCGGCGCTGAGCACCTGGCTTGCCGAGGCACCGGTCGTAGAGGCGGCGTCGCGCACCTGGACGATATTGGTCGTGACCTCCTGCGTGCCCTGCGAAGCTTGCTGGACGTTATGGGAGATCTCCTGCGTCGCGGCGCCCTGCTCCTCGACCGCCGCGGCAATGGCCGCAGTGGTCCGGCTCATTTCCTCGATCGTGTTGGTGATGGTCTGGATCGCGGCGACGGCGTCGCGAGTGGTCGCTTGGATCTGCGCCACCTGGGCGCCGATATCCTCGGTCGCTCTCGCGGTCTGATTGGCCAGGTTTTTGACCTCCGAGGCGACCACGGCGAAGCCTTTGCCGGCTTCGCCGGCGCGCGCCGCTTCGATCGTGGCGTTGAGCGCCAGAAGATTGGTCTGCGCGGCGATATCGGAGATCAGCTTGACCACCTCGCCGATTTTCTGGGCGCTTTCGGCCAGCGCTTGAACCGTCTCGTCAGTCAGTTTCGCTTCTTCGACCGCCTGAGCGGCGAAGCGGCTCGACCCCTCAACTTGGCGGCCGATTTCCTGGATCGACGACGAGAGCTCTTCGGTGGCGGAGGCGACAGTCTGAACGTTGGTCGAGGTTTCTTCGGCCGAACTGGCGACGACGAGGGCTTGCTGATTGGTCTGGGTCGCCGTGCCCGACATGGACTGCGCGGTAGCTTCCAGTTCGGTCGAAGCTGCGGTCAAGGCTTGCACGAGGCTTCCGACGGTGCTCTCGAAATGGCGCGTCAATTCCTCGAGTTTCTGAGCCCGGTCGATCTTCGCCTGGTTCTCCAGGGCGGCGGCCTCGTCGAGGCGTTTTTTCTCGATCAGCGCGTCTTTGAAGACCTGTACCGCATCGGCGATGGTGCCGATCTCGGTCTTCTCGCCGCGCGACGGGATATCGACGGCGAGCTCGCCCTTGGACAGGGCCTGCATGGGCGTGACCACGGAGGCGATGCCATGGCTGATCCCGCGCACGATCATGATCGTGAGGCCGACGAAGAAAATCACCGACAGCAAGAGGCTGCCGACGATCAGGCCGAAGGCCAGCTGGAACACGGCGTCGGCCCGCTCGGCCGCCTTGTGCGCGCCTTGCTGGTCGAAGTCGATAAGCTTTTCCAGGTCTTCGAACGCGGCGGCATATATCGGCAGAGCCTTACCGTTGTTAAGCGCCAAGGCGGCTTGCTTGTCGCCCTTGGCCGACAAGGCGATGACGCTGTCGATCTCGGTCGTGTAGCGACGCCAATCGTTGGTGAAAGCGTCGTAGAGCGTCTTTGCCTGCGGCAGCGACAGGAGTTGCTCGTAATGGGCGCGAAGGCGGGCGATCTCCGCCGCAGCTTTGCCGCGCTCCTGCTCGGCAGACGCCATCGCCGCCTGGTCGTTGCTGAGAATGTGCAGGAGGACGCTGGCGCGATAGCTGGTCGCATAGGTCTCCATGGCGCCGATATCGCGGACGCTCGGCAGCCATTGATCGGCGATCTCACCGGAAATCTTGTCCACTGCATGGATGCGGTCGATCGAGAACAATCCGAGCGCGATCATGACGACGCTGAGCAGAGAGAAAGACGCGATGAGCTTTTTGCGAATCGACCAGGAATTCATCGTCATTTAAACAGCTCCTTAAAAAGCTAATTAGAACTAGATGAATTATAAATTAGGTTCAAAAACCTAATAAAAAATGAATGACGGGAGCTGGGCTAAGCTTTTTTTATGCGGGGCGTATGGCAAGTCGGTTGCAGCAATGGCTGGCAAATCCGTTCTGAGGGAACGCCCGACTCATCCGGCCCGACTGGCCTCGCGCTTCAACGGCATCATTTGGATTTGAGCGACGCGCGTTGAAATGCGGCCCAATGCAAAGCACCACATGCGCTTCGAATACGTCGAAGCGCATGTGGTGGATCAGGGGCAGCGGTGGCGCAGGGGAAATTCAAGTCGCAGCCGATACGCCTCCGGCTTGCGGACGATCTTCAAATCGCGCGGATGCGGCTGAAGAACCCTTCGACCTGGCGGCTGAGCACGTCGGCCTGCTGGGCGACGTCGTCGGTGGCGTTCTGCACGTCACGCGCCGCGCCTTCGGTCTCGCTGACGCCCTGGGTCACTTGCGCGGTGTTGTCGTTGACGCTCTGGGTGCCGACGGCGGCCTCCTGAACGCTGCGCGCGATGTCCTGGGTCGCGGCGCTCTGTTCCTGCACGGCGGCGGCGATGGTCGTCATCGTCTCGCGCAGCTGGCCCATGGTCTCGTCGATCGTGGCGATGGCGCGGACCGAGGCGTTGGTGGCCTGCTGGATGTCCGAGACCTGGGCGACGATGTCCTCGGTCGCCCGCGCGGTCTGGGTGGCCAGCGTCTTGACCTCATTGGCGACGACCGCGAAGCCCTTGCCGGCCTCGCCGGCGCGCGCCGATTCGATGGTGGCGTTGAGCGCCAGCAGGTTGGTCTGCGAGGCGATGTCGTTGATCAGGCCGACCACTTCGCCGATCTTCTGGGCGGCGGTGGCGAGGCTCTGCACGGTGTCGCTGGCGACCCGCATCTGCTCGGTGCAGGTCTCGACGACGGCGTTGGAGCGCGTGACCTGCTGGCCGATCTCGCCGATCGAGGCGCTGAGCTCTTCGGTCGCGGAAGCGACGGTCTGCACGTTGTTCGACGCCTGCTCGCTGGAGCTGGCGACGACGGACATGCGCTGGTTGGTGTCTTGCGCGATGCGCGACATCTCGCGCGAGGAATTGCCGAGCTGCGTGGTCGCGGCAGTGACCGTGGTCAGCACAGACTCCACATCGCGGTTAAACTCGACGATGCTGCTTTCCAGGCGCTTTTGGCGCTCTTCGCGGGCGGCCTGTTCGGCGGCTTTCTCCTCCTCCAGAAGGCGGTTCTTCTCGAGGTTCTCTTTAAAGACGGCGAGGGCGCGGGCGATTTCGCCCACCTCGTCGCCGCGCTTGGCGCCGGGCACGACGGTCGCGAGGTCGCCGCCGGCGATGGCGCGCATCGCGCCGGTGACGGAAACGAGCGGACGCGAGATCAAGCGCGACGAGATCAGATAGCCGCAGAGCAGGCCGAGCAGGACGATGCCGCCGGCGAGGCCGATGAGCAGTTGCAGGCGCTGCATGAAGAAGGCGTCGAGCGCCTCGGCTTCGGCGTCGGCCTGATCCTTGTAGATTTCGACCATGCCGTCGATATGCTTGCCGAGCGCTGTACGGTTGGCGCGGTTGGCGTCGTTGTCGCCCCATTCGCGCGCCGCCGCCGGGCTGACATTCTCGTTCAGTTCGACCAGCTTGCTGCGGAAGGCGATGAATTCACCGAGCGCCTTGTCGGCCTCGTCGAACCGGGCCCTGCCTTCGGGCGGCACGAGCTGGCTCCAGGCGTCCATCGTCTGGCGCATCTTGGCCAGCGACAGCATCAGGCCCTGGCCAAACTTCTTGCCCGCGGCGCTGCTTTCCGACATGTAAACGCCGCGCGAATCCATCACTACGGCGTAGATCAGGCCGCTGACGCGCTCGGCGTAGAGCGCGCGGTTGAGCGCCGCTTCCTGGCGCGCGACGCGGGTCTCGTAAGTTTGCATGGAATTGATGCCCATGCCGGCGACGAAGGCGGTCAGGACCGATAGCACGCCGACCAAGGCGAGGATTTTCCAGCTGATCTTGAAATTGTCGAACATCGTCACTCTCCCGAAGGACGCGCGGTCACTCTCTCGAAGGACGCGCGCGCGGATGGTTGCGCGCGAAAGGCGCGCGGGGGCGAGAGCGGTCGGGAGCGGGATACGCGACGAAAGCGACTGGAGACCGGCTCTCCATGATGTCCGCAGTCCTAGCAACTGGCGGCGGCAGAGCCAAAGCGCGGGACGTATATTGTCCGCCGGTATGATTCGAGTCCTAGCCGCTTATACGAAGGGCCAAGGCGCCCCGCGCGTCACAACGGCGGATGCACCAAGCCGTTGCGCACCGCGAGGGCGATGGCGGCGGCGCGGTTTTTGGCGCCGAGTTTGCGCACGATATGCTGCGTGTGCAGCTTGATCGTCACTTCGGCGAGACCGAGCGCGCGGCCGATCTCCTTGTGCGACGCGCCTTCGGCGAGCCGATGGAGCACTTCGATCTCGCGGCTGTTGAGCGCGCTCTTATCTTTCGCGCCGGGGCCTGCCGACGCGGGCGCGCGCGGCTTGGCCGGCAGGCTCATCAGATCGGACGGCACGTAGATCGCCCCGGTGAGCACCAGGCGCAGCGCCGCGACAATGGTCGCCGGCGTGCTCGATTTGGAGAGGAAACCGACCGCGCCGACCTCAAGGCCGGCGGTGACGGTCGCGCTATCCATCTGGCCGGAGATCAGCACGACCTTGGCGTCGGGCTGAAGGCGGTGGACTTTGCGCAGGTTGTCGAGGCTGTCCATGCCGGGCATGTGCAGATCGAGCAGGACGAGATCGCAGGGCAGGCTGACGAGCGCCATCAGCGCTTCGGGCAAATTGGTGACGCCGCCCGTCAGGCGCAGGCCGGGAGTCCGCCTGATCAGCTGTTCGAGCGCGTCGCGATAGAGCGGATGATCGTCGGCGATAAGCACCGACAGATCCTCGCTCTCCAGCTCGGGCGCGCTCTGAACCGCTTCGTTCGTCATGGGACAAACTTATGCGAAAGAATATAAAATCTTCGTTAATCGGACTTGCTGTTTATATCTTTGGACGGTGCGGCTAGTGCCTTGCCGTCGCGCAGGCACGCTAGGGGGCGGATATGACAGGCGGAATCGAACCGGGCGGGCGCTTGAGCGGAGGTGAGGCCGCGCACGAGCTGAACAATATTTTCGGCGCGGTGGCCGGCTACGCCCAATTCATTCTCGAAGAAGCGCCGCCCGGCGCGCGCCAGGGCGACTATGCCCGCAAGATCCTCGCCGCCGCCGCGATGGGCACGGCGCTTGCCAAGCGCTTGGCCGACGAGGCAAAAGAACAGGGTTAACCGCGTGATCGGCGGTTCGCCGAAGGGGGACGGACATGGCGTGGGGCGAGGTGGGGCTGCTGGGGGCGGAGATCTGCGTCTATTACGCGGCGATGCTTTTGTTGTTCCGCTTCAGGCACTTGGTCGGTCTCGGCGCGTTCTTTTGCGCGCTCGGGAGCCTGCATTTCCTGGAAAATTACCTCGCCACGAGCCTCTATGTGCAGTTCTACCCGGGCATGAGCTTGTCGCCGGGCTCGGTCGTATTGTTCTCCGGCAAGCTGCTATTGCTGCTGCTGGTCTATATCCGCGAGGACGCGCCGACCGTGCGCCAGCCGATCTACGGCCTGCTGCTCGGCAATTTCCTCGCTGTCGCCCTGCTGCTGATCCTGCGCCACCACCAGGCGCTCGCCCCGGTCGAGGGCCAGCAGCTCGATCTGGCGCTGCTCAACGACGTCGGCGGCTTGATGGTGTGGGGCAGCCTCTTGCTGTTCATCGACTGCCTGATGATCATCCTGGTCTACGAATGGCTCGGCGGCCCGTTCAAGCGGATGCCGGTGGTGCGCCTGTGGCTGTCGGCCTCGGCGGTGCTGATCTTCGACCAGATCGGCTTCTTCGCCGCGCTCAACCTGCTGCTCGGCGTGCCGTTCTCGGCGGGCTTCGGCGGCCTGGTCGGAAAATTGGTGGCGGCGGCCTGCTACAGCCTGCTGATCGCCGTCTATCTGCGCTGGTTCGAGCCGGCGGTCAAACCGGCCGAGAACAAGCGCCTCGGCGACGTCTTCGACATCCTGACCTACCGATAAGCCTGAATTCACGGGCTTATCGGCGATCGCGGCTAAACGTGCAGCAGGGCGACGCCTTGCTCGTGCGAGGTGATCGGCTGGCTGAGCTGATGCAGCAGGCCGTCGCTGAGGCCGTAGATCACCGGATGGATGGCGAGCGCCTGGCCGCGCGCCCAGGTGTCCTGCACCACCTGCGTGTGCAGCAGGTTGCGCGACTGGCGCAGCACGTTCAATTCGCACAGCCGGGTCACGCGCGCCTCCTCGTCGGGCAGCGCGTCGAGCTCGGCGCGATATTCCTCCGACAGGCTGCGCAGCGGGCGGATCCAATGTTCGGCGAGGCCGATGCGCTGGCCGGTGAGCGCGGCGCGCACGCCGCCGCAGCCGTAATGGCCGCATACCAGGATATGGCTGACCTTCAGCACCTCGATGGCGAACTGGGCGACGGCGAGGCAGTTGAGATCGGCGAGCTGCACCAGATTGGCGACGTTGCGATGGACGAACAATTCGCCCGGCGCGAGGCCGACCACCTCGTTGGCCGGCACGCGGCTGTCGGAACAGCCGATCCACAGGTAATGGGGCGCCTGCTGGCTCGCCAACCCTTTGAAGAACCCGGGCTTCTCAGCCTCGACCCGGCGCGCCCAGGCGACATTGTTGGCGAGCAGGTTGTCGATGCTGGGGGTGTCGTCTTGAACCGTCATCCGGGCCACGCTGATCGAAAAAAGGGCGGCAAGCTTCTAACATCCCGGCGGCGTAGCTGCTAGTGTCGCGCCGCGGCATCGCGCCGCTTCCCCTTTTGCTGCCGTTTGAAAAGATGAGCAATTCCGCCGTTTCCAGCTTGCCGCCGGGCGCCGTCGCCGCCGCGCTGGCGGTGCGTCCCGCCGTCGCCGCCGACATGGCCCAGATCCAGGCGATCTACGCCCACCATGTGCGCGCCAGCCTCGCCACGTTCGAGGTCGAGCCGCCGGCGATCGCCGAAATGACCCGCCGCCATGCCGATATCGTCGGCCGCGGCCTGCCCTACCTGGTCGCGGAACTGGACGGCCGCCTGCTCGGCTACGGCTATGCCGCGCCCTACCGCGCCCGGCCGGCCTACCGCTTCACCGTCGAAAACTCGATCTATGTCGCCGAGGATTCGCGCGGCCACGGGGTCGGCCGCGCCGTGCTCGCCGCGGTGATCGCGCGCTGCGCCGACCTGGGCTATCGCCAGATGGTCGCGGTGATCGGCGACAGCGCCAACGCCGCCTCGATCGGGCTGCATAAATCTTTGGGTTTCCAACAGGTTGGCCTGTTGCCGGCGGTCGGCTTCAAATTCGGCCGCTGGGTCGATTCGGTGCTCATGCAGCGCCCGCTCGGCGCCGGCGCCGACGATCTGCCGCTGCGCGACCCGCAGAGCTAGCCGCCGCCGCGCGCGTCCCGATGGGGCGCGCCACCTACCGTCGCGCGTCCCGATAGGGCGCGCCAGCCGTCCCGGACAGGTTCCTGGACAGGCGGATCGTTCAGTCCCTAAACTATGTTCGTCAACGAACCATTCCCTGCCCCTTTGCTGGGCATGAGAATCCTTGGGCGTATTGACGAATTTTTCTCATGCCTAAATCATGAGCAGTATTCAGTTTTGCCTATTCGCTATGCGAAAGCTGCGTTGACTCCCTCCTCAAAGCGGCCAGGATGCCCGTCCGAGCGCCGCGCCTGTTCAGGAACCGTAAATATGAATATTCCCAGCGATAACAATAAGTTGCAGAACCTGTCCGCCGTCCTGGAGCGGTTCAAGCCGGTCGCCGGCGAGCCGGCCCGCGGCTACCCCGATCTGCACGATCACATCATGGCGCTGGCGCGGGACAATCTGCTGGTGGTGGTCGACGAGCCGATCGACAAGGACAGCGAAATGCATCCGCTGGTGCGCTGGCAGTTCCGCGGCGGCATCCCCGAGGACCAGCGCAAAGCCTTCCTGTTCACCCAGCCGACCGACGCCAAGGGCAAGAAGTACGACGCGGCCGTGCTGGTCGCCGGCCTCGCCGCCAGCCGGCAGGTCTATCGCACCGGCATCGGCATGCCGCTCGAGAAGATCGGCCAGGCGTGGATCGACGCCATGGCCAAGCCGGTGCCGCCCAAGATCGTCGAGACGGCGCCGTGCCAGGACATCGTCATCATGGGCGACGAGCTCGACAAGCCGGGCAACGGCCTCGACGGCCTGCCGGTGCCGGTCTCGACGCCGGGCTGGGACAATGGCCCCTATCTCTCGGCCGGCCACTTCGTCACCAAGGATCCCGACACCGGCATCCAGAATCTCGGCAACTATCGCGGCCAGATCAAAGGCCCGCGCCGCCTCGGCATGAATCCGTCGGTCGAGCAGCGCCCCGGCATCTATATCCATTGGGAGAAGTGCAAGGCGCGCGGCGAAAGCCTGCCCGCCGCCGTCATCGTCGGCTGCCCGCCGGCGGTCTCCTACACCGCCGTGCAGAAATGCCCCGAACATCTCGACGAGCTGGCGGTCGCCGGCGCGCTCGCCGGCGCGCCGATGAACGTCGTCAAGGCCAAGACCGTCGATCTCTACGTGCCGGCGGAAGCCGAGATCGTCATCGAAGGCTACATCCGCACCGACATGCTGGAGCCCGAAGCGCCGTTCGGCGAATCGCACGGCTACGTCAACTTGCAGGAATACAACGCCTTCATGGAAGTGACGGCGATCACGCGCCGCCGCCAGCCGGTGCTGACCTCGTTCATCAGCCAGGTGACGCCGAGCGAATCGAGCTGCATCCGCCGCGTCGCGCTCGAACCCTTGATGTTCAACCATCTGCACAACGTCATGGGCGTGCGCGGCGTCAGCCGCGTGTCGATGCACGAGCCGCTGACCAGCGTCGTCGCGCTCTACATCATCCAGTTCAAGCGCAACACGCCGGAGACGGAAATCTGGCGCGCGCTCTACGGCGCGTCGTCCTTCCTGCGCTACGGCGGCAAATACGTCATCGCGGTGGACGAGGACATCGACCCGGAGAACAGCGACGCGTTGTTCTGGGCCATGTGCTATCGCGCCCAGGCGCAATACGACCTCAAGATTCTCGACAAAAAGGATCCGGGCCACGGCCCGCGCGCGCCGCGCGACAACGGCGAAAGCGCCTCGGTGCTGATCAACGCCACGCTCAAGGGCGATTACCCGCCGGTCGCGCTGCCCAAGCGCGAATATATGGAGAAGGCGCGCAAGATTTGGGAGCGCCTCGACCTGCCCCAGCTCACGCCGCAATCGCCGTGGTTCGGCTACGACCTCGGCGGCTGGAACGACGATCTCGACGCGATGGCGTCGCTGGCGGTGAAGGGCGACGCCCATCTCACTGGCATGAAGATTGCACAAATGCGTCGTAGCGACGTCGAGATGAACGCCGCGCTATCCGACGTCGATCCGCTCGAGGACAAGTAGAGAATCCTCCGCGTTCTTCCTCATCCGCCGATGACCCGACCGGGCCGCGCGCATCGCGCGGCCCACTCAAAGGAGAAGCCGCAATGATCCGCACCGCGCTCAAACTGTCGTTGATGGCCGCTACCGCCGTGGTGGCGAGCGTCGGCATCGCCGCCGCCCAGCAAGTGCCGGTGTGGAAGCACGGCACCGTCGCCGCCAAGGCCGATTCGGGCATCATCTTCTATCCGGCCGAGGCCGGCTTCGACGACAAATACGGCGTCAACATCGAGATGGTGCAGATGAGCGGCGACGCGCTGCTGCTGCGCGCGCTGATCGCCGGCGAGATCGACAGCTTCGAGGCGATTCCCGCCGGCGCGATGGCCGCCAATTCGCGCGGCGGCGACACGCGCATCATGGGCTGCCATTGGCTGAAGATTCCCCATGTGCTGTTCGTCGCCAAGGACAGCAAGTTCGCCAGCGTGCAGGACCTGAAGGGCGCGCGCGTCGGCGTCTCCGCGCCGGGCGCGCTGCCGGACATGACGGCCCGCGCCATGATCGCGCGCGCCGGCCTCGATCCCAAGGCCATCACCCTGGTCAACGCCGGCTCCGACGCCGACCGCTTCAAGGCGCTCGTCGCCAAGACCATCGACGTCGCGCCGAGCTCCAACGAGTTCATCCTCGAAGGCGACAAATACGGCATCCGTCCGCTGGTCGCCATGCGCGACGCCGCGCCCGACCTGATCCGCTCCTGCGTGGTGACGACGCAGCGCGCGCTCAACGCCAAGCGCGACGCGGCGGCGAAATTCCTCGCCGCCGAGATGGACGGCTTCAAGGCGGCGATCGACCCGGCGAACGCGGAGAAGGTCGACGCGCTGTCCTCGCGCCTCGCCAAGATCCCGGCCGGCGACGCGCGCTTGGCCTTCGTGCGCAAGGACACCATCGAGTCCGACTCGATCGACGCCAGCTTCCCCTTCCCGATGGACAAGCTGAAATTCCTGATGGACCTGACGATCCAGGTCGGCCAGATGGAGAAGCCCATCGACCTCAATACGATGATCGTGCCCGCCGTGCGCGACGAGGCGCTCAAGCTCGTCGCGGCCAAGAAGTAGGATAGGCGCTCATGGCCGAAGTCGTGCTCAAGGACGTCGACAAGACGTTCGCCCTTCAGGTCGGCGGCCAGTTCCAGCTGGTCAAGGCCCTGAAGAACGTGTCGTTCGCCGTGAAGCCCGGCGAGATCGTCGCTTTGACGGGACCGTCGGGCTGCGGCAAGACCACCGCGCTGCGCATCATCATGGGGCTGGAAAGCGCCAACGGCGGCGAGATCCGCGTCGCCGGCAAGCATGTGCAGGGCTGCGGCCACGACCGCGGCATGGTGTTCCAGCACGCCGAGCTGCTGCCGTGGCGCAGCGCGCTCGGCAACGTGAAGTTCGGCCTGGAGATGAAAGGCCTGCGCGGCAAGGAGCTGACCGAGCGGGCCGAGGGCTATCTCGAACTGGTCGGGCTCAAGGATTCGATGCATCGCCGCCCGCACCAGCTGTCGGGCGGCATGAAGCAGCGCGTGGGCATCGCCCGCGCGCTGGCCATCGATCCGGCCGTGCTGCTGATGGACGAGCCGTTCGGCGCGCTCGACGCCCAGACCCGCGAGGTTTTGCAAGCCGAGCTGCTGTCGATCCACGCCAAGACCGGCAAGACGATCATCTTCGTCACGCACGATCTCGACGAGGCCGTGCTGCTCGCCGACCGCGTGGTGCTGATGACCAAGGGCGAGGTGCAGGACGTCATCGACATCCACCTGCCGCGCCCGCGCGGCGACGTGGTGGCGGTGCGCGCCCACGAGGAGTTCGTCAAGAAGCGCTACCAGATCTGGAAGGCGCTGCACGAGGGCGTCGCGCTGCATTGAGCGCGCGCCTTTTTCGCCATCCCCCACGACGAAGCCGCGACTGCCGGAGCCGCATATGACCGACGACGCTCTCTCCCCTGCCAAAACCGCCGCCCCAAAATCCGTCGCCCCAAAATCCGCAGAGGGCGAGGTGGCCCCGCCGCGCCCCAGGTTCAAGCTCGCCAAGGGCCATATCACCGCGCTGTCGCTGATCACGGTGGGCGCGATCTGGGAGCTGTCCGGTCCGGGCATGAACCCGCTGTTCGGCTCCTATCCGAGCGCGATCTGGAAGGCCGGCGTGCGCATGGCCGAAAGCGGCGATCTCGTGACGGCGCTCTTCTCCAGCTTGCAGCCGTTCTTCGCCGGCTATCTGCTGGCCGCGGCCATCGGCATCCCGCTCGGCCTGCTGATCGGCCGCTACCGGGGGGTCGAGGCGGCGCTCGGCATCTACGTCACCGCCGGCTACGCGATGCCGCTGGTCGCCCTGGTGCCGCTGTTCATGCTGTGGTTCGGCCTCGGCTTCACGGTCAAGGTGGCGATCATCTTCACGCTCGCCTTCTTCCCGATCTGCATCAACACCTGGGAAGGCGTGCGCGCGGTGCCGAAGGCGCTGATCGAGGTCGGCACCTCGTTCGTCGCGCCGCCGGCCGCCGTCATGTGGAAGATCGTGTTGCCGGCGACGCTGCCCTACATCATCGCCGGATTGAAGCTCGCCATCGGCAAGGCGGTGATCGCCATGGTGGTGGCGGAGTTCTTCACCGCCATCTCCGGCCTCGGCGGCATCATCCTCAACGCCGCCAACCAGTTCGACACCGCGGCCATGTTCGTGCCGATCATCATCCTGATGCTCATGGCGGTCAGCCTCACGGCCCTGGTCCGCTGGCTGGAGCGCCGGCTCGCGCCCTGGCAGACCGAACTGTCCGGCCGCGAGGGCGGCTGACGTCCGATCCCGCGCCGTTCTTCCCCATCCGAGCTGGCCGCTGGCGATTGTTCAGGCCCGTTCAACCGGGGGACTTGCTTTCCTGCTCTTCTCGGCCGCCGGCGGGGGGAGTATCTACACTTGATCCGTTCCGGCATTTCCGCGCTTTGTAAGAGGAAGACCCGATGGCTAGCAAAGACCGCATCCTGATCGCCGGCGCCGGCCCCGTCGGCCTGCTCTGCGCCCTCTCGCTGGTCAAGCAGGGCGTCCCGGTCACGGTCTTCGAGGCGATGGATTCGCTGAAAGACGATCCGCGCGCCGCCACCACCCATCCGGCGACGCTGGAGCTGCTCGATACGCTCGGGCTGGAACCTTTCGTGCGCGAGAACGGCCTTGTCGCCGAAATCTTCCATTTCTGGGACCGCCCGACCGACGATCTGGTCGCCGTGTTCGACCACAAGCTGCTGAAGAACGACACCAAGTTTCCCTATGTCGTGCAGTGCGAGCAGTTCAAGCTGTCGCGCCATCTGCAGACCCTGCTGGAACAGGAGCCGCTCTGCGAGCTGCTGTTCAATCATGCCGCCGCCGGCGTGACGCAGGACGACAACGGCGTGACGCTGACTTGCGACACGCCGCAAGGGCCAAAAGACTTCAAGGGCAGCTACTTGATCGGCGCCGACGGCGGCCGCTCGCGCGTGCGCAAGGCGATCGAGGTGCCGTTCGAGGGCTTCACCTTCCCCGAACGCTTCGTCGTCTTCACGACGCCGTTCGATTTCGAGGCCAATCGCGGCTACAGCTTCCGCAACTACATCGCCGACCCGGACGAATGGTGCAACTGCTTCAAGGTCGCCGGCTACGCGCCGCCGGGCCTGTGGCGCCTGGTGTTCCCGACCGATCCGGCGCAGAGCGACGAGGAGATCCTGAGCGACGCCAGCGCCCAGGCGCGCTTGCAGAAGTTCTTCCCGCTGGACAAGCCCTACGAGATCGTCCACCGCAATCTTTACAAGATCCATCAGCGCGTCGCGGCGACCTTCCACAAGGGCCGCGTGGTGCTGGCCGGCGACGCGTCGCACGTCAACAACCCGATCGGCGGCATGGGCCTCAACGGCGGCATCCACGACGCCATCAATCTCGGCGAGAAGCTCGGCCGCGTCTGGCACGGCGAGAGCGAGCGCCTGCTGGCGCTGTACGATTTGCAGCGCCGCACCGTGGCGACCGAATTCGTGCAGGAGCAGACCATCCAGAACAAGAAGCGTCTGGAGGCCAAGGATCCGGCCACGCGCGCCAAGTTCTTGCAGGAGCTGCGCGAGATTTCCGCCGACCCGGAGCGCGCGCGCAAATTCATGCTGCGCTCGGGCATGTTCGAAAGCCTGCGCCGCGCCAGCGAAATCAAATTGCCGGACGCTGCCGCTTAACGGCGCGGCGGCTTAAGCGCGCGGACGGCGCGACGCGCGCGGCGTTCGCGCCGCTGCCGCGAAAATTCCTTAATTGCAAGGTTGCATCGGCGCGCCGCTGTGCCGAACATGGGGCCATGCGCGACGAGCCAGCCCCCACCGCTCGCCTGATCCCGCGCCGACGGCTTTCATGCTGATCATGATCGCCCCCGTCGGCGCGCTATTGCTCGGCGTCGCCTTCCTGCTGACGGGCAACGGCCTGCAAAGCACGCTGCTGCCCGTGCGCGCCGAGATCGAGAGCTTCTCGACGCTCAGCATCGGCGTGATGGGCTCGGCCTATTACATCGGCTTCGCTCTCGGCTGCGTGCTATGCCCGCATATCGTGCGCGGCGTCGGCCATATTCGCGCCTTCTCCGCCATGGTGGCGATCGCCGCCGCGGTGGCGCTGCTGCACGCCCTGGTGCTGTCGCCCGCCGCCTGGTGGCCGCTGCGCGCCATCACCGGCTTCTGCTTCGCCGGGCTCTATCTGGTGATCGAGAGCTGGCTCAACGACCGCGCCACCAACGAGACGCGCGGCGCGATCTTCGGCATCTACACCTTCGTCAACCTGACCGTCATCACGGTCGGCCAGTTCATGATCACGCTCTACGATCCGGCGAGTTTCCCGCTGTTCGCGCTGGCCTCGATCCTCGTCTCGCTCGCCGCCGGGTAGTGGGTCAGTTTGAACTTTCTGTTCCCCCTGGCGTTTTGAACCCATGATTATCGGGTTTCCCCGCGCCGCGCTCGGGCGTCCCTCGGAAAAGGGAGCGACGAGACTTGATATCCTTC
>JBKBHI010000001.1:0-524571 GCA_046297835.1 Alphaproteobacteria bacterium | reverse complement strand
TCAGCTTCGCTAGCTGCACGGGGTCGCGGGGGCGTTTGATTCGTTTCTCTGCCATGCTCCCAATATGGCATGACTCGGCTCTAGGCCCAATAGGGCGGCACTTTCAAACTGACCCACTACCGACCTTTTCCGGCCTCTTGACAGGGCCGGCGGACCCTATATGTTGCGCGCTCTCGCGGCTGCGGCGGCCTCCGGCGGCTCTTTCGCGCAAGTCATTGAAATTGAAGTGGAAACCTCGCCATGGCGAAGTCCAACACCGTCCTGATCAAGCTCGTGAGCACGGCCGACACCGGCTTCTTCTACGTCGCCAAGAAGAACCCGCGCACCAAGACCGAGAAGTTCGAATTCCGCAAATACGACCCGGTGGCGCGCAAGCACGTCGCCTTCAAGGAAGCCAAGATCAAGTAAGGACAGGCGGCCGCAAGGCCGCTTTCGCCGCGCGGCCTTCGGGCTGCTGCCGGCCGCGAAAAAAGCCGCACTCCTAACAGAGGCGGCTTTTTTCATGCCCTGCCCGCTTCGCCTTCGGCCGGCTCAAGCCGGCTGCGCCTTCGGCCGGCTCAGGCCGGTTGCGCCGCCGCGAGAATGACGCGGTCGCGGCCGGCGTTCTTCGCCGCGTAGAGCGCCTCGTCGGCGCGGTGCAGCAGCGCGGGGGCCGCTTCGCCGCGGCGCAGTTCGGCGACGCCGATGCTGATGGTGACGCGCTGCGGCGCGCTCGCGCCCGGCAGCGGCATGTCGGCCTCGCCGACCATCTTGCGCATGCGGTCCGCGACAAGCTCGGCCGCGGCGACCGGCGTGTCCGGCATCACCACGACGAACTCCTCGCCGCCCATGCGCGCCGTCAGGTCGAACTCACGCAGGTTGTGCGAGATCAAGCCGGCGACGCGGCGCAGCACTTCGTCGCCCGCGGCATGGCCGAACGTGTCGTTGACGCGCTTGAAATGGTCGATGTCGAGCATGAACAGCGACAGCGGCTTGCCGCCGACCTGCGAGCGCTCGATCATGGATTGCAGATGCGTCTCGAGATAACGGCGGTTGTAGAGGCCGGTGAGGCTGTCGGTCAGCGCCAGCGACAGGCTGCGCGTGTAATTCTCGCGCATCAAATCCTGATAGCGCTTGCGGCGCATCTGGGTGCGCACGCGCGCCCACAGCTCGTTGCCCTCGATCGGGCGGAACAGATAGTCGTTGACGCCGATCTCGAAGCCTTTGACCAGGCCGCCCATCTCCTCCGGCTCGATGACCAGCAGGATCGGCAGGCGGCGCGTGCGCTCCATCGAGCGCAGATGCGAGCACAGACGCAGGCCGTCGCCGTCCTCCAGATAGAGGCTGACGATGACGAGATCGAACTCCTCGCTCTCGCAGCGGCGCGAGCCCTCCTTGCCGGTCGGCGCGAGCGCCGTCGAGCAGCCTTTCTGCTCCAGCAGATGGCAGATTTTCTCGCCGCTGAACGGATCGCTCTCGATCACCAGCACGCGGCCGCGCAACTGTTCGTCGGTCAGCGGCGCGACGTCGCCCAGTCCGCCGCCGAGCTGGCCCGAGGTCGCCTCGCGCAAGCGCCATTCGTCCATCGAGGTCTTCAGGCGGACCAGCGATTTGACGCGCGACAGCAGGATCAGGTCGTTGACCGGCTTGGTCAGGAAATCGTCGGCGCCGGCGTCCAGCCCGGTGACGCGGTCGCCCGTGTCGGACAGCGCCGTGACCATGATGACGGGAATGTGCGCGGTGCGCGCGTCGGCTTTCAGCCGGCGACACACCTCGAACCCGTCCATCTCGGGCATCATGACGTCGAGCAGGATGATGTCGGGCCGCTCGGCCTGGGCGATCTCGAGCGCGGCGCGGCCGTGCGGCGCGGTGAGCACTTCGAAATATTCGGCGGTCAGCTTGGCTTCGAGGATTTTGACGTTCGCCGGAACGTCGTCGACGACAAGAACTCGGGCCGGCATCGTCCCGCCTTAGGCCAGAGTCTTCTGGATCGTTTCCATGAAATTCATCACGGAGATCGGCTTGGCGATATAAGCCTCGCAGCCGCCGTCGCGAATCTTCTCCTCGTCGCCCTTCATCGCGAAGGCGGTGACGGCGATCACCGGAATGTCCTTCAGCGCGTCGTCCTCCTTGATCCACTTGGTCACTTCCAGGCCGGAGACTTCCGGCAGCTGGATGTCCATGAGGATCAGGTTGGGATGATGCTCGCGCGCCAGGCGCAGGGCTTCGACGCCGTCCTTGGTCTGCAGGGTGCGATAGCCATGAGCCTCCAGGAGGTCATGGAAGAGCTTCATATTCAGCTCGTTGTCTTCGACGATCAGAATGGTCTTCGACATCGTCGCCCTCGCGACTTTATTCAAAACGGGTAGAGCCCGGGCATCCGCGGCAGAGTCTTATAACAAATCCGCGTGACAGGCCACTTCCGCCCGCGCCCGGCTCGGCACCCTTTTGGGCACCTTCGGAGTGTGGGCCGGAAAGGTTAACAGCACCTCAAGATTGCCGGATTTATCGCTCAACTTTCGCCAGGCAGCCGGAGCTTAAGCTCCCGCCGCATAAGACTTTCTGCCTAGCAGCGAGGTTTCGGCAGGGCTTCGAGCTTTTCCAGGCTGGCCAAGACGCTGTAGGTGCCGTAGTCGAGCAAGAACCCGTCGGCGACGCCATTGTCGAACAGCCGCACCCCCACCTCGTAATCGGGCGTCGCCGCCTGGCTGCTCAGAGGAAAGAAGGCCATGCGGATGCGCCAGGACGAGCCGGCCGTGAGCTCAGCCGCGCCATTGGCGGCAACCGGATCCTTGGCCATGCCGCCGATGACGGCGTTGACTTCGAGCGGGCCGTCGAGGCTCGCGCCGTCGAAAATCACCCGCGACAGATGTTTGCCGCCGGCGCGCGCCGTCTCGATCAATTGCAGCGTGTGCTCGGTGGGAAAGACCGACGCTTTGGGCAGATCGAAGCGGGTGCCGGCCGGCGTGGTGAAGCGCGCTTCGCCAGGGCCGGCGTTCTCGCCGAGCGACGCGTCGCCGCGCAGCTCGTCTGCTGGCTGCCCATCGTGCGTCCTCCGCACGGTGAAGCGGTAATCGCGGCCATCCTTGGATTCCCAGCTCGAATAGCTGGATTCGGTTTCCGAGGACTCGCCTTCGGCCGTCACCAGCCTGAGCTGCACGCGCTGCGTGACCGTCCAGCCGTCGCAAGATTCCGCCGCCTCGACATACATCGCGCCGCGCGCGTCGGCCATGGCGCTGCCCGAGCGGGTGCCGGCGAGCTTCATGCTGTAGATGGCCCGATGCGGCGCCAATTCGACGCCGGCTGCGGCGGCCTGCGGCGCGCGCAGCGCGCCAGCCGCGATCAAGCCGGCGGCCAGCGGGATCGCCGCGGACAGTCCGAACGACAAGAGGCGGGAAGAAACGGACATTGCGACCTGAACAACGCTGAAACGAAAATACGCTCGTGAACCGCCATTATGCCAGCGCGGCGCGGCGCGGCCAATCGCGCCTCGTCCGCCATCGCTCTCGGGTCATCACAAACCCGTAGCGGCAAGTTTTGCCCGGTGGCGGCGCATCTTGCCGGAGCGCCCCGCCGCGCGGGCAATTCCTGCCTCCCGAACCGCCGTCAGGGCGCTGTTTTCATTGGCGAATTTATCGGCACGCCGCTTGCTTCGTCGAATCCAGCCGCCGCCAGGAGTCCGTTTTGGCGGCATCGTTCGAGGAAGCGTCGCCATGAAGCGCGAAACCGTCAAAGCCGTCCGTCCGCCGCGCGCTCGCGGGGCGCTGCAAGATCAGCGAGGCTATGCCTCGCGGGGCAACGACGCGCAGATCATCGCCGACATCGGCCTGCTCGCCGACCGGCTGGTCCGTCATTGCCCGCCGCCCGGCGTCGCGCCGGCCAGGGCGCGCGCCAAAATGCGCAAGGTCGTGCCGCTGTTCGAGCAGGCGATCGCCGCCGCCGCGACCTTCGAGGAGCGCATCGCCGAACAGAAGGCGCGCATCGCCTATCTCGAAACCTTGAGCCAGACCGACGAGCTGACCGGCCTTTTGAATCGCCGGGGCTTTCTCGAACATCTGCGCCGCGCCCTGGCCAACGCCCGCCGCTACGGCGATTCCGGCGTGCTGGTGTTCTGCGATCTCGACAATTTCAAGTCGATCAACGACAGCTACGGCCATGCCGTCGGCGACGATGTGCTGCAGCGCGTCGCCGAGACGATCAAGGACAACGTGCGCGAGACCGACGCCGTCGGCCGCCTCGGCGGCGACGAATTCGCGGTGCTGATGACGCAGACGAGCTGGCGCAACGGCTACAAGCGCGCCCAGGTGCTCAACCGCGCGATCAACGGCCACAAGATGCTGATCGCGCGCAAGATGATCGCGCCGCAGATCAGCTTCGGCGTCGAGCCTTTCGGCCCCGACGACGAGGAAGCCAACCTGATGGCGCGCGCCGACATGGCGATGTATTGCAACAAGCGCAAGAAGGCGGCCGTCAGCTTCGTCAGCGCGGCGGAGTAGCCGGCAGCCGGCGAAAATAAAAAGGACGGCACCATCGCGATGCCGTCCTTTTTGTTCTCCGATCGCCACTCTCGGGCATGACGACCCGTTATGTGAGGCTCTTCTTCGGCAAATCCAGCTTGAGATGCAGTTCGCGCAGGCGCTTGTCCTCGACCTCGGCCGGCGCCTGCATGAGCAGATCCTGCGCCTGCTGGTTCATCGGGAACAGGATGACCTCGCGGATGTTCGGCTCGTCGGCGAGCAGCATGACCATGCGGTCGATGCCGGGAGCCGAGCCGCCGTGCGGCGGCGCGCCGAACTTGAAGGCGTTGAGCATGCCGCCGAAGCGCGCTTCGAGAACGTCCGCGCCATAGCCGGCGATCTCGAACGCCTTGTACATGATCTCCGGCAGGTGGTTACGAATCGCGCCGGACGACAGCTCGATGCCGTTGCAGACGATGTCGTACTGATAGGCTTTGATCGTCAGTGGGTCCTGCTTTTCCAGCGCTTCGAGCCCGCCCTGCGGCATGGAGAACGGGTTGTGGCTGAACTCGATCTGGCCGGTGTCCTCGTTCATCTCGTACATCGGGAAATCGACGATCCAGCAGAACTTGAAGACATCCTTCTCATAGAGGTCCAGGTCCGCGCCGATCTTGTTGCGCGCCTCGCCGGCCAGCTTGGCCGCCTTGAGCGCCTTGTCGCAGGCAAAGAACAGCGCGTCGCCGTCCTTGATGCCCGACGCGCTCTTGAGGATGTCGAGGCGCGGGCCGTCGAGGAATTTGGCGATGGGGCCTTTGGCCTCGCCGTTCTCCAGGATGATGTAGGCGAGGCCGCCGGCGCCCTGCTCGCGCGCCCATTCGTTGAGCTTGTCGAAGAAGCTGCGCGGCTTCGAGCCGGCGCCCGGCGCGGGGATCGCGCGCACGACCGCGCCCGTGTTGATGGCCTTGGCGAAAATGCCGAAGCCGGAATCGCGGAACGCTTCGGTCACGTCCGAGATGATCAGCGGATTGCGCAGATCTGGCTTGTCCGAGCCGTATTTCAGCAGCGACTCGTCGAACGGGATGCGCGGGAACGGCGGCTTGGTCACGGCCTTGCCGTTCGAAAACTCCTCGAACAGGCCGGCCAGCACCGGCTCGATGGCGGCGAAGACGTCGTCCTGCCTGACGAACGACATCTCGAAATCGAGCTGGTAGAACTCGCCCGGCGAGCGGTCGGCGCGGGCGTCCTCGTCGCGAAAGCACGGCGCGACCTGGAAGTATTTGTCGAAGCCGGCGACCATGAGCAATTGTTTGAACTGCTGCGGCGCTTGCGGCAGGGCGTAGAACTTGCCCGGATGGTTGCGGCTCGGCACGAGATAGTCGCGCGCGCCTTCGGGCGACGACGAGGTCAGGATCGGCGTCTGATATTCGACGAAGCCCTGCTCGATCATGCGGCGGCGCGCCGAGGCGATCACCTGGCTGCGCAACAGCATGTTGCGGTGGACCTTCTCGCGGCGCAGATCGAGGAAGCGATAGCGCAGGCGCGTGTCCTCGCCGTAGTCGGTGTCGGAATTGACCTGGAGCGGCAGCGCATCGTGGGGCTTGGACAAGAGCTCCACCGCGTCGGCGCCCAGCTCGATCTCGCCGGTCGGCAGGTCGGCATTGATCGTCTCGGCCGAGCGCTTCAGCACCTTGCCGGAAACCGACACGACGCTTTCTAGGCGCAGGCCTTCGAGCAGTTCGAAGGCCGGGGTGCCGGTGGTGGCGACCACCTGGGTCAGGCCGTAATGGTCGCGCAGGTCGACGAACAGCAGGTTGCCATGGTCGCGCTTGCGGTGGATCCAGCCCGCGAGCCGCGCCGTCTGGCCCACATGGGCCGCGCGCAGTTCGCCGCAGGTCTGGGTGCGATAGGGGTGCATCGAGGTACGCCTCTCGGAACGGCAAAAGTCCAGGCCGGACGGCCCGAAAACGGGGAAAATCACGCGCCAAAACGCACGGATAAGCCCGATTTGTCAAGCCGGAGGGGGCCAAAAGCCCGCCCCGCCCGCCCGCCCGGCGGAAAGCGCCGCCGGCGGCCGTGGCGGCGCTTCCTAGCACCCCGGTTTTTCGCTATAGCAGGATCATGTTGCTCATCACCGAGACCGACGCCCTCGCCGGCTTCTGCGCCCGTCTGGCCAGCGCCCCCTACATCACCGTCGACACCGAGTTCATGCGGGAGAAGACGTACTGGCCGATCCTGTGCCTGGTGCAGCTCGCCGGGCCGGACGAAGCCGCCGTGGTCGACGCCCAAGCCCCGGGCATCGACCTCGCCCCGTTGATGGAGCTGATGGCCGATCCCAAGGTGCTCAAGGTCTTCCACGCCGCGCGCCAGGACATCGAGATTTTCCATCACCTGAGCGGCAAGATTCCCGCGCCGCTGTTCGACACCCAGGTCGCCGCCATGGTCTGCGGCTTCGGCGATTCGGTCGGCTACGAGACGCTGGCGACCAAGCTGGCCCGCGCCCGCATCGACAAGTCGATGCGCTTCACCGACTGGTCGCACCGCCCCTTGAGCGAGAAGCAGCTCCACTACGCGCTGTCCGACGTGACCCATCTGCGCGTCGCCTACGAGAAGCTGCAGGAGATGCTCGACCGTTCGGGGCGCACGCGCTGGGTCGAGGAGGAGATGGCGGTGCTGACCAATCCGGCGACTTACCAGCCGGAACCTTATGAAGCCTGGCGTCGCCTCAAAGTCCGCAGCACCAACGCCAAATTCCTCTCCGCCCTGCGCGAGCTGGCCGCCTGGCGCGATCTCGCGGCGCAGGATAAAGACGTCCCGCGCAACCGCATCCTGCGCGACGACGCGCTCTTGAACATCGCCGCGCACGCGCCGACCAACGAGGACGAGCTCTATCGCACGCGCGGATTGGGCCGCAACGGCTTCAGCCCATCGATGAAAGACGGCATCCTCGCCGCCATCGCCAAAGGCCGCGAACGGGAAGCCGAATGCGTCGCTTTGCTGCAAGAGAAAATCGAGCTGCCGCGCGGCCTCGCGCCGGTCGTCGATTTGCTGAAAGTCCTACTCAAGATGAAAAGCGAGGACAACGATGTCGCCCAGCGCCTGGTGGCGAGCAGCGGCGATCTCGAAGCGATCGCGGCGGACGACAACGCCGACGTGCCGGCCATGAGCGGCTGGCGGCGCGAATTGTTCGGCGACGACGCCCTGGCGCTCAAGCACGGCAAGCTGGCCCTCGCCGTCAAAGGCAAGAATGTCAGCCTCGTGTCGCTCGATGGCGGCCGCAAAGCGGCGAACGGGTAGGACATCTCCGTCGTCATGCCCGCACTTGTTGCGGGCATCCACGACTTGCGATGCGGATAAAAAAACCGTGGATGGCCGGAACAAGTCCGGCCATGACGCATGAGATAGACGATTACCCCAGCTTCACGTCCGGCCCGACGATGCGCGGCTTACGCGCGACGGCCTTCGCCACGTTCTCGAACCGGCGGATCACCATGTCGCCGAGCAGCGCCGCGCCTTTGCGCTTGGGCAGCTTCAAATTCAGGTATTTGCGGTCGAGATATAGCGCCGTCGAAGCGAGGATGCGGCGGTTGCCGGCCGACAGGGTGAAGGCCAGCCGCAAGGCGCGGCCGATCAGCTCGGCGCGCTCGTCGTCTTCCTCGTCGATCAGGCCGGCGACGCGCTCGCCAGCCTCGCCGCCGACGATGTCGCCGTAATCGCTGCCGTAGCGCGCGCCGACGGCCGTGGCCAGGAACACGCGGCTGGGATGGTCGATGCCGGTGACGGGCATCCGCAGGATGCGCCAAAACGCCTGATCGGCGCGGTAATCGGGATGCTCGTTCCAGGCGATGTCGCCGAGCAGGCAGGCGGCGAGACGCAGACGCTTCTGCTCCGCCGTCTCCTTGCCGAACAGCGGGCTCATCCAGGCGAACAGGTCTTCGCCGGTGACGTCGAAGCGGCGCGAGCGGCCGCCGATATCGGCGCAGGCGGCGAGCAACGGATCCTTGCGGCGCTGCGCCGCCGTCAGCTTGGCGAACAGCAGCCCTTCGCGCAGGCCCTGGGCCGAGAACACCAGCCTCTCCGGCTTCATGCGTTCGATGACGCAATCGAGCACCATGGCGGCGAGCGGCAGCGTGTCGAGGCGCTTCTTCGGCACGCCTTGGATGCGCGCCAGCGACGACGGGCTCATGTTCATCACCAGCGCCAGCAGCTCGCGCAGCTTCTTGGCCTGCACCTCGTATTCGTGAATCACGTGCAGCGGATATTCCTCCTGCTGCATGTGGATATTGGCGAGCGCGCGCCACGCGCCGCCGACCGGATAGAACACCTTGCCCATTCGGTCGGACGACAGCCAGCGCAGCTCGGCCAGCATCTTCTGCACCGCCTTCTGGGTCTTTTTGCGGTCCTTCGACCATTGGCGCATGAGCCGGAACGGGCCGATCGGCAGGCTGACGCCGCGCCCGGGCGCGCCCTTGCCGAGCGCCACCAGTTCGAGGCTCGCGCCGCCGAGATCGCCCATCGCGCCGCGCGCGCCGGGAATGCCCGACAGCACGCCGAGCGCCGAGGCGTTGGCTTCGGCGCTGCCTTTCAGCACCTTCACGTCGATGCCGAAGCGCTCTTCCAGCGTCTCGACGAAGGCCGGCCCGTCCTTGGCGGCGCGCACCGCTTCGGTCGCCACCGCGTCGAGCCGCGCCACGCCCATCGCCTCGGCGGCCGAGACGAAGCGCGCCATGTTGTCGAGCGCCATCTTGACGCCCTCGCGGTTCAGCTTGCCGCTTTCCGCCAGGCCGCGCCCGAGGCCGCACAGCGAGCGCTCGTTGAAGATCGGCAGGGGCGCGCGGCCCTTGCCGTCATAGACGACGAGGCGGACGGAGTTGGAGCCGATGTCGATGACCCCGACGCGCGTCGGAGCGTTCGAACTGGGCGCGCCGCGCTTCTTCTTGTTGGTTTTCGCTTTCGCCACTCGTCACGCTTTGGGGAAGAGCCGTTTCAGCAGGGGCCGCGGCGAGGTCTTGAGCGCGCTGCCGCGCCCGGAGAGGCTCGGATTGGTCATGAAGTACTGATGCACGCTGAAGGGCTGCGAGGCATCGGGAACGACGCGATGATAGACGCCGTCGGGGCCTAGCGTCCAGCTTTGCACGTCGTCGCGCAAGTTGGCCTCCATGATCTGCTCCAGCACCTGCTGATGCACCGTCGGATTCTCGACGGGAACCAGCGTCTCGACGCGCCAGTCGAGGTTGCGCGTCATCCAGTCGGCCGAGGAGATGTAGACCTTGGCGTCCGCCGAGGGCATGGCCTTGCCGTTGGCGAAGCAGACGATGCGCGAATGCTCGAGGAAGCGCCCGACCACGCTTTTCACGCGGATGTTCTCCGACAGGCCGGGAACCCCGGGGCGCAGGCAGCAGATGCCGCGCACGACGAGATCGACCTTCACGCCGGCGCAGCTCGCCTTGTACAGCTCGTCGATGATGCCCGGATCGACCACGGAGTTCATCTTGGCCCAGATCGCCGCCGGCTTGCCCGCCTGAGCGTTGGCGATCTCGTTCTCGATATGCTGGCACAGGGCGGCGCGCAGGCTGATCGGCGAGGCCGCGAGCTTCTCGAAATTGTCGGGCCGCGCGTAGCCGGTCATGAAGTTGAACAGCTTGGCCGCGTCCTGGCACAGCGCCGGATCGCAGGTGAACAGCGACAGGTCGGTATAGATGCGCGCGGTGATCGGATGGTAGTTGCCGGTGCCGAAATGCACGTAGCTGCGCAGGCCCGTGCCCTCGCGGCGCGTCACCAGAGAGACCTTCGCGTGCGTCTTGAGGTTGATGAAGCCGTAGACCACCTGCGCGCCGGCGCGCTCAAGGTCGCGCGCCCAACGGATGTTGGCTTCTTCGTCGAAGCGCGCTTTCAGCTCGACCATCGCCGTGACCGATTTGCCCGATTCGGCCGCCTCGATCAGCGCCTTGACGATCGGGCTGTCGTCGGAGGTGCGATAGAGCGTCTGTTTGATCGACACCACCGCCGGATCGCGCGCCGCCTGGCGCAGGAACTGCACCACCACGTCGAAGCTCTCGTAAGGATGGTGGACGATGAAGTCCTTGGCGGCGATAGCGGCGAAACAATCGCCGCCGAAATCGTTGACGCGCTCGGGGAAGCGCGAATTGTGCGGCTTGAACAGCAGGTCCGGCCGATCGTCGACGATCACATGCTTCACGTCGGCGACGCCGAGCAGCCCATCGACGTCGAACACGTCGACCTCCGGCACGTTCAGCTCGGCGATGACGAAGCGGCGCAGCTCGGCCGGGATGTTCTTGTTGAAGGTCAGGCGGATGACGACGCCGCGCCGGCGGCGCTTGAGCGCCGAGGAGATGACGCGCACCAGGTCCTCGGCTTCTTCCTCGAGCTCGACCTCGGTGTCGCGCAACAGGCGGAAGCTGCCCTTCCCTTCCACCTCGAAACCGGGGAATAGGCGGTCGAGGAACAGCTCGATCAGGCTTTCGAGCAGGATGAAGCGGATCGCCTTGCCCGGCAGGCGGATGAAGCGCCGCACCTGGCTCGGCATCGGCACCAGCGCCTTGAGATGCTCGCCGTCGGCCGGGCGGTGCAGCTGCAGCACCAGCGTGAAGCCAAGGTTGGGAATGAAGGGGAACGGATGCGCCGGATCGATCGCCAGCGGCGTCAGCACCGGAAACACGTGCTCCATGAAATAGGATTGCAGCCAGACGCGGTCGTCGGCGTCGATCTCCTCGCCGCCGACGATGGCGATGCCGGCGGCGGCGAGGCTGCCGCGCAGCTCGCTCCAGCGGGCCTGCTGCTCGCGCAGCACCTGCGAGACCTCCTGCGAGATCGCCGCGAGCTGCTGCTCGGTGCTCAAGCCGTCGTCGCTCACCTCGGCGACGCCGGCGCGCGCCTGCGCTTTAAGGCCGGCGACGCGGACCATGAAGAATTCGTTGAGGTTGCTCGCCGAGATCGACAGGAAGCGCACGCGTTCGAGCAGCGGATGGCTGAGATTGCCCGCCTCCTCCAGCACGCGATGGTTGAACGCCAGCCAGGAGACCTCGCGGTTGATGAAACGCGCCGGCGAATGGATCGTGATGGCCGGAGCGGAAGCTTCCGCGGCGTTATCGTCGGGGCGGGGGGCGGACGCCTGAGCGGTGAGATCGCTGGACAAGACTCGCTTCCTTTCTGGGCCGCGCGGAACGGTTCCCGCCGGCGGCCTTCCCTTGAACCGGACCATCCCCTAGGGTCGCGTGCAGCGCCCGCGCAGGGGTGGCTGGCCGCGGCGCGGCCGGCCTCAGTCCTATCGTCGGGCCCGTGACACGCCCATGACACGCTCATGACAGGGCGGCACACGGCGCGATTCCCGGCCATTTCACCGGAAAGCCATGAAAAGATTATATCTTCTGCGCCACGCCAAATCCAGTTGGGGCGACCCGGGCCTGGCCGACCACGAACGGCCGCTCAACGCGCGGGGCCAGGCGGCGGCGCGCGTCATGGCGCGCCATTTGGCGTCGCACGACCTCCCGCCCCAGGCCATTCTCGCCTCGACCGCGCGCCGGGTCGCCGAAACGCTCGAAATTTTGCGCCCGGACGGCGGCCTGGAGAGCGCGCCCGTCTTGCGCGACCGCGGCCTCTATCTGGCGGAGCCGCCCGCCCTCTTATCCCGCCTGCGCCAAGCTCCGGCGGACGCCGACAGCCTGATGATGGTCGGCCACAATCCGGGCCTGCACGATTTCGCGCTGCGCCTGGCCGGCGAGGTCGGCGCGGCGAACATGGCGATGCGCCAGAATCTGCGCGCCGCCTATCCGACCTGCGCGCTCGCCGTCATCGACTTTCCGCTTGCCGAGAATTGGCAGGAGATCGGCTGGGGCGACGGCCGGCTGGAGGATTTCGTCACGCCGAAAGGGCTCGCCGAGCCGAAGCCTTCCTAGAACGTCCCCGGGCTAGAACGTCCCCGGATAAGTGCCGCCGTCGATCAGGAAGTTCTGCCCCGTCAGATAGCTCGCCTGCGCCGAGCAGACGTAGGCGCAGAGCTGGCCGAACTCCTCGGCGTTGCCGAGCCGGCCGGCGGGCAGCGCCGCCTCGCGCTGCTTGGCGTACTCCTCCGGCGTCATCCCGGCCTTCTTCGCCATGGCGGCGAAATTGCTCATCAGCCGGTCGGTGGCGAAAATGCCGGGCAGCAGATTGTTGATCGTCACGTTGTGGCGCACGGTTTTGCGCGCCAGGCCGGCGACGAAGCCGGTGAGGCCGGCGCGCGCGCCGTTCGACAGGCCGAGCATGTCGATCGGGGCTTTCACCGCGCTGGAAGTGATGTTGACGATGCGGCCGAACTTGCGCGCGATCATGCCGTCCACCGTCGCCTTGATCAGCGCGATGGGCGTCAGCATATTGGCGTCGAGCGCCTTGATCCAGGCGTCGCGGTCCCAATCGCGGAAATCGCCGGTCGGCGGCCCGCCGGCATTGTTGATCAGGATGTCGGGCTCGGGAATCTCCGCGAGCACGGCGGCGCGGCCGGCCTCTGTCGTGATGTCGGCGGCGAGCGGGATCACCGTCCCGCCGGTCGCCTTGGCGATCTCGTCGGCGGCCGCTGTCAGCGTCGCCTCGGTGCGCGCGTTGATGTAGACGGTGACGCCCTCGCGCGCCAAAGCTTCGGCGCAGCCGCGCCCGAGGCCCTTGCTCGCGCCGCAGACGAGCGCCTTGCGCCCGGCGATGCCCAGATCCATGCCGTTCTCCTCAGGTTGAAGGGCCGCGGCCGCCCGGCCCACGACCATGCGGCCCGAATTTCGCCAGCACCTCGCCGGCGAGCGGCACGCTGACATTGCGTTTGCCGTCGAGCGCCGCCGCGTCGAGCGCGGCGACGAGGCGACGCGCCGCGTCGAAGCTGCGCTCCATGCGCGCCAGCAGATAGGCCAGCACCTCGTCGCCGACTTTCAACTGCCGGTCGGCGAACAATTTCACCAGCAGCGCCGCCGTCAGCCCCTCGTCTGGGAGCGCGATGGCGGCGGCCGGCGCGGCTTGCAGGCGCGAGCGCAGATCGGCCAGCGCGAGCGGCCATTGCGCGACAGGCGCGCGCGCCGTCAGCAGCAGATGGCCGCGCCGCTCGGCGAGCAGGTTGTAGAGATGGAACAGGCCGCGCGCGAAGCTGTCGTCGGCCGCGCGCATATCGGCGTCCTCGACCACGGCGGCGCTCGCCGCTCCGAGCGCGGCGGCGATGTCCTGCGGATTGACCGCGGCGACGGGAATCTCGATGGCCTCGGCGCGCGCCCGCCAAACGCCAGCGAGATGCGTCTTGCCGCCGCCCGGCGGACCGTAGATCGTCAGCGCCGGGGCGGGCCAGTTCGGCCAGGCGTCGATCCAAGCCACGGCCGCCTCGTTGCACGGCGCGACGATGAAATCTTCGCCGCCGAGGCTCGGCCGGTGGCCGAAATCGAACGCGAGCTGGCGACCTCCGTCCTGGTTCGGCCGGGCGATGTCGGCGGCAGGCGTCATTTCGGCGGTTCGCCGAGATAGAGCTGGCTTTCGCGATATTGTTCGAGGGCGAAGCGCACGAGCACGGCGATCACCACGGCGAAGGGCACCGCGAGCAGCACGCCGAGGAAGCCGAACAGCGCGCCGCCCGCGAGCAGCGCGAAGATGATCCAGACCGCGTGCAGGTTGACCTGTCGGCCGACCAGCAGCGGCTGGAGGAAGTTGCCCTCCGCCGCCTGGCCGATCAGGAAGATGCCGGCGACCAGCGCGACCGAAGTCCATTCGCTGAATTGCGCGATGGCGAGACCGACGCTGATGACGAATCCGAGGATCGCGCCGACGAAGGGGATGAAGGACATCAGGCCGGCGAGCAGGCCGACGACCAGGCCGAAGTTGAGCCCCACGGCGCTCAGCGCCGTGCCGTAGAACACGGCGAGGATCAGGCAGATCATCGATACGCCGCGGATGTAGCCCGACAGCTTCTGGTCCATCTCGACGAACAGGCGGCGGATGGTCGGCGCCTGGCGCTTGGGCAGCCAGCCGTCCGCCGTCGCGACGATGATCGGCCAGTCGCGCATCATGTAGAAGGCCACGATCGGCGTGATGAAGATCAGCGACAGCAGGTTGAACAGGGCGAGGCCCTGGGTCAGCAGGCCGGCCAGCAGGCCCGGGACCATGCCGAAGATGTCGCCGGCCTTGCCGCCGACGGCTTCCTGAATCTTCGCCATGTCCTGCGGCGAGACGCGGCTTTGCAGCATGTTCATCAGGCCGCCGAGCTTTTCGCGCAGCGCCGCGATCAGGTCGGGCAGCTTGGTGATCAGCTCCGTGATCTGCTCTTGCAGCATCGGCACGAGCATCAGGATGACGCCGACGAGGAGGATGGCGAACACGCCGAGCACCGCGAGCGTCGCCCAGCCGCGCCCGAGCCCCAGCCGGGTCAGCCGGTTGACCGGCGGATCGAGCAGGTAGGCGAGCAGGATGCCGGCGACGAACGGCAGCAGCACCGGCTGGAACAGATAGATCAAGCCGATGACGGCGAAGGCCACGCCGCCCCAGAACCAGAACGGACGCCAGCCATTGCGGCTCTCGATCATCGCTTGTCCTCCACCTGGGCCAGGTCGCGGCCCCACTTGACGAGATAGGCGGCGCCCGACAGCGCCGTGGTCGCCCCGACGATCCAGATCAGCACGTCGATCACGCGGTCGGGCGGGATGTTGAACGCGCCGCCCGCCAGCACAAGCGCCGCCAGCACGATCTGCATCGCCGTGTTCAGCTTGCTGATCCACAGCGGCGCCATCTGCGGCCTGCGATTCTGCAACGTATATAGCAGGAGAACGCCGCCGACGATCAGGATGTCGCGGAACACGACGAGGATCACCAGCCAGTAGGGCAGATACTGCTCGTGCCCGCAGGCGAGATAGACGCTGACCAGCAGCGCCTTGTCGGCTAGCGGATCGAGATAGCCGCCGAGCTCGGTCTGCATGCGGAAATGGCGGGCGATGAAACCGTCCACCGCGTCCGACGCGCCGGCGGCGACGAAGATCCAGAACGCCGCCGCCATCTCGTCGGCGAGAATCGCCCAGATGATCGCCGGCACGGCGATCAGTCGCGCCAAGCTGATGACGTTGGCGACGTTCATCGGGCCGGCTCGCCGCAAGCGCTCATCGGGGTGCTCATCGCCGCGCTCGTCGGATCGCGGTCATTGGATGATGATCGGCTCGCCCAGCAGGCTCGGGGCCGGAGCGTATTCGAGGGGCGCGTCGGTCCCCATCTCGTCAGGCTTGGCCGCGCCGTCCGGCGTCGCGGCTGCCGGGATCGAGATCGCCGCCCCCGGGGCGCTCGCGCCCGGCAAGGTGCCGAGCCGTCCCGTCGCCGCGCCGGCGGCGACGCGCGGCCGCAAGCGCCATCCCGTCTCGCCCTGCTCCAGCAGCAGATCGCTCTGCGCGAACGCGGTCGCGAGTTGGCGCTCGTCGCCGAAGTAGTCGAAACGGAATTGCGCCTCGTCGCGCGCCAGATAGACCAGCTCGGCGTTGCGCAGGATGGCGACCCGGCCGAAGCGGCGGCGCATCTCGACCAGTTCGTCGATGCCGGCGAGGGCCAATGTGGCGGTGAGCGAGCGCTGGCTGTCGTAGCGGATCAGCGCGCTGCGCTTCCAGGCATCTTCGATGTTGGCGGCGACGCCGGCCGCGGCCTTGACCCAGACGTCTTGATTGGGGGCCGCCCCGCTGGGCGCATCGTAATTCTCGATGACCGTCTCGTCCTGGCCGAGCGCGCTGAAGCGGTTGATCGTCACCTGCACGCTCGCCACGGATTCGCCGGCATATTGCGGCGTGGCGACGGCGACGATGACGTCGCCCGCGCCGTAGCGTTGCGCGATGGCCGCCAGCCCCGGCGCGTCACCGGCCAGCGCCAGTTCGGCGGTGATGGCGCGCAGATCGTCGAGATCGCCGACCGGGACGATCAGCGGCACGAGCCCCTCGCTGCGCGGCGCGACCGCCCAGGCGGCGCGCCAATAGGTGTCCTGCTCCCACAGGATCGCGCCGCTCTCGCCATCGAGCACCGGCAGGATCAGCATCGGCTTGCTGCGCGTCTCGGCGAAGGGCATGCCGTTCTGGCGCAGCAGGTTGCGCACGGCGTCGTCGCGGAACCGCACGCGCAGGTTGGCGATATAGCGGACCGATGAGGCGCGCTCGCCCTCGACCTCGAAGCCGCGCACCAGATCGGATATCTGCGCCGCCGAGGGGCGCGGCAGACGCTGCGCGTCGCCGCTCAAGGTCAGGCGGCTCAGCAGCCGGTTGAAGGCTTCGGCCTGGCCGCGCGCCAGGGCCGTTTCGCGGGCCTGCGCCGCGCTTTGCGCCGTCGCGTCCACGGGAACGTCCTCGACGGTGAAGACGTCGCCATTCCCGGGGCTGTTGCCGGCGTCCTGCGCGCGGGCGTCAGAAAGCCCGGCGCAAAGCGGCAAGGCCAGGAAAAGGCTGGCGAAAATCAGGCGGCGGACGCCGCAAAGGGGAAGGCTGGGGACCATTGCAAACCGTTCTGGATCGGCTATGTTCGCGGCGATTCTTCTAGCGGAACGAGCGGCCCGCCACGCCGGTTCCCGTTCTTCGCCAGGACCTTAGCATTTAACCGCAACAGCCACCACGGGCGGGTGTCCCATTAGCACTTACAAGGACGCGGGCGTCGACATCGACGCCGGCAATGCCCTCGTCAAAGCCATCGCGCCCCTGGCGCGCGCCACCGCGCGCGCGGGCTCGGACGCCTCGCTCGGCGGTTTCGGCGCTTTCTTCGATCCCAAGGCCGCCGGCTTCAAGGATCCGCTGCTGGTCGCCACCACCGACGGCGTCGGCACCAAGCTGAAAGTCGCCATCGACGCGAACCGCCACGACACGGTCGGGATCGACCTCGTCGCCATGTGCGTCAACGATCTCGTGGTCCAGGGCGCCGAGCCGCTGTTCTTCCTCGACTATTTCGCCACCGGCAAGCTCGACGTCAATGCGGCGCGCGACGTCATCGCCGGCATCGCCGAAGGCTGCAACCAGGCCGGCTGCGCGCTGGTCGGCGGCGAGACCGCCGAAATGCCCGGCATGTACGCCAAGGGCGATTACGATCTCGCCGGCTTCTCGGTCGGCGCGGTCGAGCGTTCGCAGGCCATCACCGGCCAGAGCATCGTCGCTGGCGACATCGTGCTCGGCCTCGCCGCATCCGGCGTGCATTCCAACGGCTTCTCGCTGGTGCGCCGCGTGGTCGCCGACACGAAATCGTCTTATGACGCGCCGGCGCCCTTCGCGCCCGGCAAGACGCTCGGCGAGGCGCTGCTCGCGCCGACGCGCATCTATGTCAAAAGCTGCCTCGCCGCCATCAAGACCGGCGGCGTGAAGGGCCTCGCCCACATCACCGGCGGCGGCCTGATCGAGAACATTCCGCGCGTGCTGCCGGACGGCATCGGCGTCTCGCTCGACGCGAGCGCCTGGACGATGCCGCCGGTCTTCGGCTGGCTGTCGCGCGAAGGCAAGGTCGCGGCCGACGAGATGGCCCGCACCTTCAACTGCGGCATCGGCATGGTCCTGATCGTCGATCCGGCCCAGGAAGCCGCCGTCACGGCGGCGCTGACGGCGGGCGGCGAGACGGTCGCGCGCATCGGCAAGACGGTGAAGGCCCCGTCGAACGATGGCGGCGCCGAGCGCAGCGTTGTCGCCGGCCTCGACGCCGCGCTGAAGTCGGCTTGATATGGCCAAGCTTCGCGTCGGCGTCCTGATCTCGGGGCGCGGCAGCAATCTCCAGGCGCTGCTGGAAACCTGCTTCACGCCGGGCTTTCCCGCCGAAGTGGTCGCAGTCGTCTCGAACCGTCCCGACGCCACCGGCCTCAAGCACGCCCAGGCGCTCGGCGTGCCCGCCATCGCGCTCGATCACAAAGCCTACGACAGCCGCGAGGCGTTCGACGACGCGCTGCACGAGGCGTTGCGCATCGCCGGCGTCGAGTTCATCTGCCTCGCCGGCTATATGCGCCTCTTGACCGAAGGGTTCATCACGCGCTGGCAGGACCGCATCATCAACATCCATCCGTCGCTGCTGCCCGCCTTCCGCGGCCTGCGCGCCCACGAGCAGGCGCTCGCCGCCGGCGTGAAGATCGCCGGCTGCACCGTGCATGTCGTGCGCCCCGAAGTGGATGCCGGCCCGATCCTCGTGCAAGCCGCCGTGCCGGTGCTGGACACCGACGACGCCGACAGCTTGGCGGCGCGCGTGCTGGCGGCCGAGCACAAGATTTATCCGCTCGCCCTGAAGCTGATCGCCGAGCAGCGCGTGCGGATCGTCGGCGACAAGGCTTTCATCGACGGCGTGATCGACGACGCCGCCCTCGGCATCCAGCTCGTCAGCCCCGCGCGCTAATCGGGCGCTGGCCCCTTTTCCGCGGCGGCGCGCTGCGCCATACTCCCCCTCAGCCGGCGACAACAGCCGGGATAATTTGGGGGTTTCGATGACCGAATCTCACGACATCACGCCGCATGTCGAAATGTGGCGCTATTTCACCCGCATCGTCACCTGGAGCTGCATCGGCCTCGCCGTCATGCTGGTCCTGATGGCGCTGTTCCTGGTCTAAGGGACGCGCGGAGACAAAAAAGCCCGGCCGAACGGCCGGGCTTTTTCTTTGCGCGGATGCGCGATGCGTCAGCCGACGATCTCGAGGCCGGAGAAGAAAAAGGCGATCTCGATCTTCGCGTTCTCGAGGCTGTCCGAGCCGTGGACCGAGTTGGCTTCGATCGATTCGGCGAAATCCTTGCGGATCGTGCCGGCGGCGGCGTTGGCCGGATTGGTCGCGCCCATGATCTCGCGGTTCTTGGCGACGGCGTTCTCACCTTCGAGGACCTGCACGACGACCGGGCCCGAGACCATGAAAGCCACCAGTTCGCCGAAGAACGAGCGCTCCTTGTGGACGGCGTAGAACGCGCCGGCCTGGGCCTCGCTCAGCTGCAGGCGCTTCTGCGCGACGATCTTGAGGCCGGCGTCTTCGAAGCGGGCGTTGATCTTGCCGGTGAGGTTGCGGCGGGTCGCATCCGGCTTGAGGATGGACAGAGTGCGTTCGATGGCCATGAAAAGCTCCTGGGGGGCTGGAAAAATAGCCCGTGAGGGCTGGGTCGAAAGTTGCGGCCTTATATAGGCATCGCGGGCGGGCGGCAACCCTGCTGTTGCGGCGCAAAACGCGGCCGGAACCGCGATTTTCGCCAGTTTTCGCCCCAGTTTTCGCCTGGGCTTTCGCCTAGTTTTTCCGCTCCCAGCCGCCGCTATCGGTCTGCTGCCAGTAGGTCAGCCCGTGGCCCGCCTCCTTGTAGGCTTTCCAGCGCGCGCGGGCGGCGGCGACCGCCGTTTCGTCCGCTCCGTCGAACACGTCGAGACAGCGGGCGAAAGACGGCAGGCTCTCGGCCGTCGCGCCGTCGGTCAGCACCAGGATCGTCGCGCCGTTGGGGTTCTCGTCCTTGGCGGTGAGCCAGATCGGCTGGCGCTCGGGCCGGCCGTCCTTGGCGCTGCCGTGCGGCAGAAAGCTGTTCGGCGCGTAGCTCCACAAGAGGCCGTTGAGCGCCTCGACGCGCTCGGCCGAACCGGCCATCACCACGGCGCGCGCGCCGCTGCCCAGCACCTTCTCCAACAGCTTGGGAAGCGCCTTCTCCAGCGGCGTCGCGACGAGGTGATAGAAGCCGATATCGGTCATCGAGCGTTTAGCGGCCCTCGTAATGCTCGGCGACCATGCGGTCGAGGAGGCGCAGGCCGAAGGCCGTCGCGCCCTTGGGCACCGTGGCGGCGTCGCGCTTCGACCAAGCCGTGCCGGCGATGTCGAGATGCGCCCACGGCACGTCGTTGACGAAGCGCTGGAGGAACTGCGCCGCCGTCACGCTGCCCGCGCCGCCGTCGCCGATGTTGGCCATGTCGGCGATCTGCGAGGCGAGCTGCTTGTCGTATTCGGGGCCGAGCGGCATGCGCCACAGCTTCTCGCCGATCGCGTCGCCGGCGCTCGCCAGATGGCCGGCGAGCTTGTCGTCGTTAGAAAACAGGCCGGCGCGGTGCGTGCCGAGGGAGACGATGATCGCGCCCGTCAGCGTCGCCAGATCGACCATGAATTTCGGCTTGAAGCGGTCCTGGCAGTACCACATGGCGTCGGCCAGCACGAGGCGGCCTTCGGCGTCGGTGTTGAGCACCTCGACCGTCTGGCCCGACATGGTGGTCACGACGTCGCCTGGGCGCTGGGCGTTGCCGTCCGGCATATTCTCGACCAGGCCGACGATGCCGACGGCGTTGACCTTCGCCTTGCGCTTGGCCAGCGCCTTCATCAGGCCGATCACCGTGCCGGCGCCGGCCATGTCCCATTTCATGTCCTCCATGCCCTTCGAGGGCTTGATGGAGATGCCGCCGGTGTCGAACGTCACGCCCTTGCCGATGAACGCCACCGGGGCCACGCCCTTCTTGCCGCCGTTCCACTGCATCACGACGAGCCGCGCGTCGCGCACGCTGCCCTGGCCGACGCCGAGCAGCGCGCCCATGCCGAGCTTTTTCATGGCGGCGACGTCAAGCACCTCGACCTTCACGCCGTCGCGGCTCAACGTCTTGGCGCGCTCGGCGAGGCTCTGCGGATAGATCACGTTGGGCGGCTCGGAGACCACGTCGCGGGTGAGGAAAATGCCCTCGGCGACGCCGGCGAGCGGCGCGAAGCGCTTTTTCGCCTCGTCGGCGGCCTTCAGCGCCACCGTCACCTCGGCGATCAACGGCTTGTCCTCGGGCTTCTCCTTGGTGCGGTATTTGTCGAACCGGTAGGAGCGCAACTGCGCGCCGAACGCGAAATGCGCCGCGAAGGTGCCCGGCTTGAGCTTGGCGTTGCCCGGCAAGGCGGCCAGCACGGTCGCGGCCTTCTCGCGGATCTGCTGTAGCCGGCCCATCACCGCGCCGCCGGCCTCCTCGGCCGCCGCAACGTCGAGCTTGTCGGGCGCGCCGAGGCCGAACAGCAGCACATGGTTGGCCGCCAGGCCGCTCGGCGCCGGGAAGCCGAAAATCTCGCCCTTCTTGCCGGCGAAACGCGCGTTCTTGACCGCGCGGGCCAGCGCGCCGCCGGTCAAGGCGTCGAGTTCCTTGGCCGCCGGGCCGAGGGCCTTGCCCTCGAAGACAGCGGCGGCGAGCACGCCGGTCGCTTTGGCGAGAGTGGACGCAGCCGGGACGGCAAAGCCGATCTTCATGTCGAATGATCTCCGAGGGTGGCGCGCGGGCGGTCGTCCGCGCCGGAAGCGGGTCTCGAAGTCTAGTCCCGCCGGCCGCGGAAGCCAACAGCCGCCGGGCGCTCCCGGCGCGGCCAAGTCACGGAGGGGGCTGGAAAATTCGCCGTCGGCGGGGCCCGCAATCCGGTGCTTTCAGTGGCCTCCGGCGCGCCGATAGCTATAATGCCGCGCCATGAGTTGCAGCTACCGTTACATCATGCGCCTGCTGTTCTGGCCGCTCCTGTTCATCACGGTAGCCATGGCCGGCGTGATCTGGCTGACCCAGTCGCTGCGCTTCGTCGACCTGATCCTGAACCGCGGCCTGCCGGCGCACACGTTCTTCTATCTCGCCATCCTGATCCTGCCGATGGTCATGTCGATCCTGCTGCCGGTGGCGCTGTTCATCGCCGTGATCTTCACCTACAGCAAGATGACGATGGATAGCGAGCTGGTGGTGCTGCGCGCCTGCGGCATGAGCCAGGGCGCGCTGGCCCGCCCGGCGGTCGGCATGGCCGTGCTGGTGGCGATGGCCTGCTACGCGGTGAACCTCTATTTCATGCCGCTCGCCTATCGCGAGTTCAAGGACCTGCAATTCTCGATCCGCAACGACTATTCCTCGGTGCTGCTGCAGGAAGGGTCGTTCAACAACGTGGTCGAAGGCGTCACCGTCTATGTGCGCGAGCGCAAGAGCGACGGCGAGTTGCTCGGCATCCTGGTGCACGACGAGCGCATCCCGGACAAGCCCGTCACCATGATGGCCGAGCGCGGCGCGCTGGTGCACACGCCAAACGGCCCGCGCGTGGTGATGGTCAACGGCAACCGCCAGGCCATCGAAAAGGGCCGCGAACGCCAGCTTTCCATCCTCTATTTCGAGCAATACACGCTGGATTTCGACGCCACCTCGCAGTCCGGCGGCGTGCGCTGGCGCGAGGCGCGCGAGCGCTATCTGCACGAGCTGTTCTGGCCCGGCGTCACGCCCGACGACATCCGCCAGGCCCCGTCCCTGCGCGCCGAGGGCCACCAGCGGCTCTCCTCGCCGCTGCTCACCCTCGCCTTCGCCCTCATCGCGCTCGCCGCGCTGCTCGCCGGCGAGTTCAACCGGCGCGGCCAGGTGCGCCGCGTGCTATGGGCGACGGGCGCGGTCGGCGTCACGCAGATCGCCTATCTCGGCGCCTTCAACCTGTCGGCGACGGCCCCGCTCGCCGTGCTGCTGGTCTACGCCATTCCGCTCGCCGCCGCCGTCGGCGGCCTCTACGTGCTGCTGCACAATCCCGTCCGCCGCCCGGTCGGCGACATCCTGGCGCGGGTCTGAGGCGATGTCCGGGATCACCGCGCTGTCGCCGACCCTGTCGATCTACATCGCGCGGCGCTTCCTCGCCAGTTTCGCCATCGTCCTGCTGACGCTCTGCACCATCATCTTCCTGATCGACATCATCGAGCTGATGCGGCGCACCAGCGCGCGCGGCGACGTGTCGGTGCTGCTGCTGGTGCAGATGGCGCTGCTGAAACTGCCCTACATGGCGCAGAAGATCGTGCCCTTCGCGACCCTGTTCGGCGGCATGCACACCTTCTGGCGGCTGACGCGCTTCCAGGAGCTGGTGGTGGCGCGCTCGGCCGGCATCTCGGCCTGGCAGTTCCTGATGCCCGCCGTCGGCAGCATGATCGTCATCGGCGTGCTCAACGTCGCCGCCTTCAATCCGCTCGCCTCGGCCATGCTGTCGCGCTACGAGACGCTGGAAGACAAGTTCGTGCTCGGCCAGACCAACCTGCTCGCCATGTCGCGCACCGGCCTGTGGCTGCGCCAGTCGGACGACGTCGGCCAGGCGGTGATCCATGCCGCCAGCGTCACCCAGCCCGATTTGGTGATGCGCGGCGTGGTCATTTTCATGTACGAAGGCACCGACAAGTTCATCAACCGGATCGACGCCGAGGAAGCCCGCCTCGGCGACGGCGTGTGGCTGCTGAAGGACGCGCTGCTGACCGCGCCGGGCCAGCCGCCGCGCACCGTGCCCGAGCATGAAGTGAAGACCGATTGGACCCTCGAAAAGATTCAAGACAGCTTCGCCGCGCCGGAGACGATGTCGTTCTGGGATTTGCCGGGATTTATCCGCCTGCTCGACAATGCCGGCTTTTCGGCAAATCGGCACAAGCTCTATTGGCATTCGCTATTGTCGGTGCCCGCCATGCTGGCCGCTATGGTGTTGATCGCGGCCAGCTTTTCGATGCGCTCCTCGCGCCGCGGCGGCACCATGGCCCTCATCGGCGGCGGCGTCATGTTCGGCTTTTTGCTGTTTTTCCTGTCGGACGTGGTGCTGGCGCTCGGCCTGTCGGCCACCGTGCCGGCGGCGCTCGCCGCCTGGACGCCGGCGGGCTTCAGCCTGGCGCTCGGCCTGGCGGCGATGCTGCATCTGGAAGACGGCTGACGGCATGGCGAGGGGCTGAACCATGCTGAGGGGACAAGGGGGGCTCGCGGCGCTGACCGCGGCGATGCTGAGCGTCTGGACGCTCGCGCTCGCGCCGGCGGGAGCGCAGACCAGCTCGATCTTCGGCACCTCGTCGGGCGATCCGACGGGCAGCAATTTTTCCACGCTGACGCCGACCCTGCCGACCTTCGCGCAGGCGCAGGCCGCGCGGCCGCAGCCGCCGGCGACCGAGGAAGGCGCCTATCTGCTGAAAGCCGACGAGATGGACTTCGACGAGAGCCTCGGCCTCGTCGTCGCCCGCGGCAACGTCGAGATTTCGCAGGGCCAGCGCGTGCTGATGGCCGACACCGTCACCTACAACCAGAAGACCGACATCATGACGGCGTCGGGCAACGTCAGCCTGCTCGAGCCGACCGGCGACGTCCTGTTCAGCGATTACGCCGAATTCACCGACGACCTCAAGACCGGCGCGGTCCAGGGCATCCGCATGCTGATGGCCGACAATTCGCGCCTCGCCGCCAACGGCGGCCGCCGGCTCGGCGGCGTCACGACGGAAATGAGCAAGGCGGTCTATTCGCCCTGCGAGCTGTGCAAGGACGACCCGACCCGCGCGCCGCTGTGGCAGCTCAAGGCGGTGCGCGTCACCCACGACACCGTGGCCAAGCAGGTCGAATACCGCGACGCGACGCTGGAGATGTTCGGCCTCCCGGTGCTCTACCTGCCCTATTTCTCGCATCCCGACCCGAGCGTGAAGCGCCAGAGCGGCTTCCTGTTTCCGAGCTATGGCAGTTCGACCGACCTCGGCACGTTCGTCCGGGTGCCCTATTACTGGGCCATTTCCGACGACAAGGATCTGACCTTCTCGCCGACCTACACCACCGATCAGGGCATGGTGTGGGCCGGCGAATACCGCCAGCGCTTCAACAACGGCGAACTGGATTTTTCGGGCAGCTACACCCAGCCGACCAACCCGCCGCCCGGCGTCGAATCGCGCGGCCATATCCGCGGCAAAGGCCGCTTCGACATCGACGACACCTGGCGCACCGGCTTCAACCTCGACCGCTCGACCGACGACACCTATCTGCGCCGCTACGGCTTCGGCAGCAACAACAAGGCGCTGATCTCCAACGCCTTCGTCGAAGGCTTCAGCGGCCGCAGCTACGCCAACATGCAGGCCATGTCGTTCCAGGGCCTGCGCGTCGGCGACGATCCGGGCAAGACGCCGCTGATCCTGCCGATGGCCGACTATAATTTCCGCGGCACGCCCGACGGCGGCGGCGGACGCTGGAATTTCGACGCTTCGGCGCTGTCGCTGACGCGCGACGAAGGCACCAGCAGCTACCGCGTCTCGACCAAGACGTCGTGGAACCTGCCCTACATCGCCTCGACCGGCGAAATCTACGGCGTCACCGCCAGCCTGCAGGCCGACGCATATCAGGCGTCCAACGTCGTCGACCCGGTCTATGGCGCGCAGGACGACGGCTACACCGGCCGCCTGTTCCCGCAATTGAAGCTCGACTACCGCTATCCCTTCGCCAAGCAGAGCGGTTCGGTGACGCAATTGATCGAGCCGATCGCCGGCCTCGTCGTCGGCCCGCGCGGCAACAATCCGGCGAATCTGCCGAACGAGGACAGCCAGGACATCGAGTTCGACGACACCAACCTGTTCGCCGACAACCGCTTCACCGGCGTCGACCGCGTCGACGGCGGCCAGCGCGTCATCTACGGCCTGCGCGGCGGCCTCTACGGCGAGGGCGGCGGCTCGACCACCGCCTTCCTCGGCCAAAGCTACCGCTTCAACCAGGACAGCGAATTCTCCTCGGACACCGGCCTCAAGGACCAGTTGTCGGACGTCGTCGGCCGCCTGACGATCTCGCCGAGCAACACGTTCGACGTCATGTACCGCTTCCGCGCCAACGCCGAGGACCTGAATTCGCGGCGGAACGAGGTGAAGGTGGGCCTGGGCAGCGCCAATAAGCTCCGCCTCGATCTGAGCTACTTCTTCATCGACGCCGAGCGGGGCAACGCCTTCGGCGACCGCGAGGAGATTTACGCCTCCCTGCAGGGCGCGCTGACGCAGCATTGGAGCGCCTTCGCCTTCACCCGCAACGATCTGACCGACAACGGCGGTTTCCTCGGCCTGGGCGGCGGCCTGCGCTATATCGACGAATGCCTGATCTTCCAGGCCAGCCTGTCGCGGCGCTTCACCTACGACCGCGACGTGGTGCCGTCCACGACCCTGCTGTTCCAGTTCGTGTTCAAGAACCTCGGCGAGTTCCAAACCTCTGCTTTCTAAGCGGTTTTAGCCGGCGGGCGGGACGTTTCGGGCAGTTGTGCCCGGGGGGGCGTTCCCTATATAACAGGGCCGATGTTCATTCCGATCCCGACGCGTCCGTGGCACGCCCGTTTCCGCCGTCCGCTCCGCCCCCTCCGGGCCGCGGCGGCCGCCGCCGTCTGCCTGGCCGCGCTTTTGTCCGGGCCGGGGCAAGCCCAGCAAGGCTCCCAGCGCATCGTCGCCGTGGTCAACGACGAATCGATCACCGCCTATGACGTCGATCAGCGGATCCTCCTCTCGCTCGGCACCGATCCGCAGAGCGTGCCGCCCGACCAGATGCGCCGCATGGCGACGCAGGTCCTGCGCGGCATGATCGACGAGCGGCTGCAATTGCAGGAAGCCAAGCGTCTCGGCATCGACGTCTTGCCCGAAGAGCTGGAAGACGCCATCGCCCGCATCGAGCGCCAGAACAACATTCCGGCCGGCCAGCTCGAGGCCACGTTCAAAGCCGAAGGCCTCAACTTCGCCAGCTTTCTGGAGCAGGCGAAGGCGGCCATCGTCTGGCCCAAGGTGGTCCGCCGCCGCGCCGCCCGCCTGACCACGGTGGCGGAGGACGAGATCGACGAAGCGCTCGTCCGCATCAGGGAAAACGCCGACAAGCCGACGAACCTGGTGTCGCAGATTTTTCTCTCCGTCGAATCGCCGCAGGACGAAACCGAAGTCCGGACCAACGCCGAGCGGCTCTACGAACAGCTCGTCGCCGGAGCGCCGTTCCCCGCCCTCGCGCAGCAATTTTCGCAGGATTCCTCGGCCGCGACCGGCGGGGACATCGGCTGGGTCGAAGCCGGCCAGATGCCGCCGGAAGTCGAGGAAGTGCTCGGCCAAATGCCCATCGGCTCGCTCTCCGTGCCGATCCGTTCGGCTGAGGGCTATCACATCGTCGCCCTGCGCCAGCGCCGCGAACCGCGCATGACCGCGCAGCAGGACATCAAGGTCGCGCTCAATCAGGTCTTCCTGCCGATCGCCGCCGGCGCGCCGGCCGCCGAGGCCGCCAGCCAGCGCGAGCTGGCCCAGACCATCGCCGAGACGGTGAACGGCTGCGCCGACATGGATGCGGTCGCCAAGGAAATAGCCTCCAAGGATTCGGGCGCCATGGGCACGTTCCGCATGGGCGAACTGTCCGCCGAACTGCGCAAGGTCGTCGGCGGCTTGGCCGTCGGCCAGCCGAGCCAGCCCTTCCCGGTCGAAGGCGGGCTGCGCGTCATCATGGTTTGCGAACGCGACGAGCCGGTCGCGAATCTGCCGAGCCGCCAGGAAGTCCAGCGCCTGCTCGGCGAGCAGAAGATGGAATTGCAGTCGCGGCGTTTCCTGCGCGACCTGCGCCAAAGCGCCTTCGTCGACATCCGCGCCTAGGGCCGGGCCATGGCCCTTCCGCTGGCACTCACCATGGGCGAGCCCGCCGGCATCGGCGGCGAAATCGCGCTCAAGGCGTGGCGCGCGGCGCGCGAGGCCCTGCCGCCGTTCTTCCTGATCGACGACCCCGCGCGTCTCGCCGCCCTCGCCAAACGGCTCGGCTGGAGCGTGCCGCTGGCCGTCATCGGCGCGCCGGCCGAAGCCGCCGGCGTCTTCGTCGCCGCTCTGCCCATCCTGCCGCTGGAAACCCGCTGCGCCGTCCTGCCCGGCGCGCCAAGCTCAGCGGCCGCGCCGGCGGTGCTCGAATCCATCCGCCGCGCCGTCGCATTGGCCCAGGCCGGCGAAGCCGCCGCCGTCGTCACCAATCCGATCCACAAGAAGCTGCTCTATGACGCCGGCTTCCCGCACCCCGGCCACACTGAATATCTCGCCGAGCTGACCGGCGCGCCCTTGCCGGTGATGATGCTGGCGAGCGACAGCTTGCGCGTCGTGCCGGTGACGATCCATCTGTCGCTGCGCGACGCTCTCGCGGCGCTGACGACGGACGGCATCGTCGCCGCCGGCCGCATCACGGCGGCCGCGCTCCGGCGCGACTTCGGCATTCCCGCGCCGCGCCTCGCCGTCGCCGGCCTCAATCCCCATGCCGGCGAGGACGGCGCGCTCGGCCGCGAGGATATCGAGATCGTCGCCCCCGCCGTCGCCGCCTTGCGCGCGGAAGGGATCGACGCGGTCGGCCCGCTGCCGGCGGACACGATGTTCCACGCCGCCGCGCGCGCGCGCTACGACGCGGCGCTCTGCATGTATCACGACCAGGGGCTGATCCCGCTGAAAACGCTCGGCTTCGAGCAGGGCGTCGACGTCACGCTCGGCCTGCCCATCGTCCGCACCTCGCCCGATCACGGCACCGCCTTCGACATCGCCGGCCAGGGCGTCGCCAGCGCCGACAGCCTGATCGCCGCGCTCAGGCTCGCCGCCGAGATGGCCGCCCGCCGGCAATCGACATGAGCGCCGCGCGTTGAGTCTCGATCCATCAAGCGGGGCCATCGCCGCCCTGCCGCCGCTGCGCGAGGTGATCGCCGCCCACGGCCTTTCCGCCATCAAGGGCCTCGGCCAGCATTTCCTGCTCGATCTCAATCTCACGGCCAAGATCGCCCGCGCCGCCGGCGGCCTGGAAGGTTGCGCCGTGATCGAAGTCGGCCCCGGCCCCGGCGGGCTGACGCGCGCCATCTTGGAGACCGGCGCGGCGCGCCTGGTCGCCATCGAGCGCGACGAGCGCTGCATCGCCGCTCTGCAACCCTTGATCGAAGCCGGCGATGGCCGCATGGAGATCGTCGAGGCCGACGCCCTGGAATTCGACGCCGTCGCGCATCTGCGCGCGCAGGGCTGGAGCGGCCCGATCAAGGTCGTCGCCAACCTGCCCTACAATGTCGGCACGGCGCTGATCCTGAACTGGCTGGAACGGCCGGCCGAGCTCGCCGGCATCACGGTGCTGGTGCAGAAGGAAGTGGCCGAGCGGCTGGCGGCGCAACCGCGCACGAAAGCCTACGGCCGCCTGTCGGTGCTGGCGCAATGGCTGTGCGAGGTGGATTTGGCCTTCGACATCGGCCCGCGCGCCTTCACGCCGCCGCCGCAAGTGACCTCCACCGTGGTCAACCTGATCCCGCGCCAAGCGCCGCCCCATGCCGCCGAGCGCGCCGCGCTCGAAGCCGTGACCAAGGCCGCCTTCGGCCAGCGCCGCAAAATGCTGCGCGCGTCGCTCAAAATGCTCGGGACCGACCCCGCGCCGCTGCTGGAGAGCGCCGGCATCGCGCCGACCGCGCGCGCCGAGGAATTGGATGTGGAAGCCTTCTGCCGCTTGGCGAACGCTTATGCAAGCCGGCCCCTGGCATCTGACACATAGCCTCGTCATGGCCGGACTTGTTCCGGCCATCCACGACTTTGTATCCGCATAGCGAGGCGTGGATGCCCGCAACAAGTGCGGGCATGACGAAATTGGGCTTACTGCCCTTCGCGCAACGCCTTGACGAAATCGCCCAGGCCGATCTGACGGTCGCGCTTCAGGCGTTCGGCGGTGAGAATCGCCTGCACGCGCCGCACGCTCTCCTCGATATCGTGATTGACGATCACATATTGATATTCGGGATAATGGCTCATCTCGTCGGCGGCGCGCGACATACGCTTGGCGACCACTTCGGCGGGATCCTGCGCGCGCGTGTTCAACCGGCGCTCCAGCTCCTGCGTCGAAGGCGGCAGGATGAAGACCGTGACCAGATCCTCTCGCGCGTTCTCGCTGAGCTGCTGCGTGCCCTGCCAGTCGATGTCGAACAGCACGTCCTTGCCGGCAGCGAGCGCTTTCTCGACCGGCGCTTTCGGCGTGCCGTAGTAATTCTCGAACACGCGCGCGTGTTCGAGCAGCTCCTGGCGGTTGACCATCAGGTTGAATTCGGTCGGATCGACGAAAATGTAATCGACGCCGGCCGTCTCGCCCGGCCGCTTAGCCCGCGTCGTCGCCGAGATCGACATGGTGAGATTAGGTTCGCGTTCAAGCAAGGCGCGCGAAATCGTCGTCTTGCCCGCGCCCGACGGCGAGGACAGCACCAGCATCAACCCGCGCCGGTGGATGGCGAGCGGATCGTGCTCCTGCGCCGCGGCGGGCACGCGCTTACTCGACATTCTGCACCTGCTCGCGGAATTGCTCGATCGTCGCCTTCAACTCCAGGCCGATGCGCGTCAGCTCCAGATCTTCCGCCTTGGAGCAGAGCGTGTTGGCCTCGCGGTTGAACTCCTGCGACAAGAAATCGAGGCGGCGGCCGACCGGCTCCTTGGCGGCGAGCAATTCGCGCGCCTGCGCCACATGGGCCTGCAACCGGTCCAGCTCCTCGCGCACGTCGGCCTTGGCCGCGAGCAGCGCGGCCTCCTGGATCAAGCGGTCTTCCGCCAGCCCGGTCCCGCCGAGCAAATCCTTCAACTTGGCGACGAGCCGCGCCTTGATCGCTTCCGGCTGCGCGCCGGCGAGCGTCGCGGCTTGCGCGGCGAGCGCGGCGATCTTGGCGACATGGCCTTCGAGCACGGCGGCGAGCTTCGCGCCTTCCTCGGCGCGCGCCTTGGCGACGGCGGCGAGCGCCTCGGCCAGGCTCTTGAGCATGGCCTTGTCGCGCGCCGCTTTGGCGTCTTCGCTGTCGGCCGGATCGACCTCCTCCAGCACGCCCTTCACGCGCAACAGGCCGTCGATCTGCGGCGCGGCGGCGTCGGGGATGCGCGCCTTCACGTCGGCCATGACGCCGACGAGCTGGTCCAGCAGGTCGCGGTTGAGCAGGAAGCGGCCGGCGCTGGCGGCGCGCGTGGTCGACAGATTGACGCTGAAGCTGCCGCGGCTGAACTTTTCCGCCAAGGCGGCGCGGGTCGCGACTTCCAGGCTTTCCGTGCCGGGCGCGAGGCGGATGCGCAGGTCGAGGCCGCGCCCGTTGACGCTCTTGACCTCCCATTGCCAGCCGATGTCGTCCATCTGTCCGGCGCTCCGGGCGAACCCGGTCATGCTGGCGACGCTCAAGACTCCCCCTAACCCCATATGGCCCCGTATCTAGTGGGCCGAAAAACGCGGGCCGCAATATAGCGCGGCCCATGGGGGCCGAACAACCTGGCATTGGGCTGGCGGCCCGGCCTCCCACCCCCTAGGGTGGAACCATGAAAGCGCCCAAAAGCATCCTCATCACCGGCGCCTCCAGCGGCCTCGGCGCGGCCCTGGCGCTGCTTTACGCAGCCCCTGGCGTCACCCTGTTCCTCGGCGGACGGCACCGGCCGCGCCTCGACAACATCGCCGAGAGCTGCCGCGTCAAGGGCGCGACGGTCGAGAGCGCGCTGATCGACGTCGCCGAGCGCGAGGCCATGGCCGACTGGATCGCGCGCGCCGACGCGCAAGCGCCGCTCGATCTCGTCATCGCCAATGCCGGCATTTCCGGCGGCACCGGCGGCGACGGGTCGACCGACGGCGGCACGCTCGGCAATCCGGCGAAGATCGAAAGCGGCGAGCAGGCGCGGCGCATCTTCCAGGTCAACGTGACCGGCGCGATGAACACGGTGCTGCCGGCGATCGAGGCGCTGCGCGCCCATCCGCTGCGCGCCGCCGGGAAAGACAGATGGACCAAAGGCCAGATCGCCATCGTCAGCTCGCTGGCGAGCTTTCGCGGCATGCCCGGCGCGCCGGCCTATTGCGCCAGCAAGGCCGCCGTGCGCGCCTGGGGCGAAGGCCTGCGCGGCACGCTGGCGACCGACAGCATCGAGCTGTCGGTGATCTGCCCCGGCTTCATCCGCACGCCGATGACGGCGGTGAACCCGTTCCGCATGCCCTTCCTGATGGACGCCGAGCCGGCCGCCGAAATCATCGCCAAGGGCCTCGCCGCCGACAAGCCGCGCATCGCCTTCCCGTTCGGCCTCTACGCCATCGTCTGGCTGATGGCCGCCCTGCCGCCGAGCCTCACCGACTATTTCATCAACAAGCTGCCGGAAAAGCCGGGGCGGTGAGGCATTTCTCAAACCGTCATGGCCGGACTTGTTCCGGCCATCCACGACTTAACTCATATCCGCATTGCAAGGCGTGGATGCCCGGAACAAGTCCGGGCATGACGCCCCTTCTGTGATTGCAGCCGCCTAAGGCGCCGCGCGTCCCGGCTCCGGCTTGTTGCGGTTGAGCGCGCGCCATTTGGCGACGTTGCGGTTGTGCTCGTCGAGCGTGCGGGCGAAGGCGTGGCCGCCGGTGCCGTCGGCGACGAAATAGAGCGCGTCGGTCGCGGCCGGCTTCACCACCGCCATCAGCGCGGCGCGGCCGGGATTGGCGATCGGCGTCGGCGGCAAGCCGTCGTTGAGATAGGAATTATAGGGCGACGGCGCGTTGAGGTCGGCGCGGGTCAGCGCGCGGTCGAGCCAGCCGTCGGGCCTCCCCTCGCGCAGCGCCACGCCATAGGCCACCGTCGGGTCCGATTGCAGCCGCATCCCGCGCCTCAGACGATTCACGAACACGCCGGCGACCAGCGCCCGCTCGTCCGCCACGCCGGTCTCCTTCTCGACGATGGAGGCGAGCACCGCGACCTCGCGCGCGCTTTTCAGCGGCGTGTCGGTCGGCCGCGCCGCCCAGGCCGCGTCCACCGCCGCCTGCATCGCCTTCTCCATGCGCGCGATCATCGCTTCGCGCGTGTCGCCGCGCGCGTAATGATAGGTGTCGGGCAGCAGCGCGCCCTCCTCGGGCCGCCGCGCGATCTCGCCAGCCAGCGGCTCGGCCTCCATGACGAGCTTGAGCGCTTGCGCCGTCGTCAGCCCTTCCGGAATCGTCAGGCGATGGACCACCGTCTTGCCGCTGACGACGATCTCCATCGCGGCGCGCGGGCTGATGGTCGTGGGAAAGGAATATTCGCCGGCGCGCAGGCGCGGGCCCATGTCGTTGATGCGCGTGCCGAACACGAAGGGCAGCGGATCTTCGATGACGCGCGCCTCGGCCAGCAGATTGGCGATCTCCTCGACGCTCGCGCCGCGCGGAATGACGAGCGTGGCGGCTTGGCCGTCCTCGTAAGGGCGCTCATAGGCGGCGTAGAGCCAGACGGAGAAGCCGGCGAGGACCGAAGCGATGGCGCCGACGAGAAGGAGAGCCGCGACGGCGACGCGCCGCAGCTTCACCTTACGGGGCCTCGCCGAAGATCAGCGAGGCATTGGTGCCGCCGAAGCCGAACGAGTTCGACAGGGCGTATTTCACCTTCTTCTCCTTGGCGACCTTGGGCACCAGATCGACCACCTCGCAGCCCGGCGACGGGTTGTCGAGGTTGAGGGTCGGCGGCACGACGCCGCGCTGGATCGCCAGGATGGAGAAGATCGCCTCGACGCTGCCGGCCGCGCCGAGCAAGTGGCCGATGGCCGACTTGGTCGAGGACATCGACAGGCCCGAGGTGGCGTGGTCGCCGAACAGGCGCTTCACCGCGCCGAGCTCGATCTCGTCGCCGAGCGGCGTCGAGGTGCCGTGGGCGTTGACGTAGCCGATCTGCTCCGGCGTCAGCTTGGCGCGCTTGAGCGCCGCCTGCATGGCGCGATAGCCGCCGTTGCCGTCGGGCGTCGGCGCGGTCAGGTGATAGGCGTCGCCCGACATGCCGTAGCCGACGATCTCGCCGTAGATTTTCGCGCCGCGCTTCTTGGCGTGCTCGTATTCCTCGAGCACGACGACGCCGGCGCCCTCGCCCATGACGAAGCCGTCGCGGTCCTTGTCCCACGGGCGCGAGCCCTTCTCCGGCGTGTCGTTGAAGCCGGTCGAGAGAGCGCGCGCGGCGGCGAAGCCGGCGAGGCCGAGACGGCACACCGCCGCCTCCGCGCCGCCGGCGACCATGACGTCGGCATCTTCGAGCTGGATCAGCCGGGCGGCGTCGCCGATGGCGTGCGCGCCGGTCGAGCAGGCGGTGACGACCGAATGGTTCGGGCCGCGGAAGCCGTATTTGATCGAGACATGGCCGGAGGCGAGATTGATCAGCGCCGCCGGAATGAAGAACGGGCTGAGCCGGCGCGGGCCCTTCTCGTGGATCGTCATCGCGCCTTCGGCGATCGACGGCAGGCCGCCGATGCCGGAGCCGATCATGACGCCGGTGCGGTCGCGGTCTTCTTCCGCGTCGGGCTTCCAGCCGGAATCCTCCACCGCCTGCGTGGCCGCGGCCAGCGCATAGACGATGAACTGATCCATCTTCTTGCGGTCCTTCGTCTCCACCCAATCGTCCGGATTGAACAGGCCGGACGCGCTATCGCCGAGCGGAACCTGCCCGGCGATCTTGGCGGGGATGTCGGATACGTCGAAGTTCTGGATGGCGCGCAGGCCGGACTCGCCTTTGATCAGGCGGTCCCAGGTCGCCTCGACGCCGCACCCGAGCGGCGTGACGAGGCCGAGGCCGGTGACGACGACTCGTCTCATGGGCTCAGGCTCGCGTTCGTCGCGTCGCGCTTAGGCGCTGTGCGACTGGATGTAGTCGATCGCGTCCTTCACGGTCAGGATCTTCTCGGCGGCGTCGTCGGGAATCTCGCACCCGAACTCTTCCTCGAACGCCATGACCAGCTCGACCGTGTCGAGGCTGTCGGCGCCCAGATCGTCGATGAAGCTCGCGTTCGGCGTCACCTTGGCAGCGTCGACACCCAGGTGCTCGACAACAATCTTGGACACGCGGTCGGCAACGTCGCTCATTCTTCAAGTCCTCGGCTGGTGATTTGGTCGCTAGGTTTATAGCGCTTGGTCTTGCTTGTCTTGCCCAACCGGCCGCCCCCTTGAACTCAAGGTCGGGCATAAGCCGGCCGGCGAAAAAGTGCGGTTAAGTAACACACTTCCCCTGGTAGCGCCAGCGCCTATAACCCACTAATTCTGCGGGGTTGGCCGGCTTTTCCCGGGGCCTCGAAGCCGCGTCCTGCGGCCTATATCATGGCCATGCCGCCGTTGACATGCAAGGTCTGGCCGGTGACGTAGCTGGCCTCCTCGCTGGCCAGATACAAGGCCGCGGCGGCGATGTCCTCGGAGGTTCCCAAGCGCCCGGCCGGGATGCCGCCGAGCAGCTTGGACTTCTGGTCCTCGCTCAGCACGTCGGTCATCGGCGTGGCGATGAAGCCGGGCGCGATGCAATTGACGGTGATGTTGCGGCTCGCCACTTCGGCGGCCATGGATTTCGCCATGCCGATCATGCCGGCCTTGGAGGCGGCGTAATTCACCTGCCCCGCGTTGCCGGTGACGCCGACGATCGACGTGATGTTGATCATGCGGCCCCAGCGGTTCTTCATCATGCCGCGCAGCAGCGCGCGCGACAGGCGGAAGGCGGCGGTGAGGTTGACGTCGAGCACCGTCTGCCAATCCTCGTCCTTCATGCGCATCATCAGCGTGTCGCGCGTCAGGCCGGCGTTGTTCACCAGGATGTCGGTCTTGCCCATCTTCTCGTCCGACGCCTTGGCGAGCGCGTCGAGGCTCGCCGCGTCGCCGAGGTTCGCCGTCTGCACGAAGGCGCGCTCCTTCAGCTCGGCGGCCAGCGCCTCCAGCGCGTCGGCGCGCGTGCCCGACAGCATGACCGTGGCGCCCGCGCCGTGCAACGCCCGCGCGATCGCGCCGCCGATGCCGCCGGAGGCTCCCGTGACCAGCGCCGTCTTGCCGGTGAGATCGAACATGCTCGCTCCTAATCGTGAAAGTCTTTGTGAAACGGGCCTAACTTAGCCCTTCAGAAACGCCTCGATGTCGGCCGGGCCTTGCAGCGACGCGGTCTCGAACTCGCGATCGATGCGCTTGGCGAGGCCCGCCAGCACCTTGCCCGCGCCGCACTCGACGACGCGCCCGACGCCGAGCGCCTTGGCCGCGATCATGCTTTCGCGCCAGCGCACCATGCCGGTCACTTGCTCGACGAGCAATTTGCGGATGTCGTCGGGATCGGCGACCGGCCCGGCCTTGACGTTGCTGATCACCGGCACGACCGGCGCGGTGACGGTGGCGCGATCGAGCGCCTCGGCCATCGCGTCCGCCGCCGGGGCCATCAGCGCGCAATGGAACGGCGCGCTCACCGGAAGAAGAATGGCGCGCTTCACGCCGGCGTCGGTCGCGATTTTGATCGCGCGCTCGATCGCCGCCTTGTGGCCGGAGATGACGACTTGGTCGCCGCCGTTGTCGTTGGCCGCCGCGCAGACCTCTCCTTGGGCGGCTTCCTTGGCGATAGCCTCGGCCTTCGCCAGATCGGCTCCGAGCAGCGCCGCCATCGCGCCGACGCCGACCGGCACCGCCTTCTGCATCGACTGGCCGCGCAATTTCAAGAGCCGCGCCGTGTCGGTCAGCGAGATCGCGCCCGCCGCCGCCAGGGCGGAATATTCGCCGAGCGAATGGCCGGCGACGAAGCGCGCCTTGTCGGCGATCTTCACGCCGCCGTCGCGCTCAAGCACCCGCACCACCGCCAAACTGACGGCCATCAGGGCCGGCTGGGCGTTTTCCGTCAGGGTCAGCTCTTCCGCCGGGCCCTCGAACATCAGGCGCGACAGCGGCTGTTTCAGCGCCTCGTCGACCTCCTCGAAGACGTCGCGGGCGCTGGCGAAGGCTTCGGCCAGGTCCTTGCCCATGCCGACGGCCTGCGAACCTTGCCCTGGAAAAACAAAGACTTGATCCATTTTCGTCCCTTTGCACGCGGAAGCGGCAAGACATACCCGGCCGTCTCATCAAGTCAAGAAAGAAGGGGGCCCAAGCCCAGGAAAACCGGCCGGAATCCCAGGTTTTTCCCGTGGAATCCGCCGGCGAAGGCCGCTTGCGCCGGGGGAGTCTTCGTGTATATTCCGCGCCTTCATAACTCCTTGCCGACCCTTTGGGCCGGCTAGGCCCGGGAGGCCAGATTCGGCGCCGGGCCGCGAACAGCCAGAAGGAGCCGCTGTTTATGCCTCTCTATGAGAGCGTGCTCATCGCACGCCAAGACCTCGCCGCGCCGCAGGCGGAAGCCCTGGGCGAGACCTTCGCCGGGATCGTCGAAGCCAACGGCGGCAAGGTCTCCAAGCGCGAATACTGGGGTCTGCGCAACCTCGCCTACAAGATCAAGAAGAACCGCAAGGGCCACTACATTCTGATGAATGTGGAAGCCCCCGGCACGGCCATCGCCGAGCTGGAGCGCAACATGCGCATCCACGAAGACATCATCCGCTACATCACGATCCGCGTCGACGAGCTGGAGGAAGGCCCCTCGGCCATCGTCCGCAGCCGCGGCCAGGAAGACGAGCGCCCGCGCGGTCGCGGCGGCTTCGGCGGCGACCGCTTCGGCGGCGACCGTCCCCGTGGCCCCCGCCGTGATGGTCCCCGCGAGGACCGTCCCCGTCGCGACGACACCCCGGCTCAAGGAGACCAGGCATGAGCACCGAACGCGCTGAAGGCGCCGCCGCGGGCGGCAAGGCCGCCGGCGGCCGCCGTCCCTTCTTCCGCCGCCGCAAGAGCTGCCCGTTCTCGGGCGCCAACGCGCCGAAGATCGACTACAAGGACATCCGCCTGCTCCAGCGTTTCGTCTCGGAGCGCGGCAAGATCGTCCCGAGCCGCATCACGGCCGTGTCCGCGCCCAAGCAGCGCGAGCTCGCCCAGGCGATCAAGCGCGCGCGCAGCCTCGCTCTGCTGCCGTATTTGTTGAAGTAAGACTCGGCCAGGAGGCCGGAGAGGAAGCCTGATGGCGAAGGAGATCGGGATCGCGATCGGCGGCGGAGCCGCTGGCGCGCTCCTCTACCTCGCCACCTTCCTCGGCGGCCCGGCCGGCATGATGCTGGCCTACCTGGCCCCCCTGCCGCTGTTCGCGGCGGGCCTCGGCTTCGGCGCGACCGCCGGCATGATCGCCGCGGTCACGGCGACGGTCCTGGTGGCGGCGGCGAGCGCCGGCCCGTTCGGGCTGGCTTTCGCCGCGATCTACGCCCTGCCGGCGGCGGTCCTGACGCGTCTGGCCTTGCGCCGCGCGCCGGATCCCGATCCGGAAGGGAGCCAGGAAGGCGATGACGAGTGGTATCCGGCTGGCCGCCTGTTGGCTTGGCTGGTGATTTACGGCTGCGGCCTCTTCGCCGCGCTGGCCTTGGTCAGCGGCGAGGATGCGATCGCGGAGATGGTCGGGTGGGTCGCGGAGAAGATGGGCGAAGTCCTGTCCTCCGCCGGCGATCCGCAAGCGCCAGAGATGGCGGTGGAGACGCTGCAAGGAATCGCGGGCTACTTCCCGGCGATCCTGCTGTTCTCCTGGGCGATCATGCTGATCGTCAACGCGACCATCGCCGAGGCGCTGCTGGCGAAAGCCGGCCGCGCGATCCGGCCGAAGCCCGCTTACGCGGCGGTCGAGCTGCCGAGCTGGTACGCCGGCGCGGCGGCCGGAGTCTCCGCCCTGGCGCTGATCGCGCCGTGGCTCGAACTGGGCGCGCTGACGTTCGTGGCGCGCAACGCGGCCCTGGCCATGCTGGTGCCGTTCTTTTTGGTGGGTTTGGCGGTGATCCATGTCTGGACGCGCCGCTTGCCCGCCCGGGGAATGATCCTCGCGGGTTGTTACCTCGTGCTGTTGGTGTTCGGCTGGCTGGCGTTGCCGGTGGCCGGATTGGGCTTCATGGAGCAATGGCTGCTCCTGCGCCGGCGCTTCGCCGGCCAGGCCGGCCCGGAGGAAGAGCGATGATGGAAGTGATCCTGCTCGAGCGCGTCGAGCGTCTCGGCCAAATGGGCGACAAAGTGCGCGTGAAGCCGGGCTTCGCCCGCAACTTCTTGCTGCCGCGCAAGAAGGCGCTGCGCGCCACCAAGCAGAACATGAGCCTGTTCGAGACGCAGCGCGCGCAGCTCGAGGCCGCCAACCTGAAGCGCAAGAGCGAGGCCGAGGCCGTCGCCGCCAAGGCCGGCGACGTCACCGTGACGCTGATCCGCCAAGCGAGCGAGAACGGCCAGCTGTTCGGCTCGGTCCGTCCGCGCGACGTCTCCGAGGCCGTGACGGCCCAGGGCATCACCATCGACATCACCCAGGTGAAGCTCGACATTCCGATCAAGACGCTCGGCATCCACAAGCTGCGCGTGAACCTGCACCCGGAAGTGGCGATCACCGTCGCCGTGAACGTGGCGCGCTCCGAGGAAGAGGCGAAGCTCCAGGCCGAGGGCAAGACCCCGGCGATGCTCGCCGCCGCGGAGGCCGAAGCCGACCAGGCCGCGCTGACCGACGTGTTCGAATCCGGCGCCGAGCCGGACACCGAGGGCGAGGACGCCGCCGAGGAGAAGGCGGAGTAAGCCTTCGACTGATCGAGCGAAAAACAAAAAAGGCGGAGCCGCGAGGCTCCGCCTTTTTTGTTTGGGCCTCAGTCGTCCCCTCTAAAACCGTCATACCCGCACGTCGTGCGTATGCACGCACTCGCATGACTTGCGGGCATCCACGCCTTGCGATGGTGATAACAGAAAAGCCGTGGATGGCCGGAACAAGTCCGGCCATGACGAAACTGCAAACGCCGCCTCTAATAAAACCGTCATGCTCGGGCTTGACCCGAGCATCCATCTATCAGCGGCCTGAGCGCTAGCCCTGGACCCTCGGGTCAAGCCCGAGGGTGACGAGTTAATTGCGTCGAGTGACTGCGCCCGCGCCTCGCTCTACCGCATTCACTTCCGGTAAAGCTCCTGCTGCATCCCGATGAAGGCTTGGCGGATTTTCGGCACGTCGCCGAGCGCCGCCTTGGCGTCGGCCAACGAGCCATAGCGGGCAGTGAGGTAGTGGCTCAATTTGCCAGTCGCGAGTTCGCTTTCGCCGAGCGCCTCGTAGGCTTGGAGCACCCCGAGCAAAAAGGCGCGCATCTTCTCGTCCGCAGCCCCGAAGCCGTCCTCGCGCGCCGCCGCAGCCCGATCTTTGCGCGTCTTGGGCGGGCTGGTGAAGCGGATGTAGGCCAGCACGTCGAACAGATCGCTGTTCGGCGCGTCGATCAGGCGGCGCATGTCGGCCAGCTTGTCGGCATCATAGCCGCGCTGTTCGAGCAGCGCGATGAAGCGTTCGCGGCTGTCCGGGTCGCTCCACTTGCGGCGCAGCTCGTCCTCGCTTCCGATCAAGCCCGACAAATCGCCGAACAGCCGTTCGAGGAATTGCTGCGCCGACATCGGCTTGCCGTCCGGCCCCCAATAGGTCGTCGCGGCGAGATAGCGGATCGCGCGTTCCTTGCCGTCCGCCAGCTTGATCACCAGCTTCGGCTTGTCTTCTTCGCCCTCGCCGCCTTCCCCATTATACGGCTCAGGCTGCTCAGCCAATTCCGGCTTTCGGCCCGGCAACGGCGGATCGCCATTCGGCGGATCTGGCTCGCCGTCCCATTGGGGATCGTTGAAGTTCTCGTGCGCCTTCACGAAGTCATAGATCGTGAAGTAATCCTTGCCGTCGTAAGTGCGCGTCCCGCGCCCGATGATCTGCTTGAATTCGATCATCGAGTTGATTGGCCGCATCAACACGATATTGCGGACGTTGCGGGCGTCGACTCCGGTGGAGAGCTTCTGCGAGGTCGTCAAGATCGTCGGCACGGTCTTGTCGTTATCCTGGAAGTCCCGCAAATGCTGTTCGCCGAGCTTGCCGTCGTCAGCGGTCACGCGGTGGCAATAGTTCGGATTCGGATTGCTCTTGATCTGATTGATGTAGTCGCGCACCCGCAGGGCGTGCTCCTGGGTGGCGCAGAAAACCAGCGTCTTCTGGCGCTGATCGATCTGCGACATGAACTCGGCGACGCGGCTGCGCTCGCGCTCCTCGATCACGATCCGGCTGTTGAAGTCGGCTTCAGTGTATTTGTCCTTCTCGACCTCGCCTGAGACGATCTGGTCGCTGCCGTCCCAGACATATTCGTCGATGGTACTGGCCATCTGGCGCACCTTGAACGGCGTCAGGAAACCGTCCTCGATCCCTTCGCGCAGCGAATAGACGTAAACCGGGTCGCCGAAATAGGCGTAGGTGTCGGCGTTGTGCTTGCGGCGCGGCGTGGCGGTCAGGCCGAGCTGCACGGCGGGCGCGAAGTAATCCATGATCCCGCGCCAGTTGCCCTCGTCATTCGCGCCGCCGCGATGGCATTCGTCGATGACGATGAAGTCGAAGAAGTCCGGCGGATAGCCTTCGTAGCTTGGCTGCCCGTCGCCAGTCATAAAGGTCTGGAAGATGGTAAAGAAGATCGAGGCGTTCTTCGGCACGCCGTCCTTTTTGCGCAGCGTCTCTGGGTCAATGCGCGTGATGGCGTCCGGCGGAAAGGCGGAAAAAGCGTTGTAGGCCTGATCGGCGAGGATGTTGCGGTCGGCAAGAAACAGGATGCGCGGGCGGCGCGTCGCCGCGCCAGACAGATTCCAGCGGGCGTGAAACAGCTTCCAGGCGATCTGAAAAGCGATGGAGGTCTTTCCCGTGCCGGTGGCAAGCGTCAGCAGGATGCGCTTATCGCCCTTCGCCACCGCTTCCAGCACCGCATTGATCGCGTTGTGCTGGTAATAACGCAACTCCCATTTGCCGCCCGCCGTCTCGAACGGCACCTCGCCGAAGGCCGCGCGCCACAAGTTGGCGTCAGAGAAGCAACGCTCCCAAAGCTGGTCGGGCGTCGGGAAAGCTTGAACATCGCCCTCCGCCCCGGCCGTCATGTCCGTTTCGTACCAGCCAAGCCCGTTGGTGGCGTAAGCGAAGCGCGCCTTGAGGCGACCGGCATAATCCTTGGCCTGGGCGAGGCCGGCGGTGTGCGGCAATCCGGCGCGCTTGGCCTCGATCACGGCCAGCTTCTGGTCGCGGTAGATCAGAACGTAATCGGCGGAAAGGCGGTCGCCGCGCTTGCCGCCCGGCATGATGCGGCCGGGACAGATCAACTCGCGCCGGACGCGCGAGCCTTCGACCGAACCCCACCCCGCAGCGGCAAGAACCGGATCGATCCGGTTAGCGCGCGTGTCGGCTTCGGTTTCGTTGTCGAACATGGCGCGAAGTTAGGTCAAGTTAATTCGCCCGCAAAAGCTTTTTGCAGGAGCGATTGTCGGAGTGCAGAAATTTCAGAAATTTTTCGACTGTAGCATTCGGACAAATTTACGCTCTCTTCGTGGATTTCATCCAACCGATCAACTGCGCGCTCAAGTTGAGCGCCATCCTCACTGTATGGAATTTTTAAGGCGAGTATCCGTTTAGGCGCGGTATGACGCACCATAGTGCCTGTAGCGGTTGAAATGATATGACTGCGTGCAACATTCGAATTTAAGAAATGATAGATGTAACTCAAATTCACCGAAGCATCTTTAGGAATGACCCGGCCAATGCGTTGATTGTGCAGAAGGTCATCACGGCGAACGAAAGCTGGCTTTCCCAAAATTTTCATTTTGGAGGAGAGGTCTGTCATAACGACAGTCAGGTCGCCACGCGCGAGAATATATTGTGCGGGCGGCTTAACCATTAATCGTTTCGTATTTTTTGCAGTGAAAACCAATTCACCGCTCTCTGAATAATTACCCGGCGTCAAAACAATTGGCTTAGAGACGTCTGAGGAAACCTCAAAATCCCCACCATCAAAAGCAAATCCATGGCCAATCTCGATCAATGAATCAAGAGACCTAACTGGCTTAATAGCAGTGGACGTAAAAAGGGAATTCAGCGCGCTTGAATATATATCTGCTGCATCCGCGAAATTTGCTTCGGCATTAACACGGGCTCGGTCCAGCGCTTCAAAGGATTCATCCAAAATGGTAACAATCCGCTTCTGTTCATCCAGCGGCGGGAGAGGGATGGGGAGCGCCTTATAAGCTTTAAGATCTAGATTACGAATGCCTGTCGAGTTCGACTGAATCTTTTCAGTCACACCAGAGGCATACCACCAATTTAAGACGTGATGTAAGTAGCGGTAATCAAGTCGATCTGTGCGAACCACGCGAATTGCGCTAGTAAAATTGCTGAACGAGTATCCCTCATCTTCAATCTCGAAGCGGATTACACGACCGACCGCTTGCTTGGGACCGCCCCCCGATTTCTCTAGGACGATATCACCGAAGCGAAGCTGCCGCTTTTCAAGTTGCTTAGCTTCGACTTTGATTTCCGCCACATCTTCGAGTGACAAAGCGCCATTGGGCCGAAAGTTAGTGTTCCGGATAACTTTCGCTGTAACAAGCGGGCTCTTCTTTCCCGTCCAAAGACCGTTAGAAAACGATGCCATATCTTCAAGCGCCTTGAATTCCCATGCTGCCTTCATAATAGCCCCCGGATGCGTTCGAGGATTTCCGCCGTCTCGGCGTCGCGCGCCAGGATCGCGTCGATGATATCTTCAGGACTGCGCAGCGCCTCGGCCTCGGACGCGTTCGAGTTTTTCACGGATAAGTCGAACGTCGTCTTGTCCACATCGGCAACATTCACGAACCAAGACTTCGCGCCGAGCGCAAAATCCCGTTGCAGCGTGATGAACTCGACCATGTCCTCGTCGTTGAGCGGATTGGTCTTGCCGAGGCTACGGCCTGGGTCAAGCTGGTAGTACCAGACCCGCTGCGTTGGCTCGCCTTTCTGGAAGAACAGCACCACCGTCTTGACCCCGGCCCCCTGGAAAGTGCCAGACGGACAATCCAGCACGGTGTGCAGATCGCAGCTTTCCAGCAATTCGCGGCGCAGCGCCACGCTGGCATTGTCAGTGTTGCTCAAGAAGGTATTCTTGATCACCACTGCCGCGCGGCCGCCGGCACGCAGCTTGCGGATAAAATGTTGCAGGAACAGATAGGCCGTCTCGCCCGATTTGATCGGGAAGTTCTGTTGCACCTCGCGCCGCTCGCCGCCGCCGAACGGCGGGTTGGCGAGAACGATGTCGTGACGATCCTTCTCCTGGTAATCCAGCACGTTCTCGTTGAGCGAGTTGGTATGGACGATGTTCGGCGCTTCAATGCCGTGCAGCACCATGTTCATGATACCGATGACGTAGGCGAGCGACTTCTTCTCCTGCCCGTAGAAGGTACGGCGTTGCAGGGTCTCGTAATCGCTGGCGCTGATGTCCGGCCGACGCAGGTAATCGTAGGCTTCGCAGAGGAAGCCCGCCGAGCCGACGGCCCCGTCGTAGATCGTCTCCCCGATCTTAGGGTCCGTCACCTTGATCATCGCGCGGATCAGCGGTCGGGGCGTGTAATATTCGCCGCCGTTGCGCCCGGCGTTGCCCATGCGGCGGATGCGGGTTTCGTACAGCGTGGAAAGCTCGTGCTTGTCGGCCTGGGTCTTGAATTGAAGCCCATCCACGATCTCCAGCACGTCGCGCAGGATGTAGCCGGATCGGAATTTGGAGCGCAGTTCGGTGAAGACCTCGCCGATCTTATATTCGATGGTGTCCGGCCCCGTGGCGCGGTCATGGAAGCGGGCGAGATAGGGGAATAGCTTGCGGTCCACGAATTCGACGAGATCGTCGCCGGTGAGCGCGGCATTATGGTCGAAGGCGCCGTTCGCTTTGGGCGCGGCCCAGCGGTCCCAGCGATATTCGCCGTCGATGATCGCGCTATAATCCTTGCCCTGCAGCCCGGCGCGATCCTGCCCGCTCGCTTTCAAGGTCGTGCAGATATTTCAGGAACAGCACCCACGACGTCTGCTCGACGTAATCCAGCTCGTTGCTGATGCCCTCTTCCGCGCGAAGGGCTTTTTCGATGCTGTTGAAAGCGTTCTCGTACATGCGCCGCCTTGCTTAATCGGCTCGATGCGGACCGGCGCGGCAAAGCGCGCTGTCGGCACAGACCGTAATTCACCGCTGTGATGATGTGGAATGTTCCCCGGTCCCGCATGGTGCCGCGCGGCGGCGCTAGCGGCAAGTCATTCGCCTGTGGCCGAATGGTATCCAAATCGCCAGCCATCGAGCGCTTGAGACATGGACCCTCGGGTCAAGCCCGAGGGTGACGGATGAGTGTACTGGCCAAAAAGCCCTGGATGCCCGGAACGAGCCCGGGCATGACGTTGGTGGCCATATCCAACCACGCCGCCCCCAAGGAGCCGCCATGTCCCCCGCTTCCACCGTCCTCATCGCCTGGGGCACGCTCGTTCTCGCCGGCTTGCTCGAGATCGGCTGGGCCGTGGGCCTCAAATACACCGACGGCTTCACGCGCCTCGTCCCCTCCGCCCTCACCCTCGCCGCCATGGCGGCCAGCGTCGGCCTGCTGTCGCTGGCGCTGCGCCACATCCCCATCGGCACGGCCTACGCGGTCTGGACCGGCATCGGCGCGGTCGGCGTCGCCATCGCCGGCATGATCCTGTTCGCCGAGCCGGCCGGCGCGGCGCGCCTCTTCTTTATCCTGTTGATCGTCGCGGGAATTATCGGGCTGAAGGTCGCCGCGTGAGGGCCTGCCCCTCTTTCGTCATGCTCGGGCTTGACCCGAGCATCCATCCCTCAAGCGCCTGAGCGCCGGCCCTGGACCCTCGGGTCAAGCCCGAGGGTGACGATTTGTAGGCGGCTTGGCGGTTTACCGCCAGAAAGACTGGACCGGCTCAAAACTCCCGCCAAAGGCCATGGAAAAAACGGCCTTTTTCTCCCGGCCCGTTTCGTGCTTGGATTATGACAGGACGGCGGACCTAGGCCCGCCGATGCAGACTTGAACGGCAAGGCCGCCGCGCCGCGCGCGCGAAGGCCGGGTTGGGGACGATGCTGCTGACCAAAATGCTCGACCGGATGATCCGGTCCGGCTCGCTGACCTTGATCGACGCCGACGGGCGTCAGCACCGTTTCGGCGACGGCGCGCCGCCGCATGTCACCATCCGCCTGCACGACAAGGCGCTGCACGCGAAGCTCGCGCTCAACCCGTCGCTCGCCGGCGGCGAAGCCTATATGGACGGCACGCTGACCATCGAGCAGGGCAGCTTGCGCGAGTTCGTCGACATCGCCACGCGCAGCTTCGACAACGTCTACGATTCGCCGCTGCAGCGCATCGCGCGCATCGCCGGCTTCGCGCTCCGCATGTTCCAGCAATACAACCCGGCGAGCCGCTCGCGCCAGAACGTGGCGCACCATTACGATCTCTCCGGCGCGCTCTACGACCTGTTCCTCGACCGCGACCGGCAATATTCCTGCGCCTATTTCCCGACGCCCGAAACCAGTCTGGACGAGGCGCAGCTCGCCAAGAAGACGCATATCGCCGCCAAGCTGCTGCTCGACCGGCCGGGCCTGAAAACCCTCGACATCGGCTGCGGCTGGGGCGGCATGGCGCTCTATCTCGCCAAGGCGGCGAACGCCGACGTCACCGGCATCACGCTCTCGACCGAGCAGGCCAAGGTCGCCGCCGAGCGCGCCGCCAGCGCCGGGCTGACCGACAGCGTGCGCTTCAAGCTGCAGGATTACCGGTTCGAGGCGGCGCAATACGACCGCATCGTCTCGGTCGGCATGTTCGAGCATGTCGGCCTGCCGCAGTTCAAGACCTTCTTCAAGAAGATGCGCGAGCTGCTCAAGCCCGACGGCGTGGCGCTGCTCCATTCCATCGGCCGCATGGACGGGCCGGGCGTCACCGACCCGTGGATCCGCAAATACATCTTCCCCGGCGGCTACGTGCCGGCCCTGTCGGAGGTGCTGCCGGTGATCGAGCGCGCCGGCCTGTGGGTGACGGACATCGAGATCCTGCGCCTGCATTACGCCGAGACGCTGCGCAACTGGCACAAGAACTTCATGGCGCGCCGCGACGAGGCCGCGCGCATCTACGACGAGCGCTTCTGCCGCATGTGGGAGTTCTATCTCGTCGGCAGCGAGATGGCCTTCCGCAACATGAAGCAGATGGTGTTCCAGATTCAGCTCGCGCGCGAACAGACCGCCGTGCCGCTGACGCGCGACTACCTGATCGACTGGGAGCGCGCCCAGATCGCCAAGATGAGCTCGGCCGCCGAGTGAGGCCGCGCCGGCTTTTGGCGCTCGCCGCCGCCGTCGCGCTGTTGGCCGGCCCCACCCTCGCCCAGGAGCAAGCTCCGCTGCGGGAAGTTCAGCCCACCCGCGCCAGCCCCGCCCTGCAGGACGAGATTCGCCCGCGCGTGCTCGCCGCCGCCGCGGCCAAGCTCGGCGATCCCTCCTGCCGGCGCGTGTCCGTCGCCGAAACCGCCTTCAACGGTTGGACGACGCGCGGAGAGGGCCTTGGGATCCCGTTGGGGAGCGCGTTGGGAGATTTTTGGGAAGAAACCTGGGTGATCGACCTGTGCGGCCGCATCGTCGACGTGCTGGTGCGGTTCGCCCCGCCGCGCGTGGAGATTCCCGCCGATTCCACGCATTTGCGGCCCTAGCTGCGCGCTTTGCCGCAACTACTCCCACAGTTCACATACTGTGGATAAGTTTCTGCGGGACGTTATGATGGAGGGGTGAACCAAAGCCGCGCGCTGCGTTAGGTTCGCCCCCCAATCATCGAGTTTGTCTGGAGTTCCGGGGCGCATGGCCGAGACGACCAATCCCAAAGTGACGCCGCTGCGCGCGGGCGACGAAGTGCCCGCCTTGAACGGCCCGGCGCTGCGCGAGCCGCCGCACAATTACGAGGCCGAACAGGCCCTGCTCGGCGCGATCCTGACCAACAATCTCGCCTACGGCCGCGTCTCGGAATTCCTGCGCCCGGAGCATTTCGCCCATCCGGCGCACGGCCGCATCTTCGACGCCGCCACGCGGCTGATCGAAAAGGGCCAGGTCGCCAACGCCACGACGCTGAAAAACCTGTTCGACCAGGACGCCGACCTGGAATCCATCGGCGGCGCGTCCTATCTCGCGCGCCTGATCGCCTCGGCCACCACGGTGATCAACGCCGGCGACTACGGCCGCATGATTTTCGACCTGCATCTGCGCCGCCAACTCATCGACATCGGCGAAACGGTGGTGAACGAGGCCTTCGACCACGATCCCGAGCAGACCGCCACCGGCCAGATCGAGGTCGCCGAGCAGCGCCTGTTCGATCTCGCCACCACCGGCCAGTCGGACAGCGGCTTTCGCTCCTTCAAGGACATCCTGATCAAAGCCGTCGACATGGCCGAGGCCGCCTACAAGCGCGAAGGCGCGCTCACCGGCATCTCGACCGGGCTGATCGACCTCGACAAATTGCTCGGCGGCCTGCAGCCGTCCGATCTCATCATCCTCGCGGCGCGCCCCTCGATGGGCAAGACCGCGCTCGCCACCAACATCGCCTTCAGCGCGGCGCAATCCTACCACCGAGCCATGGCCGACGGCCGCACCCAGGTGGTGAACGGCAAGGTCAAGCCGCTCGACGGCGCGGTGGTCGGCTTCTTCTCGCTTGAAATGTCGTCCGAACAGCTCGTCACCCGCATGCTCGCCGAAGCGGCCGAGGTCGATTCCGACCGCATCCGCAAGGGCGAGCTGACCAGCGAGGATTTCAACAAGGTGGTGCAGGCGAGCCGCCAGCTCTCGCAGATCCCCTTCTTCATCGACGACACGCCGGCGCTCTCGGTCGCGGCGCTGCGCACGCGCGCGCGCCGCTTGCAGCGCCAGCACGACCTGTCGCTGATCGTCGTCGACTATCTCCAGCTGTTGCGCGGCTCGCCCGGCCCCGGCGGCCGCGGCTCGGAGAATCGCGTGCAGGAAATCTCGGAAATCACCCGCGGCCTGAAAGCGCTGGCGAAGGAGCTGAACCTGCCGGTGATCGCCCTGTCGCAGCTGTCGCGCGCCGTCGAGCAGCGCGATCCGCCGCGCCCGCAGCTCGCCGACCTTCGCGAATCGGGCTCCATCGAGCAGGACGCCGACGTCGTCATGTTCATCTACCGCGCCGAATATTACTTGGCGCGCAAGGAGCCGGACGCCGGCACCGACAAGCATCTCGAATGGCAGACGCAGATGGACGACGTCCATAACGTCGCCGAAGTCATCATCGGCAAGCAGCGCCACGGCCCCATCGGCACGGCGCGGCTGCAATTCGAGGGCCGCTTCACCAAGTTCTCCGACCTGATCGCCGACAACCGCATCCCCGATGTCCACTGATCTGGCGGGCGGCATCCTGCGCGTCGATCTCGGCGCGATCGTCGCCAATTGGCGGCTGCTCGCCGGCAAGCTCGCGGCGGGCGCGGCTTGCGCCGGGGTGGTCCAAGGCGCGGCTTGCGCCGCTGTGGTCCCAGGCGCGGCATGCGCCGCTGTGGTCAAAGCCGACGCCTACGGGCTCGGCATGGCCGAAGTCGCCCCGGCGCTCCACGCCGCCGGCTGTCGCACCTTCTTCGTCGCCCTGCCGGAAGAAGGCGTGGCGTTGCGCGCGCTGCTGCCCGATGCGGAAATCCATGTCTTCGCCGGCGCGACCGAGGCGACGCTGACCGATCTGTTGCGCCACCGGCTGATCCCGGCGCTCAACAGTCTGGACCAGATCGCCGCCGCGACGGCGCGGGCGCGCGCCAGCGGCCTGCCCGTCGCCGCCGACATCCATATCGACAGCGGCATGAACCGGCTCGGGCTGGAGCCGCGCGAGGTCGCGGCGCTGGCCGCCGATCCCGGCCTGCTCGCCGGCCTCGACATCCGGCTGGTCATGAGCCATCTCGCCTGCGCCGACGAGCCGGACCATGCGATGAACGCCGCCCAACTCGCGCGCTTTACGGCGGCGCGCGCGCAAGTGCCGGCGCTGGCTGCGGCCAAGGCGTCGCTCGCAAATTCCGCCGGCATCTTCCTCGGCCCCGGCTACCACTTCGATCTGGCCCGGCCGGGGGCGGCGCTCTACGGCCTCAAACCGCAGGTTTCCGCCGCCAATCCGATGCGCCAAGCGGTTCGCCTGCAAGGAAAAATCCTGCAAGTCCGCGACGTTGACACCCCTATGACCGTTGGATATGGTGCGGCGCACCGCGTGACGGGAAAGGCCCGGATCGCCACCGTCGGCGTCGGTTATGCCGACGGCTATCGCCAAAGCCTGACCAATCGCGGCCACGCCTATCTCGGCGATTTGCGCGTGCCTGTCGTGGGACGAGTCTCGATGGATCTGATCGCTCTCGACGTCTCCCAGGCTCCCGCCGCACTCGCCGCGCCGGGCGCACTCGTCGATCTGCTGGGCCCGCGCCACGGCCCCGACGATCTGGCCGTCGAAGCCGGCACCATCGGCTACGAAATCCTCACCGGTCTCGGCCGGCGCTTCGCCCGCATTTACGTCCCCGCTCCGGAAAGCGCGCAGGCATGAACTTCCTCGCCGCCATCGGCCGGCTGCTGATCAACTTCCTCGAAGCGGTCGGCCGCATCTCGACCTTCACCGGCTTGGCGCTGTTCCATAGCGTGCGCCCGCCCTATTACCCGCGCCTGATCCTGCGCCAGATGATCGACATCGGCTATTACTCGCTGCCGGTCGTCGGCCTGACCGCGATCTTCACCGGCATGGTGCTGGCGCTGCAGAGCTACTCCGGCTTCGCCCGCTTCTCGGCGGAAAGCGCGGTGGCCACCGTCGTCGTCATCTCGATCACCCGCGAACTCGGCCCGGTGCTGGCGGCGCTGATGGTCGCCGGCCGCATCGGCGCCTCGATGGCCGCCGAGATCGGCACCATGCGCGTCACCGAGCAGATCGACGCGCTGACCACCTTGTCGACCAACCCCTATAAATATCTCGTCGCGCCGCGCCTGCTGGCCGGCGTCACCATGATGCCCGTGCTGGTGCTGATCGCCGACATCATCGGCGTGTTCGGCGGCTATCTGATCGGCGTCAACAAGCTCGGCTTCAATCCGGCCGCCTATCTGAAGAACACGTTCGACTTCCTCGAATTCCGCGACGTCTTCTCCGGCCTGGTGAAAGCGGCGGTGTTCGGCTTCATCATCACGCTGATGGGCTGCTATCACGGCTACAACTCGCAGCGCGGCGCGCAGGGCGTCGGCACGGCGACGATCAACGCCGTCGTCTCGGCGCTGATCCTGATTCTGGTCTTCAACTACATGATCACCGAGCTGTTCTTCTCGCGATGAGCACGAACCTCACCACGCCGAAAATCAAGGTGCGCGGCCTGAAGAAGCGCTTCGGGGCGAAGGTCGTGCTCGACGGCCTCGATCTCGACGTGATGCCCGGCGAATCGGTGGTCATCATCGGCGGCTCGGGCACCGGCAAGTCGGTGCTGCTCAAATGCATCCTCGGCATCATCCAGCCCGACGCCGGCTCGATCGAGATCGACGGCGAGGAAGTGACGCGCATGTCGGCGCGCGAGCGCGAGCGCGTGATGCGCAAGTTCGGCATGCTGTTCCAGGGCGGCGCGCTGTTCGACAGCCTCAAGGTCTGGGAGAACGTCGCCTTCGGGCTGGTCCAGGCGCAAGGCATGGAGCGCCTGGCGGCCAAGGAGATCGCCATCCGCAAGCTCGCCGCCGTCGGCCTCGGCCCGGAAGTCGGCGAGCTGCTGCCGGCGGAATTGTCGGGCGGCATGCAGAAGCGCGTCGGCCTGGCGCGCGCCATCGCCACCGAGCCCGACATCATCTTCTTCGACGAGCCGACCACCGGCCTCGACCCCATCATGAGCGACGTGATCAACGATTTGATCGTCGATTGCGTGAAGCAGCTCGGCGCGAGCACCCTGTCGATCACGCACGACCTCGCCAGCGCGCGCAAGATCGCCCACCGCATCGCCATGATCTACGCCGGCAAGATCATCTGGTCCGGCCCGGTGAAGCATATCGACTACACCGGCAATCCCTACGTCGACCAGTTCATCCACGGCCGCGCCGAAGGGCCGATCAAGGTCGAGGTCGGCGCGATTGGCGACCCGCTCCCCGGAGCCAAGCGCTAGATGGCGCGCGCGGCGGCCCGCTACGTCTGCCAGGAATGCGGCGCCGTCACCACCCGCTGGGCCGGACGATGCGATAATTGCGGCGCGTGGAACAGCATCGTCGAGGAAGCCGCCGACAAAGCGCCGCCCGGCGCGCTGAAAAGCGCGCTCAAGGGCGGCAAACAGCTCGGCCGCCGCATCGAGTTTCAGGGCCTCACCGGCCGCACCCTGCCGGAAGCGCGCCGCCTGACCGGCATCGCCGAGCTCGACCGCGTGCTCGGCGGCGGCCTGGTCGCCGGCTCGACCATCCTCGTCGCCGGCGATCCCGGCATCGGCAAATCGACGCTGATGACGCAAGCCGCCGCGGCGCTGGCGCGCAGCGAAGGCGGCGCGGCCTACATCTCCGGCGAAGAGGCGCTCGACCAGGTGCGCCTGCGCGCCAGCCGGCTCGGCCTGGAAGGCGCGCCGGTCAAGCTCGCCGCCGCCACCGATGTCGCCGACATCCTCGCGACCATGGAGCAGCCCGACGCGCCGCGCGCCGTGATCGTCGATTCGATCCAGACCATGTATCTCGACAGCCTGGAATCGGCCCCCGGCACCGTCGCCCAGGTGCGCGCCAGCGCCCAAGCGCTGATCCGCCTGGCCAAGAGCAAGGGCATCAGCGTCATCATGGTCGGCCACGTGACCAAGGAAGGCCAGATCGCCGGCCCGCGCGTGCTCGAACATATGGTCGACACGGTGCTCTATTTCGAAGGCGAGCGCGGCCACCAGTTCCGCATCCTGCGCGCGGTGAAAAACCGCTTCGGCCCGACCGACGAGATCGGCGTGTTCGAAATGACCGACGGCGGCCTGCGCGAAGTCGCCAACCCCTCCGCCCTGTTCCTCGGCGAGCGCGAGGGCCGCGTCTCGGGTTCCTGCGTCTTCGCCGGCATGGAGGGCACGCGGCCGATCCTGGTCGAGATTCAGGCTCTGGTCGCCCCCTCCTCGCTCGCCTCGCCGCGCCGCGCCGTGGTCGGCTGGGACAGCGGCCGCCTCGCCATGATCACGGCGGTGCTCGATGCGCGCTGCGGGCTTGCGCTCGGCGGCTTGGATATCTATTTGAACGTCGCCGGCGGCCTGAAGATCTCCGAGCCCGCCGCCGACCTGGCGGTCGCGGCGGCGCTGATCTCGTCGCTGGCGGACACGCCCACCCCGCCGGAAACCGTGGTTTTCGGCGAAATCGGCCTGTCGGGCGAGGTTCGCCCGGTCGGCCAGCGCGACTCCCGCCTGAAAGAGGCGGCCAAGCTCGGTTTCGCCCAGGCATTCGCCCCTAAGGCGACGCCGTCGAAACGTGATAAAGGAAAGCGTGAAGCTGCGGCCCCAGGAACGGCAGGGGCCGGCCTCCACGCGACGGAGATCGGCCATTTGAACGACCTGCTGCGCCTGTTCAGCGTCACCCCCGGCCAGGCCCCGAAGGGCGCGGCCGAAAAACGCCAGAAAGCCCCTGCCGGCGCTGGCGCCGAGCCGGACCCGTTCGAGTGAGGATGCGCTAACCCATGCAGGTTCTCGGCTTCAATCTCGTCGATCTGATCGTCATCGCCGTGGTGCTCTTGTCCGGCGTCTTCGCCCTGGCGCGCGGCCTGGTGCGCGAAGTGCTGGCGATCTTCTCCTGGGTCGGCGCGGCCTTCGCCACGTTCTACGGCTACGACTATGTCAATCCCTACGCGCTGCGCCTGATCGGCGAGCCGATCATCGCCAACATCGTCACCGGCGCGAGCATCTTCCTGGTCGTGCTGTTCGTCCTGTCGCTGCTCGCCGGCGCGATCGCCGGAACGGTGCGCGGCACCGCCGCCGGCTCGGTCGACCGCACGCTCGGCTTCGTCTTCGGCCTGGCGCGCGGCGCGGTGCTGGTCTCCATCGCCTACCTCGCTTTGAGCTTCATGGTGCCGGCGCGCGAGCAGCCCGCCTGGATCCAGACGGCGCGCACCGTGCCGCTGATGGAGCGCGGCGCCGACCTCCTCTATTCGCTCGCCCCGGCCAACATCCGCAACAACAGCCAGCGCCCCGGCAGCGAACGCCCCGTCGAGCGCAACGCCACCGCCCCCCGCTCCGCCGCGCCGCCCGCCGCCGCGCCGAATCAGGGCGCAGGCTACAAGCCGGACGAGCGCCGCGAAATGGACCGCCTGATCGAAGGAACGCAGTAACCCATGTTGACCACCAACCCGTTCGACGACGATCATCTGCATGAAGAATGCGCCATCTTCGGCGTCTACGGCCATGACGACGCGGCGGCGCTGACCGCGCTCGGCCTGCACGCCTTGCAGCATCGCGGCCAGGAAGCGACCGGCATGGTCGTCTACGACGGCGCGCGTTTCAACAGCCACCGCGGCCTCGGCCATGTCGGCGACATCTTCTCCAGCGAAACGACGATGCGCCGCCTGCCCGGCCGCGCGGCCATCGGCCACAATCGCTATTCGACGAGCGGCGAGACGGTCGAGCGCAACATCCAGCCGTTGTTCGCCGATTTCCAGTACGGCGGCTTCGCCATCGGCCACAACGGCAACCTGACCAACGCCGTGACGCTGCGCCAGGAGCTCGTGCGCAAAGGCAGCTTGTTCCAATCGACCACCGACACCGAAGTCATCATCCATCTGATGGCGGTGAGCCGCTACGAAAGCGTCGTCGAACGCATGATCGACGCGCTGCGCCATGTCGAGGGCGCCTATTCGCTCGTCGGCCTGCACAAGGACGGGCTGATCGGCGTGCGCGACCCGTTCGGCGTGCGCCCGCTGGTGCTCGGCAAGCTCGACGACGCCTATGTCCTCGCCTCGGAGACCTGCGCGCTCGACATCATCGGCGCGGACTACGTGCGCGACATCGAAGCCGGCGAAATGGTGGTGATCGACGAAAAGGGCGTGCAGAGCCTCAAGCCCTTCGTCGCCAGCGCCAAGCGCCCCTGCATCTTCGAATACATCTATTTCGCCCGCCCCGATTCGGTGATGGAAGGCGTCTCGGTCTACGACGCGCGCAAGCGCATCGGCGTCGAGCTGGCCAAGGAAAGCGGCGTGCCGGCCGACATGATCATCCCGGTACCGGACTCCGGCGTGCCGGCGGCCATCGGCTACGCCAACGAATCGGGCATCCCGTTCGAGCTCGGCATCATCCGCAACCATTACGTCGGCCGCACCTTCATCGAGCCGACCGACCAGATCCGCCACCTCGGCGTGAAGCTCAAGCACAACGCCAACCGCGCCTACATCCAGGGCAAGCGCATCATCCTGGTCGACGATTCGATCGTGCGCGGCACGACGTCGAAGAAGATCGTCGAGATGATGCGCGCCGCTGGCGCGACCGAAGTGCATATGCGGATCGCCAGCCCGCCGACGACCAATCCCTGCTTCTACGGCGTCGACACGCCCGAGCGCGACAAGCTGCTCGCGGCGCGCTATTCGATCGCCGAAATGGCGCAGTTCATCGGCGTCGATTCGCTGGCCTTCATCTCCATGGACGGGCTTTACCGCGCCATGGGCGAACCGGGGCGCGACAGCGCCAAGCCGCAATATTGCGACGCCTGCTTCAGCGGCGAATATCCTATCCGCCTGACCGACATGGACGGCTCCGAGAAGCCGGCGCAGCTCTCGTTCCTGACCGAAGTGCTGCGCCGGGCCAACAACCGATGAGCGGGCGGCTAAACGGCCGAGTCGCGCTAATCACCGGCGCGTCGCGCGGCATCGGCGCGGCCGTCGCCAAACGTTTCGCCGCCGAAGGCGCGCAGGTCATCCTCACCGCTCGCACCGTCGGCGGTCTCGAAGAGGTGGACGACAGCATCCGCAAGGCGGGGCACGGCAGCGCCACGCTGGTGCCGCTGGATCTCGCCAAAGGCGCGGAGATCGACAAGCTCGGCCCGGCGATCCTGGAGCGTTTCGGCAAGCTCGACATCCTGGTCGGCAATGCCGGCCAGCTCGGCGTCCTGAGCCCCATGAGCCATATCGACCCGCCGGTGTGGGACCGCGTGATGAACGTGAACCTGACGGCCAACTGGCGGCTGATCCGCATCTGCGAGCCGCTCCTGAAGCTCTCGCCCTCGGGCCGCGCCATCTTCGTCACCTCCGGCGCGGCCGACGGCAAGCATCCCTATTGGGGCCCTTACGCCGCGAGCAAGGCGGCGCTCGAAGCGATGGTCCGCACCTGGGCCGGCGAATTGGGCAAGACCAACGTGAAGGCCAACCTACTCAACCCGGGCGCGACGCGCACGCGGATGCGCGCCGAAGCCTTCCCGGGCGAGGACCCGCTGACGCTCAAGACCGGCGACGACATCGCCGAGACCTTCGTGCAGCTCGCCAGCGCCGAAGAGACGCGGCAAGGCGAAGTGGTGCGCGCTTAGCCGGCACAAAAGAATACTTGGCGTCATGCCCGCACTTGTTGCGGGCATCCACGCCTTGCGATCCTGTAGCTAGAGAAGTCGTGGATGGCCGGAACAAGTCCGGCCATGACGACGATGTTGACGCTGAGGCGTGACGGTTGGTTTACCGCCGCTTGCCGTCGGGCGCTTGCCGCCCTCTAACGCTTATCGTCCGGCGCGAAGGGGTTTTTGCCGGCGCGCATCTGGAAACGGATCGGCGTGCCCTGCAACCCGAAGGTGTCGCGGATGCCGTTGGCGAGATAGCGCAGATAGCTATCCGGCACCTCGTCGGCGCGGCTGATAAACAGCGCGAAGGTCGGCGGCCGCGTTTTGAGCTGATTCATGTAGCGGAATTTCAGGCGGCGGCCATGCGGCGCCGGCGGCGGATTGGCCTCCAGCGCATGTTCAAGCCAGCGGTTGAGGCGGCTGGTCGAGATGCGCGTGTCCCAATGGTCGAACGCCTCGAACGCCCCGCCGATCAGCTCGTCGAGCCCTTCGCCGTGCTGCGCCGAGATGCGGAAGAAGCGGACGCCCTTGATCTGCGGCAGCGACGTCTCGATGCGGTCGCGCAGCTTCTCGATGGCCTTGGCCGGATCGTCGATCAAATCCCACTTGTTGACCGCGATGATGATCGCGCGGCCTTCGTCGGCGGCGAGCGAGGCGATCTGCAAGTCCTGATGCTCGAGCATCATGGTGGCGTCGAGCACCAGCACGACCACCTGGGCCAGGCGGATGGCGCGGATGCTGTCGGCGCCGGCCAGCTTCTCCAGCTTCGCGTCGACGCGCGCCTTGCGGCGCAAGCCGGCGGTATCGACCAGCCGCACTTTGCGCTCTCTCCCGTCAGGGGCTTGCCACAGCCAATCGACCGAGATGGCGTCGCGCGTGATGCCCGCCTCCGGGCCGGTGAGAGAGCGTTCCTCGCCGAGCAGCGCGTTCATCAGCGTGGATTTGCCGACGTTGGGCCGGCCGACGATGGCGAGGCGCAGCGGCTTGTCGCCGAGGCCCGGCTCCGATTCGATGTCGCCCTCGAAGCCCGCGTCCTCGTCGTCGTAGGTCGAGCCGGCGTCTTCGAGATGGGCGCGCAGGCCGTCATAAAGCTCGCCGATGCCTTCGCCGTGCTCGGCCGAGATGGCGACCGGCTCGCCGAAACCGAGCTTATAGGCTTCGGCGATACCTTCGCGGCCCTTGTTGCCTTCGCACTTGTTGACCAGCAGCAGCACGGGCTTCTTCATCGGCCGCAGCCAGCGCGCGAAGGCCTCGTCGAGCGGCGTCACGCCGGCGCGCGCGTCGATCACCATGAGCGCCAGATCGGCCCCGGCGACGGCCTTGGCCGTCTGTTCCTGCATGCGCGCTTCGAGGCTCTCGCCGGTCTCGTCCTCGAAGCCCGGCGTGTCGACGGCGAGGAACTTGAGATCGGCGACGCGCGCCTCGCCCTCGCGGCGGTCGCGCGTGACGCCCGGCGTCGGATCGACGATGGCGATGCGCTTGCCGACGACGCGGTTGAACAGCGTCGATTTGCCGACGTTGGGCCGCCCGACGATGGCGACCACGGGGAGACGCTTGCCGTCCGCGCCCATGCCGCTCACCGATAAGCGACGAGGGTGCCGCCGTCCGTGAGGAAGATGAGGGTGCCCTGCGCCGCGACGGGCGCGATGCGGACGCCGTCGGGCAGCTCGCTCTGGCCGAGAATCTCCCCGGTATAGGGCGAGACGGAGATGGCGTAATCGTGCGAGCCGGCGAGAACCAGGCGGTCGCCGGCAAGCACCGGGCCGGCCCAGTCGATCGGATCGCGCTTGCGCTCCTCGTTCTTGTAGCGCGGCAATTGCCGGATCCAGCGCACGCGGCCGTCGCGCGCCGAGAGCGCGATCAGCTCGTTGTCGGTGTTGAGCACGTAGATGACCTCGCCGGCGAGCAACGGCGTGTGGATGCCGCTGATGCGCTGGTCCCAGGCGCGCGCGCCCGTGTTGAGGACGATGGAGACCATGCGCCCGGCGTTGCCGACGGCGAAGACGCGGCCGCCAGCGACGACCGGCGAAGCGCGGATGTCGTTGAGGTCGGAGACGGCGCTGATGCGGCGCGGCACCGACAGGAGATCGGCCCACATCTGCCGGCCGTTGGCGGCGCGCAGGCCGAACAGCTCGCCCGAGCTATAGGCGATCACCACCACGTCGTCGGCGACCGCCGGCGAGGCCGCGCCGAGCAGGCCGGCGCCTTCGCCGGTGCCGGTGTGGTTCCACAGCACGCGGCCGTCGTCGGCCGAGAGCGCATAGCTGGTGTTGTCGATGCAGATGACGAAGACGCGGCCATTGGCCACGGCGGGCGATCCGCGCGACGGGCCGGACACTTTGCGACGCCACAGTTCCTTGCCGGTCTTGGCGTCGAGCGACACGACCTCGGCGAAGCCGCTAGTGGCGTAAAGCTTGCCGCCCTCATAAGCGAGGCCGGCGCCGAGCGGCCCGTCCGATTCGTCGTCGGGCGTGATGTCCTGCCGCCACAAGCGGCTGCCGGAGTCGAGACTATGGGCGGTGACCTCGCCGGTCGCGTCCATGGCGTAGACGACGCCGCCGGCGACGATCGGCTGGCCAAGCAGCTTGCGCGACGAGTTGGAGCCCCGGCCGATGCTGGCGCTCCAGACGCGGCGCGGCGCGTCGGCGAACTGCGCGTGGCCCGAAAGGCGCGCGGCGGAGCCGAACGCTTGCGGCCATTCGGGATTGGCGCGCGGCTCGGGCAAGGATATGGGCTGGCCGGCCAATTCCGGCGACGGCTGCAGCGACGCTTCGAACTGCATGACGGCGATGCGTTCGCCGGGCAGCGGCGGCGGCTTGCTCGCCGAGCCGAGCCAGTCGCAGGCGGCGAGCAGCGGCAAGAGCGCCGCGACGGCGATAAGCGGACGGACGCGCAACATCGGCTCAGCCACCGAAGACTGCGAGCATTTCGGCGGCGCGCACGCGCATCTGGCGCGGCGTGCCGGGATCGTCGGCGAGCGTCGTGTAGGCGTCCTTGGCTTTGGCGATGTCGCCGGCGCGCGCGGCCAGCAGGCCGGTCATCTCGAGCGCCGAATAGCGCCAGGGGTTGCCGGCGGCGGTGAGCGGGGCGAGCCGCGCAGCGAGATCGTTGGGCTCGGCGGCGTCGATCTGGCGCAGCGCCAGCAGCACCAGGGCGAGATCGCGGAACGCTTTGTCGGCGCGGCTGTCGTTGGCGAGCGACTGATAGATCGCCGCGGCCTCGTCGGCTTTGCCCAACCTGGAGAGCAGCGCCGCTTCCTGCAAGCGGGCGAGCGCGGCATAGCCGGCCGAGCCGCCGCCGGCGAGATCGCGCAACGCGGCGATCGCCGCGTCCGGCACGGCGGCGGACGGATCCAATTGCCCGCCGGCGAGTTCGAGCGCCGCCATGTAGTTCAGGCCGTCCTGCAGACGCTCGCGCGCCGCATATTGCCGCCAGAACAGCGCCGCCGCGACGGCGATGATGGTGACGAGCGCCACGGCGACGGCGTAACGCCCGTACTTGTTCCAGAGGGCCATCTGCCGGTCGCGGCGGATGTCCTCTTCGATCTCTTGAATGAAATTGTCCATGCGGGGCGAAGGCCGATGCAAAACGCGGCGGACGCTTCGGTCTGACTTGGTCGAGACCGCTGTCCGAACGCCGTAAAAGGGGCCTAACTCCTTAACCGAAAAAGGATATTAATGAAACCCCAAAGCGGATCGCCGACGGGCCGCCGCCGGCTCCCCGGGGACCGGGAAAGGCCAAGGATCGCAAGGGAATACGGCTTTTTTGCGCCGCGCCGCCCCGCTCGGACGCTGGACGGGGCCGGCGATTTGGGGAAAACTTGCCGAACAGCAGTACGGAGGGCGTGGCGCGAGCGATGGCGCAGTTGGTCCAGATTTCCGATTTCCAGGCCCGCAAGGCGGCCCAGGAGCAGATCGGCAAGGCGGTTGCCAAGGGCAGCCGCAGGACCCTCGTGACGTTTGCCCGCCCCGAGCTGAACCAGCTCATCGCCGTCTACAGCCGCCATGTCATCGCCGGAGACTGGAAAGCCTACGCCATCGACCATGGCGAGGGCGCGGCCATCTTCTCGGTGTTCCAGCACGCGCTGGCCAAGCCGCTCTATTCCATCGTCAAGCTCGGCGGCCAGCGCCGCAACGGCCAATGGCTGATCATGAGCGGCGGCGAGCGCCTGCGCCGCAGCGCCACCCTGGAAGCCGCGCTGGACATCTTCGAGCGCAAGCTGACGCTCGTCTAAGCGGCGCGGGCCCGCGCGAACCGGCCCGCGCCGAAGGTCTCACGGCAAAGCGGCGAATTTCGGCTGGTTGACCGGCTGGCCCCCGGTTTGGCTGTTTTCCGCCGCGCGCGCGACTTCGCCGATCGGCTGGGCGGGCGACGACGCGGACTGCGCATCGCCGGCCTCCATGTCCTTCACGTCGCCCGACACGCGCCCGCCTTCCTCGATGACGATCGAGCCGTAACGCACGGTGCCCTTGACGCGCCCTTGGGCGCGCACGACCAGCTTCTTGTGCGCCGTCAGCTTGCCTTCGAACAGGCCGCGGATTTCCGCGGTCTCGACGTCGGCCTCGCCGATGAAGACGCCGCTTTCGGCGGTCTGGATGATGCGGCTTTTCATCGACGCCTCGACGCGGCCCTCGACGACCAGCGTGTCACAGGCGCCGATCTCGCCCTTGAGCTGGATGTTGCGGCCGACGATCAGCCGGTTGTCCTCGGACACCGGGGCCGGCGCATGAGCGCCGGGCGGCGGGTTGACGATGCCGGCCACCGCGCCGGCGTAATCCGGCTTGCTCGGCATCGGCCGCGCCGGTTCGGATGCGGGTTCTTTGGAAGATCTAAACGCCATAGGGCCCTCCTCAATGAGCGAAAACTGATGTGATGCTGCCCCTTTAGGCGACCGCGCCCGCCCCCTTCGTCATGCTCAGACCCCTTGGGAATCGGCTCGGCCGTCTGGCGCACTTTGTTTCATGCGCTCATGGCGAGGGTGTGACTTTTTTATGGGCAGACCAAGAATTCGCGCGCCAGCCCAGGCGCTTGAGCGTGGCCACGGCACATCGCGGGGCCCCGGCCGGACGATTTGTTCAAGAGTTGTTAACCCCGTCTTCCTATAACCGAAGACCTACTCACATCTGCCGGATCGCCGTCCTTGTCCGACCTCGCCTCGCCCGCCTCACCGTCTCGCGCCGCGCGCCGTTGGGCCGACGCGCGCGCGGCCGGCACGCGCATGCTCGAGCGAATGCTGGAGCAGCCGCTGCCGCTCGTCGTCGCCTATCTGGCGATCGGCACGGTGCTCCTGCTCGCCACGGTCGGGCGCTACGCCGAACGCACGCGCGACGCCGCGGTGCTGCAATCGGCGGCGACGCTGTCCTTCGCCATCACCGAATTCCGCAATTTCTATTCGAGCGAAGTGGTGCCGCGCGCCGTCGCCGGCGGCGCGATCGCGACCCACGATTACGTGCAGCAAGCCGGCGCCGTGCCGCTGCCGATCACGCTGACGATGGAGCTCGGCCGGCATCTGTCCGAACGCGAAGCCAAGGCGGCGTTCGGCATTTTCAGCGACCATCCCTTCCCATGGCGGCAGGAGCGCGCGCTCGACGATTTCGAGCGCGCGGCGCTCGCCGCGCTCGACGCCGATCCGTCCAAGCCTTACGTGCGCTTCACCGAGATCGACGGCAAGCGGGTGCTGCGCCACGCCGCCGCCATCCGCATGGGCGAGAATTGCGTCGCCTGCCACGACAGCCATCCGCAATCGCCCAAGCTCGACTGGCAGGTCGGCGACCTGCGCGGCGCGCAGCAGGTCATCGTGCCGGTCGGCGGCATCGGCGCGTTGACCGCCGAGCAGATATTGGAGCCGACGCTGCTGATCGGCGGCGTGCTGGGCCTCGGCGCGGTCATCGTCATGCTGCTGCTGGCGCGGTTGCGGCGCTCCGCCGAGGAAAGCCGTCGGCTCGCGGCGCTGACCGAAAAGCGCAACGTCGAGCTGATCGAGGCCAGCACCGCGGCCCAGCAGGCCAACCGCGCCAAATCGGAATTCCTCGCCAACATGAGCCACGAGCTGCGCACGCCGCTCAACGCCATCATCGGCTTCTCCGACATCATGTATCGCCAGCAGATCGGACCGCTCGACGGGCGCTATCGCGAATATGCCGAGGACATCAACAATTGCGGCCAGCATCTGCTGGAGATCATCAACGACATCCTCGACATGGCGAAGATCGAATCGGGACGCTTCGAGATGCACGACGAGCGCATCTCGCTGCCGGTCCTGCTCGATTCCTGCCTGCGCCTGATGCGCGAGCGCGCCGAAACCGGCGGCGTCGTCCTCGACAGCCGCCTCGCCCCCGACCTGCCGCTGCTGCGCGCCGACACCCGCGCGATCAAGCAGATCCTCATCAACCTGCTGTCCAACGCGGTCAAATTCACGCCGCCGGGCGGCGTCGTGACGCTCGCCGCGGCCTTCGAGCCGGACAGCCGCGAACTGGTCGTGACGGTCGCCGACACCGGCTGCGGCATTCCCGCCGCCGAGTTGGAGCGCGTCTTCCAGCCGTTCATCCAGGCCGACGGCAGCATCAGCCGGCGTCACGAGGGCACCGGCCTCGGCCTCGCCATCGTCAAGGCGCTGTCCGACCGCCAGGACATCGCCATCGGCATCGCCAGCGTGGTCGGCGCGGGCACCCGGGTCACCTTGCGCTTCGCCCGCGAGCGTCTGGTCGACGCGCTCGGCAACCAGCAGGTCGCCTAGAAAGCCGGCGTTTTCCGCCGCCTTATCGGCCTGGCGGTGACGGCCATGTTGCGCTTTTTCCGCCCAATGGCCGCGCTATCCCGTGTTAGCCTTTCCGCATAACGACCGCCGGCACGATCCGGCGGCGGCAACAGGAGAGGCTCCATGATCAAGACATCGACCACGCTGGGACTCTGCGCCGCATTGCTGCTCGCCGGGACCGTGGCGGCGAACGCGCAAAGCGTCGCCGACTTCTACAAGGGAAAATCCGTCAACCTACTGATCGGCGTCGGCGTCGGCGGCGAATACGACCTGCACGCGCGCCTCACCGGGCGCTTCATCGGCCGCCACCTGCCCGGCAACCCGACCGTCGTGCCCCAGAACATGACCGGCGCCGGCGGCATCAAGATGGCCAACTACCTCTATTCCGTCGCGGCCAAGGACGGCACCCACATGGGCATGATGTCGAACACGCTGCCGCTGCTGCAGGCGACCGACGCGCCCGGCTTGCAGCTCGACGTCGCCAAGTTCAACTGGATCGGCTCGATCGCGCCGACCGTCGAGACGATGACGACCTGGCACACGACCAACGTGAAAACGGTGGAGGACGCGCGCAAGCAGGAGATCATCGCCGGCGCGTCGGGCAAGGGCGCGATGACCTACACCTTCCCAGTCGCGATGAACGAGCTGCTCGGCACCAAATTCAAGATCGTCGTCGGCTACGAGGGCGGCAACGCCATCAACCTCGCCATGGAGCGCGGCGAAGTGCAGTCGCGCAACAACACCTGGTCGAGCTGGAAAGTCACCAAGGCCGATTGGCTGCGCGACAAGAAGATCCACGTCATCGCCTATGCCGGCCCCAAGGTGGCGGAATTGCCCGGCGTGCCGACGCTGCGAGAGCTGGCCAAGAGCGACGACGACCGCAAGGTGCTGGACCTCATCACCTCCGGCACAGAATTCGGCCGGCCGCTCGCCTTGACGCCGGACGTGCCGGCGGCGCGCGTGCAGGCGATGCGCGCCGCGTTCGACGCGACCATGAAGGACAAGGACTTCATGGCCGAAGCCGCCAAGCTGAACATCGAGATCGAGCCGGTGCGCGGCGACTATCTGCAAAGCCTCGCCAAGCAGCTCGTCGACCTGCCCAAGCCGCTCGCAATGCGCGCCAAGAGCATCGTCGAATAGCGCGGCCGGATATCCTGTCAAAAGCCCCGGAGCGCGCTCCGGGGCTTTTTCATGCCAGCCAGCGCCAGACCGCGCCGATCAAGCAGAGCGCGGCGGCGGCGATGATCGCGTTGAGCGTCAGCACCATGCCGGCGACGCGGCCCGCCGACGCGCCGGCGCTGCGGTTCAGCCCCACGGCGTGGGCGACGCGGCCGGCGACGAGCGCGATCCCGAGCAGGTGCACCAGCCACGCCGGATAGGCCAGAGCCTCCACCGCGAAAATCAGCAACAGGCCGAGCGGCGCATATTCGATGAAATTGCCCTGCACGCGCATGGCGCGCAGCAACGCGTCATCGCCGCCGTCGCCGAGGCCGACCTGAAGCCGGCGGCGCAGCCGCACGACGCGCAAAGACAGAACCGGCAGCATGAGGCCGAGCAGGCCGGCATAGAACGGGGCGACGGCGAAGGTCATGCCGCTTCTCCTCAAGTTTTGGCGGGCGCGGCCGGACGCCTCTCGCCCTAGCCCAGCGCCTTTTCGTAGTCGGCCGGCTTGAAGCCGACGAGCAGCTTGCCGCCGATGTCCAGCACCGGGCGCTTGATCATCGAGGGCTGGGCCATCATCAGGGCGACGGCCTTCTTCTCGGTGACGTTGGCCTTGTCGGCGTCGGGCAGCTTCTTGAAGGTGGTGCCGGCCTTGTTCAGCAGCACCTCCCAGCCGACCTTGCCGGACCATGTCTCCAGCGTCGCCTTGTCGATGCCGGCGGTCTTGTAATCGTGGAAGGAATATTCGACGCCGGCTTTATCGAGCCAAGTGCGCGCCTTCTTCATCGTGTCGCAATTCTTGATGCCGTAGATGGTGATTTTCTTGGCCATGGCGGGCTCCGGGGTCAGAGGGTGACGCGGCCAGCGGCGATATGGCCGGGCAGCGCGTCGAGAATCGCGGCGAGCTTCTCGTCGAGGATGTGGAGATATTCGGTCCAGTCGTGCAGGCCGGAGAGGTCGGCGCGGCCGTCGCTGACGCCGCGCAGGCCGATCATCGGCAGGCTGAAGCGCTTGGCGGCGCGATAGACGGCGAAGGTCTCCATATCCACCATGTCGGCTTCGATGCCCTCATAGGCCGCGCCGGAGACGATGCTGGCCCCGGTGGCGATGGAGGCCGCCGGCACGCCGGGAATGCGCGCGGCGATCTCGACCGTCGCCGGCTCGTCCAGGAACGGCGTCAGACCCTTGGCGAAGCCGAGCGCCGAAGCGTCCATGTCGCGATAGGCGACCGAGGCGATCTGATAGACCTCGGCATGATCCAACGTGCGCGAGCCGGCCGAGCCGAGCGAGACGACGAGCCGGGGCAAGCGCCCGGCATGGGCGAGCGACGCGAGCGCGGTGGTGGTGGCGACGCCGGCCTCGACGGGGCCGACGCCGGTGACGAGCGGCGCGATGCGCTGTTGCAGATGCGGGCCGTATTCGTGCGGCGTCGCCATGACGAACAGCGCCGACCAGCCGGCGAGGTCTTGCACGTGACGAGAGTAGTCGATCGCGGCAGTCACGACCCGCGCCGGCCCTTGGCGCGGTCGATGAGGAAGACGGCGAGCCAGATCGGCACGACGATGCAGGCGCCGTAGAGCACATATTCGGCGGCCCAGCCGAAGAAGCCGGCGAGCGTGTCGAACAGCCGCCCCATGGTCGCGCCGAAATCGGCGACGAGCGAGCGCGGCGTGACGCCGAGCCAATGCATCACCAGGCCGACGAGCAGCGAGGCGACGAACAGCTTGACGATGGTGGAGAGGATATTGCTGGGCATGGAGCTGGCGACTCGGCTGTTTCGCCAAGCTTAATCGACGGCGGCCCGCCGCGCCAGCCTCAGCGCATCATTCTCAACCAGGGCGCGGCATGGGCGAGGCTCATCAGCAGATACATCGGCGTCATGCCGCCGAGCCACGCGGCCAAGGGCGACGCGGCGGGCGCGCAGAGCAGGTCCGGCGCGCCCGCCGTCGCCGCCGTCAGCAGCGCCATGGCGGCGAAGACGGGCGCGGCGGCATAAGCCAAATACTCAGCCATTGCCTTACTCGTCGCGCCCATACTCGTCATGGCGGCGCCACCACACGCCGCTTTCGTTGCGCCCGAACGGCGCGCGGTCGAGCCATTGGTACATGCCCCAGATAGCGTCCACGCCGCGCGCGTAGCCCGAATAGCTGTGATAGACGACGCCGTCCTGCAGGACGAAGGCGCTGACGCCCGGCCGCTCGCGCGTGTAGGTCGGCACGTCGGTGCCGGTCGAGGCGGCCATCACGGATGTCGGGTCGTCCCGCCAATCCTTCGCCTTGCCGGCAAGCGACTGCAACATGGCCGGCTCGCGGCGATAGTTGTATTCGATGCCGGCGCGCTGCTGATCCTCGGAAAAGCCGACGGAGAAATCGGCGTTGAAGTCGCTCGGCGCCGACGAGGCCCAGGGGAACGACCAGCCCATGCGCGCCCGGTAGGCCAGCAATTTTTCCAGCGGCGCGCGCGACACGGTCATCAGCGTCACGTCATGATGGGCGAGATGGACCGCCACGCCGTCATAGCCGTCGGCGATGGCCGAGCAGGACGGGCAGCCCGCCTTGTAGTCCGGCCCGAACATGAAGTGATAGACCAGCAGTTGCGAGCGGCCCTGAAACAGCTCGGCCAGCGTCGCCCGCCCCGCTTCCGTGTCGAAGGCGTAAGGCTTGTCGATGCGCACCCAGGGCAGCTCCTGACGCCAGCGCGCCAGCTCGTCGCCGCGCGCGGTGTAATCCTTCTCCGCCTCGAGCAGATCGCGGCGCGCCGCCAGCCATTGCTCGCGCGTGCCGATCGCATGTGCCGTCATCCTCTTGCTCCTTGCCAATGGGTTTGCCGTCTGTCGATGGGCTAGACTAGGATCGGCGCGAACGCGGGCGGGAGTGACAATCTTGTCGGGATTTGGCGTGTCGGGATTCGGTTTGGCTGAATGACGATGGACTCGCTCATCACGGCAGCGGCGCAAGCGTTGGCCAAGGGCGATCCGTTCGGCGCGCTCAATCGCGTGGCCTTGCGCGACGACGCGCCGGCCCTGGCGCTGCGCGGCGTCGCCATGGCGCAGCTCGGCGATTATGCCAGCGCCAAACGCTTGCTGCGGCGCGCGGCGCGCGCCTTCGGCCCGAAGGAGGCGCTGGCCCGCGCCCGCTGCGTGGTGGCGGAGGCCGAAATCGCGCTGGCGTCGCGCGAGCTGACCTGGCCGGCCAAGGCTTTGGAGGCGGCGCGCGCCGCGCTCGACGCCCATGGCGATGCCGCCAACGCCGCCTATGCCCGCATGCTCGAAGCGCGCCGCCTATTGCTGATCGGCAAGCTCGACGCCGCCGAGCGCAGCCTCGCGGCGCTCGATCCGGCGCCCTTCCCGCCCGCCCTGCGCGCCGGCCTCGGCTTGATGCTCGCAGGACTCGCCATGCGGCGCGTCCGCGCCCAGGCGGCGGGCCAGGCCTTGGCCGCCGCCGCGCGCGCGGCGAAGCAGGCCGGCATTCCGGCGCTGTCGGCGGAGATCGCCAGCGCCACGCGGCTGCTGCAAGCGCCGGCGGCGCGGCTGATCGGGCGCGGCGGCGAAAAAACATTGCGGCTCGCCGAGGTCGAGGCGCTGTTCGCCTCCCCGGCGCTGATCGTCGACGGCTGCCGCCATGCCGTGCGCGAGAGCGGCCAGACCGTCTCGCTCGCCGGGCGGCCGGTGCTGTTCGCGCTCGCCCGCGCGCTGGCCGAGGCCTGGCCGGAAGATGTGACGCGTGAGGCGCTGGTGAAGCGCGCCTTCAACGCCAAGGACGCCGACGACTCGCACCGCGCGCGGCTGCGCGTCGAGATCGGCCGCTTGCGCACGGCCTTGCGTGCCCACGCCGACATCGTCGCCACCCGGCAGGGCTTCGTCCTCGCGCCGCGCCGCGCCCGGCGCGTCGCGCTGCTGGCCCGGCCGGTGGACGACGCCCACGGCGAGGTGCTGGCGCTGCTGGCCGATGGCGAAAGCTGGTCGAGCGCGGCACTGGCCCTGGCGCTGAACGCCAGCCAGCGCACGCTGCAGCGGGCGCTCGACGATCTGGCGGCGCGCGGCATGGCCCAGGCGGTCGGGCGCGGCCGGGCGCGGCGCTGGATGATGCCGCCGCTGCCCGGCACGGGGCCTGGAGTCGCCTCCGCATTCACGACGCCCTTGTTACTCCCCGCCATGCTGCCGGGCCGCTAGCATCGCACCTTGCCTGTCAGGGCATCCGATCACAGGAGTTCATCATGAAAAAATCGGCCGCCGTCATCCTGCGCGAGTATGGCCCCTTCCCCGGCGTGACGAGCATCGGCGGCGTCACCTTCGACGGCCGCCACGTCTGGTTCGCTTCGGGCGACCGGATCAACGCGCTCGATCCCGCGAGCGGCGCGATCGTCCGCCATATCGCGGCGGCGGCCCATGCCGGCAGCGCCTTCGACGGCACGCATCTCTATCAGATCGTCGAGCGCGAAATTCACAAGATCGACCCGGCAAGCGGCGCGGTGCTGGCCACCATTCCGGCGCCGGGCAACGGCGGCGATTCCGGCATGGCCTGGGCCGAGGGGACGCTGTGGGTCGGCGAGCATCGCGCGCGCAAGATCCACCAGATCGATCCGGCGACGGGCCGCGTGCTGCGCAGCATCGCCAGCGACCGCTTCGTGACCGGCGTGACGTTCGTCGAGGGCGAGCTATGGCACGGCACCTGGGAGAACGACGCGAGCGAACTGCGCCGCATCGACGCGGCCACGGGCGAAGTGCTGGAGAGCCTGGAGCTGCCGGGCGGCGTCAACGTGTCGGGCTTGGAAGCCGACGGCAAGGACCGCTTCTATTGCGGCGGCGGCGGGAGCGGGAAAGTGCGGGCGGTGAAGCGGCGGGAGTGACGTCAGTCCTTAGCCAGGATGAAGGCCGGGGGCTTCCTGGCCGGTGCGCGCGACATATTCGGTGTAGCCGCCGTCGAACTTGTGCACGCCCTCCGGCGTCACTTCCAGCACGCGGTTCGAGAGCGCGGCGAGGAAGTGGCGGTCGTGCGAGACGAACAGCATGGTGCCCTCGAACTCGGCCAGCGCCGCGACCAGCATCTCCTTGGTCGCCATGTCCAAGTGGTTGGTCGGCTCGTCGAGCACCAGGAAGTTGGGCGGATCGAACAGCATCTTGGCCATGACGAGACGCGCCTTCTCGCCGCCGGACAAAACCCGGCAGGGCTTCTCGACATCGTCGCCGGAGAAACCGAAGCAGCCGGCGAGCGAGCGCAGCGCGCCCTGCCCGGCCTGCGGGAACGACTTGTCGAGCGTCTCGAACACGGTGTCGTCGCCGTCCAGCAGGTCCATCGAATGCTGGGCGAAATAGCCCATGCGGACGTTGGCGCCGACGGCGACATTGCCTTCGTCCGGCTCGATCGCGCCGGCCGCCAGTTTCAGGAGCGTCGATTTGCCCGCGCCGTTGACGCCGAGCACGCACCAGCGCTCCTTGCGGCGCACCATGAAGTCGAGCCCGGCATAGATCGGCTGGCTGCCGTAGGACTTATGGATGTTCTTGAAGTGCGCGACGTCGTCGCCCGAGCGCGGCGGCGAGCGAAACTCGAACTGCACCGACTGGCGGCGGCGCGGCGGCTCGACGCGCTCGATCTTGTCGAGCTTCTTGACGCGGCTCTGCACCTGGGCGGCGTGGGAGGCGCGCGCCTTGAAGCGCTCGATGAACTTGATCTCCTTGGCGAGCATCGCCTGCTGGCGCTCGAACTGCGCCTGCTGCTGCTTCTCGGCGAGCGCGCGCTGCTGCATGTAGAAATCGTAATTTCCCGAATAGGTCGTGAGCGAGCCGCCGTCGATCTCGACGACCTTGCCGACGATGCGGTTCATGAACTCGCGGTCATGCGAGGTCATCAGCAGCGCGCCCTCATAGTTCTTGAGGAAGGCTTCGAGCCAAATCAGGCTTTCGAGGTCCAAATGGTTGCTCGGTTCGTCGAGCAGCATGGCGTCGGGGCGCATCAAGAGGATGCGGGCGAGCGCCACGCGCATCTTCCAGCCGCCCGAGAGCAGGCCGACGTCGCCGTCCATGCGCTCCTGGCTGAAGCTGAGGCCCGCCAAAACCTCGCGGGCGCGCGCGTCCAGCGCGTAGCCGTCCAATTCCTCGAAGCGGCCCTGCACCTCGCCATAGCGCTCGACGATGGCATCCATCTCGCCCGCCTGATCGGGATCGACCATCGCGGCTTCGAGCTGGGCCATCTCGGCGGCGAGCGCGCTCACCGGCCCGACGCCGTCCATCACCGCCATGACGGCGCTCTGGCCCGACATCTCGCCGACGTACTGGCTGAAATAGCCGATGGTGATGCCGGGATCGATCGACACCTGGCCGTCGTCGGGCGGCTCCTCGCCGTTGATCATGCGGAACAGCGTCGTCTTGCCCGCGCCATTGGGCCCGACCAGCCCCACCTTCTCGCCCCGCTGCAGCCCCATCGACGCTTCGATGAACAGGATCTGATGGCCGTTCTGCTTACTGATGTTATCGAGGCGAATCATGAGGTCCGGGCGCGAATGAAATATGCGACGTGCTTATAGTCAGATTGTGCGCGCCGCGCCATATCGATGCGGCAACAGCAATGCACTTGGGAGCCTGGAAATGCCAGAGGGTGCGAACGTGCTGGCTTGGAAGGCCAACTGTAAAGATCGCTCCTGCTACGGCAGGGGAACAACGAGAAGGCGCTAGGATGAAGTATTAGCCTAAAAGGCCCAACCTTCCTGCTCCATGAATGCTTCCAAGGTTAAGCAGGGAACTCCGAAGTGCCCACAGATATTAGGGATTTTTACGCCGTTCTGTTTAAACAATTCCATTGTAACCACAGCACGCCCTTCTGTTGCCGCTTTAGCTATTACAAAAGGATCTGCGTTGCGGCCGCCTTTAAGCAATTTTTTCTGTTCGATGTTTTGTTGAAAATGCGCGACGCCATAAATACCCGCGATAAAGGCAGCCTCTGCTGCCGTCGGAGTAAAAAATAACTCCTGCTTATCCACGGCCCACAGACGCAAACTTTCCACAGCACCGTCTCTCACCTCGCGCAAAACTTCTCGCGTAGAGACAATGTGCCCTTCATCAATCAATGCGTCAAAGCGCTCCCACAAAGTGGGGAAGCGATTGCGGTAATAGTTTTTAAATAGCGTGGAGAGAGGCGCAGTGTCGAAAACGTACATTATGCGTTACCTCGCTCGAAGTATTCTTCAAGCACGCCGACGTTTTTCGGCTTTTCATTAAGGTAATCTGCAAGCTGATTTTCATCGATTCGATTTTGATGAAACTGCCGCAAAGCAAGCGATACATAGTCGCGCCCAAGATAAGTTAACTGGGTCCAATAATGGTCCCCACCTGGCCCACCACCGCCTTTGCGCTGCTCATTCCACCTAGCTACCGCAGCCGCATATTGCTGTTGCTGTATTCGGCCCTGATCCAAGAAACGGCGGAATATCACTTCACGGCTAACATGAAACTGTGCCGCGAGGCGCTCTGCCGTAGCTTCTGAAGCTTCGAGTCCAACAACCGCAGCCGCAAATTCTTGCTCCGGAAGCAAAAAGTGAGCAGCAAAACTATTACATAAAACCTCTATTCGCCGAGCGCCTTGCTCAAGGCGCGGGATGTAGGAATCGTGAATCGTATCGATACCGCTCGTATGAAAAATCAAATGAGCGAGTTCGTGAAAGTAAGTAAATATCTGGCGTGTTTTAGCGCAGCTATTATTTACATAAATTATAGGAAAGACTTCGTCATAGAGGCAAAAACCCGAAAAATCATCAACTCTAAATGCGTCTTTAAATACAAAAACTCCGACTTTCGACAAAGCCGCCCGCCACTGCTTAAGCGCAGTTTCGTCATCTCCCCAGCGCCTCTGATCAGCAACTGACACACCGATATAGTCGCGTACGGCAGAGGCCATAGTCGCGATGTCAACTTCAGCCGGGAAAGCCAAATCACGAGTAATAAGTTTTTCTGCCGGATTGCGACCTTGTGTTAATTCCCACAGATTAAGTTGCATAGCCTTCGCCTTGCGAAGCAGCATACGAAGCCGACTTGGCAACAAAGCCAATTCGGCATCGGGCAAAGTACGGAATGTTTCAGCGATAGGCGGTACTTGAGGCGGTTCTGGAAAGAAAAAAACCGCAATTGGTACCTTCAGCGTGTCAGAGATTTGCTCAAGCTGGGAATATGTTGGAAATGATATCCCAGCCTCCCAGTCGGCAAAGCGCTTAAACTTTTGTGCGGCTTCATCTGGGCTCAAGCCGGCACGCTCACGCGCCCAAGTGAGAAGCGCTGGAGTTATGGGAATTTGCTCGGCCATCGGCTATCAGATCAATCGAGTTGTCGATGAAGCTGGAGACGTATTTGTAATAATACTGGCGATTTTAGAATGTCTTCAGCACTTATTTAAATGCCGAAAGGTCGCTCACTCCCACTCGATCGTGCCCGGCGGCTTGCTGGTGATGTCGTAGGTGACGCGGTTGATGCCGCGCACTTCGTTGATGATGCGGTTGGCGACGCGGCCGAGGAAGCTGTGCTCGAACGGGTAGTAGTCCGCCGTCATGCCGTCGGTCGAGGTCACGGCGCGCAGGGCCAGGGCGTAGTCGTAGCTGCGCTCGTCACCCATGACGCCGACGGTGCGGACCGGCAGCAGCACGGCGAAAGCTTGCCAGATCGTGTCGTAGAGGCCGGCCTTGCGGATCTCGTCGAGATAGATCGTGTCGGCCTTGCGGAGCAGGTCGAGCTTCTCGCGGGTGATGTCGCCCGGCACGCGGATGGCGAGGCCCGGGCCCGGGAACGGGTGGCGGCCGACCAGCGTTTCGGGCATGCCCATCTCGCGACCCAATGCGCGCACCTCGTCCTTGAACAGGTCGCGCAACGGCTCGACCAGCTTCATGTTCATGCGCGCCGGCAGGCCGCCGACATTGTGGTGCGACTTGATGGTGACGTTCGTGCCGCCGGCGAAGGAGACGGACTCGATCACGTCCGGGTAGAGCGTGCCCTGCGCCAGGAATTCCGCGCCGCCGACCTTCTTGGCCTCGGCCTCGAACACGTCGATGAAGGTCGCGCCGATGATCTTGCGCTTATGCTCGGGGTCGGCCACGCCGGCGAGCTTGCCGAGGAACAGATCGCTCGCGTCGTTGTGGATCAGCGGCATGTTGTAATGGTCGCGGAACATCTTCACGACCTCCTCGCCCTCGCCGGCGCGCATCAGGCCGGTGTCGACGAAGACGCAGGTGAGCTGGTCGCCGATGGCCTCGTGGATCAGCACGGCCGCGACGGAGCTATCGACGCCGCCGGACAGGCCGCAGATCACCTTGCCCTTACCAACCTGCTTGCGGATGCGCTCGACCGCCTGGGCGCGGAAGGCCGCCATGGTCCACTGGCCCGACAGGCCGGCGATGCCGTGGGTGAAATTCCGCAGCAGCTGCGCGCCGCGCGGCGTGTGCACCACCTCGGGGTGGAACTGCACGCCGTAGAACTTGCGCGCCTCGTCGGCGATGGCGGCGAAGGGCGCGCCCTCGCTGGTGGCGACGACCTCGAAGCCGGCGGGCAGCGACACGACGCGGTCGCCGTGGCTCATCCAGACTTCCTCGCGCGCGCCCGCCTTGGCCAGGCCGGCGAACAGCGGCGAGTCGGTCTTGACGTCGATATGGGCGCGGCCGAACTCGCGGTGGTGGCCGCTTTCGACCTTGCCGCCGAGCTGCGCCACCATGGTCTGCTCGCCGTAGCAGATGCCGAGCACCGGCACGCCGAGCGCGAACACGCTGTCGGGCGCGCGCGGCGTGCCTATCTTGGTGACGGAGGCCGGGCCGCCCGACAGGATGATCGCCTTGGGCTTGAGCTTGTTGACGGCCTCCTCGCCCTTGTTGAAGGGCGCGACCTCGCAATAGACGCCCGATTCGCGCACGCGGCGCGCGATGAGCTGGGTCACTTGCGACCCGAAATCGAGGATGAGGAGAGCTTCGCTGGAGGCGGCGGACATAAGCGGCGGGTCTCTTTCAACTGGGCCCGACCGCGCGAGGGAAAGCGGATCAGCTTTCCTGGCGGTAGTTGGGCGCTTCGCGGGTGATGGCGATGTCGTGAACGTGGCTTTCGCGCAGGCCCGCCCCGGTGATGCGGACGAAGGTGCAGTTCTGCTGCATCTCGGCCACCGTGGCGTTGCCGGTGTAGCCCATGGCGGCGCGCAGGCCGCCGACGAGCTGATGGATGACGGCGCTGGCCGGGCCCTTGAAGGGCACGCGGCCCTCGACGCCCTCGGGCACCAATTTCAGCGAGTCGGTCACTTCCTGCTGGAAGTAGCGGTCGGCCGAGCCGCGCGCCATCGCGCCGACCGAGCCCATGCCGCGATAGGCCTTATAGGAGCGGCCCTGGTAGAGATAGACCTCGCCCGGCGCTTCCTCGGTGCCGGCGAGCAAGGAGCCGACCATGGCGCAATCGGCGCCGGCGGCGATCGCCTTGGCGAAGTCGCCGGAATATTTGATGCCGCCGTCGGCGATGATCGGCACGCCGGCCTTGCGCGAGACTTCCGCCACATCGAGCACGGCGGTGAGTTGCGGCACGCCGACGCCGGCGACGATGCGCGTGGTGCAGATCGAGCCCGGGCCGATGCCGACCTTCAGGGCGTCCGCCCCGGCGTCGATCAGGGCGCGCGCCGCGTCCGCCGTGGCGATGTTGCCGCCGATGACCTGGACATGGTTGGACATCTTCTTGACCAGTTCGACGGCCTTGAGCACGCCCTCGCTATGGCCGTGCGCGGTGTCGACGACGATGACGTCCACTTCGGCGGCGAGCAACGCCTCGGCGCGGGCCAGCCCGTCCTTGCCGACGCCGGTGGCGGCGGCGACGCGCAGGCGGCCCTTGGCGTCCTTGCTGGCGTTGGGGAAGAGCTGGGCCTTCTCCATGTCCTTGACGGTGATCAGGCCGACGCAGCGATAGTCGCCATCGACCACCAGCAGCTTCTCGATGCGGTGCTGGTGCAGCAGCTTCTTGGCTTCGGACTGGCTGACGCCTTCGGACACGGTGATCAGCTTGTCCTTGGTCATCAGTTCGGCGACGGTCTGGCGCGGATCGGTGGCGAAGCGCGTGTCGCGGTTGGTCAGGATGCCGACCAGCTTGCCGTTGCCGGCGACGACCGGGATGCCCGAAATATGGTGCAGGCCCATCAGCGCGTGGGCGTCGGCCAGGGTCTGCTCGGGATGGATGGTGACCGGATTGACCACCATGCCCGATTCGAACTTCTTGACCTTGCGGACTTCGTCGGCCTGGGCCTGGGCGTCGAGATTCTTGTGGATCACGCCCATGCCGCCGGACTGGGCCATGGCGATGGCCATCTTGCTTTCCGTCACCGTGTCCATGGCGGACGACAGCAAGGGAATGCCAAGCTCGATGCTCTTGGTCAGGCGGGTTTTGGTGTCGGCTTGGGCCGGGAGGATTTTGGACGCAGCAGGAGCCAGTAGAACGTCGTCGAACGTGTAGGCTTCCCGAATCTGCATGCCATCCTCGTAATCAGGTTGGCGCGGCATAATACACATCGTTTTGCCGAATCCAAGGACGCATTGCAGGACCCGGGCCAACCGCGCCGGGCTGCCGATTTCCCAGGCGAAACCGGGGTTTTCGCGCTCCGCGCCGCCGCCCCGCACAAGCCCCCGGGGCCCTGGCGAAACCGGCCGGCGGGCGTATAGTGGCTGTCATAAAACAGCGGTTTCGGGGAGCGTCGCGCCGTGTCGAGCGTCAGCCTGTCGATCCAGCCGCAGGTCCGCATCATGGGCCTGGTCGGGGCCGGCCACATGATGAGCCATTTCTATTCCAACACCCTGCCGCCGCTGCTGCCCTTCCTCAATTCGGACCTCGGCATCGGCTACACCATGCTGGGCGCGATGCTCAGCCTGCGCGGGATGCTGACGGCCGGGCTGCAGGTGCCGGCCGGCGCGCTGGTCGACCGCTTCGGCGCCAAGACGCTGCTCATCGTCGGCCTCGCCATGTGCGCCATCGGCACCATCATGACGGCGGGCGCCGGCGGCATCTGGATGCTGCTGTTCGCCGGCATCGTGCTCGGCGTCGGCAATTCGGTGTTCCACCCGGCCGACTACACGATCCTCGGCGGCACCATGGACGAGCGCTACATGGGCCGCGCCTTCAGCCTGCACGCCTTCTTCGGCCATGTCGGCAGCGCCATCGCGCCGATCGTGCTGATCGCCATCACCGCGCTGTCGAGCTGGCGCACGGCGCTGCTCGTCGCCGGCATCGTCGGCCTCGTCATTCTCGTCGGCCTGATCTCGCAATGGCGCTATATCGGCGAGGACGCCGCGGCGGCGGCCGGGCCGAAGAAAAAGAAGAAGGTCGAGGCGGAAGCCGAGGATCCGAATGCGCCGCAGACCACCGGGCAGTTGCTGCGCTACATCGCCACCTCGCCGGCGATCCTGTTCCTGTTCCTCTATTACGCGATGAACCAGCTCGCCGGCGGCGGCCTCAAGACCTTCGCCGTCGCCGGCCTGGTCGAGACGCACGACACGGCGGCGACGCTGGCCAACGCCGCCTTCACCACCTTCCTCGCCACCAACGCGGCCGGCGTGCTGTTTGGCGGCTGGCTCGCCGACGTGACCAAGCGCGCCGAGCTGATGGCCGCCATCGGCCTCGGCCTGTCCGCCGTGGTGATGACCTTCATCGGCCTGTGGAGCCTGCCCGGCTTCCTGCTGATCGCGATCTTCGCCTTCGCCGGCCTGACCAACGGCATCATCGGCCCGGCGCGCGACCTGCTGGTGCGCCGCGCCAGCCCCAAGGGCTCCATGGGCAAGGTGTTCGGCTTCGTCTTCTCCGGCCAGGCCATCGGCGGCGCGCTCGCGCCGCTGCTGTTCGGCTTCATGATCGACGTCGGCGCGCCGGCCTGGATCTTCTACGGCTCGGCCTTCTTCACCATCCTGTGCATGATCGTGGTGCTGATCTCGGCGCGCCATTCGCGCCCGGCGTGATGCGCGCGGAACCGGAAAAAACGTCTTCCGGTTCCGCCGTCCCGCCCCTACCTGCAAAAGACGCCCTGATCCACGTCCCTGATCCACGTCAATGCCGCAGCCCGCGACGCGGCTAAGCTCAACTGATCGACAGCAGGAGGATGCCGCCATGCTCACGCCGAAAAAGACCACCTGGGTGCTCGTCGCCGACGGAGCGCGGGCGCGCATCCTCGCCAACGCCGGGCCCAAGACCGGCCTCGTCCCCGTGCCCGGCACAGCGCACGCGCGGCCGACGCCGAAAACCGCCGAGCTCGGCAGCGACAAGCCGGGCCGCAGCCACAATTCCATCGGCGACGGCGGCCGCTCCGCCGTGGAGACGACCGACTGGCATCAGTTCGAAGAGCAGAAATTCGCCCGCGACATGGCCGGCCTGCTCGACGTCGCGGCGCGCGAGGGCGATTTCGACGCGCTGGTGCTGGTCGCGCCGCCCAAGACGCTCGGCGAACTGCGCGCCAGCCTCGATCCGCAGACGCGCGCGAAAGTGACTGGCGAACTGGCGAAAGATCTGACGCGCCATCAGCTCGCCGATCTGCCGGGGCATCTGGAAGATGTGGTGAGGCTTTAAGCCTCGCGCTCGCCCCTGAATACTTATCCGCGAAAGCCTGTGGCGATCACATAGATCTCCGCCGAATCGGCGCGGCTGGCCGGCGGCTTGGCGTGCTTCACCACGGTGAAGTCGCGCTTGAGCCGCGTCAGCAGCGTGCCTTCGGTGCCGCCGCGCAGCACTTTGGCGAGGAAAGTGCCGCCGGGGGCCAGCACCTCGCGGGCGAACTCGGCCGCCGCTTCGCACAGGCCGATGATGCGCAGATGGTCGGTTTGCGGATGGCCGGTGGCCGGCGCGGCCATGTCGCTCATCACCACATCTGCGGGACCGCCGAGCAATTCTTTCAACTGGTCCGGCGCTTCGTCGGCGAGAAAATCCTGCGTGATCAGCGTCGCGCCCGGGATCGGCTCGACCGGCGTCAGGTCGATGCCGATCACCTTGCCCTTCGGCCCGACCTTCGCCACCGCCACCTGGGTCCAGCCGCCGGGCGCCGCGCCGAGATCGACGACCGTCATGCCCGGCTTGAGCAATTTGTATTTCTCGTCGAGCTCGGCGAGCTTGTAGGCGGCCCGCGAGCGATAGCCCTCGCGCTTGGCCGCCTGCACGTAAGGATCGTTAAGCTGGCGTTCGAGCCACAGCTTGGACGAGAGCTTGCGGCCCTTGGCGGTGCGTACGCGCACCTTGAGGCCGCCGGCCTTGGCCGCGCCGCGTTTCGAGCCGGAACTGTTGGTGGTCATCGCTATTCTGCTGGAATGGCCGCGGGAATCTCTGGCGCGCGCGGGACCGCCGCGCGCATGAGGGTTAGCAGAATCCCCTCGCGCACGCCACGGTCGGCGACGCGCAAGCGCCCCACCGGCCAGGTGCGGCAGATCGCCTCCAGAATGGCGCAGCCGGCCAGCACCAGATCGGCGCGCGCCGGGCCGATGCACGGCTCCTGCGCGCGGGCCTTGCAATCGAGCGCCAGCAGCCGGTCGGTGACGGCGCGCAATTCGGCGAAATCGAGATGGCAGCCGTCGACCCGCGAGCGGTCGTAGCAGGCGAGGCCCATGCGGATGCCGGCGAGCGTGGTGACGGTGCCCGAGGTGCCGAGCATCTGGAGGTGGCCGCTTTCGATGCGGGCGCGGATGGCGTGGCGCGCCTCGAAGGCTTCGGCCTTCTCCTGCACCTGAGCGATCAGCCCCTCGAACTGCTCGCGCGAGAGGCAGTCGCAATCTTCGCGCTCGGCGAGGTTCATGACGCCGTAAGGCAAGGAGAGGAAATCGAGCAGCTGCGGCTCGCCGCGCTCCCGATCCGATCCCGGCGCGCCCAGCTTGGCCCACATCAATTCGGTGCTGCCGCCGCCGATGTCGAACACCAGCGCCTCCGGCGTCGCGCCGTCGAGCAGGGGGGCGCAGCCGGCGAGCGCCAGGGCGGCCTCCTCGGCGGTGGTGATGGTTTCGACGGCGAGGCCGGTCTCGGCCTTCACCCGGGCGAGGAACTCGGCGCAATTGGCGGCGCGGCGGCAGGCTTCGGTGGCGACCATGCGCGCGGCGGCGACCGGGCGGCGGCGCAGCTTGGCGGCGCAGACTTTCAGCGCCTCAATGGCGCGGTCCATCGCCGCGTCGGAGAGGCGGCCGGTCTGGCTCACCCCTTCGCCGAGCCGCACGATGCGCGAGAAGGCGTCGACCACGACGAACGGCGGCGCGCCGGGCACGGCGGCCTTGGCGGCGGCCGGGCGGGCGATGAGCAGGCGGCAATTGTTGGTGCCGAGATCGAGCGCGGCATAGAGCGGCGCGGCGGAAGCGCGGTCCAATGCCCGCCCCGGCGCCGCGCCCCGCGCCGAAGCGCCTGCGAAGGCCGAACGGGAGAGCGAGGGAGACCGCCGTTTCGACATGGCCCCATGCTACCCCATGGCCGATCCGGCGCGAAGGGGGCACGGAAGCGAAACCGCCGCCGCTATGTGGCGGAACGGACTGGCTTTTCCGGCGTTTCACGGCATCGGAACGGGGCGCGTTCCGGGCTACCCAAGCCCGAACAACTGTGCTAGAACGCCGGCCTTCCGTCGGGAGCCTTCGGCCCCGCCCCTGCTGGGGGATCGTCTAACGGTAGGACCGCGGACTCTGACTCCGCTAGTCTAGGTTCGAATCCTAGTCCCCCAGCCAATCTCTTCTTTCAAAAACTTATCTCTCCGGATGGCTCGCGAAACGAGCCGACAATTCCGACGCTTAGCGGGGTATCGACCTTCTCCGGAGGTTTAATCCCAGAGGTTCAGAGGCATATTTAGCGCCTTGCGGGGTTGGATTCTCTGCTGAGCATTCCCGCACTCGACATCTTTAAATTCGAGATTGAACCGCCATTTCCTGGTGCGAAGCATTTTAGGGCGATCACTTCATCTTACAGCGCCGATATTGTCGCCATTTCAATAGGTTATATAGGGTTTGATGCAAAACCATAACACGTGAGTATCACGTGCATATCAGGCGCGGATCAAGAGCAATCCTCGCGCTGAAATGGTCGTCGCGCGGAAAACCAAGCCTTCCTCTTCCAGCCTAGTCCTCATTTTAAATCGATAGTTTGTTCGGAAGGCTTCGCCCTCCATAAACAAGCAAAACGTCTTCTTCAACTCAACCATAGACGAGGAAGAAGATGTTCGAAGACATGATGCCCAAGCCGCCGCCTCCCCCCGTTCGAAAAAAGCCAAAACGCGATGAGCGCGGACGCTGGTTGAAGGGCAGCAGCGGTAACGAGGATGGTCGGCCGCGCCAGCACGACACTGTGGGCTATGACGAAAATGCGCATGTCTTCGGTAAGGGCATTGTCGAGATCAAGATCGCCGGCAAGACCGTGCTCATGACTCGCGGTGAGGCACTCAATCACAAGCTGTATCAGCAGGCTATGAACGGCAACGACACGCGCGCGTTGCTCGCCCTGAAAAAGGAGATCGAAAAGGAGCACGCCGTAATCTCTTCGCTGATCGCCAATTCGCTCAATTTGATCCCTGACATGCAGCAGGCCAAGTCGAACGACGAACGAGAAGATATCAATGACCGCATCCAGTTTGCGATCAAGGCGCTAGAATCTGCTGCGCAGCAGATTGCCGTGAAGAATGCGACCTATATCCGCAAGAGAAGGGCGAAGGAAAAGCGACTTGGTCGCGCTTTCCTCAAGAGGCATCAGATGACTAAGGCAAAGAAGGAAGATTGATCGCGCCGAACAGCCTAGCCACCAACTCATCGATGGTGGCTAGGCTTTCGAACCGCTTGCGGCTCAAGAGCCGCACGTTGGCACGCGGCGCCTTCACCCCTTCGCTGTTGGCTTTCGAATGCCTACCGACCCGCTCTCCCAGGCTCGGCAGAGGCTCACCTGGAGCACCGCCGAACCAGAGGTATGGGGTCAGAGCCAAAGACTGCGGATCATAGTGCAGCCAGATCACGCAGCCCGACGGTTTACGAGCTAGAGCGATATTGATTCCGACCTCATTGGTCGTGGCACCGCGAAAGCAAGCCTTGAGCTGCACATGACGAAGGATGCCACCAACCTCCAGTGCGATGTCGTACCCCGCATTGTCCACCTCACCTCGTAGAACCTCGATATCGCGATGCCCCCGCAGCCAGAGATAGCGGAGGATTTCACCCACCAGAAGATGCTCCAAGACCTTTTCAAGCATGCTGGAATGGGCCGACGGCGAAGCGGTCATCGCGGTAGACATTTAGGTAATTCCCCTGTGGTTCACGAGCCACAAGTCGCGTGGTCCGGCCTAGAAAGCCAGTCAGGAATCAGACATATGTCTGTTTACATATTATAGTTGATAAACTTATAGTGTGTATTGGGCTGATCTACGCGCATGACGGACATGCGCAAATTGGTCGGCCTGAATTTGGCGCGGATACGGCACCAAAAGGGCATGACCCAAGAACGCCTCTCGGAATTGTCCGGTTTCACCCAGCAGTATTTAAGCAATATCGAGGTCGGAAAGACCAATCCGACCATCGTGAGCATTTACGAGATTGCCCAGGCCTTAGGCGTTAATTATCTGGATCTCGTACGGCCGGTGCGAAAGCGCCAACCCTCAAAATCATGAGCGACGAGAAAAAGCCCAAAAACGTCTACCGAGACGTCGAATGGCAGATGATTGAGCAACGGTTTAATTCCAGTAATCCTCGTGAGCGATATATAGAGCCTGAGGAATTGGCCAAGCTTATTAACGCTTACGCAGGCGAGCCATTACCTACTGGCCTGATGTCCTATTTATCGGAGCTTGCTCTTGGCAAGATTAAGCGTCCCCGCGGTAGGCCTAAGGACAGCCAAGCAGCCACACGCAACAGCTTCATCTACGCGTTTTACGCTACGTTCTCCGATCTACTAAAAAAACAAAATGAAGATCCGACCCTGGACGGTTGGGATTTCCTACTAATAGGAGATGCCCGTGATCGGGCGTTTCACGAGCAGGCAGCCTTTATGGTCGTTGAATTAGTAAGGCGAATGAAAGTCTTCCCGCAATGCGATGTCAGGCATGTGCTCAACCTTGTGTCCCGAGCTCGTCAAACATAGGAAACACCGACTTTTCACCCTTCATTTTAAATCGCGTGTTTGTTCGGAAAGATCATAGGTAGGCACCCCACTACCCTCCGCTGAGTTTCACTCAGACTGGAGGTGACAATGTCGCTGCTGAGCATTTCCTATTGCTCCCCGGGAGATCTGCATCCCCGCAAGCGCAACCCGCGAACACACTCGAAGAAGCAGATTCAGCAGATTGCCGATAGCATCAAGCGCTTCGGCTTCACTGTGCCCGTCCTAGTCGACGGCACGAACGTCATCATAGCCGGCCACGGCCGTGTCGAAGCAGCCAAGCTCTTGAACATGCCGCTGATCCCCATCCTCAGACGCGAAGATCTCTCGGAGGCCGAAATCCGGGCTTACGTCATCGCGGATAACCGCCTTGCTGAGCAAGCGGGTTGGGACCGTGAGCTGTTGGCCTTGGAGTTCATCGAACTCGAAGAGATCGCCCCCGATCTCGACTTGACCGTCACGGGCTTCGATGCTGCCGACATTGATGTTCTGATCAACGAGCAGAATGCCTCGAACAATCTCGGAGAGCAGATTCCCGCGGTTAAGCTCGATAGCTCGGCGATCACGAATCCGGGTGACCTTTGGCTCATCGGCCCGCACAAGCTGTTTTGCGGCGATGCCACCAAGCCGGAAAGCTACGAGCGGCTTCTGGCCGGCGCGAAGGCGGACCTGGTCTTCACTGACCCTCCTTACAACGTCCCGATCCAGGGGCACGTTTCCGGCTTGGGCCAAACTCAGCACCGAGAGTTTGCGATGGCGTCCGGGGAAATGACATCGCCTGAGTTCACGAGCTTCTTGTCTACCGTCTTTAACTTGCTGGTTGAGCACAGCACGGATGGTTCGATCCACTACATTTGCATCGACTGGCGGCACCTTGGCGAGATGGTGATCGCCGGAAGCGCTTATAGCGAAGTGAAGAACATGTGCGTCTGGGTGAAGACGAACGGCGGGATGGGATCCCTCTACCGTTCGCAGCACGAATGCGTGTTCGTCTTCAAGAACGGCACGGCCGCCCACATCAATAACGTAGAGCTCGGCAAGCACGGGCGCAACCGGACGAATGTCTGGACCTATGCGGGCGCCAACAGCTTCGGCAAGGACAGGATGAAGGACCTCGCTTCGCACCCGACTGTGAAGCCGGTCTCTCTGGTCGCTGACGCTATCTTGGATTGCTCGAACCGCGGCGGCATCGTGCTCGACCCTTTCTGCGGCAGCGGAACGACGTTGGTCGCCGCGGAAAAGACCGGACGTGCCGGCTACGGCATTGAGCTCGACCCTGCCTATTGCGACGTCATCATCGAAAGGCTGATTGCGATGGGCCTGGATGCCGTACACGCTGAGACCGGCCGTAAGTTCACCGATATGCGCGACGAGGAAGCTCTGCTCGCTTAGTCCCGCGCTTTTCGTCTCGACGCGACGAGCGCCCGCCCGTATGAACGGGGGCGAATGATGCGCGGCCTTTAAGAACCACCCGCGCCGAATGCCGGTTACGGCGGTAATGACTGTCCCTCGCCCCATCTTGGCAATGAGCTTATCTATAGCGATCATGAGTCGCAGATCGCGGCGCTTCTCCATGAACAGCGAAGCTTGCCCTTCGCCGGCCGGCACAAGGTCCGTGGTAATCACGCCCGCTTTTGAGATCGGAAGCCGTCGCGCCAAATCGACTCAACAACGCGTAGGGCGCCCGCCACTAGCTCGCCGGTGTCGTTGGTCGGCTCAGGGAAGCGAACGACGGCCGAAGCGCTGCGGCTAGGATCGCCGTTGAACCGATTCGTGTGCATGAACATGCTGAGATAGCCGGCCGCCTGATTTGCGCGACGTAGCTTCTCCCCTGCGCGCGTCGCATAGAAGCTAACGGCCTCCCGCATTTCGTCGAGCATAGTCACAGCCCGACCGAACGAGCGCGTCACGGCCCTAATAGTTACCTGTTCAAACGCATATCTCCCGACTTATTAATCGCTCCAACGGGACAAAATGCTATAAATCCTCACCCCCCCAAAAAAACGTTTTGCACTGCAAATATGAAATACAAATCTACCAATGCCTCGCAAAAATCAACGAGTGCTGATTCACTTCAGCTCGATGTCGATTTCAGCAACAAGGTGAGCAGCCCCGCATCTGAAGCCATAACGATTGCGGGACAAAAAGTTCTTACTACTCCCGTGTTTTATGCGTATTGGCGGTTTGCTGCAGAACGTCAGAATATTTTCTTCCGTCGCTTAGACCGGACAAACACCGCACTAACCAACGACCCCATTCTAAAAAGCTTTAAGTTTACGAATACGTATCGGGCATCCGATCGCGTAAGCCAGTTTCTTATTCGAGATGTCATTTACAGAGACGATTTACCGGACTCGAGAAACGATCTATTTTTTCGAATTCTCCTCTTCAAGTTGTTTAACAAAATCGAAACTTGGAAGCTTCTAGAAGCGGAATTCGGAAAGCTCACTTGGGAAACTTTTAACTACGATCTTTTCGATAAAGTTTTGTCGCGGCATATGGCCAAGGGTGAACGGATATATTCCGCCGCTTACATCATGCCATCCGCAGGGAATGTTTTTGGCCACCCGCTAAAGCATCAAAACCACCTGCGCATGCTTGAGCAGCTAATCAAAGATGGTTTCTCAATTCGCCTGTCCGAGTGCCGAAGCATGTCAGATGCTTTTAAACTGCTCCTATCGGCACCTTCGATTGGGCCATTTTTAGCTTACCAATTCGCGACTGATTTAAATTACAGCACCCTCACAAATTTCAGCGAGGATGACTTTGTAATGGCCGGCCCCGGAGCTCTTGACGGCATCTCAAAATGCTTTCAAAGCGACGCAAAGCTCGATCCCGCCGACGTAATTCGCTACATGCGGGACAATCAAGAGTATCATTTTTCTAATCTAGAAATTAATTTCAAATCGCTATGGGGACGCGCCCTCAAGCTGATCGACTGCCAGAATATTTTTTGCGAAATCTCTAAGTATGCACGCGTCGCTTTTCCAGAATATGGAGGGATAGCCGGCCGCACTCGAATTAAACAGAAATATACGAGTGCTGGCTCTTTGCTTGCTCCATGGTATCCACCGAAATGGAAAATCAATCGACGGATTGCCGATTCATTTTCTTAGATCTTCAACATCTGCAATCGCAGCGATAGTGCACAACACGTTATCAGTCATATTGACGAAAGCAGCTTTGTAGTCGACGACTTGCATGCTCCATATGCGCTCCTGCACGTCGCCCCTGGCACTCACAGATATTTTATTTCCGTCGACCACGCGAATATCAACCTGCAACCACATTGAGACCGGCGGGTTCGACAATCCCAGTGCTTCGAATAGCGCTCGCTTTGCTGCTACCACCTGAGCGAGACCAGACAGCCCTTCTGCGAAAGTCTTATCCACCTCAGTAAGTATGCCTCCTGCGCTGGCATCACCTACTCCCATGCCAAGCCCAACAGTTAACCCCTGAACGCCAGGCGTTACCAAAGACTCAAAAGTCAGACTGCGATTTTTTAAATCTACGTGCACAGTGCCTTGGCCATGCTCACACAGCTTAAAGAAAATCTCGCAACCTTCATGAATTGCATCCTCCCATTCCCAGAATCTGTTCTGGCGGACCTCGAGATCTTCAACCCATAAATCTATGGTTTTCAAAAGCCTGAAGGGAATGGTGCTTTTCTCAGGAAACAAACGCATCGGAGTGCCAACAGAGCATCTGCCTGATTCCCTCGCCTGACTCACTCCTTCAGAGTGAATGGCCTTGATAACCAATTCCTCAACCACTTTAGCCCGGCCACCATCCTCGACCTCATCAACGTCGGGACGCCTCTTCTTCATAAAACCTCTAAAAACTGGCGACCAGCCTAGATGCCCAATGAGCGACAGGTGAAGCACGTCATGAAAACGATAACCATCATCCTCTTTCGCATTATCTGTTAGGTCATTTCCCAGTCGATGGCCTTCGAAGTACATCCTTGATAGGCCCTTCTCAATACCGACAAACGTGATGCTAAATTTTCGAGGAAACTGCTCTTGCTCCTTTCGTCCCTCATCATGAAGAGAGGCAGGATTCCCCCTCTCCGATCTGAAACTTACTTTCTGACAATTAAAATCGACAACGTCATTTAGCGATAAATTATAGAGGCTTGAGATTGCAGATAGATGCCAAGCCACCTCACCCAAAACAACGTTGGGCGCACGGTCGGCAATATTTTTATTAAGGGTCAACTCCACTTCGGGAAGTGTCGAGCGCAAAAGCTCCGCACCTAATTGCGGCAAGACAGCCAAGCAAACCTCGAGAAGGATTATTCCGTCCGTTCTTGCAGTTTTGAATGCAAGCGCTTGGTAAGCATCAAATGAAAAGTCATTTGAAATAGGAAAGAGCGCCGCGGCTGAAAGAAATTCGTTCTTACTTTTTGGATCAAGCGCCGCGAGCGCCGCACTAATTTTCTCAGCCCGTTCGTTGCCTCCCTCGATCTCGCGTCTTAGGACTGAAATATCGTTCGTTAGAATATCAAAATATGTCGCATTGACGATTTGAGAAAGCGAGTAGCAGTACCAAAGCACATCCCCTATCTCTTCTTTGATCTCTTTATTTGGTTGATCCCAATCAGCCTCACCACCCTCGGCCAATATTTTCTTTTTTATGGCCGAGATTAAAGAGCCGATCTCGCCCACAAGCCCATACAAAGCAATTGCATGACGCTCCTTGGGGGCCTTCAAAGAATATTGATCGGTTTTGCGAACGAATTGGTCGTAGTCGATAGGCCTCATCTATCACCTCCGAGCCCGGGAAGGCCGGCGCTTGAGCTGTCCAATAAATTGCCAATGAGCCGGCTCCCCCTTAAAGCCACGTTCACGCTGATTGCTCAACCAAGCATGAAACATAGCTATCTGCTCTTCAGTGAATCGACACTTATGCCCAGGTCCTTTTTTCACAAGGCACTGCAGGTGTTCCGGCAACAGTATTCCGTTACGCCCCCAATACGAAAAGTCACGCCCTATAAGAACCCTCTCCGTCTTTTGGGTATCTCGCTTTAAATCACCACGAGAAAGGCTGCCATCCTCATGGCTGTGGAATGAATCCTCTTGCTGAAAATCTTTACCGCCGCTTCGGTGATAAATGTTGTCGCCGTAGCGCAACATGGTAGTGCCTTCCATGTAGGGCTTCTTGTAACGGAAGCGGCGGTCACTCCAATATTCATCGAAGGTCAGAATCTCATCCACACGCATCCAATAGGTGATGTGCCCGAGAAGCCCCGGCCTTGTTGCACCGGTGCCAATTATGTAGTCACCCTCTTTCGCTTTTTTACGGATCTCCGGCTTGCAACAAGCAAGCGTGCAAAATCCGTGAAATGGATTCGGAGCGAACCCAAGATCGTGCTCTACGACGTAAGAGAATAAATTCACTTTGTTTTAGCCTTGGGGTTTTCGGCCTCAACATCGGCACAGAGATTTCGTTCAGTTTCGACTTTAGGCAGGGCCTCCCCCGTCGATGCTTCAAAGCACCTCGCATCATCGTCGGCTGCGACCGACTTTAACTTCCCCACATTCCAAACGATGATCGAATAGGCGTAAGTCCTGACGACTGAAGGCAGCTCGCATTCGCCTACGCCCTCCGGCCAAACCCAGATGATGCGCCGGGCACCATTTGCAGCCAGCTGCAAATCATTGGCGAGATCGGCGCTAGCACACGTACTTGCCGTTCCCAAAACCAGAACGACTTCGCTATCGACAGAGGGATCGGGCTCGCCAATGGACGCGGCAAAACTAACCTCATCCCCTTTGCCCGCTGCTTGCTCGGCGAATTTCCTTAAAGCCTGCTGCTCGTTTGCATCCAGGCTCTTTCCAAAAACGGTGAAACGCGTCACGAACCACCTCACTGGATTAAAGTGCTCCCGTATTGGGAGCATATACAAGCGTGGATCACTCGTCTATAAAATAGCTCCCGACATGGGAGCATTAGGATAAGCGGATGAATTTCTTAGGTGAAATGGAGCTACATGGCTTCATTCGAAGTCACCCAAGGACTGGAGAAATGCTGCGGGCGTGGGCGGCAGAGATGCGTTGCCGCACCTGGGAATCAACGCATGCCCTTCTTAGGGACTTCAAATACGCCGACGTACGCTCCCCACCGATCGTGGTGTTCTCGTTTCCAAACCCGGCCATCGACGTCGAAACCCTCATGGATTTCCGCCGAGGGATAGTGCTGTTGACCGAAATTCGAGTAGCAGACCTCACGGTCTCATTAGTTGCTGAGGAATGAATCCGATGATCAAACCCATTCGCACCGAAATTGATCTGAAAGACGCGAAGAGTCGCATCAAGGATCTGCTGCAAGCCAGCAACAATCTTAATTACGATGATGAGATCGAGGTCCTTGCGACTCTCATCGAGCAATATGAAAAAAAATATTTTCACATTGAATCCCCATCCCCTATCGCAGCGATAAAATTTCGCATGGATGCTCTCGGCCTTTCACCGAAGCAGTTAGAGCCGTTTATAGGTTCACGCGCACGCGTGTCCGAGGTGCTTTCAGGTAAGCGACAACTATCAATTGATATGATCCGCTCACTACATCAGGGCCTCGGCATACCTTACGAATCTCTTATCTCGAGCAGAGCTGATAAGAGTTTTGAAAGCGAGTCTACTCCCGCACTTAATCGCTTAAGTTCTATGGGCTTTAAAGTTGGGCCTAAAGAGCTAGATGCTTTTTTAAGCCCGGTTGCTCAAACAAACCTTTCTCCCGCGTTACTTCGCAAAACCAGAACGCAACGTGCTGCGTCAAAAACAGACCAGCATGCTCTTTTGCTTTGGCAAGCTGCAGTAGTCAGAAAAAGCGAGAACCAGCGCCTTAAGAATACTTTTGAACAGTCTAAATTCGGATCATCCGAATTACGGTCTGTAGCAAGGATTAGCGCCAGAACTGATGGGCCTACTCGCGTGATTACTCATCTAGCTAAACTTGGGATTTGTGTCGTGATACTGCCGCCACTTCCCGGAACATTTCTCGATGGCGCTGCAATGGTCGACGCGGCAAGTCGGCCGGTCGTAGGACTCACATTGCGACACGATCGCCTCGATAACTTCTGGTTTACACTTCTGCACGAGCTGGCGCACATCTCGCTGCATTACGATTATCTGAGAGAGTCTGGCTCAGCATTTATTGATGATATTGAAATCAATAGTGATGATGCCTATGAGCGTGAAGCCGATCTCTTGGCACAAGAGTCGCTTATTCCGAGCGACATCCTTTCTCAATTTCATTGGGCTCACGACATGAGTCAGGACGACGTAACTTCATTATCGATTCAGGCCCGAGTAAACATCGCGATAGTCGCAGGCCGCTGGCAACGAGATCATCAAAATTACAAAAAATTCTCACGCCTAATTGAGCGCGGTACTTTGCGTACCTTATTTGAGATGCAGCAAAACTAACTCTCAGACATAAGCGAGCATAATAACCCAAACGCAAGCCTGTTTGCACACAGCGCAAGGGGTGTTGAGTGGTTGGTTTTTTGTGTGCCGCCACATGTGCCATCCCCCCCCCCCCCCCCGAATGGTCCCTCCCATCTTAACCAAGCGGATACGGGCTGCACGGGGCAATTGATGCGCAAATCGCGCATAACGCTGCGCTCTGTCATCTGCAATGGCAGAGGGTTTGGAAGGGCCACGCGCAAGGATGCCGAGACATGTCAGTCGCCATGCCTACCAGCTAACCCCTTCCGACATCTAACTCTTTGGATTTGCGAAGCACCGGCGCCGCGCGCACCGACGACCGCAGAACGGACGTTACGGAAAGCCAATCTGGCATCGCTCCCCACTCCCCTTGCGCTCGACTGCCTCGCCTCCCCTCGCGATACTAGGACCATGGGGCCGCTGCCCCAGTCAACCGGGGAGATGACTATGCTCTATTGGAAACTCGCGGCATTCGCCGCCTGCGCCGCACTGCTGACCGGCTGCCTCGAAGATCTCACCGGCCGTGGCGATCGATATGAGATCAAAGACGTCAAAGGCGATGTCTATCTGCTCAACAAGGCAACTGGCCAAACCCTGGTGCGTGAAGGCGGCCGCCTGCTCGAGCTCAAACGCTACGATGAAAGCGAACTGGCCAAACTATCGCGCGCCAAGGTGCTTACTGTCCGGCCGATCCGCGGCTTAGAACCTACCCTCACAGTGAAATACCGCGAGAATGCGTTGCTGTTCGAATTTCAAATCGAGGGTCAGGTCAAGACCATCAGCCAAGCGGATCTGATCGATCCCGACTGGAAAAAATATTGGGAGAAGGACGGCAATTTCCTCCAACTGCAATTTGAAGATAACGACGGGTTCAGTGTCGAAAATAGACGCTTTACTCTGGCCGGAAATTATAAGACTCCGGCCACACGTCTTGTCGATGGTACGGGCAAGGAGACCGAGGGCTATCTTTACAGTGGTGAGTTGCCGCTCAGTCCGGAAAAATATGCGGCCATCGTGCGCGGCACCCTAACCTGGAGCCTTGATAAGCCGGCCGATAAGAAATAGCCCCAAGCAGTCGCATCACGCTCAGATACCTTCAGCGCGCGCCGCGAGGAGCGCGCGCTGCGCCGCCCATTCTAATGGCAGGTCCATCAGGTCTTTGGTCTGTAAGCCCGGCGGTTGACAGCCGGCCAGGATGTCCTCAACCAGATCTGGCGCCAAGAAGGCGAGCGGCATCACTGCCGCGATATAGCTGCGGTTGAGGCCGAGCGCGTTGGCAATCGCCTGCGTCGAGCGCCCCGCCCGAAACTGCCCCCACCAGTCATGAGCGCGGACCACCAGCTTGATCAACGCCGGATTGGGCTTGGCCACTTGCCGTGGCGCGTTGGCGCCAGGGACCCAGAGCCGGGTCTCACGACCGCTGCGCTTGAGAGTCACCGGCCGTTCGATCTCGAGCGTCGCCGGCGCCAAGGCGCTGGCGGCCTCGGCTTGCTCTAGAGGCAGCAGTATCCGCCACAGCGCCGGCAAGTCGACGGTCAGGCGCAGCTGCGTGGCGCTTACCGTCACCCGGCGTAGCACAGCGCGCAGCAGTGTCCCCCGCGCGGGTGCCGCGGCCGCCGACCAGCGTATCGCCGCAGCGGCCCCACCGCTGAGAACCGCGTGGGTCAGGACCGCGGGCGCGCCGGGCAGATAACTCAGAAGCTCGGACGGCGTCGCCAGCAAGCGGCTCAGCTCGCCCTCGACGATGGCCTCGATCTGCGCCGCCGGCAACCGCTGCAGCCGGCCGGCCTGTGAGGCGCCCTCGTCCGCCGGCTGAGCTGCGGCATAGTAACGATAGCGCCGGCCATGGCGCTGGGTGTGGCTCGGCGTGAAGCGCTGGCCGTCCGTGTCGAAGAGCAAGCCAGCGAGCAGGCTCGGCGACGCGGCACCCTGGCGATCACGACGCGCGACGCGATTGGCGGCCAGCGTCGCCTGCACTTCCTCGAATAGCCGTGGCGCGATGATCGCGTCATGCTGCCCTGGGTAGGATGTTCCCTTATGCACCGCCTCGCCGAGATAGAGCCGGTTGCGCAGCAGATGATAGAGCTGGCCGCGACCGAAGGCTTGGCCACCCGACGCCCGGCCGCCCGCGGTTACGCGTCGCTTGCTCACGATCTGGGCCTCGTCGAGTGCGGCCTTGAGTTTGCGGACACAGCCCAGTTCAGCGTAGCGTTCGAAGATCTGCCGCACCGTCGTCGCCTCGGGCTCGTTGATCACCAGCTTATGATCGACCAGGTCGTAGCCGAGCGGCACCGGACCACCCATCCACATGCCTTTCTTGCGCGAAGCGGCAATTTTATCGCGAATGCGCTCGCCTGTGACCTCGCGCTCGAATTGGGCAAAGGACAGCAGCACGTTGAGCGTCAACCGCCCCATCGAGCTGGTGGTGTTGAATTGTTGCGTCACCGAGACGAAGGAAACGCCATGCCCGTCCAGCGTCTCGACGATCTTGGCGAAGTCCGACAAGGCGCGCGTGAGCCGGTCGACCTTATAGACAACGATGACATCGACTTTGCGCGCCCGGACATCGGCAAGCAGTTGCACCAGCCCGGGACGCTCCATATTGCCGCCGGAATAGCCGCCGTCATCGTACAACGTCTCGAGCGCCTGCCAGCCTTCATGACGCTGGCTCAGGACATAAGCCTCACAGGCCTCGCGCTGGGCGTCGAGAGAGTTGAATTCTTGCTCAAGCCCCTCCTCCGACGATTTGCGCGTGTAGATGGCGCAGCGCAGAACTTTAGGCGCGCTCATCGCTCTGCCTTGATCTTACCGGCGTGCGATGGCTGCGCCGTGCCAGCAGGCTTCTTCAAACCAAAGAACAGTGGGCCCGACCAGCGCGTGCCGGTGATCGTGCGCGCGATTTCCGAGAGGCTGCGGTAGGTGCGGTCATCGTGCTGAAAGCCCTGTTCCAGCACGACGACCTCGTGCATGACGCCTTGCCATTCGCGGAGGAGCCGGCAGCCCGGTTTGAGATCGGGCGCCATCTGGGCCTGGGCGCTACGATCCTTGGCATAAGTTTTAGCCAACTGACCTAAGCGCTGGCGCGTTTTTGCTGAGAGGCCGCCGCCTTCCTGGTCTTGCAAAAGGTAAGCAATGGCGCGCTGCAATAAGTCACGCCGAGCCCCCTTTAAGGGCTTACTCGCAAGGGTCGTCCATTGCGCCTGTAATTGGGCAAGGGAGCAGCCGTTCAGAGAGCCAATATCTAAGGCTATTTTTGAAATATCGCGTTGCATGAAGCCTCCTTAAGGCCCCATGCACGCTCCAAAAAGGCGTGCAGTCGAGAGAACTCTCCACCACCAAATGCAGATTATGCCTTGACTGCTCGCTCAATAGGTCCGCGCAAGAAGCCTTAAAGGCGTGGTGTCAAAACATGGGCCATGAAAATGTGGCTGCGCTTTGAACAGCTATGGTGCGTTATCTCTGGAGCAGCAGGAGGAATTGCTGGCCGGGATAGGCAAGCGAAAAGCCGAAGAGCGGGAGATGGCCATATCGCGCTTATACGCCGCTTGTTGAGTAAGCTGGAGAAAGAACAGGCCTGATTAGATTTGAGTGCGGCGGTGACGAAGGGTGATCGACCACAAGCCTCATACGGAGGCCGGCATATATATAAAGATTATCCCCAATCCTAAGGCGATACGGTACCAGGCGAACGGAGCGAACCCGTGTTTTCCGACAAAGGCGATTAAACGCCTGACGACAAGAAGGCCGGCACCGAAAGCCGCACTAAAACCGATCGCGATCATCAGTCCCCCGGCAGGATCGATGGATTCCCAGTTTTTATAGAGATCTAGAGTCGTGGCTCCGACCATTGTCGGTATCGCGAGAAAAAACGAGAACTCCGTCGCGGTCTGGCGGTCTACTCGGAGCATAATCGCTCCCATGATTGTCGCGCCGGAGCGGGACACTCCCGGGATCATGGCTAATGCCTGACAGAAGCCAATCTTGAGAGCGGTGTTAAGGTCCACATGGTCAACTCCTGATATGCGCGGGGACGGCGCCCATCGCTCAATCGCCAGCATGGCAAACCCGCCCAAAACGAGGCTGACAGACACGACATAGGGCGAAAAGAGAACGCTCTTTATGAAATCGTGCAAGAGCGCCCCGATCAATGCCGCCGGCAAAAAGCCAGTTAAAATAGAAAATATGAAGCGGCGCGCATTTCTGTCATTGGGGAAGTTGACTGCAACAGTCCAAAGCTTTCGGCGATAGACCCAGCAAATGGCGAAGATTGCGCCAAGCTGGATGGCAACTTCAAAGACCTTGCCGGGAGGCCCCTGAAATCCAAGTAAATCGACCAAGAGAATCAGATGTCCGGTGGATGAGACCGGAATAAATTCGGTAAGCCCTTCGACAGCTCCGAGCAGACCAGCGAGCAGCGCAGAGTGCAGATCAATCACGTCGGACCTCAGTAATAACGGCTGCTACTCGGCAGCTCGAATATTCTGCAACGCATTGAGGACAGCTTCATAGAGCTGGCGCGGTCCGAAGGATTGCAAGGGCTGGCCGTTAACGAAGAACGTCGGCGTTCCCCTGATCTTAAGGGTCGTTAAGTCCGCGACATCCTGTTTCAGGACGGCTTCAATCGCCGGGAGATTTAGATCCTGTTTGGCGCGCTCTATATCGAGACCCGCGATCCGAGCTGCCTGCCAGGCAATATCGATATCTGGATTGCCATGCGCCGCCCAACGCGGCTGGGCTTGCAGCACGGATTCGAGGACAGGCTCGAAGATGCCCTGAATACGCGCGGTTTCGAGCAGCCGCACGACCTGGTCTGACCCCTCGTGAAGCGGGGCGTAACGTAAGACGAGGCGGACATCATCCGGATGGCGCGCGAGAATTTGCTTCACGATCGGATAGAAGGCTCTGCAGGATTCGCAGGCAGGGTCGAAAAACTCGACGATCGTGACGGGCGCGTCGGGGATTCCGATGACAGGCGAATGGTCGCGGATAAGCGCGTTGGCGGAAGCGGTGGCGGCTTCTTCTTTCAGCTTGGCCATCTGGCGGTCGTAGGCGACGCCCGCGCCGAAAAAGATTCCCACGGCGACGAGCGCCGTCAGCAGAACGATAACGCGCTTCGACATCACGATTCGAGCCTCCGACGGACGACCAGCAAAAGGCCGATAATGGCCATGAAACCTATGAGCGAAAGAACCGGGATCGGAAGCTGGCCGAGCATGAGCATATCCGGACTCGAACAGGACGGGCCGGCTCCGCAGGGTTCGATCTCCTTAGGGATGACGCCGAAGTATAGCAAACTATGAAACGCCGCGATCAAGCCGCCGGCGACTGCGACCGGCAGTCCGTATATCCAAGCGGCGGCATCGGACCGGTAGCAGGCAATGCCGAGGATCACGACCAGAGGAAACATGAACGCGCGCTGAAACCAACAGAGGTTGCACGGCGTTTGCCCCATGACTTCGCCGATAAACAGGGCGCCGAGAGTGGATGCCAAGGCGACGAGCCAAGCGGCAAAGATCAAATTCCAGACTGCGCCATTCCTATTTTCGGCCATCTCCGTCAGTCCCTCAACGATTTATAATGAGAGGGGCATTGCCCCGTTGTTCGCTTCCTTGTTGAACGCGAACGATAGTGACAGCGAAAAACAAGATGACCAACCCAGCCAGAACGGCGGCCAGAGCGAGGTTGCGAGACTTCAGGCGCTGCTGGAGCTTCTGTCTCGATTTTCGCTCGTTCTGGCTGTCGCTCATAATGCTCCGGCTTCAATTCGATTCGAGGAGACGTTTAAGTTTGGCGAGATTTGCCGTCGGAGACGCATCATGAATGTCGAGAGTGCCGCGGAAAGCGCCGTCGCCATCGACCAAGTAGACGCTAGCGGTGTGGTCCATCGTATATCCTCCGCCCTCTTGCGGCACCCGTTTGGAATAGGCTCCCCAACTTTTGACGACAGCGTCGATCTGATCGACCGTCCCCGTCAGTCCAACGATGTTCGGGCCAAAACTGGAGACGTAATCCGCGAGCACCTCTGGGGTATCTCTCTCGGGATCGACGCTGACGAGCAGAATAGGGACATCTCCGCCCGACTGCTCCACGAGGTCGGCGAGCCACGACAATGTCGTAGGGCAGACGTCCGGGCAATGCGTGAAACCGAAAAACCGCAAATGCGGCTTGCCGCGATAATCTTTATCTGTGACAGCCTCTCCGGTGTGGTCAACGAGCGAAAAAGACCCTCCAAGCCGCATCGGCGACGTGATAGCCGCATCCTCAGATTTTTTGGACGGCAGGGATTTCCAATAGCCAAAAAGCAGCGTGAGCGCCAATGCGACAGCGATCCACGCGACGATACGAACAAGCCGTAGGGTTTTCATCGTCAATGATCGCCGTGACTCGGCGGCGCATCGGGACGTTTTCGCAGAGCCTCGACAGCCAGTTCGACCGCAACGGATCCCGCTTTCTCGAACTTCACGACGAGAGGAATTTTCATTCCTTCTTGCAGCGGCTCGCTGAGGCCGACCAGCATGATATGATACTCGCTCGTGGGCTGGAGCTTGATCTCGCCGGCAGCGGGTATGGCGATTCCGTCGGGCTGGAGGCGCATTCTCATGACGCCGTTGTCAGTCGTGGTTGTGCGATGAATTTCGGCGCGTTCTGCAATCTCCGTCGTCGCGCCGATGAGGCGGTCAGGCGATGTTCCGCCGTTCACGATCGTCATGTAGGCCGCTCCAGTTTTAACGCCCTTCGGCGTCACGCGGCTAAAGGGGTGTTGGACAGTTATCTCGCCCGCTTTGAACTCATGCGCGACCGCGCGCGAGAGCGCGCCCGCCTGCATTGTAAAAACAGCAAACACGACCAGGAGGGCCGCTCGTCCAGTCATTCCGGTCATCTGTTCACGCAGGGGAAATTCAGCTTTTTGAGGCGGGTTTTGTCGGCGTTTTGCCTTGGCGCAAGGACGTCAGAACTAAAAGCAACGTCCCGGAAACAATCGTAATGTCGGCGACATTGAAGGTCGGCCAATGCCATTCCTGGTAGAACAGGTCGAGAAAATCGACAACTGCGCCATGTCGAATGCGATCGACGAGGTTGCCCAGCGCGCCGCCGACAATGAGCCCCAATGCAACCGTCTCAATAGCGGATTGAGCGCGATAAGCCCACCAGGCGAGAATCGCGATCACGGCCCCCGTCAGAGAGATCAGGATGTACGGCGAATCGGTCGCGAACAATCCGAAGCTCACTCCGCTGTTGAATCCGAGCCTCAGGTTGAAAAAAGAAAGGACTTCAACGATCCGAGGCGGATTTGCAAGCGCGTCTAAAGCGATTTTCTTAGAAGCCTGATCGGCTGAAAACGCGGCAACGAAGAACGCCGAAAATAATCCAAGGTGCAAGGAGCGGGGCATATTGTCGAAATCAGATGTTCATCAGGTTTTGTCGAATCGGAAGGCGAGCAAGCGCAGCGCATTGAGGGTGACGAGCACTGTCGCGCCGGTATCGGCCATGATGGCGACCCACATGCCCGTCAAGCCTAGAACGGTCGTCACGAGAAATATCGCTTTCGAGCCAATAGCCAAAGCCACGTTGACGTGAACATTGGACAGAGTCGCCCGCGATAGCTTCACCAACTCGGCGACGCCCATGACGCGATTGTTCAACAGCGCGGCGTCCGCCGTTTCCAGGGCGACATCGGTTCCGCCGCCCATCGCGATGCCGACGTCGGCCGCCGCCAGCGCGGGCGCATCGTTGATGCCGTCGCCGACTTTGCCGACCGGACCATAGCCCGCAGCTTTCAGTTCATTGACGATGCGGGCCTTGTCCTCAGGCAGCAGTTCGGCCCGTGGTTCCACGCCAAGATCGCGGGCGATGGCCGCCGCCGCGCGCGCGTTGTCGCCCGTCAGCATCACGCCTTTAACGCCGAGCGCGGATAGAGCAGCCAAGCCGCGTTTGGCGTCTTTACGAGGTTCGTCGCGCAGCGCGATGAGGGCAAGAGTGGAGTTGCCCTCGATCAAAACCGCGACCGTCTTCCCTTCGCTTTCCAAGCGGGAGGTCTCGGCGGCCACGTGATCGTCGAAGCCGGACCGCTGCGCCGCGCTGCGCGGATTGCCGAGGAACAGCGCGCGGCCCTCCACGACGCCCGTCAGGCCATGACCGCCGAGAGATGCGACGTCCTGCGCCGTCGTGTGGCTTTGTCCGTCGCGATCCGCGCGGGCGAGGATCGCCTTGGCGATGGGATGATTTGAACCTTTCTCCAGCGCGGCGGCTAGACGGAGCGCGTCCTCGGGCGAGGCGTTGATATTCACGATATCCGTGACCTTCGGCTTTCCCTCGGTCAGCGTGCCTGTCTTGTCGAACGCGATGGTGCGCAGCCGGCCAACCCCTTCCAACACGGCGCCGCCTTTGATCAGCAAGCCGCGCCGCGCCCCGACTGCCAGGCCCGCAGCGATGGCGGCAGGCGTCGAGATCACAAGCGCGCAAGGACAGGCGATCAGCAGCAGAGCGAGAGCGCGATAGACCCATTCGCCCCAAGGCTGTCCGAAAGCGAGCGGCGGCACGATCGCGACTAAAATGGCGATGCCGACCACGAAGGGCATGTACAACCGCGCAAAACGGTCGATGAACCGCTCGACGGGGGCCTTCGACTCTTGAGCCTCCTCCACCAAGCGGAGAATCCTCGCAATGGTGTTGTCATTGGCGGCTTTGGTCACTTTAACCTTGATGGCGACGGTCTGATTGATCGTACCGGCGAAGACCGTGTCTCCGGGCGCCTTGGCTTTAGGCACCGACTCGCCTGTGATCGGCGCTTCGTTGATGTCGGAGCTGCCTTCCAGAATCTCGCCGTCAGACGGAACGCGGTCGCCGGGGCGCACCATGACGACATGTCCCGGTTGCAGCGTATCCGCTTGAACTTCGCGGAGGGTCGTTCCGTCGACGATCATGGCCGTCTTGGGCGTCAGATCGCCGAGAGCGGCGATGCTCTTGCGGGCGCGCATCGCGGCGACGCCTTCGAGCAGCTCGCCGACGCAGAATAGAAACACGACGACTGCGGCTTCCTCCGCCGCGTTGATGGCGAGAGCCCCAATAGCGGCGATAGTCATCAGCATCTCGATGGTGAAGACCGAGCCATAGCGCGCCGCCGAAAAAGCCCTGCGCGCCACGGGCACCAGCGAGACCAACGTTGCGGCAACGAACGGCCAGGGCCCCAATGCCGGGGCTATCTGGTCTGCGATGAAAGCGATAGCCAGCAGCGCGCCGGCGACGAGAACCAACCGGCCTTTAGAGGTTTGCCACCATGAGCTGCTGGATATTGCGGTGGCAGGGCTGCCATCGTCGTGGCCCGCGTGGTCATGGCCCGCACGGCCATGGCCGGCGTGGTCGTGTTTATCGGGACTGTGTTGCGAGGCCTTGGCATGATGCGCATTCGCTTGCGCTTTAAATCCGAGGCGTCGAATCGTTTCCGCCGCGTCTTCCGCCACGAACGCATCGCTGATCGGCGTCACCGCGACGGTGCCGGCGCCGACATTGACCGCTATCGAGCCGACTCCGGGGTTTCTTTTCAGGGCGTTCTCGATTTTGATCGCACAGCTTGGGCAATCCATGCCCTCGACGCTGAAGCGAACCGGTTGGCGAGATTCCGGCGCCGCTGGGGTTGCGAGGACTTTGTATCCAAGCTTGCGGATCGTCTCGGCGGCGTCCTCGGGGACGAAATCTCCGCTGGCCGGTGTGACGGCGACAGTGCCGGCGCCGACATCGACGGCTATCTGTCCGGCTCCCGGAAGCCATTTCAGCGCGTTCTCAATCTTGATCGCGCAGCTTGGGCAATCCATGCCCTCGACTTTGAACCGCAACGGCTGACCCAAGGTGGCGACCGACATGATGAGCTCTCCCAAAGTCCAATATTGCAAAGCTCAACATAAGAGCTACAGTTACTAGAGCTTCAAGGAGAATCTTATGGCCACTGATATAAGTGATATCAAATACTTAACGATAGGTGAGTTGGCTCAGCAGACAGGGTGCAAGGTCCAAACAATCCGCTACTTCGAGCAGATGGGGATGCTGCCCCAAGCCCCCCGGACTGCCGGTAACCAGCGTCGATATTCAGAAGCGGCCGCTACGACGCTGCGCTTTATAAGGCACGCCCGCGATCTCGGCTTTTCGCAGGATGATGTGCGGCAGTTCCTGGCGATGAGCGGTCGTCATGATGCGCCCTGTACAGAAGCCGATGCCATTGCCCGCCGACATTTGGTCGAAGTGCGAAGGAAGATCGCTCTGCTGAAGGGCATGGAGCGTGAGTTGGTGCGGATGACCTCAGATTGCCATCAAGGCACGATCGCCGAGTGCCGCGTCATTGAGACGCTTGGCGATCATGGGAAATGCCGCGGAGCGCATTCGTAGGGTTATTTGCGTGGCTTGGCGCCTACGGATTTCCGTAGGGTCTTGATGCAATATCTACCGCAGCGACCTTGGGCGATTTATCCATCGTCGCTGTTACACTTTGTTACACAATAGAGATTGCCGAGATACAGACCGCACGTAATCTCAGGTAGTGAATATTTACTGCATCGGCCAGCGCAGACGTCTGCTTTGCCCCCGACGCCCCCCGCGTTATGGGTCGCTCCTGCGTTGGCCGAGCCCTCATGAGTCTGGCCACCATAACTCTCACTATTCCAAAAACTCCTCACCATTCCAAGGACTGTGAAATGACAAAATCGGTTTCAAAGACGCTTCGCGGCCTCCAGATCGCGCTGGTTGGCCTTTCCACGGTTCTGCCGCCGTCATTTGCTATCGCCGCTGGAGCTAACGACCACAGCCATGCGGCCGATTCCATCGGCGAAGCAGGCAAGGCAACCGGTACGACACGCGTTGTCAGGATCAAAATGATCGACAACGCCTATGAGCCGGAAAGTGTGCAGGTCCGGGCTGGAGAGACGGTTCGCTTCGTGCTGACCAATGCCGGCCAGCTCCTTCATGAGTTCAACATCGGTACTGTCGCGATGCACATGGAACATCAAAAGGAGATGGCCATGATGGTTGAGCACGGCATGATGACCGCAACGGGCATGAATCACGACATGAAGAATATGGATCATTCCCAGATGGGCGGAATGTCGATGAAGCACGACGACCCCAACAGCGTTCTCGTCGAACCTGGAAAAACGGCAGAACTCGTTTGGAAGTTCAGTAAGTCTGTCGAGCTCGAGTTCGCTTGCAATATTCCCGGACATTATGAAGCGGGCATGGTCGGCAAGGTTAATTTCAGTCGCTGAGATCATGTTGAGGAGATAACAATGAAAGCCTGGCTTTTGAAAAGCGGCATTGGATTAGCCGCTTCAGGTATCCTGCTGGCGTTCGCCCATGCAGCCAACGCGGGCACCTATGATCTGGTGCTTGAAAATCAGATGGTCAACATAACTGGGAAAGAGCGCCCGGGAATGCTGATCAACGGTCAATTGCCAGGCCCCGTTCTTCGATTCAAGGAGGGCGAGGAGGTCACCATTCGAGTGACCAACAAGCTCAATGAAGTCGCCTCGATCCATTGGCACGGACTGCTTTTACCATCTTCCCAAGACGGAGTTCCAGGTATCAGCGAGGGCTTCAACGGCATCCAGCCTGGGGAAACATTCATCTACAAATTCCCAATCATTCAGGCTGGCACCTACTGGTATCACAGCCATTCGGCGAACCAGGAGCAACTCGGCCTATATGCGCCGATCGTTATAGAACCGGCTCAGCGTGAACCGTTCCGTTACGATCGGGAACACATCATCATGCTGTCGGATTGGACAGACGAAAATCCGGACTCGGTCATTCGCAATCTCAAGGTCTCGCCTGGCTACTACAACAACAACCGTCGTACCCTTGTCGATCTCTTCCGCGACGCTAAGGAAGTCGGTCTCGGAGCTGCGCTCAGCGACCGCTTCATGTGGGGCCAGATGCGCATGGACCCGACCGATATCGCCGACGTCGCGGGATATACCTTCTTGGTCAACGGCAAATCGCCTGAAAAGAACTTTACAGCGCTTTTCAAGCCAGGTGAGCGGGTGCGTTTGCGCTTCATAAATGGCGCGGCCATGACCTATTACGACGTCCGGATTCCGGGCCTCAAGATGACGGTCGTGCAGGCGGACGGCAATAACGTCCAACCCGTCCCCGTCGATGAATTCCGCATTTCCGTTGCTGAAACCTACGATGTCATCGTTCAGCCGCGGGAAGATCAGGCTTACTCAATCCTCGCTGAATCGATCGATCGTGCCGGCTTCGCTCGGGCAACTCTGGCGCCGCGCGAGGGCATGGTTGGCGAAATACCGGAGCATCGCCCGCGTCCCGTGCTGACGATGGCGGACATGGGCATGAGCTTTGGGCCGACGGGCCTCGATCGCGGGACGATTCATCCTGAAACCGATCGTCCGGGGCACGTGGCGCCCATGGAAATGGATCATGGCGCGATGTCGGGGATGAGCGAAGGTTCAAGCGCCGCGGCCCCGCAGGGAAGCATGGCCGGCATGGATCATTCTAAGATGGCAATGCCCACCGCCCCGTCATCCGGCGCGGGAGCAATGTCTGGCATGGACCATTCCAAGATGAGCCAAAGCCCGCCCAATAGCGCCCCGGCACCTAGCACAGGAGCTATGCCCGGCATGGATCATGCCGCGATGGGGCATGGGGCGATGGCGATGGCTGATCCCCTCGCCAACGACACCGGGGCTCCGGCTGGCGCGAAGGTGCTGTCGTACAAGGACCTTAAGGCGTTTGCGTCGCCTTTCGACGCCCGAGAGCCGGACCGCGTGATTGAAATTCGCCTGACGGGCAACATGGAACGCTTCTTCTGGTCTATCAACGGCCGGAAGTTCAGCGAAGCAGAACCCATTGTCTTGAAGTACGGCGAGCGTGCGCGGTTCAAATTCATCAATGAAACGATGATGAACCATCCGATGCATCTTCACGGCATGTGGATGTTGCCGCGGGTCGGTAATGGTGTGCGCGACCCGTTAAAGCACGTAGTGAACATTAAGCCGGGTACCTCGTTGGACGTCGATATTCCGGTCGATGCCGAGGGTAGTTGGGCGTTTCATTGCCATCTTCTGTACCACATGGAGACGGGCATGATGCGCAAGGTCATCGTGCAACGGGATGCCGCGTCGGCAGCGCACTAAGAAAGTCGAGATAGAATCATGCAATGGAAGAAGAATTGGCTTGTCGCTCCGGCTGCAACCTTGGCGTCGATCATTATGGTGACGGCAGTCCATGCGCAGCCAATGTCGAACATGTCTCAAATGCACGAGCCGCTCGTCGGGGCGGTACTCGTCGATAAGTTCGAGTACCGTGCCCAAGACGGGCAGGACGTCATCGCGTGGGAAGCCGATGCTTGGTACGGCGGCGACTATCACAAGGTCTGGCTTAAGACGAAGGGGGAGTACAGCTTATCCGACGCCATCGAAAGCGCGGAGGTTCAGCTCCTGTATTCCCGCCTCATAGATTACTATTGGGATTTACAGGTCGGTGTTCGCCACGACTTCGAGCCGGATCCCTCTCGCTCCTATGGCGTGATCGGTCTGCAAGGCCTTGCTCCGGGGTATTTCGAACTCGACCTCCAAGGCTTCGTCAGTGAACAGGGCGATTTCACAGCGCGATTTGAAGCTGAGTACGACCTTCTGATCACTCAGCGGCTAATTCTGCAGCCCAATGCTGAGATCACCCTCGCAGCGCAGGACGTGCCCGAACTTGGGCTGGGAGGCGGCATCAACGATGTCGAGTTGGGCTTGCGCTTGCGCTACGAGTTCAGCAGAAAATTTGCGCCATATGTTGGTGTCGCGTGGGAGCGAAAGTTGGGAGAGACGGCGATCCTTGCCCGATCTGAAGGGGAGGATGTCGATAGCTTGTCTCTAGTCGCCGGCGTTCGCTTCTGGTTCTGAGCAATCCTTTAAGAATGCAAATGCCAATTACTTGGTAAGTGGCTGCGGGTTCCGAACCATTAATCGCATTCTTTCTGCTTACATAGATCAGACCTGTTGAGTCATTCCGTCGAGGCGCCGAGTCCGTTATCGACGGAATGTCATGGGAAGACAGTATGGCTTTAGAGGAAAGCAACCCCCGCGTTCCTTGGATCGGCTATGCCAAGTGGATCTGTCCCGTCGCCGTCGTCGGCTTGTATGCGACAATCTATGTCCAAAGCCTGGCCCAATTTGGGGGCTGGGTTCAATACTTGGGGGGATTTCGCCAAGCCATTCCGAATGCCGGCTTTCTTTTTGATTGCGGGGTTATTTTTTCAGCCGCACCAACGATCATCCCTGGCGCACTTATTTAGATCGCAAAATTGTCCATTTTACCTGCTTCTTTGCGCTATTGACGACGCTATATTTCGCCGCAACACTGGTCGCTGGGGAGTTCAACGGCGGCCAGGTGCTGTGGACGGAGTACCTATGGTGGTACATTGAGCCCCTTCACATGCTGTTATTCATCTCGATGCTGCCGATGTATTTTTTGGTTGCGCGGCTGTTTCGCCGCGTACCGCGGATCATCACGTTGCCGTTGCTCACACTCTTGCAAATTTGGTCTCCCAAGACCTGTTTACGGCAGTTGATCGAGTCTGCTGAGATAGCGTTGCCCCTGGCTTGGTTTGCGGCACGAGAGTGATGCGCTCCAAGCGTAAAGCGCCTCATACCAATACGTAGAGGCCACTCTTGAAAAACGGCTCATACCGAAGACCTGGGTAATCGATAAGTTCCGCTAGGTTATTGGCCGCTGCCAACTTCTGACCAAGTCGATCCAGTCCCACACGCCGCGACTGCGAACTAGATAGATATCTTCCGGAAACAATTCGCTGCAAAGAGAAACAAGCCGGAAATACCGTAGTTACAGCGCGCAAATAGACTCCTGAAGGTATGCAATCAATCAGGGAGTCAATTTATGTACGTTACATTGAGAATTGCAGTGGTCGCCGTAGCTTTTGCTTCGGCAACTTTCAGCGCGCCTGCCATCGCGCGTCATGAGGATGGCGATCCTCCGCGGATGAGCTTGGTCCTCACGGATAACAGCCCTCCCGCCACCCCTTTTATTGACCGAGATAAGAGGGAACACAAACCAGCTAATGGCTTTCTGCTTCCGAGCAGGAGCAGAGCTGTTCCAGCTTGCATTGGCGGTCAACGCACGAACTGCCAATAAACCAATTGAGCATCATTTGGTGCTGCACTTTTTGTAGCGCTCAGTAGCTGCTCGGCCAGTGTAGACGCTCAAGACTATCTAACACCCCATAGTCCTGAGCACCCTATGCTGGCCGATCGAGGATAGCGGCTAACTTGCCCTAGGATGGGATAATTTGGGGAAGCCGAATCGTCGCACGCAGGCCGCCGCCGGGATTATCGGATAGTTCTATTTCGCCGCCATGAGCACGGATTATGGAGCGGGCGACCGTTAGGCCAAGACCAGTACCTCCAGTCATGCGGTTGCGTGACGTTTCTATCCGATAAAAAGGAGAAAACGCTTTTTCGCGTAGCGCCTGCGGAATCCCGGGGCCCTCATCGTCAATATCGATGCGGATTCCTATTGGTTCGGACGTCAATGCGACGGTTGCCGAATGGCCATATTTTATTGCATTGTCGATCAGATTAATCAGAGCGCGTTTCAGAGCTAACGGCCGGCATCGTAGGACTACCTGTTCGTCGCGCTCAAACTGAACTTTATGGCCGGCATCCGTCATATCGGAGCAAATCGTTTCGAGCACTGACGAGACGTCGACCGATTTCGTATCTTCTTTGGCAGCATCGTCGCGAATGAACGCCAAGACGGAGGCTATCATCGCTTCCATTTCGCTCAAGTCTTCAAGCATTTTGCGGCGTTGAGCTTCATCTTCGACGAATTCGGCGCGAAGTCGCAAGCGCGTGATGGGTGTCCGAAGGTCATGCGAGATCGCCGCCAACATTTGCATGCGATCTGAAATCAGGCGTTTAATACGACCTTGCATCCCATTAAAGGCACGGGCCGCTTGGCGCACTTCCCGAGGCCCCGCCTCAGCAAGCGGTGGCGCTGACATATCCGTTCCCAGCCGCTCCGCAGCTTGAGACAGTTTTCGCAAAGGCGCCGTCAGAATGCGTACGGAAATTATAGAAAACAGAATGACGGCAAGCGCCATCAATGTTGTCGACGTGAGCAAATGATGCGAATTCGCGGGGTGCCGGTCTGGTGTCTCTGCGGTAAAACTTAACCAACTGTTTTCAGACAATTGAACAACAATGCGTATTGCCCCGTCTCCGTGTCCTGTGGATGCAGCAGAGGCATTCACCAAATAGCCGGCACTCGCCAGATCTTCAGGCAGAGTTTGCCTGATTCGTTGCTCAAGCTCGGCTAATTTTTCTCCATGGCCGAAATCTATTGGACCGCTGTCATGCCAATGCGCCTCGAGCGTGCGGCTTGATAGGCTGTGCGCCGTGCTTTCGCGATTTGTTATAGGTTGCTCGGATACAGCATGAGAAATCGAAGCGATGCGATCAGCTAAATGGTGATTACTGCTGAGCCCAAGCTCGGCCCAAAGATCGTTCTGATAGGTCCCAATACTGACGAGGTGAGACAGGGTTAATCCCACAAGCAGAACAAGTATCGTCCGGCCTGCGATGCTATCTGGAAAAAGGCGCATCACGTCCATTCAACTTTTGCAGCCAAGGTATAGCCTGTACCGCGAACCGTTTTGATTAGGCCTGGTTGTCCATGTTCATCCAATTTTCGTCTTAGGCGGCTGACTTGGATATCGATGCTGCGGTCAAAAGGTCCAGCGTCACGCCCCCTCGTTAGGTCGAGCAATTGATCGCGCGTCAGCACGCGTTGCGGATGCTCGACGAAGGCTATCAATAGGTCGTATTCGCCCGCAGTAAGCTCCTTTGAAATGCCGGCTGGTGAGGTCAGCTCGCGACGAACCTGATCTACTTTCCATCCTGCAAATGAAGCAATTCTTCCCTGTTTATTAGGGGAAGCCTGAATAGCAGTCCGTCGCAAGACGGCTTTAATGCGGGCCAGCAACTCTCTGGGGTTGAAGGGCTTGGCCAGATAGTCGTCCGCGCCTAATTCAAGTCCGATAATGCGATCCGTTTCATCTCCCATCGCTGTCAGCATAATAATGGGCATGGATGATTTTGATCTGAGTTCTCGGCACAAGGTCATGCCGTCTTCACCCGGAAGCATTACATCCAGAATCACGAGGCCGATCTGCTCCGACTCTAATTTCTTGCGCATCTCACGGCCATTGTGAACGCCGCTAGTTTTGTAGCCATGCTTTTGCAGGAAGCGGCCAAGTAGATCGCGGATTTCGCCATCATCATCGACGATGAGGACATGCGTCATCACACTCGGCTTCTCGCCGAATCCTGAAGCGTTTTCGCGTCGCGAGTTAGATTGAGCCATGCCCATAAGAGAATTTAGCATTGTCGCACCGAGCCGCATATGCCTCGGCTGCAAGCGTTACAGTTTGTTACAAATGGACCAAGCCGCCCTGTTGACCTCTCTAGACATCACCGCCGGCTATAATGCGGAGGCATGTTGACTAGGCTGCCACAGCGTCCATTAGTTCTGCGAGCATGCGGCCCGGCAGCGGTCTTATGGATATGTATTGCCGGCGTCACCTTCTTAAGGCGGAGGGCATTGGACAGGACGCTGACACTTGATAGCGCCATGGCACCAGCCGCGAGCATCGGCGACAAGAGCAAGCCGAAAATGGGATAGAGAGCTCCGGCGGCCACAGGGATCAACAGCGTGTTGTAGCCGAACGCCCAGACCAGGTTCTGCTGGATATTGCGCATCGTTGCACGGCTTAGCTCGATCGCATTCACTACGCCACGCAGGTCGCCGCCCAGCAGCACCACGTCGGCACTTTCGATGGCGATATCCGTCCCAGTTCCGACGGCAATGCCAACGTCGGCCTGTGCGAGTGCTGGCGCGTCGTTCACGCCGTCGCCGATGAAGGCGACGCGTCGGTCAGCACTTTGCAGGGATTTTACAGCCTCGACCTTGCCCGCAGGCAGTACCTCTGCCACGACCTCATCGATTCCAAGTCTGGCAGCAACGGCCTCTGCCGTACGGTGGTTGTCTCCGGTGATCATGGCGACCTTCAGGCCCAGGCGATGCAGTGCCTTGATGGCGTCTGGCGTGGTTTCTTTGATCGGGTCGGCGACCGCGAGGATCGCGGCTAGCTTGCCGTCGATTGCGGCGAACAGCGGACTTTCGCCGCGGTCGCCTAGCTGCCGGGCCGCGTTGGCGAAGATCGCTGTGTCGAGGCCAAGCTTCGCCATGTAGCGATCGGCGCCGACTTGAATCCGGCGTCCGTCCACTTCGCCATCCACACCGTATCCAGGCACGGAGTCGAACGTTGTGGGGGCAACCACGTCTAGGCCACGGTCCTTCGCCGCTTCAACGAGGGCTTCGCCAATCGGATGCTCGGAGCGGCTCTCGATGCCTGCAACCAATGCCAGCACATCGTCCTTCTCGAAGGACTCGGTCGTTTCGATATGCGTCAACTGCGGGCGGCCCTGCGTAAGAGTCCCGGTCTTGTCGAGCGCCACGATGGTCACGTCGCGCAAGGACTGAAGCGCCTCACCCTTGCGGAACAGAATGCCGAGCTCGGCCGCGCGGCCGGTCCCAACCATGATCGAGGTCGGTGTCGCCAACCCCATGGCGCAGGGGCAGGCGATAATGAGAACGGCAACTGCATTCACCAGGGCGTAGCTGAGCGTCGGCGACGGGCCGAAGGCAAGCCAGACGATAAAGGTCGCGACGGCGGCGGCGATGACGGCGGGGACGAACCAAGCCGTGACCTTGTCGACCAAAGCCTGAATGGGGAGCTTGGCGCCCTGCGCCGCCTCAACCATACGAACGATTTGAGCCAGCATGGTCTGCTCCCCGACTTTGTCGGCCTGGAAGCGGAATGCGCCCGTGCGATTGACCGTCCCGCCGACGACGCTCGCTCCCTGACTCTTATGAACCGGGATCGGCTCGCCGGTGATCATCGACTCGTCGATGTACGAGGATCCTTCGGTCACGTGGCCATCCACCGCGATCCGCTCGCCGGGCCGCACATCGATAATGTCGCCGGATAGGACCTCGTCGATCGCGACATCCACAACCGCACCACCGCGGACGACGCGAGCCGTCTTGGCCTGCAAGGTCATCAGGCGCCTAATTGCTTGGCTTGTCCGCCCCTTGGCGCGCGCTTCAAGCCAGCGGCCGAGCAGGATCAGCGTCACGATGACAGCCGCCGCTTCGTAGTAGACGTTTGCTGTTCCAGCTGGAAGTGCATCTGGCAAGAACGTCGCAATGACCGAGAAGGCCCATGCCGCCGTGGCGCCGAGTGCCACGAGGGAATTCATGTCGGGGGTCAGTCGCAGTAGGTTCGGCACGCCTTTGCGATAGAACGTTAGTCCAGGTCCGAACAGCGCAATGGTGGCTAGGACGAAACTGATTATGTGCCAGTTCGTTTCGCCTAAGGTGCCGGCGAGCCAGTGATGCGCCGCCGGAATTGTATGAAGAGCCATTTCGACAATAAATAGTGGGGCGGTCGCCGCAGCTGCCACAATTGTGGAGCGCTTTAGAAACTGAAGCTCATGAGCGCGCTTAGCCGCTTCGTGCTCTGCGAGATCGGGCTGTCCGCCGATAATCGCTTCAGCGCTGTAGCCGGCTTGCTTGATTGATCCGATGAGAGCAGCTGTCTTCAGCGCACTGTCGATGACATGCACGGTCGCACGCTCTGTCGCGAGATTGACGGACGCAGAGACGACACCGGGCACCGCAAAGAGCGCTCTCTCGACACGAACGACACATCTCGCACAGGTCATGCCGCTGATCGCCAACTCGATGGCGCGTTCTTCCGGCTCGTATCCCGCCGACCGAATCGCATTGGCGATCTCACTCAGATTGTCCGCCGTTTCGGTGGAGACGTGCGCGCGCTCGGCGGCCAAATTTATCGCTACAGCCGTAACGCCCGAAACAGCCTGGATGGCCTTTTCGACTCGGGCGACGCAACTCGCGCAAGTCATTCCATTTATTGGGATATCTAGGGAAATGCTCTGTGGCGATTGTATGATTTCTCTCCGTTATAAGGCCGAGTGCCATGAGGTATGAACCTTCCAACGATAGGAAGGTCAAACGGAAAAAATCACACGGAAGCAATTGACCTTCCCAGGGTGGGAAGCCTCATCCGTTGTGCCCCACCCTCACCATAGGAGGCCAAAGTGGCAGAGATTAACGTTCAGGACATGACTTGCGGACATTGCGTGTCCGTCATTACTAGGGCGATCCAGAGTGTGGCTCCTGCAGCCAAAGTGCGGATCGACTTGCCGTCGCGTACCGTCTCCGTCGAAGGCGAAATTAGCGAGGCCGAGGCTAAAAAAGCTATCGCCGAAGCGGGCTACACACCTTCATAAACGATGTTGGGCGGCGCTTCGGCGCCGCCCAAACGCTAATGCTTTTGATGTGAGGGCGCCCAAACCGCGAAGCGAGCATTTTTAGTCCGCTCTATTTTAGGGCCTGAGGCTGACGTGCACGGATGTCGGCGGACCATGTGCTCTTAATGTAGGCGAGCGCCGCCGCGATCTCCTGATCGCTGAGAATCCCTTTATAGGCCGGCATGTCGCTCTCGTAGCCAGGCACAATCGCCGCCAAGCCTTCCTTCGTGATCAGGAAAAGCTGCTCGTCTGCGTGGTGCCAAGTATGCCCAGACGCATCGTGCGGCGGCGCCGGAAGCTTTCCGTCTAATTTGCGTTCCCTCCAGTTAGGTTGGCCTTCCAAATTGCGACCGTGGCAGACGGCGCAACGCTCTACATAGACCGTTTTGCCCAAAGCCACCTGTTTTCGGTCGCTAGGATCGATCTTGCTTTGCTGGCCCGTAGAAATTCTGCTTAGGGACGGGTATAGCCAAAACATAAAGACAGCGATGACGAGAGCGATAGACGCGGAAACGGCGATGTAGATCGTCGTACGGCGTTTTCGAGCGGCGACATTCGCAGGCGACGGCGAGAGCATGATCGTTTCCTCAAATAGTTCCTAAGTCGCGTCGGTGAATCAACGCGAAGAGAGCTGGGATGACGATAAGCGTGAGTATCGTCGACGACACCATTCCGCCGATCATTGGCACGGCAATGCGCTGCATGACCTCGGAGCCGACGCCCGTGCTCCACAAAATGGGAAGTAAACCCGCCATGATGGCGCATACAGTCATCATCTTCGGCCGCACGCGCTCGACGGCTCCCGTCATGATCGCCTGATGAAGATCTGCATTGGTGAATATGCGGCCCTCCGATCGGGCATGCTCGCGCACTTCCTCCAAGGCATGATGCAAATAGACCAGCATGATCACCCCCGTTTCGGCAGCGACGCCGGCGAGGGCGATGAAGCCGACCGCGGCCGCCACACTCATGTTGAAGCCCTCCCAGTACATGAACCAAACGCCGCCGACCAAGGAAAATGGCAACGACAGCATGACGATCAGCGTATCCGACATCCGGCGGAAGTTCAGGTAGAGCAACAGGAAGATCACCAGCAGAGTGGCTGGGATCACGATCTGCAAACGGGCCTCGGCACGTTCCAGATACTCGAACTGGCCACTCCAAGTGGCGAAGTAGCCGGCGGGGAAGGCAACCTGTTCGGCTACCTGTTTCTGAGCGTCGCGGACATAGCCACCCAAGTCGCGGTCGCGGATGTCGACGTAGACATAGACGACGAGTTGCCCATCCTCGGTGCGGATGGATGTCGGCCCCTGCGTGCGCTGGATTGTGGCGACTTCGCCAAGTGGTATGGCCGAGCCATTCGGCAGTGAGACGAGAACCTCGGACGCGATGGCGTCCGTATCGCTTCGCACGTCGCGGGGATAGCGAAGCACGACCCCATATCGTTCGCGGCCCTCTACCGTCGTGGTCACAATTTCAGCGCCGAGAGCCATGGAGATCGTGTTCTGCACGTCCTGAACCGTCAGCCCATAGCGGGCGATCTGCGTTCGGTCCGGTACGATCTCCAGGAAATACCCGCTATTGACCCGCTCGGCATAGGCGCTGGAAGTGCCGGCGACCTTGCGAAGCGTGGTCTCTACCTCGCGGGCAAGGCGCTCCAGCTCCTTGAGGTCCTTTCCGAATATCTTGACGCCCACGGGGGTGCGGATTCCAGTCGAGAGCATATCGATGCGCGCCTTGATAGGCATCGTCCAGGCGTTGCTGACGCCAGCAAACTGCAAGGCGGCATCCATCTGGGCGATCAGCTTGTCCACCGTCATGCCGGCGGACCATTCGGTCTCGGGCTTCAAGTTGATGATCGTCTCGAACATTTCCATCGGCGCCGGATCGGTCGCCGTCTGCGCGCGGCCTGCCTTGCCGAAGACCGAGCTCACCTCGGGGAAGGTCTTGATGATCTTGTTCTGGGTTTGCAACAACTCCGCCGCCTTGGTCACCGAAATACCGGGCAAGGTCGTGGGCATATACATGAGTGTGCCCTCGTTGAGATTTGGCATGAACTCCGTGCCGAGCCGCTTCGCGGGAATGATCGATACGGCGAGGATCGCCACAGCGATAACGATGGTGAGGAACTTCGCTTGCAGCACTAGGCGAATGATCGGGCGGTAGAGCCAGATCAATAGACGGTTGAGGGGATTGCGGGCTTCTGGAATGATTCTGCCACGGATGAATAGAACCATCAGAGCTGGCACTAGCGTCACTGAAAGCAAGGCGGCCGCGCCCATGGAGAAGCTCTTCGTGTAGGCGAGCGGTTTGAAAAGCCGGCCTTCCTGGGCTTCCAGCGCGAAAATCGGCAAGAACGAGACGGTGATGATCAGCAGGCTAAAGAACAGCGCCGGGCCGACCTCCTGTGCCGCGCGGATCAGCACCTCAGTCCGCGGCATGTCAGGTGGGGCGTGTTCCAATCTTTTATGGGCGTTCTCGATCATGACGATCGCCGCATCGACCATGGCGCCAATGGCGATCGCGATGCCGCCCAAGCTCATGATGTTCGAGCCGATCCCCAGGACGTTCATGATGGCCAGCGCGGCGAGGATGCCGATCGGGATCGTGACGATCGCCACCAGCGCACTCCGCGCGTGAAGAAGGAAGATGAAGCAGATCAGCGCCACCACGATGCTCTCTTCGATCAACGTGGACCTGAGCGTTTCGATGGCTCGCTCGATGAGTACCGAGCGATCATAGATTGGAAGGATGTTCACACCTTCGGGAAGGCTCGAGGCGATATCAGCCAATCGGTTCTTAACGCTTTTGATGACGTCGAGTGCATTGGCGCCATAGCGCTGGATCGTAATGCCGCTGGCGACTTCGCCTTCGCCATTTAATTCAGCAATGCCACGCCTCTCGTCCGGGACGAGTTCGACCCTTGCTACGTCATGCACGGTTACGGGCACGCCGTTGGTGGCCTTCAAGACGATCTGCTCGATGTCCTGAAGACTTTGGATATAGCCGCGGCCGCGGATCATAAACTCGGTCTCGGAGAGCTCGATCGTCCGCCCGCCGACGTCCATATTGCTGGCTCGGACCGCATCGCGAATGCCTTCTAGCGTCAAGCCGAGCGCCCTCATCCGCTGGGGATCGACGACAATAGAGTATTGCTTCACAAAGCCGCCGACGCTCGCCACTTCGGCAACGCCATCGGCTTTCGCAAGGCCGAAGCGTAATTGCCAATCTTGTATGGAGCGAAGTTCGGCAAGATCGTAGTCCTTGCCGTTCACGACATACTGGTAAATCCAGCCGACGCCCGTGGCATCCGGTCCCAGATTCGGCGTTACGCCTGCCGGCAATCGCTTCGCCGCGACGTTGAGGTATTCAAGGACTCGGCTCCGCGCCCAATAGATGTCGGTGCCATCCTCGAAGATGACGTAAACGAAGGAAACGCCGAAGAACGAGAAGCCGCGCACGACGCGCGAGCGCGGCACGCTCAGCATTGCTGTAGTGAGAGGGTATGTGACCTGGTCTTCGATGACCTGAGGCGTCTGACCGGGATACTCCGTGTAGACGATGACCTGCGTATCCGAGAGATCGGGAAGCGCGTCGAGCGGAAGCCGGGTCAGGCCGTAAATGCCGGCAAGCGTCAGGAACACGCTGCCTATCAGCACCAGGACGATGTTGGACGCCGACCATCTAATGAGGCGAGCGATCACTGCGACTGCTCCGGGGCCGTGAAGGCGGTCAGGGCGGCGCGCAAGTTGCTCTCGGCGTCGATCAGGAAGTTGCCCGTGACGACGATCCGTTCGCCTTCGGCCAGACCGTCGCGCACTTGGACATATCCGCCCCCGCGTTGACCGAGCGTCAGCTTGCGCGGCTCGTAGATGCCGTTGCCCTTGTCGACAAAGACGACGCGCTTCGTGCCATTATCGATAATGGCGGATTCCGGCACGGCGAGCGTTGGTCCGCTGTCGGGCCGAGCTTCGATGGCGACGTCGGCATACAGGCCGCTCCGCAGGATTCCCTCGCGGTTTGGAAGCTCGATACGCACGCTTGCCGTGCGGGTCTGCATATCGATTTCCGGATAGATAAATGCAACCCGACCTTCGATGGGAGCGTTCGGATAGGCCTTCAATGTGATTCGCGCAGTCTGGGCGATGCGCACGAGGCCCAGGTCCCGTTCGGAAACCTGAGCCATCGCCCAGACGGTCGACAAATCAGCTGTTCGGAACAGCGTGTCGCCCGCTGAAAAGCGCATGCCCACGACGGAAGGCTTTGCCAACACGGTACCGCTCGAGGGAGCAGTGAGCACCACCGACCGGACGGCTTGTCCCGTCTTGCGTAGCTGTGCAATCTCTTGATCGGAAATCCCGAAAAGGCGCAGGTTTCTCTCCGCCTGTTCGGCCTCGCCTGGACGCTTAAGGGCAATAAGAAAATCAGCCTGCTTTTGCAGGATATCTTTACTCTCAATCCAGACCCTCACGAGGGGCTGGCCAGCGCGAACTTCGCTACCAGTCAGCGGGACCAGCAGTTGCTCAACGAAGCCATCGAACTTGGCTGTTACTATGCCGAGACGGCTTTCGTCGGGCGTGATCGTGGCAACTGCCTTTATTGTCCTAGTTAGGTCGTGGGGTGCCACCAGCTCCGTGCGCACTCCGGCCCGCTGGACTCGTTCCGGGGCAATCCGAATGGCGCCCCCAATTCCAGTGACCTCGTCGGAATAGACGGGGATGTAGTCCATCCCCATCGAATCTTTCTTTGGCATTGACGAGACGTCCGGCAGGCCCATTGGGTTGCGGTAGTACAGGAGCTTCCGATCCCCAGTTGGCGTGGGTACTGATTCTGCACCCGCCTTCTTCTCGACAGCCGTGAAAACGACGATCCCCGTCACAGGCTGAGACTGACCCTCAACCTTCGCCGAGAGGGTCAGTGCCCAGCGGCCGGCCATGACAAGGTCGGCTTCGAACGCAAACACGCCAGGCGTCGTTGACGCGATTGGACTAATACGCGTGGTCATCGTCGCCATGCCATCAGGCCCCATGTCGAGACGAGCCGACGTCACGGTAATGGGGCCTGTGGCCCCGTTGAGCGTCACCTCCAGTCGGACGGATGTCCCGACGGCGACCTCAGACTTCACCGCCTGCCATGTCGGGCTTTCGGCGTTAACGGGGGCGTTTAGAAGAATCATGCCCAGGGCGAGCACAGCGGTGAAGCCCCCGGCAATCAGGGTTGAAATCTTGTTCATAGTCGATCCTCGATAGCGTTCGCACATGCGTGGCGGCATGCCGATCAGGCGATCCGCATGCGTGTGCTGATAGCCGCCTAGTCGTCAGGCGGCGCCGCGAGATTTATTTGAGGATCGAGGAACGGGGCGGTCGGAAGGGGAGAGCAGCCGCGACCGTAGGCGGCACCGCCCAATTGAAGGCGGTGACGACAGGTTTCGGATATTGGTTGGACTGATATGCCATCGCGGCCGGCTGGATCAATATCGCGCACCGAGCCATGCAGTTGCCGAAGTCGGCGGTGCAGGGTGGCCTCGTGCCCTGTTGGTCGGTGCCCATGGGTTGATCGGCGCAGGGCAAGGAGGCCATGTCCGCGTGAGCAGGCATGGACGCCATATCAGCGTGTGTCGGCATGGGTGCCATATCCGCGTTTGCGGGCGAGGCGGCCGCAGCGGACATGGGAGTGCTGGCTGGACCATAGGAAATCAGGGCTACGGCCACGATCAGCAGATATGCGAGGGTTTTCCGCATCATGAGAGACTATTGCGGAATTTCGACGGACGTCATCACATTTTTGATAACAGGCGGAAATGCAGGTTCGGGACGCGATTTGGGCGATGACGAATCTGTCTGCAAAGTTGAAGAGATCACCGCGAGGAAATGCTTGGCGTTGTGATTACCCTCGGCGCCGAGCCAACTCGCGGTATAGCGCTTCCGGTGACACGCCGATTTCGGATGCGATTTGCCGCCATTGACCTTTCGGAGGCAAGGCGTTGTCGTTGAGACCCAGCCAGGCCTCGAGTCTTTGTATCAATGTTCTCAGTGAGAGAATTTCGGCTTGCGCCCGCGTGCGCTGGAGCTCGTGTGCCAGATGCTTGGCCCATGCACGGGCTAGAGCGGGGTCGGCGGCAAGAGCATCGTTAACTCGCTTTCGGGGTATGACCAAGATACGGGCGGCTTCGATTGCCAGCGCGTCGCAATGATACCGCTCGGCGAATAGAGACGCTTCCGCCAGGAGGATCCCAGCTCTGGCACGCTGCAATACAAGATGCGGCCCGTGTGGCAGCGGCCGGACCAGCCGCAGCTCTCCGCTTGCTACGACGAACAGTGACAGAACGGAATCACCTTGCCGGAACAAGTTGTCTCCTGAAGCTAGCGCCTGCTCGCGTTCGGCCAGTTTCGAGAACGATTCGATCATTTCAGACATGATCCGGATCATGCTCGGGGCAGACGGACCATGGCAAGATGAAATGCGTAAAACAGGAGTTCACCATGCTGCGCATGTACTTTGCTTTGTCGTTGCTTGCCGTCACATTCGTCGCCCAAGCATCCGCGCAGAACCATCATCCCCGCGTCGGCCACGAAGCCAATCCGGCAGTGACCGGGGCGTCGCCCTACGCGGATTTGGAGAGCCGCACCGTGAAAGCGCTGTCAGATCAGCAGGTCGCCGACCTCAGGGCGGGGCGCGGCATGACACTTGCGCTGGCCGCCGAACTGAATGGGTATCCGGGCCCGTCGCATGTGCTTGAACTAGCGGATGCTCTGCAACTCTCTGCGGACCAAAAAGAGCGGGCGGCCGGGCTCCTCGCGGCGATGAAAAGTGAGACGGCGTTTATCGGCGGAGAGGTCATCGCCGGCGAAACCGAACTCGACCGCGTGTTCGCTGACCGAATCGTTACGCGAGAATCCATGGAGGCATTGGTCGCTCGGATTGCCGCCGCCCAGGGTCAACTTCGCACCGCCCATCTGCGTTATCACCTGACGATGATGGAGATCCTGTCACCCGATCAGAGGGCGGGGTATTCGAGGCTACGCGGGTATGTCCGCTGACCATCTTCTTCAAATAAACCCTGCTTCGTCGATATGCTTCGCTGTTAATTCGATATTTTTCCCTGTTTCAACGAGGCGATAAATCTAAGAAATTATATATAAACCAATACCTTGTGCGCTAGCGTGCTGCGAAATCCACCCCTAGAATTGGCAAAATTCCCTGTAAATTCCCTATTAACAGGGAATTTAGCGCGGAGACGAGTTCGCTGAAGACTGCGAGCACAGCCAATCTCCCCGTCTCAAGCCCCTACACCGGCGCTTCGCCGATCATCGTCACCCGCCTTAGCAGCCGCCGCTCTGAGGCGTCGAAATCGGTGCGCGCGTGCAGTGTGCAGCGGTTGTCCCACAGCACCAGATCGCCGGGCCGCCAGACATGCTCGTAAGCGTATTCGAGCCGCTCCTGGTGGGCGAACAAGGCCATCAGCAGCTCTTCGCTTTCCGCGCGGTCCATGCCCTCGATATAAGCGGTCATCAGGCGATTGACGTAGAGCGCCTTGCGGCCGGTTCGCGGATGGGTGCGGACGACGGGATGCGCGGCGCGCGGGATGCCTTCCTTCACGAAGCTGCTGCGCGTCTCGCCATGGTCGTAGTCGTAGGCGTTCACGGCCTTTAAGCCGTCGATGCGCCGCCGCAGGCCTTCCGGCAGCGTCTCGTAGGCGTGATAGCCGCTGACGAACAGCGTGTTGCCGCCCTTGCTCGGAATTTCCATGGCATAGAGCATGGTGCCGGAGCACGGTTTCGGCTGATGGCACTGATCGGTATGGAAATGCATCTCGCCATCCGGATGCGCGCCGATCAGTTGGCCGTTCTCCATGATGTTGGAGACGAACATGACCGCGTTGTTCGTCTTGCTATGGTGCGGCTTGATCGTATGGCTGCGGTTCAGCGGCCCGAACATCTCGGCGAAGCGCACTTGATCGTCCTCGCTCAACGTCTGGCTGCGGAACAGCAAGACCTGCTTGCGCAGCCAGACGTCTTCGATGGCGCGAAAGACCGCGTCGGAGATCGGCCGCGACAGATCGACGCCGTCGATGCGCGCGCCGACATAGGGCGTCAAATCGTGCGCATCGACGCCAAGCCCCACTAGGGACGCTTCTTTCATGCCGCCGATCCCCACGCCCGCCTCACCGCGCGCCGTCGGCGATGATCTGGCGCGCCTTGGCCACCACCTCCGGCGGCGTCGCGTAGATGTCCCTCAGCATCTTCTCGACCGCCAGCCCCGTCATCGGCTCGACGCCGCGCTTGATCTTCGCCATTTCCGCGACGAAGGCCGGATCCTTCATCGTCGCGTCGAAAGCGGCGCGCAGGGTCCGCGCGCGCTCCGGCGCGAGATTCGGCGGCGCCGCGAAGGGCCAGGCCATCTCCTGCCGGCTCATGAACAGATTGACGATTTGCGCCTGCTCCGCCGTCTTGACGAAATCGGTGATCACCGGCACGCCGGGCAATTCGGGATTCTTGTTCAAGGCGAAGATGACGATGGGGATCAGCTTCTTTTGCGGCACCCAGTCAGGATTGGTGCCCTTGAGGCTGCTCCAGCTCCAACCGCAGCGCGAATCGACCTCGCCGCGCTCGATGGCCAAATTCATCTCTGACCCGCCGTGATAGCCGGTCACAAGCCTGATCTTGACGCCGAACAGGTTCTTCAGCACCGCCGAAGAATTATCCGGGTCCGATCCCGCGCCTTCGCCCGCGCCGGTGAACTCGTGCTTCAGCATGTCGTCCCAACTCTTGATCTTGGACGTGTGCCAAACGCCGCAGATGCTGCTTTCCGCGCTGGTGCTGCCGATCCAAGTGAATTTCGTGCCGTCGAATTTGGCGACCTCGCTGTTGAATAGCGGCTCCACCGCGACGCCGCGGCCGAACGTGCCGAATGTCGTTCCGTCGGTCGGCGCGGCCGAATAGATGAACATGGCGGCCTTGATGCTGCCCGCGCCCGGCATGTTCTGCACCACGAAGTTGGGTTTGCCGGAAATATGCTTCCCCATAGGGCGCGCCAGAGCGCGCGCGCCGGAATCGTAGCCGCCGCCGGGCGTGTAGCCGACGATGACGTTCATGGTCTTACCGCTGAAGAAATCGGCCTGCGCTTGCGCAGAAGACGGCGACAGCGACCCGAAGAGCATGACGCCGAGAGACGCTGCGAAGGACGCGGAAAGCTTTAGAAAGCGGATGGTCATCTGGTTCTCCCCTGGATAGAGCCGAACTCGCGGACGCACGCTTGCTGAGCCCGCATTGGAACGCCGATGACGCTCTCCTTCAAGTCTTATGCCGTGTCTGCCGCCCGCGCGTTTTCAAGACGCGAAACCGCGCGCGGTTCGCTAGATAGTCTTTGTTTTCAACCGATGATGCGTCAATGCCGCAGGCGCGTTCGTCTGATCGCGTTTCGAACAACGACATATCGCGCCCTGATCGCGCCGTCGCCGCAGCGACGGCGCGATCAATTGCCCAATGAGCGATCAACGAGATGAGCGATCATCGAACGCCGCCACCGGTGCGGGGCGCGTTTCATATTTTCGCTGATAGCTCTCGCTTGGGGTGCGTCGCCATGCAATCCATGTGAGAGGGATGCGGATCATCCGCCCCAACGGGCATTCAAGCGCGGCTATCTTTTCGCGCTTGCGCCCGTTTCACAGCTGCGGATTGCTCGCCCTTTCTCGCGCCTGGCGCGGGGAATGCGGCTTTCCGCCGCGACGTCGGGCTGGACTTCATGCCGCCGCTTACGGTGCGCGACGCCGGCTTCCCGCCCGCAGGTTTCGCCTTGCGCTTCAATGCGAGCGCCTTTTTCGCGAGAGCGCTCTGCTTAGGCTTGGAGCGCGCCTTCTCCCGCTGCGCCAAACTTTTTTCGAAACGCCCCAAGGTCTCCTCGAACAGCTTGTGTTTCGCGACGGAGAGCACGTTCGAGCGCGCCGGAGCCTTACGCCTTTGATCGGCCTTTCCGCGAATTTCACGCGAACGGCCTTGGGCTTGTTTGCGATACTTGTCCCGCAAACGCCGGGCGCGCTCGATGCGGTTTCTCAGCGCTTTCGCATCGAGATCGGCCACCGAGGGCGCGAAGCTCTCTTCGACCAGGCGATATTCGGCATCGGTGGCAAGCTTGCGGGCTGTGCTGCGCGGCGTGCTCATCAAGAACTCCTTACGTGATCAAGGCAATATGGCGGATTTTGCGACGTCAGGCATTCTACCGCAACGCTTCGCGAAGCTCCCGCACCGCGCTGGCAGAGACCGGCGCGCCGCGATTGCCCCAGCTCTGGCGCACGTAGTTCGCCACGTCGGCGATCTGCGCGTCGGTGAGCTTCCAATGGAAGGGCGGCATGGTCAGCGGCGTGGGCCGGGCCTTCGTCGGCACCGCGCGCGCGCCCTCGAGAATGACGCGGATGACGGTGGTGGGATCCTCGGCATTGACCTTGCCCGATCCCGCCAACGGCGCGAAGAAGCGCGGAATGCCGCTGCCGTCCGACACATGGCAGGCGCTGCAATTGTCGAAATAGATTTCGCGGCCAGCCGCCATCGTCGCCTCCGACGCCGCGCGCGGCGTCGGACGCTCCTCGCCGTCCATATCCTTGAGATAGATCGCGATGGCGCGACGATCCGCTTCGTTCAAATGCTGGGTCGATAAGGCGATGACTTCGGCCATGGTCGAGAAAGCCGCCGTGTGCGCGTTGCGCCCTTCGCCGAGAAATTCGGCGATGTCGTCCACGCTCCAGGATTCGAGGCCGCCGTTGCGGCCGCCACGAATGTCGGGCGCGAACCAGTCTTCCAAATTTCCGCCCGTCAAGTTGCGGCTTTTCTTGTCGCCACCGAAAAGGTTTTTCGGCGTATGGCAGCCAGCGCAATGGCCTGGCCCTTCGACGATATAGGCGCCGCGATTCCATTCCGCCGACTTTTCCGGATCGGCGCGGAACGCCCCTTTCTCGAAAAACAGCATGTTCCAGCCAGCCAGGAGAAAGCGCTGATTGAAGGGGAACGGCAAGCTGGTCGCCGGAGCTTGTTTCTTCACGGGATCGAGCGTCGAGAGATAGTCGTAAACAGCGTCGACCTCTTCGCGCGGCATCTTGGTGAAGTGCGGATAAGGGAAGGCCGGATAAAGGCGCGCGCCGTCGCGGCGACGCCCGTCGTGCATGGCGCGCCAAAAATCGTCCTTCGACCAGAGGCCCAGGCCGGTCTCGTTCTCGAAGGTGATGTTGGGCGTGTAGATGATTCCGAACGGCGTCTCCAGCCCGCGCCCGCCCGCGAACGGCTCCTCGCCAGGCTTGGTATGACACCCCTGGCAGCTGCCGAGCGCGACGAGATAGCGCCCCCGCTCGACCTGGCTGTAGGAATTGTTCTGCGCGGCCGCCGGCAGGGTCGTCGCGCCCAGAAAGCAGAGCGCGGCGAAGATCGCGCGGATAGCGCTCATGTCCGCACCAACGGGCCAGGATCGGCAAGATAGCGCGTGGTGATGGCCTCGGCGGCCCAATAGGTCAGGGCCGCGACCGTGTCCGTCGGGTTATATCCCGCGTTCTGCGGGAAGACGCCAGCGCCCATGATGAACAAGTTCGGCAGGTCCCAGCTCTGCAGATAGCGGTTCACCACGCTATTGCTCGGATCGCTGCCCATGATGGTGCCGCCGGTGTTGTGCGTCGTCTGATAGGGCATCGATCGGTAGGCCCCTTCTCGCGCGTTCACCTTGATCTCGCGCCCGCCCATGCCTTTGGCGATCTCCGTCGCGCGCTCGGTGAGATAGGCGGTCATCGCGCGGTCGTTCGGCGTAAAGTCGAACGTCATCCGCAGCAGCGGACGGCCATAGGCGTCCTTGTAAGTCGGATCGAGGTCGAGATGGTTGGCGGCATGCGCCATCGAAGCGCCGTGCGTCGAAATCGACGTGGACTTGAGGAAATTGTCCGCCACCGCCTTTTTCCATTCCGAGCCCCATTGCGGGGTGCCTTGCGGCGTGCGGCGCGTTTCGACCGGACGGGCGTTGGTCGTCCAGCAAGCCATGTATCCGCCGCCGATGAAACCGAGCCCGCCGTGATCGAAATTGTCGCCGTTGTATTCGTCCACCACCATGCCGAGCGCGCCCGCGCCTGCGAACTGGTTGGTGTATTTGTCGTCGTAGAACACATCGACAGACGAGACGACCTGATAGCAGTAGTTCTTGCCCAGCAGGCCTTCGCCCGTCGCCGGATTGTAGGTCTCGCCGATGCCGGACAGCATCATCAGGCGCGCGTTCTCCAGCGGATAGGCGCAGAGGATGACGATCTCCGCCGGCTGCTCGAACACCTCGCCGCGGCTATCGACGTGGACGACGCCCGTGGCGCGCCGTCCCGACCTGTCGCGGACGACTTGCAGCACTTCATTGTGCGTCTTGAGCGTGAAATTGGGCTTCTGCATTAGGATCGGCAGAATCGTCGTCTGCGGGCTGGCTTTGGAATAATTGCCGCAACCGTATTTCTCGCAGAATCCGCAATAGGTGCAGGGCGCGAGCTGCGCGCCAAGCGGATTGGTGTAGGCCCGGCTCAAATTGGCCGAGGGCGCCGGAAACGGATTGAGGCCGCGCTCGCGGGCGGCGGCGGCGAACCGCTTCTGCGCGAAGGTCATCTCCATCGGCGGATTGGGGTATTCGTCGCTACGCCAGCCTTCGAAAGGGTTGCCACCCGCCTGAATCTCGCCCTTGATGTTCCCCGCCTTGCCGCTGATGCCGCAAAGCTTCTCGAACCGGTCGAAATAGATTTCAAGCTCGTCGTAGGTGACGCCGTAATCCTGGATCGTCATGCCTTCCGCGAACGCGCCGTAGCGCTCGCGATTATGGCTCGCCGCGACGAAATCGCTGGGCAGGAAACGGAAGGTCTGGCCGTTCCAATGCACGCCGCCGCCGCCGACGCCGGTGCCCGGCAAGAACGAACCCCAGCGCCGCATCGGCAGCGCCGTCTGGCCCGCGTTGTTGCGGAAGGTGAGCGTGTTGCGCGCCGTTTCCTGAAACATCTCGTGACGCCAATAGAAGCGCACCTCGTCCTGCGCCAGAGTCGTCGGGAAATGGCTTGGAGTGTCGCGCCAGCCGCCGCGCTCGAGCGCGAGCACGTTCAAGCCGGCTTCCGTCAGTTCCTGGCCGAGGATCGCTCCGGTCCAGCCGAACCCGACCAAGACCACATCGACCGGCGGCAATTTCGTCGCCATGCGCATACCTCGCTATGATTGGAGCGGCGTTACCTGGAATTCCAACCCGGCCGTCCCTGCAAGCTCACGGGCTCGAGGGAAATGCGGGCGCCGTCGTGATGGATGAAGGGCCGGTAGTCGTAGCGCGCGCCGGGAAATCCGACGAGACGCCAGCCGACCATGTCGCGGTTGCCGCCGTAGATGGGATCGCCGAAGAATCCTTCGATGGCGTTATCCAGCAGCAGCGTGAAAAAGGTTTTTCCCGACACTTGGCCGAGATCGAGCTCGCCGTCTTCCAGCGCTTTGAGAAGCTCGTCCTGCACGCTTTCCGCGAGATTGGCGAAAGGCTCTCCGCCATGGCGCTCGCGGCAATGGCGATCGAGCGCGGCGAGCGCGCGGCGATAGAGCTGGGCCGGCGGCAAGGAGGACTGATAGCCCTGTTCGGCGGTGCCGTCGCGAAACGGCCCACGCATGTACCAGCGCTGGCCACGGCCATAAAATCCGGCCAGTTGCCGGTCGATGAAGCCGGTGACGCCGGCCTCGCGCGCGCCGGGGCCGAGAGCGTCGGCCGGTATCAGCCGCGCCGTCATGGCATCGACGGCCGCCGCCTCCTCTGGCGTGAAGAAGCGCGCGTCGCCGACTGTCGGGGGAAGATCGGCGTATCCCGGATGCCAAGGTATGCCTTTCGGCTGCGTTGCCGCGAAGGCGCGAGGCGCCGCCAACATGCTCCCGGCGAGCAGCGAAGCTCTAAGGAACTTCCGCCTGGAGTAGCGCGTTTCGTTCATTCGGGCTCCCTCTCTATGCAGGGTAGAAACGCGGTAGGAAAGATGGGGTTCCCGCATCAATCGCAAGGGGACGAGGATTCGTGGATTTTCTCTTCACGTCCGGAGATGAGTTGGCGGGGGCTAGCCTCGCTTACTGCGGACCGCCGCCAACGCCCGAAATCCTAGCGGCCGCCTGGAATCTCGATCCCTGGCTGATCGCCGGCCTGATCGCGCTCGCCGCCGTCTATCTGCGCGCCAGGCCTGCCGGGTTCGCGCCGAGCCGCGACGCCGCCTTCTGGACCGCGATGGCCCTGCTCGTGGCGCTTTTCGTTTCGCCGCTCTGCGCGCTCAGCGTCGCCTTGTTCTCCGCGCGGGTCGCCCACCACGCCATGCTCGTCGCGGTCGTCGCGCCGCTGCTGGTCTATGGGGCGCAGCCGGCTCTCCGCGCCTGGCCCCGCGTGCCTTTGTCGGCGGCCTTTATCGTTCACGCCGCCCTGTTCTGGATCTGGCATGCGCCGGCGCCTTACGCCCTCGCCCTCGCCAGCGACGGCGTCTATTGGCTCATGCAGGTCACGCTGTTCCTGTCCGCAGCCGCCTTCTGGACGGCCGCGCTCGATCCGGACACGCCGCCGGCTTCGGCGCTGGCCGGCGGCTTCGGCAGCATCCTGCAGATGGGCATGCTCGGCGCGCTGTTCGTTTTCGCCGCGACGCCTTTACAAGCGCCGCACGCGCTGACGACCTTGCCCTTCGGCCTGACGCCCCTCGAAGATCAACAATTGGCCGGCTTGATCATGTGGGTTCCCGCGAACTTGCCTTATCTCGGCGTCGCGCTTCATCGGCTTCATCGCTTGCTTGGGCCGAGCGGGCGCGTCATGGACGGCAAGGCATGAGCCTCGTCCTCTGGCTTAAAATCCTGCATGTCGGGGCGATTTCGCTCTGGTGCGCCGGATTGATCGGATTGCCCGTCCTCTATCTGCAACGCACGCATGTGTCCGATCGCGACGCGCTATATCGACTACAGCAGCTCGTGCGCTTCTTTTACGTGTCGCTGATCTCTCCCGCCGCGTTTGTCGCCATCGCCAGCGGGATCGGCCTGATCTTCGCGGCCGGCGTCTTCACGTCCTGGTTCGCGGCCAAGCTGTTCCTCGTCGGCGGCCTGGTGATCGTCCACATCCTGCTCGGGCTCGTGGTGATCCGCCTGTTCGACGACGATCAGGTCTATCCGGTTTGGCGCTTCCTCGGCATGACCGGGCTCACGCTGCCCCTGGTCGGCGCGATCCTCGGCGTCGTCCTGCTCAAACCTCACATCGGCGAGGAGATTTTTCCCGCGGTGATGGCCGAACCCGGCGGGCTCCGCCGCATCGCCGAAACCTTCATCGCTTGGATTCGACCATGAGGCCGACGCCATGATCGAAGACCAGCTTGCCGCCGTGCCATCCGGCCAGGCCGGCGAACAGCACCGCCAGCGCGGACAGCGCCAGACCGTAAGGCAAGACGGCTGCGGAATCGTGCAGGCGCAATCCCCAGTTCATGCCGACGACGGACAGCAGGGTCATGGCGGCGATCGCGTGCGTCCAGCTCGCGACGCGCACGCGGATACCGGGAACCAGCAGCAGCTCCGCGGTGCCGACGAGGCTCGCCGCGATGCCGGTGAAGAACGCCACTCCCGCCGCCCACAATCCGGCGCGCAGCCAGAACGGGTCGGCCGTCCACCAATAAAGCAGATCGCACCCCAAGGCTCCGGCGACCAGCGCGATGGGGAAATGCACGCTCATGGCGTGAATCGGATGGCCGGCGACGGCGACCGCGGACTCCGTGTCCTTGCGCGCCACTTCGGCGATGATCGGATTGTCGTGATCGCGAATTTCGCTCATGGCGCTGGTCTCCTCGGCCGCCGCGAACATTGCCTTCCTGCGCCGCCAATAGTGGCGCATGGGCTCCAGGCCGTCCAGCGGCCCCTGCTCATGGCGTTAACGGCGGGAACTCTCGCCGCCTGCTCCGGGCCCTATTCTGCCCTCGATCCGGCAGGACCGGCCGCCGCTTCCATCGCGTCGCTCTGGACGGTCATGCTGTGGGGCGCGATCGCGATCTTCTGCGCGCTGACCGCCTGCCTGACGCTCGCGGCCACGCGCGCGCGCGCGATCAAACGCGTCCCGGCGCGCGCGTGGATGCTCTATGGCGGCGTCGTCATTCCCGGAATTTTTCTCAGCCTATTGCTGATCGTCGCGCTGGCGAAGGGCGAGGCGCTGTTACATCGCGCCGACGCCGCGGCGTCTCGCATCCATGTGCAGGCCCGCATGTGGTCCTGGGAATTCAGCTATCCCGACAGCCCAGGCAAAGCGCCCACCATCGACGTGCTGCATATGCCGGCCGGGCGTCCCGTCGATCTCGTCGTCACCAGCGCCGATGTCATCCACTCCTTCTGGATTCCGCGATTGGGCGGCAAAATCGACGCCATCCCCGGGCATACGAACATCATTCGCCTCCAAGCGGACCATCCCGGCACATATCACGGCATCTGCGCGGAATTTTGCGGCGCGGGACACACGCGCATGCTGTTTGCCGTCGAAGCCCGCGACACGGCGACGGGAGACGCGCGATGACCAGGCCGCGCGACGTCCCGCCGCCAAGCTCGCCGGTGCGCCTGCACAAGCAGCTATCGGCCATCTGGGTCACCGGCCCCGGGCTGCAACGGCTCGCCGCCGTCAACCACAACGTCATCGGCAAACGCTTCATCGTCACCGCTTTGGCGTTTTTCTGCATCGGCGGGCTGCTCGCCATGCTGTTGCGCGCGCAACTAGCCAGCCCGCAGGCCGCGTTCATGCCGCCGGAACTCTATAACCAGGTCTTCACCATGCACGGCACGGTGATGATGTTCCTTTTCGCCATTCCGCTGATCGAGGGGCTGGCCATCTATCTGCTGCCGAAGATGCTGGGCGCGCGCGACATGGCATTCCCGCGCATGGGGGCTTACGGCTATTGGTGCTATCTGTTCGGCGGCTCGATCCTGATTCTCGCCATGATCGCCGGCGCGGCGCCCGACGGCGGCTGGTTCATGTACACGCCCCTGTCGTCCAAAGCCTATACGCCGGGCATCAATCCGGACGTCTGGCTGCTCGGCGTCACGTTCGTCGAGATATCCGCCATCGCCGTCGCGGTCGAGATCATCGTCACCGTGCTCAAGATGCGCGCGCCGGGCATGTCGCTCGACCGCATGCCGATCTTCGCCTGGTACATGCTGGTGACGGCCTTCATGATGCTGTTCGGCTTCCCGCCGCTGATCCTAGGTTCGATCCTGCTGGAGCTCGAGCGCGCCTTCGACCTGCCGTTCTTCGATCCGCAGCGCGGCGGCGATCCCCTGCTATGGCAGCATCTGTTCTGGCTGTTCGGCCACCCCGAGGTCTACATCATCTTCCTGCCGGCCGCCGGCGCGATCGCGACCATCCTGCCGGTCTTCGCCGGGCGGCCGCTGGTCGGCTACCGCGCGGTGATCCTCGCCATCGTCGCGCTGGCGTTCCTCTCCTTCGGCCTGTGGGTGCACCACATGTTCACCGTGGGCATTCCGCATCTCGCGCTCGCCTTCTTCTCCGCCGCGAGCGCCCTCGTGGCCATCCCGACAGGCGTGCAGATTTTCGCCTGGATCGCCACGCTCGCGCGCGGACGCCTGCGCTTCGACATCCCCATGCTTTATCTGATGGGGTTTTTCTTCATCTTCGTCGCCGGCGGGCTGACCGGGGTGATGCTGGCGATGGTGCCTTTCGACCTGCAGGCCCACGATACGCATTTCGTCGTCGCCCACCTGCATTACGTGCTGATCGGCGGCTTCGTCTTCCCGATGCTGGCGGCCGCCTATTTCTGGCTGCCGCATTTCACCGGGCGCGAGGCCCTGCATGCGCTGTCCGTTCCGGCGTTCTGGCTGATCTTCATCGGCTTCAACGCGACATTCTTCCTTATGCATTTGACGGGCCTGCGCGGCATGCCGCGCCGCGTTTCGACCTATCCGGCGGACATCGGTTGGGATTGGCTGAACCTGCTGTCCTCCGTCGGCTCGTTCGCCATGGCCATCGGCTTCGCGCTGTTTCTCGCCGACATGCTGCTGCATCTGCGTTACGGACGGCGCGTGCCGCGCAATCTCTGGCGCGCGCGGACGCTCGATTGGGCGATGGCGACGCCGGTGCCGCCCTACAATTTCGCCTCGATCCCGGCCGTGAACGCGCGCGCCGACCGCATTCGCGCCGAACGCCTCGCTCCGCGCCTGGCCGCTGGCGAGGGCTACCTCGGCTTCGCGCGCGAACGCCGCCTTGAAACGCTCGGCGTCGGCATCGTCAACGGCCGCGCCGAACAGCTCATCTTTCTGCCCGGCCCGACCTATCTGCCCTTGTGGGCCGCGGCGACGACTGGTTTGTTCGTGCTCGCGCTGCTGTTCCGGCAATATTGGCTGCTGGCGCCGATCGCGGCGGCGAATCTCGGGCTGTTCCTGCTCTGGGCGTGGCGCAGCGGCGAGACCCGCGAGGTCGGAGCGCTGCCGATCGGGCGCGGCGAACACGCGCCACCCCACATCGAGACCGAAGATCCGCCGTCACGCTGGGCGATGCGCTTCGTTCTGGCCGCCGACGGCGTGCTGCTCGCATCGCTCGTCTTCGGCGCGCTGTTCCTCCATGTCGCCGCGTCGGGATGGCCGCCGCCGCGAATCGCGACGCTCGATCCGCTATCGGCCTGGGCGACGGCCGCGATGCTGATCGCCTCGGCCGTCTGCTGCCGGCTCGCGGTGCGCCGCTGCCTGTCGGCGGAGCGCGGCCTGCCATGGCTCGCCCCCGGTGCGGCAGGATATGGCGCGGCGGCGGTCCTGGCCCTCTTTCAAGCCTCTTCGAGCGCTTTTCCCGATCCGACGGCGCACGCGCAAGCGGCGACCGCCTACGCGCTGCTAATCTATCTGGCGTTTCATGCCGTCGCGGCGGCCATGCTCGCGCTATTCGCCCTCGGCCGCGAACGCGCCGGATACGTTTCCGCCGTCCGGTCGCTCGATCTGCGCCAAGCGCGCGCCTGGAGCGATTACGCGGCGTTTTCGGGGCTCGCGATTCTCGCGGCATTGGCCGCGTTTCCCCGGCTTCTATAGGGAGCGCGAACCATGCGCCGCCAGCCTCGCGCCCTCATCCCCTTTATCGGCTTCATCGTTTGGGCCGGCGCGTTTCTCGCGATCTATGCCGCGCAAAATCTCGGCTGCCGTTTCGGCTGGGGCGAAGCGGCGGCATGGGGGCTGTCCGCGCATCGGCTCGTCCTCGCGGCAATCTATGCCGCCGCGCTCGTCCTGATCGGCGGATTGATCCTGGTTTCGAAGCGCGCCGCCACAGCGCGCCCGCGCGGAACGAGTATCCGCTTTCTCGGCTGGCTCGCCTTATGGGGCGACGTGGCGGCCTTCGCCGCCGCCGCCGTCACCCTCGCGCCCGCGCTCGTTCTTTCGCCCTGCTGATCTGCGGCGAAACCGCCAGAATCGCGCGGCTAAAAAACGCGATTTTGGCTTGGACTTTTCGCGCCGGTCGCGGCACCTATAGCCATCCTCACCGCGCGCCCCGCGCAGCGCCGCCCCACCGGAGTCCTCATGGCCATCCAGACCGTCGCCGCCGATCAGCCGTGCCCCTGCGGCTCGGCCCAGGCTTTCGCCGCCTGCTGCCGACCTTTCTTGTCCGGCGCGCCGGCCCCCACCGCCGAAGCGCTGATGCGCTCGCGCTACAGCGCCTTCGTCGTCGGCGCGTACGACCATGTCGAGCGCACGCTGGCCGCCGAAGCCTTGACCGACTTCAGCCGCAAGGACCTTGAGGAGACCGCCGCCGGCATGGACTGGCTCGGCCTCGATATCCGCCAGACGGAAAAGGGCGGCCCGGACGACAGCGAAGGGACGGTCGAATTCACCGCCCGCTTCAAGCAGAAGGATGGCCAGGCCGGCCTGCACCATGAACGCGGCATCTTCCGCAAAGAAGGCGGCAAATGGCTCTATGTCGACGGCGTGATGAACCCCAAGGGCAAGCCGGTCCAGGTGACGAAAGTCGGCCGCAACGATCCGTGCCTGTGCGGCTCGGGCAGGAAATACAAAAAGTGCTGCGGCGCATAAGCTGACGATGGACGCCGCGCCGGACGCAAAACGCCGCGTCCTCAAGGACGTTTTCGGTTTCGACGGCTTCCGCCCCGGCCAGGCCGAGGCGATGGAGCGGCTGCTCGCCGGCCGCCACGTGCTGACGGTGATGCCGACCGGCGCGGGCAAGTCGCTATGCTACCAAGTGCCGGCGCTGGTGCTCGGCGGTCTCACGATCGTGGTATCGCCGCTGGTCGCGCTGATGCAGGACCAAGTCGCAGCCTTGCGCCTCGCAGGCGTCGCCGCCGACACCATCAACTCCTCGCTCGAGCGCGACGCGAACGTCGCGGCCTGGCGACGCGTGGCCGCAGGCGAAACGCGCCTCCTCTATCTCGCGCCGGAGCGGCTGATGACGGAGCGGATGCTGGATGCGCTCAGCCGGTTCGATGTCCGGCTGATCGCCATCGACGAGGCCCACTGCATCTCGCAATGGGGGCCCGCCTTCCGCCCGGAATACGCCGACCTCGCGCGTCTGCGGAGCCTCTTCCCCGCCGTGCCGATCATCGCGCTGACGGCGACCGCCGACGAAACGACGCGCGACGATATCGCGGCGCGGCTGTTCGACGGCGAGGTCGAGACGCTGGTGCTCGGCTTCGACCGGCCGAACATCAAACTCGCCGTCGAGCCGCGCCAGGAGGGCAAGCGCCAGTTGCTCGCCTTCGTGAAGCGCCATGCCGGCCAAAGCGGCATCGTCTATTGCCTGTCGCGCAAGAAGACCGAGGAGACCGCGCAATTCCTCGAAAAGAGCGGCATCCACGCTCTGCCCTATCATGCCGGCATGACCAAGGAAGCGCGCGACGCCAACCAGAACAGCTTCATGAGCGAACCCGGCGTCGTCATGGTCGCGACCATCGCCTTCGGCATGGGCATCGACAAGCCGGATGTCGCCTACGTCTTTCACACCGACATGCCGGGCAGCCTGGAGGCCTATTACCAGGAGATCGGCCGCGCCGGCCGCGACGGCCGGCCAGCCGAAGCCCATATGCTGTTCGGCCTCGGCGACATCCGCATGCGCCGCATGTTCATCGACGATGAGGATTCGTCCGACGAACACAAGCGCCGCGCCCACGGCCGCCTCAACACGCTGATCGGTTATTGCGAGACGGCGCAATGCCGCCGCCAGATTCTGCTCGCCTATTTCGGCGAGAACGCCGAGCCCTGCGGCAATTGCGACAATTGCCTAAGCCAGACGCCGCGCGCCGACGGCACGGCCGAGGCGCTGGCCATCCTCGCCGCCGTCGCCGAGACCGGCGAGCGCTTCGGGCCGTCGCACATCGTCGATGTGCTGCTCGGCCATGCCACGCAAAAGGCTCTCGAGCGCGGCCATGACAAGCTCGCCAGCTTCGGCGTCGGCAAAGCGCGCAAGAAGGACCTCTGGCAGTCGCTGATCCGCCAGCTCGTCGCCAACGGCTATCTGAGCCTCGACATCGGCGGCCATGGCGGCGTCGCGATCGCCGAACGCGGCCACGCCTTGCGCCGCGGCGAAGGCGGCTTCGAATACCGCGTCGATCCGCCGAAGATCGGCCGCGGCACGGCCCGGCTGGCGCAGGAGATGGGCGTCGAACTGCGCGATTCGGCCTTGCTGGCGGCGCTGAAAGCCGTCCGCCTGCAACTGGCGAAAGAGCGCCGCGTGCCGGCTTACGTGATCTTTTCCGACCGCACGCTGATCGACATGGCCGAGCGCGCGCCCGGCGATCTCGACGCCTTCGCCGAGGTCAACGGCGTCGGCGCGGCGAAATTGCGGGAGTTCGGCAACATCTTCCTCGACGCCATCGCCGCCCATCGCGATGCAAGCTCCGGGTGACGTGCCGCCAACCAGTGAGACAAGGAACCGAAGCTATGACAACAGCGCCAATCCGCGTCGGCATCGGGGGCTGGACTTACGCGCCTTGGCGCGGCGGCGTCTTTTATCCCGAAGGGTTATCGCAGAAGCGCGAGTTGGAATATGCCAGCCGCGCCGTCACCTCCATCGAGATCAACGGCACCTATTATTCGACGTTCAAGCCGGCGAGCTGGGCCAAATGGAGCGACGAGACGCCGGACGATTTCGTCTTCTCCGTCAAAGCGTCGCGCTTCTGCACCAACCGGCGCAAGCTGGCGGAGGCCGGCGAGTCCATCGAGCGATTCGTGGGGCAAGGGCTGCACGAGCTAGGCGACAAGCTCGGGCCGATCAACTGGCAATTCATGGCGACCAAGGCGTTCGACCTCGAGGACCTAGCCGGCTTCCTGAAGCTGTTGCCGCGGGAGATCAAGAAACGCCCGCTGCGCCACGCCCTAGAGGTGCGGCATCCCTCATTCAAATGCGAGGCGTTCTACGATCTGGCGCGCCGACACAAGGCCGCCGTCGTTTTCGCCAATCACGAGACGTTTCCGGCCATCGACGAGCCGACCGCCGATTTCGCCTATGCGCGCCTGATGCGCTGCGAAGCGAAGGCGAAGACCGGCTATAAGCCGGCGGCGCTCGATGGTTGGGCGAAACAGGCCAAAGGCTGGGCCAAGCGCGGCGACGTTTTCGTCTATTTCATCGCCGGCGCCAAGGAGCGCGCGCCGGCCGCGGCGCGCGCCCTGATCGAGCGGCTATGAACGAGCGGCGCGGCCCGCGTCGAACCGCTGCACGCTCGAAATATCGAGTTTTTGGGCACTGACGTCGATGCGAGCGCCTTGGGTGCCGTCGCGATAGGCCGCAACCTGGAGCAATTCCAGATCGTCCTCGCCGACGTTCTCGAACCAGTAGCGGCTGTATTGCGGCGTGATGGTGCCTTCATAGGGGCCGAATTCGCCGATCACGACGTCGTCCGGCCCGTAAAAGCGCACCCGCCCCTTCAGCACCATCCAGAACGTATCGGTATTGCGGTGGTAGTGCAGGTTGTTCTCGCCGCCGTTCTTTTTGACGACCTGGACCCAGCTCTTGATGACTTCGCTGCGCGCGAGGCGGACCATCGCCTTGCCGCCGTTGCTGTCCGGCTTGGCGTAGCTGAAGGCGTGATCGGGCTCTTCGGCCGCGAGATGCAACTGCATCAGTTCTTCCGGCGATTGCGTCATGGCGTGGTCTCTCCCTCAGGTCTGTCCTGGCGCGCCGGTTACAGTTCCAGCGTCGCCGGCGCGAAAATCTCGTCCAGCTTGAGCAGGCGCGGCGTCAGGCCCTGCTCGTAGGAATATTGCGCGGTCGTCTCCAGCGTCTTGCGATTGGCGGCGATGCCGTGCTTGATCAGCGGCGTCGACAGCGCCTTCTTCGCTTCGGGCGGCAAGAGGCCGGTCTCGAGATGGAAGGCGACCGCCTCCATACGCGCCTTCTCGGCGATCTCGTTCGCCTTCACGAAGGCTTTGTAAATATTCAGCACGACCCATGGGTGCCGGTCGGTGATCTCGCGCTTGATCACGGCGCAATGGTTGATCGGATAAATACCGGTCTTCTCATAGAAGCGCACGCCTTCGGCGTGCGGATCGGGATAGAGCGTCTTGAAGTCCGGATGCTTGTAAAGATCGACCGACGAGCGATCGACCATGTTGTTCGTGCCGGCAAGGTAGCGCAGCGCGCCATCCAGCTTACCTTCGAGCAGCATTTGCCCCATGCTGCTGTCGTTGGGAATGTAATTGACCTTCACGTCCGCCGGAGGCTTGAATCCGACCACCGCGCCCTGGCTGGTGTCGTCGTTGCGCTCCATCCAGAATTCCATGTCGCGCGGATGGATGCCGTATTCGTGCTGCAGATAGCCGCGCGTCCACAGCGCGGCCGTCTGCTGGTATTCCGGCACGCCCATCTTGCGGCCCTTGAGGTCCGCCGGGACGTTGATGCCGCTGTCCTTACGCACCAGAATGCCGACTTGGAACATGCGCCGGGTGGTGAAGATCGGCAGCGCCGTCCAGCGGTCGTCGCCGCCGGCCACCGCCATCATCAGCGACGACATCGACATTTCCGACACGTCGAAATCGCCGAACTTCAGCTGACGCCAGAACAGCTCCGATGCATGCAGCGATGTCGGGATCAGATCGATGCCGTCCGGCTGCACGCGACCGTCGAAGATGGCGCGGGTGCGCGGATTGTCGGCGATGGCCAGACTCAACTGCAGCTTCATTACGCTACTCCCAGATGGCGAAAGCCATGCCGCATCCGGTGCCGCCTTCCGAGCGCACCGAGGGCACGTAGTCGACCAGGTTCATCTTCAGGCCCGTTTCGGCCAGGATGCCCGCGACGGTGATCCAATTCTTCGTCTCCGACGTGCCCGAGCGGAACATGGCATGCGGCTCGGCGAAGATCGTCGCCGTATCCTGCTCGGCGATGGCTTTCAGCATGCGCCGGTCGAAATCCTCGTCCACGACGAAATGGCTGATGCCGCCCGACGCGCAGATCGCCACCCGCTTGTTTTCGCCCCAGGTCGAGATGGCGCGGCCGATGGACAGGCCGAACTCGTAGCAGCGCTTCGCCGTCGGCTGGTTGGGCGGGAAATAAGTGTTGAGCAGGATCGGCACCACCGGCACCGGCTTGTCTTTGAGGATGCGGCGATAGATGAAGCCGACGGCATGGCCGATGCCGATGATCCCGCGCTCGTTCTTGCGCTGGCTCATGGAGGCGGCGACGTCGAACTCGTCGAGGATCGATTGTTCGATGATGTGCTCGGCCAGGCTTTGCGGCACGGGATAGGTCTGGTCTTCCGGCGGTTGGCTCGCCGACATGGCCAGCGCGATACCCGGGCTCTTGGTCCGCATTTTCTCTTGGTCGATCTTCGTGTTCACCACGTCGCGACCGCAATACACGGTGAAAGACGGCTGAATGTCGTCATAGAACCATTCGTGCTGGTCGTCGCCCACGACCACCACGATGTCGGGATTCACTTCGGCGAATTTCTCGGCCAGCTTGTCGAGGGCGCGGTCGTTGCGGGCATGGCGCTCCGTGCGCGTCGCCAGCGACATTTCCGTCTCGAAATCTTTTTCGCCCTGTCGGGCCGCGACCAGGCCGGGAAAATCGTACACCTTGCCGCGAAACGGATGGCGCATGTTCAGCCGGTCGTCGGCCGCGCGCAAATCCCACTTCTCCGGCGGGGTGGACAGCAAGGGCCCATGCGATGAGCCGAAACCATAGACAATCTTGGCCATCTGAGACGGCGCTCCTTCGTTTGATTGCGGCAGTCTAATCGAGCCGGCCCATTCGCCGCCATGCCGGAGTGAAAACGGCGGCGGATCGGCTCGCGCCGACCCGCCGCCGCCGCAGTTCTATCTTACCGCTTGCCGCCGGCCGGCGCGGTCCAATAGCTGTCCCAGGCTTCGCTCATCTTCTTGTTGGTGTCGCTGAGCAGCAACGCGTCGTCGCGGACATTGGCCTGCTTGCCGACGATCGTCTCGGCGAACGGCACGAAGCGCGGATCCTGCAAGTCCTTGTGCGACGGCACCGCCAGGGTCGTGGTGTATTGCACGAGCTGGCCTTCCTTGCTTTGCAGCCAATTGACGAACAGGCGCGCGGCGTTCTTGCGCGGCGATTTGTCGATGATGGCGATGCCGGACACGGTGATCGGCACCGGCTCGGGACAATGGTAGCTGAGCGGCGCACCCTTCAGCGCGTAACGCTGCGCCACCCATTCCGGCGACGGCAGGCTGGCGTCGAACTCGCCGGCGACGGTCAGCGCCGTCAGGGCGGTCAGACCTTCCTTGCGGCGCTGCGGCTGGAGCTTCTCGAACAGCGTCTTGGTGAAGTCCGCGCCCCACTTTTCGCCTTTGTCGCCCCACAGGCCGAGAAGCCAAGTGCTCGGGTTGTTGGAGAGCGCCAACTTGCCGCCGGCGAACCGCGAATTGCTGATCAGATCTTCCCAGGTCTTCGGCAGATCTTCCTTCTTCACCCGGTCGGTGTTGTAGGCCATGCAGCGATACGACAGCTTATGGCTGACCCAGGTGCCGTCGGTCGCGCCGAACTTGGGATCGGTGTTCTTATAGCCCGGCATGTCGCGCAGATCGGCGAGCGCCTTCATCTCCATATATTCGAAGATGGCGTCGGCGAGGCTGGTCACGACGTCGACGATGACGCGGCCTTCGCCGAGCGCGACGAGCACCTGCATGCCGCGGCCCTGGGTGCCGGTCCGCTCGTATTTCAGGTTCACGAACGGATAGCGTTCGCGAAACGCCTCCGTCATCTCGCGGAACTCTTTCGGCTCCCACGTGCCGGAAACGATGGTTTCCTTCTCGGCCCGTGCGGCGTCGACCCAGGCTTGCGGCACGGCCAGCTCGGCGTCGAGCCCGGCCAGGGCATCGGCGCCGAGCTTGAGCTGATCGAGCGCCTTCTGAGTCGATTTGGGAAGATCGGCCGCCGTGGCGGTCAAGCCGAAACCGGCAATGCCCGCCGCCAGCGCGACGCTCGTGAAGAATTGGCGATACATGATATCCCCCTGTCCTATTTGCTTGGGATTATGAGAGGCGTCCCCGGTCTTGCGCCGGGGTTCGCAATCGTCGGGCTTAGAGCTTCTTCAGCACCGTGTCGCCGCCGTAAAGGCCCATCTCCTCGTGACGATGCTCTTTATTGCGTTCAAGCACGGCCTCCGCCTCCTTCGGGTCGGGGAAGCGCGCTTCGATTTCGACGCGATAATTGTCCGGATCGAGGAAGAACCAGTTGAGGATGCCGGGCTCGCGCTTATGGCCGACAGGACCTTCCACCGGGATGCCGAGCGAACGGATATATTCGATGGTCTCTTCGCAACGCTTGGGGTCGACGCGATACGACCAATGGATGGCGTGCGGAATGCGGATGCGCGGCTCGTCCGGCGGCCACTTGATGATCGAGAGGCCGAAATCGCCGACATACATCTTCATCAGCGGATATTTTGAGTTGTCGTTGCGCCAAGCTAAGCGCGCGCCGATCGTCTTGGTGTAGAACTCGATGGTGCGATCGAGGTCTTCGACATAGAAGCCGCTGTGGCTGATTCCGTTGATCGTCTCTTCCGACGTGTTCTTCATAACTCTTCCTCCGTGAGGTGATTTATTCGGCTGCCGTTTTGCTCGCGAGGAGGCGGCGGCAGAAACTGGGGCCGTCTTCATGGTCCTCGATATAGCCCGAGGTGCAGACGAAATCGGCGAATGGATTGTCGGCCCGCGTGCGGATCAAACCAGGGGCTTCCTTGCCTTCCTCAACCTGCTTGATCGCCTTGAAGAGCGTCTTGCGCACGGAGGCGATCACCACATCGCTCGAACCGAGATTTTCCTTGGTACGGTCCTGGATCGGCCCTTGAGTTTCGATGGCAAAAGCGTCCTGAGACGGGAAATGCATTCCCATGCCGGTAAAGTGTCCCGTCTTCATCAGCTGCCGGTCCTGCATGTAGCGGTTTTCGATGCGCCGCACATGCCGCAGGTCGGGGCCGACGTTCTCGGCGCGATTGTTACGCAAGCGCTCCTTGTCGAGCGGCTTTTCGTGGCTATAGAAAAACTCGAAGCGGAAGTGGCTATAATCGTCCACCGGCACATACCAACGGCCCTGATATCCACCTTCGCCCGCGGACGTCGAAGGGGTGGCGCCGGTCGGATAGACGTAATTGTTCACTCGCAGATATTTGCGGCCGTTCGGCGCGTTATGCAGCGCGTAGATCCGCATGCCGACGCTGGTCGGCTCGGTCGAGACTTCCGGCACTTCGTTGCCGCGCACGGCGGCCACGTCGGCGCCGGAGCGCTGGCTCGCGACGCCGGGCGGACGCCGGTGCAAGAAGGTGGTGTGCACGGGATCGGTCGAGCTTTCCAGGCCTTGTAGCCAGTTGCACATCTGCTGGACGCGGAAGGTGATGCGATTCTCGTCCGGCCCCTGCAGGAACTGGAAATCGGGAATCAGCGGCGGCTCACCCTTGCCTAGGTAAGCCCAAACCGCTCCGCCCTTCACCTGCACCGGGTAGGAAACGAGCTTTACGCTGTCGCAGAACTGGCGCTTCTCCGCCGGCTGCTCAAGACACTTGCCGTCCTTGTCGAACAGCCAGCCATGATAAAGGCAGCGGATTCCGCCGTTCTCAATCCGGCCATAGGAAAGGTCCGTGCCGCGATGCGGGCAATTGCGCTGGATCAACCCAAGACGGTTCTGATCGTCGCGAAACAGCACCAAGTCCTCGCTCATGATGCGGATCGGCAGAGGATCGCCGCCCGGCGGGATCTCGTCAGCCGCCGCGATCGGCTGCCAGTAGCAGCGCAGAAATTCGCCACAGGGGGTTCCTGGGCCGGTCTGCGTCAAATAGTCGTTCTGTTCTTTCGTCAGCATGCGAAGCATCCTCTCATTCGTCGAAGCCTGCCGGGACGGGCTATTTCTTAGGCTCGTCCTTCATCTTGTACTCGCCTTGCTTGATCGAAAGGCGCGCGGCAGTGATGGCTTCCTCCGGCGAGGAATAGACGTCTCTCAAGATCTCGTCGATCTGCTCGCCGGTCTTCGGATTGTTGATCTCAAGCCGGCGCTTCTCCGCGTCGGCCAGGAACGCCGGATCCTTGATCATCGCGTTGAAAGCGCGACGGACTTCCGCGACCCGCGCCGCCGGCACGCCCGGCGGCATCACGTAGGGACGGCCCATCGACTGGTTGGAGAAGACGATCTTCATCGCGGCCCGCTCCTTGTCGTTGCGCGCCAAGTCCATGACCAGCGGCACGTCGCCGGGGATGTCCGGATTCTTCTCGAGGCCGACCTGCATGATCAACTTGACCTGACCCGTTTCGAGCCATTTGGCCGCGCTGACCTTGAAGGTCGACCAGGACGCGCCGACGCGGCCTTCGACCTCGCCGCGCTCCATCGCTAGGTTTTGGTTGCCGTCAGAGCCGTAGCAGCAAACCTGTTGGAACTTCGTGTCGAGCAAGCTGTTCAGCACACGCGCGCCGATGCCGCCTTGCGCGCCGGCCATCGCCACGATCGTCGGGCGGCGCAGCGTGTCTTCCCACGACTTGATGCCGGTGGTGTGCCACACCGCGGCAACGCCGATCTCCGTGTTCAGGCTGCCGATCCAGTTGAACTCCAGCGGGTCCTTAAACGGCGCTTTCGAATCCGCGCCGTAGAGCAGAGGCTCGACCGCGACGTTGCGATCGATCGCGCCCCAAGCCGTGCCGTCTTTCTTGCCCGCCTGATGCAGATAGGTCATGGCGCGCATGCTGGCGGCCCCGGGCATGTTGCGCGGAATCACCGTCGGGTTGCCCGGCAGGAAGCGGACGATGTGCTCGCCGAACAAGCGCGCATAGATGTCGTAGCCCGCCCCCGCTTCGTAGCCGATGTAGAAGTCGACCGTCTTGCCGGCGAAGAACTGATCCTGCGCCGCCGCGGGGGTCGCCGCCAGCAGGCCGATCGCGACCCCGCAAGCTTTCAGGGTGCCGCGAGATTTCAGAGTGTCGAGCATATGATCCTCCCAGATGGTCTATTCGCCCGTTCTTCCCGCGCCGTTCTACGGGCGCGCGGCGGGCTTGCGTGAAGCTGTCGTCTTACGCGCCTTATTCCGCCGCCGTCGCGCCGGCCAGCAGCTTGCGGCTGTAGCTCGGCCCGTCCTCATCGGCGGGGATCGGCCCTTCGTAACAGACGAAGTCGGCCAAAAACTCTTTCGGACTGCGACGGATGAGGCCCGGAGCCTCGCCGCCGTCCTGCATCTGCTGAATCGCTTTCAGCAAGGTGCGGAACATCGAAGCGATCACCACATCGGTCGAGCCGAGATTTTCGGTGGTGCGGTCGCGGATCGCGCCCTGCGTCTCGATGGCGAAGGCGTCCTGCGCCGGGAAATATTCGCCCATGCCGCAGAAGCTGCCGTCCGGACCTTTCATCTCCGCGCGATCTTGCAGATAACGATTTTCCGCGCGGCGGACATGGCGCATGTCGGGCCCGACGTTCTCGGCGCGGAACTTGCGCAGCGCCTCTTTGTCGACGGGCTGCGCGTTCTTGTAGATGAACTCGAAATAATAATGGCTGCCGTCGTCGGCCGGCACGTACCAGCGCCCCTGATAGCCCGAGCCCGCGTTGCCGGTCGTCGGCGTCGCGCCGCAGGGATAGACGTAGTTGTTGATGCGCAGATATTTGCCGTTTGAGCCCTGATGCAGCGCGTAGATGCGCATGCCGAAGCTCGTCGCCTCGGTGGTCACGTCCGGCGGCGCCGTGCCGCGCATGGCGTTGACGTCGTTGCCCGAGCGGATCGAACGCGTGCCCTTGGGGCGACGGTGCAGGTAAGTCGTGTGGGCGGGGTCGATGACGCTTTCGAGCCCCTGCAGCCAATTGCACATCTGCAAGGTGCGGAAGGTCTGGCGGTTCGCTTCCGGCCCGATGAGGAACTGGAAGTCGGGAATCACCGGCGGCTGGCCTTTGCCCATGTAGCACCAGATCGCGCCGCCCTTCTCCTGCACCGGATAGGACGTCATCGGCACGGTGTCGCAGAACTGGCGCTTTTCGGCCGGCTGCTGGAGGCACTTGCCGTTCACGTCGAACAGCCACCCGTGATAGAGGCAGCGCAACCCGCCGTCCTCGACGCGCCCATAGCTGAGATCGGTGCCGCGATGGGGGCAATGGCGCTGAATGAGGCCGAGGCGATTCTGATCGTCGCGGAACAGGACGAGCTTCTCGCTCATGATGTCGATCGGCAGCGGATCGCCGCCGGGCGGAATCTCCTCCGCCGCAGCGATCGGCTGCCAATAGCTGCGCAGAAACTCGCCGCACGGCGTGCCGGGGCCGGTGCGGGTCAGCAGTTCGTTTTGCGCCTGAGTCAGCATGCGGACGTCTCCCTCGTGGTCACTCAACCGTCCCCGTCATTGCGCGGGGATCAGCTCCGGCGCGCGCGTCTCGTTCGACGCGCGGGTCAAATGGTCGCGCGCGGCGGCGACGCCGCCCGCCTTGTGCGGCACGCCGGCGAGGCCGAGGCCCATCTCGACGCCGCTCAGGGCACCCATCAGGGTCAGCTCGTTGCACTCGCCGAGATGGCCGATGCGGAACAGCTTGCCCGCCACTTTGGAAAGGCCGGCGCCGAGCGACATGTTGAAATTTTCCAGCACGATCTGGCGGAAGCGGTCGGCGTCGTGGCCGGCCGGCATCAGCACCGCCGTCAGCACCGGCGAATGCTCAGCCGGCTCTTGGCAGAAAATCTCCAAGCCCCAGGCGCGCACAGCGGCGCGCGTCGCCGCGGCGAGGCGCAGATGGCGCGCGAAGACGTTGTCGAGCCCCTCCTCGAGCAGCATGGCGATGGCTTCGCGCAGGCCATAGAGCAGGTTGGTCGATGGCGTGTAGGGGAAGAAGCCGTTGGCGTTGGGCTTCAGCATCTCTTCCCAGTCCCAATAGGAGCGCGGCATCTTATTGGTCTTGGAAGCAGCGAGCGCCTTATCGGAAATCGCGGTGAAACCGAGGCCGGGCGGCAGCATCAGGCCCTTCTGCGAGCAGCAGACGGTAACGTCCACGCCCCATTCGTCATGCCGGTAATCGACCGAGCCGAGCGACGAGATCGTGTCGACGAGCAGCAGCGCCGGATGGCCGGCGCGGTCCATCGCCTTGCGCACTTCGGCGATGCGGCTGGTGACGCCGGTCGAGGTTTCGTTGTGGACGACCATCACGGCCTTGATCGCGCGCGCCTTGTCTTCGGCCAGCTTGGCCTCGATCGCCGCCGGATTGGCGCCGCGCCGCCAATCGCCGGGAATGAGATCGACCTCGATGCCCCAGCGCGCGGCCATCTGCTGCCACATCATGGAGAAATGGCCGGTCTCCGCCATCAGCACCTTGTCGCCGGGCGACAGAGTGTTGACGATCGTCGCCTCCCAGGCGCCGGTGCCGGACGACGGATAGATGACGACCGGGCTTTTGGTCTGGAAGACCTCACGGCAGCCGGCGAGCACCTCTTTGCCGAGGCGCGCGAATTCCGGTCCGCGATGATCGATGACGGGCGAGGCGATAGCGCGCAGCACGCGGTCGGGCACCGGGCTCGGGCCGGGAATTTGCAGAAAATGATGTCCGTGGCGCTCGCCCATGATCCTCCCCTTTGAAGACGCGTGACTAGCCGCTGGTGCGGTTCTTGGCGTCTCGTCTCGCAATATTGCATTCAAAATTTTTGGATGCAACGACGATTTGTAATTCGACATAGACAGTTTTGGGCGGAACAGCTAATTTTTGAACCATGACAGAGACGGCTCCCGTGATTCTCGAAGCTCAATCCGCCCTCCCCGCCGCGACCGACATCCGGCGTCCGGCGGACAGGGCCGATAGCGCGCCGGGGCACATCGTCCCGCTGCACGGCCTCTCCCTGCACGGCGAAGTGCTCGCCAAGCTGCGCGACTATCTCGTCGAGGGTAATCTGCCCGATGGCGCGCGCGTGCCGGAGCGCCAGCTCTGCGAGCTGTTCGGCATCTCGCGCACGCCGCTGCGCGAAGCCCTCAAGGTCCTCGCCTCCGAAGGCATGATCGAGCTGCTGCCCAACCGCGGCGCGCGCGTCCGCGCGCTCAGCCCGCAAGACATCCGCGAATTGTTCGACGTGATGGCCGGGCTCGAAGCGCTGGCCGGCCGGCTCGCCTGCGAAAACATCACGGAAACCGAGATTTCATCGATAGAATCGATGCATCATGAGATGTATGGATTTTATCTGCGGCGCGACATGCACGGCTATTTCAAGGCCAATCAGGCGATCCACGAGATGATCGTCGGCGCGGCGCGCAACCACGCCCTCTCGGTCGCCTACGCCAGCTACACCGGCCGCATCCGCCGCGTGCGCTACAGCGCCAACCTGGCCCACAAGCGCGATCGCTGGGGCGAGGCCATGCGCGAGCATGAGGCGATCCTCGACGCGCTGCGCCGGCGCGCCAGCGTCGAATTGAGCGATATCCTGTTCGTCCACCTGCGTAATAAGCAGGCCGCCGCGATCGAACAGCAGACCGAGCCGCAGCCCGCGCAATCCTGACGCGGCGGCCGTCGATCCACGGCCGCCACCAGCTTCCCCCCAGCGCTCCCCCATACGGGCCGAGAAAAGCGTCAGTCAAAACGATTCACATATTGCATTCAAATATTAGCTGGATTTAATATCCGCTGCATCCATACGAACGGGGGAACGCGGGGGAGCCGCGCATAATCTCCGTCGTCCAATAATTCCGCAGGGTTGGCGTTCGCGCCGCTTCGACGCTCGCCGCCTGGCGAGAACATCCCGCCGGGACCGGCGGGACGGTCGCAAGCGCCGGCCCGCCTCGCGACCGAGGGAGAGACAGGGACCGATGGCCGTCACCAGCGTCAACCTACCGTCCACCACATGGGGCCTGCCGAAATGGCGGCCGAGCTCCGTGTGGCATTTCGCCATCTTCATCGTCGTCCTGTTCGCCGTGGCGACGCCGCTGGCCTTCCTTATCCTGGGAAGTTTCAGCCAAGCGCGCATGCCGTCGGAATTCTCTTTCCTGACGCTCAGCTTGGCCAACTACACCAAGGTCTGGGGCGACCCCGCCACCTACGCCGTCTTCTCCAACACGATGGTGTTCGCCGGCGGCAGCACCGCCTTCGGCATCGCCATGGCGGCGGCGCTCGCTTGGCTTGTCGAACGCACCAACATTCCCGGCAAGATCTGGATCTACGCCGGTGTGCCGATGACGCTGGCGATGCCCGGCATGCTGCAATCCATGGCCTGGGTGCTGCTCGCCAGCCCGCGCATCGGCTTCATCAACAAGGGCCTGATGGACGTGTTCGGGCTCTCCGAAGCGCCGTTCAACATCTACAGCATGACCGGCATGATCTTCATCGAAGGGCTGCGCGTCGTGCCGACCGCTTTCCTCATGCTGGTGCCGCTGCTGCGCAGCATGGACCCGACGCTGGAAGAAGCCGCCGCCATGTCCGGCGCGCGCCCCGCCTCCGCTCTGCGCAAGGTCACCGTCGGCCTCATGCTCCCGGGCCTGATCGCTGTCGCGATCTACCAGTTCACCAGCGCGCTCGAAGGCTTCGAGGTACCGGGCATCCTCGGCCTGCCCGCCGGAATCTACGTCTTCTCGACGAAAATCTATTCGACGCTGCATTCGACGACGTCTGTGCCGGCCTATGGCGAGGCCAACGCGCTGGCCATGCTCTATCTGCTGGTCGCCATCGTCGGCATGTACATGTATAGCCGCGTCATCGCCAAGTCGGAGCGCTTCAGCATCATCACCGGCAAGGGCTATCGCCCACGCCTGCTCCAGCTCGGGGCTTGGCGTTGGCCAGCGTTCGCCATGGTCGTGCTCTATCTCGCGCTTTCGACCATCATCCCCTTCCTGGTGCTGGCCTATATCTCGATGCTGCCGTTCGTGCAGGCGCCGTCCGCCAGGGCCTTCTCGCTGATGACCTGGGCAAACTACCTCAACGTGTTCGAGACCGACCGCATGGGCCGGATGCTCTGGAACACGTTCGTCATGACCATCGCCGTCGCCACCGCGGTGGTGATCATCTCCTTCCTGATCTCGGTCGTGGTGGTGCGCTCGAAGTTCTGGGGCCGCAAGGTGCTGGACCAGCTCGCCTTCCTGCCGCACGCCATTCCCGGCATGGTGATGGGCTTGGCGCTGCTGTGGATCTTCCTGCAGATCGACAAGATCGGCATCGCCCTGTTCGGCTCGCTCACCTCGCTGATCATCGCCTTCACCATCGGCTTCATGTCCTACGGCACGCGCGTCATGAACGCCGCCGTGCTGCAGGTCCATAAGGACTTGGAGGAAGCGGCCAAGATCAGCGGCGCGCCGGAATGGCGCGTGTTCTGGCGCATCTTCCTGCCGCTGCTCCAGCCCGCCTTCGTCGGCGTGTGGATCTGGACCGTGCTGCATGTCGTCCGCGCCGCCGGCAAGCCCCTGATCCTGACCAGCGGCGGAGAGAACGAAGTGCTCGCCGTGGTCATCTGGAACCTGTGGGACCAGGGCTACATGGAATCCGTGGGCGCCATCGGTACCATGCTGATGATCACCTTGCTCATCGTGACGCTCGTCGTCCGCCGCTTCGGCTTCGGCCGCAAAGACCATATTCAGGAGGCAAAATGATCGACATCCGCGGCCTACACGTCCGCTACAAGAGCGAACTCGGCGAGATGCACGCCGTGCGCGGCATCGACCTCACCGTCCAAGAAGGCCAGTTCTACACCCTGCTCGGCCCCTCGGGCTGCGGCAAGACCACGACGCTGCGCTGCCTCGCCGGCCTTGAGACGCCGAGCAGCGGCGACATATCCATCGCCGGCCAGACGGTCTATTCGTCGTCGCGCCGCATCCTGGTGCCGCCCCATCAGCGCGACATCGGCATGGTGTTCCAGAGCTACGCGATCTGGCCGCACATGACCGTGTTCGAGAACGTCGCCTTCCCGTTGCGCGAGATGCGCGGGAAGTTCTCGCGCGCCGAGATCAAGCAGAAAGTCGATCAGGCCCTGCACCTCGTGCAGCTCGACGGTCTGCAGGAGCGGCCGGCGCCGTTCCTGTCGGGCGGCCAGCAGCAGCGTCTCGCTCTCGCCCGCGCTCTGGTGCGCGAGCCCAAGGTTCTGCTGCTCGACGAGCCGCTGTCGAACCTCGACGCCAAGCTGCGCGAAGACACCCGTCTCGAAGTGCGCGATCTGGTTAAGCGGCTCGGCATCACCACCGTCTACGTGACGCACGATCAGCTCGAAGCGCTGACCATGTCGGATGTCGTCGCCGTCATGAACCAAGGCTTGATCGTCCAGGAAGCCTCGCCGATCGACATCTATCGCGCTCCGAAGGAGCGCTTCGTCGCCAACTTCATCGGCCTCACCAACTTCCTCGACGGCCACGTCAAGGCCGTGCCGAACGGCAACGGGCTCGGCAGGGTTGAGACCTCGAGCGGCAGCCTGAGCTGCGTCATGCCGTCGCACGCCAAGGTCGGCGACCCCGTCACCATCGTCGTGCGGCCGGAAGACATCTCGCTCGGCGAGGCCAGCGACGGCGACAACGCGCTCGACGGCAAAGTCATCTCGGCTTTGTTCATGGGCGAGGCCATGGAATATCACGTCGAGACGGCAGGCGCCGCCACCTTGCGCCTCAAGCTGCACGCCTCCAACGCCGTCTCGCGCGGCGACAGCGTGCGCATGAAAATTTCGCCGAGCCAGTGCCGCGCTCTAATCGCCTGACCGGCGCCGCGCCACGCCCAATAAAAAGCCCGCCGATCGGCGGGCTTTTCTTTTGGATGCAGGCGCGACGAATGCCGATCCTTATGATCCTCGGCGGCTATTTGCCGCCCTTGTCGTCCATATAGCTGAGATATTCCTGCAGCACCTCCTCCTGCACCGAGGAGAGGTTTTCCGCGATCAGCTTCTGCAACTGCTCGCCCGTCATGGCGCGACCGACCGGCAGGCCGCGCTTCTCCGCTTCTTCCCGGTAAGCCTTGTCCTCGACCATCTTGGCGTAGGACGACCGCAAGATCGCCAGACGATCCTTGGGAATGCCCGGGGGGGCCATCAACGGAAGGCCGACTTGGCTCGGCGCGTTGAGCAAGGCCAGCAGCGCCTTTTCCTTCGGATTGCTGACGAGATCGCTCATGATCGGAACGTTCGGCATATCCTCGAAGGTCTGGAACACCGCCTTCAGCTTGCCGCTGGAAATCAGGTCGGGCCGCGTGTTTGCGATGCTGCCCTCGTGCGAATACAGCCCCTGGATCTCGCCGCGCTCCACCGCGATCAGCACTTCGTTTGTGCCCGGGTAGCCGTGGACGACCTTGAACGGCCAGCCTTCGTATTTCTGCAGCACCTTCGGTACGATGGCATTCTGCGAGCGCTGCGACCAGGCCCCGAGCACGATCTCGTTCTTGGCGCTCTTAAGGTCGGCCACCGAATTGATGCCGCTGTCGCTGCGCACCCATAGGATGCTGTTGGTGCTGCCGGCGCCGCCGATATAGTCGAACTTCGCCAGATCGAAGTTGACGTTCTTCTCCTTCACCACGTTGCTGAGAAGGAAACCGCTGCGGCCGGGCATGCCGACCGTCAGGCCGTCCTTGTCGGCGACATTATAAAGATGGTTGCCGAGGACGATGCCGCCCGCTCCCGGCATGTTCTTGGCGACGATGGTCGGATTGCCCGGAATGAAACGCGCAAAGTGGCGCGACACCACGCGCATTTCGCCATCGACGCCGCCGCCGGGCGGAAAACCGGCGACTAGGTTCAGGCTTTTGCCAGCGTAGAAATTGTCCTGCGCAGCGGCCGGAACCGCCAACAACGCCGCGAAACCGGCCAGCATGGCCGTCGCGGACGCACGAATGCCCGTCATGGTCTCTCTCCCTGTTTGATGAGCGGTCTTTGTCCGATCGAACGGCCGCCCGCAGGCGGCCGCCGGTCAGCGGACCGTCTCTTTCTGCTTGGTCTGCTTGGATTCGCGGTCGAGCGGATATTCGACGTCCGCATAGCCGTGCTCGGAAATGTCGAAGAGATTGCCGTCCGGATCCATGCCGCGTCGCTCGGCGAAGGGCGTGGTGTTGGGCCGTTGCGTCGGCTCCGGCAGCTTCTGCGCCACGATCTTCGCCGCGATTTCGTCGGCGTTCTCGACTTCGAAGCCGAAATGGTTGATGCCCGGCGCGGTGTCGTTCGGCCGCTGCTTCAGCAGCGCGAGCGTCACGTAGCCGTCGCTCATATAGACGCCGCCGTTCGGCGAGGAATGGATCGGCTGGAGGCCGAAGGTCTCCTCGTAGAATTTGGCGAGACGTGCCGGATCGGCGGTCTTGATCGCGAGATGTTTGATGCGCGCCATGATTATCCTCCCAAAGCGTTGATCTTGTTTTGGCCCAATTATAGGAGCCGGGCCGCGCTCAGGCTAGTTATCCCGCACCGCGCTATCGCCGGCCAGGCGGCCGAAGACGGCATTGCGCGTCTGTCCCGTGAACGACGGATAATTGTGGAAAAACAAGCCCAGGATGTCGCCGGAGGCGTAAAGCCCCTTGATCGGCTCATGCTTGACATTGAGCACCTGGGCGCGCTGGTTCACTTTCAGGCCGCCGAAGGTGAAGGTGATCCCGCAAGTGACCGGATAGGCGCGGAACGGGCCTTCGTCGATCTTCGTCGCCCAATTCGATTTCGGCAGTTCGAGCCCGACCGTGTGCTTGCCGTCGGGCCGCGTCGGATCGTAAACCAGCTTGTCGTCGCAGGCGGCATTGTATTCCGCCACCGTATGTTCCAGCACCTCGGGCGCAAGGCCGATCTTCTTGGCGAGCGCGGCGATGCTGTCGGCTTCCTCGAAGGTAGCCGGATGGTCGGGATAGCGCCGCTGGCGCAAGCCCTTCTGGTCGTAGATCTGCCAGGCGATGGCGCCGGGCTGGGCCAGCACGGCGCGTCCCGTTTTGGCATAGGTGTAGGAATGCTGCGCTTCGCCTTCGTCGAAGAAGCGTTGGCCGAGCGAATTGACCGAAATGCCGAACGGATAATCGTAACGGCTCTGGGTGTTGCCGCGCCCGTCGGCGTGTTGCGGCGTCTCGAACGACGGCGCGTTGGCGTCGATCGGCGACATGTGGCCCGACTGCCAATGGCCATCGGTCGCCGCGCCGAGATCGACGAGATAGCGCAGAACTTCGCCGGTGTCGTGCTTCGAGCCGCGCACCTTGACGAAATCGGCGTTGCCGGCCAGGTAGCGGCCGCGCATCTCGGCGCTGGCTTGAAAGCCGCCGGCGCAGGCGATCACGGCGCGCGCCGCGATGTCGTATTCGCCATCCTCGGCGCAGACCCGCACGCCCTCGACGCGGTGCATGTTGCCGTGAATGGCCGAGACCGGCGAATTGAAGCGTATCTCGATGCCGAGGCCCTCGGCGATGGCGCGCCACTGTTCGAGCTGGCCGACGCCGCCGCCGGCGACATGGAGAGCGATGCCCTTCTCGAAATATTTCTTGCCGCCGACCTTGGCGTGCTCTTTCAGGATTTCCCAGCGAATGCCGACATCCTTCATCCAATGGACCGCCTTGTTCGATTCGCCGACCAGCGTTTTCGCCAGCACGGGATCCATGCGGTTCATCGTCATGCGGTTGAGATCGGCGAGGAACTCCGCCTCGCTGTAGGGATTGATCTGCAGCGTCTCGAAGGTGGCGTCGTCGAGATCGGGCAGGAACTCGCGGATTTCCGCGCCGCCGCCATGCCAAAAGCGGAAACCGGTACCGGAATAGCGCGCGTTGCCGCCGTATTCGGCTTCGGGCGCTTTCTCCAGCATCAAGATGCGCTCCGCGCCGGCTTTCTTCGCGGCCACCGCCGCGTCGAACGCCGCGCTGCCGCCGCCGATGACGATAATGTCGTAGGTTTCTTTCGCCTTCATGACGCCTCTCCCGAACTGCGAACGACGCTTCTGCGAGCGCCTTCTCTTATAATAGACGCAAGACATGCCGCTGGCGGACATCGCCAACTCGTCGCGCTTGCCCTAAAAACTACGGGCAATCGTCCGTCGCCGGGAAGCGGGCAAAGGCGAATAACCTCTATTCGACCGGCGCGCCGGACAGGCCGGCAGGCGTACCCATGCCCGTCGTTTCGGCCAGAGACTTCTGCAGAAAATCCAGAAACGCCTCGGTCTTGGGCGGCAGGCGCTTCGCGCGCGGAATATAGGCGGTGACGAAATAGCTCGACGGGGTCTGGTCGGCGAAAATCGCCTCCAATTCGCCGGTCGCCACGCGCTCGCGCGCCACGTGCTCCAAAATCCGCGCGATCCCCAGCCCGCGGTCGACCGCGTCGTAGAGCGCCGCGCCGCTGTTGCTGCTGAACGTGCCGCGCACCTTGACCGCGTAGGTGCCCTGCGGACCTTCGAAATACCAATGGTTCGCGCCGGGCTGCAGCGAATGGACCAGGCAATTGTGGCGCTCGAGCTCCTTCGGCGTCGCCGGCCGGCCGGCACGAGCGAAGTAAGCCGGCGCGCCGCAGATCAGATAACGCATATGGCCAAGGGTGAAGCGTGTCAGGCTGGTCTGGTCCTTCAGCGGCTCGCGCTCGGTCGAAAGCCGGATGGTGACGTCGATGTCCTGCTCGAGCACGTTCACCGTCTCGCCGGGCGCGAGCAGTAGCTGCACGGAGATTTCCGGATAGCTTTCGAGAAAGCGCGCCACCGCTGGCGCGACGAAACTATGGCCGATGCCGAAAGTCGAATGGACGCTCAGCGTGCCCTTGGCGCCCGACGCCAAGGCCGCGGCGGCGAGGCGCGCTTCTTCCAGTTCCGCGACGATCCCCGTGGCGCGCGCGAAGAAATCGACTCCGGCCTCGGTCAGCGACAATTGCTGGGTCGAACGGTGCAGCAGTTGCACGCCCAGAGTCTCTTCCAGCCGCGCCACATGCTTGCTGACGGTGGATTGCGAAACCCTCATCTCGGCCGCGGCGGCGCTGAAACTTTTGCGCTGCACCACGCGAAGAAACGTCTTGATGTCGCTGAGATCCATGCGCCTGTCCTGCCCCGCAAAACGCCGGCCTTTTTCTACGAAACGGAATGAACATTATTCGCGGGGCCGACCGCGAAGATTGTATAATCATACACGCGAAATGGCCAAAAAAACGGCCAAGAACCGTCTTTAAACAGGGACATAGGGCGCCGTGATCCAGTCGCTCCAAGAGATCAGCGCGCCGACGCGGGCGCTGAGCCTTTACATTTCCGAAGCGGCCGGGCGCGCGCTACCTCCCAAGGTCGTCGAGAAAGCCGAGCACCACATCCTCGACACCTTCGCGGCGATGATCTCCGGTACGCGGTTGCCGCCAGGAGAGGCCGCGCTCAAATTCGCCGCCGTTCTCGGCACGGCGGACGAATGTTCCATCGTCGGCGGGTCCCGCGCCGCCAGCATGATCGACGCCGCGCTGATCAACGGCATGCTGGCCCATGCCGACGAGACCGACGATTCGCACGCGCCGTCGCGCAACCACCCCGGCTGCGCCGTAATTCCCGCCGCGCTTGCCGCCGCCGAACGGGCCGACGCCTCGGCCGAAGCGTTCCTGCGCGCCGTGGTCCTCGGCTACGACGTCGCCGCCCGCGTCAATTACGCGCTCGGCGCGGACGCCTTCGCCGCTGCGTCGCGTAGCACGCACAGTTTCGGCGGCTGCTTCGGTGCCGGCGCGGCCGCCGGCAGCCTGCTCGGGATCGACGCCCTGCAGGCGCGCCATCTCCTGTCCTATTGCGCGCAGCAGGCGTCCGGCGTCGGCTGCAACGTGCGCGATTCGGAGCATATCGAGAAAGCCTTCGACTTCGCCGGCATGCCGGCGCGCAACGGCGCGACGGCAGCGCTGATGGTCACGCACGGCTTCACCGGCGTCGACGACGTATTCAGCGGCGAGCGCAATTTCTTCGAGGCGTTCTCGCCTACCCCCGACCCGGCGCAGCTCGTCGACGGGCTCGGCGAACGCTTCGAGATTCTTGGCACCAATATCAAGAAATGGTGCGTCGGCTCGCCCGCCCAGGCGGCGCTCGACGCCATGACGCAGATTATCGAGGCGATCGACGTCGCCGCCGCCGACATCGACAAAGTGACGATCCATCTGCCGACGCGTTCGGCGCGCACGGTCGACGGCGCGCCGATGCCCGACGTCAACGTCCAGCATCTGCTCGCGGTCCTGCTGATCGACCGCAAGCTGACGTTCGACTCGGTCCACGACCACGCGCGCATGAGCGACCCGCAGGTGCTGGCGTTGCGCCGGCGCATGAAGATCGAGCCGAGCGAGGAGCTGATGCACGCGCGGCCTCGCCGCCAAGCCATCGTCGACGTCGTCACGCGCGACGGCGCGCATTTGTCGCGCCGCGCCGTCGCCGTGCGCGGCACCGCCGACAACCCTATGAGCCGCGCCGAAGTCGAGGATAAAGCGCATGACCTGATCGCGCCGGTCCTCGGCAGCGACGGCAGCCGCGCCTTGATCGACGCGCTGCGCGGCCTTGCAAATCGCGGCCGCCTCCGCCAGATGCGCGCGCTATGGACGCCACAGCCCGGCGCGCGCCAAAGGTCCGCCTCATGACGCTGTTGCTGTCGAACGAGGACATCGCCGCGACCGTCACCATGGCCGATTGCCTGGAGGCCATGGAAGCCGCCTATCGCGATCTCGGAGAGAATGCCGGGGTCAACGGCGTGCGCTCGGAAATTCTGACGCCGACGAACCGCGACGACGCGCTCTATTCTCTGCTCGTCATGGACGGCGTGATCCCGTCCTTCGGCATCGGCGCGGTGCGGATCAATTCCGACATCTTGACCTGGCCGAAATCGGACGCCGGATTGCGCCGCGTCAAAGTGCCGGCCGCGCCCAACAAGCGCTATGTCGGCTTGGTGCTCTTGTTCAGCACCGAAACAGGCGAGCCGCTGGCGATCTATCCCGACGGCGAAGTGCAACGCATGCGCGTCGGCGCGACCTGCGGATTGGCGGCGAAGCATCTCGCCCGCGCCGACACGCGCGAGGCCGCTATCATCGGCGCCGGCCATCAGGCGAGCGGACAGGCCCTGGCGATCTGCGCCGTGCGCGACATAAAGCGGTTGCGCTGCTATAGCCCCAATCCGAACAGCCGCGCCGCCTTCGCCCAGGAAATGAGCGCGCAGCTCGGCGTCGAGGTGACGGCCTGCGCCTCCATCGGCGAGGCCGTGAAGGGGGCGGACGCGATCATGTGCGCCACCAACAGCATGGAGCCGGTGCTGCCGGCCGAACTGATCGAGCCGGGCATGCATGTCAGCACGCTCAAGCGCCTGGAGCTCGACGAGCGCGCGGCGGCGCGCGCCGACGTCACCGTCACCCATATCCGCAAGGCGATCTCGCACATCCAACGCGCCGCCGGGGCCGAGCTCGCCAGGGACACGGAAAAGCGCAAGGACGCGCTGAGCGCCAAGCTGGGACAGGGCAGCCTGCCCGAACTGTCCGACCTCCTGCTCGGCCGCGCGCCGGGCCGGCGGAGCGAGCGCGACGTCACGCTATTTCTCAATTATTCCGGCCTCGGCTACCAATTCGCCGCGACCGGCTACGCCATCTATAAGAAGGCGCGGGCGGCCGGCGTCGGCCGCGAAATCGACACCGACTGGCTCACCAGCGCCCTGCCCTCTTAAGGCGGCCGCGCGCTCTCACGAATCGGCGAGGATGGAGGCGAACATGGCCCAGATGATCACCGTCACGGTCGACGGCAGCCCGATGGAGATCATGTGGGACGGCCCGGCCGGCGATCAGCCGCGTCCCGCCATCCTGCTCATGTATCATCGCGGCGGCTTCGACGATTTCACCAAGCTGGCGGTGAAAACCCTCGTCGATGCCGGATACCGCGTCGCCGTCCCCGACGTATCTCACCGCACCTCGCGCGACGTGCCGATGAAGGACCGCAAGCAGTTCTTCAAGGACGCCGAGGTCGTGGCCGACATGCGAGCCGCGCTCGACTTCCTGAAAGCCCGGCCCGACGTGCGCGGCGACGCCATCAGCCTGATGGGCCATTGCATGGGCGGCCGCATGACCGTGCTCGGCGGCGGCGCGCTCCCTGGCCTGCGATCGCTCGTCGTCTTCTACGGCGGCGGCGTGATGATCCCGTGGGGCGACGGGCCGGCGACGCCATTCGACGGCATCAAGAACATCGCCTGCCCGGTGATCGGCTTTTCCGGCGGGCAGGACACCAATCCCTCGCCGGAGAACATGCGCGCCATCTCCGCCGAAATGGACAAGCATGGCGTGACGCACCAGTTTCACCTCTATCCCGACGTCGGCCACGGCTTCCAGAATCCGGCCCACGATTCGCCAGCCGAACGCGCGGCGGCGAAAGATTCGTGGCAGAAGGCGCTCGCCTTCCTCGCGGAGGTTTCGCGCTAGCGGGCTCGTTTACCCGAGTCCCGAAGGGCCGGGCGGACCTTCCTGCTCTTTTCTTGCCTACCCATGGCCGGACAAGAAAAGGGCAGGCTTGCGGGCCTGCCCTTTTTTGTCGTTGTCGATGCGGACGTCTTACTTCTCGTTGACGATCGCTTTGGCCTTCTTGAGCACCTCGGGCGGCGTCGAGAAAAGATCCTTGATGATCGCTTCGGCGCGTTGGCCGTCAACCAAGGTCGGCGTCTCCTTGCGCTTCGTCACTTCGGCGACGTAATCGGGATCCTTGATCGTTTTGACGAAAGCGTCGCGCAAAGCCGCCACGCGATCGGCCGGCACGCCGGGCGGCGCCATGAAGGGACGGCCGAGGTCCGCCGACAGAATCGCGACTTTGAGAATGCTCTTCTGCTCCTCGGTCTGCGCGATCTCCATGATCGAAGGAGTATCGGGCAGCTCCGGCCAGCGCTCCATGCTGAGCGAGGCGAGGAATTTCAGCTTGTTCTCGGTAATCCACTCCGGCTTGATCAGCTTGATCGAGGTGAAGGACCAGCCGCAACGGCCGTCAACCTCGCCGCGCTCGACGGCCAACTGCATCTCGTTGCCGCCCGGATAGCCAGACACCACCTTTGCCTTCAGACCGAGCAGCTTGATCAGCATTTTGCTGATCATGTCGTCGTCCGAACCGGGGCCGGAGCCGGCGAGCGTGATTTGGGTCTTGGTGGCGTCGGCGAAGGTCTTGACGGTGGGAGCCCCTAGCAAGGCGCAAACCGTGAATTCCGTCATGCCGCTGCCGATCCAGTTGAACTTCGTCGCGTCGAAGTTCGAGGCGCTGGTGCCGGTCAACGGCTCGAGCACGGGCGCGCGCACCATGCCGATGACCGAGCCGTCCTTGGCCGCAAGATTGTAGAGGTGATTGGTCGCGACCAAGCTGCCCGCCCCGGTCATGTTCTGCACGGTGATGGTCGGGTTGCCGGGAAGGTGGCGGCTGTAGTAGCGCATCACGCCGCGGACATGGGTGTCGTAGCCGCCGCCGGGCGAATAGCCGACGAGGACGGTCAAGGGACGCGATTTATAAAACTCCTCGACGGATTGAGCCGTCGCGGAGACGCTCAAAGCCGAGACCGACAAGGCAAGCAACGCAACGGCTACAGCTTTAGGCGCGAATGCACTCATGCCGCACTCCTGTTCGTGGCTAAGGATAGTCCCGCTCCTGCGGAGCGGGACTGTGACGCTCGTTTAGATTGACGCGTTACGTCGCTTACGAAGCAAAACACGTGCCAGCGCTGATGTGCTGCCGTCTCTTTTCGCGCGTTTCCGTTTCTCTCAAGCCGTCGGAAAATCGATGTTCGCGAACTTGGCCCTGATCTTGGCGCGCAGCTCGGGCGAGACGTCGACGACCGGCGGAAAAGTCCCTTTGAGCTTCATGTCGTAGGGAATGCAGGCGTCGATCAGGATGCGGTTGTTGAAATTGCCCGGCAGCCACAGCGGATCGCGCTTCGACGCCCAGGCTTTCTGGATGATGTCGATGTCGGTGACCGGATCGAAGCGCGTGCTCATCGCCCACAGCACCTGGTCGAGATCGCCGGCGTCGATGTCGTCGTCGACCACCACCGTCCATTTGCCGGCATAAGCGCCACCCTGGCAGTTCGCCGCGACATGCAGCACGTTGCGGGCGTGGCCCGGGTAGCGCTGCTTGATCTGCACCACGGTGAAGCGCGTCGCCGGGCCGCCCTCGTGGTTCCACACGCCGAGAATGTCGGGCAGGCCGCAGGCGTCCAGCGCGCGCCAGATCTGCGCCGAACCCGCGATGCCCTTGAGCAAGCCGGTTTCGTCCACCGGCTTGTGCTGCGGCGCGCAGCAGATGATCGGGTTGTTGCGATGCAGGATCGTCTTGATGTTCAGGTAAGGGCGCGCCTGCGTGTCGTCCGAGTAATAGCCCATCCATTCGCCGAACGGGCCTTCCGGCTTGACGTTGCCGGGCACCGCCTCGCATTCGATGGCGATCTCGCAATCGGCCGGGATCGGGAAGCCGGTGTAGGGGCCGCGCACCACGTCGATCGGCTTGCCCTTGATGCCGCCGGCGAACTCCAGCTCGCTCACACCCTCGGGCAGCGGGCTCGCCGCCAGCATGTAAAGCAGCGGATCCTGGCCGACGAGCACGACGACCTTCATGCTCTGGCCGCGCTCGAAATATTTGTCGCGATGGATGCGGCCGTGCTTGCCCTCAGTGATCTGGCAACCGATCGTCTTGCCGTCATAAACCTGGTTGCGGTAAGTGCCGAGGTTGAACCAGCCGGCGTCCGGATCCTGGGTGATGACGCAGTTGGCCGTGCCGATGTAGCGCGCCGTGTCGATCTCGTGGTGGCGCGGCACCGGGAATTTGAGCACGTCGATGTCGTCGCCGGTGATGACGTTCTCCAGAATCGGCGCCTTATCGACGTAGCGCGGCGGGATCGGCTTCAGGCTCTGCATGCGCTCGTGATAGCGCTGCACGATGTCGACCTTGCGGTCGAATTCGGTGGACAGGCCGAGCGTCAGCGCCACGCGCTTGACCGAGGAGAAATGGCCATAGAGCGTGCGATAGCCTTTGGCGTAGCCCGGCACCTCGTCGAACAGCACCGCCGGCGCGCCGTTGCGGCTTTTCTCCGTCAGCATGTGGGTGATCGCGCCCATCTCGGCGTCCCAATTGGCGCCGTTGACGCGCAGCAGCTCGCCCATGCCGTCGACCGCCTCGAGCCAACCGCGCAGCCCCTCATAAGGGATGATGGTGTCGTCTTTCGACGGTTCGCGGGCGACGTTCATGAATTTCCTCCAATGATATCGAATGAAGCGATGGGATCGATCGCTATGGCTTTTACAAATTTCGCGGGGTGTTCATAGGCCGCTAGAGCAGCCTTGTCGTGCGGGATAGCTTCGTGCGGCTCGATGCAAGACTGCGGCCAAGCCGCCCTCGAAGAGGCGGCTTGGCGTTTCAGCCCGTCAATCGGCCATCACGGGGGCGTCTTCGTTCGTCAGGAACATGCGGTAGCCGGAGCGCACCTGCGGCCAGTAGTCCCAAATCGCCATATGCTGCACCGCGCGATTGTCCCACATGGCGATCGAGTGGTTGCGCCAGCGGAAGCGCATCTGCCAATGCGGCTTGCGCATGTGCTCATAGAGATACTGCAGCACCTGCTTGCTTTCGGCTTTCGGCACGTCGTTGATGTGGCTGGTGAAGCTCGGGTTGACGAACAGCACCTTGCGGCCGCTCTCCGGATGGACCGTGACGACCGGATGGACGACGACGGGACGCTTGCCCGCGCCCTCGGCGTCGAAGGATTTGCCGCCCATATGCGTGGCCGTCTTGCCCTTCAGATAGGCTTTCATCGAATCGCTGAGCTCTTCGTAAGCCTTGGAGCAGGACATGAACATCGTGTCGCCGCCGCCGTCGCTCGGCACGATCTCCTGATGCAGGATGCTGTACGTCGGCGGCTTGTCGCCGTAGCTCTGGTCGGAATGCCAGTCTTCGCCGGCGACGCGCTTGGAATTGCCGTCGAAATACTGCTGGCGAATGCCGGGGTAATTGGGAACGCGCTTGGAGGCGGTGTAATCCCCGCCGATATGCTCATGCGGCTCGCCGAAATAGCGCACGAAGCGGTCGTGATCCTCGAAGCTGATCGGCTGCTCGCGGAAGAAGATCACGCCATGTTCCGTGATGGCCGCGCGCACTTCCTTCACCTGAGCTGGGCTGAGCGGCTTGGTCAGGTCGATATTGCCGATTTCCGCGCCGACATTCGGCGTGCACTTCGTCACCGTGATCGCTTCGTAAACCGTTTTCGCTTTAGGCTTTTCTGCCGCAATGGTCGCCATCTGTCGCTCCCTCGTATCGTTCGCGTCTAGCGACAAAGTCGCAAAAAAAAGTTTTTTTGTCAATTAACGCTAATTCAGATAAAAACATGCATCGCGCCAATCGCTTAACCGCGGGCGGGCGCCCTCTCACCCAACGCGACCGAACATTCATGGCCGACCTAGACCTCCAGACCCGTTCCGGATCGGACATCGAGAAGGCCTATTGGCGTCTCCGCCAAGAGATCCTTTCCAGCCGCCTCGCGCCCGGCGAAAAGCTCCGCATCCAGCATCTGACCGCGACCTTCGGCTATGGCGCCAGCGCCGTTCGCGAGGCCTTGTCTCGGCTTTTGTCGGATGGTCTCGTCGAGTCCGTGTCGCAACGCGGCTTCTGGGTCTCTCAAATTTCGTGCCAAGATCTGCAAGACATCACCGAAGCCAGAAAGCTGATCGAGGTCGAAGCGCTGCGGCAAGCCATTACGCATGGCGACATGGCGTGGGAAAAACGCGTCGTGGCGGCCAGCTACGCGCTCGAGCGCCTGGAAGTGAGCCTGACCCGGAAGTCGGACGATGCCGTCATCACCTGGGAGAACGCGAATCGCGACTTCCATCTGGAGCTGATTTCCGCCTGCCCCACGCGGCGGCTTCTGCAATTCACCGCGCAACTGTACGACCAATCGCTGCGCTACAGATACCGCACGACCCAGCGGCGGACATTTCCCCGTTCCGGCTTGAGCAACGACCACACGAAGATCGTTCAAGCCACGCTCAAGCGCGACGCCGATCTGGCCTGCCAGCTTTTGGAAAATCACATCAGCAAGATCGCGAAGATCGCCGAAACCGCCATCTTCGGCGAACCGGCGCAAAAAGAACGGAAGCTCGCGTCGCGCTAACGCTTTACGCACCGAAACGCGCTTCGCGATACGGCGCGCGCCTCGGTTCGAAAATGTTCGTCAGCCAAGCCTCTGCGCTTTTTCGCGGCACAGCGTGCCGCATATAGCGGCACTCAGACTTTCTGGAACAGAGCGCGGCGACGGCTATCGCCGCAAACCGAAAGGGCCGGCTCAATGAGCCGGCCGTCTAGCAGCGTTTATTTGGCGAGCGCTGGCGTCGCGGCCGATGTTTTCTTTTCCATGTCGGCGCGCGCCTTGGCGCGGCGCTCGCTGAAGCGCTCGACCATCTTGCGCGCCAGCTTCGACTCGCTGCCCGGCGTGCCGGGATAGCGCTCCGATCCGCCCCATCCGTTGTGGGTGAGATCGAAGATCACTCCGTTGGGATCGGTGAACTTCACTTCGTAGAAAGTGCCGTGCTGCGGATCCGGATCGCCCATCAGCCATTTGCCGCCGGCGGCTTCGACGCGCTTGCGCGTCTCCTCGACGTCGTCGACCCATATGCCGAAATGGTGGATGCCGACGAAATCCTTGCCCGAGCCCTGCGCCGCTTCGTCCGACTTGTATTTCAGGAGGGCGATGTTCAGCACCCCGTCGGAGATGTAGCAGCCTTCGGCCAGGCGCGAATCGGTCTCGCCGACGAATTTGAATCCGAAGGCGTGGATATAGAATTCGGCGGTCGCCCAGGGATCGGGCACCGATATCGCGAAATGGCGCAATTGGCCCGTCGTTCCCATGGATGCTCTCCTCGCTGAAATGCGACGGGGCGGAACGCCCGCCCCGTCGGCGTCGTTGTCCCGCGCGCTTATGCCGGCGCCAGGAACAGGCTCTCGGCCATGGCCTTGAACGGGTCGGCCTCCTTGGGCAACAGCACCGCCCCGCTGCGCACCTGATAGGCTTTGGGCGTCTCGGTGCCGAGCGGGGCCTTGCCGCTCTCCTTCAACGCCAGAGCTTCGGCGATCATCAGCCGCCGCCAATAGACGATGGCGGCGTCCGACGCGCCGAGCAGCTCTTTCGAGCGGTCGGTGATCGCGCCCATGCTCTCCTGCACGCTCATGTCCTGAATGCCGACGCCGACGATGCCGGTGTAGTTCTCCTTGCGCTGCATCTCGCGATCCAGCTTGTAGGTGTTGTCCTTGTTCGCGAGCGGCCGGAAATTCTCGTCCACGGCAGCGTGAATCTGCGTGCCGCCGGCATATTCCTCCCACTCTTCGTCGGTGAGCGGGCGCTTGGGATGCCACGAGAAGGTATAGGCCCAGCAATTATGATCGTCGATCGGCACCCAGAAATGGCCGGTCAGCGGCCGCCCTTCGGCCGTCGGGATGATGGTGAAGGCCGGCATCAGGAATTGCGACAAGCGCCAATAATATTCCGTGTCGCTGGCGATGCGGCGCGCGCCGATGGCGAACCCGTAGTCGGTCTTGTGGATGTGAAAGGTCGGGCGCGTGTCTTTCACCATGTAAATCGGCCGTTGCACCAAATGGCCATCCTTGCTCGTGGTCGCCGTCTGGATTTGCGTGAAGGCGCGGTGCAGAAACGACACGTGGCTCGAATCGAGGCCGCCTTCGACGGCCTGCGCCCAATTGTTTTCCTGCAAGCGCTTGGTCGCGGCCCGGTGGGTCGCCGGCACCGCCGTCCAGTCGAGCAGCGGGATGTCTGCCGGCTCCTTCTCCTTCGGGCCCATGTAGGTCCAGATCACGCCGCCGGCCTCGCGCGTCGGATAGGCTTTGATCTTGGCGTCCTTGATCAGCGGCGTGCCTTCCGGCTCGGCCGGCAGTTCCAGCGCCTGGCCGGTGATGTCGAACTTCCAGCCGTGATAGGTGCAACGCAGGCCGCATTCCTCATTGCGCCCGAAGAACAGGTCGGCGCGGCGATGGGCGCAGTGGCGGTCGAGCAGGCCGACGCGGTTCTGGCTGTCGCGGAAGGCGACGAGATTCTCGCCGAGCAACGTGACGCGCTTGGGCGGGCCGTCGATCTCCAGCTCCGAACTCAGCAGGAAGGGGATCCAGAAGCTACGGAACAGGCCGCCCATCGGCGTGCCCGGACCGACGCGGCACAGAATTTCGTTTTGCTCAGCCGTAAACATTGTCGTTCTCCATGTCTAACTCGATGCCCGAGAGATGCGCTGGCGGCGTCAGCTTCTCGGCAAGCGCAGGCGGAAACGCACGGCGGGCGGCATGGCGGACGCTCGGTTCGTCATCGAGCGGCGCGGCGGCGGCGGGACGAGAATGCTCCCCGAAAAACGGCCGGACAAACCACATTTGCTCTGGCGGCGCATGAGATTTGCAAATGTCCGGGCCGGCTGCCTCCATCCCCTCGCGAGCCTTGCAGATTGCATGCCTGACCCTCGGGCAAGCGTGGGGCAGAACCTTTATTTATTGCAAGAGGACGACTTATTTAGCGCAGGCATAGTTGCGCTTTCGCCAGCGATATCGCGACCTTATGCGCGCGGCGTCGGGCCGAAAAAAAAGCGCGGCGCACCCCGCAGCAGACGCGAAATACCGCGCGTTTTATGCGCGGATTTTGGGCAGGTTCAGGGCCGCTCGATCGTGCGCGCGCGGATGAAGGCGATCATGTCGGCGAGCGCTTGGCGCGACGCCGGAGATTCCGGCGCGTTGGTGATGAACGTATGCTTCTCGCCGGGATAATGGATCAAGGTCATGTCGCCGCCCGCCGCCGCGTAAGTCTCGGCGAAGCGTTCCGACATGCCGGGCGAGAGGATCGTGTCGGCCGTTCCCTGGATCAGCAGTGCCGGCGGCAGGACCGCCGCTTCGCCGTCGGCGACGATGCGCTGCGGGCTGCCTTCGGCCATCGCCGCTTCGCTCGGCCAATAGCGCTCATGGCTCTGGATATGGATGTCCATCTTGTTGGCGATGGCGTAGCGGTAGCGCGCCGGCGGATCGGACACCGGCCAGCATAGCACGATAAAACTCGCCGCCGCGCTTACCCCGTCCATCTCGGCAGTATGATCCTGGCGGTATTTCGGATCGTCGGGATTCATCGCCGCGAGCGCCAGCTGATGGCCGCCGCTGGAGGTGCCGACGCCGCCGATCCAATCTTCGCGGATGGCGTATTCGCCGGCATGAGCGCGCAGCCAGCGCAGCGCGAAATTGATGTCGGCGACGGGCAGCGGATAGCGCGCGTCCGGCGGCATGCGGAAATCGAGCGCCATGACGAAAATTCCGGCCGCCGCCAAGGCTTCGTCGATCGCGCGATTGGTCATGCGCGTCTCGCCGCACCAACGGCCGCCGTGCGCGTCGATCGCCGCCGGATGCGGCCCCGGGCCCGCTGGCTTGTAGAGAGTCGCCGTCAGCGCGATGCCGGACGGGCAGTGATAAACGACATCCTCGGTGGTGAAATCGGCCATGTCAGCCCGCCGCTAGGATGTCCTTCAGGCGCTGCGGCGTGATCGGCAGCGTCGCGATCGCGCCGGGGCGCTGCAAGGCGTCATCGATGGCTGAGGCGAGGGCCGCGCCGACGCCGGTGATGCCGCTTTCGCCGCCGCCCTTGATGCCGAGCGGATTGCGCGGGCTCGGCGCATCTTCGTAAAGCTGCACGTCGAGCGTCGGCACGTCGTGCAGGGTCGGCAGCAGATAGTCGGCGAAGGTGACGGCGAGCGGCTCGCCGCCCTCGCTGTAGCGGAATTCCTCCAGCAGTGCCCCGCCGAGACCTTGCGTGAAACTGCCGACGATCTGCCCCTCGACCAGCATGGGATTGACGGCGCGGCCGATGTCGAAGGCCGCGACATAGCGCTCGATCGCGACGCCACCGGTGGCGCGGTCGAGCCGCGCCTGGGCGACATGGATGCCGTAAGGATAGACCTGATGGTCGACGTTGAACCAGCCTTCGTCGGCGAGCCCCGGGTTCTGCCCCGGCTCCAGCAGCTTCGAGCCGGGCCCGAGGCGCTTGGCGACATCGCCCAAGGCCATCGACGGCCCCGACGGATTGCCGCGCTGAACGATCGTGCCGTCGACAATGTCGAGCGCGTCTGGCGTCGTCTGCAACAGCTTGGCGGCGGCGGCGAGCGCCTTGCGGCGCACGTTGAGCGCGCCGTTATGGGTCGCCGAGCCGGTCATGACTGTGGCGCGCGAGGCGTGCGCGCCGATGCCGTGCTCGATGCGGTTGGTCTGGCCATGCACCACGCGCACCTTGCGGTAATCGACGCCGAGCGCGCCGGCACAGATTTGCGCCATCGCCGTCTCGAACCCCTGCCCGACCGACGCGCCGCCGGTGATGACCTCGACGTTGCCGCCGGGATCGACCGAGATCTTCACGCCGTCGGCCGGTCCGAGCCCGGCTTTCTCGACGAACATGGCGAGGCCGACGCCGACCAGCTCGCCGGCCGCGCGACGGCGCGCGGCATCGGCTTTCATCGCCGGCCAGCCGGCCTTGGCCAGCACCTTGTCCATCAGGCCGGCATAATCGCCGCTGTCGTAGCTGATCTCCTCGCCGAGCGCCTGCAACGGTCGGTCATAGGGCATTTCCGCGCTTGTGATCATGTTAACGCGCCGCACCTCGACCGGATCGAGATTCAACTCGGCCGCCACGGCGTCGAGCAGCCGCTCGCGCACGAACGTGCTTTCGTAGCGGCCCGGCCCGCGATAGGTGGCGCAAGGCGTCTTGTTGGTGAGCCGGACATGGGCCGTCGCGCGATAGACCGGCACACGGTACGGGCCCGGCAGAATGCCCGCCGTCATGTGCGGCACGCGCACCCCATGGGTGCGCAGATAAGCGCCTTGGTCGTGGAAAAACTTGTCGTCCAGCGCGAGGATGCGGCCTTCGCCGTCGACCGCCGCGCGGATCTGGTGGCGCTGCTGGCGCGAATGGTTCGCCGCCATAAGATGCTCGCGGCGGTCCTCGATCCACTTCACCGGCCGGCCGAAGCGGAGCGCCGCGCGGCAGACGAGAATGTCCTCGGGATAGATTTCGCCGCGCACGCCGAAGCCGCCGCCGACATGATATTCGAAGCAATGCATCGCCTGCAGGCTGCGGCCGAACAGGCGCGCCAGAGCCTCGCGGTTCTTGTGCGGCACTTTCGCCGCGCCGTGCAGCTGCAAAATGTCGCGCGCCGCGTCGTAAACGCCGATGGCGCCGCGCGTTTCCAGCGGCACGCCGCTGTGGCGGCCGACGGAAAGATCGAGCGCGACGACGCGCGCCGCCGCGGCGAAAGCGGCGTCGATATCGCCGTAGCCTTGGGTGATGACCGTCGCTTCGGTCGAGGCTGCGCCAGGAAACTCGCCCGGCGGCGCGGCCGCGTCGAGCAACGGCGGCAATTCTTCGATCTCGATTTCGACCAGATCGGCCGCGTCCTCAGCCAGATACTCGTTCTCGGCAAAGACGACGGCGACCGGCTCACCGACATAGCGCACGCGATCCTTGGCCAGCACCGGCTGGCGGTAGGCCGCCAATTCCGGAATCGGCCCTTCGCGGAAATCGATCGGCGGCAGGTCGGCGATGTCGGCCGCCGTCCAGACGGCGAAGACGCCCGGCAATGCCAGGGCCGCCGCGGCATCGACGGCGGCGATCCGGCCGTGCGCCTGGGCCGCGCGCACCACCCGCATGTGCAACTGGCGGGGAAAGTTCAGGTCCGCGACGAACCGCGCCCGGCCGGTGACGAGCGGCGGATCCTCCAATCGCGTGACGGACTGGCCGACGCTCATCGGCGCACCAAGCAACCTATCGAAGCCACGCCGCGCATGCCGTCACCTCGGATCATCGCCACCGTCCCATTATTGGGAATAGTTTAATTTTAAGGATAGTAGAGCCATCCGCTGGCTTATGCAAACGCGTTGCCAATCAGCGGCTTAGTCTTTCTCGAAAGGATAATAATCCCGGAGACATAATATTGACCCAAGCGCGAGACGATGCGGCAAGCGAAAGTGCCCGCCATGTTTCGCGCGCAGAGTTCCGACGCTTTCCCTAGCGCCCCGACGGGCGACGGCCCGGCGGTGATGCGCGCGCTCGCCGCGGCGGTCGAGGATATCGCCAAACTAATCCCGCCGGGACAGCCGGCGGTCTATCTCGATTATCCGGTGCATCTCAACGTCGGCGATCTGCTGATCGAGGCCGGCACCGAGCATTTTTTCAGGCGCTTCGCCCTCGACGTGATCGAGCGCCGCTCGGCCTACGATTTCGGCGCGGCCGCGCGCCGGCGCGTGACGCCGGACAGCGTGATCCTGCTGCACGGCGGCGGAAATTTCGGCGATCTCTATCCGCTGCACCAGAAATTCCGCGAAGATGTCGTCGCGCGCTTTCCGAAAAACCGCATCGTCATGCTGCCGCAGACGTTGCATTTCGATTCGCCCGCCGCGCTCGACGCTTGCGCGGCGGCGTTCGCGCGCCATCCCGACCTGCACATCTGCCTGCGCGACGTGCCCTCGTTCGAAACCGTGAAGAGACGCTTCGCCAACGCCGCCTATCTCGCGCCCGACATGGCGCATCTGCTGTGGGAGCCCCTCGCCGGCGCGCGCGCCAAGACGCAAGGGCAAGCCACGCTGCTGTTCGCGCGCATCGACAAGGAAGGCCGGCCGCTCCCCTTGCCGCCGGGCACGGGCCGCCGCGCCCTGCTCGATTGGAAGAACATCATCCGCATGGAGGAGAAAGCGCTGTATCAGGCGCTGCTCAAGCTGCACCGCCATCGCGGCGGCGGCGGCGGCGCCTTCTCGCTGCATCCGCTATGGCGCATCTTCCGCAACCGCCTGGTCGCCAGCACCGTGCGCTTTCTCGGCGATTACGACACGGTCGTCACCAACCGCCTGCACATGGCGCTGCTCAGCCTGCTGCTCGGCCGCCAAGTCACCATGGCCGACAACAGCTACGGCAAATTGTCGCAGTATCACGCCGCCTGGCTAGCCGGACATCCCGACGTCCGCCTAGCGCGCTAAAAGGATTTATTGATAGGCGGGCCGCGCCGCCGCGCGGCGCTCGCGCTGACGCGCCACCCAGCGCTGATACTTGTAGCCGAACGGGCGCACGAACAGCGCGTAGACCTGATAGAGCGCGAATAGCGCCGTGGCGGCGCGCCGGCCCATCTTGACGCCGGTCTTGGCGGCGTAGCGGTCCCAATATTTGCGGTAGAAATAGGCGTTGTAATAGATCGACCAATAGAAGGTCTTGAGGCGCGGCGTGCGCTGGCCGCCGACCTTGCTCTCGACGCGGCTCAGTTCGGCGCAATAGGTGTCGTTGGTCATCAGGATGTCGCGCCCGATGACGTAGGCGTGCATCTGGAAATCCGTCTCCTCGCGAAAGCCGTTGCCGCGCGAATAGAACGGATCGTAGCTCAGCTCCTGCAGCAGCGCCTTGGTGGTGAGGATCACCGGCCCGGTGAGCGGCAGGCGGATGTCGCCGTCGGTCTTGGCCTCGCCGCGCGTCTCGCATACCAGCTTGCGGAAGGGCGGCAGATCGGAAGTGCCCGCGCCGAAGGCGGCGATGGCGGCCTCCGGCGTCTGGTCGTGGCGCATCCGCACGATGCGGCCCGACACGATGCCCGCGCCAGTCAGACGCAGCTTCTTCAGGCACACCGCCGCGTAATTGGGCTGCACGTAGACGTCGTCGTCGGAATACATGATGTAATCGTTCTTCGCCGCCTGGTAGCCCTTGATGCGGCTGCCCGACGCGCCGAGACGCTCGTCGTTGCGCAGGATTTTCGTCGATATGTGCGGATAGCGCGCGGCGATCTCGCCGATCACCTGCGCCGACTCGTCACTGCCGGCGTCGTCGACGAAGATGATCTCGTCGACCAATTGCAGCCGATAGAAGCTCTCGCCGATCAGCGATAGCGTATGCGCGCGATTTCGGGTCGGGATGATGAGGGTGATCATATGGGTCGTCTTTCCGTTGAGTTATGTGCCGATCAAAGCGTGAGAGCGTCGAGCAAGGGCCGGTCGACTGTGAGCGGACGGGTTTCACCCGGGCGGAACAGGCCGAATCCCCCGCGCGCCTCGTACATGCACCAGCCGAACCCGTGGGAATCGCACAGGTCGCGCACGGCACGCGTCCAGGCGACGCGATCCGATTCCGGGGCGCCTTTGTAGTGAACGCCGAACTCGCCGCACCATGCCAACTGCCCATTTTTCTCGCACCAGTCGCGCAGCGCCGCGAAAATCGGCCGCATCTCGGCAACGCCCTGCCCCTTCTGGCCGTAGCGCCGCATGGACTCGCGCACCGACGGATCGAATGCTGCCAATTCCGCATCGCCCAGGCCGCCCGCAGGCCGGCCCCAGGGCACGCCCTTGAGCTTGCCGTAGAAAACCCCGGCGTTGGCGACGCCCTGATGGGTAAAGCTCTTGGGCTCGTAATAATGGAAGGTGTAGATCAGGTTGGCGTCGTCGAACGGCGTTTTAAGGTTGTAGATCAGCCCTTCCGGCACGTTCCACATATTGCCGCCGACGATCAGCGTATGGTCCGGCGCGCCCTCGCGCGCCGCCGCGATCAAGCCTTCCATGACGCGGCGATATTTGGCGGCGTCGGCGAACGACTCTTCGGGCTCGTTGAGCAGTTCGAGAAAGGTCGTCTCCGCGCCATATTGCGGCGACCGCGCCACATGGCGCGCGAGATCGCGCCACCAGCGCGCGACGGTTGCGGCGTAGCTCTCGTCCGCCGCCATCCGGTCCTTGGTCGGCGAGCCCGGATGATTGTCGATGACCAGCGCGAGGCCGTGATCCGAGATCCGTGCCATGGCGGCGTCGAACAGCTTGAGCCGCGCCGGATCGATCGCCGGATCGCCTTTGGCCAGCGCTGGCGCGAGAAAGCCCGGCTGCAACGTGACGCGCACATGATCGAAGCCCAACTCGCGAATCTGGGCGAAATCGCGCGCCTGATACTTGCCGTCGATGCGGCCGATCATCGCCGCGCGCTCGCTCGGCACCCATTCGAACCATTGCGAAGCGTTGAGGCCGCGCCGCAGTTTGGCGAAACGCCGCCGATTCGGCGCAGCCGCGCCCGCGCCTTGCGCGCGCCCGACGCCGGGCAGCGCCAGCCCCGCGCCCAGGCCGGCCGCGAGGCCGGCGAGAACGTCGCGGCGCGACGGCATCACACCTGCTCGGGCAGGCGGGTGAACTGGCGGCGCAAACGGTCCATGAACGGCGTCTCGCCGCGATGCTCGCAGCGGTCGATATAGGCGCGCACGTCGCCGTTGAGCCGGTAGATGGCCGGGCGGCGCGGATCGCGCGCGAAGCGCCAGCCCATCCGCATAGCGGCGAACACGCCGCGCACGGCCTGGAGGCCGCACCCGTTGCGCAGCCCCTTCAGGGTCAGCGCCGCCGCGCCGCGACCGAGCGCCCACAGCGGCGCGCCGAACTTGAAATCGGAATAAAGCACGTTGCGCACGGTGTAATAGAAACGTCCCGAGCGCCAGTTGACGCGCGCCGTGGGATCGACCTTGTGCAGCACCGCCAGATCCGGGCAATAGCGCACGGCGTAGCCGAGATTGAGGATCCGGTAGCTGAGGTCGCGCTCCTCGCCGGCGAAGAACAATTCGGCGTCGTAGCCGCCCGCACCCTCGAAGGCGATGCGGCGGATGGCGTGGCCGGCGCCGATGAACCGCGTCGCCATGAACTCGCGGTCGGCCATGGCGCGCGGCACGCCCGGATAGTCCCAGCACATGGCGTCGTCGCGCCCGGTGAAATAATTGAGAATGCGGAAGGCCGCCGCGCCCAGGCGCGGATTGCCGTCCATCTTGCGGACCACGTCGGCCAAGGTCCGCGGGCTTTGGAAGACCGCATCGTTGTCGAGCGCGACGATGTAGGGCGCGTCGCCGAGCGCGCTGGCGACGTTGCGCCCTTCCGCCACGCCGACGTTGCGGCCGAGCTCCAGCAGGTGGATCTCCGGCCGGCCGGCGATCGCCGCACGCAGCCGCGTCAGGTTCTCCAGCTTGCTGCCCTGATCGACGATCCAGAGGCGCTTCTCGACGCCCTCCTGGCCGGCCGCGCTCTCGATGGCGGCGATGGTCTCCTCCACGCGGTCCCACGACAGGATGATCACGTCGACTTGTACGGACATCGTCAGCTCCTTAGATCAGCTCGCTTGGGTCAATTCGCTTGCGGGCCGGAGGACGCGCGAGCCGGCTCCCAGGTCCGCACGTTGGCGCCGCGCATGGATTGCAAGACGCCAAGGCCGGTGGCGGCGAACGAGCGCAGCATGTCGACAATCATCGGCACCGGACTGATGCCAAACCGCTCGGCCAGCCACAGCGCCGCGAGCCCGCCGGCGAACAGCCCGGCGGCCCAGCCGAAACCGAGCAGCAGGCCGGCAGCGACGAAGGCGGTCAGCGCGCCGCACGCGAGCGTCGCGGCGGTGAACCAGCGCAGCAGCTTGTGCGAGACGTATTTGTAGAGGGTGAACCCGTCGAGCCGGCGCAATTGCGACCAGAGCGCGCGATGGGTCGTGAACGCCTGGCAGGCGATGCGGATCTTGCGGCGGAACTCGTTCCCCGAATCGACCCCGGCCTGCTCGAAGACGCGAACGTCCTCGGCGCGCACCACGCGATAGCCGTCGCACAGCACCGCGAGCGACAGATACATGTCGTCGGCGACGCCCTCGGGGATCGGATGATAGAGCTCGCGGCGCAGGGCGTAGAGCGAGCCGTCCGCGCCCATCACCGAGCCGGTCTCGCTCTCCAGCCGCTTGATGCTTTCTTCCAGACGCCAATAGAGCGATCCCGTCGCCGCCGTGACGCTGTCGTCCGGGTTGGAATAGACGAGATGGCCGCAGACGCAGCCGATCTCCGGATCGCGGAAATATTTTTCGAGATTGGCCAAGGCGTCGCGCGCGACGCGCACGTTGGCGTCGGCGAGCACGAGAATGTCGGCGCGCGCCAGCGGCGCGAGACGGTTGAGCCCGTAGGACTTGCCGTGTCGTTCGGGCGAGACCACCAGATCGATGCGGTCGGCGTAGCGCCGGGCGATCTCGGCCGTGCCGTCGCTCGCGCCGTCGACATAGAGCAGGATTTGCAGATCGCCGACGCTGCGGCGGAGATCGAGCAGGCTTTCCAGCGTGCCCTCGATGACGGATTCCTCGTTGTAGGCGCAGAGGGCGATGGCGTAGCTCGCCAGCGGCGCGTTCCCGGCGCGCGCGATCGGCGCGCGGAGCCAGCGCTTGGCCAGACGCAAGGTCGCCGGATAGATGACGAACGGATGCACGCACAGCAGGCAGAACAGTCCCGTCAACGCGACGAAAAACCAAGCGATGAAGAATTCCGCCATGACGATGCTCCACGAATGACGCATGCGCCGAGACGGGCGCATGCGGTGAACGACTATGGAAGCCGCTGGAGCGCGGAACGCATGACATTTTGATGAGATTAAGGTGGCTTGGAACTAACGGATCACGCTTGCGTCTTAATAGGTTAGGGCTTCAGCTTGGCGTGCTGACGCAGCAATCTCATTCGAGGAAAATTCATGCGCGATCCCCAGTCCAATAACGGACGGCCTTGGCGTAACTCTTTGGTCCAGCACCAAGGCGCACGTCACGACTCGAGAATGGAGCCGGCCCCTTACGGATACGGCCAGGATTACGACCCGCGCGCCTACGCCGCTTACGCGCAAAGCGCCTATACCGGCGGCCAGGCCGGCCAAGAGCGCAACATGTCGGAGATTTTCCGCAACCTGTGGCGGCGCAAGATGACGATCCTCGCCGGCATGTTCGTCTGCGCGGTCCTCGCCTATGTCTTCGCTCTAACCATCGCTCCGCGCTATTCGGCCGGCGGCATGCTCGCCGTCGAGACGCGGCCGCTGTTCATCCCTCAGATCGGCGTGCAGCCGCAGCCCTGGGCCCCGGACGTGTCGATCCCGCGCACCGAAGTGCAGGTGCTGCGCTCGCGCGACTTGGTGGAATCGGTGGCGCGCAGCCTCCAGCTCGACCGCGAGCCGAGCATCAACCCCTATGCCCGAGAGCCGTCCCTGCTCGGCCGCGTCAACGGCGTCATCCGCTCCGGCCTGGCCACGATCGGCCTCGGCCGCGAATCCGCGCCGCCGAGCGAAGGCGCGGTCTGGGCCGCCGTGGTCGATAACGTGCTGGAGAATCTCTCGATCGGCACCGACGGGCGCAGCTACGCGATCTACGTCAGCTTCGAAAGCGAGAATCCCGAGATCAGCGCCGCCGTCGCCAACGGCCTGATGCAGGCGTTCATCGCCAAGCAGATCGAGAATTCGACGAGCACGCTGACCGAGGCCAACAGCTGGATCAAGCAGCGCGCCGGGGAGTTGCTGCAGGACGTCGAGGCGGCCAACAAGAAGGTGCAGGAGTTCCGCGTCGCCAACAACATGGTGGAAACCCGGCTCGGCACCGTCAGTTCGCAGCAGGTGTCCGACCTCAACACCCAGCTTTCGACGGCGCGCGCCGATCTGGCGCAGGCCGACGCCCGCTACCGGCAGGCGCAGGGCGAGAGCGGCCGCGGCGCGTCGGCCTCGACCGCCGAAGTGCTCAATTCGCCGCTGATCCAGCGTCTGCGCGAGCGCGAGGCCGAGGCCGCCCAGCGCCAGGCCGAAATGGCGACGCGCTACGCCCCTGCCCATCCGCAGCGCAAGGCGGTGGCGCAGGAACTGGCGTCGGTGCGCAGCCAGATCGGCCAAGAGATCGCCAAGCAGCTCACCTCGCTCAAAAGCCAGGCCGACATCGCGCGCTCGCGCGTCGATTCGCTGACCAGGCAGCTGGGCGGCTTGCAGACCCGCGCCAGCGGCATGGCCGCGTCCGAAATCCAGCTCCAGCAGCTCGAACAGGAGGCCGAGACCAAGCGTAACGTCTATCAGAGCTTCCTGGCGACGGCGCAACAGACCGCCGAGCAGCCGCGTATCAACCAAGCCAACGCCCGCATCGTGTCGGCCGCGCCGACCCCGGTGCTGCCGTCGAGTCCGAACAAGAAGCTGATCGTGCTCGGCTCGATGCTGATCGGCTTCTTCGTCACTTCGGCGGCCGTGCTGCTGTTCGGCGAGTTGCGTCGCGGCTTCGAGCGCACGGAGGACGTCGAGGACGCGCTCGGCCTGCCCGTGCTCGGCGCGTTGCCGCTGATGCGCCGCCGCCGCGCCGAACGCGCCGGTCTCGCCCAGTCATTCATCGGCCAGCCGCACGAATCGGTGATCGCCGAAACGCTGCGCGGTATCCGCATCGCGCTCGGCTGCCGGCGCGGACAGACGGGCGGCCAGGCCACCACGCTGCTCGTCACCTCGTCCGAACCGAACGAGGGCAAGACCACCTTCACCAGCGCGCTCGGCGCCGTCGCCGCGCAGGACGGGCTGCGCGTGCTGATCGTCGACGCCGACCTGCGCCGGCCGCAGTTCCATCGCATGTTCAAGGCCGAGCCGGGACCGGCGCTCGACAACATCCTCGACGGCAGCCAGTCGCTCGCCAATGTGGTGCGGATCGACCCCGATTCGGGCGCGCATTGCCTGACCATGCATCACGTCGATCATCCGGTCGCTCTGCTCAGTTCGAGCCATTGGGAGACGTTCTTGGAGCAGGCGCGCAACAGCTACGACCTGATCGTGCTCGATGCGCCGCCGGTCATGCATGTGGCCGACGCCTTGACGCTCGCCGATCATGTCGATTCGGCGATCTTCGTCGTCGCCCACGGCTCGACCCGCCGGCGCATCGTCGAGGAAGCCCTCAAGCGCTTCGGCAGCAGCGGCTGCCGCGTGGCGGGCGTGGTGCTGTCGAAGGTGCCCTCGCTACAAACCACGCACTCCTACTACAGCGGCTACGCCGCTTAAGCGGCCAGCGCACGGATGCGACAACGGCGGCGAGCATCGGCTCGCCGCCGTTTTTTCATGGGCCAGCAAATCTCGCTTAAGACGGCTTCGCGCCGCGAAGGTCGCCTTAAGACGGCTTCGCGCCGCGAAGCCCGGCCATCATGAAGCCGATGAGGCGCAGCAGCGCCGCGCGATTGGCGATCAGCAGCATCGCGCCATAGGCCGTCGCGCCGAGCGGCACCATGACCGCCAGCGCCTCGATCGCCGAAACCTGGCGCAAATGAGCGTGCCACAGCCAGCCCAGTCCGGCCGCCATGGCGCAGGTGGCGGCGAACGGCACGATCACGCCGCGCGCCCAAGTGGCGAGCGAGACGCCGAGCAGCCGCCAGGCGACGAACAGGATAATCGGCCCGCTGACGGCGACGCGGCAGGCCCAGATCAGCGCCGCGCCCAGCGCGTCGCCGGGCTGGAGCAGCAGCAGCCCGCCGATGGCGAAAGCGAAGGTGATGAGGCTGAGGCCGAACAGCACGCCAGGCCGTCCCGACGCCGTGATCGCCGCGTTGGAGAACAGCAGGATGAATTGCAGCGCCGCCGCCGCCGCTAGAATCTGGATCAGCGGCACGGCCGGCAGCCATTGCTCGCCGAGGACCAGCATCACCACCGGCGCGGCGCAAATGGCGAGGCCGGCGAAGACCGGCGGCACCGCCATGGCGGCATATTCGTTGGTCGCGTAATAGGCGCTGTGGAGACGGGCGCGATCGGCTTGGCAGCGCGAGAAGAACGGCAGCGCGAGATTGTAAGCCGCGCCGGCGAGCAGGTCGTAAAGCGTGTCGACGACGCGCTGCGCGATGTTGAGGTAGCCGACCGCCGCGACGCCGAGGAAATAGCCGACGAGCAGCGTGAACAGCCGCACGCTGCTGATCCAGACGATGCGGCTGCCGACCGAGAGCGCGCCGAACGCGACCATCTCGCGCAGCCGCGCGAACGAGAAGCGCCGCGCCGGGCGGAACGGGCAGGCCCGCCAGATCAGAATGCCGTTGAACGTCGTTTGCAGCAGATATTGCGCGACCAGCGCCCAAATGCCGTAGCCGGCGGCGGCGAGACCGATGCCGGCGACCGCGCCGATCAAGCGCGCGTAGAGCGAGCGCACGGCAAGCTGCTTGAACAGAAAATTGCGCCGCAGCACGGCGATCGGCACCGCGCCGATGCCGGTCATGGCCAAGCCGAAGGCCATGACGCGCAAAAGGTCGGCCAGCGCCGGCTGGTCGAACGCTTCGGCCAGCCAGGGCGCGCCGATCCAGCAGCCGGCGACGAACAGCAGGCTGAGCGCCGCGCAGCTCCAAAAGGCGGTTTGCAGATGGTCGTCGGTGAGATCTTGGCGCTGCACGATGGCGTCGTGCAGGCTGGTCTCCAGGATCACCGTGAATACCTGGACGATGCCGAGGGCGATGGCGACCAGGCCCAGTTCCTCGGGCCCGACCAGGCGGGCCACGACCACCAGCACCAGCAACGAGAGCAGCGACAGGCCGCCGCTTTCGGCCAAGGCCCAAATGAGAGAGCGGCCGGCGTTCGGCGTCCCGGCCTCGCGCTTGCTGGGGTCGGGTTTGCCCGGATCGGATGTCATGACGCGATCCTATGACGCGGATTTTCGCGAAAACAAGCGATCAAGCTGTGACAAGCCCGCCGGGGCGCGAGGATCAGACCATGAGCCCGATCAGGAACCCGATGACCAGGCCGAGGATCATCGCCGCGACGGCGACGACGCCGAGCAGCACGACGACCGGGGAACCCGAAGGCCGATGCGCGCCCGCCTTCTCCTCCGTCATGCCGCCCCGTTCCATCTTCGACATCGCTCGCACCTTTGTTTCGCGGAACTGCAGAATAGCAAAAAACGGGCAGCGCCGATATCGCGCAACCGCCGAAAATCATGGGCATTTTCCCATGTAGGCTCGGCGTTTGCCGCAGCGCACACAAAAACTCCACGATACGAACACAAGCCGCGCGCCGAGGAGTTGCGCATGATCCTGCTTGATGAAGCGTAGGAGCGACGGAGCTGAGGGGCGTCCGTCGCGCCGCAGCGCCCGAACCATGGAGGTCCAAGTGCGCAACCGAATCGCGACCAACAGCGAACCCGTCTATCAGCCCCACATCCCGGCTTCCGCTCCGCATTCGCCGCGCAAGGCCGCCGCCAAGGCGCAGCGCAAGCAGCAGCTCGCCAGCGAGCGGATTCGCGACCGCATCCGCCTCGCCAAGCTCGAACGCGCCGCCCATCGCGGCGAAGCCCTGACCGCCCAAGAGCAACAAGACGGCGCGCAAGCGCAGCCGATGGCCCAGCCGGCGACGCCCCACGCGGGATCGGCGCTGCAGTCCGCCGCCGGGACGTTCGTTCTGGCGCCGACGCCGGCAGCCTCGCGCAGCAAGCGCCTGTTCGACTTCATCGGCGCGCTCGCCATGCTGATCGCCCTATCGCCGATCATGCTCGCCCTCGCCTTCATGGTTCGGCGCGACGGCGGCCCGGCGATCTTCGGCCATCGCCGCATCGGCTCGAACGGCGAGACCTTCCATTGCCTGAAATTCCGCTCCATGTGCGTCGACGCCGAGCGCCGGCTGCAGGAGCATCTCGCCGCCAACCCAGAAGCGCGCGCCGAATGGGAGCGCGACTTCAAGCTGCGCGACGATCCGCGCGTCACGCCGCTCGGCCAGTTCCTGCGTCGCACCAGCCTCGACGAGCTGCCGCAGCTCATCAACGTCATACGCGGCGAGATGAGCCTAGTCGGCCCGCGTCCGATCGTCGCCGACGAGGTGCAGCGCTACGGCGAGCGCTTCGTCGCCTATCGCAACTGCCGCCCCGGCATCACCGGCCTATGGCAGGTCAGCGGCCGCAACGACGTCAGCTACCGCGCCCGCGTGCGGCTCGACAGCTTCTATGCCGCGCGCTGGAGCTTCGCCAAGGACGTGTTCATCCTGGTGCGGACGGTTGGCGTCGTCTTCCGCCGCTCGGGCGCCTACTAAGCCTTCGCTCATCGTCATGGGAGGCCGGCCATGAAGGTCGCGCTGATCGATCCGTCGCTGTTCACCTGGCCCTACGACCGGGCGCTGGCCGGCGGGCTAGCCGACAACGACCACGACGTCCGCCTCTTCGGCCGCGCCTTGCCCAAGGGCGACCCGCGCAACGCCGATCCGCTCTACGCGCCGCTATTCTACCGCTCGCTCGCCGCGCCGGCGCTGGCGCGGCTGCCGCGCGCCGCCACGCGGCTGTGGAAGGGCCTGTCGCATGTCGGCTCAATGCGCCGGTTGGCCGACGAGTTGGACGCCTGGCGGCCCGACGCCATCCATTTCCAATGGCTGCCGCTGCCGGCGCTGGACCGCCGTTTCATCGGCCGCTTCCGCCGCATCGCGCCGCTGCTGCTCACCGTCCACGACACGCTGCCGTTCAACGGCGCGCCCGGCTCGGGCCTGCAGAACCTCGGCGCGCGCGACGTGTGGCGCGCCTTCGAACGGCTGATCGTGCATACGCGCCAAGGCGAGCGGCGCTTGCGCGAACAGGGCATCGCGCCCGACCGCATCGCCCGCATCGCCCATGGCTTGCTGCATAGCGAGGCCGAGGGGCCGCCGCCTGCCGCCGCACGATCGGAAGATGCGCCGGTCGACTTCCTGCTGTTCGGCCAGATCAAGCCCTACAAGGGCGTCGATGTGGCGATCCGCGCCTTCGCCCGGCTCGACCAGTCGGTGCGCGCACGCTGCCGCCTGCGCGTCGTCGGCCGTCCCTATATGGACACCGCGCCGCTGCTGGCCCTGGCGCGCGAGCTCGGCATCGACGAACAGATCGCGTTCGACTTCCGCTTCGTGCCCGACGGCGAGATGGCGGCGATGATGGCCAGCGCCGACGCGCTGCTGTTCCCCTATCGCGAAATCGAGGCGAGCGGCGTGCTGATGGCCGCCATCGCCCACGGCCGGCCGCTCATCGCCTCACGCCTCGGCGCGTTCGGCGAATTGATCGAAGACGGCGAGAACGGCTTTCTAGTGGAGCCGGGCGACGACCGCGCGCTGGCCGCCGCCATGAGCATGATGATTTTGCAGCCCGAACGCCGCGCGCGGATGACCGAAGGCATGGCCAAGCTGCGGGACGCGGTGCCCTCGTGGCGCGAGATCGGCCGCCAGACCGCCGCCGTCTATCGGACGCTGGTCGAGGAAGGCGCGCCCCAGCGCGCCGCGTGGGGCCCTGCCGCCATCGCCAGCGAGCGGCCGCGCGTCGCCTGAGCGTTCGCCGACAGGTGGCTGTTCGGCCAGGCGAGCAGCGCCGCGAACAGGAAGTGCATCACCGGGTTGAGCAGATAGCCGCCCATGAACAGGAACAGCACCAGGATCGCGATGGCGAAGGGCCGGCTCGCCGGCCCGACGATGAATGCCATCGCCGTATAGACGATCAGCAGCACGCCGGCGATCACGCCGTATTCCATCACCGCCTTGATCCAGGTCGGGTCGTGCGAGACGTAGCCCTTGTAGCTCGCCTCTTTCATGAGGCCGAGGATCGAGCCCGGGCCGTGGCCGAAGAAGAAGGCGTCGGCCGTGCCCATGAAATCACGGAACAGGTAGAACGGCGAGACGAAGCGCGCGAAGCCGCTCGATTCCTCCGAGCCGAATTCGCCGATGCGGCCCGTCACCGTGTCGAGATTGAGCGCCGTCGCGCTCACCGCGAGCAGCGCCGCCGCCGCCAGGCCGAACAGCAGCAGATGCAGGCTGCCGCGGCGCAGCAGCACGTAAGGCAGGAACAGCGCGATCAGCAGCAGGCCGGTGCCGGAATAGGCCACCAGCAGGCCGCCGGCATAGACGGCGAGCCGCAGGGTGCGCTGGCGGCCGAGCAGCTCGAGCAGAACCGCGAGGGCGAGGAACTGCGAGAAGAACGACGGCTCTAAGAAGAAAATGCCGTTGCTCTTGTAGATCTGCGCGCCGTAGGTCAGCGGGATGACCACGTTGTAGAACTCGCCGCCGAACTTGAACGCTTCGGGCACGAAGGCCTCGAGCGGGAAGATCAGCTCGAGCGGCAGGACGAACTGGAGGCAGAACTGGGCGATGCCGCAGGCCGCCGCGAACAGCATGAGCCGCTGGAACAGCTCGTGAGTCTCCGCCATCGCCCGCTCGCCGCCGCGCAGCTTGAACAGGTAGAGCCCATAGATGCTGAACAGGTAGAAGAACGACATCAGCGACGCCGTCGCGCCCGAGCGGACCATCGACAGCGTCAGCATCGCCATGACGGCCATGAACATGATGCCGAGCGGCAGGTTTACCGCGAGCCGGCCGCGCAACAGCAGCACGAGCAGCGCGCCGTAGCCGACCAAAAAGCTGAGCGAGAGGTTCATGCCGCCGACGGTGACGGCGAGGCGCTGCAGGAAGATGCAGGCGATCAGGATGGCGGCGATCGCCGCGCCGGCTGCGGGCCGAGGCATGAAAGTGGGCGGCATGAAAAATGCCCGCCGGCGGACGGACGGATGCGGAGGCAGCCGACCGACGCCGACGGGCATGATGACGGACCTCGCGAACTGGTTAGAACCAGCGCGCCGGGACGATCACGATATCGCCCGGGTGCAGGTAGGCGTCCTGCTGGGCGTGCTTGGCGTCGGCCGCGCCGGCGGTCGGCCGCTTGACCGAGATGCCGGCGGTTTCGGCGCGATAGGTATAGCCGCCGGCAAGCGCCACGGCGTTCAGCACCGTGTCGCCGGGGCGATAGGGATAGACGCCGGGCTTGGCCACTTCGCCGAGGATGTAGATATTGCGGCCCTCGACGACGCTGACGTTGACCTGCGGATTCTCCAGGCTGGTGCGCAGCTTGTCGGCCACGGCGGCCTCGGCCTGCGGCGCGGTCATGTCCTTGACGCTGACGCGGCCGGCGAGCGGCAACGCGACCGTCCCGCTGTCGTCGACGTCATACTCTCCCGTGACCGCCTGCTCGCCGTAGACGTTGACGGCAATGCGGTCGCCGGCGCCGATGCGATAAGCTTGCGGCGGCGAGGATTCGAGCGCCGCTTGGTTCGAATGGCCGCCGGCGCCGGCGGCCAGGCCCAGCAGCGCAGCCGCCGAAGCGGCCACGAACGCGTGACGCAGAACCGAAGAGTGTGTCGCCATTAGAAGGTTCTCCTGATTTGAAGGAGGACGAGATTCCGGCCGTAATCGGAGTTGGTCGACGACTCCTGCTCACGGTGACGGTACTCGGCGTCCAAGAACAACCCCCGGTCCATGCGGTAACTCATGCCCAGATCGAAACCGTAGATCTGGTCTTCACGCGAAATGCCCTCGAAATCGCGGTCCTGATAGACCAAGCGGGCGATGCCGAGGACGTCGAAGCCGAAATCGTGCGCGACGCGGAGCGTCGTCAAACTGCGCCAATAGCCCGGCGTGTTGGTGTCGAAGCTTTCGGCGTATTCGTAGATGCTTTCCAGGCGAACGCTGGTCAGGCGGTCGGGGTTCCACAGCAAGGCGGCCTTGCCGACCGGGCTGGAGGGCGAGCCGAAACGCGCGTCGTCGTAGGATTGCTCCTGATAGCCGACCGACACGTCGGCGAACACCAGGCCGCCGAGGTCGGCGGTGGCGCCCACTTCGGCGCGATAGCCGTCGGAGCCGCGGCGGAAACCGGCGTTGTCGGTCTCGCGGTCGTAATCGCGGGTGCTCGCCTGGCCGCGGACATAGACCTGCTGGGTGCCGAGATAGCGGTAGCCGACCTGTCCGCTGACGAACGGCTCGTAGCGGTCGCGGTCGCTGGCGCGGATCGTCGCGCCCGTCGTGCTCAGCAGGTCGTCGTATTCGAGCCGCTCGACGCCGCTCTCGACCCGCGACGCCCACGGGCCGTTGGTGTTCTCATAGCTCAGCGCGCCGCGATAGCCGCGATAGACCGTCGGCTCCGCGCCGCCGAGATCGTCCGGATCGCCGCGCGGCTCGACGGCGCGGCGCACGCTGAGATCGGCGCCGAGCTTGTTGTCGCGGTCGAGATCGTAGGCGCCGCTGGCGCCCAGCTCGCCCTGCCAATTGTTCTCGGAGCTATTGTCGAGGTAGCGGTTGATATCGACGTTGGCGCGCGCGCCGAGTTTGTGCCGCGGCAGGTCCGAATCGATGCGCCCGCCGAAGTTCAGCGTGCCGATCAGGTCGCTCTGCGCGTTGTTCGAGCTGGCATAGATGTTGTCGTCGAAGGCGAGCCGAGCGCCGATTTTGGGATGGGCGACGAAGGAGCCGATCCGCATCCCGGCGGGCGGCAGCTCGTCGCGGAAGCGGTCCGCCACATCCTCGCCGCGCCCGGCGTTGCGCAGGTCGGTCTCGCGCACGGTCGCGGGCACCGGGTCGGCTTGGCTGACCTCGGCATCAGGCCCCGCATCGGCGGCGCGCGCCGGCTCAAAGGCTGCGAAGCTCACGGCGGCGAGTCCTATGCAAAAGGATAGGGACGCACGGCGCATATTCAGGCGAAGGGCATAAGCAGTCATGGGGCTCATATGAATAGATTCTCTTCGCATTCGTGGGATCCGCCTCGTGACAAATTTATGGCCTAGGCACATTGAATTTCCAATCAGATTCTGCCCTAGCCATAATCCGTCACGGCATGAACGGAATAGATTTTCGCCGTGTGATTTTCATTAAGGCACCTTTTTCGCAGGTCCGCGTTGACTGCTAGACGCGCGCTTGTGCGCACCAATGACGCTCGCCCAAGACGCCAATCATAACAGAATGACGCATAGAACGGATGAAAGGGGAGACTTATCGAATCGGCCGGTTGTGGGAGGCTGGCCGTTTGGGAGTGCAAGAGAGAGCTAGAAACCTAGAAACCACGCGGCCCGAACGGCGCGTTCCCATAACGCTTTCCCACGACGCAGGATGACGAGACATGGAAGCCAAGCGAGAGACCACAGACGCTGATCCGCACATCCTCTTTGTCGAAGACGACGACTTTTTCCGCGAAATCACCACCCAGAACCTGCGCGATTCGGGCTTCAAGGTGGTCGGGTTCGACCGTGGCGTGAACGCGCTCAAATATGTCCGCGAAGGCGGCAAGGCGCAGCTCGCCCTGCTCGACTGGAAGCTGCCGACGATTTCCGGCATGGAGCTGTTCCGCCTGCTCCGCCAGGAAAAGATCGAAATTCCGACTATATTCCTAACATCTCTCAGCGGCTCGGTCTACGAAGAGACCGCCCTGAAGAACGGCGCGGCCGATTTCATCGACAAGACCCGCAGCTTCACCATCCTGCTCAGCCGGATCAATTCGGCGCTCAGCGTCAACCACCGCGCGCTGCAAGCCCCTGCGCCGCCCGCCGAGCCGTCGCTGCTGCGCATCGGCGAACTGGAGCTCGACGTCGCCTCGAACCGCGCCTTCTGGAAAGAGAAGCTGATTAGCCTGACGCTGGCCGAATTCCGCATCGTTCATCAGATGGCGAGCAATGCGGACCGCGACATGTCGCACCGCAAAATCTACGACACGGTGCGCGGCGAAGGTTTCATCGCCGGCGACGGCGCCGACGGCTACCGCTCCAACGTCCGCACCTTCATCAAGCGCATCCGCCAGAAATTCTGCGAGGCGGATCCCGACTTCAACCGCATCGCCACCTACTCCGGCTTCGGCTATCGCTGGCTCGGCGACTAGCCGATCCGCTTCCTTCCCTCAAAAATCCCGTCGCGAGGACACCGCATGCTCGCGCAACGGGTTTCCGCATTTTTCGAACTGCAAGACGCCGCCAGCGCCCGCTGGCTGCCGATGGAAGGCTTGCGCGGCTTCGCCGTGGCGCTGGTCTTCCTGGTGCATTTCGCCGACTTCGTAAAACCTTACAGCGACGCCGGCTGGCTCAACGCGCTGCACGAGATCGGCAATGTCGGCGTCGACCTGTTTTTCGTGCTGAGCGGCTTCCTGATCTACAAATCCTGCATCCGGCGGCCGATCAACGTGCGGCTTTACGCCTGGCGGCGCATCGAGCGCATCTATCCGGCGTTCCTCGCGGCCTTCGCCATCTATCTCGCGCTCATGATCCTGATTCCAAGCCAGAGCAAGCTGCCCGACGAAGCCGGGGAAACCGTGACCTACATCCTGTCGAACCTGCTGTTCCTGCCTGGCATGCTGTCCATCGAGCCGATCATGACGGTCGCCTGGTCGCTCAGCTACGAAGTGTTCTTCTACCTGCCGGTGCCGCTGGCGATCATCGGCCTGCGCATGCGCCTGTGGCGGCCGGATCAGCGCCTGGTGTTCTTCCTCGCGCTTTACGCGGCGATGATCGCCGTGGAGATTTCCGGCTTCGGCGGCCGCTTTCGCCTGTCGATGTTTCTCGGCGGCATGATGCTCTACGAGATTCTCGCCTTGCGGCCGGCCGAGCGGCGGCGCGCCAGCGCCCTGTCCGACCTGCTCGCGCTCGGCGCGGTCGGCGCCGCCTTCGCGCTCTACGCGCTTCTGGCGTCGGATCCCGTCGTCGTCGACAGCCCCCTCAGCGGGGCGCTGCCGCCGGTGACGCGCATCGTGCTGATCAACGTCGCCTTCGTGATCCTGGTCTATCGCAGCGTTTTCACCGAGGGGCCGGCCGCCGCCGCCTTTTCTTGGACGCCGCTGCGCTGGCTCGGCAACATCAGCTATTCCTTCTATCTGATGCACGGGCTCGGGCTGCACGGGATGTTCATGATCCTCGGCAAGCTCTGGCGGCCCGACGAGATGGGCGTCGCCGCCTTCGCGCTGCTGCTGCCGGTCGCCTTCGCCGCCAGCCTCGCCGCATCCCTGCCGATCTATCTGCTGATCGAACGTCCGCTGTCTCTCGGCGCGGGCTTCAAGCCCAAGAGCGCGACGGCCGGGCAAGCGCCACCGTCAGGAATAGTCGGGCGAATATCCCGGTAGCAGCCGCCGCGCCTGCAATACGGCGTCCGCCGGCAGATCGGCGGCGGCGGCGATCTCCTGCACCAGCTTGTCGTCGTAGAGGACGTAATCGAGCACCGCGCCGAGAAAGTCGGCGTCGCTCAGGCGCGCCTTGATCTCGTCGATGCCGATGCCCGTCAGCGCCGAGAAGCGGTCGAGCCCGTCGTCCTGCGCGGCGAGATGGCCGACCGCATGCAGCGCGAAGGCTTCCGCCTCGTCGCGATTGACGATCCGCTTGCCTTTCGCCGCCACGTCGCTCTCCTTGGTTGAAGGCCGGCACCATAAACCTATTCGGCGGCGCTGGCGACCTGCGGCAGATCGGGCGCGAGACGGTCGAGCAACGCTTGGATCTCGCTGCGGCAGGAGCCGCAATTGGTGCCGGCGCGCGTCGCCGCGCCAACGGCGGCGACCGAACGGCAGCCGGCGCGCGCCGCGCCGGCGATTTGCTTGACGCCGACGCCGAAGCAGCTGCACACGGTCGCGCCGGCGTCGCTCCCCTCGCCGCCGCGTCCCGCCAGGATGCGCCAGCGGTCGGCATCATCGTCGGCCGCGTCGCCGAGGCGGTCGGCCAGCCAGCCGCGCGACGCCGCCACCGGATCGGGCCCCAGAATGAGCGCGCCGATCAAGCGGCCCTCGCGGAAGGCGGCGAAACGCCGTTCCGCCGCACGACGGTCGGCGTAATCGAGCATCTCCGCGTCTTCCTCCGCGCCGAACAGCGCGGCGGCGAAGGCGCGCCAATCTGCCGGCGCGGCGCGGCCGGCCAGTTCGAGCTTCCAGCCCTGCGCCGCCGGCGCCAGCGCCCAGTAATCCATATCGATACGCGCCGGCTTTTCGCGCAGCACGGCGAACCCGTGCCAGGCCATGCGGGCCGGACGTATCGCGACCGGCGTGAATTTCAGCTCGGGCTGACCGGATATGGCGTCGACGTTCGCCAGCATCAGCGCGTCGACGCGGCCGCGCGCGGCATATCGGTCGGTCCAATGAATCGGCGCGAACAAAGCGCCGCGCCGCTGGCGTTCGGTGATCAGCGCGCGCGCCAGCATCATGCCGCGCGCGCTCTCGATCTCGACGATGGCGGCCGGCGCGACGCCATAGGCTTTGGCGTCGGCCGAATGAATCTCCACAAACGGCTCGGCGAGATGGCTCATCAAGCGCGGCGTCTTGGCCGTGCGCGTCATCGTGTGCCATTGGTCGCGGATGCGGCCCGTGTTCAAGATCAACGGACGCTCCGCGTTGACCGCCGAAGCCGGCGGCGCGAATGCGGTCGCGACGAAGCGCGCGCGTCTGTCCGCCGTGTAGAAACGACCATCGGCGAAGAACCGCTTGTCGCCCCCTCCCGCCGAATCCTGCTCAGTCACGGGCCATTGCAGCGGCGCGAGTTCGTCGTAGGCGGCGCGGTCGAGCCTCAGGCCGGAAATGTCGAAATCGCGCGCGCCGCCGTTCTGCGCGCCGGACAGCGCGGCATATTCGGCGAAAATGTCGGCCGCCGAGGCGTAATCGAACGCCTTGCGCCAGCCCATGCGGCGCGCCACCTGGGCGAATATCCACCAATCGGGCTTGGCCTCGCCGGGCAGCGGCAGGAAAGGCCGCTGGCGCGTGATGCGCCGTTCGGAATTCGTCACCGTGCCGTCCTTCTCGCCCCAGGCGGCGGCCGGCAACAGCACATGGGCGAAAGCGGTCGTGTCGGTTTGCGCCACCACATCGGACACGACGACGAATTCGCAGGCCGCGAGCGCGGCCTTCACCGCGTCGGCCTCGGGCAGACTGTCGGCCGGATTGGTGCCGGCGATCCACAGCGCTTTGACGCGCCCCTCGTCGACGGCGCGGAACAGATCGACGGCTTTGAGGCCCGGCTTGGCGGCGACGGTGGGCGACTGCCAGAAGCTCTGCACGATGCGGCGATGCTCGGCGTTCTCCAGCTCCATATGGGCGGCGAGCTGGTTGGCGAGGCCGCCGACCTCGCGCCCGCCCATGGCGTTGGGCTGGCCGGTCGCCGAAAAAGGCCCCATGCCGGACTTGCCGATGCGGCCCGTCAGCAGATGGCAATTGACGATGGCGTTGACCTTGTCGGTGCCGCGCGTCGATTGGTTGACGCCCTGCGAATAGACGGTGACGACGCGCGTCGTCGCGGCGAACAGCTCGTAGAAGGCGCGCAACTCATGCTCGGCCAGCGCCGTCGCCGCGCCGATCTCGGCCAAATCCATGGCGCGCGCCGCATCCAGCGCCGCATCGACGCCGTTCGTATGATCCGCCACGAAGCGGTCGTCGCGCCGGCCCGCCGCATCGAGGTGCGCGAGCAAGCCGTTGAACAGCGCGACATCGCCGCCGGGCGCGATGGGCAGAAACAGGTCGGCCGCGTCCGCCGTCTGCGTGCGGCGCGGGTCGATCACCACCAGCTTCATCGCCGGCCGCGCGGCCTTCGCCGCGAGCAGGCGCTGGTGCAGCACCGGATGGCACCAGGCGAGATTGGAGCCGACCAGCACCACGAGATCGGCCAGCTCCAAATCCTCATAGGTCCCGGGCACGGTGTCGCTGCCGAAGGCGCGCTTATGCCCCGCCACCGACGAGGCCATGCAAAGCCGTGAATTGGTGTCGATATTGGCCGCGCCGATAAAGCCCTTCATCAGCTTGTTGGCGACGTAATAATCCTCGGTCAGCAATTGCCCCGACACGTAGAACGCGACCGCATCCGCGCCATGCTCGGCGATGGTTTTCTGGAAGCGCGCGGCAACCAAATCGAGCGCTTCGCTCCAGCCCGCCGGCTTGCCGTGAATCGTCGGCTGAAGCAGCCGGCCGTCGAGCGACAGGGTCTCGCCGAGCGCCGAACCCTTCGAGCAAAGCCGGCCGTAATTGGCGGGGTGGTCGGGATCGCCGGCCACGATGACCGGCCCCGTTCCGTCCTCGGGCAAGCGCGCGATCACGCCGCAACCGACCCCGCAATAGGGACAGGCGGTGCGGACGGCGCGCGCCGACGACGTCACGACCGGCCAAGCTCCAGATAGATGCGGCCGTCGATCACCCGCAAGCCGTAAGTCTTGACGCAGCCGCGATCCGCGCCCTGCGCTTCGCCGGTCGCGAGATCGATGACCCAATTGTGCAGCGGACAGGTCACGGCGTCGCCCATGACGATGCCTTGCGCCAGCGGACCCTTGCGGTGCGGACAGGCGTTGTCCACGGCGAACAGCTTGTCGTCCATGGTGCGGAACACGGCGACTTCGCCCTGGGGCGTCTGCACGATGCGCGCGCCGCGATGAGGAATGTCGCTGATCGCGCCGATCTCGATCCAGCCGGCGCGTTCGGTCGGCATGGGCATGGCGACGTTCATGCCGTCGCCTCGGCGAAGCCGACGCGGGCCAGCGGCTGGAACTCCTGGGCGTCGAAGCCGGCGGCGCGCTCGGCCCAAGGATCGCTCTGCGAGAAGCTTTGCGAATAGACGAAGCGCGCGTTCAACTCTCGCCGCCGCGCCGCGTCATCGACGATCTCCCCCTTGACCGTGTCGAGACCGACGCGGGCGGCCCATTTGAAGACGCGCTCCAAATAGAAGCCCTGCTCGCGATAGAGCTGCATGAAGGCGCCGCAATGCTCCAGCACCTCGTCCTCGGTCGCGACCTTGCACAAAAGATCGGTCTGGCGCACATGCAAGCCGGCGGCGCCGGCGATGTGCAGTTCGTAGCCCGAATCCACGCAGATGACGCCGAAGTCCTTGATCGTCGCTTCGGCGCAATTGCGCGGACAGCCGGAGACGCCCATCTTCACCTTGTGCGGCGTCCACGAGCCCCAGGTGAACTTCTCGAGCTTGATGCCGAGGCCGGTCGAATCCTGCGTGCCGAAGCGGCACCATTCGGTGCCGACGCAAGTCTTCACCGTGCGCAGCGACTTGCCGTAAGCGTGGCCCGAGACCATGCCGGCGGCGTTGAGATCGGCCCACACGGCGGGCAGGTCTTCTTTTTTCACGCCAAGCAAGTCGATACGCTGGCCGCCCGTCACCTTCACGGTCGGGATGGCGAATTTGTCGGCGACGTCGGCGATGGCGCGCAATTCGTGGGGCGTCGTCACGCCGCCCCACATGCGCGGCACCACCGAGTAAGTGCCGTCCTTCTGGATGTTGGCGTGAGCGCGCTCGTTGATGAAGCGCGACTTGGAATCGTCGGCATATTCGCCGGGCCAGGTCGATAGCAGGTAATAGTTCAGCGCTGGGCGGCATTTGTAGCAGCCGCAGGACGTCTTCCAGCCGAGCTGCTGCATCACTGCCGGGATCGACTTCAACTCCTGCGCGACGATCAGGCGGCGGACGTCGGCATGGCCGAGATCGGTGCAGCCGCACATGGCCGGCACCGCCGTCTTCCGATACGCCTCGCCGAGCGACAGGGTCAGCAACTGCTCGACCAGGCCGGTGCAGCTGCCGCAAGACGACGACGCCTTGGTGTGGGCGCGCACCTCGTCGAGCGAGGTCAGGCCCTTTTCGGCGATGGCCGAGACGATCTTGCCCTTGCATACGCCGTTGCAGCCGCAAATTTCCGCTTCATGCGACAAGGCTGCAACGGCCGCCGTAGGGTCCAGCGGGGCGCCGCCCGCGTAGTTCTGGCCGAAGATGAGCGTTTCGCGCATCTCCGAAATATCCGCGCCCTCCTGCAGCAGGCGGAAGAACCACGGGCCGTCCGCCGTCTCGCCGTAGAGCACGACGCCGACGATCTTGCCGTCCTTCAGCACCAGCCGCTTGTAGATGCCGCGCGCGGCGTCGCGCAGCACGATCTCCTCGCGGTCCGGCGCGTCGGCGAAATCGCCCGCCGAATAGAGGTCGATGCCGGTGACTTTCAGCTTCGTCGCCGTGACCGAGCCCTCGTAAGCGCCCGGTTCGGCGCAGAGGCTTTTCGCCGCGACCTTGGCCATCTCGTAGAGCGGCGCGACCAGCCCGTAACACAGGCCGCGATGCTCGACGCATTCGCCGACGGCGAGAATATCGGGATCGCTGGTCAGCATGGCGTCGTCGACCTTGACGCCACGGCCGCACTCCAGCCCCGCCGCCTTGGCGAGCGCCAGGTTCGGCCGGATGCCGACCGCCATGACGACGATATCGGCCGGCAATTCGCGGCCGTCGTCGAGTTGGACGGCGGTCACCCGGCCGTCTCCCAGAATGGCTTTCGTGTTCGCGCGCGTGATCACCTCGATGCCGCGCAGGGCGATAGCCTGCTCCAGCAGATGGCCGGCGGCCGGATCGAGCTGACGCTCCATCAGCGTCGGCATCAGATGCACCACCGTCACCTTCATGCCGCGCGCGGCGAGGCCGGCGGCCGCTTCGAGGCCGAGCAGGCCGCCGCCGATCACCACGGCATGGCCGCCCTTCTCCGCCGCCGCCAGCATGGCGTTGACGTCGTCGAGGTCGCGGTAGCTGAGCACGCCCGGCAGCGCCGCGCCGGGCACCGGGACGATGAAGGGCGTCGAGCCGGTCGCCAGCAGCAGTTTGTCGTAAGGCTCGGCATGGCCCGAGGCGGTGACGACCGTCTTGGCGGCGCGGTCGATGGCGACGATCTCCTGGCCGCGATTCAGCGCGATGCCGTGGCGCGCGTACCAGGCGTCGTCGTGGATCAAAATGTCTTCGTAGCCTTTCTCGCCGGACAGGACGGGCGAGAGCATGATGCGGTTGTAATTGACGCGCGGCTCGGCGCCGAAAATCGTCACCGCGTAATCGTCCGGGGCGCGCTCGAGCAATTCCTCGAGAACGCGTCCGGCCGCCATGCCGTTGCCGACGACGACGAGCTTCTTGGTCCTAACGACCTTCTCTGGGCCGATCATGCGGGGGCCTCCTGAATGGGAAGGGAGCATGATCAGGCGACCTTGACCGCGCGAACTTTCTGCCGCTCGTAGAGGAAGCGCAGCACCTCGGCGCGGCAATGGATGTAGCGCGCGTCGTTCACCAGATCGAGGCGATGGCGCGGCCGCGCCAGGCCGACGTCGAGAATCTCGCCGATTTCGGCTTCCGGCCCGTTGGTCATCATCACCACGCGGTCGGAAAGCAGCACCGCCTCGTCGACGTCGTGCGTGATCATCATGATGGTGTTGCCGAGCGTCGCATGAATTTCCATCACCGAGTCCTGCAAGCGCGCGCGGGTCAGGGCGTCGAGCGCGCCGAACGGCTCGTCGAGCAGCAGAACTTTGGGCTCCATGGCGAGCGCGCGGGCGATGCCGACGCGCTGCTTCATGCCGCCGGACACCTCGTTCGGCCGCTTGTGGCGGGCGTCCGTCATCTGCACCAGTTCGAGCTGGCGCAGCGTCCAATCGTGGCGTTCGCCCTTGTTCTTGCCACGGTGGGTCTTGTCGACCGCGAGGCGGACATTTTCGTAGACCGTAAGCCAGGGCAACAGCGAATGGTTCTGGAACACCACGGCACGGTCGGGCCCCGGCGCGTTCACCTCTTTGCCGTCGAGCAGCACGACGCCGCCGGTCGGCGAGAGCAGACCGGCGACGATGTTGAGCAGCGTCGACTTGCCGCAGCCGGAATGGCCGATCAGCGCCACGTATTCGCCCTTGGCGATGGCGAGATCGATGCCCTTGAGCGCCGTGAACACGCCGCTCTTGGTGGCGAAGGTCATGCCGACGTTTTCGATGCTGAGATATGCGGACATGGTTCGGTTCCTTCGATCTCAGTTGGACAAGGTGCCGCGCGACACCACGTAGCCGAGCAGCGTGATGAGGCGGTCGAGGAAGAAGCCGACGAGGCCGACATAGATCAGCGCGACGATGATGTCGCTGATCAGCGAACTGTTCCACGCGTCCCAGATGAAGAAGCCGATGCCGACGCCGCCGATCAGCATTTCCGCCGCGACGATGGCGAGCCACGACAGGCCGACGCCGATCTTCAGGCCGGTGAACATGTAAGGCACGCTCGCCGGCAGCATGATCTTCCAAAAATATTCCAGCGCGTTGAGGCGCAGCACGCGGGCGACGTTGCGGTAGTCCTGCGGAATGTTGCGGATGCCGACCGAGGTGTTGATGATGATCGGCCATACGGCCGTGATGAAGATGACGAAGATGGCCGACGGATCCGCCTGGCGGAACGCCGCGAGCGATAGCGGCAGCCAGGCGAGCGGCGGCACGGTGCGCAGCACCTGGAACACCGGATCGAGGCCGCGCAGCGCCATCGTGCTCTGGCCGATCAGCACGCCGAGCGCGATGCCGATGACGGCGGCCAGCGCGTAGCCGATGGCGACGCGCTTGAGGCTGGCGAGCAGATGCCAGAACAGGCCCTTGTCGAGCCCGCCCCGGTCGTAGAATGGATCGCTGATCAGCTCCCAAGTGTCGGCCACCACTTTGGACGGCGGTGGCAGGCTAGATCCCGGCGAGGAGCAGAGGAGCTCCCATAGCAAGCCGATCAGCAGGATGGTGACGATGGGCGGGACGACGCGCGACGCGAGCATCTTGCCCCAATCGGGTACCAGCGCGAACGAGAGGCGCGGCGGCTTCTTTGCGCGCGGCAGCGGCAGAATCTCCGCGCTCGGCGCCGTCAGGACGGCAGGCTTGGCGACGGTTTGTGACAAGCTCATGGACGCTCCTCTCGTTTAACGGCTGGCGGCGGCGCGGATCATGCGACCACCTTCTTGATGGCGAGCGAGCCGAGATAGGCTTCGGGGTTCTCGGGGTCGAAGACCTTGCCGTCGAAGAAGGTCTCCTTGCCGCGCGACTTGCCGGCCGGCGTCTGGCCGGCGGCGACGCCGATATCCTTCGCCGCCTCGCGCCACAGGTCCTCGCGGTTGACCTTGGCGATCAGGCCCTTGACGTCGGTCGAGGCCGGCAGCACGCCCCAGCGGATGTCCTCAGTGAGGAACCATTGTTCGTGGCTCTGGAAGGGATAGGAGGCGTGGTCGTTCCAGTATTTCATCACCAACGGCGAGTTCGTCACCTTGCGGCCGTCGCCGTAGTCGATCTCGGCGTTGGTGCGGCCGTAGATATCGGCCGGCGGCACGTTGAACCAAGCGCGACGGCCGAGGATGTCGGCCAGCTCCTTGCGGTTCTCCGGCTTGTCGCACCATTGCGCCGCTTCGAGCACCGCCATCAGCGCCGCCTTCGCGGCTTTCGGATTCTTCTCGGCCCAGTCGGCGCGCACCGCGAAGCTCTTTTCCGGATGATCCTTCCACAGTTCGCCGGTGGTCAGCGCGGTGTAGCCGATCTTCTGATTGACGAGCTGCGCGTTCCACGGCTCGCCGACGCAGAACGCCTCCATCGAGCCGACTTTCATGTTCGCCACCATCTGCGGCGGCGGCACGACGATGGTCTGCACGTCCTTGTCCGGGTCGATGCCGCCGGCGGCGAGCCAGTAGCGGAGCCACAAATCGTGGGTGCCGCCGCGGAAGGTCATGGCGACCTTCACTTCTTTGCCGGAAGCGACCATCTTGGCGAAGGCCGCCTTGAGCGGCGAGGCGTCGAGCTTCGCGCCGGTCGCCGCCAGATCGCTGGCGACCGAGATGCACTGGCCGTTGACGTTGAGGCGCGACAGAATCTGCATCGGCAGCGGCTGGTTGTTCTTCGTCACCGTGCCGCTGGTGATCAGGTAAGGCATGGGCGTCAAGATATGCGCGCCGTCGATGCCGCCGGCGCCGCCGCCGAGTTCGATATTGTCGCGCGTCGTGCCCCACGACGCCTGCTTGGACACCTCGACGTCCGCCATGCCGTATTTGGCGAACAAGCCCTTCTCCTTGGCGATGATCAGCGGCGCCGAATCGGTGAGCGCGATATAGCCGAACACCGCCTTCTTGACCTCGGGCCCCGCCCCTTGCGCGAACGCGCCCGCCGGGAAGGCGCTACGCACCGCCGCCATCAGCGCCGCCGTGCCGGCGAGCTGGCCGCCCGCTTTGAGGGCGGCGCGGCGGGACAGGCTGCGCGTCGCGAGGCTCGGGGTGTCCTTCGTCTTGTTGGCCATGGAATGTCTCCGTTCGATTCTGGAATGGCGTGGACGGGTTCGGGGCATAAAAAAAACGCTGCGCGACGGGCGAAAACGAACGGTGGGAGTCCGTCGTTTTCTCGTCGGCAGCGTTGCCTGTCGCCCAACATTGGGCGGGAAATCCGGCGAGCCTACGGTGGCTCGTGCGCTAAGCGGTGCACGTCGCGTGCCAAACGACGAAAGCGCGCCGAACGACGCGCTTTCGCGGTGGGTCTCTTTTTTGGGATGGTGGCCTGCTGAAATGCGGAGCAGGCGTGGCTATTTTCGCGTCAGCGTCCCGCGCGCCGATCAATCGGCGCGCAAACACTAGAGGTTAGCCGATCAATCGGCGCGGATCGCGAAGCCGGCGATATAGCGCGCGACGTCGTCGGGATCGAAGCGTTGGCCGTCGAAGAAGCCGTCAGGACCGAGAATCAGCTTGCCGCGTGACGAGGCAACCGGCGTCGGCCCTTGCAGCGCGCCTTCGACCTTGGCGCTGGCGCGCGGCAAGTCGGCGATATCAGCCAGCGCCGCGCGGTAGAGATCGGGGCGGAAGGTGCTCTCGGCCGCCGCCAAAGTCTGCGCCGTCAGCTCGACCTGCCCCCAGCGCACCATCTGGGTGAACATCCACAGGGCATGGCTGGTCCAGGGGAAGTTTGCCGCGCGGTTGGCGAACATGATGAAATCGGGAATGGCGTGGGCGTTGGCCTCGCCGAGCAGCAGGTTGCCGGCCAGGCCGCGCCGGGCGATCTCCGGCGCGCAATCGAGGAAGCGCGGGCCGGCCATCAGATGCGCCAGTTCGGCATGGTTGCCCGGATCGTCGCACCAGACGCCGGCCTTGTGCATGGCGCGCAACAGGCGGTTGAGCCGTTCGGGATGCGCCGTCGCCCATTCGGCGCGCATGCCGAGCACCTTGTCGGGCCCGCCGCGCCACAACGCCGCCTTGGTGGTGGCGATGCGGCCGACGCCGGCCGCCACCGCCAGCGAATTCCACGGCTCGCCGACGCAAAAAGCGTCGATATGGCCGGCCGACAGCGAATCGACGGTGAACGGCGGCGGCACGACGACGAGCCGCACGTCGCGGTCGGGATGGATGCCGCTCGCCGCCAGCCAATAGCGCAGGTCGTAGTTGTGACAGGAAAAAGGAAAGACCATGCCGAAGGTCAGCGGCGGCTGGCCGGTACGCTCGCGCGCGGTGATGACTTGGCGCAGCGCCTGGCCGATGGCGAGCGGATCGCCGTTCTCCGGCGCGCCCGCAGCGGCAAGCGCACGCCATAGGCCGGTCGAAACGGTGAAGGCGTGACCGCCCTGCCCCATGGAGAGCGGCGTGACCATCGGCACGGTCCAATGGCCGACGCCGATGGTCGAGGCGATGGGCAGCGGCGCCAGCATGTGAGCGACATCGAAATGGCCGATCGAGACGCGGTCGCGCACATTCGCCCAGGACATCTCGCGCGTCAGCTGCAAGTCGATTCCCTCGCGGGCGGCGAAGCCCTTTTCGGCGGCGACGATGAGTACGGAGGCGTCGAGCAGCGGGATGAAGGCGGCGCGGACGAGATCGGACATACGGCCTCCGGCTATTTGAGCAAGCCCGCCGCGATCACCACGCTCTGGGCGATCTCGGCGAGCTTACGATTCTGGTTCATGGCGGTCTTGCGCATCAATTCGTAGGCCTCCTGCTCGCTGAGGCCTTTCGACTTCATCAGGATGCCCTTGGCTTGGTCGATGACTTTGCGGTCGGCCAACTCGCTGCGCGCCTGCTCCAACTCGCCTTGAAGGCGGGAAAAGGCGTTGAAGCGGCTGATCGCCATGTCGACCACGGCCTTGATGCGCTCGCCCTTCAAGCCGTCGACCACATAAGCGGAAACGCCGGCATCCACTGCCGCCTCGATCATCGCGCTGTCCGACTGATCGACGAACATGGCGACGGGGCGCGCCACCACGCGCGAGACCTGGAACATTTGCTCCAATTCGTCGCGGCTCGGGTTCTCCAGGTCGATGATGACGACGTCCGGGTCGATCATCACCAATTTGCGCAGCAGGTTCACCCGGTCGCGGATGACCGTGACCGTCTCGACGCCGGAGGCGCGCAAGCCGTCTTCCAGAATCGCGGCGCGAAGCTGGTTCTCGTCGATGATGGCGATGGACAGGCGCTTGTCGGACATGGAGGGCGTCGGCTCGGGTGAGCGACCGTCATATCACGCCGACACGCGATGCCAAGAGGACCAAAATCGGGACGTCACGCCGACAGCGCCTTGAGCCCCGTTCGCAACAGATCGGCATCGACGCCGAGCGCCTTCTCCAGCGCGCGATGCTCGCGCCGCCAGATCGGCAGGGCGGCGGTGAGCGCCGCGCGGCCATCGTCGGTCAGGCGCAAGAGACGGCTGCGCCGGTCGGCCGGATCGGCTTCGATCCCGACCAGGCCGCGCCGCTCGAGCGGCTTGAGCGCGGCGGTCAGCGTCGTGCGGTCCATCGCCAGCAGCGCGGCGACGCCGCCCATCGCCGGCGGCTGCGGCCGGTTGAGCGACATCAAAAGCGAGAACTGGCCGTTGGTCAGGCCCACGGGGCGCAACGCCTCGTCGAAGCGCCGCGCCAGCGCCCGCGCCGCGCGCTGGGCATAGAGGCACAGGCAGGCGTCGCGCACCTCGATGGTGTCGGCATAGGTCAAATAAGGATGGGCCGGCCCATTCCGTCTGGACATGGATCTATTATGTTGATACCAACATAAAAGTCAAGCCGGCGACGGGGGCGCGCGGCCGGTTCGGCGCTCATGAAAAGTCAGACAGGATGAGGATGACGATGGCTCAATATGTGGATGGCTTCGTGCTGCCGGTGCCGAAGAAGAACATCGCCGCCTATCGCCGCTTGGCGAAGAAGGCCGCGAAAGTGTGGATGGAGCACGGCGCGGTGGAATATCGCGAATGCGTCGGCGACGATCTCGCGGTGAAATTCGGCCTGCCCTACACCAAGGGCACCAAGATCAAGTCGAGTGAGACGGTGGTGTTCTCCTGGATCGTCTACAAATCGCGCGCCCATCGCGACAAGGTGCTGGCCAAGGTGATGAAGGATCCGCGCCTGATGGAAGGGATGGATCCGAAGAAAATGCCGTTCGACTGCACGCGCATGATGTGGGGCGGCTTCAAGACCCTCGTGATGGCGTAAAGGCGATGGCGTAAGAACCGCCTGGCCCCACGCCCTGCTCGACCCGTCGCCCGGGCGGCATATAATCCTGCCGCCCGGAACCCGGGCCGCCGCCAAGCGTTCTGGCTGCGACGATCTCCTCAAGGCTGCCAGAGGGCTGATCTGCAATGGCGACAAGACTGCGACTTCTGCTCGGGCTGGGCCTTGCCGCGAGCCTCGCCGCCTGCGCCGCGCCGCGCCCGGCCTCCGCTCCCGCCCCATTGCCCGCGCCGCCGCCGGCCGCCGCCGCGCCGTCCCCGACCTTCGCGCAGCAAGGCGTCGCCTCCTGGTACGGCAAGAGCCATCACGGCCGGCGCACCGCCAACGGCGAGACCTACGACATGAACGCCATGACGGCGGCGCACCGCACCCTGCCCTTCGGCGCGGTGGTGCGCGTGACGCGGCTCGACGACGGCCGCAGCGTGACGGTGCGGATCAACGACCGCGGCCCTTACGCGCGCGGCCGCATCATCGACTTGTCGGCCGAAGCGGCCGAAAGCATCGGCATGACCGAACAGGGCGTCGCGCGCGTCAAGGTCGAGCAGTTCGCCGCCGACCAGCGGGCCGGCGGCGAATAGCCGTTACGCGCCGCGCGGCCGCGAGCAGATGTCGAGCGCCATCAGCGCGTAGATCTGCGCCGCGCGCAGCATCACGTCGATGTCGATCTCCTCCATGCGGCCGCTGCGCCGGCCGCGCGGGCCGATCTTGACCGCCGGAATGCCCAACTCGTTGTAGATGTTGGTGTCGGTCCAGATGCTGGCGCGTTCGACCGATTCGGTCTTGATCTTGTCGCCGAACAGGAAGGTGTGGACCTCGTTGGCGCTCTCGACCAGCGGATCGACCTTCTTGCCCTCGTAGCCGAGCAGCGATTTGTAAAGCTCCAGATCGTATTGCACCCCGAGCTTGTTCAGCGCCTGCTCCAGCTCGTGCTGGATCTGCACCGGGCGGACCTGCGGCGGCATGCGGATATCGACGTAGAGCGTGCAGACGCCGGGGAAATAATTGGGGCGGTAGGGAGCGCCGCCCTCGATCGCGCCGATATTGACCTTGGGCCACAGCGGGCCGGTCGGCGATTCGTAGATGTATTTCTCTTCGAACTCTGCGCCCCACGCCTCGATGGCGGCGATGATCTTCGTCATCTTGATGATGGCGTTGAACTCCTCCATCGGCTTGACCGACCGCTTGCTGCCCCAGGCGGCCTGCGCCTTGCCGAAGCAGGTGATCTTGGCCTGCACGACGCCCATCTGCGTCCAGACGATGTTGAGGTCGGAGCCGTCGGCCACCACCGCGTAATCGGTGTGCATGCCGTGGGTCAGCAGATGGCGCGTGCCGGCGCCCTCGCCGCGATATTCCTGGCTTTGAAATTGCCCGATCGGGCTGCGCGAGATTTCGCCGACCACGGCGGCGAGCACGACGTCGCCTTTCAGCTTGATGCCGCTGTTCTTCAGCGCCTTGCCCGCGATCATGAAGGCGGCGACGCCGCCTTTCATGTTGGAGATGCCGAGGCCGTGCACTTTGTCGCCGACGATGCGGCCGCGCAGGTCTTCCGCCGATTCGACCAAGGTCGTCATGCGCGCGTCGGCGCTGGTGCCGGTGAAGCTGGTGTCGGTATGGCCGTTGAAGCCGAGGCTCAGGCCGGTGCCGTCGCCTTTCAGGATGCCGACGGCGTTGGGGCGGCCGACTTCTACTTCCTGACGCACGCCCTTCAAGCCGTTGGCGGCGAACCAGTCCAGGATGAAGTCCGCCATGCCTTTTTCGAGGCCGGTCGGGCTGGGAATGTTGGCTAGGTCGCAGCCGAGCTGCGCCAGTTCGTTGCGGTCGATCTGCGCCAAAACTTTTTTGGCGGCGTCTTTATCCAAAGCCATGTGGGGGAACCTCTCCAAGAGTCACGATGATCGCCGCTTCGGCGGCTGTTATGCGCCGCGCGGGACGCGGCCTCGGCCGCGCCCCGCCGACGAACGCTCGATGTTACTTCAGCGCTTCTTGCGCCTTCGCCACCGTCTCCGGCGGGAAGGTGTAGAGCTTGGCGACGACATTCTGCGCCGTCGCGCCGTCGGTCGGATCGACCTCGAGGCCGAGCTTCTTCGCTTCGGCGAGGAACGCCGCGTCCTTCATCGTCGCCATGAAGCCGGCACGCATCGCCGCCACGCGATCGGCCGGCACATCCTTCGACATGATGTAGGGACGGCCCAATTCGCCCGACGCCAGCAGCACGTCGATGACGTCCTTTTGCTGCTGGGTCTTGGCGAGATCGCCAATGAACGGCGTGCCGTCCGGAATGCCGGGGCGGGTGGCGGTACCGAGGCGCACCAGGACGTCGATCTTCTTGTTGGTGATCCAGTCGTCAGGCAGCGAGGTCCACGACAGGCACGAGCCGTCCAGCTCGCCGCGCTCGACCGCGAGGAACACTTCGGCGTTGCCCGGATAGGCGTGGATGATCTTGACCGGCAGGCCGAAGATGTTCTTGATCATCGCCCCGCCATTATAGGAGTTCGAGTTGATGCCGGTGGCGCCGAACACGATTTCCTTGCGCTGGGCGAAATTGTCCCAGGTCTTGATGTTCTTGCCGCCCCAGCTGTAGCAGACGCGGAAATCGCTGGTGATGCTGCCGATGAAGGCATAGTCGGTGAATTTCGTTTTCGCCTTGTCGCCGGCGCCGATCGAATCGTTGAACAGGCCGCTGTTGAAGGCGGTCATCACGGTGCCGTCCTTCTCGGCCGTGGCGTCGAGATGGAGCACGGCGGTCAAGCTGCCGGCGCCCGGCATGTTGCGCACGATGATGTTGCTTAGGCCAGGAACGTGCGGCACGAGATGGCGCGCCAAGGCGCGGCTATAGGTGTCGTAGCCGCCGCCCGGGCTGGTGCCGACGACGATGTTGAGCGTCTTGCCTTTGTAAAACTCGGCGGCGCTTTGCGCGCTCGCCGGCACGGCGAACAGGGCCGCGGCGGCGAGGCCGAGGAGATGGGGTGCGGCGCGACGGATAATGCGTTTCATGGGAAGTCCTTAGGCTCGGTGAAAACGAACGCGGCGAAACTATCGACACGCGAAATTTGCAAGCCATGTGCCAGCCCTTGCCGGGCCGTCCGTCCGTTTCGCCATCGTGAATCGCCGAGAACCGCACGTTTCGATTCGCGCGAACATCCGGGCCACGACCGCGGACGCGACGCGAAAAGCGAGAACCGCGCTCGCCACCCGCCGCCGCGCCGAGAACGACGGCAACGCGCGAACGCGTCGCCGCACATCTGCGGCTTGTTTGGGCCCCGGGAACAGTCAAACGCCCTCGCGTTCAAAAATCAACACAAGTTCCTATTATTTGAACGATTGGCGGAAATTGGTGCAGCCGCACAAAGGGATGCGCAAAACGGCGGCGCGGCGCGAAACGCGCGGACCGCTCATCGGACCGTTTCATCGGCCGCCATAAAATGAAATAGGCGGAGATGCGGCGCTTACGCCGCGACAGCCGGCTCGCGCCACAGGGCGACGAGCGCCGCTTCGACCTCGCGCGCGCTCGCCAGCCGGCACAGCCGCGATTTGGCGGCGCGACGCGCCTCCGCGTCGGCGAAGGGCGCGCACTCGACATACCAGCCGAGATGCTTGCGGAAAATCTTGAGCCCATGCTCGTCGCCGTAAAAGCCGACGCTGTCGGCGAGATGGGCGAGCGCGATCTCGAGCCGCGCCGCCATGTTCGGCTCGTCCGCCGCGCCGCCCGCGGCCAAAGCCCGGTCGATGGCGGCGGCGATCCACGGCCGGCCATAGGCGCCGCGCCCGATCATCGCCGCGTCCGCGCCGGACTGCGCCAGGGCGTCGCGCGCGCTCGCCGCGTCGACGACGTCGCCGTTGACGATCACCGGAATCTTTACCGCCTGCTTGACCGGCGCGACGGCGCGCCAATCGGCGACGCCTTTATAAAACTGCTGGCGCGTGCGCCCGTGCACGGTGATCGCCCGCACGCCGACGCGCTCGGCGCGCGCCGCCAGCTCCGGCGCGTTGCGCGACGAATCGTCCCAGCCGAGGCGCATCTTCAAGGTGACCGGCCGCGTCGTCGCCGCGACGGCGGCGGCGATCAGCCGCTCGGCCTGATCGAGATCGCGCATCAGGGCCGAGCCCGACAGCGCCCCCGTCACTTCCTTGGCCGGGCAGCCCATGTTGATGTCGATGATGTCGGCTCCGGCCGCCTCGGCCAGCGCCGCGCCTTTGGCGAGCCATTGCGCCTCGCGGCCGACGAGCTGGATGACCATGAGCGGCAGACCCTCGCCGACGGCGGCGCGGCGCACCACGTCGGGCCGGCCGCGCGCGAACATGTCGCAGGCGACCATTTCCGTCGCGACATAGGCCGCGCCGAGGCGCGTGGCGGCGCGGCGGAACGGCAGGTCCGACACGCCGGTCATCGGCGCGGTCAGGACGCGGCCGGGAATCGCGACGCCGCCGATGGCGAAGCCGCCGGGGCCGAAGGCTGCAGGATGCGACGCCGAAGCGGGGATCGACATGGCTAAACGGGCGAAAAATTGCGAGGGTCGCCAGTCATCCCACAGGCCGCCTCAGTAGTCGAACTGATATTTGAGGCCGACGCTGCTGCCGCCGTCCTGGCGCGTCTCGTTGCGCAGCTTCAGACGGTCGGTCAAGTCGAGCTCGACGCCGACCGCGCTGCTGCCCGGCGTCGCGCCCTGGCGCACGCCGACATAGATGTCGTCCGACAGATACTTGCCGGCTTCGAGGGATGGCCCTTGGCTCGCCTCTCCCGCATCGACCCGCAAAACGTCCACGCCGGTGGCACGGCGCAACGCCGCGATCGGGTCCGGACCGCCGCCGCCGGTCAAGCTGCGCAGCCCCTGGGCGAGTTGCAGCGCCTCCAGCGCCGACAAGGCTCCCCGACTTTTGTTGAACAAAAGGCGCGAGAGGATTTCGTCCTGCGGGTAAGCCGGGACGGAGCTCAAGGCGAGCGATGGGCTGGCCGGCGAGCCGCTGACGGTGACGATCGCCTGAAAGCTGCTGGCCTGATGCAGCGCCGACACGTTCAGCGAGATGTCGGTGTCGCCGCTCGCCGCCGGTGCCAGCTCGACCGTGCCGCTCTGCAGGCGGAACAGCTTGCCGACGATGTCGAAGGTGCCGCGCCGCGATTGCAATTGCCCCGTGACGCGCGGCGCAGCCGCCGTGCCCGCGACCGCGATGCGTCCGGACCATTCGGAGTCCAGGCCGCGCCCGCGCACGAACACCTGCCCCGGCAGATCGAGCGTGACATCGAGCGCGACGGTCGTGCCCGCGCCGCGCGACGGGGGCTGCGCGTCATTCTCCGCGCCGCGGCGCGAATCCGCGACCAGCGACGGACGATCGCCGCCGATCTCGATCACCTCGACGGTCGTCACCTCCGGCGGCAGCCCGACGCCGATGTCGATCTCCACGCTGTCGCTCGTCAGCGCGCCGCTAATGCGCGCGTCGCGCATCGTGCCCTCTGCCGAGAGGCGGCCGGAGATGCCGGCTTTGACGTCGTCGCGCTCCAGCAGATTCGCGCGCGCCAGATCAAGCCGCGCGGCGAAGGGAAACGCGCCCTCCAAGGTGATGCGGCCTTCGCCGGCGATGGTCCCGCCCTGGGCATCGCGCGCCGTGAACGGCCGCAGCTCGATGTCGCGGCCCTCACCCGCCAGCTCCACCCGATCGAAGCGCAACGACAAGCCGGTGTCGTAATCCTCGATCAGGCCGTCGGCGAGCGCGAGCGATCCGCGCGCGACAGGCGCGCCCAACGTGCCGGTCGCCGACAGATCGGCCGTGACGTCGCCGGCGACGTGCTGGCCGACGAGCGACAAAAAGCCAGCGATGACGGCCACGTCGCCGCGCCAGGCGAACTGCGCCGCGAGCGGCGATTCGTCGGCAAAGCCGAGACCGCTGGGCAAACGGCCGAGACGCCCGTCAAGACGCAACGGCTCGCCGCCGACGCCGGTCATGCGCACGTGGGCTGCGGCGGCGCTGTCGTCCAGCGTCACGCGGCCGTCGAGATCGGCGGGCGGCGCATCCGATGCCTCGGCCAAGCGCAAACCCGCGATCGTCAGCGTCGCCTCGCCAAGCGGCCGCGCCTCTGTGCCCGCCAGACGCAGCGCGAAATCCAACTCGCCGCGCAGCCCGCCCGGCGTCAATGCCTCCAGGCTGGCCAAATCGAGGCCGCGCAACGAAGCCTCGCCGTCCAGCTTGCCTTTCACCGCCGCGAAATCGGCATTCAACGCGCCGAGCCCGTCGCCGGCGATACGCAGACCGGACAAGCGGAGGTCGTCGGGCGCGATGCGCGCCGCCGCCCCGGGTTGAATGGCGAAGCCCTTGCCGATCACTTCGCCGCCGCCGCGCGCGACAGTGATGCGGGCGCCGTCGTCCGCCATCGCAAGCTCGCCGGCCAGAGCGAGCGACAGATCGCCATAAGCCGCCGCGCGCAGCGACAGATCGTAGTTCAACGACGACAGCTTCCCCTGCGCCGCCAGCGTCACGCTATCGAGGGCCGCGCCGCCCGCCGTCACGGACTCGGCCGATAGATCGACATCGAACGCTTGCCCTCTGCCCAACGCGACATTGCCGCGCACTCGCGCGACATCGAACAACGCCTCGCCGTCCTGACGCAGCGCGATCTCGCGCCCGTCGATCGTGGCGCGCAATGTCTGCTCGGCGCCGCTCCGGCCCAACGTCGCCGTCGCCTCCAGCGCGCCGCCGCCTGCCAAGCCGGCGATGGCGAACAGCGGCCCGAGATCGCCCGCTCGCAACGCGATCCGCCCCTCGGCAGCGCCCTCGCCGAGCGGCAACGCGACATCGCCCTGCCCGCTCACCCCTGGCCCGGCCAGGCGCAAATCGCGCAACGTCAATCGTTCGTTGGCGACGGCGAAGCGGCTGCGCAGCGTGATCGCGCCCTGCGGCGGGCGCGCGGTCACGCTCGCTTGGCCTTGCGGCGCGGAGGCAAGCGAGGCCGCATCGCCGCGCAACGCCAATGACGGCAAGGCCTGGCCGTCGAAGCGGCCCTGGCGCAGGTCCGCCTCGACGCGCGCCTGCGGATCCGCCGTCGCGCCTGTCACGGCGATATTCAAGCGCAGCCCGCCCGACAACGGCAGGCCGAACGCGCGCGCGGCATCGGCCAGCTTCAAATCGCCGCCGCCGAGAGCCGCGTCCAATGCGGCAAAGTCCGGCGACAGGCGCAGATGGCCGTCCATGCGGCCAAGCGTCGTGTCGAGCGCCATGCTCTCGACACGCAGCCCCTCGCCGTCGTCGTAGCGTAAATCGCCCGTCAGGCGCGCATCGCCAAGGCTGCCGGCAGCCAAGCCGGACGACAATGCCGCCGCGTCGCTGAGCTGCAACGCGAAGGCCGAGCGCACCGCCGCATCGCCATAGCGGCCGGAGGCCGTCAGCGTCAGCGGGCCCAAGCTCGCCGTCGCATTCTCGATCTCGACAGTTCCGCCGCGCAATTTCGCATGGGCGTCGATGGCGAAATTCCCGATCAAAGCCGGCAACCCTTCGCCGCCAGGCAGTTCGGCGATGCGACCGTCGAGGCGCAGGGTCGCGTCGATGACGCCGGAACGGCCGGCGAAGACTGCGTGCGCCGTCGCCTCTTCGGCTATCGCGCCGCTCGCCGACAGCCGATCCGCGCGCAGGCTCAGCGACCCGTCCCAGCCGATGCCGACGCCTTTCGCCTCAAGATGCGCTTCAGCGCCATGCGCCGTGACGCCGAAGCCGGCCAGCGCGGCGGGTGTCATCGCCAGATCGGCAGCGGCGCGCCAAGCCCCGTCAGCGGCGCGATGCTCTCCTGACGCCGTCAGCGTCGCCGCAGCCCCCGCCAACCGCAGCTCCTGCAATTGCGCGCGGCGCGGCGCGAAGAGCGCGCGGGCATCGATGGCGACCGTATCGCCAAGCGCCGCCATGGCCGGGTCGGGCAGCAGTCCGGCCAACGGCGCGGTCGCGACGCGGCCGGCGATGGTCGCGACATTTGCGCCATCCTTGCCGTCATTGGCGCGATCGACCGCGCCATCAAGCGCGATCCATTCGCGCCCGTCGAGCGCCGCCTCGAACCGGCCGCGCCACGCCGAGAGCGGCCCTTCGCCGGACGCCGTCATGCGCAGGGCGGGCGCGCCGGGCAACGCCAGGATGCGCGCGACCAGCCCGCCGCCGGGCTCCTCGGCGCGCAGATCGAGCGTCAAGCGATCCTGCGCGACATCGTAAGCCGCAGCGGCGACGATGCTGCCCCGCGCGTCGAAACGTTGAACGTCCGCCGTCATGGACGCCGCGCCGCGCTCGAAGGCCGCGCCCGCCGTGAGGCCGAGACGCGCCGACAACCCGATGACCGATTCGTCGATGTCGAGGCGGCCGATATGCAGCCGATCGAGGGCGACGGCGATGGGCGGCGCGCCAAAGCCGCCGGCAGAATCGTCCGGATCGGGCGCGGCCATTTGCGGCAGACGCGACAGCGTCATCTCATCGGCCGCCAGCTCGACGATATGCAGCTTCGCCGTCAGCAGGCGCGAAGGCCGCCATGCCAGCCGCACCTGCTTCGCCGCAAGCCAGCGCCCCGACCCGTCAGCTATCGCGATCTCGCCGATGCTCATGCGGTCGAGCAGGCCGCCGTCCACATCCGTCAAAGTCACTTGCAGCCCGCTCGCTTGGGCGGCGCGCAGCGCGGCGGCAAGCACGGCGTCGCGGCCCGACGTCGTGCCGAGCCACACGAGCGCCGCGCCGGCCGCCAGCAGGATCGCCGCGAAGAAAGCGCCGACGGACAACAGAGCGATACGATAGGGCCGGCGCATCAGAAGGACTGCCCTAGGCTGATATAGAAGGCATAGGCGTCATCGACGCCCTGGCGGCGGTTGAGCGGCATCGCCACGTCGATGCGCAAAGGCCCGACGGCCGTGTAGTAGCGAAACCCGAGGCCTGCCGCCCATTGCATGTCGCCTCCGGTCGGCAGCGCGGTCTCCGATACCGATCCGCCGTCGATGAAAGGCACGATGCCGTAATCGTCGAACAGCCGGAAGCGCGCTTCAAATCCCAGTTCGAGCGACGAGCGCCCGCCGGTCGGATCGCGATCCGCGTCGAGCGGCCCCACCTTCTGATGCTGGTAGCCGCGCACCGAGCCGCCGCCGCCGGCATAGAGGCGGCGCGATGCCGGAATGTCTTCGAGCGATGCGCCGGCCAAGCTGGCGATGCGGGCGCGGCCGGCCAGCACGAGCCGCTTTTCGGGCAGCAGTTGGCGATAGACCGAGCCGCCGACCGAACCGAGCACGAATTGCGCCTGGCTATCGCCAAGCGCTTGCGACGGCACGGCGTCGAACGCCAAGCGATAGCCGCGGCTGGGATCGAAGAAATCGTCGCTGTTGTCGTAGTTCAATTGGCCGGGAAGACTGAGGATCAGATATTGCTGTGCCGGTTTGTTCTCCTCCTCGATCTCGGTGGCTTCGGCGGACAGCGAGAGAGAGGCGCGCCAACGTTCGCTCAAGCGGCGTTGCAGGCCGAGAGCGCCGATCACGCTGGTCTGATCGAAAGCTTCCAGTTCGGACTGCTTGTATTCGGCGCGCGCCGTCAGATTCTGGTCGAGGCGTCCGACATTGGGGTTGAGCAGATCGGCGAACAAAGATTGCTCGCGTTCGGCAAGGCGGGCGCCCAGTTCCAGCCGCTCCCCGGCGCCGAAAAGATTGCGGTGAGTCCAGCCCGCTTCGATGCCCGCGCCGTCGGTGGTCGAATAGGACAAGCCGCCGCCGATGCTGCGCCTGTCGCGCTCGCGCACGGAGATGGCGACCGGCACTTGATCTTGTCCCTGGTCGCTTTGCGGCCAATCGATCGAGACGCTGTCGAACAGGCCGCTGGAAAACAGCCGGCGACGCGCGCCGTCGATGGCGCCGAAACTGAACAGGTCGCCTTCCTTAAGGTCTGCCAGCAGCCGGATGTAGTTGCCGTCGACTCGTTCCTGGCCGCTGACGGAAAGAGCGCCGATGGTGACGATCGGACCTTTGCGCACCTCCAGCGAGACGCGCACCTCTTGCGCGTCGTGATCGACGAGCACGCGGCGCTCTCCCGCCTCGGCATAGGGATAGCCGCGCTCGCCGAGCGCGCGCAGCAACGCGCCTTGCGCCTCGACGATGTCCGCCGCGCGCGCCGGCGCGTTCGAAACGATGCCGATCTCCGCCAGCGTCGGCGGCGGTCCGCCTTCCGGCGGGCCGTCGAGATAAGCGATATCGTAAACCGATAGGCGATAGGCCGGCCCCAGCGCGATCTCGATCTCGACCGTAGCCGGACGCGATTCGGCGTCGAGCCGGTGGTCGATGCGATAGCCGTAATATCCCTCGCTGCGCATCAGCGATTCGGCCAGATCGAGGTCGGCCTCCAGCCGCATGCGCAAGACGACGACGCCGCTGAGCGGACGATCGCGAAGGCGAAAAAGCGCGAGCGTCTCCTCCAGGCGGCCGCGCAAATCGCCGTCGACGCCGATCAACCGCGTCTCGTAAGCCAAGCCCTGCGTCTGCGCTCCTGCCGGACGGTCCTGCGCCAAGCTCTGGCGCGCGAAAAGGCCGCACGCCAACGCAACAACGCAGCCGGCTACAAATCCCGCGAAAGACAGACGGATCGCTCTCACCTTTTACTCTGACGGCGCGTTGCTGACCGCGCATCGGACAAGAGGCGGATTTTAAGCCATATGGACCAGACGACAACCGCTGCGGGCCGCGCATGTGCCGAGATCGCAGGGAATTGTAATGTTCGGCGGAACTCGCCCGCCGATCAGGGGGCGCCGACCGGCTTTTCCATCACGGCGCGGATGCGTTCCGCGCGATGCTGGCCCCACCACCAGGTGAGGAGGCAGACCGCCGCGCCGGCGGCGATCGGCCAGCGCCAGCCGAGATTGTCGACCAAGCTGCCCATGATGAGCGCGCCGAGCGCCGGCCCCATGCGGAAGATCATGCCGTAGACGCTGATGACGCGGCCGCGCAGCGCGCCGTCGACCTGGGTCTGGATCAGCGACTGGCAGGAGATCGACATGGTGGCGATGGCGCAGCTCACCGCGGCGATGGCGATCAGCGCCGCCCAGAACCACGGCACCATGGCGAACACCAGCAGCGACACGCCCATCAGGCAGGTCATCGCCATGACCACGCCGGTCAAGCCGCTGACCCGGCCGCGCTGGGCGATGATGAAGCCGCCGATCATCGCGCCGACGCCCATGCTCGACGTCATCCAGGCCAGGCCCTGCGCGCCGTTCTGATAGACCGCGCCGGCGAAGCCGGGCAGCAGCTCGGCGATCGGCCGGCCGAACAGGGCGGTGAGCAGCAGCATCAGCATGATCGGGCCGATGCCGGGGTGGCGAATGACGTAGCCGTAGCCTTCCATCATCTGCGTCAGCAGCGGCTGACGCTTGCGCTCGATCTTGTCGGCATAGGCCGGACGCAGCGTGTAGAGCACCCAGATGAACAGCAGGAAGCTCGCCGTGTTGACGAGGAACGCGTAGCCGATGCCCCATTCGACGATGATGACGCCGGCGATGGCCGGCCCGATGAAGCGCGCGATGTTGAACAGCACGGCGTTCATCGACACCGCCGTCGGCAACTGGTCGCGCGGCACCAGGCTGGAGATCAGCGATTGGCGGGCGGGATGGCTCCAAGAATTCAGCGCGCCGCGCAGGGCCGTCAGCGCCACCACCCACCAGATGTCGATCCAGCCGGTGAAGACCAGCAGCACGAAGGCCACGGATTGGAACATGAGCAGGATTTCCGTGCTCATGGCCATCAGGCGGCGCTCGAAACGGTCGGCGTGCGCGCCGCCGATCGGGCTGAACAGGATCGAGGGGCCGAGTTCGGCGAAGGCGACGATGCCGAGCCAGGCGCCCGACTCCGTCAGTTCCCAGGTCAGCCAGCCGATGGCGACGCGCTGCACCCAGGTGCCGATGAGCGAGGTGACGTCGCCGAGGGCGAAATTCCGGTAATCGCGATAGCGCAGGGCGCGGGCGATGCCGCCGCTCATGAAACCGCCCAGCACTGGACCTCCCCTTCGCCTTTCGCGCGCTGGTTTATCGCGCCCTCGAACGGGGCGGCGCGCTTCTTATCGTGACCGGATGCGCGAATCATAGACCTTCGACGGCGAAGGGGCACCATCGGAATGAGGCCCCTTCTCGCGCAGCACTATCTTCTTTCGGAACGCAAAACGCGCGTCGCTTCACGCCTGCGGCAGCGGACAGGTCACGCCGGTGCCGGCGAGCCCGCAATAGCCGTTGGGATTCTTGCCGAGATATTGCTGATGATAGCCCTCGGCGTAATAGAACGTCGGCGCGTCGATCACTTCGGTGGTGATCGGCCCCAGCCGGCGCGCCTTGAGCGCCGTTTCATAGTCCGCCTTCGAAGCTTCGGCGATCCGGCGCTGCTCCGGCGTGGTGGCGTAGATTCCCGAGCGGTATTGCGTGCCGACGTCGTTGCCCTGACGCATCCCCTGGGTCGGATCGTGCGCCTCCCAGAAGATTTTGAGCAGGTCGCCGTAGCCGACGATCTTGGGATCGTAGACGACCAGCACGACCTCGGCATGGCCGGTGCGGCCCGAGCAGACCTCGTCGTAGGTCGGGTTGGGCGTGTGGCCGGCGGTGTAGCCGACCGCCGTCGAATAGACGCCCGGCGTCTGCCAGAACAGCCGCTCGGCGCCCCAGAAGCAGCCCAGGCCGAAGATCGCCGTCTCCATGCCGGCCGGGAATGGCGGCTTGAGCGGGTTGCCGTTGACGAAATGCGTTTCGGCGGTGGGGATCGGCTGCGCCCGGCCCGGCAGGGCGGCCGCGGCGGCGACGGGGGTCTGTTTGGACGTCTGGAACGGCCACATGGCGCGCACTCCCTTTGGCGGCGGGTCGGATGGCTCAGAAATGGGGCAGATGCCGCCGTTTGCCAAGTCCCCTCGCGCGAAAGCGATGACGCCGCCTGCGCCGATTTGCTATGAGAGGCCAGCAACAGGGGACTCGTATGGACGCCATCAACGCCAAAACGCTGGAACAGAAACGGCGCAAGGCGCTGCGCTCGCGCAATACCGAAGACAAGCATGTGTATTTCCAAGGCATTTCCCAGGCGCGCTACGTGCTGCGCCGCGTCTTCCGCATCGTCGAAGACAAAGCCAAGGATTACGGCATCGACCCCCTCGCCCATCAGGCGTTGATCCAGATCTACGGCAGCCCGGACATGGGCCTGCGCGTGAAGGAGATCGCCGAGCGGCTCGACATCTCCTCCGCTTTCGCCTCGACGCTGATCAAGGATCTGGTGACGAAAGGCTACGCCAGCCGCACGCGCGGCGGCGACGACGGCCGCGCCACGCGCGTCGCCGTCACCAAGGCGGGCATCGCCCTGCTGCACAAGATCGACAGCGACGTGACGCTGGAGATCGACCATTTCGGCCAGCAGCTCACCGCCGGCCAGAAGGAGCAGGTGCTGTCGATCCTGATGACCTACGTCGGCATCTCGATCGACGCCTGACGGCGTCAGCGCTCGATCCTGAACTCCGGGTGGCGGATCACCAGCCAGGCGAGCCAGGCGCAGCCCGCGAGCAGCAGCAGGCCGGTCAGCAGGAAGCTCGCCTCCATGCCGAACTGATCGGCCAGCACGCCCATGATCGGCGGCAGAATCGCGCCGCAGAACCGGTTGGCGGTGATGCGTAGGCCGACCACCGCCCCTTGGGCGTCGCGCCCCACGGCGGCCGACTGGATGGCGAAGATCAGCGGCTGCATCAACCCCTGCGAGACGCCGCGCGCCATCTGCATCAGCACCAGCAGGAGGAAGATGCCGCCGAGCAGCGGCGTGATGGCGATGGTCACAATGCTCACCACGGTGGTGCCGAGCAGCACCCATTCGGGCCGGCCGAGCTTGCGCGCCGCGCCGACGAGCAGCGAGGCGAGGCCGATAGTGATCTCGAGCGCCGAGAACAGCAGGCCGATCATCGTGCCCTGCAAGCCGATCTCTTCGAGATAGACCACGTAGAGCGAGGTCTGGATGCCGGTCGAGCCGTTGCGCAGGCCCGAGACGATGACGGTGAAGGCGATCACCGGCATCATCATGATGGCGAAGGAGCGGGTGTAATCTTCGATGCGCGGCAAAGCCGACCAGATCGACGCCCGCGGCGCGGCGGCGAATTTCTCGGCGTTCGGCTCCGGCACCATGCGGACCATGGCGAACATGCTGAAGGCGCAAGCCGCCACCATCAGGAACGTCGGCCAGGCGCCGGTGAAATCCCACAGCGCGCCGGCGACGACCGGCGCGACGATGGTGCCCGCCCGCACGACGAAATTGAAGCGGCCGAGCGTGACCGCGTCGCCGTGGCACACCTGGGCGATCAGCGTCTGCGCGCCGATCCAGTTCATGTTCATGATCAAGCCCGACAAGGCTTGCAGCAGCAGCAGGAACGGAAACCAGCCGGTCGCCGGAAACAGCAGCGCCATGACGCCGGCCGCCGCCGTGCCGACCAGCATGACGCGCCGGGTGCCGAGCCGGTCCATCAGCGCGCCGCCGTGGATCGAGAAGAACAACGGCAGGAGCGAGCGCGCGCCGATCAGGATACCTATCTCGGAGGCCGAGAATCCCAGAGACAAGGCCAGCAGCGGGATGATGAGGGCGTAGATATCGGTCAGGGCGATGCCGAACACGCCCGCCCCATAAGCGGCATACAGAACCTTGCGCGGCGGCGGGGCCGGCGGCGCGGCGGACGGATCTGCGCTCAACGTCGAAACTCTCCCTCGGGTGCCGCCGGACGGGGCCGCCGCTTTCTCTTATCGCCTGTTCATGGGCCATTGCCCGCCGGGGTGCAAGCCGGCTGCGCGGACGCCGCCCGGATCGGCGGCAGGCGCTGCCCAAAACGTGACGGATTTATCGGCAGGCGGAATTGCGCCTTGACCCGGCCTTGCCGATCTGGTCTGAATTTCACAGATCAGAATCTAACATTTCAGTAAACTGCACCGGGATATTCCCTCCCGGCTCTTCGCGTGATAGTCGAAATGCCCCAATCTTTGGCGGCGTCTCTTTTTTCTACGGCCCGTCAGTCCGGGCAGCCGCCCGTCGCTCCGCAGCTCGCAAGACTCGTCGGAAAGGAAACACTCGATGACCCGCATAACTCCCCGCTTCGCCGCCCTTCTCGGGGTAGCGACTCTCGCCGCCGGCCTCGTCGCCGCCGGTCCCGTGTTCGCGCAAGGCCAGCCCGTCCGCGGCGGCACCTTGTCGCTGATCCTCAATCCCGAGCCGCCGGTGCTGGTCACCGGCGTCAACAGCGCCTCGCCGGTCGCGGCGGTCTCGCCCAAGATGTTCGAAGGTCTGGTGACCTACACGCCGGACTTCAAGCTTGTGCCGCAGCTCGCCACCGCGTGGGAGCAGAGCGCCGACGGCAAAACGCTCACCTTCAAGCTGCGTCCCAACGTGAAGTGGCATGACGGCGCGCCCTTCACTTCTGCTGACGTGCAGTTCAGCTTCATGGAGATCCTCAAGAAGGTCCATTCGCGCGGCAAGGCGACTTACCTTTATCTCACCGCCGTGGACACGCCCGATCCGCTGACCGCCGTCTTCCGCTTCTCCGAGCCCTCGCCCTACGTGATGCGCGCGCTGGCCGGCGTCGAATCGCCGCTCATGCCCAAGCATATCTACGAAGGCAGCGATCCGATGAAGAACCCGGCCAACGTCAAGCCGATCGGCACCGGCCCGTTCAAGTTCAAGGAATGGGTGCGCGGCAATTACATCATGCTCGAGCGCAACCCGGACTATTGGGACGCCGGCAAGCCTTATCTCGATGCGATGATCTTCCGCATCATCCCTGACGGCGCCGCCCGCGCCGTGGCCCTGGAAAGCGGCGCCGTGCAGTATGGCACGCAATATGTCGTGCCGCTCAACGACGTCGCCCGCCTCGGCAAGCTGCCGCATCTTAACGTCACCACCGCCGGCTACGAGTACAACACCTCCGTCAGCTACATGGAGTTCAACCTGCGCCGGCCCTATCTGCAGGACCGCCGCGTGCGCCAGGCCATCGCCCATGCGGTGAATAAGGACTTCCTGGTGAAGAACGTGTGGTTCGGCTTCGCCACCAACGCGACTTCGCCGATCACCGACAAGCAGGCCGACTTCCACAGCAGCGCCGGCCCGCAATACCCCTACGACCTGAAGAAGGCCGAAGCTCTGCTCGACGAGGCCGGCTACAAGAAGGGCCCCGACGGCGTCCGCTTCCGTCTGGTCATCGACTGCGCGCCGAGCGGCGAGATGTTCCGCCAGACCGGCGAAGTGCTGCGCCAGAGCCTCGCCCGCATCGGCATTCCGGCCGAGATCCGCGTGCAGGACAACCCGAGCTATCTGCGCCGGGTGTGGACCGACAACGACTACGACCTCAACATCATGTCGGCCTCGAACATCGCCGACCCGGTCATCGGCATCCAGCGTTTCTACTGGAGCAAGTCGATCCAGAAGGGCGTCAGCTATTCGAACGGCTCCGGCTATGACAATCCGGAAATGGACCGCATCCTGATGGCGGCCCAGGTCGAGAACGATCCGGCGACGCGCCGCAAGCTCTATGAGGACATGCAGAAGCTGGTGATGACCGATCTGCCGAACCTGCCGCTGGTCAACATCCAGTGGTATACGATCTACGACAAAAAGGTGAAGAACCTCAACACCACGGGTCTCGGCCCGCAAGAGAACTTCGCCGAAGTCTACATGGAAAAGTAAAGACTATGACGATGGCGACAGACAGCGTGCGTCCGGCGTCGGCCCGGCGCGCGGGCAGGGAGCGGCTTATCCGCTACTTTGCCCGCCGCATGGGTCAGGCTGCGATCACCATTGTCGCCATCGTCGTTTTCAACTTCGCCATCGTGCATCTGGCGCCGGGCGACGCCATCGACGTGCTCGCGGGAGACGCCGGCGGCGCTGACGCCGAATTCGTCGCCGAGCTGCGCCGCGCCTATGGCCTCGACCAGCCGGTCTACATGCAGATGCTCCAATACCTCTGGAACATCGCGCAGCTGAATTTAGGCTACTCCTTCCGCAACAACGTCTCCGTGCTCGAGCTCATCATGAGCCGGCTGCCGGCGACGCTGCTGCTGATGACCGCCAGCATCGTCATCTCTTTCACGCTCGGCGTCCTGCTCGGCGTTTTCGCCGCGCGCCGCGTCAACACCTTCGCCGACAACGCCGTCTCCGTGCTGGCTCTGCTCTGCTACGCCACGCCGCTGTTCTGGTTCGGCCTGATGGCCATCGTGCTGTTCACCGTAAAGCTCGACCTCTTGCCGGGCAACGGCATGTACACGATCGCCGCCAATTACAATTGGTTCGAGGCGGCGCTCGACGTCGGCCGGCATCTGATCCTGCCGGCTTTCAGCCTGGCGCTGTTCCACATGGCGGTCTATACGCGCCTGATGCGCGCCTCGATGCTTGAGGTCTACGGCCTCGATTACATCCGCACGGCGCGCGCCAAAGGCCTGTCGCAACGCCGCATCGCCTTCCGCCACGTGCTGCCGAACGCCATCCTGCCGATGGTCACCATGCTCGGCCTGCAAATCGGCTCGTTGCTCGGCGGCGCGGTGCTGATCGAGACCGTCTTCGGCTGGCCCGGCCTCGGCCGCCTCGCCTTCGACGCCATTCTGCAGCGCGACCATAACCTGCTGATCGGCATCCTGCTGATCAGTTCGGCGCTCGTCGTGTTCGCCAACATCATCACCGACCTGGTCTACGCTTGGCTCGATCCGCGTATCGAGGTCGCCTAGGCATGGACGGCTTTTGACATGGACGGCTTAAGCGACTTCTGGCGGCGCTATCGCCGCAAGACCTCGGCGGTGATCGGCCTCGCGCTGCTCGTTTTCGTCTTTCTCGTCGCCGTCCTCGGCCCGTTCTTCGTCATGAGCGATCCGTGGGACATGGCGACACGTCCCTTCCTATGGCCCGGCGAAGATCGCGAATTTCCGCTCGGCTCGGACACGCTCGGGCGCGACATCCTCACCGGCATCGTTCACGGCTCCCGCGTATCCCTGATGATCGGCTTCGCCGCGACCGTCGCCGCGCTCGGCATCGGCGTCACCATCGGCGCGCTTGCCGGATATTTCCGCGGCTGGATCGACGACGTGCTGATGCGCATCACCGAGGTCTTTCAGACCGTGCCGACTTTCATGCTCGCCGTCGTGCTGGTCGCCGTCTTCAAGCCGTCGATGATGACCATCGTGCTGGCGATCAGCGCCGTCACCTGGCCGTCGATCGCCCGCCTGGTCCGCGGGGAATTCCTCTCGCTGCGCGAGCGCGAGTTCGTGCAATCCTGCGTCGTCATCGGCATGAGCGAAACGCGCATCATGTTCCGCCAGATCCTGCCGAACTGCCTGCCGCCGATCATCGTCATGTCGTCGGTCATGGTCGCTTCGGCAATCCTCACCGAATCGGGCCTGTCGTTCCTCGGCCTCGGCGATCCCAACTTGATGAGCTGGGGCACCATGATCGGCATCGGCCGCGACGCCATGCGCACCGCCTGGTACATGAGCGCTCTGCCCGGCGTCGCCATCCTGGTCACCGTGCTCGCCCTCAACCTCGTCGGCGAGGGCTTGAACGACGCGCTCAACCCGCGCCTGAAAAACCGCTGATCATGGCTTCGGCGTCTTCCGTCCCGGCTTCGTCCGTCCCCGCCCTGTCCGTCCGGGGCCTTTGCACGCAATTCTCCGGCCCTAACGGCTATGTGACCGTTGTCGATGGCGTCAGCCTGGAGCTAGGCCAAGGCGAGACATTGGCGATCGTCGGCGAATCGGGCAGCGGCAAGTCGGTCACCGCCATGTCGATTCTGCGCGTGCTGCCCGAACCGCCAGCGCGCATCGCCGCCGGCGAAGTGCTGCTCGACGGCGAAAATCTCCTGAAGCTCGACGAAAAGGCCATGCGCGCCGTGCGCGGCCATCGCATTTCGATGATTTTTCAAGAGCCGATGACATCGCTCAACCCGGTCATGACCATCGGCGACCAGATCGTCGAAGCCTTGTGCGAGCATCGCGACATGTCGAAGGACGCCGCCTTGCAAGAGGCCGCGACCCTGCTCGAACGCGTCCGCATTCCCGACGCCCGACGGCGCATCGCCGAATATCCCCATCGCCTGTCGGGCGGCATGCGCCAGCGCGTGATGATCGCCATGGCGCTCGCCTGCCGGCCGCAAATTCTGATCGCCGACGAGCCGACCACCGCGCTCGATGTGACCGTGCAGGCGCAGATACTCATGCTGCTCGCCAAGCTGCAAACCGAATTCGGCATGGGCATCCTGCTGATCACCCACAATCTCGGCGTCGTCGCGCGCGTCGCCCAGCGAGTCATCGTGATGTATGCCGGCCGCGTCGTCGAAGAAGCGCCGGTCGGGCCCTTGTTCAAAGACCCGCTGCATCCCTATACCGAGGGCCTGCTCGGCGCCACGCCGCGCATGTATACGGATGCCGAAGACGGAGCGCGCCAGCGGCTCGTCGACATTCCCGGCACCGTGCCGCTGCCCGACAAGCTGCCTGCTGGCTGCGCTTTCGCGCCGCGTTGCCCGAAAGCCTTCGAGCGCTGCCGCGTCGAGCGCCCTGAATTGCTGCCGACCCGCGACGGCCGCAAGACCGCCTGCTTCCTCACCCAGGAGGCGTCATGAGCGATCTGCTCTCCATCGACGCCCTGACGGTGCATTTCGACACCGCGCAAGGGCTCGTGCGCGCGGTGGACGGCGTCAGCCTGTCGCTGAAGAAGGGCGAGACGCTCGGCCTCGTCGGCGAATCGGGTTGCGGCAAATCCACTCTCGGCAAGGCCATCGTCGGCCTCGTCAAGCCGACCGGCGGCGCGATCCGGCTCGACGGCGCGCAAATCTCCGGCCTCAGCCGGCGCGAGCTGCGGCGCTATCGCGCCCGCTTGCAGATGATCTTTCAAGACCCCTACGCCTCGCTCAACCCGCGCCTGCGCGTCGGCAAGATCATCGCCGAGCCCTTGAGCGTGCACGGCATCGGCGATGCGCGCTCGCGGCGTGACATGGTGGTCCAGCTCGCGGAGCGCGTCGGCCTACGCCCGGAAATGCTCGAGCGCCATCCGCACGAATTCTCCGGCGGCCAGCGCCAGCGCATCGGCATCGCGCGCGCCCTCGCGCTCAACCCCGACGTCATCATCTGCGACGAGCCGGTCTCGGCGCTCGACGTGTCGGTGCAGGCCCAGGTCGTCAACCTGCTCGGCGATCTGCAGCGCGAGCGCGGCCTCGCCTATCTGTTCATCTCGCACGATCTTTCGGTCGTGCAGCATCTCGCGCACAGCGTCGCGGTCATGTATCTCGGCAAGATCGTCGAGCGCGCGCCGCGCAAAAGCCTGTGGGCGCGGCCGCTGCATCCTTACACCCGCACCCTGCTCGCCGCCGTGCCGGTGCCCGATCCCGACCAGCCCAAGCTGATCGACCAGCCGATGGTCGAGGGCGAGCTGCCCTCGCCGCTCAATCCGCCGTCGGGCTGCCGCTTCCGCACGCGCTGCCCTTACGCGCAGGCGGTTTGCGCCGAGCAGGAGCCGGCGCTGAAAGACCTTGGCGAGGGCCATCTCGTCGCCTGCCATTTCGTCGAGCGCAAGCCGAGCGGCGAGATCGTCGCGCCTTAAGCTCGCGCGATCAGCTTCCAGATTTTTTCCGGCGTCGCCGGCATGTCGATATGCGTCACGCCGAACGGCGCGAGCGCGTCGACCACCGCGCCGATCACGGCCGGGATCGAGCCGATCACGCCCGCCTCGCCCGCGCCCTTCACGCCGAGCAGATTGGTCGTGCTCGGCACCGAATTGGTGATGACGCGCATCGAGGGCACGTTGGCCGCGCGCGGCATGGCGTAATCGGTGAAGGAGCCGGTGAGCAGCTGGCCGCTCTCGGCGTCATAGGAAATCTGTTCGAGCAACGCCTGGCCGACGCCCTGGGCGACGCCGCCGGCCACCTGGCCGACCACCATGTCGTGATTGAGCACGGTGCCGACATCGTCGGCGACGACGTAGCGCAGGATGTCCAGCGCGCCCGTCTCGCGGTCGATCTCGATCTCGCAGACATGGCAGCCGTTGGGATAGGTCGGCTCCGGCGGCTTGTAGACCGCGCCGCCGTCCAACCCGCCCGCGAGATCGGCCGGCAGGGCCGCATCGCGCGAAGCCGCCACGGCTTCGTCGAACGTGAGCGTGCGGTTGGTGCCGCGCGCCGAGAAGCGTCCCTCGTCGAACGCCACATCCTCCGCCGCGACGCCGAGCTTGTGCGCGGCGACGCGCGACGCCTTGGCCAGCGCCGCGTCGGCGGCGAGCTTGAGCGCCGAGCCGGCGGTCATCATCGAGCGCGAGCCGAAACTGCCGCGCCCCATCTTCACTTGGTCGGTATCGCCCTGCACCAGCCGCACGCGCGCGCGGTCGATGCCGAACCGGGCCGCGAGCATCTCGGCGAAGACCGTCTCATGGCCCTGGCCGTTGGCCATAGTGCCGACGAGAACGTCGATCGTGCCGTCGGCATTGAAGCGCAAATCGGCATATTCCTCCCACGGCGCGCCGTAGGGACCGCCGGCCTGCTCGATGCAGTTGGCGATGCCGATGCCGCGCAGCTTGCCCGCCTTGGCGGCCGCCGCGCGGCGGCCCTCGAAGCCGGCCCAGTCGGCCGCCTCGGCGGCGATGCGCATGTTGCCGTCGAAATCGCCGGTGTCGTAGGTGAACAGGAAGCCGGTTTTATAAGGCATCGCCGAAGCGGGGATGGCGTTACGGCGGCGGATCTCCAGCCGGTCGAGGCCAAGTTCGGCGGCGGCGATGTCGATGATGCGCTCGAGCATATAGGTCGCTTCGGGGCGCCCCGCGCCGCGATAGGACGAGGTCGGCGCGGTGTTGCTGAACAGCCCGTGAGCTTTGGCGTGGATGGCCGGCAGCACATAGACGCCGGACAGCGAGCCGAGATTGTTGGTCATCGGATGCGCGCCGCGCAGCGCGACATAGGCGCCGAGCGCGGCATAGCTTTCCACCCGCAGCGCGACGAACTTCCCGTCCGCGTCCAGGCCCAATTCGACATCGACCACGTTGTCGCGGGCGTGATCGTCCGACAGCAGCGATTCGCCGCGCTCCGCCTGCCAAGCGACCGGGCGGCCGAGCTTCTTCGCCGCCCACAGCACGAGAATCTGCTCGCGGAACAAGCCGCCCTTCAATCCGAAGCCGCCGCCGACATCGGGCGAGATCACCCGCATCCGGTCTTCGGGAATCTTGAAGATGCTTTTCGCCAGCACGGTCCGCATCTGGTGCGGCGTCTGATGGCCGGTGGTCAGCGTGTAGCGCTCGCGCGTCGGGTCGTATTCGCCGATGGCGTTGCGCGGCTCCATCGGATTGGCCGAGACGCGGCTGATCGTCATGCGCCGGCGCGTCACATGCGCCGCTTTGGCCATCGCCGCCGCGGCCTTCGCGGCATCGCCGATCTCGTAGGTGAAGGAGCGGTTGCCCGGCGCTTGCGGCCAGAGCTGCGGCGCGTCCGGCTCTGATGCCTTGAACGTGTCGGTGACGCTCGCCAGCGGCTCGTAATCGACGAGGATGCGTTCGGCGGCATCCTTAGCAATAGCGAGGCTCTCGGCGATCACCACGGCGACGGCGTCGCCGGCGAAGCGCACGCGGTCCACCGCCAGCGCCAGATGCGGCGGCTCGATGATGTCCTGCACCTTGCCGTCAGCGCTGCGCGGCCGGCTGACGCAAGGGATCGCGCCCAGCCCGTCGGCCACCACGTCCGCGCCGGTGTAGATGGCGAGCACGCCAGGCAGCCCGGCGGCCTCCGCCATGTCGATGGACAGGATGTCCGCATGGGCGTGGGGCGCGCGCAGGATATAGGCGACCGCCACCCCGGCGGGGCGCAGATCGTCGGTGAAGCGGCCCCGTCCGGTCAGCAGCCGCCGGTCTTCCAGGCGGCCTTTGCCGCCCCCGCTATCGCCGAATTTTTCCGTCACGAATCCCTTTCCCGCGCCTCTTGCGAAGGTCTAATATCCTACATACTAGGTATCTGACATTCCAGCAAAGTCGCCGCCGAAATCAAGGCATTGCGCTATATAGCTGGTCTCTCATCATTCGTCGAAAACAGCCGCAGCGAGCAGAGACGATCATGGCGCGCCTCGAAGAAATCGAACTTCCGGTCAATGTCGGCAATCCGGCCATCGAATGGTCGAGCGACGTGATGGCGGAGATGCTGCGCCGGCTCGGCGTCAAATATTTCGCCATGAACCCGGGCGCGAGCTATCGCGGCCTGCACGACAGCCTGGTGAACTATCTCGGCAACCGCGATCCGCAGATGCTGCTGACGCTGAGCGAAGGCCATGCCGTCGCCATCGCCCACGGCTACGCCAAAGTGACCGAGGAGCCGATGGGCTGCCTGCTGCACAGCAACGTCGGCCTGATGAACGGGCTGATGCAGATTTTCAACGCCTGGTGCGCCCGCGTGCCGATGACCATCGTCGGCGCGGTCGGCCCGATCGACGCCGCCGAGCGCCGGCCCTGGGTCGATTGGATCCACACCAGCGCCGACCAGGGCGCGATGCTGCGCAACTACGTCAAATGGGACAACACGCCGGCCTCCGTGCCGGCGACGGTGGAGGCGTTGCTGCGCGCCCAGCAGATCGCCCGCACCGCGCCGAAAGGCCCGGTCTATGTCTGCCTCGATGCCGGCCTGCAGGAAAAGCCGAGCGAACAGACGCTCGACGACCTGCCCGACATGGCGCGCTATCAGCCGGGCCCGACGCCCGCCCCCGCGCCCGCCGCCGTCGAGGAGATGGCGCAGCGCCTGATGGCCGCCAAGCGGCCGCTGCTGTTCATCGGCCAATGCTCGCGCAAGACGGAAGACTGGGATCGCCGCGTGAAGCTCGCCGAGACGCTCGGCGCGCGCGTGGTGACGGACCTGCGCGTCGGCGCGTCCTTCCCGACCGACCATCCGCTGCATGGCCCCGCGCCGCGCCCGAACCTGCCGAAAGAGAGCCAGGACTTGATGCGCCAGGCCGACGTGATCCTGGCGATGAACTGCATCGACCTCGCCGGCGCGCTACAGCTGATCGCTGGCGGCGGCGGCCCGGCCAAAGCCTACATGATCCATTGCAGCGTCGATTCCTACGTGCACAACGGCTGGAGCATGGACCACCAGGGCCTGCCCGCCGTGGACCTGCGCGTGCTCGCCGAACCCGACGCGACCGTCGAGGCGCTGTTGCCGGCGCTGATCGCCAAAGGCGCGAACGGCACAGGGAAATGGGAGGGCGTCGCGCCCGCCGACCATGCGATCCCGGCCGCGCCCGATCTCGGCGACAAGCCGATCACCTACAAAGAGTTGACCTACTGCCTGTCTCAAGCGCGCAAGAACCGCAAGTTCACCATCGTGCGCTTCAGCTTAGGGTGGGCCAGCGAATATTATCCTTTCCGCGAGCCGCTCGATTTCCTCGGCTGGGACGGCGGCGGCGGCCTCGGCGCCGGCCCCGGCATGGGCATCGGCGCGGGACTGGCCCTGCGCGGCTCCGACCGCGTGGCGATGACGTTGCTCGGCGACAGCGATTTCCTCCAGGGCGCGACCGCGCTGTGGACCGCCGCGCATTACCGCATCCCTGTCCTGATCATCGTCTGCAACAACAAGTCGAACTTCAACGACGAGATCCATCAGGAGGCCGTCGCTGTCGAGCGCAAGCGGCCGGTCGAGAACAAATGGATCGGCATGCGCATCGACGATCCGGCCGTGGACATCCGCAAGATCAGCGAAGCCCAGGGCGTCGAGGCGAGCGATCCCGTCACGCGCGCCAACCAGCTCCAGGCCGCGCTGGAAGCGGCGATCCGCGTCGTCGAAAGCGGCCGCCCCTATGTGCTTGATCTGACGATGATTCCCACCGGCGGGCCGCTGCTGAAGCGCGCCTGACCTGACATGAGGCCAGCTTGACTTGGCCGCGCCGTGCCTGCGATGTTAACTGCAATTCCCTATGATTTTCCGGTTCCCGCGCGATTCCCTTCGCGCCGGCCGCGCCTGACAGAAGGATGTCTCTCATGGCCCATGATCTGATCGCCGGTTCGTTCGTCGCCGTCGTCACGCCGTTCAACCGCGACGGCAGCGTCGACTTCGAAGGCTTCCGCACCATCCTCGACTTCCAGGAGCGCAACGGCTCGGTCGCCGTGCTCATCATGGGCTCGACCGGCGAAGTCTCCATGCTCTCGCTCGAAGAGCGCCACGAGATCATTCGCCAGACCGTGAAGATGAAGAAGGGCAAGATGCAGCTGTGGTACGGCTGCAGCGGCGCCAGCACCGACGCGGCGATCAAGATGACGCAGTTCGCCGAGAAGGAAGGCGCCGACGGCGCGATCCTCGCCGCCCCGTCCTACATCTGCGCGCCGGAAGAGGACATCGTCGAGTATTTCCTCGACATCGCCAACGCGGTGAAGCTGCCGCTCGGCATTTACAACAACCCGCCGCGCGTCAAAAGCGACCTGAACACCGAGCAGCTCCTGCGCCTGTTCGAGCACCCCAACGTCGTCGTGCACAAGGAATCCACCACGCGCGTCGGCCAGGTCGCTCAGGTGATCAAGGCCAAGCCGAACGTCGCCGTCATGTGCTGCGACTCGCCGAACCTCGGCCTCGTCGTGCCGACCATGTCGCTCGGCGGCCATGGCACCGCCAACATGTCCGGCAATCTCGCGCCGGCCGAGATCGCCAAGATGTCGACGCCGTGGACCACGCCGGCCCAGTCGGAAGTGTTCCGCGACACCTATCTCAAGATGCTGCCGCTGCTGCACTATTGCTACAGCGCGATCAATCCGGTCGCCGTGAAATCGCTGATGCAGGCGGTCGGCCTGCCGTCCGGCCCGCTGCGCAAGCCGCTGAAGCCGCACAATCCGCAGGCGGTCGCCAAGGGCGTGCAGATCATGAAGGACATCGGCCTGCTCGACAAATACGGCCTGAAGCCGACGCTCGCCAGCGCCGCCGAGTAACGCGGCCTGATGAGCGAGCGCGAGCGTCTCACCAGCACCCATTGGGGCGCCGGCGCCGTCGACGTGCGGAACGGCCGCGTCACGGCCGTCCGCCCGTTCTCACGCGATCCCTATCCCTCGCCGATCCTGACCGGCATGGCCGACGCGCTCTACGCGCCGACGCGCGTGGCCAAGCCGGTCGTCCGCAAGGGCTGGCTGGAGAAACGCGGCGACAGCCGCAAGGATCGCGGCAACGACACGTTCGTCGAAGTGGGCTGGGACGAGGCGCTGGACCTCGTCGCCGGCGAGATCGCCCGCGTGCGCCGCGACCACGGCGCGCAGGGCATCTTCGGCGGCTCCTACGGCTGGTCGAGCGCCGGCGGCTTCCACCACGCGCGGACGCAGCTGCGCCGCTTCCTGTTCACCGGCGGCGGCTGCGTCGATCAGGTGACGAACTACTCTTACGCCGCCGGCATGATCCTGCTGCCGCATATCATCGGCACCAACGATCCCATCGGCGGCCCGGTGACGACCTGGCGCAACATCGCCGCGCACACCGACCTGATGGTGATGTTCGGCGGCGCGAACCTGCGCAACATGCAGGTCTATTCCGGCGGCGCGGGCGCGCACGATTCCGAGCTGTGGCTGCACAAGGTCCGCGAGGCCGGCGTCAAATTCGTTTCGATCACGCCGATCCGCGACGATAGCCCCGATTTCCTCGGCGCCGACTGGATCGCGCCCAAGCCCAACACCGACACGGCCTTGATGCTCGGCCTCGCCCACACGCTTGTCGCCGAAGGGCTGCATGCCAAAGACTTCCTCGCCAGCCATTGCGTCGGGTTCGAGAGATTCTTGCCCTATCTGATGGGCGAGAGCGACGGCACGGCGAAAAGCGCCGCCTGGGCCGCCGGCATCTGCGGCGTCGACGCGGCCACTATCGCCGATCTCGCGCGCCGCATGGCGCGCGGCCGCACCATGCTCGCCTGCGCCTGGTCGCTGCAACGCGCCGACCACGGCGAGCAGCCCTATTGGATGCTGGCGGTGCTCGCCGCCATGCTCGGCCAGATCGGCCTGCCCGGCGGCGGTTTCGGCTACGGCTACGGCTCGATCGGCGGACCGGGCGTGCCCGGCCCCGAAGTCGGCGCGCCACGCCTGCCGACGGGCCGCAATCCGCTGAACTTCGCCATTCCGGTGGCGCGCATCGCCGACATGCTTCTGGAGCCCGGCGCGACCATCGACTTCAACGGCGCGAAGCTGACCTATCCCGACGTGAAGCTGGTCTATTGGGCCGGCGGCAATCCGTTCCACCACCATCAAGACATCAATCGGCTGGTCGAAGCCTTCCGCCGGCCCGATACCGTCGTCGTGCACGAGATCGCCTGGACGGCGACCGCCCGCCACGCCGACATCGTGCTGCCGGCGACCACGTCGCTGGAGCGCAACGATCTCGGCGTCTCCTCGCGCGACCGTTTCATCATCGCCATGGAGAAGCATGTCGAGCCGGTCGGCGGCGCGCGCGACGATTACGCCGTCTTCCGCGATCTCGCCCGCCGCCTCGGCACCGAGCAGGCCTTCGCCGAAGGCCGCGGCGAGATGGACTGGCTGCGCCACATGTACGAGCAATTCCGCGCCGGCCTCGCCAAGCGCGACATGCCGATCCCGCCGTTCGACGAATTCTGGGACGCCGGCTATGTCGAGCTACCGGTGCCGGAGAAGGACTTCGTGCTGTTCGAGGATTTCCGGCGCGATCCCGCCGCCCATCCGCTGAACACCGCGAGCGGCAAGATCGAGATTTTCTGCGCGACCATCGCCGGCTTCGGCTACGACGATTGCCCGGGCCATCCGATGTGGCTGGAGCCTTACGAATGGCTGTCGGGCGAGAAGACCGCGCATCCGCTGCACATGATCACCAACCAGCCGAAATCGCGCCTGCACAGCCAGCTCGATCCGGTCGGCACCAGCGCCGCCAGCAAGATCGCCGGGCGCGAACCGGCGCGGCTCAACCCGATGGACGCCGCCGCGCGCGGCATCGCCACCGGCGACGTCGTCGAGATTTTCAACGCGCGGGGCCGCTGCCTCGCCGGCGCGGAGGTCAGCGACCATGTCCGCCCCGGCGTGATCCAGATATCCACCGGCGCATGGTACGATCCGGCCGATCCGGCGACGCCGGGCAGTCTCGACGTCCACGGCAATCCCAACGTGCTCACCCGCGATCGCGGCACCTCGAAGCTGGGCCAGGGCCCCTCGCCGCTCAGCGCCTTGGTCGAGGTGCGCAAACATGCCGGCAACGCGCCGGACGTGACCGTGCATAAGCCGCCCGCAATCGCGGCGCGCTAAACAGACGCCGTGCGTTATATTGGCCGGGCTGCAGAGGCCCGAAATAGCGGCGGCATAGCCGCTTCAAGGAGCGTTCGGATGACGAGCAAGAGCAAGGCGGAGAGCGTGGTCTCGCTCGCCGCCGCGACGGAAGGCAAGCCGGCGCGCGAAAAGGGCCTGAGCGACATCGCCTACGACCGGATCCGCCGCGACATCATCCGTTGCGTGCTGCGCCCCGACGAGGGGATCACCGAGAGCCAGCTCGCCGCGCGCTACGGCTTCGGCAAGGCGCCGATCCGCTCGGCGCTATTGCGCCTGGCGCAGGACGAGATGGTCGTCTCCTATCCGCGGCGCGGCTACGTCATCGCGCCGATCACGCTCGAATACGTCAAGGACCTGTTCGATTACCGCGCCATCGTCGAGCCGGCCGCCGTGCGCCTCGCCATCGGCAACGTGAACGAGGCGGAACTGCGCGAACTGGACCGCATCTGCACCGCCGGCTACGTGCCGGGCGACCGCGAGAGCGAGCAGAATTTCCTCGCCAGCAACAAGGCGTTCCACGTCGCGCTGGCGCGCGCCTCGGGCAACCGCAAGCTGGCCGGAAACATGGAGCGCCTGCTCGACGAGATGGAGCGGCTGTTCCATGTCGGCCTGTCGATGCGCGACCGCACCAAGGAAATGCAGCACGAGCACAAGTCGCTGATCGACGCGCTGATGGCCGGCGACGCGCAAGCGGCCGAGGAGGCCGTGGTGGAGCAGATCGAATCGGCGCGTCAGATGGTGCTCGACGCCATCATGTCGAGCCCGAAGCTGCAACAGGTCAGCGTGACGCTCTAATTGAGCGCGTAGCGGCGCAAGATGCTGGTGCCGCAGCGCGACAGATCGGCGCCGTAGACATGCAGCGATACGGCGAGCTCGTCGCCGCCGTTGGCGACCTTGTGGATGTCGGCCGGCGGCAACAGGCCGACCACCGTGCCGGCCGGATTGAGCCCCCGGCCCGTCTCGCGCAAACAATCGCCCGTCTCGCGGCAGTAGCTGGTTTCCAGCTCGACGCCCTGATGGACGCCGACGACGCACCAGGAGACATGGTCGTGCACCGGCGTTTCCTGGGTCGGCAGCCAGACCAGCGACACAAGCGAATAGAGCCCGTCGGGCGCGACGTGCAGCACATGCTGGCGGTAGCACGCGGGATCGGGCTGCTTCTGCGCCGCCGTCAGCAGATCGCGCTCAAGGATCACCTCGCGCAGGCTGCCGGCCACGCCGTCCACCAACGCCTGCGGATGCGCCGCGCCGCGCACGGCCCGATCGACGCCGGCCAGCAGATGCTGGAAGGCGGCGGAGGGGGCCGGATGCGGCTCGAAGCGGGGCGTTGGCTCAATCAACATCCTGAGAGTGTATTATTTGACCGCCCAGCTTGCAATAACTGAAATGTTAGATTAGCCAATTATCAATGTTAATGATTTCAACCCTTTGAGGTTCAGCACTTTAGATTTGGGCCCTGCCGCCGCCTGATCCTATGGTGCTCCATCCCTTCCGAAAGGCTGTCCCGTGAGCAAGCGCCTCTCCCTCGCCATCTGCGAATACGATCACACCCGCGATTTCACCCATGGGCCGGTCAAGGCCGAGGGCATCGAGCTGGACCTCAAGGTCCTGCCCATCGCCGAGATTTTCCAGCGCTTCACCAAGAACCGCGAATGGGACGTCTCGGAAATGTCGCTCGGCATGTATGTCTCGCTGCTCTCGCAGGGCGACACCGGGCTGACGGCGATCCCCGTCTTCACCTCGCGGATGTTTCGCCTCTCGGCGTTCTATGCGCGCGTCGGCGGCCCGGTGAAGACGCTGGCCGATCTGCGCGGCAAGCGCGTCGGCTATCCCGACTGGATGCACACCGCCGGCATCTTCGCGCGCGGCTATCTCAAGCACGATCTCGGCATCGAGCTGGACGAGATCGAATGGGTGCAGGCCGGCGTGAACGCCCCGGGTTTGCAGGAGATTCTGCAAGTCAAGCTGCCGCCGAGCGTAAAGCGTTCGAGCCGGCCCGACAGTTCGCTCGACGCCCTGCTGCTCGCCGGCGAGATCGACGCCGTGCTGACCTCGCATCCGCTGACCAGCTCCCACGGTCCCGCCCCCAAGAGCAAGCGCGTGATCGACGATTTCGTGACGGCCGAGAAGGCCTACGGCAAATCGAGCGGCCTGTTTCCGATCATGCATGTCGTCGCCATCCGCAAGGACGTCTATGACGCCGATCCCCGGGTCGCCAAATCGCTCTATGCCGCGTTCGAACAGGCCAAGACCAACAGCCTGGCGCGGATGCGCGACAGCACCATCTCGCGCTACCCCTATCCCTGGAGCTTCAAGCTGGCCGAGGAGATGACGGCCATGGTCGGCGAGGACTTCTGGCCCTATGGCATCGCCCGCAACCGCGCGACGCTGGAAGCCTTCCTGGCCTATTGCGCCGAACAGGGCGTGGCGCACCGGCCGGTCGGCCTGAGCGAGCTGTTCGCGCCGGGCTTCGAGTAGTCCAATTCGATTAAATCATAAGATTGATTTAATCGAATCTATTCGTTATACAGATTAGAGGCTATGCACATAGTCTGCCTGTAGTTTCAACAGGCAGTTTGTCCATGGCCTCCGATCTCTCGCTCCGCGCGCCAGCCGCTCTCGGCGCTTCCGACAAAGGCTCGCCATGGCCCGGCCTGCTGCTGACCGCCGCGATCGCCGCCTTCGCCTTCCTGCCGCGCGCCGCGACGGGCTGGACGATGCTCAATCCGCTCGTCGTCGCCATTCTGCTGGGCATCGCCTGGCGCAGTTTGGCGCGGGTGCCCGCCGCCGCCGCGCGCGGCCTGGCGTTGTCGCAACGCGGCGTGCTGCGCTTCGCCATCGCCCTGCTTGGCCTGCAAATCTCCGTGGCCCATGTCGCCGCGATCGGCTGGATCGGCGCGACCGTGGCGCTGACCTGCCTGATCGCCGCCTTCCTGTTCACCCGCGCGCTCGGCCGCTGGCTCGGCGTCGAGCCGCAGCTGGCCACGCTGATCGCCGCCGGCACTTCGATCTGCGGCGCGTCCGCCATCGCCGCGGTCAATGCCGCGACGCGCGCGCCGGAGGAGGATGCCGCTTACGCCATCGCCTGCATCACCCTGTTCGGCACGGCGGCGATGCTGCTCTATCCGCTGATCGCCGCGCTGCTGCCGCTCGGGCCCCACGCCTACGGCCTGTGGAGCGGCGCGACCCTGCACGAGCTCGGCCAGGCCGTGGCCGCCGCCTTCCAGCAGGGCGACGCCGCCGGCCAGAGCGGCACGGTGGCCAAGCTGCTGCGCGTCGCCGCCCTGCCCGCCATGGTGCTGCTGCTGGCCTGGGGACGCGCCAGCGCCGCCAAGACGGGCGCGCCGCGCGCCGCGATGCCCTGGTTCGTGCTCGGTTTCGCCGTCTGCATGATCTTGGGCAATCTCGTCGATCTGCCGGCGGGGCCGAAAGCCTGGGCCAACCATGCGGCGCTGTTCCTGCTGTGCATGGGGCTCGCCGCGATGGGATTGGCGACCAACCTCTCCAAGCTGCGCGCCAAAGGCTGGCGTCCGCTGCTCGCCGCGGGCGGCGGCACGCTGTTCATCGCCACGCTCGGCCTCGTCCTCACGCTCTGGCTGGTCTGAGCCCGTGGCGCAGCCGCCTCTCGTTCGAGCCGCAACGCGCAAAGGCCCGCCCGTGACTCTGGAACAGCTGCGCATTTTCGTCGCCGTCGCCGAGCGCGAGCACATGACCCGCGCCGCCGAATCGCTCGGCCTGGTGCAGTCGGCGGTCAGCTCCGCCGTCGCCGCGCTGGAAGGGCGCTATGGCACGCCGCTGTTCCACCGCATCGGCCGGCGCATCGAGCTGACCGATGCGGGCAAGCTGTTCCTCGTCGAAGCCAAAGCCGTCATGGCGCGCGCCGAGGCCGCCGAGCAGCGCCTCGCCGAATTCGCCGGCGGCCCGCGCGGCAAGCTCGCCGTCCATGCCAGCCAGACCATCGCCAGCTATTGGCTGCCGCGCCATCTGATGGCCTTCCGCCGCGCCCACCCCGACGTCGACGTGCGGCTCGCCATCGGCAACACCGCCCAAGTCGCCGAAGCGGTGCAGAACGGCGAGGCCGACCTCGGCTTCGTCGAGGGCGAGATCGACGCGCCGACGCTGAACAATCAAGCGATCAAGGGCGACCGCCTGGTGATCGTCGTCGGCATGACCCACCCGTGGATTTCGCAGCGCAAGGTGACGCTGGCCGACCTTGCCGCCGCCGACTGGGTGCTGCGCGAGCAAGGCTCGGGCACCCGGTCGGAGTTCGAAGCGGAATTGCGCCGCCTCGGCCTCGATCCGGCCAAGCTCAAGGTCGCGCTGGAATTGCCGTCCAACGAGGCGGTGCGCTCGGCGGTGGTGGCCGGCGGCGGAGTCACTGCCATTTCCGAACTGGTCGTCGAGGCGCTGCTCCGCCTCGGCTCGCTCTATCGCATCGACGACATCCAATTGCCGGCGCGCCCGTTCCACGTGCTGCACCATCGCGAGCGCTATCGCAGCAAGGCGAGCCAAGCGCTGCTGGATATTATCGGCCAATAAAGGCATTCTGCGCCCCGCAACAGGGGACGAGGAATGACCGACCAGCTCAAGACCACGCTCATCAACGCCGGCAAGATCCTGTTCAGCGAGCAGCAGGGCGACGACATTTTCGGCCATGTCACGGTGCGCACGCCGGACGACGCCGGCCATTTCTTCATGAAGCCGCACACATACGGCCTCGAGGAAATCACCATGAAGAACATCGTCACCTGCAATCTCGACGGCGAGAAGACGGCCGGCGACGCGCCGCGCCATCTCGAGGTGTACATCCATTCGGAAATCCTGCGCGCGCGGCCCGACGTGCAGTCCGTGGTCCACACCCACGCGCCGCATGCCGTGGCCTTTTCGGCGCTCGGCCTACCGCTGCAACCGGTCGGCCATGAAGGTTCGGTGTTCTGCGACGGCCTGCCGGTGTTCGACGAGACGACCGACCTGATCGTGACGCAAGAGCGCGGCAAGTCGGTGGCCCAATCGCTCGGCGCGCACCGCGCCGTCCTGCTGCAGAACCACGGCCTCGTCACGGTCGGCGCGTCGATCCAGGAGGCGACCATGCTCGCCATCCATCTGGAGCGCGCCTGCAAATCGCAATTGCTGGTGGAGGCCTGCGGCGGCGCGACGCGCCTCAGCACGGCGGAAGACGCCAAGGCCAAGCAGGGCCGCATCATCCCGCAATACGCCAAAGTGTTCGAATATCTCGAACGCAAGGTGTGCGGCTGCGGCCAAGTTCACGACTAAGCCCCACGATTGGGACTTAGCTCTCGATCTCCTCGCGCAGCATCTCCAATTCGAGCCACTGCTCCTCGACGGCGGCCAGCTCGCCTTGGACCTTTTCCAGTTCGGCGGCGGTGGCGGAGAATTTCGCCGCGTCGCGCGCGAACAATTGCGGATCGTTCAGCGCCGCCTGCAGCTTGGCGACTTTCTTTTCCAGCTCGGCCATGACGCCGGGCAGGGTTTTCAACGCGTGCTGCTCCTTGAAGCCGAGGCGCTTTTTCGCGGCGGCCGCCTTCTCGCCAGACGGCTTCGCGTCCTTCGGCGCTTTGCCCTGGAGCGCGGCTTTCGCCGTCACGCCCTGCCCGCGCTGCGCCACCATGTCGGAATAGCCGCCGGCATATTCGAGCCACTGCCCGTCGCCCTCGAAGGCCAGCACCGAGGTCGCGACGCGGTCGAGAAAATCGCGGTCGTGGCTGACGACCAGCACCGTGCCGGGGTAATCAGCGATCAATTCCTGCAGCAGATCGAGCGTTTCGAGATCGAGATCGTTGGTCGGCTCGTCAAGCACCAGCATGTTCGACGGCAGCGCCAGGGCGCGCGCCAGCATGAGGCGGCCGCGCTCGCCGCCCGACAGCACGCCGACCGGCGTGCGCGCCTGCTCGGGGGCGAACAGGAAGTCCTTCATGTAGCTCATGACGTGCTTGCGGCCGCCGCCGACCTCGACATAATCGCTCGCCGTGCCGCCGGTCAGCGCGTGCTGCAGGCTCATCGCCGGATCGAGCATGCCGCGCCCCTGGTCGAGCGTGACCATGCGCAGGTTCGCGCCGCGCTTGACCGTGCCGGCGTCGGGCTCCAGCGCGCCGGTCAGCATCTTCAGCAGCGTCGTCTTGCCCGCGCCGTTGGGGCCGATGATGCCGAGCCGGTCGCCGCGCAGCACGCGCAAGGTCAGATCGCGCACCACGGCGTTGTCGCCGTAGCTTTTGGAAATGCCGTCGACGTCGAATACTAGCTTGCCGGAGACTTCGCCTTCGCTGACCGTCATCTTGACGTTGCCGGCCGCCTTGCGCTCCTCGCGGCGGCTCTGGCGCATGCCTTCGAGCTCGCGCATGCGCCGCACGTTGCGCTTGCGCCGGCCGCTGACGCCGTAGCGCACCCAATGCTCTTCGTTGACGATCTTGCGGTCGAGCTTGTGGCGCTCCAGCTCCTCCTGCTCAAGGATTTCGTCGCGCCATTCCTCGAAGGCGGCGAAGCCCTTGTCGAGCTTGCGCGTGACGCCGCGGTCGAGCCACAGCGTCGCCTTGGAGAGATTTTCCAGAAAGCGCCGGTCGTGGCTGATGAGCACCATGCCGGAGCGCAGCGAACGCAGCTCGTTCTCCAGCCATTCGATGGCCGGCAGGTCGAGATGGTTGGTCGGTTCGTCGAGCAGCAGCACGTCGGGCTCCGGCGCCAGCGCGCGGGCCAGCGCGCAGCGGCGCGCCTCGCCGCCGGACAGCGTCGCCGTCGATTCCTCGCCGGTGAAGCCGAGGCGCTCCAACAGATAGCGCGCGCGATAGGGATCGTCGCCCGGCCCGAGCCCCGCTTCGACATAGGCCAGCGTCGTCGGATGGCCCGACAGGTCCGGCTCCTGCGGCAGATAACGCACGGTGGTGCCGGTCTGCAGCACGCGCTCGCCGGCGTCCGGCGTCAACTCGCCGGCGGCGATCTTGAGCAGGCTGGATTTGCCCGAGCCGTTGCGCCCGACCAGGCACAGCCGCTCGCCGGCGAAAATGGCGAGTTCGGCGCCGACGAGCAGCGGCGTGCCGCCGAAGGTCTGGCGGACGTTCTGAAGGGTGAGCAAGGGGGCGGGCGGCATGGCCTTGACCTATACCGGCAAGGCGTCGGATTCAATGGTCGAAACCGTTTCCAGACGGGCCGATCCCGTTTTCGCGAGCCGCCCGCCGCGAGGCTTGCCCGATGGCGGCGAAAGGCTCATGTTCGGCCTCCGCTTCGTCGCATATCGCCCATCGCCCCTCGGCCACTCCGGCTGCGAGCGAATTCGCGCCCGTTTCCGTTCCGCAACCCGGTCCCATGCCCGACACCGCCGCCCCCCGCTCCGCCGCTCCCGACGCGCCAGATGCCGCGCCAGACGCCACCACGGTGCGCTCCATCATCTTCGGCGTCATGCTGGCGATGTTCCTCGCCTCGCTCGAACAGACGATCATCGCCACCGCCCTGCCGACCATCGGCCGCGAGCTCGGCGATGTCGAGATTCTCGCCTGGGTGGTGACGGCCTATCTGCTCAGCTCGACGGCGGTGACGCCGCTCTACGGCAAGCTGAGCGACATCCATGGCCGGCGCGTGATGATGCTGACCGCCATCGGCATTTTCGTCGGCGGCTCCATCCTTTGCGCCGTCGCGCCGACCATGGGCCTACTCGCCGCGGCCCGCGCGGTGCAAGGCCTCGGCGGCGGCGGCCTGATGGTGCTGGCCATGACGATCATCGCCGACCTGGTGCCGCCGCGCGAACGCGCGCGCTATCAGGCGCATTTCGCCGCCGTCTTCATGAGCTCCAGCCTGATCGGGCCGGTGCTCGGCGGCTTCATCGCCGAGCACCTGCACTGGTCGGTGATCTTCTGGATCAACCTGCCGGTCGGCGGCTACATCTGGTGGTCGCTGAGCGGACGGCTGCGCCGTCTGCCGCGCCACGAGCGGCCGCACAAGCTCGACATCGCCGGCGCGGCCCTGCTGGTGCTGGCCACCGTGCCGCTGCTGCTGGCGCTCAACTGGGGCGGCAACCGCCATCCCTGGGCGTCGTGGGAGGTCGTCGGCCTGTTCGCGTTCGCCGCCGCGATGATGGCGCTGTTCGGCCTGCGCATGGTGGCGGCGCGCGAGCCGTTCCTGCCGCTCGCCATCGCCTTCCATCCGGTCGTCGGGCCGGCGGCGGCGGCCGGCTTCTTCACCATGGGCGTGTTCATCGCGCTGACGATCTACACGCCGATCTATTTCGAAGCCGCGCTCGGCCTCAGCGCCAGCGTCGCCGGCCTCGCCCTCGTCCCGCTGATGGGCTTCACGGTGCTCGGCGCGCAGACTTGCGGCCGGCTGATCAACCGCGTCCGCCATTACAAGCGCATCGGCATCATCGGCCTCGGCGCGGCGGCGATCTCGCTGGCGCTGCTCGCGCTCGGCTCGACCGACCTGCCCTTCGCCGCCGCGCTGACGCTGTTCGGCGTCGTCGGCATCGGTCTCGGCACCGCCTTTCCGCTCGTCACGCTGTCGAGCCAGAACGCCGTGCTGCCGCAGCAGATGGGCACCACGACGGCGCTGATCAATTTTTTCCGCTCGCTCGGCGGCGCGATCATCGTCGCCATCTTCGGCGCCATCGTCATCAACGGCTTGAGCGACGGCGCGGCGATCCCAGGCCACCACGCAGAGGGGCTCGCCGGCCTCGCCGCCATCCCCGAGGGCACGTTCCGCTGGCTGTTCGCCGCCGCCGCCGTGGCGGTCGCCATCGGCTGGACCCTGGTGCTGCTGATGGAAGAGCGGCCGATCAAAGGCCACGGCGCGTCTTAGAACCTGGAACCGCCCCGCGGGGCCGGACGTTGACGGTAGGAACGCAACAACCAGGAGCGCGAAAAATGCGCCTCATCCTCGCTTCCGCCCTCGCCATCGCCGCCCCGTTGGCCCTCGCCGCCTGCACGGCTCCCGACGATCACCGCGAAACCGTCGTCGTCCATCAGCCGGGCCAGGCGGTCGTGGTGCCGGCCCAGCCGCAGACCGTCGTGGTGCCCCCGGGCAGCACGGTCCGCACCTGCACCGCCGGCACCTATAATTGTCCCTAAGCGGAGGCGAACTTCGCGCCGGGTATCGCGTTGAGTCCTAGCCGGCGGCGACACACCCCCTCGCCGCCGGCCTAGAAAGAAGATCGGATATCCGCATCGCGCCGCCATCCCCCTCTGGCGTCGCCGATGGCCCCGGCTTCCCCCGGCCGCCGGATATTCCGATCTTCTTCTCACTTCAAGGCAGGATGCCGCTCTCGCGGCGTCTTGCCTTTTTTGCGCCGAAGGCGCATGTGGAAAGGCCACCGAGGGGAGCTTTCATGGCCTTTGACGATCAAGATAAAGGGCGGGACGACCAGGATGCCGAGAGCGGCCGGATCGTCAGTTGGGACGACGTCCACCGCGACGCGCGCGGGCTGGTCCGCCGCCTGATGCCGATCGGCCCCTGGCAGGGCATCATCGCCCTGACGCGCGGCGGCCTGGTGCCGGCGGCCATCGTCGCCCGCGAAATGGAAATCCGCGTCATCGACACGCTGTGCATCGCCACCTACGACGAGCAGAAGCTGGAGACGGTCAGCATCCTGAAAAGGCCGGAAGGCGCGCTGGCGTCCGGCGGCGAAGGCTGGCTGCTGATCGACGATCTGGTCGATACCGGGACGACCCTGCAAGCGGCGCGCAAGTTGCTGCCCAAGGCGCATTTCGCCACGCTTTACGGCAAGCCCAAGGGCCTGCCCCTGGTCGACACTTTCATGCATCAGGTGCCGCAGGACCAATGGGTCTATTTCCCCTGGGATCTCAGCCCGGCCTATGTGCCGCCGCTCGCGCGCCACAAGTGACGCAAGCGAAAGCCCGCGGAGATTTCTCCCCGCGGGCTTTTTCGTCGCGCCGGCCGTTTAGCCGAAGACGAAGTGCAGCACGCTGAGCGCGGCGATGATCAACACGCCGAGCGTCGCCTTCTCGAACTGACGCGTCGCCAGCTTAGCCAAAGCATAGACGATGAACGCCACCGCGATGCCGTGCGCGATGCTGTAGGTCAACGGCATCATGATCGCGCCGAGCACGGCCGGCGCGTATTCCGTAGCATCGCCCCAATCGAGATCGAGCAGGTTGCGCGTGAAGTGGCAGGCGACGAACACCAGCGCCGCCGCCGTGGCGTAGGATGGGATGCTCTCGGCCAGCGGCGCGAAGCCGAGGCAGAGCAGGAACAGGACGGCGACCGTGACCGCCGTCAGGCCGGTGCGCCCGCCTTCCTTGATGCCCGCGCCGCTCTCGATGTAGGAGGTCGTGTTCGACGTGCCGAGCAGCGCGCCGACGGTAGTGGCCGCCGAATCGGCGACCACGGCCTTGCCGATGCCCTCGACCTTGCCGTCCGGCCCGACCTTGTTCGAGATGTTCGCGACGCTGGTGAGCGTGCCGGCCGTGTCGAAGAAGTCGACGAACAGCAGCGCCATCACCACCGAGACGAGTCCGGCGCTGAACACCCCGGCGATGTCGAGCTGCAGGAAGGTCGGCGCCAGGCTCGGCACCGGCCCGACGACGCCCTTGAAGGGCGCGACGCCGATGATCCAGCCGAGGATCGCCGTGCCGAGAATGCCGATGACGATCGCGCCCGGCACGCGCAGCTTGTCGAGCGCGATCATGACGACGAAGCCCAGCGTGAACAGCAGCACGGCGGCGCTGCCGACGTTGCCGAGGCCCACCAACGTCGCCGGATGATCGACGACGACGCCGGCGTTGCGCAGGCCGATGATGGCGAGGAACAGGCCGATGCCCGCGCCGATGCCGAGCTTGAGCGCCTTGGGGATCGAGTTGATGACCCATTCGCGCAGGCCCGTCAGGCTCAGGATCAGCGCCAGCACGCCCGACAGGAAGACCGCGCCGAGCGCGACTTCCCACGGCTGCTTCATGCCGATGACGATGCCGTAGGTGAAGAAGGCGTTGAGGCCCATGCCCGGGGCGAGCGCCACCGGCCATTTCGCCCAGGCGCCCATGATGAAGGTGGCGATGGCGGCGGCGAGAATGGTGGCGACATAGACCGCGCCGAAATCCATACCCGCGTCCTTCAGGATCATCGGGTGGACGGCGATGATGTAGGCCATGGTCAGGAAGGTGGCGAGACCTGCCAGAAGCTCGGTGCGGACCGAACTGCCGCGCGCGGTGATGCCGAAATACTTGTCGAGCCAAGCCATGGCCCATCCCCTTTATGGTTGTTGTTGCCCCTCCAGGCCGGACGAAACGGTCCGAGCCCGTGCGCGCATACCCCTATGCGCGCGGCTATTTAACCGCGCGCATAGGGGCTTTGAAAGAGGGATTCGGAACGCCGCGCGTCAGGAAAAGCGCTTGTTCATCCAGGCGGCGAGATAGTCGAAGAAGTTTTTCGTGGCGTTGCCGTAATCCTGTCCGGTGGCCGCCGCGCAGGGCTTGCAGGGAATCATGCCGTGCGTCGCGCCTTCGAGCACGAAAAAGTCCTTGTCGGCGCTTTTCGCCATCTCGTAGACGATCTCATTGTCGCGGATGAAGTAATGGCCGCCCATGGCGGTCACGAGCAACGGGATCGAGATCTGCTGCACGGCGCAAGGCACCGAATTGTTGCTCGAACACCAATCGATGCCGTCGAGCGCGCTGGTCGACTTGATCGCGTTGGCGCCGAGGAACGACTTCACCGTGAGTTGGCGGGTGTCGTCGAAACTGGCGTCGCGCTTGGCGTTATCCGGCGTCGAGACGCGCACGGTCTTGACCGGCTGGCTGGCGTCCACCGTGCCGTCGTTCTTCAGCAGCTTTTGCGGCTTAAGCGTCGCGCCGTGGACGCCGGTGGAGATGTCGGACAGGCGGCCGCGGTTGCGGTAGACGACGAAGCTCTCGTCGTCCGACGGCACGTGGCGGCCGGCCTTCATCTCGGCCTGCAATTTGAGCGCCTTGTCGATCAGCTTGTTCATGCGCTCCGATTGCGCCTTGAAGTAGCGCTCCTGGAAAGCCGCCGAATAGGTCGAATCGCCGTTCGGGTTGAAGCCGTTCTTCGGATCGAAGGGATCCAGCGCCGGGTCGATTTTGCGCGGGTCGTTCTCGTCGAGCAGCGACGGATTGAGGCTGCGCAGGCCGTTCACCGAATTGCCGGGATGGGCGTCGACCAGGATCAGGCCGTCGGCCTTGGGGGCGCCGGCGACGCGGTCGGAACATTCGACCAGCTTGTTCGCGCCTTTGCAGTAGCCGACGCCGCTCTCGGCGACCGCCTGGTAATAGCTCGTCGTCGGCCCGCCGCCGCTATGGCCGAGCAGCACGACCTTCTCGATGCCGGGCTGCTTCTTCATGAACTCGACGCCCTCGCGCAGATCGAGCTGGTTGGCGTCCCAATCGACCGCCGATTCGTTGTTGTCGGAGCGCGGGTTCATGCCGAGCACGAGAAAGCCGCGCTTGGCCAGCTCCGTCGTCGAGATATGGTTCATGAAATTGCTGGTGCGGTGGATCACCACCACGCCGATCTTCGGCGTCGGCCCGCTGTCGGGCTTATAAAGCGCGCCCTTCGCGGCGCTGTTGGCGAAGCGGATGTAGCGCGGATCGCTTTGCGCCGCGGCTTGGCTCGCTGCGAAAGCCACCCCGCAGGCGAGCGCGACCGCGACGATACGTGTCGTCGTCATCTGTAACCTCCCCATATGCCGCGCGAATTATCGTTGAACGGGCCGGCATGATGCCCGGCGAAGATTAAACGCCCTTCCCGAACGAGCGGCAAGCGGCCGCGAAAGTAACCAAGGAACCGCGTTTGCGGCGCGGCGTTACCTAAAACCAGGCCCAAAACCGCGCCAAAACCAAGGTTGTAATTCCCGCCTCACGGGCCAAGATAAGCCCTCGGGAACCGGCCCGACCGACATCAGCAAGCCGCTTGAAGGCCCCATGACCGCGATCGCCCAGCCGCCCGCCGCCAAATCCCCAGCCGCCGCGCTTTCCGCTCTCGAAAACGCCGCCCTCCGCTATAGGACCGTCCGTACCTTAAGCGAGCGGCTCGCCGCCCCTTTGAGCGCGGAAGACCAATGCGTGCAGTCGATGCCGGACGCCAGCCCGACGAAATGGCATCTGGCGCACACCACATGGTTCTTCGAAACCATGATCCTCGCGCCGCATCTGCCGGGCTACGCGCCGTTCGACGAGAGCTTCGCCTATCTGTTCAATTCCTATTACGAAGCGCTCGGCGCGCGCCATCCGCGCCCCCAGCGCGGCATGCTGACCCGGCCGTCGCTGGCGCAAGTGATGGATTACCGCCGCCATGTCGACGACGCGATGGCGCGGCTGCTCGCCGACGCGCCCGCCCCCGTCGCGGCGCGCGTGCTGTCGTTGACGGAGCTTGGCTGGAACCACGAACAGCAGCATCAGGAATTGCTGCTGACCGACATCAAGCACGCGCTGTCGTGCAATCCGCTGTCGCCGGCCTATCTGCCGCGCGTCGAGGACGACTCGCTCGAAGCCATGCCGGCGCGCTGGATCGAAGGGCCGCATCACATCGTCGAAGTCGGCCGTCACGGAGATGAGGGCTTCGCTTTCGACAACGAGACGCCGCGCCATCCCGTTCTGCTGCAGCCCTACCGCATCGCCGACCGGCTGGTGACGAACGGCGAGTATCGCGCCTTCATCGCCGACGGCGGCTACCGCCGGCCCGAATTCTGGCTGTCCGACGGCTGGGCGACGGTGCAGGCGCAAGCCTGGAACGCGCCGCTTTACTGGACGCGCGACAGCGACGATGCCGATTGGCGCGTGTTCACGCTGCACGGGCTTCGCCGGCTCGACGATGCCGAACCGGTCGCTCACGTCAGCCTCTACGAAGCCGCCGCCTATGCCGCCTGGGCCGGCAAGCGGCTGCCGACAGAATTCGAATGGGAAGCCACCGCCGCCACAGGCATGAGCGGCCGCGACCTCGATCCCGAACGGCCGCATCCGCGCCCGCTGGTCGGCGGCGCGGACAATCCCGAAGCGACCTTGCGCCAAGCCACCGGCGAAGTCTGGCAATGGACACGCTCGTCCTACGACCCTTACCCCGGCTTCAAGCCGCTCGCCGGCGCGCTCGGCGAATACAACGGCAAGTTCATGATCGGCCAAGCGGTGCTGCGCGGCGGCTCCTGCGCCACGCCGGAAGGCCATAGCCGCGCCACCTATCGCAATTTCTTTCCCCCATCCGCCCGCTGGCAATTCAGCGGCATCCGTCTCGCGGAGGATTCATGAACGTCCCCCAACGCTCAGCGAAAGAGATTCTTTCGACCGATTCGAGCGCCGGTGAATTCGGCCGCGCCCTGCTCGCCGGACTGAAGCGCCAGCCGAAAAGCCTGCCGTGCAAATTCTTCTATGACGAAGCCGGCTCGATCCTGTTCGACCGCATCTGCGAATTGCCGGAATATTACCCGACGCGCACCGAGCTGAGCCTGCTGGAGCGCCACGCCGGCGATTTCGCCGATCTCATCGGCCCAGACGCCGAATTGGTGGAGTTCGGCGCCGGCGCGGGGCGCAAGGTGCGCCTGCTGCTGGACGCGTTGGAGCGGCCGCGCGGCTACATGCCGATCGACATTTCCGGCGACTATCTGCAAGGCGTCGCCGCCAAGCTGGCCGAGGATTATCCGGGCCTGCGCGTGCGCCCCGTCGTCGCCGATTACACCAAGCCGTTCGCCTTACCCGCCAAGGCGGACGGCGCGCGCCGCGTCGGCTTCTTCCCGGGCTCGACCATCGGCAATTTTCCGCGCGCGGAAGCCGTCGCCTTCCTGCGCATGGCGGCGGAGAAGCTCGCCGGCGGCGGCCTGCTGATCGGCGTCGATCTGGTCAAGGACCCCGCGCGCCTGCATGCCGCCTATAACGACGCGGCCGGCGTCACCGCCGCCTTCAACAAGAACGTGCTGGCGCGCGCCAACGCCGAGCTTGGGGCCGATTTCGACCTCGACGCCTTCGCCCACCACGCCTTCTACGATCCACGCGCCCAGCGCATCGAGATGCACCTAGTGAGTCTGACGCGCCAGCGCGTCCATCTGCTCGGCCAGACCATCGCGTTCGCCGAGGCCGAGACGACGCACACCGAGGATTCGCACAAATACACGCTGGACGGTTTCCGCGCTCTGGCGGCCGAAGCCGGCTTCGCGCCGCGCGCGGCCTGGACTGACGCGGAGCGGCTGTTCAGCATCCACTGGCTCGAAAGCGCGCGATAAGGGAGACGGCGATGGTCAAGGCAGTCTGGAACGGCGCGACGCTCGCCGAAGCGGACGACACGGTGGTGGTCGAGGGCAACCATTACTTCCCCGCCGCCAGCCTGCAGCGAAAGTACGTTCAGCCGAGCGGCACCCACACCACCTGCGGTTGGAAGGGCGTCGCCTCCTATTACGACATCGTCGTCGACGGCAAAACGAACCGCGACGCCTGCTGGTATTACCCCGAGCCGATGAAAGGCGCCGAAGCAGTCAAGGACCGCGTCGCCTTCTGGCGCGGCGTCGAGGTGTCCTGATCCGCTACGCCGGCTTGCCGAGGCCGAGCTTGTCGGCGAGGCCGATACGCTGCATCTTGCCGGTCGCGCCCTTGGGGATTTCCGCCAGGAACAGGATTTTGCGCGGCACCTTGAACTCCGCCAGCCGGCCGCGCGCGAAGTCGCGCAGCTCGCTTTCCGTGCAAGCCTGATTCTCGCGCAGCACCACGGCGGCGGCGACCTCCTCGCCGAGCTTGTCGTGCGGCATGCCGAAGGTGACGACCTGCGCCACCGCCGCATGGTCCATCAGCACCTCGTCCACCTCGCGCGGCGAGATTTTCTCGCCGCCGCGATTGATGATCTCCTTGAGCCGGCCGGTGATCGAGAGATAGCCCTCGCTGTCCAGCACGCCCTGATCGCCGGTGCGGAACCAGCCGTTGGTGAAAGCCTCGGCATTGGCCTTGTCGTTGGCTTCGTAGCCCGCGGTCACGTTCGTGCCGCGAATCACGATCTCGCCAGTCTGGCCGCGCGGCAGCAGCGCGCCGTCCTCGGCCATGATGGCGACTTCCGGCCCGGCGGCGACGCCGACCGTGCCCGCCTTGCGCGGCCGCGGCGGCAGCGGATTGGAGGCCATCTGATGCGCCGCTTCGGTCATGCCGTAGGCTTCGATGACCGGCGCGCCGAACACCTTCTCCAGCTCCGCCATCACCTGCGGCGGCAAGGACGCCGACGAGGAGCGGACGAGCCGCAGCGGATTGCGCGCGATGATCTCGGCGTTGCGGCCGGCGCGCGACAGAATCGCCTGATGCATGGTCGGCACCGCCGTGTACCAAGTCGGCTTGACCTCATCCATCCAGCCGAAGAATTTCAGCGCGTTGAAGCCCGGCGAGCAGGCGACATAAGCGCCCGCGCCCATCGAGGACAGCACCGCCGCGATCAGGCCGTGGATGTGGAACAGCGGCATGACGTTGAGGCAACGGTCGGCCGGCGCGAGCGCGATCGCGGCGGCGACGTTGCGCCCGGAAGCCGCGACATTGACTTGGCGCAGCGGCACGATTTTCGGCCGCGAAGTGGTGCCCGACGTGTGCAACACCAGCGCGACGTCCTCGGCTTCGGCGAAGCCCGGCTTCGCCGGGCTCTTGGCCGAGCCGACTGACTTTTGGATATCAAAGGTGCCGGCCGGATCGCTCGCGCTCCAGGTCAATTCATGGACCGGCACGCCGAGCTTCTTGGCGACCGCGATGGCCGGCGACTGGCTGCCGCGCTCGACGAGCAGCGCCTTCGCCCCGAGATCGGACAGGTAGAATTCGAATTCCTCGGCCTTGTAGTCGGGGTTCAGGGGCGCCGTGGCCGCGCCGCAGGCGACCGTCAGGAAGGCGGTCGCCATCTCCGGGCCGTTGGGCAGCACGATGGCGACGCGGTCGCCGCGCCCAATGCCGAGCGCGTTCAAATCGGCGACGGTTTTCGTCGCCAGGGCGCGCAGGCCGGCATAGCTGAGCGGCTGGCGCTCGGGCGCGCCGATGGCGGGCGCGGCGTCTTGTCCGGCCGCGAGCAGCGACCAGACGGTATTCGGACTCTCCATGAACTCCCCTCCGTCTTGCGACTTCGTCGATCGACGGCGAGAACGCGGCGACCGCGAATACGCTTGTTTTACGGAGCCAGGATAGCATGCCGCCGCCGGCGCGCCATGGGGCAGATCGATGGCGCCATATCGCGCCGGCTAGACCTCCCGGCGCGGCGCGTAGAGCCGGCGCAGCAGGGCGGCGCCGAGCGCGCCGCTGGCCAGCACCACGGCGAAGGCCGCGCCATGCCACAAGAGGCCGAGCCAAGCCGTATGGTCGGGATGGAAAAAGGCCAGGCCGGCGGCGCTGAGGCCGGACATGCCGAGGCCCGCCAGCAGCATGGTCGACATCGGCCGGATCGGGCCGGCATGGCGCAGCATGACGAGGCTGAGCAGCGTCAGCGGCACGCCCAGCTGCGTGATGTATTCCAGGCACAGCCACGGCTCGCCCCAGGCGAACGCCGCCCCGCCCATGGCGAGATAATCGCCGAGGCAGCCGAGCCCGACGGTCGCGAGCCAGGCCCCGGCCGGGGCCAGCGCCAGCCAGGCCCAGCGCGGCGAGCGGTCCGGCAACGTCAGATGGAAGGCGGCGACGATGCCGCCGACGCCGGTGGCCAGCGCCGCCAGCCATTCGGCGAAATGCAGCGGTTCGAGCAGTTCGGCGGCGAGTTCGGCATCGACGCCGTGCCACAGCACCGAAGCGGCGACGATGGCGACGGCCAGGGCGAGCCACAGCGCCGCGCGCCGCATCGGCGGCGGCAGCCGCCGCGCCGGCTCGGCCGACGCCGCCAGGACGGCGATCAGGTCTTCGCTGCGCTTCGCATCGCTCATCGCGCTTCTCCTTCGGGCCCGAACAGCTTGCCGCGCAGCGCCTTGAGCGCGCGGTGCGTCGCCGTCTTGAGCGCCGGCACGCTCATGCCGGTGATCGCCGAAACCTCCTTCAACGACTTCTCCTCGAGCTTGAGCAATTCGACCGCGCGGCGCTGGCCCTCGGGCAATTCCGCGATCGCCTGGCGCAGCCGGTCGGCTTCGCTGTTGCTCTCGGCTTGATTATTCGCGCCAGGGTCGGCGAAGGTTTCAAGATCCAGGCCGAGATCTTCGGCCGCCGCCGGAACCACCTTGCGCCGGCGCAGGGCGTCGATCAGCCGCCGCTTGGCGATCACCGACAGCCACGGCAGGAACGGCCGCGCCGGATCGTAGGTCTGGCGGATACGATGCAGCGTCAGCAGAATGTCCTGCACAAGATCCTCGGCCGCGTCGCCGCCGCGCAAATGGCGGCGGGCGTAGGCGCGCAGGTAAGGCAGCAGGGCTTCGAGCAGCCGGCGATAGGACGCCTGATCCCCCGCTTGCGCTTCGGCCATCAAGCGGGGCCAGTCTTCTCGATTCGGCAACGAGGCGGGCGTCATCGACGAAACTCAAACTGGCCAAAGAAATGAGACGTGCCGGCGCAGGATACCCTCGAAGCCCGAGCGGAGGAGAAATTTAATCTTCGCGGTCCGCAACCTTCCGGACGAGGCGGCGAACCCTATTGCATGGCGGTCGAACCCCGGCCGCCGCAGCCCCACGGAATTTTAGGGAAGGTCATCCGATGTCCAAAACCGCCAACGCCTCGGTCCTGTTCGCCGCCGTCGCCGCCCTCGGCCTCGCCGCTGCCGCCAATCCCGCCAGCGCCCAGCAGGCCGGCAAAGAACGCTGCTACGGCATCGCCAAGGCCGGCGCGAACGATTGCGCCGCCGGTCCCGGCACCACCTGCGCCGGCACCTCCAAAGTCGATTTCCAGGGCAACGCCTGGAAATACGTCGCCAGCGGCGACTGCGCCAAGATGGGCGGCAGCCTGCAGGCCAAGGCCGGCAACACGGCGCCGAAGCCGATGATGCAGGATGGTATGATGAACGAGGGCAAAAAGAGCTAAGCCGCGAAAGCGATGACGGGGCCAGCCGTGACGTTCGCCGCGCTCCCTCCGGTGGCCGGGGTCGGGCTCAAGCCCCGTCATTTCGCCGCGATCCACGCCGCCCCGAGACGCGCGGCGTGGTTCGAGATTCACGCCGAAAACTATTTCTGCGCCGGCGGGCCGCCGCATCGCCATCTCGCCGCCATCCGCGCCGATCACGGCCTTTCGATCCACGGCGTCGGCCTGTCGCTCGGCGGCGCCGAGCGCCCGAATCGCGAGCATCTCGCCAAGCTGGCCGGTTTGGCGCGACGCTACGAGCCGCAATTGCTGTCGGAACATCTCGCCTGGTGCGCGGCGGAAGGCGTCTACCTCAACGATCTATTGCCGCTGGCTTACGACCGGTCCACCTTGGCGCGGGTCGCCAGCCATATCGACGAGGCGCAAGATTTTCTCGGCCGGCCGCTGTTGATCGAGAATCCGTCGCGCTATCTCGCATTGCCCGGCGACATGACGGAAGGCGCTTTCCTGGGCGCGCTCTGCGAACGCACCGGCTGCGGCCTGCTGCTCGACGTCAACAACATCGTCGTCTCCGCCGGCAATCTCGAAACGAACGCCGATATCATGCTCGCCGAGATGCCGCTGGCGAAAACCGGCGAGATCCATCTCGCCGGCCACGCCCTGCACCGCACGCCGGCAGGCGTCGTCCGCGTCGACGACCACGGCTCGCCGGTGCGGCCCGAGGTGTGGCGGCTGTTCGAATCGGCTCTCGCGACGGCCGGCCCGCAGCCGACCCTGATCGAATGGGACAATGCCGTGCCCGACTTCGATACCCTTCTCGCCGAGGCGGCCAAGGCCGACCGTCGCATCGCCGCCCTGGAGAAGCGCCATGTCGCCTGAGCTGCAGGCGCGCATGGCGGCGGCGATCCGGCTCGGCGCGCCGCAAGCCCGAGAGGACATCCTGGCCGCGGCCTCCTCGTCTCGCGCGCGCGTCGATGCGGCGTTGCAGGTCCATGCCAGCACGACGCGCGAGACTTTGACCGGCGCTTTGCGCGACGCCTTCCCCTCGGTCGCACGCGCGCTCTCCAAGCGCCGTTTTGCCGCGCTGGCCGAGGCTTACATTCGCCGCGCGCCGCCACGCCAAGCGTCGCTTTGGTTCTGGGGCGACGATTTCGCCGATCATCTCGACACGAACGGCGCATCGCGAGAAACCGTCTCGCTCGCCCGGCTCGATCACGCCTGGCACGGCGCGTTCGCCGCCGAGGATATCCCGCTCCTCGCCGCCGAGACGCTACGCGCGCTGTCGGCGGACGCGCTAGCCCGCCTCAAGCCGCGCCTTCATCCCGCCGCGCGCCTTCCGCGCGTGACGTCGGACGCGTTCGCCGCCTGGCGCGCCTTGGCGAGTCTGCCGACCGCCGGCGGCGACGCGCAAGGCAGCGCGATCCTGCTCACGCGACCGGAGGCCCAGGTCCAGGCGCTGGCTCTTTCCGACGGCGAATGCCTGTTTCTGCGCGCGCTGGATGACGGCAGCGAGTTGCTTGCCGCGTTTGAAAGGGCTGCCGCCGACGACCCGCGCTTCGATCTGCAAACGACCCTCGCCCGCTTGTTGGCGGCCGGCGCTTTCCGCGCGTTCCACCCAGATGAGGTTAAAACAGATGCTTGATTCCGCCTGCCATCTCGGACGCCGTAGTGCCGAGACTCTTGAGCGCATTCCGCACGACGCCATCGCGCTGGCGGCCCGCTTCGGCGTCGCCGGCGTCTTCTGGCAATCGGCGCGCACGAAGGTCGAGGGCCTCTCGATCAGCGACACGACCTTCTTGCTGTTTCGCGAGGAATATCGCCTGCCGCTGATTCCGCCAGATATCGCCGCCGTCGCCGCGACGGTGTCGGAGCATCTGCTCGCCGTCCTGCTCGCGGTCGGTTTGGCGACGCGCTTAAGCGCCGCCGCATTGCTCGGCATGACGCTGGTGATTCAGGTTTTCGTCTATCCGGCGGCATGGCCGACCCACCTGACCTGGGCGGCCAGCTTCCTATACCTGATGGCGCGCGGCGGCGGGCGCTTCGCGCTCGACAGCGTCTTCGGTCGCCGCCTAAGCCGTCAAGCGGGCGTCTAGCTGCCGGCCGGCTTGGGCTTATAGATCCACCAAGCCGATTCGTTGAGCGCGAAGATCGGCCGGTAATGGCGGATCGCCGACGCGGGCACGACTTGCGAAATCTGGTTGTCGAGCACGTATGGCACGCCGTTGTGCGTGACGACCAGGATCGCGTGGGCGACGCGCAGATTGAGATCGTCGAGCACCACCAGGCGCAAATCGTCCTCGGGAAAGCCGAGCGCGCGCAGCGAGAGATATTTGGCGATGGCGTAATCCTCGCAATCGCCGTCCATGCGGAAGAACTGGTTGGGCGTCGCCCAGTAGTCCGATTGGCCCCAGTTGGCGCTGTCCAACGTGTAGCGCGCGCGGTTCAACCGCTCGTTGACGCGGCGAATTTGCGTGGCGCGGTTCTCGCCGGATATCTCGTCGAGAAAGCCCTTCCATTCCTCCGACATGCAGCGGCGGAAGACGTTGCCCTTGCAATGGCTGAGCGGCGGGTCGCTGCGCTTGAAATGGCGCTCGAGCGCGCCGGTCCAGCGCGGAAACGACGCCAAGCCGCTGACCGAGCGCGTCGCCACTGCGCCGAACAGGTCCTCGCTCTGCGCCTGTCCTTGGGCCTGAGCCGGCGCAGCGCTCCACAAGCCGGCCAGCAGCGCGCAGCCGGCCGCCGCCAGGCGGACGGCGGTCCGCAGACGGGTGCGGCGAACAGGATGGCGCAGGCGGCGCATTGCCGAGGTCCTCGAAACTGGCCCAGTGGACAAAATATCCCCAGGACGTTAAGCCTTTGTAAATCCTAAAACTCCACTTCTGACGGATAGTTTGGGGAGCGGCCGGCGACAATGAGCCTGACACCAGAACCCGCGACGGGGTTGGCACGCCGCGCGCGCCCGCTGATTCTGTCCTGCCTGGCCATCGCCGCGGCGCTGGCCGTCGGCGTGGCCGGCGCGCTGGCGCTCGGCCAGGCCGACCGCGAGCGCGAACTGCGCGCCTGGCAGAACCGGCTCGCCATCGTCGCCGACAGCCGCTTCGCCGACATCTCGAACTGGCTGGAACGCCAGTTCGAGGAGCTGGCCGGCCTCGCCGCCAACACCTCCGTCCAGCTCTATATGACCGAGCTCGCCGCCAGCGGCGGCCAGAGCCCCGAGCGGGATCCGGCGCTCGTCACCTACTTGCGCAACCTGCTCACCGTCAGCGCCGAGCGCGCGCGCTTCGCCGCGCCGCTCGAAGGGCCCGACGTGCCGGCCAACGTGCGCCGCGTCGGCGTCGCCGGTCTCGTCCTCTTGGACCGCGAGCGCGCCGCGATCGCCCAAACCGTCGGCCTGCCGCCGCTCGAAGGCGAGCTGCGCGGCTTCGTCGACGCTTTGCCGCGTGATCGCCGCGCGCTGCTCGATCTGCACCGCAACGCCGCCGGCCGGCCGGCGCTCGGCTTCGCCGTGCCGATCTTCGCCGTGCAGGGCGGAAACGACGCGACCGCCCAAGTCGGCTGGATCGTCGGCATCAAGGAAGTGAGCGACGAGCTTTATCCGCTGCTGCGCCAGCCGGGCGAAATCCACAAGAGCGCCGAGAACCTGCTGGTGCGCCAAACCGGCGCGCGCGTCGAATATCTCTCGCCGCTTGCCGACGGCACCGCCGGATTGGCGCGCGCTCTCGCCGCTTCGACCGCCGGCCTCGCCGAAGCCGCCGCCCTCGCCCGCCCCGGCGATTTCGTGCAGGGTCGCGACTATCGCGACGAAGCGGTGCTCAGCGTCAGCCGGGCCTTCGCCGCCGCGCCCTGGACGCTGGTCGCCAAAGTCGGCCGGGGGGAAGCGCTCGCCGCCAGCGAATCGCGCCGCCTTCAGCTCATTGTCCTCTGCGCGCTCGCCGCCGTGCTGCTCGCCGCCATCGTCTTCGCCGCTTGGTGGTACGGCTCGTCGCGCCAAGCCGCCGCCGCCGCGCGGCGCTATAAACGCCTCGCCAACCAGCACGAACGCCAGAGGCTGTTCCTCAAGCTCGTCGCCGACAGCCAGCCGACTTCGATCTTCATTCTCGACCGGACCGGGCGCTACGGCTTCGCCAACGAGGAGGCCGCGCGCCTCGCCGGCCTATCGATGGAGGATATGATCGGCAAGCCCGCCGCCAACGTGCTCGGGCCCGAGGCCGCCAAGCCGCATCTAGCTGGCGCCGACAAAGCGCGCGAGACCGACGCCCGCCAGCGCGCCATCATCCCCGCCGAAGAAGATGCCGCCGGCCGCACGCGCCAAGTGGATTACATCCCGATCGGCGACACGCAAGATGTCGCGGACGGCGTGCTGGTGGTCGAGCGCGACATCACCGCCGAGACCAACGAGCGCGCCAAGCGCGAGCGCGCGCTGATGGACCTGGTCCGCACGCTGGTCGCCCTGGTCGACAAGCGCGATCCCTATGCCGCGCACCATTCCACCCGCGTCGCCATGGTGGCGCAGGCCATCGCCCGCGAGATGGACCTGGACGCCGCCGCCGTGCAGACCGTCGGCTTCGCCGGCAGCCTGATGAACCTCGGCAAGATCCTGGTGCCGACCGAGCTTCTGACCAAGACCGGCCAGCTCAACGACGAGGAGATCGGCCTGATCCGCGGCTCGCTCCGCGCCACCGCCGACTTCCTGCAGGGCGTCGACTTCGGCGGCCCGGTCGTCGAGACGCTGCGCCAGCTCTCTGAACATTGGGACGGCAGCGGCCAGCCGCGCGGCCTCAAGGGCGAAGAAATACTCGCCGAAGCGCGCGTCGTCGCCGTGGCCAACGCCTTCGTCGCCCTCGCCAGCCCACGCGCCTATCGCGCCGGCATCGAACTCGACGACGCCGTCGCCAAGCTGCGCGAGCAAGCCGGCACGGTGTTCGACCGCCGCGCCGTGGCAGCGCTGGAGAACAGCCTGGAGAACCGCGGCGGCCGCGACGCCTGGGCCGATTTCGGCAAGCAGGCATAGCGATCCGGCCGAGCGGCCAATGAAAAGGGCGGCTCCTCGCGGAGCCGCCCTCAATCGTTTAGCGAACGCCAGTCAGGCGAAGCGTCTCACTCCGGCGCGACGATGCCGCCGGCCTTGAGGATCGGCGTCCAGCGCGCGACTTCCTGGGCGACGAACTCGCCGAGCCAAGCCGAAGTGCGCTCTTTGCCTTCCGGCAGCACGCCGCCGAGGTCCTGCAAGCGCTTTTTCGTCGCCGGATCGTCGAGCGCCTTGTTCAGCGCGTCGTTCAGCTTCGTCACGACCGCCGCCGGCGTGTTCTTCGGCGCGAAGATCGCGTTCCAGGCGCTGACCTGATAGTTCGGCAAGCCGGCTTCCGCGGTCGTCGGCACGTCGGGCAGAGCCGGCGAGCGGGTCGGCGTGGCGATGGCGTACGCCTTGATGTTGCCGCCCTGGATCTGCGTCACCAGGTTGACGATCTGATCGCAGGCGTAATCGACCTTACCGGCGATCATGTCGTTGATGACCGGGCCTGTGCCGGTGTAGGGCACGCGGGTCGGCTTGATGCCGTTCATGACGTTGAACATGGTGCAGGTGGTGAAGGACACCGAGCCGACGCCGGCATGGGCCTCGTTGGACTTGTCCTGCTCGGTCTTCAGGCGCGCGATGAACTCCTGCAAGGTTTTCGCCGGATAATCCTTGCGCGCGACGATCAGGATCGGCGTGCCGGCGGCCATGCCGATCGGCGCGAAGTCCTTGGTCGGATCGTACCGCAGCTTCGGATAGAGCGCCGGGGCCGCGCCGTGCGTGCCCATGTGGCCCATCATGATCGTGTAGCCGTCGGCCGCCGCCTGCGAGGCGCGCGTGATGCCGGTAGTGCCGCCGGCGCCGGCCACGTTCTCGATGACGATCTGCTGGCCGAGCGTCTTGGACATGTGCTCGCCGACGATGCGCGCGACGACGTCCGTCGGGCCGCCGGCGGCGAAGGGCACGACCATGGTGACGGCGCGGGTCGGATAGTTCTGCGCCGAAGCGGTGGCGGCGACGGCGAGCGTCGCGGCCGCTGCGGCGATGGCTGCGAATGTGCGTTTCATGAAAGCCTCCTTGTTGATTTGTTAGGGCGTGACGTTGATTTGTTAAGGCGTGACGGGAAAGTTGGCGCGGGGCGTTTCCTTCGCCGGCGCGCCGATAGCGAACGCTATTCTTGGAACGCCTCCTCGCGCCCCTTGCGGACCGTGGGCAGCACCGCGACGATGACGACGAGCGTCGCCACCAGCAAAAGGCCGGCGGACACCGGGCTGGTGACGAACGTCATGAAGTCGCCGCGCGACAGGATCAGCGATTGGCGCAGCTTTTCTTCCATTAGCTTGCCGAGCACGAACCCGAGCAGAAGCGGCGCCGGTTCGAAACCCAATTTGTAAAAGGCATATCCCGCGAAACCGAAAAACGCTGTGAGCAAGACGTCGCTGGGGTTGTTGCCGATCGAATAGATGCCGATGCAGCAGAACAGCAAGATCGCCGGGAACATCAAACGGTAAGGCACTTTGAGCAGCCGCACCCAAAGGCCGATGAGCGGCAAGTTGATGATCAACAGCATAAAATTGCCGACCCACATCGAGGCGATCATGCCCCAGAACAGCTCCGGCGTTTTCGTCATTACCTGCGGGCCGGGGATGATGCCGTGGATAGTCATCGCGCCGACCATCAGCGCCATCACCGCGTTGGGCGGGATGCCGAGCGTGAGCAGCGGAATGAAAGCCGTTTGCGCGCCGGCGTTGTTGGCCGCTTCGGGCCCGGCGACGCCCTCGATGGCGCCCTTGCCGAACTCGTGCCGATGCTTGGAGATTTTCTTCTCCAGCGTGTAGGAGGCGAACGGGCCGAGCACCGCGCCGTTGCCCGGCAAGATGCCGAGAGCGCCGCCCAGCAGCGTGCCGCGCGCCACCGGCGCGACGGACCTCTTGAAGTCTGCCTTGTTCGGCAAGAGCCGGCCAAGCTTGGCCTGCACCACGTCGCGCGTTTCGGGATTGTCGAGATTGCGGAGGATTTCGGCGAAACCGAACAATCCCATGGCCAGCACGGCGAAATCGATGCCGTCCATCAGATCGATCATGCCAAGCGTCAGACGCTCCTCGCCCGTTTCCAGGTCCGTGCCGACGGTGGACAACAGCAAGCCGACGAAGATCACCGCCGTCGCCTTGAGGATGGAACCGCGCGCCAGCACCACGGCGAACGCGAGGCCGAGCACCATCAACGAGAAATATTCCACCGGGCCGAACCACAGCGCGAGTTGCGTCAGCGGCTGGCCGAGCGCGGCGATCGTCAGCGTCGCCACCGTGCCGGCGAAGAAGGATCCGATGGCCGCGATGCCGAGCGCGACCCCGGCGCGGCCGCGGCGCGCCATTTGGTGGCCGTCGAGGGTGGTGACGACCGACGTCGCCTCGCCCGGTATGTTCACCAGGATGGCCGTGGTGGAGCCGCCGTATTGCGCGCCGTAATAGATGCCGGCGAGCATGATGAGCGCGCCGGTCGGATCGACCTGGAACGTGAGCGGCAGCAGGATGGCGATGGTGGCGATCGGCCCCACGCCGGGCAGGATGCCGACCAACGTGCCGATCAGGCAGCCGGCGAAACAGAGCGCGACGTTCTGCAGCGTCAGCGCGACGGTGAAGCCAAGTTCGAGATTGCCGAGAAATCCTTCCATGACGCGCCCCCTAATAACCCAGCAGCCAAGGCGCGACCGGGATCGGCAGCGACAGCATCACTTTGAACAGCAGCCAGCAGAACAGCGTCATGGCCGCGCCGAACAGCAGCGATTCGACGAACCGCGAGTCGCGCGCCGCCAAACTGCCGAGGATCACGGCCGCCGGGCCGGCGACGAACAGGCCGAGGGGCCGGATGGCCAGACCGAACACGACCGCCGCGCCGAGAATGAACAACGGCCCCCGGATGCCCCACCGCTCCAGCGCCGCGCCATCCTTGATCAACGAGAAGACGACGAGCGCGACGCCGCACACGCCGCACAGCACGGCGAGCAGGCGCGGCATCATGCCGGGCCCCAAGGCGCGCATCGTGCCGACGGCGAGATCGTCGGTCTGCCAGAAAGCGAATGCCGCGAGAGCGATGAGGAAAATGCCGGCAGCGGCTTCCTGCGGCGCGCGGACGCGAATCATGCGGCGTCTCCCCGCGAAAAATCACGGCACGACATTCCCCGGCAAGTCGAACGCATCGGCAACCCCGCGCTACCCTTCATGAATTTCTTGAAGCAATTCTATTTCGGCCCCGATTGTTTGCACCTAAAAATCTGTAGATTGCCGTTTTTTCGCGGCTCCCTATCGCCGAGGCCGATCCCACTAGCGATTGGGCCGATGCGAAGGCCGTTACCCGGCGCTCACCTGCACATCAAATCGTCAATGCTGCAAAGCAGCATGAGGCCGCTCCTTGCGCATGAACAGCACCCGCATCTCCCGCCCGCCCGGCAGCGCCATGCCGCCCGGGCCGTCGTCGCGATATCCGGCAGCGCGATAAAAGGCGGCGGCGTTGAGATAGGCGCGCAGAAAAAAGCGCGCATGGCCGGCCGCGCGCGCCGCATCCTCGATCCGCGCCAGCATCGACCGGCCGATGCCGCGGCCGGCGGCTTCCGGCGCGACAAACAGTTTACGCACGCGCGCCGTGCCCGGTTCACCGTCGAGCGCGATCCAACCGCCGCTGGCGACGAGGCCCGCGCCGGGCGTCTCGGCCACGATCAGGCGGCTGCGCGCGAGATCTTCCGCATAATCTTTCGCCGCGATGAGAGCGGCGTGCCCGGCGATGTCCGCCGGCGCGTAATGGCCGGCCGCCAGCGCGGCGAAGGAGCGCGCGTGCAAGCGGCGCGCGGCGGCGAGATCGCCGGGCGCGTAGGGGCGGAAGCGAAGCGATGCGGCGTCGAGCGCGGCCATGACGCCATTGCGCCAGAGCGGCGGGACGCGCGCAAGAAGATCGGGATTGCCAGTTGCGCGGGCTAAGACGCCGCGGGAGGAGGCGCGAGGCGTTTTTCGATCTGCGCGATGCGGGCCTGGCGGCGGTCCTGCGTGTCGTGGCGCGAGGCTGGGTTGCGCCAATATTTCACGCGCTCGACCAGCTTCTGCAATCCGCTGGTCTTGACGACGAAATCGTCGCCGCCGGCCTTGAACGCGGACAGCAGGATGTCGACCGTGTCCGACGCGGTGAGGAACAGGATCGGCGCGCGTTCGCCGATCTGCTTGCGAAAGCGCTGGCAAGCTTCGATGCCGTCGATGTCGGGCATCATGATGTCGAGCAGGATGAGGCTGGGCACGTTGGCGAGCAGAAATTGCTCGGCCTCTTTCGCGTTCGACATGGCGACGACGGTGAAACCCTCGGCCGTGAGCACGTCGCCGTAAAGCCGGCTCTGCACCGGATTATCGTCGACGAGGAGAACCAAGCCTTGAGCGGCGGCGGACATCTAAAAGGCCTCGGAGACCGCGGAAAAACGAGCCGACAAGATGCCGTCATCTCGTTGAAATTTGGTTAAGAACCTGTCCGAAAGGGTAGGTCGCGGCGTCGGCCGCAGCGTCGCGTCGCGCCTCACGACAGGCGCGGCGGCTCCTCGGCGCGCGCCTCCGCCGCGTCGGGATCGAGCGTCTCGGACACCGGCGCGAAAGCCCGCTGCTCGCCGTCTTCCTCCGCTTCGGCGGGGTCGGCCGCCGGCGTCTCCATCAACTTGCGCCGATAGGAGCGGTAGGCCAGCGGCACGGTGGCGACATAGACGATGATCATGCCGCTCAGCGTCGCCCAGGGCGCTGTCGCGAGCAGCGCGGCGAGCAGGCCGACGGCGAGCAACGACGGCATCACCCAGCGATGCGGCACGCGAATCAGCTTGAAGGAGAACGTCGGCAGGCGGCTGATCATCAAAGCGCCGACGCCAACCAGCGCGACGGCGTTGAGCAGCGGATGGGCGAAGACCGCCGGGCCGAACTCGAAGCTCAGCATCATCGGCAGCAGCGCCGCGCCGGCGCCGGCGGGCGCGGCCATGCCGGTGAAATAATTGCCCGCCCAATAGGGCAGATCGGTCATGCCGATGCGCGTGTTGAAGCGCGCGAGCCGCAACGCGGCGCACACGGCGTAGAGCAACGCCAGCACCCAGCCCGGCCCGCCGATCTCGTGCAACGACCAGAGGTAGACGAGGATGCCGGGCGCGACGCCGAAGCACAGGAAGTCCGACAACGAATCCAGCTCCGCGCCGAACTTGGTCGTGCCGCCGAGCTTGCGGGCGACGCGGCCGTCGAGCGAATCGAGCACCGCCGCGCCGATGATGGCGGCCACCGCCAGCTCCCACCGTCCCTGGAAGCCGAAACGGATGGCGGTCAGTCCGGCGCACAGCGCCAGCACCGTCAGCACGTTGGGCAGCAGTTGGTGGAACGGCAATTCGCGGATGCGGCGGCGCGTGCGGATCATGATCGCTCCTAGACCGACGGCGAGGAGGCCGACGGCGTGACGACCGGAACGCTCGGCAGATGCGCGATGACGCTCTCGCCGCCCGCCACATGGTCGCCCACCTGCACCGCGACGACGCTGCCTTCCGGCAGATAGACGTCGGTGCGGCTGCCGAAGCGGATCAGGCCGAAGCGGTCGCCGCCGACGATCTGCTGGTCCATCGTCAGGTCGCAGATGATGCGGCGCGCGATCAGGCCGGCGATCTGCACGAAGACGATGTCATGGCCGTCGGTCGTCGTCATGCGCACCGACTGGCGCTCGTTGTCGACGCTCGCCTTGTCGAAGGAGGCGTTGAAGAACTTGCCGGGACGGTAATTGAGACCGGTGACGCGGCCGGTGGCCGGCACGCGGTTCACATGCACGTTGAAGACGTTGAGGAAGATGCTGACGCGGGTCAGCTCGGCCGGGCCCATGCCGAGCTCGGGCGGCGGCGCGGCGCGCGTGATCATCTGGATGCGGCCGTCGGCCGGGCTGATGACGGCGGACGGATCGCTCGGCGGCACGCGCTCGGGATCGCGGAAGAACCAGACGCACCAGGCGGTCAGGATCAGGCCGATGACCCCCAGCGCTTCGGAGAACAGCGCCAGCACAAGGCTGACGATGGCGAACAGCGCGACGAAGGGCCAGCCGGCGGGATGCACCGGCAGGAGCGGGATCGAGGGGGGCGTGGCGGGCGGCGGCGTGGACACGGTCATCATCCAATCTGCGAGATACGAAAACAACGCTTCGCGCGGCGAACGGTGCCGCGCGGCGCAGCGAAAGCGCGGAACTTAGTTGGCGGCGGGCAGCGCGAACACCTGTCCCGGATAGATCAGGTCGGGATCGCGGATCTGCGACTTGTTGGCCTCGAATATCAGGGCGTAGCGCGTGCCTTCGCCGTAGGTGCGGCGCGCCAGCCGCCACAGGCTGTTGCCCGGCTGCACGATCACGGCGGTGCCGGCCGTCAGCCCCTCGGTCGGCGGCGCGCGGTTGAAGGCGTATTCGGCGCGGTCCGTCACCTTGCCGGCGCCATCGAGCTGATCGACGCGCAGCTTGTGGTCGCCCGGCGCGAGCGCCTGCGGCAAGGCGAGCCGCCATTCGTTCTTGGCGTCCGCCGCCGTCGAGCCGGCGAGCGCGTCGTCGAGATAAATGTTGAGCCGCGCGCCGGCCGGGGCGCTGCCGCTGACGGTGGCGCGGCCCTTCTCGTCGTAGTCGATGATGTCGATGGTGAGGCCGCGCGCGCCGCGGCCATCTCCCCGGCTGGCGTCGCTGCCGGCGAAGGGCGATTGCAGCAGGCGGCTGGCGCCCTGGCCCTCGCTCGGCACGCGCAAGGCCAGCACGCCCTGCGCCTCGCCGTTCTCCGGCACGACCAGCACCACATCCGATTGCGAGCGCAGCTCCGTGCCGTCCGGCAGCTTGGCGATCAGGCTGAGATTGCGCGAGCCCGGCGGCAGCGGCTTCTCCGGCACCAGGACCCATTCGCCGCGCTTGTCCGCCTGCACCTTGCCGACGACGCTCTCGCCGTCCATCACCGTGACCTCGGCGCCCGGCTCGGCGCGCCCGGCGATCACCGTGTCGCCGCTCGGATTGACGCGCACCACATCGAAGCTCGGCGCGGCGGGCTGGCGCGCCAGCGGCGGGGCCTGCAACGGGCCTTCCCCCGACCGCGCCACAGGAGCCGGCGCGGGCGAATCGTCGCCGCGCCAATCGATGAACCAGTTGAGGCCCAGGGCGATAGCGAGGACGAACGCGCCTAGCAAGGCGAGCAGGACGGGCTTATCTAGCTTATTCAATGGCTTGGAAACCGCTGACGAAGGGCCTGCGGCTAACCTAATACGCCGCCTTGAGGGGCGCAATGCCGCTGGGCCGCCGCTGGAACCGGGCGGAACCGGCTCAGGGCTTGTGCGGGACGGGCGGCAGCGCTTGCAAATAGGCCGCCATGGCGGCGAGATCCGCGTCGGTCAGCTTGCCGGTGCCGTTCTCGACCACTTCCGCCATCAACCCGCCGAGCGAATCGCCATCCGGCTTCATGCCCAGCTTGAGAGCGAAGGCGATATCCTCGGCGCTCCATTCGCCGATGCCGGTCGCCGGATCGGGCGTGATGTTGGGCGCGCTCTCGCCTTCCGCGCCGTCGGCCGAGCCGGCCATCCATTTCGCCGTCACCAGGCCGCCGAGCTTGCCGCGCGGCGTGTGGCATTCGGCGCAATGGCCGAGCGCTTCGACGAGATAGCGCCCGCGCTCCCAGACCTCGTCCTTGCCCTGAGCCGCGGGCAGCGGACCCGGCGTGAAGTTGAGCCACTTCCACGCCATCACGCCGAGACGGATGTTGAACGGGAAGCCGAGGTCGTGCGGCTGGTTGGGCGTGGCGACCGCCGGCAGCGTCATCATGTAGGCGCGCAGGTCCTTCATGTCGGCGTCGGTCATCTTGGTGTAGGCGGTGTAGGGAAACGCCGGATAGTAATGCGACCCGTCCGGCGCGCGGCCCTCGCGCATGGCGCGGATGAAATCCGCCTCGCTCCACTTGCCGATGCCGTGCGTCGGGTCGGGCGTGATGTTGGGCGTGCGGAAGGTGCCGAACGGCGTCTTCAGCGCGCGGCCGCCGGCCAGCGGCTGGCCCTTGTTCGCCGTGTCGGTGTGGCAGGTCTCGCAGCCCGACGCGTGGAAGATATATTCGCCGCGCGCGACGGCGTCAGGCAAGGAAGCGGCTTGCGCCGACGCGGGGACAGCCCAGAAAGCCGCCGCCGTCGCCAACGCCCAGCAGAGCGAGCGGAGCAAGTTGCTGCTAGCGGCGCGCGCCACGAAAATCCTTATGGCAAACGCTGCAGCTTTCGTTCGCCTTCATGAAGGCGGCATTGAAGGCCGCAGCGTCGCCTTGTTCGGCGGCGGCCGCGACTGCGGCGAAGCTCGCCGCGCCCTCCTTGGAATAGCCTTCGAAGCTCGCCCATTTGGTCCAAATATCCGCCTTAGCGCGCGTGGTCGGATGCTTGTCGTCGCCCGTCCCGGCAGGAAACAGCGCGGGAATCTTCGCCATGGCGGCGGAGGTCGCGCGGGCGGCGGACGCGACTTCCGCGCTCACCGCCCCGGCTTTCACCGCGTTAGACATGATCTGAGCGTGGCCGCCCAACTCCTTCATGAGCGCGACGCGCGTCTCGACGCTCTGGCTCGTCGGCGTAGCCGAAGGAGCCTGCTGGGCCACGGTCGGCGCGGGAGCCTGCGGCGCAGGCTTGAAAACGAAATACGCCGCGACGGCCGCGGCAGCGATGACGATAGCCAATACGATCAGTTTGGCGCGACCTTGCATTTACGACCGATCCCTCTCGACATGCGCGTGGATGAACGCGGCTACGACGCGGCAGAGTGCCGAAAGCCCTCCAGCCGGGCAAGCGCCTGAGCTAGTTCGGCCGACATCACACAAAGAATTGAATAAAGCTGAACCGCCAGACGCTAGGAGAGCGCCTGCCATTTCATCCAGCCGTTGTTGAACACCTGATCGGCGCGCGTCGGCTTGCTATGGAGCGGGCTTTTTGGATTGCCGCAGATGCCGGTCGCGCCGTCCGGAGTCTCGATGCGCGATTTATCGGCCGTGATCGTGCGCGGGCCGCCCCAATAATCGCAAGTGGCGCATCGCCGATCCGCATTCGAAAACGTCGCCGCCGACGCTCTCCTCGGCGCTACGCCAAGCAAGGCCCCGGTCGCGGCAACGGTGCCGACGGCGAGAAACACGTCACGGCGAGTCAGTCGATTACGATCGCTCATGTTAATTCCCCCCGAAATCCACATTGGGCAAAACGATATGGGGACTGCGGGATGCGCGCAAGCGCCCTGCTTGCGAGCGCTTCTTAGAAAAGAAACAGCCCGTTCGATCGCCTGACCCAGGTGCAAGCCTTCATTCTCCTGCCCCACAACCGTCATATGCCGCCCCCTCTTGACGCCCGTTTCCGAGACACCGCCGCGACCGTTGAGAAGGACAAACCAGCCGGCGCGGTTATGGCGACAGGGGCGAGTTTCATAAGCGCCCCATCGCGCTGCGCCGTGGCCGCCTCGCTCCGCCGGCAAATCACGCAAAGAATCGAGGTGTTTGCGAGATTCGGCAGACCCTTGTTTTCTCCGCATGGCAGCCATGCTCGGCCGGCGCTGGCTGGAACCGGGGGGCGGGCGTAGAAGCGCGGCCGTCCCGAGCGACACCCCTCCCCCCACATATGTGACCCCCGATGCTGCCGCTTCGTCTGCAGCGCCTCAAACGCGCGTTCCTCGGCGCCCCGAAAGATCCCCTCGCGCCGCAAGCCCGCCAGCACATGGCCCTCGCCGCCTTCCTCGCCTGGGTCGGCCTCGGCGCCGACGGCCTCTCCTCGGCCAACTACGGCCCCGAGGAGACCTTCCTCGCCCTCGGCGGGCACACCCATCTCGCCCTCTATCTCGCGCTCGCCACCGCCATCACCGTTTTCGTCATCGCGCTGGCCTACAACCAGGTCATCGAGTTGTTTCCGTCGGGCGGCGGCGGCTACAAGGTCGCGACCACGCTGATCGGACCGCGCGCCGGCCTGGTCTCCGGCTCGGCGCTGATCGTCGATTACGTCCTCACCATCGCCATCTCGATCGCCAGCGGCGTCGACGCCTTGTTCAGCCTGCTGCCGCTCGGCGCGCAAGGCTGGAAGCTGCCGACCGAAGCCTTCATGGTGCTGGCGCTGCTCATCCTCAACATGCGCGGCATGAAGGAGCCTTTGAAGCTGCTGCTGCCGCTGTTCCTCGGCTTCCTCGCGACGCACGGCGGCTTCATCCTCTACGGCATCTTCGCCCATTCGGCCGACCTGCCGGCTTTGGTGCCCGACACGCTGGTCGAAACCCGCGATTTCGCCGGCGAGATCGGCTGGGTCGCGCTCGTCTCGCTGCTGCTGCGCGCGTTCGCGCTCGGCGGCGGCACCTATACCGGCATCGAAGCGGTGTCGAACAACATCAACAACCTGAAAGAGCCGCGCGTCGCCACCGGCAAGGTGACGATGCTCTACATGGCCGCCTCGCTCGCCTTCACCGCCGGCGGCCTGATCGTGCTCTACCTGCTGTGGGACGCGCGCGCCGTCGAGGGCATGACGCTCAACGCCGCGACCTTCAGCGTCATCCTCGCCGACGCGTTCGGCGCAGGCTCGTGGCTCGGCGGCGCGATCCTGCTCTTCACGCTGGTCTTCGCCGCCGGCCTGCTGTTCGTCGCCGCCAACACCGGCTTTCTCGGCGGCCCCGCGGTGCTCGCCAACATGGCGGCCGACCGCTGGGTGCCGCACCAGTTCAGCCAGCTCTCCAACCGCCTCGTCACGCAGAACGGCTTGGTGCTGATGGGCGCGGCGGCGGTCGCGCTGCTGGTCGTCACCGGCGGCGACGTCTCGGTGCTGGTGGTGCTCTATTCGATCAACGTGTTCCTCACCTTCTCGCTGAGCCTCTACGGCCTCTGCGTCCATTGGTGGAAGGATCGCGCCGTCGCGCCGCGCGCCTATCGCCGCCTCGCCCTCGCCGGTCTCGGCTTCGTGGTGTGCGCCGGCATCCTCTCGACGACGATTTTCGAGAAGTTCGCCCACGGCGCGTGGCTCACGGTGGTCATCACCGGCTTGGTGATCGCCGTCGGCTTCGCCATCCGCCGGCATTATCGCACCGTCTCCGGCCAGCTCGCCAAGATCGACGCCTTGTTCGCCACCGCCGCGCCGCCGGCCCCGCCGGCCGCCGCGCCGGCGCTCGACCCGGCCGCGCCGACCGCCGTCTTCCTCGTCGGCCGCAGCTTGGGGGCCGGCATGCACACGCTGCTCTCGGCGCAGCGATTGTTCCCCGGCCAGTTCAAGAACTTCGTCTTCGTCAGCATCGGCGAGATCGACGCCGAGGCGTTCCACGCCGAGGAGACGCTGGCCGGACTGCGCCGCGAGGTCGACGACAACCTGGAGAGCTACGTCAATTATTGCCATCGCCACGGCTGGGCGGCGACGGCGCTCAGCGATTTCGGCACCGACGTCGTCGAGCGCCTGCTGACGCTGGCCGACGGCATCGTCCGCGATTATCCGGGCAGCATGTTCTTCGCGGCGCAATTGGTGCTGCAGCAGGAAAGCGCGCTCACCCGCCTGCTGCATAATCAGACGGCCTACGCCATCCAGCGCGACCTGCACCTGCGCGGCGTGCCGATGGTGATTTTGCCGATGAAGCTCTAGGGCTTTAAGACAAGACGGCTTCGCCTTGGCCGGGCTATAAGGGCGGACCCGAAACACAGGTCCGCCCGAATCCCCATGGCCCGCGTCTCCTCCCTCTGCGTCTATTGCGGCGCCAGCGCCGGTTCCGATCCGCGCCATGCCGACGCGGCCGCCGAGCTCGGCAAGCTGCTCGGCGAACGGGGCATCACGCTGGTCTACGGCGGCGGCCGCGTCGGGCTGATGGGCATCGTCGCCGACGCCACCCTGGCGGCCGGCGGCAAAGTCATCGGCGTCATCCCGACCATGCTCAAGACGCGGGAGCTGGCGCACCCCGGCTGCACCGAATTGATCGCCGTCGATACGATGCACGCGCGCAAGCAGCGCATGTTCGAGCTGTCAGACGCCTTCGCCATCCTGCCGGGCGGGCTCGGCACGCTCGACGAAGCCTTCGAGATGATCACCTGGAAGCAGCTCAGGATGCACGACAAGCCGATCCTGCTGCTCGACATCGCCGGTTATTGGCGGCCGTTCCGCGACATGATGCGCCATGTCGTCGAGAGCGGCTTCGCGCGCGGCGAGCACGAAAAGCTCGTCACGCCGGTCGAGACCATCGCCGACATTCCGGCGATCCTCGCCGCCCTCCCCGAACCTGCCCTCGCGGCGCAGCCGGACAAGCTGTGACGGGGTCGCGCCCCGCTCCGCGACGCCCCTAATAACCTTAGGGTTTTCCCCGTTTTTCGCAGCGCGGAGAGGGCTTGGCGCGTTCAGGCGGCGCAACCTTGCGCGGGCTGGCCCGGCTTATTATGGTGCCCTGCGCTTTTCGCCCGATTCTTACCGCCCCCGCCCGTCCCGACGCCCCGCGCGCCGGGCTTTCCCGCGGCGGCTCAACAGGAGACTGAGGACATTATGGCCAAGATTCAGGTCAAGACCCCGCTCGTCGAGCTCGACGGCGACGAGATGACGCGGATCATCTGGAAGTTCATCAAGGACAAGCTGATCCTGCCGTATCTCGACGTCGACCTGAAGTATTACGACCTGGGCGTCGAGCATCGCGACGCGACCTCCGACAAGGTCACGGTCGAATCGGCCGAGGCGATCAAGAAATACGGCGTCGGCGTCAAATGCGCGACGATCACGCCGGACGCGGGCCGCGTCAAAGAGTTCAACCTCAAGGAGATGTGGAAGTCGCCCAACGGCACGATCCGCAACATCCTCGACGGCACCGTGTTCCGCGAGCCGATCATCTGCCGCAACGTGCCGCGCCTGGTGCCGGGCTGGACCCAGCCCATCGTCATCGGTCGCCACGCCTTCGGCGACCAGTACCGCGCCACCGACATCATCATGCCGGGCAAGGGCACGCTCTCCATGACCTTCACGCCGGCCGACGGCAGCGCGCCGATCACCCGCGAAGTGTTCAAGTCGCCGGGCGCCGGCGTCGCCATGTCGATGTACAACCTCGACGAATCGATCCGCGGCTTCGCCCGCGCCTGCTTCAACTACGGCCTGGCCAAGAAGTGGCCGGTCTATCTCTCGACCAAGAACACCATCCTCAAGGTCTATGACGGCCGCTTCATGGACATCTTCCAGGAAGTGTTCGACGCCGAGTTCAAGGCCGAGTTCGACAAGCTGAAGATCGGCTACGAGCACCGCCTGATCGACGACATGGTCGCCAGCGCCATGAAGTGGAGCGGCGCGTTCGTCTGGGCCTGCAAGAACTACGACGGCGACGTGCAGTCCGACACCGTGGCCCAGGGCTTCGGCTCGCTCGGCCTGATGACCTCGGTGCTGCTGTCGCCCGACGGCAAGACCGTCGAAGCCGAAGCCGCCCACGGCACGGTGACGCGCCATTACCGCGAGCACCAGAAGGGCAAGGAGACGTCGACCAATCCGATCGCCTCGATCTTCGCCTGGACGCGCGGCCTCAACTACCGCGGCAAGTTCGACGGCACCCCCGACGTGGTGAAGTTCGCCGACGCGCTGGAGAAGGTCTGCATCGACACCGTCGAAGCCGGCTACATGACGAAGGATCTGGCCCTGCTCATCGGCCCGGACCAGAAGTGGCTGACCACGACGCAGTTCCTCGACAAGATCGACAGCAACCTGAAGGCGGCGCTGTCGAAGGCGTAAGCTTCAGAGACACGGCTAAAGAAAAACCCCGCAGGAGCCATCGTGCGGGGTTTTTTGCGCCTCGACTCTCAAGAACGTCATGCCCGCACTTGTTGCGGGCATCCACGCCTTGCAAGGCCATCATCAGAAAAGTCGTGGAGGCCGGGACAAGCCCGGCCATGACACGGCTAGATAGATTTGCAAATTCAGGCGCCGGAACTGGATGCTCGGATCAAGTCCGAGCCTGACGCTTTTAGAAGCGGTTCAAGCCGGCACCTTGGCCAACGCCTGTTCGACGGCTTGCAGCGCCGCGTCGGCCTTGTCGGCGTCGGGGCCGCCGGCTTGCGCCATGGCGGGGCGGCCGCCGCCGCCTTTGCCGCCGAGCGCCTCGGAGGCGATCTTGACCAGATCGACGGCGTTGAAGCGGCCCGTCAGATCGTCGGTCACGGCGACTACGACCGAGGCTTTGCCTTCGGCGACACCGACGAGCGTCACGATGCCGGAGCCGACCTTGGCCTTGAACTCGTCGGCCATGCCCTTCAGATCCTTCGCGGCGACGCCGTCGAGCTTGCGCGCGACGAATTTCACGCCGGCGACGTCCTTGGCCAATTCGCCAGACGCCGCGCCGCCCGCGCTTGCGCCGGACGCGCTGAGCAAAGCGAGCTGCTTCTTGGCTTCGGCCAATTCGCGCTCCAGGCGGCGGCGCTCCTCGGCCAGCGCCGCGACGCGCGCCGGCAATTCGGCCGGCGCGGTTTTCAACACGCCCGCCGCCTCATTGAGCTTGGCGGTCTGCTCCTCGTCCCAGCGGTCGGCGGCTTCGCCGGTCAGCGCCTCGATGCGGCGCACGCCGGAGGCCAGCGCGCCTTCGGCGACGATGCGGAACGCGCCGATGTCGCCGGTGCGGCGCACATGGGTGCCGCCGCACAATTCGACCGAATAGGGCTTGCCGTCCCCCTCCGTTTTCAGGGCGGTCGGGATCTCGTCCTCGATGCCCATCGAGACGACGCGCACTTCCTCGCCATATTTCTCGCCGAACAGCGCCATCGCGCCTTCGGCGACGGCAGCGTCGGGCGTCATCAGGCGGGTGGCCACGTCGTTGTTGCGGCGGATCAGCCGGTTGACGTCGCGCTCGATAGTCAAAAGCTCGTCGGGCGCGATCGGCTTGCTATGGCTAAAGTCGAAGCGCAGCCGGTCGGCGGCGACCATCGAGCCCTTCTGCGTCACGTGCGGGCCGAGACGGCGGCGCAGCGCCGCGTGCAGCAGGTGCGTCGCCGAATGGTGTGCGCGCAACGCCGAGCGGCGCTTGCCGTCGACCCGCAGTTCGACCATGTCGCCGACTTTCAGCGCGCCCTTAGAGAGTTTGCCGTGATGGACCAGGAGATCGCCGAGCTTCTTGTGCGTGTCGCTGACGGCGAACTCGCCCTTCTCGGTCTTCCCCCCTTCAACCGTAATCGTGCCGACGTCGCCCTGCTGGCCGCCGGATTCGCCATAGAACGGCGATTGGTTGACGATGACCGAGCCCTCCTGGCCGGCCTTCAATTCCTGCACGCTCTGGCCGTCGGCCACCAGCGCGACGATCTTGCCTTCGGCGCTCTCGGTCGTATAGCCGAGGAATTCGCTCGCGCCGACCTGGTCGCGCAATTCGAACCACAATTTCTCGGTGGCGGCCTCGCCCGAGCCGGACCAGGCGGCCCGAGCGTCCTGGCGCTGCTTCTCCATCGCCGCGTCGAAGCCGGCGCGCGCCACCTTGCGGCCCTGGCCGCGCAGCGCGTCTTCCGTCAGGTCGTAGGGGAAGCCGAACGTGTCGTAGAGCTTGAAGGCGATCTCGCCCGGCAGTTCGGCGCCGGAGGTAAGCTTGCGCGTCTCCTCTTCGAGCAATTTCAGGCCGCGGTCGAGCATGGTGAGGAAACGCGTCTCCTCCAGCTTCAGCGTCTCGGCGATCAGCGCTTCGGCGCGCTGCAGTTCCGGATAGGCCTGGCCCATCTGCTTGACCAGCGCCGGCACCAGCTTCCACATCACCGGCTCGCGCGCCCCGGCGATGTTGGCGTGGCGCATGGCGCGGCGCATGATGCGGCGCAGCACATAGCCGCGCCCTTCGTTCGACGGCAGCACGCCGTCGGCCATCAGGAAGCACGACGAGCGCAGATGGTCGGCGATGACGCGATGGCTGACCTTGTGCGCGCCGTCGGGGTCGCTGTTGATGGCGTGGGCCGACGCCTCGATCAGCGCGCGCAGCGTGTCGGTGTCGTAATTGTCGTGCTTGCCCTGCAACACAGCGGCGAGGCGTTCCAGCCCCATGCCGGTATCGATGGAGGGGCGCGGCAGCGGCTGGCGGTTGTCCGGCGCGAGCTGCTCGTATTGCATGAACACGAGATTCCAGATCTCGATGAAGCGGTCGCCATCCTGCTCGGCGCTGCCCGGGGGGCCGCCGGCGATGTGCGGGCCGTGATCGTAGAAGATTTCCGAGCAGGGGCCGCACGGGCCGGTGTCGCCCATCGACCAGAAATTGTCGCTCGTCGGGATGCGGATGATGCGCTCGTCGGTCAGCCCGGCGATCTTCTTCCACAGATTCGCCGCTTCGTCGTCGGTGTGGAACACGGTGACGCAGAGCTTGTCCTTGGGCAGGGCGAAGTCCTTGGTCAGCAGCGTCCAGGCGTGCTCGATGGCGCGCTCCTTGAAATAGTCGCCGAACGAGAAGTTGCCGAGCATCTCGAAGAAGGTGTGGTGGCGCGCGGTATAGCCGACGTTGTCCAGGTCGTTGTGCTTGCCGCCGGCGCGCACGCATTTCTGCGAGGTGGTGGCGCGCGCGTAATCGCGCTTCTCCTGGCCGGTGAAGACGTTCTTGAACTGGACCATGCCCGCGTTGGTGAACAGCAGGGTCGGGTCGTTGTGCGGCACGAGCGGGCTCGACGCGACGACGCGATGGTCGTTGCGGGCGAAGAAATCGAGGAAGGCCGCGCGGATGTCGTTGCTGGTCGGCATGGCTTTTACATATAGCGGGCGAAACGCCCCGTTGAAGGGCCTGGCCCCTCGAAAGGAGACGCCAAGCCCCTGATTTACCGGGATTTCGGCCTGCGCCATGGGGGCGGCGCGGCGAAACCAGGGCGGGATGCCGCTTTTACCCCGCGCGTCCTTGGGAGTCTAGGCGCGGCGGGCCAAGCCGGCCTGGCCCGGAACGCCGGGCGGCCAGGCTTTCTTGACGCATATCAAGGCGTTGGCCCGGGGCGGCGCTAGGCTTGGCCGAACCTCGTAAGGACCGAACCTCGTCAGGAAGGAGCCCGCCATGCCCGCGACCGCCCATCCGCTGATGCCGCCGCCCCCGCAGCTCCGCTCGTGCCCGCTGTTCGGCTGGGTCGCCCTCGGCCTCGCCGTCTTCTGCCTCGCCGTCTTCTTGCTGCTCGCCGCGCCATCCGCCCTCGGGGCCGCCCTCGGCGCCGAGACGGGAACGGCGCTGCCGGTCAACATGTGGGAGCGCGGCGGCTGGGACGGCTGGCGGGCGCACATCATGGTCATGTGGCCGGTGTTCCTGCTGCTCGTCGTCGTCGGCGCGATCTTCCTTGCCATGCGCCTCTATCACGAGTTCTGGCCCGGCTCGCCGCATGTCAATCCGCGTTCGCCGGTCGCCAGCGGCCATCAGATTCTGGCCGAACGGTTCGCGCGCGGCGAGATCGACGAGACGGAATATCGCGCCAAGCGCAAGGCGCTCGGCAAGCGTTGAGGCGCGCGCATCTCAGAGATCTGCACCGAACGCAGATCGGGCGGCGGATCGGGCGGACGCCATGCGGCGTCTGGTGGCCCGGATCGCGCCGCCCGATGATCTCAGGTGGCATCCATTCATCGCCCGGAGACGCGCTCCGGGCGGCGTCTCACTCCTCGGGGCTGTCCGCCTCGCCGTCGCTCTCCGGCGTGCCCATCAGGCTGTCGCCGAGGACTCCGGCGTTCTGCCGGATGGCCTGCTCGATTTCGGCGGCCATGGCCGGATTGTCGCGCAGGAAGTTCTTGGCGTTCTCGCGGCCTTGGCCGACGCGGGTGCCCTTGTAGGAGAACCAGGTGCCCGACTTCTCGACGATATTGGCTTTCACGCCGAGGTCGATCAGCTCGCCGGTCTTGGAGACGCCGGCACCGTACATGATGTCGAATTCGACGACCTTGAACGGCGGGGCCATCTTGTTTTTGACGACCTTGACGCGGGTCTGGTTGCCGACGACCTCGTCCTTGTCCTTGATCGCGCCGATGCGGCGGATGTCGAGGCGGACGGAGGCGTAGAACTTCAGCGCGTTGCCGCCCGTGGTGGTTTCCGGGTTGCCGAACATGACGCCGATCTTCATGCGGATCTGGTTGATGAAGATGACCATGCAGTTCGAGCGCGAGATCGAGCCGGTCAGCTTGCGGAGCGCCTGGCTCATCAGGCGGGCGTGCAGGCCGACGTGCGAATCGCCCATCTCGCCTTCCAGTTCGGCGCGCGGCACGAGCGCGGCGACCGAATCGATGACGAGGACGTCGACCGCGCCGGAGCGCACCAGCGTGTCGGCGATTTCCAGCGCCTGTTCGCCGGCGTCGGGCTGCGAGATCAGCAGGTCGTCGATTTTGACGCCAAGCTTGCGGGCGTAGGCCGGGTCGAGCGCGTGTTCCGCATCGACGAAGGCGCAGGTGCCGCCGGCCTTCTGGGCCTCGGCGACGACATGCAGCGCGAGCGTGGTCTTGCCCGAGCTTTCCGGGCCGTAGATTTCGATGATGCGGCCGCGCGGCAGGCCGCCGATGCCGAGGGCGATGTCGAGGCCGAGCGAGCCGGTGGAAACAACTTCAGTTTCGACCGAGGCCTCGCGCTGGCCGAGCTTCATGATCGAGCCCTTGCCGAAGTTGCGCTCGATCTGGCCGAGAGCCGCTTCGAGGGCCTTGTTCTTGTCCATATTGGTCTTTTCCAGGGGAAACGCGGTGACGCCCATAGGCTTGGCCCTCCTTCATTCCATGACGCCCCGACCGGCGCGATGCGGTCAGATATTCATGGTTTGTTCTCTTTTGCAAGGGGGTTTCTAACAAGCTGAAATACAATGGAAATTCAGCTTATGTTCCTGTGACGTTCACGGCCTTTCGTGCAAAATGGGTTGATGGGGATCAAGTTACTTCGCCACCGTCATCTTGACGATGGTGTCCGGCGTGCGCGGCGGCTCGCCGCGGGCGAGCTTGTCGACGTTCTCCATGCCCTGCGTCACCTGGCCCCAGATCGTGTATTGGCCGTTCAGGAACGAGCAGTCGCGAAAGCAGATGAAGAACTGGCTGTCGGCCGAGTCGAACGACTGGGCGCGCGCCATGCCGACCGTGCCGCGCGTGAAGCGGGCGTTGGAGATTTCGGCGGCGAGCTTCTGGCCCGAGCCGCCGGTGCCGTTGCCGCGCGGGTCGCCGGTCTGGGCCATGAAGCCCTCGATGACGCGGTGGAATTTCAGGCCGTCGTAGAAGCCCTTGCCGGTCAGCTCCTTGATGCGCGCGACATGCTTGGGCGCGAGATCGGCGCGCAGCTCGATGACCACCGGGCCCTTGCTCGTCTCCATCAGGAGCCTCTCGCGCGGCGCGCCTTGCGCGAAAGCGGGCGCGGCGGCGGCAAGCGTGACGGCGGCGATGAGGGCGAAAAAGGCGCGTTTCATGGGAACCTCGCGGACGAGAATTGGGCGGGGGAGAAAGGACCCCGCCATTCTAGCCGCCCGAGATTAGCCCGCCAGCACTTCCTTCACCTTGCCGGCGAGCTGCTGCAGGCTGAAGGGCTTGGGCAGGAAATGCACGTTGGCGCTTTCCGCCAGCTTCTCGCGCAGATTGTCCTCGGCGTAGCCCGAGATGAAGATCACCTTCATCGCCGGGTTGGCCTCGCGCACGCGGCGCACCAGTTCGGGCCCGTCGAGCACCGGCATGACGACGTCGGTGATGACGAGATCGACCGGCTCGCCCGCGCCGGCGATCACTTCCAGCGCGTTCTCGCCGTTCTTGGCTTCGAGCACCTTGTAGCCCTTGTTGCGCAGCGCCCGCGCGCCGAAAAGGCGCACGGCGTCCTCGTCCTCGACCAGCAGCACGGTGCCGACGCCGGTGAGGTCGCGCGCCGCGCCGGCCGCGTCCTCGCCGTCATGGCTGACGACGCGCTCGGCGCTCTGGGCGTGGTGGCGCGGCAGGTAGATGCTGAAGGCCGAGCCCTGCCCCATCACGCTGTCGACCATGACGAAGCCGCCGGTCTGCTTGACGATGCCGTAGACGGTGGAGAGGCCGAGGCCGGTGCCCGAGCCGACCTCCTTGGTCGAGAAGAACGGCTCGAAGATGCGCTCGAGATTCTCCGGCGGGATGCCGGTGCCGGTGTCGATCACCTCGACCTGCACGTAATCGCCGGCCGGCATGATCTCGACGCCGCGCTGGATCTCGCGGTCGAGCATGACGTTGGCGGTGCGGATGGTCAGCGTGCCGCCGCCTGCCATGGCGTCGCGCGCGTTGACGACGAGGTTGATGATGACCTGCTCGAACTGGCCCTGGTCGACCTTCACCAGCCCGAGGTCGCGGCCGTGCACGACCTTGAGCTGGATGTTCACGCCGATCAGGCGGCGCAGCAGGTTGGACAGTTCGGCCAGGATGTCGGTGATGTCCAGCACCTTGGGCTGCAAGGTCTGCTGGCGCGAGAAGGCGAGCAGCTGGCGCACCAGGTTGGCGGCGCGGTTGGCGTTCTGCTTGATCTGCATGATGTCGGCGAAGGTCTGCTCGCCGGGCCGGTGGCGCAGCAGCAACAGATCGCAGAAGCCGATCATGACGGTGAGCAGGTTGTTGAAGTCGTGCGCCACGCCGCCGGCGAGCTGGCCGACGGCCTGCATCTTCTGCGACTGGGCGAACTGCACTTCCAATTGGCGCTGCTGCGTCGCGTCGATGAAATGGAGCATCAGGCCGGAGAGCCGGCCGGCGGCGTCCTCCAGGCGCGAGACGTAGAGCGTCGCGACGCGCAGCCGGTCGGCGGCGAACGGCAGGCGCGCGTCGAACGGCGCGGCCGAGGCGGCGCCGCCCGAGGCCACTTCGGCGAGCCGCGCCGCCAGCGTCTGGCGGTCGTCGGCGGCGACATAATCGGCGAGCGCCAGGCCGGCGATGCCGCGGCCCGGCTGTTCGGGCTGGTTCGGCAGGCGGCCGACCATGTCGCGGAACATGCGGTTGCTGTCGGTGACGCGGCCTTGCAGATCGAGAATCGCGATGCCGATCGGCGCGTCCTCGAACAGGCGGTGGAAGCGCTGCTCGGAGACGCGCAGCACCTGCTCCAATTCGCGCTCGGCGGTCATGTCGCGGACGATGGCGCGGGTGCGGAGCTGGCCGCTCTCGCGGTCCTCCTTGATGGTCTGGCTGACGGCGGCCTGGAACAGCCGGCCGCCCTGGGCGCGGAAGCTGACCTCGCCGCTCACGCCGGCGATCGGGCCGCCGAACGGATCGTAGGGCGGCGCGCCCTTGGCGCGCACGCCGGCGATGAAATCGTGCAGCCGATGGTCGCCCTTGAGGATCTCGTCGGGCGCCATGCCGAGCCAGCCGGCCAGCGTCTGGTTGACGTAGAGGAAGCGGCCGTCCTCGTCGACCGAATAGAAGCCGGCCGAGGCGTTCTCCAAAAAGTCGACGAGCTTCTCGCGCTCCTCGCGCAGCACCTGCTCCATCTGGCGGCGCGAGGTGATGTCCTCGATGCGCCACAGCACGTAGCCTTCGTGATCCTTCACCGGATAGGCCGAGACGCTGCGCCATTCCGGCTCCGGCGGCAGGCCGATGGCGGCCGGCTGCGACAGGCCCATGCGCAATTCGGCGTGGCCGACGCCGCCCGACGCGGCGATGCCGCGCAGCAGCGCCATCTGGCGGCCGATCTCGCCGCCGCCGGTCAATTTGAGCTCGAAGGCGCGCGCGGCGGAGACGCCGTCGCCCGAGAACATGTGGGTGAAGGCCGGATTGCCGTAGACCACGCGGCCGTTCGGCGCGGTGATGGCGCGGCCGTGCGGGTCGGCGTCGAGCGTGCCGACCAGCAGCTTGTTCTGCGCCACCAGCGAATGGCGCTGGCGCACGAAATAGGTGTAGGCGAGCAGCGCCGGAATGGCGCAGACCGCGAGGCCGATGGCGAGCGACAGCAGAAACTCGGCGAGCGGCCCGGGATCGTCCTGCGCCGCGCGCAATTGGCCGGCGCTGTACATCAGCCCGGCGAGCGCCAGGAACAGCAGCGCCAGGCCGCCCCATAGCGCCGGACGCTGCCAGGCGCGGGCGCGCGCCGAAGGCAGCGGCTGGCCGTCGTCGCGCCGCGCGCGCGCCGTCGCGGCCGATGGCGGGGCCGGCGTCGAAACGGCGTCAGGCGCGGAATGCGGATCGGTCGGATTGTTCATCTGCAGCGTTATGCGGGCGACGTCATGGTTGAACGGCCGACCATATCATGGCCGCCCAGGGCCCGAAACGGGCGTCAGTTGGCGAACTTGCGCTTGAGCTTCATGACGTAGCCGATGATCTCGGCCACGGCCTTGTAATGCTCGGCGGGAATCGGCCGGTCGATCTCGACGGTCGCGAACAGGGCGCGGGCGAGCGGCGGGTTCTCGACGATCGGGATGTCGTTCGCCTTGGCGACCTCGCGGATGCGGAAGGCGACCGCGTCGACGCCCTTGGCGACCAGGATCGGCGCTTCCATCGAGCCGTGCTCGTATTTCAGCGCGATCGAATAGTGCGTCGGGTTGGTGACGATCACGGTCGCCTTGGGCACGGCGGCCATCATGCGCTTGCGCGCGCGCTCCATGCGCAGCTGGCGCAGGCGGCTCTTGATCATCGGGTCGCCGTCGCTCTGCTTGTGCTCGTCGCGCACCTCCTGCTTGGTCATGCGCATCTGCTTCATGTGCGAGAAGCGCTGGTAGAACAGGTCGAGCGCGGCGATCAGCGTGACGATGGCGAGCACCGCGACCATCAGCTTGACCGAAACGCGGCCGGTGAACTGCAACAGGTCCGGCATCGAATAGCTCGGCAGCTGGTCGACCAGCTCGAACTCCGGCCACACCACCATCATGCCGACCGCGCCGACGACGACGATCTTGGCGATGCCCTTGCCGAACTCCACGACCGACTTCATGCCGAACATGCGCTTGAGGCCGGCGAGCGGCGAGATTTTGTCGAGCTTGGGCTTCACGCTTTCGGCCGAGAACAGCATGCCGTTCTGGGCGAAGCCCGAAGCCAGCGCCAGCACGATCAGCAGGCCGAACGGCGCGAACATCGCCAGGCCGACATGCAAGTAGATCGACATGAAAATGCTGGTGAGGCCGCCGCCGTCGGTGACGATGTCGTGCGGCTCGGCGATAAAGCGCAGCGAGACCTTGTAGATGCCGGTGAGCGCGCCGGGCGCCAGCATGGCGACGAAGAAAGTGCCGCCGAGGATCATGAACCAGTGGTTCAGCTCGCGCGAGACGGCGACTTGGCCTTTCTGCCGCGCCTCGTCGAGCTTCTTTTGCGAAGGCTCTTCGGTTTTCTGGGAGTCGTCAGTGTCTTCCGACATGATCCCTCCCTACCAGCCCGGCCCGAGGGCGCGGGCGAAGCTCTCCTGGAAATCGTCCAGGAACCACAGCATGACGGCGGGCAGCGTGATGGCGATGACGATGAGGCCGACGGCGATCTGCGCCGGCTGGATGACGAAGAACACCTGCATCTGCGGCATCAGGCGCGCCAGCAGGCCGACGCCGAGATACATGACGAGGCCGATGGCGATCAGCGGCGCGGAAAGCTGCACGCCGAGCAGGAAGCTCTCCGCCACCAGGCGCGTCACCACCTCGCTCATGTCCTCGATCGGCGGCATGACGCCCGGCGGGAACAGGCCGTAGCTGTCGAACACCGCGCGGATCATCATGTGGTGCATGTCGGTGACGAGCAGCAGCAGCACGCCGAGCGTGCCGAGGAACAAGCCGGGCAGCGTGCCCTGCTGCGACGCCGTCATGTCCATGGCGAAGGCGTTGGACAGCGACGCCTGATAGGAGATGATCGTGCCGGCGGTGAACAGCGCGCCGAGCAGGATGCGGCCGATGCCGCCGAGGAACAGGCCGACGACGATCTCGATGCCGAGCAGCGTGAACAGCGCGAAAGGCGAATCGGGCAGCGCCGGCAGCCGGCCGGCCAGCGCCGGCATGACGAGGATGGTGAGCGCGCCGGCGAACAGCAGGCGCCAGCGCGCCGGCACCGCCGTCTCGCCGACCGCCGGCATGAGCATCATCGCCGCGCCGACGCGCGCGAAGACGAGCAGCAGCCCGAACAGGTCTTGCGAGAGAAGCTGCGCCAGCATCGGTTCCCGTCCCGGCCCTAACTGCCCTGGACGATGCGCTGGCTGATGTCGTTGGTGAAGGTGACGAGCGTCGACAGCATGAAGGGCATCAGCACCAGCAGCGACACGAAGATGGCGATCATCTTGGGGATGAACGAGAGCGTCATTTCCTGGATCTGCGTCAGCGCCTGGAACAGCGAGACGGCGAGGCCGACGAGCAGCGCGATGAGCATTACCGGCGCGCCGATCTTGAGCGTGACGATGACGGCCTCGCGCGAGACGTCGAGAGCTTGAACCGCGTCCATCGGGCGATCAGACCGGCATCCGGAGGATGTCCTGATAGGCCGAGATGACCTTGTCGCGGATGGCGACCACCGTCTGCAACGTCACTTCGGCGTTGGTCACGGCGGTGACGACCTGGTTGACGTCGGCCTTACCGGCGACGCCGGCGATAGAAAGGCGCTCGGCCTCGACGCCAGCCGCCTTCATCTGCTGGCCGACCTCGCCGAGCAGGTCGCCGAAGCTCTTGCCGCCCGGGGCGCGCGGCTCCATGCCGGGCTGCGCGGCGGCGCCGGCGGCGGCCTTGTAGGCGTTGAGCGCGCTGTTGATCGCGACCATGACGATGTTTCCTTCCGTTAGCTGCGCAGCAGATCGATGGCGCGAGAGAGCATGTTCTTGGCCGCCTCGATGGCGCCGAGGTTGGCCTCGTAGGAGCGCTGCGCCTCGCGGATGTCCATCATCTCGATCATGGACTTCACGTTGGGCAGCTTGACGTAGCCGGTGGCGTCGGCCGCCGGGTGGCCGGGATCGTAGCGCTGCTCGAAATCGGTCTTGTCGACGCCGATCTGGCTGACCGCGACGGTGCGCGCGTCGATCGTCTTGTCGAGCACGTTCTTGAAGCTGATCGTCTTGCGCCGGTAGGGATCGGCGCCCGCGCCGTCGCCGAGGCTTTCGGCGTTGGCCATGTTTTCCGCCGAGACGCGCATGCGCATCGTCTGGGCGCGCAGGCCCGACGCGGAGATTTTGAGGGCTTTGACGAGATCCATGCCGCGCCGTCCTTTACACGCCGCCGCGCCCGAGCGCGGTCTTGATCATCGAAATGTGCTTCTTGTAGAGGTTCGTCGTGAGCTGGAAGTCCATCGCGGTCTGCGCGGTCTTCATCATCTCTTCTTCGAGCGTGACGGCGTTGCCCGACATCAGCTTTTCCGGCCCCGGCGTCTTGATCGCGCGCGGCGCGCGGCCGGTCTCGGAGACGAAGCCGATATGGCCGCTCGCGGTCGCCGCCATGCGCAGCGGCGCGCCGCTTCCGGCGCTTTTCAGCACGTCGCTGAAATCCTGCGGCTTGAAATCCTGCGCGACGTAGCCCGGCGTGTCGGCGTTGGCGACGTTCTGCGCCAGCAATTCCTGGCGCTGGCCGAGCCAGCTCATGCGCCGGTTCATGGCCGAGAACAGGGGAATTTTCGTAAAATCCATCGGTTGACCCGGCCTGACGCCTTGGTTGTTGCGATGGCCTGCCTGGCCTGTCTTTTGCCCTTGCGCGGGCGACATGGGCAAATAATGCCGGGCCACTATTAAAATTGCGTAAAGGCGGGTAATCTCCGGCCCGGCCCGGGGACCCTTCCCCAGCAGGATGGCCCGACGCGACCGCAATCCTCCGACGTCCGGAGCGCGCGTCCGGGCGCCAAGAGGCGAAGGAGCGCCCATGCTGTATCTGACCCGCAAGGTCGGCGAGTCGGTCGTCATCAACGACACGATCGAAGTCACCGTCGTCGAAGTCCGCGGCAAGTCCATCAAGCTCGGCTTCGTGTTCCCCCCCGAAGTCTCGGTCCTGCGCCGCGAAATCCACGAGCGCATCAAGGAAGAGAACAAGGCGGCCGCCGGCGGCGGCGAAGCGCTGCCCGACGGCCTCGACCTGCCCGAACTGGACAAGCCCAAAGCGTGAGCCGCGCCTTGACGGCCTGCCCGCCCGGCAGATTTTTCCCGTCCGGCCGGGCTTTTAAACATTAATTAAGCATATTGCGCGACTGTGCTCGTGCGCCCGCAGGCGGCCCTTCGGCCGTCCGGCGCGCCGCGAGGACCGCTTGGCCGCTTCCGACACTCCGCAGCGACAGACCGACCAAGGCGCCGACCCGGGTGCCGATCAGGGCGAGGGCCTTCGCGCCTTTCCGGCGCTGAGCCAGGTCGCCGTCGCGCTGCGCCACGAGCGCGGCCGCGACCATATTCCGCGCATCGTCGCCTCGGGCCGCGGCGCGCTCGCCGAACAGATTCTCGCCGTCGCCTACGCCGAGGGCGTCAAGGTGCGCCAGGACGCCGATCTCGCCGAAGTGCTGTCGGCGCTCGACGTCGGCAGCGACATTCCGCTCGAAGCTTTCGCCGCCGTCGCCGAAATCCTGTCCTACGTCTATCGCGCCAACCAGACCTACCGGCCGCGCCCGACGGGCGCGCCGCCGCCAGGAGCCGCGCAATCATGAATTCCGCCATGCCTCCCGCGACGCCGCCCGCGACGCCACAAGCCCTGCCCGACGGCCTCGCCAAAGCCGAGAGCCTCAAGCTCGACCTGCAGAACGTCGCCTCGATCATCGGCACGGCGCGCGCGCTGGTCGCCGAAGGCCAGCCGGTCAATCTCGCGCCCCTGGAAAACGAAGTGCGGCGCTTGTGCGAGACGATCCTCGCCCTGCCCGGCGCCGACAACGTCCCACTGCGCCCGATGATGGTCAGCCTGATCGACGATCTCGACAAGCTCGCGGGCGACATCCGCCGCCGCCATGCCGACCTCAAGAGCCAGCTCGAAAGCCTGAGCAGCGGCAGCCGCGCCGCCGCCGCCTACACGCCGCCCGGCCTGCGCCGTCCCTGACCCGCGGCGACGACGCCGCCATCGCCCGTCTCTTCCATCGCCTGCCTATAGAGACCCATGCCGCTCGACACCTATTTCCGTTTCCTGCTCGCGCTCGTCCTCGTGCTGGCGCTGATCGCCGGCTGCGCCTGGCTCGCCAAGCGCTTCGGCCTCGGCAACCGCCTGGAATCGGGCAAGTTCGGCGTGCGCGGCCGCACCGCGCGCATCGGCATCGTCGAGGCGACCGCGCTCGACGCCCGGCGGAAATTGGTGCTGCTGCGCCGCGACGACGTCGAGCATCTCGTCATCCTCGGCCCAGCCGGCGAGACCTTGGTGGAAAGCCGCATCGCGCCGCCGCGCGCCGCCGGAGACACGCCATGAAGCGCTCGCGCCTCGGCTACGTCCTGCGCGAACAGGCCCCGCGCGCCGCGCTGTTCGTCATCGCCGCGCTCCTCGCCATCGGCATGACGATCGGACTGACCGCCGTGTGGGCCAGCCCGGCCGCCGCGCAGAGCCTCAACCTCGATCTCGGCGGCGGCGGCGACGGCGCGTCCACCGGCCGCATCATCCAGTTGCTGGCGCTGCTCACGGTCCTGTCGCTCGCGCCGGCCATCGTCATCATGGTCACGGCCTTCACCCGCATCGTCGTGGTGCTGTCGTTCCTGCGCAGCGCGCTCGGCACGCAGCAGGTGCCGCCGAACATGGTGATCGTCAGCCTGTCGCTGTTCCTCACCGGCTTCGTCATGGCCCCGACCTTCGAGCGCGTCTATGCCGACGGCGTCGCGCCCCTGATGGCCGAGCAGATCGAGGAAGAGGAAGCCTTCGCCCGCATGGCGGCCCCGGTGCGCGACTTCATGCTCGCCCAGGTGCGCCAGCAGGATCTGGAGCTGTTCCTCAACCTCGCCAACGCGCCGGCGCCGCAAGCGCCGGAGGCGACGCCGCTGACCTCGCTGATTCCCGCCTTCATGATCAGTGAGCTGCGCCGCGCCTTCGAGATCGGCTTTTTGATCTTCCTGCCGTTCCTGATCATCGACATGGTGGTCGCTTCCATCCTCATGTCGATGGGCATGATGATGGTGCCGCCGGTGATGATCGCCCTGCCCTTCAAGCTGATCTTCTTCGTGCTGGTGGACGGCTGGTATCTCGTCGCCGGCTCGCTGGTGCAGAGCTTCGCGGCGTCGGGTTAGCGACGCACGTCATTCGGGCGGCTTGGCGTCGAGTTTCGCGACTTCCGCGCGTCGTCTCATCATGGCGATACGCGCGCGGCGTTTGCGGTGCCAGATGATCACGCCCGTGACGGACAATGCCGCGACCACGATCCCTATCAATGAAACGAGGATGCGACCCGGCAAACCGAGGATGCGGCCCGAGTGAAGCGGGAACTGCGCCTGAGCGAAAATGTCCGCGACAGTGCCGGCCCAGGGCACATGCTCGCCCAGCAAACTGCCGTCTACGGCATCGTAATATAGCCGCGCGGGACCCACGCCAGCCGCGCCGTGATCGTCGCCGGGATGGTAGAAACCCACGTTATATATGCCGAAACTTGTCGCGTAGCCAACGCTGCCCGCAGGTGCATCCCAGCCTCGCGCCGCCGCTTCGGCTTCTGCCTTGGCGATAATTTCTGCAAAGCCCTTGCGGGGATAAATCGGATCGTGCGGCTCTCGCGGTTCTCGCATTTCAAATGGAGATGGCGTCACGCGAGAAAACGTCGATAGCAGCGGCCGAAAGATTTCGCCGTTGAAATTGAGCGAGAAGGCCGTAAAGGCCACGATGAAAAGCGCCAGCCAGGTCCACAAACCCATTGCGCGATGCATATCGAAACTGATGCGATAGCCGCTCCCCGAAGCTTTGATTCGCCAAGCCGGCGCCCATCGCGACCGCCAGCTCCGCGCAAGTTTTCGTTCCACGCTTGCGTCCCGCCCGGCTTTCGCCGCGCGGCGCGTCGGGAGAGTCAGATAGAAGCCGACGAAGCAATCGAGCGCCCACAAGATCGCGATGACGCCCATGAACCACATGCCCCAGTGGTCGATGCCCCAGAATTGCGGTATGTGCAGGCTGTAATGCAGCACGTAGAGAAACGAGACGAAAGTCTCGCTCGTGATCGGCCAAGCCGCGCCCCATTGGCGCTTGCCTAGCTCGTCTCCCGTAAAAGGGTTCAGAAAAACCTGGTTGTAGCCGAGCTCGTAACGCTGCCCGGCGACCGGATCTACCCGCCCTTGAACGAAGATGGATAGCGCCTCGCCTTCCTTCACGCTCAACGGAATAAAGGTCGCCCAAGCCTGCGGATTACGTTCCTCGAACATCCGCGCCAGAACCAGCGGAGGCAACGGGGCGCCCCGCTCCTCCACATGGGTCAAATGCGGATTGATCAGATCATCGAGTTCGTGGTCCCAGGAGATCACTGCCCCCGTCAGCCCGGACACCAACAGGAAGGCCGCGATCATCAGGCCGACCCATCTGTGAATGAGCGTGAACAGCCCTCTCATGTCAGGCTAGAAGTCCGCGGTCATGGAAAGAAAGAATGTCCGGGGCGCGGCGGCGGAGGCGCTGAAACCGTCGGAGGTTTCCCAAAAGCTTTTGTCGAACACGTTATCGACATTGAAGCGCAACGTGAGAGGGACTTCCGCATTCTCGAATTTGTAACGCACGCCCAAATCGAGGCGCGTCCAACTCGGGATGCTTTGCGTGTTCGCATTGTTGATATACTGCGAACTGGTGTAGAGAACGCGCCCGGACAAAGTCAGCCCGCGCATGAAAGGCGTATCCCACTCGCCCCCGAGAACGGCGCGCATGTCGGCGACGCCAGGCGCCGTATTGCCTTGGTTCACGCCGTTAGCCGTCTTCGTCAGTTCGGCGTCGATCAACATCACCCCGCCCAGGACTCGAACGTCCTCCGCGGCCTCGCCGAACACGTTAAACTCGATGCCGCGATTGCGTTTTTCCCCGTCCGCGGAGTAGGTGCAGGTCGCACATGAAGCGGAGCCGCTGGGCTGCATGATTTCGAAAAGGCTGAGCGTCGTGGTCATGCTGCCCCAATCGTTTTTGACGCCCACCTCTCGCTGCTCGGAGACGTAGGGCGGCAAAATCTGGCCGGCGTTGGCGTAAGTACTGCCCACGATGTTTCCGCGCTGCAACCCCTCGATATAATTGCCGTAGAGCGAGACGTTCTCCCATGGCTTGACGACGAATCCGAACGATGGGGTTAAAGCGTCGTCGTCGTAACGCGAGGTCATCGCGCCAGTCGTCGTATTGTAATTGCGCGTCAAAACCTGCTGTTGTCGCAGGCCGACTATCAGTTGAAGCCGCTCGTCGTACATCGACAGAACATCGCCGATCGCGAAACTCTTAAGCTCGTTGTCGCTGGTTTTCTTGCGGTTCATGTCGCTGGTGTTTGGCGTCGGCGAAACGACCTGATTGTAGATGTTCGAGGCGAAAAGCGCGCCAGGATTGCCGAAAGCCGAATCCACCGTTTCGTGATATCGAGTGCCGCTGAGCGTTATCTGATGTTTGATCGGCCCCGTGTCCGTCCGGCCCCGCACACCCATCTCTTCGGTATCGTTGGTATTCTTGTAATCGTATTGAGTCGGTGTCGCCGTGAAATCGCCAGACGACGTCGTGCCCAAGGGATAGGCGATCAAAGTGCGATAATAGCTTTCGCGTCCGCCAGCCGAGACGAACGCCGTCCAATCGGACAAGACATCGATTTCGCCGCGCATGACGGCCAGATTGTCTTCCACATCCGTCCAGCTCCACGGCTGAAACCAGTTCGATGTGTTGTCCGGCGCGTCCGGGATGACGGCGTTCGCCGCGAAATATGTCGGCAAGCTCGGCGACTCTATGCGCCTGCTCAGATGCGCCATATCCGCCGAAAGACGAAGGCCATCCCCCCGGTAATCCAGGCCGGCGATCAATCCGCCTTCTCGTTTCGATTGATCGTTGATCGACGTATCGCCGTCGCGATAGAAGCCGTTGACCCTGACGCCGAATTCTTCGTTTGCGCCGAACCGTCGCGCGATATCGGCTTTTCCCCCCAGATTCGCTTCCGAAAGATAACTGCCGGTGATGCGCGTAAGCGGCTCGGCTCCTGCCCGCTTCGGAACGATATTGATGATTCCGCCCACGCTGCCTGTCGGCGCCATGCCGGACAACAACGCGTTCGGACCTTTAAGAACCTCGACGCGCTCCGCCATCTCGAGCGCGACGCTGTAAGCCGGGGTCACTCCATACAAGCCGCCAAAGGCGATGTCGTGATTGCCCACATTGAAGCCTCGAACCGAAAACTGCTCCGCATGTCCCGTGGACGGGTGAGTAGGTCGCACCGAAGGGTCATTGACGATAACGTCGGCGATGCTTCGGGCTTGCTGGTCTTCGATCAGTTTCGCCGTATAGCTGGTCTGATTGAACGGCGTGTCCATGACGCTGCGGTTGCCAAGAACGCCAAGAGCGCCGCCCGTCGCGACCTGGCCGCCCGCATAATCGGGCAGCACATTTCCGATCATGGAATTGGAATTTGCGGCCAGCCCCTCTGCCGTCACCGTCGGCAGCGTCACGCCGCCATCGGCGGCGGCGCGTTCCAACGTGACCGATGTCGGCCCGGTGAAGCGGTAGGTCACGCCGCTGTCGCCGAGCAGCAGGCCGAGGGCTTCGACTGAGGTGTGTTCCCCGGCGACCGCCCGGCTTTGCAGGCCGCGCAGGCGCGCCGCGTCATAGAACAGTTGGACGCCGGCGCGTTGCGCATAAGCCAACACGGCGGCGTTCATGTCCTGAGCGGGAATGTCGAAGCGCAGGCGTTGCTCCGCCTGGGCGATGTTGGCCGGCGATGCGCCCGCCGGCTCTGCGGCGATGGCCGCGCCGCTCACGAACCCGGCGCAGATCCCCGCCAAGGCGGTGCTCGCCAGCCATGCGCCGCGCGCCTTGATCCTCCGCGTCTCACGCGCTGTCATCGTCCCTGTCTTCACGACACGTCCCCTCGAACTGATACGCCGGCTCCGCCATTGCGAAAGCGTCGCAATCGAAGTCAGGGGATATGACGCGCGAGCGCGGAAATCTCGGTAACGCTCGGCTCAACCGTTTTGCGCTGGCTGCTAGAGCCAGATGATTGCGGCAAGCGGTTCAATAAAGCAGCGTGGCGACGAGCGGCACGCGGACGCTGCGCGCGCCCAATTCCGCCGCGATCACGTCGAGCGCGCCGGAAAGATCGTCGATCTTGAACAGGCCGCTGACGCGGCGGCGGGCCAGTTCGTCGCTCGTCACCACGATGCGCTCGGCGCGATAGCGGTTGAGCGCGGCCACCGCCTGCGACAGCGGCACGCGGTCGAACAGCAATTGGCCGCGCGACCAGTCGGCGATGTGCGCGACATCGGTTTCCCGCACGGTGCCGAGTTGCGCCGCCGCATAGCGCAGGCTTTGGCCGGGCGACAAGGTGACGCGCTCGCGCGTGCCTTCGGCATCGCGGGCCTCGACTTCGATCTCATGCTCCAAGACGGCGACGGATACGCCGCTGTCCGGCTCGCGCGCCACGACGAAACGGGTGCCGAGGGCGCGCGCCGTCATTTCGCCGGCAGCCACCACGAATGGCCGGCGTTCGGCGTCGCTCAAGGGCGACGGCGCGAACAATGCCTCGCCGGCGAGCAGACGGACGCGGCGCGTCTGGCCGTCGTAATCCACCGCGATGGCGCTGGCGGTGTTCAATTGCACCAGGCTGCCGTCGTCCAAGGTCAGCGCCCGCACCTCGCCGCGCGCGCTGCGATAGTCGGCGTTCAGCGCCGTCCAGGGATCGCCGACGCGCTGCCAGCCGAGCACGGCGAACAGCGCGAGGCCGGCCGCCAAGGCGCTCGCCCAGATCGCGCGCCGTCGCGGCGCGCGGCGGAAGCTCGGCGATGGCGAAAGCAATTCCGTAGCCAGCGACTTCCACGCCGGGTCGCCCCACAGATCGCAGGCGTAAGCGAAGGCCGCGGCATGTCCCGGATCGCGCGCCAGCCAAGCGGCGAAGGCCGCCCGATCGGCGGCCGACAAGGACCCGCCATCGAGGCGCACAACCCAGGCCGCCGCTTCGCCGTCGATGGCATCGCGCCGCCGCAAATCCTCGTCGTATATGTTGTCGTTCACGCCCTTGCCCTCGCAGATCGCGTCCGAAGATAAGACGCGCGAGGCCGGCTCGCATAGTAAAAGCCAACGGTCCATTGCCGCCTCACCGCGCGTCATGCGGCCGCATGCGGCGCATGACGTGATGCAGCGCGCGGGCGAGATGTTTCTGCACCGTGCTGTCCGAGACGCCGAGGCGGCGCGCGACTTCGGCGTGGGTCAAGCCTTCGACGCGATTGAACAGGAATATCTCCCGGGTGCGCGCCGGCAATTCGTCGAGCGCCGCGCGCAAATGGGCCATCCGTTCGCGCGCATCGGCCGCTTCGTCCAAGGCGGGCGCGTCGGACTCGATCTCCGCCAGGGTTTCGTTCGGCACGGGTCGGGTTTGGCGGCGCTCTTCCTGGCGGAAATGGTCGATCGCGAGATTGCGCGCGGTCCGATAGAGGTAGGATCGCGGATTCTCGATGCCTGCGACCGCCGGCTGCTCGGCCAGCCGCAAGAAGGTCTCTTGCAGCAAGTCGGCCGCCGCCTGCGGATCGCGCAATTGCCGCATCAAATAGACGCGCAACTCGCGGCCGTGCGCGAGAAACAGCGCCTCGATTTCGATCTTGCCCAACGATTTCCAAGACCGCCTGACCGGCGGTCGCCCCTAGTCGCGCGCTCTGTCCGCGGAAGACAGGCTAGGCGACTTGCGAGGCGTTCGCAATGACAGCAAATGCGTCCGCTGCTAGTTCGTCATGCTTTGGCGGCGAGCGGCGCGGGTTCGGCTCTTCACCCCGGGTTGGCGGCGCTTTGCGCGCCCTGCGACGGCATCGCGCCGGCCTGGGCGGCGCGCGACTTCATGATCTTGTCGCGATAGCTCGACATGAACGCGCCGAACTGGTCGACGCCGGCGACTTGGCGCGAGATCGTGCGCAGGTCGAAATTCGCGCCGACATTGGCCGCGGTGATCAGCTCGAAGCTTTCCTTGAAGGCGCTCTTGCTCATGTCCTCGCCGTAGCGCGCGCGCAGCGCGGCGAGCCCGCCCGTATCTTTGTTCAGCGATTGGGCGATGGCGAGGCGCAGCACCGTCTGGCGCTCGACGTCCGTCAGGTTCGCCGGCGCAGCCGGGACCAGTTGCGCGAAGGCGGCGGTGGCAAGCGGCCAATTCTGCGTCCGCCAGCCGATCTCGGCGCGCAGCCGCGCCGCGTCGGCGGTCGTATCGCCGTCGAGCAGGGCCAGCGCTTCGCGATAGCGGGTCAATTCGCCGAGCGTGCGCGCCTGGAGCTGGCGGCGTTCGTTCGCCAGCGACGCCGACGCGCCCGCCGGCAGCGGCGTCTTGAGAACGGCGAACGCCTCCTCGGGCTTGCGGTCGAGCAGATAGACCAGCGCCAGCTGGTTCGCGGCCTCGGCCTGCGGCGCGCCCTTCAGGCGCTTGTCGATCTGGTCTTTCAGCAGCATCTGCGCGCGGTCGAGCAGCTCGATCTGCACCAGCCGGTCGGCGAGCTTGGCGATCAGCAGGTTGCCGGCGTCGCCGAGCGGCGTGAGATCGCGGAAATCCTCGTAGATGCCGAGCGCGACGAGCGGCGGCATGCGGTCGGCCGCGCCGCCGATGAACAGTTCGGCGAAGCTCTCGCGCATGCGCTGGGCGATGGCCGAGCCTTCGGGAGCCTTGGGAAATTGCGTCAAGGCGTCGCGCAGGGTGGCGAAGCCGTTCTTATAGTCGCCAGCGTCGATGTAAAGCTCGCCGAGGCGGCGCAGCACCGTCAGCTCGACCTCATCGCCGCGCCAGCCGTAGCGCAGGCGCTCCAGCTCGGCGATGCCGTCGGCCAGATTCATGCTCTTGTTGCCGAGCAGCGTCTCGACGCGGGCCAGGCGCGCGCGCGCCTTGCTCGGCGGATGCTGGCCGGCGATGGCGCGGTCCCAGGCGGCGAGCGCCTGCTCGGTCTCGCCGGCCTTGAGCAGAATCTCGCCGCGCAAATAATCGATCTGGTCGCGCCAGGGACGCGAGGGATCGAGATAGGCCAGCGCGTCGAGCTGCGCCTTGGCGGCGTTGCCGTCGCCCGACGACAGCGCCGCCTCGGCGGCAAGCAGGCCGAAGGCGAGCTGCAAGTCGCGCGGATAGGCGCGCATGACGTTCTCGGCGCGGGCGAAATAGCGGTTGGCGGCGATCCAGTCGTTCTGGCCGGCGAGCAGCGCGGCGCGCCACAGGGCGGCTTCGCGCTCCTGATCGAGGCTGTTCGCGAAAAGATCGGGGCCGGCGGCGTTGAGATCGGCCATCAGGTAGCGGCTGGCGCCGCGCAGCGCGAGATAGGACGGATCGCGCGCCGCGTCGGGCTCGTCCTCCTCCATCACCTGAAGGATGCCGAGCGCGTCGGCGGCCTGGCCGTTGGCGAACAGGAAGCGCGCCAGCGCGAGCCGCGCCGGGTTGCGCATGGCGCGCGGCGCGTCGATGACGGCGCGCTGCAAATTGGCCTTGCGCTCGAAGAACGACGCCTGCGGCCCGCCGCCGGCCTGCGACCAGCCGGCGAAGTCGAACAGGGTCGTGGTGTGGACCGCGAGGATCGGCAGCGGCACCGTCGCGCCGCTTTGCGTGATCAGACGCGAGACGGCCGGCGTCGCGGCGGCCTGGGCGATGGGCGCGGCGGCGGCGAGCGCGCCGGACAGGCGCAAGCCGCCGGGCGTGACGATTTCCGCGCCCTCGGGCACGGCGCGCACCAGCAGTTCGTCGGTCAGCGCCTTGATCGCGACGCCCTGGAGCGAGGCGAGCGTTTGGAATTCGACGAAACGGCGCTCGCCGGCCAGGCCTTCGGCGGCCATCGTCGGCAGCACCCACAATTTGTCGCCCACTTCCGGATCGCGCGTCTCGATCACCGGACCGAAGGCGGCGGATTTCAGCAGCACGCGCGGGCCGGCGTCGGCCTGCGGCTGCGCCTCGATGCCGACCTGCGCGCCGGGCAGCGCCGGCGTGGCGGCGAACTCGACCAGCAGGTTGGCGCCGTCGCGGCGCACCGCGGCATGGCGCTCCGCCGCCAGGGGCCAGCGCAGGATGGTCGAGACCGCCGAGAAGACCATCTCGGGACGCGCCACGGCGCGCGGCCAATTATTGGCGACGTTGGCGCTCGCGGCGCGGTCGAACACCGCCCACAGCGAACCGTTGCGCTCGAACAGCGCCACCGGCGCGTCCGCCGGCCAGGCGAAACGCAGGCCGCCGATCTGCGGGCCGGAGCCGATGGCCGAGACGACGAGCCGGCGCGCCGCCAGCGGCGTTTGCGCGGGCGCGGCGGCGGCCGGAGTCGGCAGCAAGCTCTGCGGCGCGGCGGTCGCCGATGCGGCAGCGGCCTGCGTCGGCGCGGAAGCCGGCTGGCTCTCCGGCACCAATTCGTATTTCGCCAACGTTTCGCCCGCCTGCGCCGCGTTTTGCTGAGCCGGCTTGGGGAGGGCCTTGGGATCCGGTTGGGCAGCGGCTTGGCGGGCGGGTTGGGCGGAAACCGGCGTCGCGGCGGGCTTTTCCGGGGCTTTCGCGGCCAGATTCGTCATGGCTTTTTCGGCCGGTTCGGAGACGTCGGCCAGCACGTCGACGACCACGCTCGGGCCGTTGCGGAAATGGCGCAGCCGCGCGCCGGGCACCGTCGTCAGATCGACGCGCAAGCCCGTCTCGGCGCGCTCCGCGCTCAAGGCCAGCACGGTCTTGGGCAGTTTCGCCGACACGGCGGCGGCGTCGAGCCGCGCCGGCGCGGCGAAGGTCACGGCGAGCTTGTCGCCGTTTTGCGAAACGTCGTAATCGACCGTTCGCGGCCAATCGAACACGATGCGGCCGTAGCCCGGATGATCGCCGGCGCGCACCGCCAGCAGCGGCGCGCTCGCATCCTGCGGCGCGGGCTTGGTTTCGGCGGCTTGAGGGACCGGCTTGATCTCAACAGGCTTGGCGTCGGGCGCTTTGGCGGCGAGCGGGCCTTGCGCCGCTGCCGGCGGGTTGCCGCCCTTGACGAGATCGACGACCACCGTGCGGCCCTCAACATAACTCTTGAGGCCGAACGGGCCCTTGAGCGGGAAGATCAGCGCCTTGCCCTCATCGACGAGCGCCGGCTGCGTCAGATAATTGGCGAGGCGGCGCGGCACGGCGTCGAGCGCGCCGGCGAAGGGCCGCTCGAAGCGGATGACGAGATTCTCGCCGTCGATGGCGGCGCTGTAGGCGACCGGCGACGCCCATTCGAACACCAAGCGCCCGAAACCGGCATGCTCGCCGACGCGCACCGCGACCTGTTCGGCGGCGGCGAGCGGCGCGGCGAAAGCGCCGACCGCGAGCCACGCGGCGATGAGCGCCGCGCGCGGCAGCTTGAGGCGGGACAGGGTCGGCAACAGCGGCGGTCGGGACATGGAGGATCCTGCTCGAAGCCGGCGCGGGCGAAGGGCGCTCCGGCAATGCTGCCGAGATTCGCCCGGGTCTGGTTAATTTGCCGTAAAGAGGCGGAAATTTTTGCCCAGTCGGCGAAACCCCGGCGAGGCGCCGGGGTGCCGGGATCAGCGGACGGCGGGCGGGTTGCCGGCCGGCGGAATCATGCCGGCAACCGGCTGGCTTTGGGCCGCCTGGGCGGCGGCCGGCTGCGCGGCGACCGCATTGGCGGTGCGGGCGGCGGTTTCGGCGACGATCTTGCGGCGACCGGCCAATTCCTCGGTCATCTCTTTGGCCTTGTCGGGATTCATGGCGGCGATGATCGGCGCGACCTTGGCTTCCTTCATGCGCTCGACGACATCGAGCATGATCGCCATGTCGAGCTTTTCGAAGACGTTGGCGGCGTCTTTCGGCTTCATCGTCTCGTAGATCTTCACCAGGCTCTTGAGCTTGGTTTCCTGCTCGTCCTCATGCTGCTTGAGCATGCCCTTGATCGAATCCTGCACGCCTTTGAGCTCGGCGAGCTTGCCGTCGAGCCGCTGCTCGGCGGCCTTGAGCAGCTTCTCGCGCAGGTCGAGGTCGTTGTTCCAGGCGTCGATCTCGGCGCGGCGCGTCGCCAAGCGCTGCAGCAGGTCGATTTCCGACTGGCTCATCAGCGTCGGATCGTCGGCGAGCTCGGCGCCGCGCGGCGCGTTCGGCTTGACCTGCTCGACCGGAGCGGCAGACGCCGGCTGCGCTTGCGGCGCGGCCGTCTGGGCCACAGCGACCGGCGCGACGACGCTTTCGACGCCATGCCACAGCGTCGTCAGCTTGACGCCGAGCAGCGTCGTGGCGACCAGGATGGCGGCGGGCAGCAGGCGGAATTTCATGACGCGGCGGTCTCGCTGAAGGTTAGCGGGCGGTCTTGAGCGCGCGCAGCAGCTGGCGCGCCATCTCGTCGTCGCTTTCGCCGACGGCCGCGGCGGCGGCTTCGCGCTTGGAGATCACTTTCGCGCCGGGAATCCCGCCGCGCGGCGCTTGCGCCGCCGCTTGGCGCTTCGGCGTCTCGGCGAGGCGCACGACCGGCTTGGGCTCCTCAGGCTCTTCCTCGGCGCGGATCGGCTCCGGCTTGACGCGCGGCTGGCTCTTGACCGCGACGCGGGCCGCGCCGATGCCGCCTTCGAGACGGTCGGCCAGGCTGTTGCCGCGGTCGAGCAGGAAGGAAAGGTCGTCGCGCAGCGATTTGGCGCGTTCGATGTCGCTTTGCAGGCTCTCGCCGGCGGACTGGCTCGTCTCGCGCAGCGAGATCAGGCCGGCCTGCGCGTGCGCCGTGGCGGCGGTGAAGCTGGCGATCAGCGCCTGCATCTCGTCGCGGCTCTGGCGCAGCGTGCGAAGACGCCGGTCGAGCATGGCGGCGTAGCCGATGGTGGCGACGAGAAGAACGGCGAGCAGGGCTTCGAGCAGCAGGGACGCCATATGCGTTACCTCCGGGGCTTGTCGAGTTTGGTGTCTTCGATCTGAATGGCGATTTTGCCGCTCTTCTGGCCCATCTTGCCGGTCATGACCGACAATTCGCCGCAGCGCATGTCGATCGGCGCGTTGGGGCCGACGTTGAGCATGATCTGCGAGCCGACCTGAAGATTCACGATCTCGTTGAGATGCATCATCTTCTCGTCGAGGACGGCTTCGACCTCGACTTCGGTGTCCCACACGGCGTTGGCGAGATGGCTTTCCCAGATGCTGTCGCGGCCGAATTTCTCGCCCATGAACATCTGCAGCAGCAACTCGCGCACCGGCTCGATGGTGGCGTAAGGCAGGACCAGCTCCATGCGGCCGCCGCGGTCTTCCATGTCGATGCGGAAGCGCGCCATGATGGCGGCGTTGGCCGGGCGGGCAATGGTGGCGAAGCGCGGGTTCACTTCCAGACGGTCGAAGCGGAACGTGACCGGCGACAAGGGATCGAACGCGGCCGAGAGGTCGGCGAGCACGACATGCATCATGCGCTCGACCAGATTGCGCTCGATCGTGGTGTAAGGACGGCCCTCGATGCGCAGCGCCGCGGTGCCGCGCCGGCCGCCGAGCAGCACGTCGACCACCGAATAGATCAGCGCGCTGTCGACCGTGACCAGGCAATAGTTCTCCCATTCCTCGGCCTTGATCACGTTGATCATGGCGGGCAGCGGGATCGAGTTGAGATAGTCGCCGAAGCGGATCGAGGTGATGTTGTCGAGCGTCACCTCGACGTTGTCCGAGGTGAAATTGCGCAGGCTGGTGGACATCATGCGGACTAGGCGGTCGAACACCACCTCGAGCATCGGCAGGCGCTCGTAGGACACCAGCGCGCTATTGATGATCGCCTTGATGCCCGAACGCGGGCCGTCTTCCTCGCCCTCATCGAAGCCCAGCAGGCTGTCGATCTCGTCCTGGTTGAGAACCCGGTTCTCCTGGCCATCGGACATGCCCATGGCGGCGAACATGTCTTCGTCCCCGCCCTCGCCCTCTCCGGGCGCGGCGGCATCGACGACGCCTTCGGGGTTCACGGCGTCGGCCGGCGTTTCGGCGGCGGTCTCGTCTGCCATCTGGCTGTTCCCCGGGCCTTACTGGACCAAAAGCTCTTTGAAGAGCACGTCGTTCACCTTGACCGGGCGCGCCGCCTCGTTGATGCGGCGCAGCAGGTCTTCGCGTAGGCGATACATGCCAGCCGAACCGCGCAAGTCCTCGAGGCGCAGCTCGCGCAGATAGACCTGGAAGCTGTCGACGATGCGCGGCATCAGGACCTGGAGCTTCTGCACGTCGGCGGCGCTCTCGACTTCGAGGCTGATGCTGATCTTGAGGAAATTGGTCCGGCGGTTGGCCGAATTGAGGTTCACCAAGAGGTCCGGCAGGTCGAGGAAGACCGCAGCCTTGGGCACCGGCGGCGCGGCTTCGGCGTCCTCGGCGGCGTCCTTCTTGGCGAAGGGATTGAAAAACATGAAGCCGGCTCCGGCGGCGCCGAGGACGAGCACGAGCGCGAGGAAGATCAGAATCAGCTTCTTCTTGCCGCCGGCGGGCTCATCGGCCGGGGTGGCGGCTTCCATCTCGGCGGGCGACGCGGCGGCCTGATCGGTCATGGCACGGTTCCTGGAACGGCTGGCGGTGAAGCGGAGCGGCGAAAGTCGGACGGCCTTTGCGGCCGCCCCCTACTCTTAAGGGCGGTTTCCTTAATTTTTGGTTTCGCGCCCGGGCGGGGCAGCATTTACCCGGCAAAGCCTGCCGGGTTATGCCGGCCTTGCCGAGCGGAAGGAACAGGAGCCCTTTGATTTTCCTCGCCTTTCCGACTGGCACGGCGGGTGCAAATGATCTGGCGTGGAAAACCGGCATCGCTGCCGAATGGAGCCAACATGGAATCGCCGCTGATCATCGCCCTGTCGCGCCAAATGGCGTCGCGCGACCAAGTGGAATCGATCGCGAACAACATCGCGAACATGAACACCAACGCTTTCAAGAGCGAACGCACGGTGTTCAACAAGTATCTGACGCCGGAGACCGGCGCGGCGCAGGTGACGTTCCCGAAATACGTCGGCATCCATCGCGACACCGAGGCCGGCCCGATCAACGCCACCGGCAACACGCTCGACATCGGCCTGCGCGGCGACGGCTTCCTCGTGGTGACGACAGAGAACGGCCCGCGCTACACGCGCGACGGCCATCTCAGCATCAACGCGCAGAACCAGATCGTGAACAGCCGCGGCCTGATCGTGCAAAACGACGCCGACCTGCCGATCGTCGTGCCGCCCAACACGGCGAACATCACGATCAGCCCGGAAGGCAGCATCACCGCCGACGGCCAGGAGATCGGCAAGCTCAAGCTGGTCGGCTTCGACAACCTGCAGCGCCTGCAGCGCGCCGGCAACGGGCTTTACACGACCGACGCCGAGCCCCGCCCGGCCGAAAAAACCGAGGTTCTCCAGGGCTACCTCGAAGGCGCGAATGTGACGCCGATCATGGAGATCACCCGCATGATCGAAGCGTCCCGCGTCTATCAAAGCTCGCAGAAAGTCATCAACAGCGAAGACGAACGCATCCGCGGCGCGATCCAGCGGCTCGGCAAAGTCGCCTAAGCGTCCCGGACAACATCGGAACATAGGACAATATCATGGGCTCCCTGAACATCGCCGCCACCGCCATGCTGGCTCAGCAGTTCAACGTCGACGTGATCTCGAACAACATCGCCAACTTGAACACCACGGCGTTCAAGCGGGCGCGAGCCGAGTTCAACGACCTGATCTACCAGACGCGCAGCGCCGTCGGCGCGCAGTCGTCCGACACCGGCACGCTGGTCGTCACCGGCGCGCAGTTCGGCACCGGCGTGAAGGTCGGCTCGACCTACCGCATCCACGAGCAGGGCAACATGCTCTCGACCGGCAACACGTTCGACGTCGCCATTCAGGGCAAGGGCTACTTCCAGGTCGATATGCCGGACGGCACCACGGCCTACACCCGCGCCGGCTCGTTGCAGCTCAGCCCGACCGGCACCATCGTCACGCCGCAGGGTTTCACCGTGCAGCCCGCCATCACCGTGCCGGGCGACGCGCTCGAAGTGGCGATCAACGCCAGCGGCGAGGTGCAGGTGAAGCTGCCCGGCCAGGCGACCACCACCACCGTCGGCCAGTTCCAGCTCGCCACCTTCGCCAACGAGGCCGGCTTGCAGTCGATGGGCGACAACCTGCTGACCGAGACCGCCGCGTCGGGCGCCGCCACCACCGGCGTGCCCAACCAGACCGGATTCGGCAGCATGCTGCAGGGCTTCCTGGAAACCTCGAACGTCAACATGGTCAACGAAATCACCACCATGATCACCGCCCAGCGCGCCTATGAGCTGGCCTCGAAGGTGGTGCAGACCTCCGATGAGATGCTGAGCAGCCTGGTCCAGACCGCCTGACCCCGAAGGATCGAACCATGACCAACCGCAGCTTCATCGCCAAGACTTGCGCCGTCGCCTGTCTCGCCGCCGCGATCTTCGCCGTCGGCGTCTGGCGCGCGCAGGCCCAGACCGCGCCCGCCGGGCGTCCCGTGCTGCTGGCGACGACGCCGACCGCCGAACGCGTGGTCGTGCGCGACGCCATGGTCACGCTCGGCGACCTGTTCGCCGGCCTCGCCGACCGCACCGAGGAAGCCGTGGCCCCCGCGCCGGCCCCCGGCGGCCAGACGGTCTACGACCTCAACCGCCTCGCCGGCATCGCCAAGCTGCACGGCGTCGCCTGGCAGCCGCGCACCTGGTCCGACCGCGTCGTGATCGAGCGCGCCAGCCAGACGGTCGGCCAGGCCGAGATCGAAACGGCCCTGCGCAAGGCGCTGCAAAGCCGCGGCCTCGCCGGGCGCAGCGAGATCGAGCTCGCCGGCAAGATGCCGCCGATCCAGCTTCCCGCCGGCGTCTCCGCCGCCGTGCAAATCGACCAGCTCGACTACGACGACCGCAGCGGCCGCTTCAGCGCCACCGTCGCCGTCGACACGATCCGCCTGCCGGTCGTCGGCCGCGCCGTCGCGCTCGTCGAAGTCCCGGTGCTCAACCGCCGCTTCGCCGCCGGCGAGATCATCCGCAAGGACGACCTCGATTGGATCCTGGTGCGCAGCGAGCAGGCCGGCCGTCAGGCCATCGCCGAACCGCAACGCCTGATCGGCCAGGAGGTTCGCCGCGTCGTGCCCGCCGGCCAGACGCTGCGCGCCTCCGACCTCCGCACGCCGCTCGCCGTGCTGAAGAACGGTATCGTCACCATGATGCTGCAGACGCCGCGCATGCAGCTGACCTCGAAGGGCAAGGCCCTGGAGGACGGCAGCGTCGGCGACACCGTGCGCATCATGAACAGCCAGAGCAAGACCGTGATCGAAGGCGTCGTGACCAGCATGAACACCGTGCAGGTCACCAGCACGACGCCGGTCGCCTACTGATGCCGCGCCCCGAACCCAAGGACATCGCCATGACCGCCGCCCCCGCCATTTCCCGCCGCCCGCTGACGGCCCTGCTCGCCCTCGGCGCGAGCCTCGCGCTCGGCGCCTGCTCGAACACGCTCGACCGGCTGCAGAACGTCGGCGCGACGCCGAAGCTCTCCGAGATCACCAACCCGGTGCAGGAACCGAACTACCGGCCGGTCAGCCTGCCGATGCCGAAAGCCGACACCGATTACCGCCACGCCAACAGCCTGTGGCGCGCCGGCTCGCGCGCCTTCTTCAAGGACCAGCGCGCCGGCGTCACCGGCGACATCCTGACCGTTCTGATCAACATCGAGGACAAGGCCGAGCTGAGCAACGCCAGCCGCCGCGGCCGCACCACCTCCGAGACCGCCGGCATCGGCGGCCTGCTCGGCTTCGAGGCGAACCTGAGCAAGATCCTGCCGAACCAGGTCGACAACAACAATATGCTCGGCATCGACGGCTCGACGACCAACAACGGCTCGGGCTCGATCGACCGCGAGGAAGCCATCCAGCTCAAGGTCGCCGCGCTCGTCACCCAGGTGCTGCCGAACGGCAATCTGGTGATCCAGGGCCGCCAGGAAGTGCGCGTCAACTTCGAGGTCCGCGAGCTGCAGATCACCGGCATCATCCGCCGCGAGGACATCGCCTCGACCAACACGATCTCCTACGAGAAGATCGCCGAAGCCCGCATCGCCTACGGCGGCCGCGGCCATATCACCGACGTGCAGCAGCCGCGCTACGGCACGCAGGTGCTCGACATCATCTACCCGTTCTGATCGCCCGATCGGACGCCAAGAAAAAGGCCGGCATCCTCAGGATGCCGGCCTTTTCGATTCGTAGCGCCGCGTGCGCAGCTGCTTCAATCGTCGCGCCGCGTGCGCAGTTTCTTTAATCGTCGCGCCGCGTGCGCAGTTTCTTTAATCGTCGCGCCGCGTGCGCTCCAGGCGCTCATGGCGCTCCTGCGCCTCGATGCTCAGCGTCGCGATGGGGCGCGCCTCCAGGCGGCGCAGGCTGATCGGCTCGCCGGTCTCGATGCAATAGCCGTAAGTGCCGTCCTCCACGCGCTCCAAGGCTTCGTCGATCTTGGAGACGAGCTTGCGGGCGCGATCGCGCGTGCGCAGCTCGAGCGAGCGGTCGGTCTCGAGCGAGGCGCGGTCGGCGAGATCGGGCTCGCGGAACCCGCCCTCCTGCAGATGCATGAGGGTCTCGCTCGATTCGGACAGGAGCTCTTCCTTCCACGCGAGCAGCTTGCGACGGAAATATTCGCGCTGTTTCGGATTCATGAACGGCTCGTCGTCGGACGGCCGGTAATCGGGAGACAACGTCACGGACATCTCGAACACCACCCCAGGAACAAGCGCTTTAGAAAGCGCGCGGAGTATATGGAGGGCAGGCCCCCACGGCAAGGCCGGGACGCGCCGAACCGCGTCAAAATCCGTGTTTTATTTCAATGGTTTGTCCCGGAACGGCCCGTAAGGCGCCGGCGGGAACCGGCGCGTCAGCCGCGCGGGCCGTATTTGGCCAGCTCGACGGCGGCGCGCAACTCGATCTGATCGAGGATGTCGTTGAGGCGCGGATCGCCCGATTCGGCGCGCCGCTGGCGCACCGCGCGGGCGAGTTCCTGAAGATTCTCGCGCGACAGCGCGCCGGTCAGCAGGCCGAGCTGGATCTCTTCGAGCCGGTCGAGCAGGTCGTCGGCGCGGCGCAGGCCCTTGGAGCGGCCGGTGGCGGCGTCCTCGACCTCTTGCAGAGACAACAACGCATCGACGCCGCCCAGCGCGCCGGTGCCGCCGAGCGGCGTCGCCGCGGCCGGATGCTCCTCGGGCAGATGGTTGGCGAAGCCCGACGACGACGCGCCGTTGCCGCCGCGCAAACGGCGGAGAGCGATGGAGCGGATCGGGTTGCTATCGGAAATCTTCATCGCGAGGCGTCTGGCCGCGTGATTGGTGATGGGCGGACTGTGCGCCGGTTTGCTTAACAAGCGGTTAAGCGCCGCGCCGGCGGCAAAATCCTCCCGGCCAACCGGGCTGGAACATCCCGGTAAATCTTGCCGCGCAATTGCGGCAAGCCTTGCCGCGCGGCCGGAAGTGCCGCGTTCGCGATTTCGCTGCGGTGAAAATATCGCAACAAAATCAGAGCTTTGCGAATTCGCGGCAAATGGCACGGTCCTCGCTAGAGAGAGGCGAGATCAAACCGCCTTTTAAAGCAGAACGCCCACATGACCGTCCGCCTCCGCCATATCGTCCGCGCCTCCTTCGCGCTCGCCGCCCTGCTGCTCCTCGCCGGGCCGGCGGCGGCGAACTCGCGCATCAAGGACATCGCCGACTTCGAAGGCGTGCGCGACAACCAGCTCGTCGGCTACGGCCTGATCGTCGGCCTCAACGGCACGGGCGACACGCTCAACAACTCGCCCTTCACCAAGCAGAGCCTGATCGGCATGCTCGAACGCCTCGGCGTCAACGTGCGCAACGACACGCTTAAGACCGCCAACGTCGCCGCCGTGATGGTGACCGCCACCCTGCCGCCGTTCTCGCGCCACGGCACCCGCCTCGACGTCACCGTCAGCGCGCTCGGCGACGCCAAGAGCCTGATGGGCGGCAGCCTGCTGGTCACGCCGCTGATCGGCGCCGATGGCGAGGTCTATGCCGTCGCCCAGGGCAACGCCGCCAGCAACAGCTTCAGCGCCCAGGGCGCCGCGGCCACCGTGACCAAGGGCATCCCGACCAGCGCCCGCATCCCGAACGGCGCCATCGTCGAGCGCGAAGTGGGCTTCGAGATGGGCGAGATGAGCGAGATGCGCATTTCGCTGCGCAACCCGGACTTCACCACCGCCAACCGCGTCGCCGCGGCGATCAACGCCTATATGGGCGGCCGTGGCCAGGCCAAAGCCTTCGATCCAGGGACCGTCGCCATGACGATCCCCGAGGAGCGCCGCAACAATCTCGTCGCCATGCTGACCGACATCGAGCAGCTGCGCGTCGTGCCCGACCAGATCGCCCGCGTCGTCGTCGACCAGTCCTCCGGCATCATCGTGATGGGCGAGAACGTCCGCATCTCCACCGTCGCCATCGCCCAGGGCAACCTGACGATCCGCGTGACCGAGACGCCGCAGGTGTCGCAACCCAACGCCTTCTCGACCGGCGGCACGACCACCACCGTCAACCGGTCGGACATCCAGATCGACGAGCAGACCGACCGCAAGCTCGCCATCCTGCAGAACGGCGTCAGCCTGCAAGAGCTGGTCAACGGCCTGAACGCGCTCGGCGTCGGCCCGCGCGACATGATCTCCATTCTCCAGGCCATCAAGGCGTCCGGCGCCCTGCAGGCCGACATCGAGGTGATGTGATGAGCGCCCTGTCCATTCTCGACGCGACCTCGGCCTACGCCGACGCCAAAAAGGCGCCGAACGTCGCCGCCAAGACCGAAGCCCAGGCGCGCAAGGCCGCGCAGGATTTCGAAGCCTTTTTCATCGGCCAGACCATGGAAGCCATGTTCGCCGGCATCGAGACCGACGGCCCGTTCGGCGGCGGCAATGCCGAACAGATGTTCCGCTCGCTGCTGACCGACCAGTACGGCAAGGAGATGGCGCGCAACGGCGGCATCGGCATCGCCAACCAGGTCTATGCCGAGATCCTCAAGACCCAAGAGGTGAAGTGATGACCGCCCCCAACAGCCTCGTCGGCGATCTCGTCGCCGTCACCGAGAAGCTCAGCGCGCTGATGACGCGCGAGAACGAGATTCTGCGCGGCCTGCGCCCGCAGGACATCAAGGAGTTGCAGGCCGAGAAGGCCGAGCTGGCGCGCGGCTACGACCATTTCATGCAGGCGCTGCGCAAGGAGCCCGGCCTGCTCGCCGGCGCGAGCGCCGAGGACCGCGACGCGCTGCGCGACGCCACCGTGCGCTTCCAGAAGGTGATAACCGACAACGAGCGCGCGCTGCGCGCCGCCCGCAACGTCAGCGAGCGTCTGCTCAAGGCCATTGTCACGGCCGTGTCCGAGAAGCAGACGAGCGCGGCCGCCTATTCCAGCGCCGGCGTGCTCAACGGCTACGGCCCGCGCCGCGCCGTCGCCATGACGCTCAACAAGCAGCTCTGAGCGGAACGCCGCCATGTCCTCCTCCATCAACGTCGCGCTCGGCACCGCCGTCTCCGCCCTGCAGACCACGCAGGCGGCGCTGTCGATCACGTCGAACAACATCGCCAACGCGAACACCGTCGGCTACACCCGCAAGACGGCGCATCTGGAGAACATGCTGATCGACGGCCAGGGCGCCGGCGTCAAGATCGGCAGCGTCACCCGCGAGGTCAACGAATACCTGCTGCGCGACGTGCGCGCGCAGACCACGGCTTACGGCGAAGCCTCCGTCCGCCAGCGGTTCTTCGCCTCGATGCAGAACATGTTCGGCACGCCCGATGCCGCCTCGTCGATGGCCTCGACCCTGACCACGCTCGGCAACAAGATGTCGGCGCTCGCCGTCGATCCCTCGTCGTCCAACAGCCAGATCGACCTGGTGATGGCGGCGCAGACCCTGTCGCGCCAGATGAACGACATGTCGGCGCAGATCCAGGACTTGCGCTACGAGGCGGACCAGACGATCGCCAGCTCGGTCGGCGAGATCAACCGGCTGCTGCAGAGCATCGCCGAGCTGAACGTCAACATCTCCCGCAACATCGCCCTCAACCAGCCGGCCGGCGACCTGCAGGACAAGCGCGACGTCGCCGTCGCCTCGCTCGCCGAAAAGATGGACATCGGCTATTTCACCCGCGGCACCGGCGAGATCGTCATCTTCACCTCCTCCGGCCGCTCGCTGGTCGATCGCGAAGCCGGCGTCCTCAGTTACAGCCCGGCCGCCGCCATGGCCGCCGAGGTCAGCTATCCGAACAACGGCATCGGCGGCCTCCTGCTCGACGGCGCCGACATCACGACCGAGCTGAAATCCGGCAAGCTCAAGGCCCTGGTCGACATGCGCGACGTCGAACTGCCCAATTTCGGCGCGCAGATCGACGGCCTGGCGACCGTGCTGAAAGACCAGATCAACGCCGCGCACAACGACGGCGTCGCCATGCCGCCGCCGGCCAGCCTGACCGGCGAGCGCGGCTTTTCGCCGGCGACCGACACCGTCAGCATGACCGGCACGGTGCGCATCGCCCTGCTCAACGCCGACGGCACCGCCGCGGCCGCGCCGTTCGACTTCAGCCTCGACGACCTCGCCACCGTGGTCGGCGGCGCGCCGACCGTCGCCCAGATCGCCGACGCCATCAACGGCGTTTACGCCGCGGCCACCCCCGCCATCCCCGGCCTGCCCGGCGTGACCGCCAGCACGAGTGCCGATCTCGGCCAACTCGTGCTCACCGCGAACGTCGCCGGCCAAGGCATCGGCATCAACGAATTGACCAGCCAGGAGGCGACGACCGGCTTCGGCTTCTCGCACTATTTCGGCCTCAACAACCTGTTCGTCGGCTCGAACCTCGGCGGCCTGGCAAGCAACATCGCCGTGCGCGGCGACATCGTCTCGGATCCGCAGAAACTGTCGCGCGGCCAAGTCAGCGAAGGCGCGCTGCTCGCCGGCGACATCGCCGTGACGACGGGCGACAGCTCGATCGCCGAGCGCATGGCCAAGGTCTTCACCACGAAGCAGACGTTCGCCGCGGCCGGCGGCCTGCCGGCGACCAGCGTGACGCTCGCCGGCTACGGCGCGAACATCCTGTCCGACAACGCCACCCGCGCGGCCAACGCCAACGACGCCGAGGCTTACCGCGCCAACGTGCTCGGCGACATCACCGCCAAGTCGCAGGCGGCGAGCGGCGTCAGCACCGACGAAGAGATGACGAACCTCATCATGTATCAGAACGCCTACGGCGCCTCGGCCCGCGTGATCACCACGCTGTCCGAGATGCTCAAAATTCTGACCGATATGGTCTAGGAGAGCCCATGACCCGCGTTTCCGATATTGGCACCTATAGCCAGACGCTAACCAACCTGCGCGCCACGCAGAACCGGATCGACCTGCTCACCACGCAGGCCGCCACCGGCTACCTCTCGACCCGCTATTCCGGCGTCGCCGGCAGCTCGCGCCAGCTCGTCAACCTGGAATCTAGCCTGTCGCGCATGGACCAGTACAAGACGAACAACCAGAGCGTGCAGCTGCGCCTGCAGACCATGGAGCAGTCGACGACCAAGCTTCTGGAGGTCGCGACCAGCCTCAAGACCCTGCTGACCAACGCGCTCAACAACCAGAACGCCGCCGACATGGCGCTGCAGGAGACCACCGAGAACATGCTGGCCGAAGCGGCGCGCCAGCTCAACGCCAAGCTCGGCGACCGCTATCTGTTCGCCGGCTCGCGCATCGACGCCGAGCCGGTCGATCTCGCCAGCTACGCCACGCCGCCGGGCGCCTATCCCAGCGCCGCCGACACTTCTTACTATCAGGGCGATTCGATCCGCCTGACCACGCAGGCCGCCGAGAACTACGACGTCGCCTACGGCGCGACCGCCAACGAGCCGGCGTTCGAGCAGCTGATGCGCGCGCTCAAGCTGACCAACACGGCGAGCGTGAACCCGGTCGACCGCGCCCGCCTGAACGAAGCGCTGGATCTCGTCAACCAGGCGATCCAGGGCATTCCTGACATCACCAGCCGCATCGCCTCGTCGCAAATATCGCTCGACAAAGTGACGAGCGATAACGACGACCTCAAGGTCTACGTCAAGCAGTCGATCGTCGACATCACCGCCATCGACGTGACGGAAGTGATGACCAGGCTGACGCAGGACCAGACTCTGCTGCAAGCCTCGTACATGACGATTTCCACTTTGTCCCAGCTCAACCTCGCCTCGTATCTCCGCTAACTCGTCCATCCAAAGGAGCCCATCATGCTCGCCAATTCCGCGCTTACCCAGACCATCGCCCCGCCCCCGGTCCTCGCCGCGCCCGCGCCGCGCACGCTCGTCGTCGAGTCGCGCTTCGGCACCCTCGCCATCGGCGAGAACGCCATGCTCGCCATGCCGCAGGGCCTGCTCGGCTTCGGCGACTACCACGACTTCGCCCTCGCCGAGCTGCCGGACGGCAAATATCCGCAGTTCCGCGTGCTGCAGTGCCTGTCCGACCAGAACCTGGCCTTCCTGGTCGCGCCGCTCGCCGCCGGCAACCAAGCGATCGACGCCGCCGACATCGACGACGCCTGCCGCGCGCTCGGCATCGCCGTCGACGACCTCGCTCTCATGCTGATCGTGACCGTCCGCCGCGACGAAGCCGGCGCCCATGTCTCGGTCAACCTGCGCGCCCCGGTGTTCGTCGACACCCGCAACCGCGTCGCCCGCCAGTACGTGATGTCGAACAGCAAATATCCGGTCCGCCACAGTCTCTAAGCCGGCCAAAACCCGGCTTAGAGACGCGACAAGAAAAAATTAACCAAGGACTGCCACTATGGATATGCGTGCCACGTCGGTCGCCGGATTGCCGCCGATCGCGCTCGAAGCGATGCTGAAGCTGCTCACCGTGGGGCAAGCCGGCGCCGCCGCCCGACGCGATTTCGCCGAGAATCTGCCGGCCGACGCCAAACCCGCCCTGCGCCTGGAAGGCGCGCCGGCGCTCCCCGCCTGGCCCGGCGTGTCCGGCCGGATCGAGGTGCCGCGCGGCGTTCCTGGCCGTCCGCGCCGCCGCGCGCCCGGCCACGGCGGCAACGGCAAGGACCGCCATGCCCCGAACCGCGACCCGCGGTTCCTGATGGGAGAGTGACGATGCTGAAGTTCACGAGCCTGCGTGCGGCCCCGAGCCGCGACCGCCCCGACGTGATGCTGCTCTGCGGCGGACTCGGCACGCGCCTGCGCGAGGAAACCGAGTTCAAGCCGAAACCGATGGTCGAGGTCGGCGGCAAGCCGATCCTCTGGCACATCATGAAGCATTACCATGGGGCCGGCTCGCGCAACTTCATCCTCTGCCTCGGCTATAAGGGCGACGCGATCCGCGAATATTTCCTGAACTATCGCCGCCATAATTCCGATTTCGCCATCGACTTCTCGACCGATTCGGTCGAGACGCTGTCGAACGGCTACGACGAGGATTGGCGCGTGGTGCTCACCGAGACGGGCGCGGAAACGCTGACCGGCTCGCGCATCCGCCAGGCCCTGCCTTACGTGAAAGGCGACTGCTTCTTCGCCACCTACGGCGACGGCGTTTCCGACGTGGACCTCGATGCGCTGCTAGCCTTCCACAAAAGCTCAGGCCGCCTCGCGACCGTCACCGCCGTCCACCCGTCCTCGCGCTACGGCGAGCTCGCCATCGAGAACGGCGCGGTTCGCACCTTCCGCGAGAAGCCGCAAACCACCGACGGCTGGATCAACGGCGGCTTCCTGGTCTTCGAGAAAAAGGCCTTCGACCGCCTGCGCGCCGACGAGAACGTCAGCCTCGAACAAGGCGTGCTCGAATATCTCGCCGCCGAGAACCAGCTTTCGGTCTACCAGCATCCGGGCTTTTGGCAGTGCATGGACACGTTCCGCGAAATGCAGCTGCTCAACGAAATGTGGGCGTCCGGCAAGGCGCCGTGGCGCACTTGGACCGACGCGGAGAAAGTCGCGTGCCTGAAATCGGCGTGACAGCGTCCTTCTGGCGCGGCCGGCGGGTTTTCGTCACCGGCCATACCGGCTTCATGGGCGGATGGCTCTGCGCTTGGCTCGCGCGCCTCGGCGCGGAGGTGCACGGCTACGCCTTGCCGCCTCCGAGCCAGCCGAGCTTCTTTGAAGCGACCGGACTCGGAAGCGACGTCGCATCCACCATCGCCGACGTGCGCGACCTGTACGCGCTCACCGACGCCATGCGCCGCGCCCGCCCCGACGTGGTGATGCATCTCGCGGCCCAGCCGCTGGTGCGCGCCGCCGCCGCCGATCCGGTCGGCACCTACGCGACCAACGTGATGGGCACCGTCCATCTGCTCGAAGCCCTGCGCGCCTGCCCCAGCGTGCGCGCCGCCGTCATCGTCACGACCGACAAGGTCTATGAGAACAAGGAGTGGGACTGGGGCTATCGCGAGACCGACGCGCTCGGCGGCCGCGAGCCTTACGGCAACAGCAAAGCCTGCGCCGAGCTGGTCGTCGAAGCCTTCCGCAAATCCTATTTCACCGGCGCTTCAGCGCCCGGCATCGCCACCGTGCGCGCCGGCAACATCATCGGCGGCGGCGACTGGGCCGCCGATCGCCTAGTGCCCGACGCCATGCGCGCCTTCGCCGAAGGCCGCGCCCTGGAGATCCGCCATCCCGAAGCCGTGCGCCCTTGGCAACACGTGCTCGAACCGGTGCGCGGCTTCCTCATGCTCGCCGAGCGGCTGAGCGCGGAGGCCGAGAGCTTTTCCTCCGGCTGGAATTTCGGCCCGGCCGAACGCGATTCGCGGCCCGTCGGCTGGATGGCCGACCGCTTGGCCGACGCCTGGAGCGCGCGCGGCGGCCGCCCCGCGCGCTGGCGGCATATTCCCGCTCCCGGGCCGCACGAGGCCACTTTGCTGACGCTGTCGAGCGCGCGCGCCAAGCGCGCCTTCGGCTGGCAGACCCTGTGGAGCGCCGAAACGGCGATCCGCGAAAGCGTGGACTGGTACCGCGCCTTCTATGCGTCGGACGACGTCCGGCAGACGACCGAACGGCAGATCGCCCAATTCGAGAAAGAGACCTATCATGGCGACGAACCTGAAGCAGACCATGGCCAAGAGCGCGATGCCGCAGCCGCCGTCCCTCGCCCCCGGATCGTCCGGCTCTGACGCCTCGCCTCGGAGCGCCGCGCAGCCGCAGCCGTGCCGCGCCTGCGGCGCGCCGCTGACGCGCACGATGGTCGATCTCGGCGTCCAGCCGCCGTCGAACTATTATCTCCGCCCGCAGGACCTCGGCCGCGCCGAGCCGTTCTATCCGCTGCACGCGCTGGTGTGCGACGAATGCCTGCTGGTCCAGGTCGAGGATGTGCAAACGCCGGAACAGCTGTTCTCCGACTACGCCTATTTCTCGTCCTATAGCGACAGCTGGCTCAAGCATGCCGAACGCTATGTCGAAGCGATGATCGCCCGTTTCGGCTTCGACGGCTCGTCGCAGGTCGTCGAGGTCGCCAGCAACGACGGCTATCTGCTGCAATATTTCGTCCAGCGCGGCGTCCCCGTCCTGGGCGTCGAGCCGGCGGCCAACGTCGCCAAGCACGCCGAGAAGAAGGGCGTGCCGTCGCTGGTGCGCTTCTTCGGCGTCGACACCGCGCGCCATCTGACCGCGAAAGGCAAGAGCGCCGACCTTCTGCTTGGCAACAACGTGCTCGCCCACGTGCCGGACCTCAACGATTTCATCGGCGGCCTCAAGATCGCGCTGAAGCCGGACGGCGTGCTGACGATGGAGTTTCCCCATCTGCTGCAATTGATGACGCTCAACCAGTTCGACACGATCTATCACGAGCATTTTTCCTATTTCTCGCTGCTCGCGGTGGAAAAAGCCTTCGCGCGCCACGACATCCGGCTGTTCGACGTCGAGGAGCTGCCGACGCATGGCGGAAGCTTGCGAATCTACGGCTGCCATGCCGAAGCGTCGCGCGCCACCGAGCCGGCCATCGCCGCGCTGAAGGCGCGCGAGACCGCCGCCGGCCTCGACAAAGCCGCCACCTACGAAGGCTTCGCCGAACAGGTCAAGGCGACCAAGCGCGAGCTGCTGAAATTCCTGATCGCCGCCAAGGACGCCGGCAAAAGCGTCGTCGGCTACGGCGCGCCGGCCAAGGGCAACACGCTGCTCAACTATTGCGGCGCGCGCGGCGATTTTCTCGACTACACGGTCGATGCCAGCCCGCATAAGCAGGGCCTCTATCTGCCCGGCACGCACATCCCGATCCATGCGCCGGAAAAAATCTTCGCGACCAAGCCCGACTACGTGCTGATCCTGCCCTGGAACATCCAAGACGAGATCGTCCGGAAGATGGCCGGCATCAAGGAGTGGGGCGGAAAGTTCGTCGTGCCGATCCCCACAGTCCGCGTTCTCGACTGATCCGCGCGCGATGATCTTTCGCGAAACCGAGCTGGCCGGCGTCTTCGTCATCGAGCCCGAGCCGGTGTCGGACGAGCGCGGCGCCTTCGCCCGCGTCTTCTGCGCGCGCGAGTTCGCGGCGCGCGGCCTGGAGACGGACATCGCGCAATGCAGCGTCTCCTTCAACGCCAAAAAGGGCACGTTGCGCGGCCTGCATTACCAAGCCGCGCCCCATGACGAAGCCAAGCTGGTGCGGGTTTCGGCCGGCGCGGTCTTCGACGTGGCCGTCGATCTGCGCGCCGGATCGGCGACATATGGACGATGGATCGGCGCCGAGCTGAGCGCCGAGAACCGCCGCATGCTCTACATCCCCAAGGGGTGCGCCCACGGTTTCCAAACGCTGCGCGACGCGACCGAGATCGTCTATCAAATCTCCGCCTATTACGAGCCGGCGAGCGCGCGCGGCGTGCGGTGGGACGACCCCGACCTCGCTATCGCCTGGCCCGACAGGGGCGCGCCGATTCTGTCCGAGCGCGATAAAGGATTCCCCTCGCTGCGCGAGCGCGCGCCATGAGCCTCGCCGGCCAAACCTTCTCCGTGCTCGGCGCCGATGGCGCGATCGGCCGCGCGCTGTGCCGCCACCTCGCCGCCCGCGGCGCGACCGTGCGCGCCTTCGGCCGAGCCGACGATAGCTATTTTTCCGCGCCGCTCGGCCGCGCCGTCTACGCTATCGGTCTGACCGCCGATTACGCGCGGCGGCCGTTCGACACGGTCGAAGCGCACGTCTCCCTGTTCGCCCGGCTGCTCAAAGACGCCGCCTTCGATTCGATGACCTATCTCTCGTCGACACGGCTGTATGATGCCGGCCGGGATGGACGCGAAGACGCCCCGCTGGTCCTATCGCCGCAGAACCCCCGCCATCTTTACGACCTGACCAAAGCCGTTGGCGAGTCGCTATGCCTGACCGCGGGCCGCGCCAACGTCCGCGCCGCGCGTCTGGCCTCGGTCTATGCCGACGATCTCGCCGGCGAGAATTTCCTGCACGATCTGGTCCGCCGCGCCAAATCTTCCGCCGCGATTGAACTGGCCAGCCACCCGCGCGCCGCGCGCGACTATATCCATATCGATGACGCCTGCGACGCCTTGGCCGCCATCGCGATATCAGGACGCCGACAGATCTATAATGTGGCGAGCGGCGAGAACGTCGCCAACATCGACCTGTTCGCCTGGGCGAGCCGTTTGAGCGGTTGCCGGATCGCGGCGACCGTGGATGCCGACACGCCTTGCGAAGCCGCGCCGGACATCGATATTTCGGCATTGCGCGAGGATTTCGGCCTGCGTCCGCGACGCCTCGCCGACGCTTTGCCGGCGCTGTTCCGCTAGAGGCGGAAATAATCCTCGATGGCGCGCCGCTTGGCCTGCTTGAAGGCCGCGTCGGCCCCCGATCCGAAGACATAGCAATCGCCCGGACTGTCGCGGCCGATCAGCGAACTGCCTTGCGACAGCACGGTGTTCGCGCCGACGTCGCATTTGCCGATGATCGCGCTGTTGGGATAGAGGATCACCCCTTCGCCAAGTCGCGGCACGTTCGGGCCGTGGCGGCCGACGGTGGAGTTCTGATAGAGCACGAGATAATCGGAAAAGACGTTGCGCGCCAACACGATGCCGACCGAATGGCCGATCAGGAAGCGCTCCGGCAAAGCGTTGTCGTAAAAGCAATCGAAGCCGTTGAGCGCTTTGTTCAACAGGAACAATTTGGTGCAGAAGGCCTTGTCTTGCCGATTGCGCCAAGCGGTATTGGAGAGATAGTAGACGAACGTGCAATATTGCGACGAGTGGAGATAGTCGAACTCGCCGACGCGCCACATCCGCACCGAATCGATGCAGCGGCCGAGCCGGTCGAGGGTCTCGTCGAGATCGCGCGCGACCAGTCCGGCCAGGCCCTGCTGGCCGTCGGGGAAGAAATGCGCGAGTTGCGCCGCCACGTAATCGGCGAGCCCGCTCCGCGTCATGCCGGGAAGGTTCATTCGGCGCGCGCCTCGCCGCGCGTGCCGATCTTGCGCGCCGGCACGCCGCCCCAGATCTCGTAATCTGGCACCGCGCCCGCCACCACGGCCCCGGCAGCGATGATCGCGCCGCGCCCGATGGTCGCGCCGTCGAGCAGCACCGCATTGGCGCCGACCCAGACATCGTCGCCGATGACGACGCCACCCTTGGACGGCAGGAAGCCCTGCCTGGCGATGGGAATGTCGCGCCGGGCGTAAGCGTGGTTGGCCGGCACCACCTGCACGCCGGGCGCGAGCGCCACGTCGTCGCCGATCCGGATGCCGCTGCCGCTATAGAGCACGCAATGTGGGTTGATCATGCAGCGTTCGCCGATGACGACATCGCCCGAGCCGCCGACGGCGCGGATGACGGCGAATTCGAACAGTTTAGAGCCCGCGCCGATCGCAATGCGGCTGCCGCGCACGGAGGGGAAGATGCGCGCGTCGTCGCTGACCCAGGCGGACGGGTCGATTCTCAAGCTGTCGGATTGCGCGACAACCGACATCAGCGCAAGCCGTGCAACTGCGCCACTTGCTCCAGCATCTCCTGGAACTGATGCGCGAAGCGCGGTTCGTCGCACAACGGCGAGTCGATCATCGCCTGGCGCAAATTCGCGCGCCAGAACGCCAGCCGCGCCGGATCGTTCGCCAGGGCGACGGCTTTGGCGACGAAATCGTCGTGCGATTCGGCGCAGAGATCGTCCAGCCCCATATGCTTGAGGATCGCCGAGCTAATGCGGTGATGGTAGGCCGGGCCGACAAGCGCCATGACCGGCACGCCCATCCACAGCGCGTCGCAGGTCGTCGTGCCGCCGGTAACGGGGAACGTGTCGAGCGAGATGTCGATCTCGTTGTAATAGGCGAAATGAGAACGCTTCTCGGCGCGGTTGTTCCGCACATAAAGCCGGTCGCTGGAAATGCCGTGTTTGGCGAACTCGCGGGCGATGTTGCCGACCAGCGTGGTCGACGAAGCCTCCGGACGCACCAGCAGGAAGCGCGAATCCGGCACTTCGCGCATGACGCGCGCCCATAGCGCGATGATGTCGCGGCTGAACTTGTAGGGATTGTTGAGCGTGCCGAACGTGACGACGCCGTTGCGCGCCATCGGCGGCATCGGGTCGATCGGCTCCTCGCTGTATTTGCCGAAGCAGATCCAAGCTTCGGGCATCACCAGCGGCTGCTCGACCAGCGTCGATTCGTCGGTCGGCAGCACGTGCCTGTCCATCACGACATAATCGATCGCTTTGAGGCCCGACGTGAACGGATAGCCGAGCCACGACATCTGCACCGGGGCCGGTTTGTAGGTCATGATCGGCATGCGGCTGTGCTCGGTGAAGCCGTTGAGATCGAGCAGGATATCGACGGCATCGGCGCGAATGAGCGCCGCCGCCTCCCGGTCCGCCAGGCCGTCGATATATTTGAAGCTGGTCGCCAGGCCGCGCGCCTGAATCTGGACGGGGTCGCTGTCGCGCCGCAGCGGCGAATAGCAATAGATCTCGAACTTCTCGCGGTCGTAATCCTTCAGCAGCGGCATGACGAAGCGCGCCACGGAATGAGAGCGCAGGTCCGACGACAGGATGCCGATGCGCAGCTTGGGCTTCGGCTCGCCGCTCGCCGCCGGCTCCAGCGCGCCTTGCGCGGCCAAAGATTCGTAGTAGGACGCCCATTTGCCGACAAGGCCGACGAAGCGCCGCACGTCGTCCGGCGTCTGCGCGAACACGAGCTGGTCGAGGAAGATGCCGACGAGCGCCGTCGGCGGCAGGGATTCGGCGATATCCCAAACGTCGCCGAGACGCTCGATGGCGTCGAAATCGCAAATCGTCTTGAAGAACTGCAGCAACAGCACGTTCGTCTCGCCGCTGGCCTTGGCGACGCTCGGCGCCGATTCCATCAGGTCGAGCGCGGAGCGCGCGTAGATCTGGGCTTCTTCGAACCGCTCCATCAGGCGCAACGCGCGAATCATGCACACCTGCGCCTGAAAGGCGCCGGGATCGCGCTTCAGCGCCTCGCGGAACGTCGCGACCGATTTCGGCAGTTGATGCATCTGGAGATAGGCCGCGCCAAGATTGGTATATGCGGCCGAGGATTGCGGATCGAGCGCGATCGCCTTTTCCAAATGGGCGATCGCTTCGGCGAATTTGCCGTGGCGCAGATAGACCACGCCGGCCTCGTTCCACACCTGGGAAACGTCCGCGTGGACCGCCAGCATGTCTTCGAGCAGCTGGCGCGTCTGTTCGACGCGGCCGATGTCGAGCAGGCGGTGCGCGATATGGATTTCCAGCTTCCAGGCTTCCGGATCGGCGCGCAGGATCTCGCGGAACGCTTCGCGCGCCGCCGCGTCGCGCGGCTCCTTGTTCAACAGCAGCAGCAGGCTTTGGCGCAGCGCCGGCTTGGCCCCAGCGCGCTCCACCGCCGCGCGCAGGAAGCGTTCCGCCTCGGCGGAACGGCCCAACGCCTGCGAAGCGATGCCGAGATTGCCGAGCACTTCCGGATCGCCCGGCCGCAGAGCGTTCAGGCGACGGAAATTGGCCTCGGCATTTTCGAAGCGGCCGAGCCGCAACTGCACGACGGCCAGGCCGCGCAGCGCGCGCGGCTCGTCCGGCGCACGCGCCAGGCAACCGGCGAAGGCCGCGCAAGCATGTTCGTAGCGCTGCAACTCCTCAAGCACGATGCCGTGGTTGATGTAGGTTTCGATCGCGTCCGGGGCCAACGCGATGGCAAGCGCGAATTCGCGCTCCGCGTCCATCAAGCGGCCCATGTCGCGCAGCACGTTGGCGAGATTGTTGCGGATGTTGGGATTTTGCGGCTGCAAGGCCGTCGCGCGCTCGAGCAACGCGACGCCCTCCTCATGCGCGCCTTGCTGATGGCGCAACACGCCGAGCAGCTGCAGTGCGTCCGGCTGCTGCGGCGCGGCCGTCAGCACGGATTCGTAGCCGGCCTTGGCCGCTTCGAGACGGCCGGCCTCGTGATCGGCGGCGGCGCGTTGCAGCACGCGCCCGAGCTGGGCCGCGCCATTGCCTCCGGCCGTCTTCCGTGTCGCTCTTGCCGTTTGACCCATCGACGCAAACCCGCGAATTGTCCGATATGCGGCGGCCGAGCGGCGCGCCGTTCGCGGAAATCATGCAAAATTAACCTTTAAAAAGCTTTAATAGGCCCGCGCCGAACCAGCCGCCGACGCGGCGAAAAAAGAATCCGAAAAGCGCTTTCGAGTAACCTGTCGTTAATCTCTGAGGACTACTCTCCGCTTTACCGAATTGCGTGCTGTGGCAGGACGTCACGGCGATAGCTCCATGTAGGAGACCACGATGGCTAGGTTTAGCCGCTACCACGACGCTCTCAATGCGTCCGCATCGCTCGCTGAGGTGAACGCGGCCGCCACCGAATTGCTCGCCAGCCTGCCGAGCGATAAGCGCGCGCGCATCGCGCAGCGCAACCTCACCTTCATTCCCCATATCGTCAGCGGCTCCGATCTCAAGGTGAACGACAATCTCGTTCGCATGAAGCTGATCGCCGCCAAAGCCTGCGCCGGCGACCTGCCGGCCGCAGCCAGCCGACCCTATCGCGTCAAATGACCCCGTCAGCGCCGGCTGGAGGCAGAGTCCCCCCGGCGCTTTCCCGGTTCGCTTAACGAGCCGGACTTGCGTGCCTAACGTGGCAGGAAGCCACTTTCATCAACCCTCCAAGTAGGAGAACCGACTATGGCTCTGAATATCGTTTCCAACTATGCCGCCAACGTTGCCACCCGCTATCTCGCGAAGGCCGACGCGGCTGCCTCCACCTCCCTCGCCAAGCTGTCGGCGGGCACGCGCGTTCTCGGCGCGAAGGACGATGCCGCGTCCCTCGCCATCGGTTCGCGCTTGAACGCCGAAGTCCAGGCCCAGAAGCAGGCGAAAGTGAACGCCGGCCAGGCCACCTCCATGCTGCAGATCGCCGACGGCGCGATGTCCAAGGTGAACGACATTCTCGTTCGCATGAAGACTCTCGCCGTGCAGGCCGGTTCGGGCCAGCTGTCCTCGACCGAGCGCAGCATGCTCGACACCGAATACCAGGCTCTGACGTCGGAAATCGACCGTATCGCCAGCGACACCGAGTTCAACGGCACGTCTCTGGTGAACGGCTCCTCGACCACGACCACGACCCTGAACGCCAATGCCAGCAGCAACGTCCAGGCCGCTGACGGCTTCGCCGCCATCCGCCTCGGCAACGATGTCGGCACGGCGAACATCCTCGTCGCTTACGACTCTACGACCGACGTCTTGACGCTGACCAACAAGACGACCGGCGAGAGCCAGGGCGTGGCCATCGGCAATACCGCCATTGGCGTGAACCAGACCCAGACGGTCAACTTCAACCAGCTGGGCATCGTCGTGGAGCTGAACTCCGCGTTCGACAAGAGCGCCGACATCGCCGCCTCGACCCCGACCTTCACGGCCGGCTCGAGCGTCACCGGCGTCATCGACTTGAACTCGATCAGCGTCACCTCGACCGACGCCGCGGGCCTCGCCGCGCTTGCGACGGGCAACCTGACGATCGACACCGCGACCGCCAGCGCCTCGGTGCTGACCGTCGGCGGCTTCACCTCCGCCGCCGTCGACCTGAGCAGCACCGGCTCGAAGTCCGTGGTCCTGACCGACAGCAACAGCAACTCGGTCACCCTCAACTTCGACGTGACCACGCTGTTCGGCAACGACACCGACGACTCCAGCCTGAACATCAGCGGCCAGCTGGCCAACTCGGTGTTCGGTTCGGCTTCGACGTCCGACACGACCAGCTTCACCTTCAAGCTGGGCACCGGCACGACCGCCAACGTCGACGAAGTGACGATCGGCGTCGGCTCGGTCTCCACCGAGTCCCTCGGCATCGACGGTCAGAACATCCTGACCAAGTCGGCCGCCGATACGGCCTCGACGGCGATCAGCGCCGCGATCGACACCCTGAGCCAGTCGCGCGCGAGCATCGGCGCGGCGCAGAACCGCCTCGACTTCGCGTCGGACAACCTGGCCTCGACCATCGAGAACACCGAAGCCGCCCGTAGCAGCCTGATGGATTTGGACGTCGCGTCGGAAATGACCGCGTTCACCGCCAAGCAGGTGCTCGTGCAGTCCGGCGTCGCGATGCTCGCCCAGGCCAACCAGATGCCGCAGAACCTGCTGCGTCTGTTCTCGTAAACCACGCGTACCCGAGGGGCGGAGAGCGAGCTCTCCGCCCCTTTCTTTTTGTCCCTTCGCTTTTTGTCCCGTCGCCGCTCGCGCTTGGCACGTTTTGCCGCGAGACGGCACAAACTGCCGGGTCGCTTCTTCCTGGCCCGGCAATTTCTGCCGGCCGTTTTCGCCCGCCGCGCGCGCTGGCGCGCCGAAAACCCAGCATTTCCGCCATTTTTCTCCGCCAGCTGCGTCTGGCCCTGGCTTTGCACCAACCTTGGCAACCCCGGATATGTCCGGAGTTTGACGACGCCCGAGAACCCGTCGGTTCGTTAAGCGCCGTTAAGTATTCCGCACAGAAATCTGGATCGCTGAGTTGAGTTCAACCGTGGCAAGGACGCCACACCAGACGTTCCAAGTAGGAGAAAGACTATGGCTCTGAATATCGTTTCCAACTACGCCGCCAACGTGGCCACTCGCTACTTGTCGAAGGCTGACACCGCGGCGTCTCAATCTCTCGCCAAGCTGTCGGCGGGCACGCGCGTTCTCGGCGCGAAGGACGATGCCGCGTCCCTCGCCATCGGTTCGCGCTTGAACGCCGAAGTCCAGGCCCAGAAGCAGGCGAAAGTGAACGCCGGCCAGGCCACCTCCATGCTGCAGATCGCCGACGGCGCGATGTCCAAGGTGAACGACATTCTCGTTCGCATGAAGACCCTCGCCGTGCAGGCCGGTTCGGGCCAGCTGTCCAACACCGAACGCAGCATGCTCGACACCGAATATCAGGCGTTGATGCAGGAAATCGACCGTATCGCCAGCGACACCGAGTTCAACGGCACGTCCCTGGTGAACGGCTCTTCGACGACCACCACGACCCTGAACGCCAACGCCAACAGCAACATCCAGGCCGCTGACGGCTTCGCCAGCATCCGCCTCGGCAACGATGTCGGCACGGCGAACATCCTCGTCGCCTACGACTCTACGACCGACGTCTTGACGCTGACCAACAAGACGACCGGCGAGAGCCAGGGCATCGCCATCGGCAACGCGGCGATCGCCAGCAACCAGCTGCAGACGGTCAACTTCGACCAACTGGGCATCGTCGTGGAGCTGAACTCCGCGTTCGACAAGAGCGCCGACATCGTCGCCTCGACCCCGGCCTTCACGGCCGGCTCGACCGTCACCGGCGTCATCGACTTGAACTCGATCAGCGTCACTTCGACCGACACGGCCGGCCTCGCCGCGCTCGCGACGGGCAACCTGACGATCGACACCGCGACCGCCAGCGCCTCGGTGCTGACCGTCGGCGGCTTCACCTCCGCCGCCGTCGACCTGAGCAGCACCGGCTCGAAGTCCGTGGTCCTGACCGACAGCAACAGCAACTCGGTCACGCTCAACTTCGACGTGACCACGCTGTTCGGCGACGACACCGACGACTCCAGCCTGAACATCAGCGGCCAGCTGGCCAACTCGGTGTTCGGCTCGGCGGGCACCGCCGGCACCACCAGCTTCACCTTCAAGCTGGGCACCGGCACGACCGCCAACGTCGACGAAGTGACGATCAATGTCGGCGCCGTCTCGACCGACGCGCTCGGCATCGACGGCAGCGACATCACCTCGAAGGCCAATGCCGATACGGCTTCGGTCGCGGTCAGCGCCGCTATCGACCGTCTCAGCAATGCCCGCGCCGGCGTCGGCGCGGCGCAGAACCGCCTCGAGTTCGCGTCGGACAACCTGGCCTCGACCATCGAGAACACCGAAGCCGCACGCAGCAGCCTCCTCGACCTGGACGTCGCGTCGGAAATGACCGCGTTCACCGCCAAGCAGGTGCTCGTGCAGTCCGGCGTCGCGATGCTCGCCCAGGCCAACCAGATGCCGCAGAACCTGCTGCGTCTGTTCCAGTAAGCCTTTGCTAACGGACGGAGGGGTAAAATCCCTCCGTCCGCCCTTTTCCGGCTTCGGAAACGGTTCATCTGATCGCCCGTAACGCCGCGTCGCGCGGCGTCCTATCGAACAACAAAGCGTAAGGGCCAGATCGTGGTCAACGCCGTCAACGCCAGCAACCTCAGAGTCGACGATTCGGGCCGCGTGTCGCTCTCGGGGCTCGGCAGCGGCATCGACTATCAATCTTCGGTCGACGCGATCATCGCCGCCAAGCGGATCCCGATCGACCGGCTGGAAACGCGGCTGACTTCCAACGACGCCAAGATCGCCGCCTATAAAGACTTGAACAGCCTGATCACGGCGACCCAGAGCGCGCTCAAGAACCTGCGCGGCGCCGTCACGCTCGACAACAGCTCCAATGCCTTCGCCGCCAAACAGGCTTATGCCTCGGTGTCGCGCAGCGACGGCGGCATTCCCTCTTCCGCCGCGAACCTGCTCGGCGTCTCCCTGACCAACGCCGCCGCGGCCGGCAGCCACACGATCGAAGTGCTGCAGACCGCCGCCGCGCACAAGATTTCCAGCAACGCTTACGCCAGCACCTCGGCCTCGCTCGGCTTCGCCGACGGCGACCAGTTCACCATCGAGGGCAAGACGATCACGCTGTCCGCCGGCGATTCATTGCTGAGTCTGCGCGACCGCATCAACGCCGCCAACAGCGGAACGACGCGGACTGGCGTGACCGCCAGCATCGTCTCCGTCAGCGCGACGCAGAATTACCTGGTCTTGACCAAAGATACCGCCGGCTCGGCGATCTCCCTGAGCGAGACGACGAATTCGCCGCTCGCCGACGTCGGCTTCCTGACCGGCGGCGGCGCGGTCAAGAATCTGCTGCAAGCGCCGCGCACCGCCCAGCTGCACGCCGACGGCCTGCTCGACAGCAGCAACAAGCTCTACGAAACCGCCCGCCTCACCAGCGGCAACGTCGCGCTCGGCTCGAACGGGACCCTCCGTTTCAACGACGGCAACGGCACGGTCGATATCGCCTATACCAGCGGCATGACCGTCACCGACCTGGCCAACGCCATCAACGCCGACGTCGGGCTGCAAGGCAAAGGCATCGGCGCTTCGGTCGTGACCGAAGGCGGCCAGGTCCGCCTCAAGCTGACCGGCACGGGCGACGCCTTCACCATGACGGAGACCGGCGGCGGCAGCGCGCTCGCCACGCTCGGCATGGGCAACGCCCGTCTGCTCATCGAGCGCAACACCAACACCGTCAGCGACCTGTTCGCCGGCGTGACGCTCAACCTGTTCCAGGCCGAAATCGGCACCACCGTCAAAATCGACATCGAAGCGGACCTGAATTCGGTCAAGACCGCCGTCACCGGATTCGTCGAATCCTACAACGCGCTCAAGACCTTCATCAACACGCAGACCTACATCGACCCTGACACCGGCAAGGCGATCGAAGACGCGACGCTGACCAGCTCGCGCACGCTGAAAAGCTTGGAAAGCCAGATCAACCAGATCCTCGGCCGCGGCACGGTCGGCGTCAGCAGCGCCTTCAGCGTGCTGGCGCAGATCGGCGTCAACTATGTGAACAACTCCACGCTCAGCGACCCGCTGCTCGCCGACACGCTGGAGATCAACGAGTCCAAGCTCGATGCCGCCTTGCTGAACAACCCGGACGACGTGCGCCGCCTGTTCGCTTTCGATTTCTCGGCGTCCAATCCCGCCGTGACCATGCTCGGCTTCTCCAACAAGACGACCTACAACGCCGACGGCTACGTGCTGAACATCGGCCCGATCGGCTCGGCGCAGGAAACCTCCGGTTCGGTCGCCAATAGCGCGGCGACGCTGAACGACGGCGTCGATTCGGTCGGCGCGGCCGCTTCCGGCCTGTTCACCATCAACGGCAAGACGATCATCTACGACGTCACGGTCGATACGCTCGACAGCATCGCCGCCAAGATCAACAACGCCGGCCTGTCCGCCAACGGCATCGGCGCCACCGTCGTCACCAACGACAGCGGCGAGAAAGAGCTGCGGATCAGCTCGAACAAGGAGGCCCTCTCGATCGGCGGCGACAGCGGCGACCTGCTGGCCAGCCTCGGCCTGACGACGACGGCGACGCTCATCACCAGCGCCAATATCGGCGGCGCGGCCAACGGCGCGGACAACGGCACCGTCACCATCAGCGGCATGACCGTCACCGTCACTTCGGCGAGCGGCGCCGAGGGGCTGCGGATGATCTATACCGGCACCGCGCCGGCCACCGTCCAGCTCGACTTCACCGTCGGCATCGCCACCCAGATGTACAATCTGGCGGAAAACGCGCTCGACACGCGCACCGGCTCGATCCAGGCCGAGATCAACTCGCTGACGACGCAGAACACCGAAACGAAGATTCGCGTCGACACCATGCTCGCGCGCCTGGAGCGCCAGCGCCAGAGCTTGCTCAACAGTTTCATCGCCATGGAAACGGCGCTGACGACGATGAACAATCTGCTCGAGAGCATCAAGTCGACATACGCCGCCATGACGAAGAGCAACAACTAACCGCTTACGGTTCGGAGCCAACGATGCCCATCCCCGCCTCGCAGCAGTATTTGACGCAGCAGATCATGACGGCCTCTCCCGCCGCGCTCATGCAGATGCTCTATGAAAAGGCGATCAATTCGCTGAAAGAGGCCATCAAGGCGATCGAGGACAACCAGATCGAGGCGCGCTGGAAAGCCAACAGCCGCGTGATGGAGATCATCTCCCACATGCAGGGCACGCTCGACATGGAGAAGGGCGGCGAGATCGCCAAGAATCTCGACCGGCTGTTCGGCTACATCCTGTCGCGCCTGCCGCGCATCGACTTCAAGAACGACGCGCAGGTCGCGCGCGAGGCGATCGGCCTGCTCGAGCCGCTGCGCGCCTCGTGGGCGGAGCTCGCCGCCCAGGGCGACAAGCCGCAGCGCGAAGCCGCCCGCGTGGCCGAGGAATTTGCCGCGCGGCCCGCCGCGCCATCCGCCGCGCCGGCGATGGCGGCCGCCGCGCCGCTGCCGCCCGCCAGCCGGCCCGGCTACGGCAGCACGGCGCGCCCCGCCGCGTCGCCGCCCGACGAGGGCAAGCGGATCGTGCTGTCCGCCTGACCCCCCGCCCATCTTTCGCATCTCGCATCGCCCCGGCTCGTCCGGGGCGATGGCGTTTTCGGCGGGTTTTTTCGCGGCGGCACAATCTGCCCCGGCGCGTCGTGAAGAATTTGCCGGGTTCGCAGTTTTTGCCGCGACAGGCCGCCGACGGCGCAAAAAAATCCTTTTAAATTCAATGAATTAGTATTTTCCGCGGCTGGCCCAGGGCTTGCTCCTGTCATTCCGACCCTATCCCTCTTGCCCGTCGGTTCTCGTGATCAACATTCCCGCCAAAGACCTGCTTTCCGCCGCCGAGCCTTCGGCCGTCGCGCCCGTGCGCGCCATCGACGCGAGCGGCGCCGCCTTCAGCGGCCTGCTCGACCAGTTCGCGACGCGCCAGAACGAAGCGCCCGCCAAACCGGCGCGCGCCCGCGCCGAACGCCTCGAGCGCGACGAGGAGCCGACGAAGAAGACCGCGCGCCGCGACGCGCCGCAAACCGCGAAAGCCAAACCCGCCGCCGAAGCGCGCGAAACCGCCGTCGCGCCGCACAACGTCCTCGCCGCCGGCGAGCCGGCAGCCGTCCAGGCCGCTCCGGATGCCGCGGCGCTGCCGCGCGACAGCGAGCCGGCGGCCGCGCCGCACGACGCCGCCGTCGAATCGGCCGCGCCGCTCGCGACCATCGTCGCGCCGCCGACGCCGCAGGCCGTGCCGGCCTCGAGCGAAGCCGCCATCGTCGCCGCGCCGCACACCGCCGCGCCCGCCGAAGCCGACGCGCCGGCCGGGCCGCTCGTCGACGCCGCGAGCGACGCCGCTGATCCCAAATCCCAGCCGCGCGCCGCGACGCCGGCCGGCCAAACGGCCTCGACGCCCAACGACGAGCCGGCTCCGGCCGCGACGCCGGCGCAGGAGAAAGCCGCCGCCCAGGCCGCCGATCTCGGCAAGCGCCTCGAAGGCGCGCCGCTGCACCTCGCCGTGCAGGTCGCCAGCGAAGAGGCCGCCAAGCCGCTGAAAGCGCCCGTCTCGCTCGCCAACGGCATGAGCCATCCGGCACAGACCGACGCGGCGACGACGACGCAGACGGCCGCCGCCGCGCCTGCGGTCGAAACCGCGACCGCGCCGGCCGGCAAGCCCGCCGACATGCCCGCCCCGCAGTTCGCGGCCAACGCCAACGCCCCGGCCGTCACGCCGGCCTTCGCCGCGGCGCTGAACGCCGATGCCGATGCGCCCGCGCCGGTCGTCGGCAAAGCCGGCATCGGCGAACCGACCGCCATTGGCGGCATCGCGACCGCCGGCGCATCTCAGTCCGCGTCCCAGTCCGCATCGACGGCCGCCGCCTTGCCCAAGCCGGCGCCGCAGCCCCATCCGGCGACCGAGCAGGTCGCGGTCCATATCGCCAAGGCCGCCGCCGACGGCGTCGACAAGATCAACGTCAAGCTCAAGCCCGCCGCGCTCGGCAACGTCGAAGTGCAGATCGACCTCGCCGCCGACGGCCGCGTGCATGTCGCCGTCTCCGCCGACCGCGCCGACACGCTCGACCTGTTGCAGCGCGACGTCCGCGGCCTGGAGCGCGCGCTCGCCGACGCCGGCCTGCAGGCGGACCAGCAAAGCCTCAGCTTCAACCTGCGCGACCATGGCGCGCGGCACGGCAACTCCCCCGACTTGGCCGGCCGGCCGGGCTGGGGCGATGCCGCTGACGCCGCCGACGAGCCACTGCCTGCCGGCGGCTATGCCAACTCCCGAGCCGCCGTCGGCGGCCTCGACATCCGCGTCTGATCGGAGACCGACATGACAACCGCCATCGGCGCCGCCACCGCCGCCCAGACCAAGTCCGACGTCGCGCGCACCAGCCTGTCGTCCGACATCGAGAGCTTCCTGCAGCTGCTGACCACGCAGCTCAAATACCAGGATCCGCTGTCGCCCATGGATTCGACGGAGTTCACCTCGCAGCTCGCGCAGTTCGCCACCGTCGAGCAGGGCATCAACACCAACAGCAATCTCGAATCGCTGCTGAGCCTGACGCGCTCCAACCAGGCCGCGACGGCGCTGAGCTACATCGGCAAGACCGTCGAGGCCAAGGGCAACGTCAACATGCTGATCGACGGCAAGACCGAGTTCAAATACACGGTCGACCGCACCGCCGCGACGACCACGATCGTGGTGCGCAATTCCGCGAACCAGGTGGTCTATTCGGGCCCGGGCGAGACGACGGCCGGCACCTACAGCTTCAAATGGGACGGCAAGAACAGCTACGGCGCGCAGCAGTCCGACGGCGCCTATTCGATCAGCGTGACCACGACCGACGGCGAAGGCAAATCCGGCGCGGCGACGACGTTCGTCGTCGGCACCATCGACGGCGCCGACATGTCGGGCGATAGCGTCAACGTCATGATCGGCTCGATCACCGTACCTTTCGAGAACATCGTCACTTTGCGTAACGCCGAAAAAATCTGAACCGGCGGACGCCCGCCTTTTCGCGAACACCGACTTGATCTGCGCAGCAGACTGAAGGAGATACCGAGATGAGTCTTTATGGCGCCATGTATGCCGGCGTGTCCGGCCTGAATGCCCAGAGCCAGGCGATGAGCGTGATTTCCGACAATATCGCCAACGTCAACACCACCGGCTACAAGGCCACCGCGTCGCGCTTCTCGACGCTGGTCACGCAGCAGTCGCTGACGCATAGCTACGCCCCGGGCGGCGTGCTGTTCAACCGCGTCGCGCAGATCGATGGCCAGGGCCTGCTCCAATCGAGCACCTCGGCGACCGATCTCGCGATCTCCGGCGACGGCTTCTTCGTCGTGCGCGGCCTGTCCAACGCCGGCGCGGCCGATCCGTTCTATTACACCCGGGCAGGCAGCTTCACGCCCGACGCGGCCGGCTTCCTGCGCAATACCGCCGGCTATTACCTGATGGGCTGGGAAACCGACGCGACGGGCCAGCCGCTGAACGGCAACATCACGGCGCTGACCTCGCTCGAGGCCGTCAACGTCTCGGGCGTCGCCGGCACCGCGACGCCGACCACCGAAATCTCCATGGGCATCAACCTGCCCGGCGGCGCGGCCGTCGGCGACAATTACATCACGAACGTGCAGATCTACGACTCGCTCGGCGTGACGCACGATCTGGCGTTCAACTGGACCAAGAACACCCTCAACGCCTGGGGCCTCGACATCGCGGTTCCCTCGGGCGCGACGCACCTGACGCTGACTGACGCCAGCGGCGACGCCTATTACGCCGCCGCGCGCCTCGACTTCGCCAGCCAGCCGGCCGACGGCGACACCATCGTCCTCGGCGGCGTCACCTACGAATTCAACAGCGGCGGCGGCGTCGGAGCGGGCAACACCGCCATCACGATAGGCGCCGATGTCGCTTCGACCGTCGCCAATCTGGTGACGGCGGCGAACGACCCGCGCATCACCTCCAATGCCGGCACGCTCAACTTCGAGCAGATCCGCGGTTGGGGCGCCCTCGCGGTCGACGCCTCCGGCGCGAGCACGATCACCCAGTCGGCCAACGGCCCCTTCACCATGCCGGCGATCACGGTCGGCGGCGCCGTCACTCTGCCCTCGAACACCGTCTCCTTCTCGGGCCAGCCGGCCGACGGCGACACCTTCGTGTTCAACGGCGTGACCTACGAATTCGACAACAACGCCGCGACCACCGGCGGCAACACCGCCGTCACCATCGGCGCCAGCGCCGCCGCCTCGATGGCCGCGCTCGTCGCCGCGATCGGCGACCCCCGCGTCACCTCCGTCGGCACGGCCATGACCATCCAGCAGACGTTGGCCGGCGCGGCCATGACGGCCGACGCCAGCGACGTCACCGGCGCCACCCCGGCGAACGGCTTCACGGTCGGCGCCTACGTGCCGCAAGACATCGCCGCCATCGTCTTCAGCGGCGCCAACGGCGCGCCCGCCAGCTTCAACGTCGCCAACGTCAACGTCGGCGGCTGGGTGTCGGGCGCCGGCACGAGCAACATGGCGCTCGATCTCGGCACCGCCGGCCTGCTCGACGGCTTGACCCAGTTCTCGTCCGACTACGGCATCCGCTTCAACAACCAGAACGGCGTGCAGTTCGGCACCTTCAGCGGCGTCAGCATCGGCGACGACGGCCTAGTGGTCGCCCTGTTCGACAACGGCGAGACCCTGCCGATCTACAAGATCCCGCTCGCCACCTTCGCCAACCCGAACGGCATGATCGCCAAGACCGGCAACATCTTCACCGCGTCGGACACCACCGGCGAGCCGATCCTGCGTTCGGCCAAGAACGACGGCGCCGGCGCAATCGCCTCCGGCGCGTTGGAGAACTCGACCGTCGACCTCGGCACCGAGTTCACCAACATGATCGTCGCCCAGCGCGCCTATTCGGCCGCCACGAAGATCATCACCACCGCCGACGAAATGCTCAACGAGCTGGTCAACATCAAGCGTTAACGTTTGGCGTTTTCCTTAACGCCTTGGCGCCGGCCGGAAAAAATTCCGGCCGGCGTCGCCGTCTCGCGCGACATTAACCATTTTCCTTAGCTTTTTTTAAACCGCTGCCCCCCTAAGGTTCCTCATCGCGTCGCGCGGATCCCTTTTCCGCCGGACGCCGTCGTAGTGGAGAGTAATTGGCGATGATCAAATCGCGCAGCCATCGGTCGGGACGTCTGCCGCGCAGCGGCGGCCCGATGAGCCTGGACGATCTGCCCCCGCCGAACACCAAACGCTGGGTGATTCGCCGCAAGGCCGAAGTCGTCGCCGGCGTGCGCGCGGGCATCATCAGCCTGGAAGACGCCTGCCGCCGCTATTCCCTGTCGATGGACGAGTTCCTGTCGTGGCAGCGGCTGCTCGAGGACCATGGCGTGCGCGGCCTGCGCGCGACCCGCGTGCAGGATTATCGCCCGCCCGAACGCGCCGCGCGCTGACGCCGCCCGATTCCGCTCGCGCCGCACGGCACCGCCCTGCGGCGCGAATTTTATCCACAGCTTTTCCGCCGACCCGGCAGCTTTTTCCCGGTCCCCGGCAAATATTGCCCACCGTTAACCAGTTCTTCACCGCGCCGCCCGTAAAAGCGAACCATCGGAGCCCCGGATGAGACGTCCGGCGCCGCTCCCAAGACCGCTTCGCAAGGTGCGCCGTGCTCGAAACCATCCGCAATCTGGGCCCCATCCGTCTTCTCACCATCGCCGGCGTCCTCGCCGGCGTCGTCGGGTTCTTTTTCTTCCTGATGACGCGCCTGACCGCTCCGGACATGGCGCTGCTCTACAACGACCTCAGCACCAGCGACAGCGGCCGCATCGTCACCAAGCTCGAAGGCATGAACGTGTCCTACGAGCTGCGCGGCAACGGCACCTCGATCATGGTCCCCGGCAATCAGGTGCTGCGCCTGCGCATGACCATGGCGCAGGAAGGCCTGCCCTCCGGCGGCACCATCGGCTACGAGATTTTCGACAAGTCCGAATCGCTCGGCACGTCGAGCTTCGTCCTCAACATCAACCATCTGCGCGCCCTCGAAGGCGAGCTGTCGCGCACCATCGGCGCGCTCGCCTACGTGCGCTCGGCCCGCGTCCACCTCGCCCTGCCGCGCCGCGAGCTGTTCCAGCGCGACCAGCAGGAGCCGACCGCGTCGGTCGTGCTGCAGATGAACGGCGGCCGCCGTCTCGACAAATCCGAAGTGCAGGCGATCCAGAACCTCGTCGCCGCCGCCGTGCCGCGTCTCAAGCCGGCCCGCATCTCCATCGTCGATGGCCAGGGCACCCTGCTCGCCCGCGGCCAGGACGGCGACGCCGCCAGCGGCAACGCGCCGCAGACCGGCGAGGAAGCCAAGACCGCTTACGAAGCCCGCGCCGTGCGGATGGTCGAGGACATGCTGGAGCGCATCCTCGGCCCCGGCCGCGCCCGCGCCGAAATCACCGCCGAAATGGACTTCGACCGCATTTCGACGACCTCCGAGATGTTCGATCCCGACGGCCAGGTGGTGCGCTCGACGCAGACCGTCGCCGAAAACTCGACGTCGCGCGAAGCCGGCGCGCAGACCGTGTCGGTGCAGAACAACATCCCGGCGCAAACGCCCCCCACCGGGGCCGACGCCAACGCCGCGGCCAGCGCCTCGAACCGCAACGAGGAAACGGTCAACTACGAGATTTCCCGCACCACCAAGACGCACGTGCGCGAGAGCGGCAGCGTCAAGCGCCTCTCGGTCGCGGTTGCCGTGGACGGCATCTACGACGCGCAGAAAGCCTATCAACCGCGCAACGCCGAAGAATTGGCGCAGCTCGGCCGGCTGGTGAAATCCGCCGTCGGCTTCGACGAGAAGCGCGGCGACAGTTTCGAAATCGTCAATATGCGCTTCGCCGGCAACGGCATGGACGTCGAGGAAGGCCCGCGTCCGCTGTTCGGCCTCGACAAGAACGACTACATCCGCATCGCCGAATTGGTCACGCTCGGCATCGTCGGCATCCTCGTCATCCTGCTGGTCGTCCGCCCGATCGTGCGTCGCTTCCTCGAAGCGCTGCCCGAGGCGATCGCCAGCAGCAAGCAGATGATCGCCGACACCGCCGCCGCCGCCAAGCCGGCCCTGCCCGGCCCGGCTGGCGGCATGCTCGGCCTCGCGCCCGCCATCGCCGGCGACGTCGGAGGCGCGCTTTCGGACGCCACCATCGACATGCAGCAAGTCGAGGGCCGCGTGCGCGAATCCTCGGTGAAGAAGATCGGCGAAATCGTCGACAAGCATCCCGAAGAAGCCGTGAACATCATCCGCAACTGGATGTATCGCGACAACTGAGCCGTCCGCAGAACCGCACCCGATAGGCAAAGAGCCGAGCCATGACGACAGCAGTTGAAGATTATCGCGGACTGAACGGCCATCAGAAGGCCGCCATCATGATGCTCGCGCTCAACGAGGATCAGGCGACCAAGCTGTTCTCGCTGATGGACGAAGAGGAGATCAAGGAGCTGTCGCAGGCCATGGCCCAGCTCGGCACGGTCAACGCCGTGGTGCTGGAGCGCCTGTTCGGCGAATTCGTCGAGCAGCTGTCGATGACCGGCTCGCTGGTCGGCAGCTTCGAAAGCACCGAGCGCCTGCTGCTCAAGACCATGCCGAAAGAGCGCGTCGACGCCATCATGGACGAGATCCGCGGCCCCGCCGGCCGCACCATGTGGGACAAGCTCGGCAACGTCAACGAGCAGGTCCTCGCCGCGTACCTCAAGAACGAATATCCGCAGACCGTCGCCGTCGTCCTGTCGAAGATCCGCCCCGACCATGCCGCCCGCGTGCTCGGCCATCTGCCGGACAGCTTCGCGATGGAAGTGGTGATGCGGATGCTGCGCATGGAGATGGTGCAGAAGGACGTGCTCGACGGCGTCGAAAAGACCCTGCGCGCCGAATTCATGAGCAACCTGGCGCGCACCAACCGCCGCGATCCCTACGAGATCATGGCAGAAATCTTCAACAACTTCGACCGCGGCACCGAGTCCCGCTTCATGGGCTCGCTCGAAGAGCGCAGCCACGAATCGGCCGAGAAGATCAAGGCCCTCATGTTCACCTTCGAGGATCTCGCCAAGCTCGATCCGACCGGCATCCAGACGCTGTTGCGCGGCACGGAAAAATCGAAGCTCTCGCTCGCCCTCAAGGGCGCGTCGGAAGCGTTGCGCAACCTGTTCTTCACCAACATGTCCGAGCGCGCCGGCAAGCTGCTGCGCGAGGAGATGGACGACATGGGTCCGGTGCGCCTTCGCGAAGTCGACGAAGCGCAAATGTACATGGTCAACGTCGCCAAGGACCTCGCCGAGAAAGGCGAGATCGTCATCGCCCAAAACAAGGAAGAGGACGAGCTGGTCTACTAGGCCGGAACACCGCCATGAGCAGCAACGCCACCAAATTCCTGTTCGGCAACTCCTTCGATCCGGCGAAAGCCGGTCCCGAGGTTCCGCCGCCGCCGACCTTCTCCGAGGCGGAGCTCGCGGCCGCGCGCGAGGAAGGCTTCCGCGCCGGACATGCGGCCGGCCATGCCGAAATGGCGCAGAGCGTCGAGCAGGCGGCCGCCGCCGCGCTCGCCGAGATCGGCGCGCGCCTCGCCGACATGAACGGACGCTTCGACGACATCCGCCAGGCGGCGATCGCCAGCGGCGTCGAGGTCGTCTCCGCCGCCGTGCGCAAGCTGGTCCCCGCCCTCGCCAAGCGCAACGGCCTGGCCGAGATCGAAAATCTCGTGCGCGACACTCTGCACACCCTTTACGACGAGCCCCGCGTCGTCATCCGCGCCCACGACAGCGTGATCGACGCCCTGCAAGAGCGCGTCGACGGCATGGCCGCCGCCTCCGGATTCATGGGCAAGGTCGTGCTGTTCGGCGACGACCAATTCAGCGAGACCGACTGCCGGATCGAATGGGCCGACGGCGGCGCCGAGCGCAATCTCGGAAAACTTTGGCGGCGCATCGACGCCGCGATCGAACGGGTGACGGACGGCAATGGCGCCTCCCCCCAGTCTGAACCACTCGGGGCCGCGACCCTCGTTTAACCAGGAGACTACCATGGCCGACACCACCAATCCCGATCCGACCGCGATCTTCGACACGCCGCAACAGCCGGCCGCCGCCGTTCCCGTCCCGAGCGACGACGGCGCCGACCGTCCGCGCAGCGGCAGCGATCTCTCGGCCGTCTACGATATTCCCGTGCAGGTTTCGGCCGTCCTCGGCCGCGCCAACATGCAAGTCAGCCAGCTGCTCAAGCTGGGCCGCGGCGCGGTCGTCGAACTCGACCGCAAGGTAGGCGAAGCGGTCGACATCTACGTCAACAACCGCCTCGTGGCGCGCGGCGAGGTCGTCGTCGTCGACGAACGTCTCGGCGTGACCATGACCGAAATCGTCAAGGCCGATCACGCCTGAGCCGCTTTTTGCGGCACCCGCGGCCCGACCGGGCCGCAAGAAACCAGTTAGCGCGTATCCACCAGGAGCGACCACCATGCGGCTCATCATCATCGGTTCCTTGAACGGCCAGATCGGCGCGGCGAGCAAGATCGCCATGGCGCGCGGCGCCAAGGTCAGCATCGTCGAGGATATCGAAAGCGCCCTGCAGGCGCTGCGCGCCGGCCAAGGCGCCGACGTGATCATGGCGGACATCCGGATGGACATCCGCAAGCTGGTGGAAAGCCTGAGCGCCGAGCGCATCAACGTGCCGGTCGTCGCCTGCGGCCTGGGCAACGACGCCGACGCGGCCGTCGCCGCCATCAAGTGCGGCGCTAAGGAATACATCCCGTTGCCGCCCGACGCCGAGCTGATCGCCGCGGTGCTGGAAGCCGTGACCGAAGAATCGCACGCCATCGTGCACCGCGACCCGGCAATGGCCGCGACCATCCGTCTGGCCGACCAGATCGCGCAATCCGACGCCACCGTGATGGTCAACGGCGAATCGGGCACCGGCAAGGAGCTGCTGGCGCGCCACATCCATCAGAAATCGCGCCGCGCGAAGAACAAGTTCATCGCCGTCAATTGCGCCGCGATCCCCGAGCATCTGCTGGAATCCGAACTGTTCGGCCACGAGAAAGGCGCTTTCACCGGCGCCGTCGCGCGCCGCATCGGCAAGTTCGAGGAAGCCAACGGCGGCACTCTGCTGCTCGACGAGATCAGCGAGATGGATCCGCGCCTGCAAGCCAAGCTGCTGCGCGTCATCCAGGAGCGCGAAGTCGACCGCGTCGGCGGCTCGCAGCCGGTAAAGGTCGATGTCCGCCTGATCGCCACGTCCAATCGCGATCTCGAAGGCGCGGTACGCCAGGGCCAGTTCCGCGAAGACCTGTTCTTCCGCCTCAATGTCGTGACGATCCGCGTGCCGGCGCTGCGCGAGCGCGCCGACGACATCGAGCTGCTTGCCGAATATTTCTCCAACAAATACGCCGGCCTGAACAGCGTGCCGGTCCGCCCGCTCGCCGCTGCGACGCGCGAGAAGCTGCGCGCCCACGCCTGGCGCGGCAACGTGCGCGAGCTGGAAAACGCCATGCACCGCGCGGTTCTCCTCGCCGAAGGGCCCGAGATCGCGCCCGAAGCGATCCTGCTGTCGTTCAACGGCGGCAGCGCCGCTATCGCCAACGCGTTCGTGCAAGACAACGCCGCCATCGCCAACGGCGCGGTCGCGGGCGCCGCCGCGGTGCGCCGCTTCGTCGGCCGCACCGTCTCCGAAGTCGAGCGCGACCTGATCATCGAGACGCTGCAGCACTGCCTCGGCAACCGCACCCACGCCGCCAACATCCTCGGCATCTCGATCCGCACCCTCCGCAACAAGCTGAAGCAATACAACGACGAAGGCGTGGCGGTGCCCATGCCCGGCGAGCAGATGGAAGCGACGGCGTGAGCCCTAGACCTTAGGCTCGAATCTTAGGATCTCGCATGTCCATGCCCTCGACCGACGTCGCCCCCTCCGCCGGCGCCTCCTCCGGCATCGTCGGCGTGTTCAATTCCCTGATGAAGCGCGGCGATATCGCGCTCGCGATCGGCGTCGTCAGCATCTTGATGGTGCTGATCCTGCCGCTGCCGACATGGCTGCTGGATTTCAGCATCGCCATCTCTTTCGCCTTCTCCGTGTTGATCCTGATGACCTGCCTGTTCATCGCCAGGCCGCTGGACTTCAGCTCGTTTCCGACCGTCCTGCTGATCGCCACCATGCTGCGCCTCGCGCTCAACCTGGCTTCGACGCGCCTGATTCTGGCGCACGGCCATGAAGGCACCCATTCCGCCGGCAAGGTCATCGAAGCCTTCGGCAATTTCGTGATGGGCGGCAATTTCGTCATCGGCGTCATCGTCTTCGCCATTCTCGTCATCGTGAACTTCGTCGTCATCACCAAGGGCTCCGGGCGCATCGCCGAAGTGGCCGCGCGCTTCAGCTTGGACGCCATGCCCGGCAAGCAGATGGCGATCGACGCCGACCTGTCCGCCGGCTTGATCGACGAAGCCGAGGCGCGCCAGCGCCGCAAGACGCTGGAGGACGAAAGCACCTTCTTCGGCGCGATGGACGGTTCGGCCAAGTTCGTGCGCGGCGACGCCATCGCCGGCCTGCTGATCACCTTCATCAACGTGATCGGCGGCATCATCATCGGCATGGCCCAAAAGGGCCTGAGCTTCGCCGAAGCCAGCCATTACTACACCCTCATGACGGTCGGCGACGGCTTGGTCAGCCAGATTCCGGCGCTCGTCGTGTCGACCGCCGCCGGCATGCTCGTCTCCAAAGCCGGCGTCAACGGCACCGCCGACAAGGCGCTGTTCGCCCAGCTCGGCGGCTATCCCGCCGCCCTCGGCCTGTCGGCCAGCTTGCTGGTCCTCATGTCGCTGCTGCCCGGCATCCCCATGCTGCCGTTCCTCGCGCTCGCGAGCGGCGCGGGCTACGCCGCCTACCGCCTGAGCAAGAAGCAGGCGCGCGCCAAGCAGGACATCGCCGCGTCGGAACAGCGCGCCGCGGCCGCCGTGCCGGTCGCCGAAGAGCCGATCTCCGCAGCGCTGCAGATGGACTACATCCGCCTCGAGCTCGGCTACGGCCTGCTGCAGCTCATCAACAACGAGAACGGCCAGCGCCTCACCGACCAGATCAAGGCGCTGCGCCGCCAGCTCGCTTCCGACATGGGCTTCGTGCTGCCTTCCGTCCGCATCCAGGACAACATGCAGCTGCCGGCCAACACCTATGTCGTGCGCGTCAAGGAGATTGAGGCCGGGCGCGGCGATCTGCGCCCGAACATGCTGCTGGTGATGGACCCCAAGGGCGAGCGCATCGCGCTGGCCGGCGAGGAGACCGTCGAACCGACCTTCGGCCTGCCGGCCATGTGGGTCGCCGACGGGCTGCGCGAGGAGGCCTCGTTCCGCGGCTATACCGTCGTCGATCCGGCCACCGTCGTCACCACGCACCTCACCGAGACGGTGAAGGAGCATATGTCGGAGCTGCTGTCCTACGCCGAGACGCAGAAGCTGCTCGACGAGATGGGCAAGGAGCACCAGAAGCTCGTCGCCGACCTGATCCCGTCGCAAATCTCGATCTCCGGCCTGCAGCGCGTGCTGCAGAACCTGCTCGCCGAGCGCCTGTCGATCCGCGATCTGCCGACGATTCTCGAAGGCGTGTTCGAATCCTGCAGCTACACGCACAATCTGCAATCGATCACCGAGCATGTCCGCACCCGCCTGGCGCGCCAGATCAGCGACGCCAACACCTCGGCGGCGGGCTACGTGCCGATGATCACCCTGTCGCCCGAATGGGAGCAGGCGTTCGCAGAATCGCTCATCGGCACCGGCGAAGACCGCCAGCTTTCGCTCGCGCCGAGCCGGTTGCAGGATTTCATCACCAAGCTGCGCCAGATTTTCGAGCGCCAGGCCATGCTCGGCGAGAACCCCGTGCTGCTGACCAGCGCCAACGTGCGGCCATACGTGCGCTCCATCGTCGAGCGGTTCCGTCCGGCGACCACGGTCATGGCGCAAACGGAAGTGTATCCCAAGGCGCGCATCAAGACCCTCGGACAAATCTGACGCTGAACGCGCAAGGAGCGCGGACGCATGCGGTTGAGAACCTTCAAAGCGGAGAACATGGCGGCGGCGATGCGGCTCGTGCGCGCCGAGCTGGGCGCGGACGCGGTCATCGTCTCCAGCCATGAGCCGGCGCAGGGCCAGGTCGAAGTCGTCGCCGCTGTCGATCCCGCCCCCGAGAGCGTCCTCGACGTCTTGCCCGTCTCCGCCGAACCCGCCGACGGGTTCGACGCGCTGCAGGACACGCTCGATTACCATCGCGTGCCCGCCGCCCTCGCCGAGCGCATCGCCGACGCGGCCGCCGCATACAGCGTCGACGACGCCGTGCTCGCCCTCGCCAGCGCGCTCGACAGCCAATTCGTCTTCGCGCCGCTCGCGGTCGGCGCGGCGGAGCGGCCGCTGCTGCTGATCGGCCCGCCGGGCGCCGGCAAGACCGTCACCGCCGCAAAGCTCGCGGCGCGCGCGCGCCTCGCCAAACGGACCGCCGCCCTCATCACCACCGACAGCCTGCGCACCGGCGCGCGCGAGCAATTCGCCGGCTACGGCGCGCTGCTCGGCATTTCGCCGCGCGCCGCCGGCGACGACAGCGAACTGCGCGCCGCCGTGGCGGCATCGCGCAGCGCGGACTTGGCGCTGATCGACACCACCGGCGTCAACCCGTTCGACGCCGCCGACCTGCGCCGTCTCGCAGATATCGCCGCAGCCAGCGAGGCCGAACCGGTGCTCGTGCTGCCCGCCGGCATGGACGCCGACGAATGCGCCGACATGGCGCAAGCGTTCGCCGCGTTCGGCGCGTCGCGCCTGCTCGTCACCCGCCTCGACACCGCCCGCCGCCTCGGCGGCATGCTCGCCGCCGCCCATCGCGCCGGCCTCCGCCTGTGCGACGTCGGCATCGGCCCGCATCTCGCCGACGGTCTCGCGCCGCTCAATCCGCTCGCCCTCGCCCGCCTTCTGACCGCCTCTCCCGCCGACCGCGTCGCCAGCCTGGCGGCCGCGGAACCCGATTTCGCCGAGTCCGCGCCATGACCTCGCCCCTCCGCCCCTTCACCGTCGTCGGCGGCGGTTCCGCCGCCGCGGCGCTTCCCGTCGGCAACGTCGTCGCCGTCAGCTCCGGCAAAGGCGGCGTCGGCAAGACTTGGCTGTCGGTCACGCTGTGCCACGCGCTGGCGCAAGCCGGCCAGCGCGTCCTGCTGTTCGACGGCGATCTCGGCCTCGCCAACATCGATATCCAGCTCGGCCTCGCGCCCAAGCACGACCTCTCCTCCGTCATCGCCGGCCGCCGCACACTGCAAGGCGCGACCTTCCGCTTCGAGGAGGGCGGCTTCGACATCATCGCCGGCCAGTCCGGCGCCGGCGGGCTTGCCAGCCTGCCGCCCGCGCGTCTCGTGGCTCTGCGCGACGACCTGATGGCCTTGGCGCGCGGTTACGATTGGCTGGTGATCGACATCGGCGCCGGCATCGACCGCACGGCGCGCGCCATGCTGAGCCGCGCCGGCATCGGTCTCGTCGTCACCACCGACGAGCCGACGGCGCTGACCGACGCCTACGCGCTCATCAAAATCGTCAAGAACGAGCGGCCCGACGCGGACCTGCGCGCCGTCGTCAACAAGGCGGCGTCGTCGCGCGACGGCGAACGGACTTACGCCACGCTGCTGCGCGCCTGCGAGAATTTCCTGAAATGCAGCCCGCCGCTCGCCGGCGTCGTGCGCGACGATCCGCACGTGCGCGACACGATCCGCCAGCAGACGCCGCTGCTCATGCGTTATCCCAACAGCGACGCCGCCGCCGACGTGGCGCAGCTCGCCCACCGCCTCGCCGCTTCGGTGCCGCTGCGGGGAGCTTCATGACCCAAGTTCCCGCCGTTCGCCCCGTCGTTCCGGCCGCCGCCGCGCCCTCTCTGGCCGTGGCCAATGCGGCCGCGACCGCTCTCGCCGCCGTGTCCGGCGGCGCGGTGCCGGCGTCCATCGCGCAGCTTGGCGTCGGCGCGCTGATCAACGGCGTCGTCGTCGAGCGCGGACCGCGCGGCCACGCCGTCATCCGCACCGAGCAAGGCACGATCGCCCTGCAGACGGCCCTCGCTTTGCGCGTCGGCGCGAGCGTCGCGCTACAGATACAGACGCTCGGCGCGCAGTCGCAAATGCTCATCCTCTCGGTCGACGGCCGCCCGCTCGGACAGCAGAATGCCGCGCCGCCCTCCTCGGCGCCGCAGAACGGCAAGCCGCCGCTCGCAGCCGGACAGGAGCCAATTGGCGCAAAAGCGCGCGTCCCGCTGGAGCCGTTGGCAAAGGCGCACAACCCCGTCCAACTCGCCGATGCGCTCGGCCTCCGTCCCGGCGCGATTCTCTCGGGTCGCTTGACGCCGCCGACGCAAGCAGCCGCCGCGCCTCTCCCGCCTTCGACGGCCTTGCCGACGCCGCAGGACGGCCGGGTCGAGGTGCGAGTGCTCGGCGTCCTTCCGCCGCCTTCGCGCGCCGCCGACGGCGCAACGCGCGCAGATATGCCGATGCCGCGCCCCGCGCCCGGCATCGCGCTCGCCGACGATGCCGTCACCTTCGCCGCGACGTCGCTCGCTCCCGCCGCCAACGACCCGCCGGGCACGACGCTGTTGCGCACGCCGTTCGGCCTGCTGCGCCTGCCGACGCCAGCCGCCGAACCGCCCGGCAGCCGGATCCTTCTGGAAATGCTCTCGCCACGCGATCCAGCAACGGCGCGCGCCGACCGCGTCGCGCAAGAGATCGGCGCCTCGCGACGCATGATGTCGCTGAGCCAAGAATGGCCGGCCTTGCGCGAGACCTTCGATGCGCTCGACAAAATCGCGCCGCCTGCCGTGCAGCAAAGCGCGCTCGCGGCCGTGCCGCGCGTCGGACCGACCTTGACCGCCGGACTGCTGCTGTTCATCGCCGCGGCGCGCGCCGGCAATCTGCGCCAATGGCTCGGCGAACCCGCTATCGAGAGTTTGAAACGAACCGGCCACGGCGCGTTGATCGGCCGGCTGGCCGACGACATGGCGGCCCTGCCGCGGCTAGCCGAAACCCAGGCGAACGGCTGGCAGACCTTGCTGGTGCCGGTGTTCGACGGCGACAAGCTGCGGCATATCCGCATGTCGTTGCGGCGCGGCCGTCAGGATGGCGGCGAGCGGAACGACGGCGCGCGTTTCATCATCGAGGCCGAAATGAGCAAGCTCGGGCCGTTGCAGCTCGACGGCTTCGTCCGCCTGCCGCACTTCGATCTGGCGGTGCGCACGCGGGAGAACCTTCCGCCCGACATCCGCGCCAACATCGTCGAGATTTTCAACGACGCGATGCAGGCCGCCCGGCTCGCTGGAACCGTGACTTTTCAGACCGCCCGCGACATGCGTCCTGGCCCGTTCGAGAACTGGCAGACGTCGGGCGCCGGAGTCACCGTCTAATCATCAGGCGTTCTCGCCGCTGCGGCGATGGAGCTGCAGGCCCATTTCGTCGAGCAGGCTCTGCTGCAGGCGCTTGGCTTTTTCGGCCGCCTCGCGGTCGCGCCGCGCCTTGACGATGTCGAACTTCTTGAGATCGCGGAACGCCTCGGCCACTTCGTCGAGCGCCAGGCGAATCTGCCCTTCGACTTCGGCCAGCGAGCGGTTGATCGTCTCGCGCCGCATCATCACCCCATCGGCATAATAAGCGTAGGCCATCCCGGCTTCGACCGATTCGCCGGCGATCTTCTGTTCCGCGGCCAGCTCGCGCTCCAGCGCGACGAGCTGATCGCGCAACCGTTGAGCCAGACGCTCAAGCTCGGCGAGCGCTTGACGCTTCTCGTCGAGTTTCCATTTGTTGAGGCGGATCAGCCCTTCGAGCCCGTTCATGCGGCGCCGCCGCCGAGAATCGCGGCCAATTCGTCATAACCGCCGGCGAGATCGGCGCGCTGGTGTCGCTGCTGCTTGAGGAAGCCGTCGAGCGCCGGATAATAGCGGATCGCCTCGTCGGTCTTCGGATCGCTGCCCGGGCGGTAAGCGCCGAGACGTATCATCTCCGCCATATCCTCATAAGCCGAGAGCAGTTCGCGGGCGCGCGACACCAGCTTGTTCTCGTCCTCCGTGTTGCAGCCCGGCATGGCGCGCGACAGGCTGCGCAGCAAATTGATCGCCGGATAGCGGCCGCGCTCGGCGATGGCGCGCTCGAGCACGATATGGCCGTCGAGAATCCCGCGCACCGCGTCGGCGATCGGCTCGTTATGGTCGTCGCCGTCGACGAGGACGGTGAAAAGTCCGGTGACGTTGCCCTGGCCGTGCAAGCCCGGGCCGGCGCGCTCCAGCAGTTTCGGCAATTCGGCGAACACCGTGGGGGTATAGCCCTTGCTGGTCGGCGGCTCGCCGGCCGATAGGCCGATCTCGCGCTGCGCCATGGCGAAGCGCGTCACGCTGTCCATCATGCACAGCACGTTGCTGCCGAGATCGCGGTAATATTCGGCGAGCGATAGCGTCATATAAGCGGCCTGGCGGCGCATGAGCGGCGATTCGTCGGACGTCGCGACGACGACCACGCTGCGCGCGAGGCCGGCTTCGCCGAGCTCGTCGCTGATGAATTCCTGGACCTCGCGGCCGCGCTCGCCGATCAGCCCGATAACGTTGACGTCGGCGGCGGTATAGCGCGCGATCATGCCGAGCAACACCGACTTGCCGACGCCGGAGCCGGCGAAAATGCCCATGCGCTGGCCGCGGCAGCAGGACAGGAACGTGTTGATGGCGCGCACGCCGAGATCGACTTTGCCTTGGACGCGCTGGCGCGCGTGCGCCGGCGGCGGATTGTTCTTCAGGGGATAGATGGCGTCGCCTTCGGGCAGCGGGCCCTTGCCGTCGATCGGCTCGCCCATGGCGTTGACGACGCGGCCGAGCCACGCCGCGGTCGGACGCACGACGGGTTGCGCGTCGATAACGTCGGCCTTGCAGCCGAGGCCGACGCCCTCAAGCGCGCCGAACGGCATCAACAGCGCGCGGCCGTCGCGGAAGCCGACGACTTCGCAATTGAGCTTGCGGTCGCCGCGCGCCGAAATCTCGCAGCGGTCGCCTACGGACAGGCGGCGCTGGACGCCGCCGACCTCGACCAACATGCCCTGAACGGCGGTCACGCGGCCGTACAGGTTGCATTCGGGAAGTTGATTGATGTTCGCGAGAAGGACGTTAAGCGCGTCGGGCAAGGCCGTCATCCGAAAGGCTGTGGATAACTTTTGTGTCGCGCGCGTAACTACCCCCTAGATAAAGGGGGCGCTCGCGGCACACCCCCATAATGTCGTTAACTGCTTAAAATTCGCTGAAGCCGATGATGATTTTTTCGTCTCGGCGGCGCATCGCGAGATTACGAAAGCCCCGATAAAATCGGTCTTTGATGAAGCTTTAAGTAAAGGTTTTGTTAACTTGAACGCCCCCATAATGACTTCTATGGTTAATGCCCACTGAAGAGATGCGGGGGAGCCGGTCATGCGTGTTTTGCTGATTGAGGACGACAGCGCCACGGCGAAAAGCGTCGAGTTGATGCTCAAGTCCGAAGGATTCGTTGTCGATTGCACGGATCTGGGCGAAGACGGCCTGGAGATCGGCAAGCTTTACGATTACGACCTGATGCTCCTCGATCTCATGCTCCCGGACATCGACGGTTACGAAGTGTTGCGCCGCCTGCGCGCCGCGCGCATCAACACTCCGGTCCTTATCCTCTCCGGCCTCACCGAGCCCGACAAGAAGATCAAGGGCCTCGGTTTCGGCGCCGACGACTATCTCACCAAGCCGTTCGACAAAGGCGAGTTGATCGCCCGCATCCACGCCATCATTCGCCGCTCCAAGGGCCATTCGGAATCGGTCATCCGCACCGGCCGCCTCGTGGTCAATCTCGACGCTCGCACCGTCGAAGTCGACAGCCAGCCGCTGCACCTGACCGGCAAGGAATACGGCATTCTCGAACTGCTCTCGCTGCGCAAGGGCACGACGCTGACCAAAGAGATGTTCCTGAACCATCTCTACGGCGGCATGGACGAGCCGGAGTTGAAGATCATCGACGTCTTCATCTGCAAGCTGCGCAAGAAGCTGGCGACCGCGACCAGCGGCGACAATTACATCGAGACCGTCTGGGGCCGCGGCTACGTGCTGCGCGATCCCAACGAGGACGCGCCGGCCCGCGCCGCCGCCGAAACCGCCGCCGCCACCGCTTAAATCCGTCTCGCCTTCAAGCCGCCACCGGGATCAGGCACTCCAGCCGGATCTCGCCCGGCCCGTTGGGGGCAGTCCCGACGATCCGCGTGCCGATAGTCATGGCCAATAGCGCCGCATAGGCCGCCGGCGCGGTTTTCGGCGATAAATCCTCCATCGCGCTTTGCCCCGCCAAAGCTGCCGCCATGTCGGCGGGGACGGCCGCGCGCGGCCCGCGCGCCGTGGCCGACCATAGCACGCCACCCGGCGAGGGCTGCGTCGCCATCGTCAGCGTGCCCGCGCCGCCCAAGCAATCGAGCGCGGCCATCGCCAGCAACATCGCGATCTTCACACCTTCGCGCGGCAACGCGCGACTCACGGCCGCCGGCCACGACAGCGCGACGCGCTCGCCCGCCGGCCAATCGAGCACGGCTTCCCGCGCTTCAGCCAAGCCCGCATCGGCCCCCGAGGGCAGCCGCGCCGAACCGAAAGCCAGGCGGAAGAAACGCAGTTTGCGCGCCGCTTCCTTGCCGCTCGTCGCGACCAGGCCGAGCGCTTCTCCGTCGGCGTCGTCACCCATCTCCGCGATCAACTCGATGCCGTTGTTGACGGCGCTGACCGGGCTGATGAGATCGTGGCACAGGCGGGCGTTGAGCAGTTCGATGAGGCGGGATTCGAGAGACTGAGTCATGGGTTGGGCGTGTAAAACGCCCCTCCTGAAGCTGGCGAAAATGATGCGCCCTATGGCGGCGGTTGACGGCTAAACTGCCGCAGCGACCGGCGAATGACAACCGTCGACGCGTCTCGTTATAAGCCCAACCGATCCGGCCGAAGGTTTTTCCGATCTATGAGCAGCGCCGCCGATCTCACGCCCGGCACTTATGTTCGCCATCCGGATCATCCCGAGTGGGGCATCGGGCAGATTCAATCCGCCGTCGGCGCGCGGATCACCGTCAATTTCGAGAACATGGGCAAGCAGTTGATCAATGCCGCCGTGATCAGCCTGGTGCCGTTGCGCGACAACGAGCTCAATTGAGCGATATGGTTAACGCGATTTATTAACCGCGATATCGTGCATCCTGCGCGCCCGCGCGCTTGACGGCCTACCCCTTCTCTATAAATTGGCGCGAATGCCGTCGATCGGCCGCTTTGGCCTTTAATGAATTTGCGTGAGCCGGGGAAATAACATGTTGAGCGCGAACGCGGCGCCGGCGCAGCCGGCCGCGTCCTTTGGCGCACCGCCGCGCCGCCCTGCGCGCGTCCCCGCATCGGCCCTCGCCGCCGCAAGCGTCGCGATCTTCGGACCGCGCCATGCCGTCTGAGCGCAAGCCGTTGAGCAATCCCAAAGCCAAGGGTGCCAAGTCCATTCCGCTGCCGCCGGCCGAACCGCCAGCGCCGCGCATCGCCATCGGCCAAATCGCTAAAGATCCGCAGGGCGAGCTGCTGCGCGGCCTGTGCGAGCGCCTGTCGCCGGCTTACGCCACCGACGCCGCCGGCAACATCGTCTACGCCAATCCGGCCTTCGCCGAGATCGCGCGTGCCCTGTTCGATTTGCCAACCGAGGTGCAGGCGATCGACGAGACGCCGCCAGCTCTCGTGCGCATCGTCGAGAAGCTGTATTTGGCGCGCCGGCCAATCGAGACGCACGAGACTGTCGTCGCTGGCGGGGTCAAACGCGCTTATCTCGGCCGCCATTTTCCGCTGCACGACGCGAGCGGGGAGATCGTCGGGTTCGGCGGCAGCTTCACCGACATCACGCCGCTCAACCAGGCAACGCAGCGCGCTAGCGACATGGAAAGCTGGCTACAGGACGTCACGCGCTCCGCGTCGGACTGGATCTGGGCGACCGACCATCACCTCAACCTCAGCTTCGTCTCACCGCGCATCGCCGAGACCACGGGGCAGCCGCCGCACGCCTTGAAAGGGCGCTATCTGCTGAGCCTCGGCGAATTCGCGTCCGACGGCCGCGAGAGCGTCAAGGAGCTGCTGCAGCGCCGCGCGCCGTTCCGCCACGCTCTTTTCGTGATCTCGGAAATCGCCGGCGAGCCGCGCTATGTGCATTTGAGCGGCGTGCCGGTGTTCGACGACGCGAGCGGAAAATTCCTCGGCTATCGCGGCGCCGGAACCGACGTCACCCGCCAGCACAAGGCCGAGCGCGCCGAGCGCCAGACCTCCGCCGAACTGGCCCAGGCCCTCGAGGAGCTGACGACGCGCAACGTCCAGCTCGATCTCGCGCTCGACGACGCGCGGGCCGCCGAGCGGGCCAAGATCGAGTTTCTCGCCATGATGAGCCACGAGCTGCGCACGCCGCTCAACGCCATCATCGGCTTTTCCGACGCCGCCATGCAGCGCATCCTTGGCCCCATCGGCGACCCTTACGTCGATTATTTCCGCGACATCCACAAGGCCGGCCAGCATCTGCTCGCCATCATCAGCGACATTCTCGATACCGCAAATATCGAGACGCAAACTCTGTCGATCAGCGTCGCGCCGCTGCGCGCGCGCGAGTTGCTGAGCGAAGCGCGCGCCTTGATCGCCATGCGCGCCGCCGAGAAGCGGCTCAACATCGACGCCGTCGACATGGCCGATCATTGGACGGTGCTCGCCGACCGGTTGCGCACCCGCCAGATTCTGGTCAACTTGCTGAACAATGCCGTCAAATTCACGCCCGACGGCGGCGCCATCGGCATCGAGACGCGCGAACATGCCGACAGCCGTCTCGCCATCACCGTATGGGACACCGGCATCGGCATTCCCGCCGCAGAATTGGAGCGCGTGTTCGAGCGCTTCTATCAGGTCAAGTCCGACGGCCTGACGCGGCGGCCCGAAGGCACCGGCCTCGGCCTCAGTGTCTCGCGCCATTTGGCCCAGCTCATGGGCGGCGCGCTGACCGTGGAAAGCGCTCCCGGCAAAGGCTCGCGCTTCACGCTGACCTTGCCGCTCGCCAAGCCCGTCAAGGTCGTCGACGGCTACAATTTGGCGTGAAACGGCCGATTCCGGCCTGTTCCGCCAGAACCTTCCGCCAAAACGCGCGTTTGAAACCCGCCGTATCCGTTCTAATATAACGGGTATGATCGACCCTTACGGCCGCCGCATCACCTACCTCCGCGTCTCCGTCACGGACCGCTGCGATTTCCGCTGCGTCTATTGCATGGCGGAAGACATGGCCTTCCTGCCGAAGTCCGACGTCCTGACGCTGGAGGAACTCGACCGCCTGTGCAGCGCCTTCGTCCGCCATGGCGTCAAGAAGCTGCGGCTGACCGGCGGCGAGCCCCTGGTGCGCAAGAACGTCATGAGCCTGGTCGATTCGCTCGGCCGCCATCTCAAAACCGGCGCGCTCGAAGAGCTGACGCTGACCACCAACGGCTCGCAGCTCGCCAAGCACGCCGAAGGTCTAGCCCGCGCCGGCGTCAAGCGCGTCAACGTCTCCGTCGATTCGCTCGATGCCGAGCGCTTCCGCGCCATCACCCGGCGCGGCGACCTCGGCGTCGTCATGGACGGCCTGCGCGCCGCCAAGGACGCTGGCCTCAAGGTCAAGATCAACGCCGTGGCGCTGAAAGGCGTCAACGACGACGAATACGACGAGATGATCGCCTGGTGCGGCCGCGAAGGCTTCACGCTGACACTGATCGAGACCATGCCGCTCGGCGAGATCGACGAGGACCGCACCGACCGATATCTGCCGCTGTCGCTGGTGCGCGCGCGTCTGCAACGCCGTTGGACGCTCGACGAAAGCGATTACCGCACCGGCGGGCCCGCGCGCTACGCGCGCATCCAGGAAACCGGCGGCCTCATCGGATTCATCACGCCGCTGTCGCACAATTTCTGCGAAAGCTGCAACCGCGTGCGGCTCACCTGCACCGGCACGCTCTATATGTGCCTCGGCCAGGACGACGCGGCCGATCTGCGCGCCCCGTTGCGCGCCGGCGTCGACGACACGCAGCTCGACGCGGCGATCCGCGAGGCCATCGCGCGCAAGCCGAAAGGGCACGATTTCATCATCGACCGCCGGCAGGACAAGCCGGCCGTGGCGCGCCACATGAGCGTCACCGGCGGCTGACGCCGCGAGCCATAAAGCCGGCCGGCGAACGGCGGGCGATTATCAGGGAGCTAGGCGATGGGGGAGATTCTCGGCCTCGGGCTGACTCATTTCGGCGGGTTCATGTTTCCCGACGACGAGATGGGCGCGCGCATCACTGCCGCGCTGAACGGCAAGAAGCTGCCCGATCGCCTGCGCGATCCCGCCAACTGGCCCGCGCGCATGCGCGAGGAATGGGGCGACGATCAGGGCGCGACATTCGCCGCCAAGCACAAGGCCGATTTCTTCGCCGGCGTCTCGCGCATCCGCGGCGCGCTCGACGCCTTCAAGCCCGATGCCGTCATCATCTTCGGCGACGACCAATACGAGTGCTTCAAGGAAGACCTGGTGCCGCCCTATTGCGTGTTCATCATGGACAAGTTCCAGGTGAAGCCCTACCACCGCGCGCGCGGCATCGGCGGGCCGGCGACCAATATGTGGAACGACCCGCTCGACAAGGTGATCGACTACCCCGGCGCCACCAAAGTCGCCAAGACGCTCGCCGCCGAGCTTCTCGGCCACGGCTTCGATCCGGCCTACAGCTATTCGCTGCCGCATCAGGATTATCTCGGCCACGCTTTCGCCAATACGCTCCTGTTCCTCGATCACGAGCGCAAAGGCTGGCCCTATCCGATCGTCCCCTTCGCCATCAACGCCTACGGCTCGGCGCTGATTCGCGAGAAGGGCGGTCTAGATGGCGCGGGCAGCGATTCGGCGGAGATGGATCCGCCCGGCCCCAGCCCGCGCCGCTGCTACGATCTCGGCATCGCCATCGCGCGCGCGCTCAAGCCGACGCCTTGGCGCGTGGCGCTGGTGGCCACCGCGAGCTTCTCGCATGCGTTCCTGACGGACAAGAACCACCGGCTCTATCCCGATCTGCCGGCCGATCGCGAGCGTTTCGCCGAATTGCGGCGCGGCGATTACGCCGCCTGGCGCGACCTGCCGCTGCGCCAGCTCGAAGAGTCGGGCCAGCACGAGCTGCTGAATTGGTATCCGGTGATCGGCGCCATGGCCGAGCTCGGTCAAAAGCCGTCCTATTGCGAACTGTTGGAGACTTACACGATGAACTCCAACAAATGCGTCGCCTTGTTCCCGCCCGCCGCCTGACTTTGCGCGGACCTGAGCGGCGCTGGCGCAAGAGCGATTTGCTCTTTAAAATGAGCATTATCTAGCGCGGCGTTCGGCCGCGCCCGGGGAACATCGTGATTCGCGGCAGCGCCATTTCCGCCTTACTGCATGGGAGTCTGCTGGCCCTGCTGCTGTTCGGCCTGCCGCATCTCCTATTCCTGACCGAAGACGATCCGATCCTGGAGAATCGCTCCGAACCGCCGGTCATCGAGGTGGCGACGATCACTCCCGAACAGGCGGCGGCGATCGACAAGGCGGCATCGCGTCTGCTGCTCGACGCCGCGACGGAAGGCGGCCCGCGCGGATTGCTGGCCGATGCGATCAACACTGAAACCGACACCGACGGCCGCAGCAAGCTGCAGAGCGCCGCCGGATCCAGCGCCGTCACCCAGTCAGCCGACAGCCAGCGGGACGAGCAGACCACAACCGCCGAGCAATCGCCGAGCGACGACGCCGAAGCGCAATCCGCCGTCGAAGCGTCGCGCGCGGCCCAGCCTGCGGAACGGTCCGAGAGCGAAAAGGCCGCCCTGCAGTCGTCCGCGCCGCAAGCGCCGCCGCCGAGCGGCGCGGCCATCTTGGCGAGCGGCGATGGCGTGGCGCGCAGCTTGGAGCCGCTCGTCGCCCTCCTGCCCCGGCTCGACGAGGCGGTCGCCGACATCGTCGCGGCGCAGGCGCGTAGCCCGGCTCAAGCGGCAGAAGCCGCGCAAGCCGCGCCGGCCTTGCTGCAATCCATCCGCCGTATGGAATCGGCGGCGGAGCAAGGCTATGCCCACGCGCAATTCACCCTGGCCGAGATATTCCTCTCGGGCGACGGGCAGCCGCGAGATATCGAAAAGGGCCGCCAATATCTGCAGCGCGCCAGCCTGAACGGCTATCTGCCCGCGCAATTGCTCAGCGCCGCCCTGGCCGCCGAAGGCAGCGTGATCCCGCGCGATCCGGCGGAAGCCCACGCCTGGCTCGCCGCCGCGGCGGAACAAGGCAGCAAGCCGGCGCGCGAGGCGTTGGAGCGCCTCGAACAGCAGCTGACCCCGCGCGACGAGCTTCGCGCGCGCCAGCGGCGCAGCCAGCTGCGCCAGGTCTTCGTGCTGTCCAATCCGAAGCCGGACAGCCGGATCGAGCAGCCGCCGCGAGAAGACCAATTGCGCGTCGCCACCACGCTCGGCGACGTCGAGGCCGTCTATCTGCTGCTGTCGCAAGGCTCCGACGCCAACAAGCCGGACGGCGACGGGCGCACCGCGGCGATCGAGGCGTCATGGCGCGGCTACGGCAAGATCCTCGGCGCCTTGCTCGAACAGGGGGCCGATATCCGCGCCGCCGACGGCAGCGGCAAGACCGCCTTGATCTGGGCGGCGATCAACGGCCATACCGCCGTGGCCGAGCGGCTGCTCGCGGCCGACGCGCCGATCGACGCGCAAGACGCCGAGGGCATGACCGCCTTGATGCGCGCGGCGTGGAACGGCCATGCCGACACGGTCCGCCTGCTGCTGCAAAAGCGCGCCAATCCCAACCTGCGCGACCGCGCCGGCAAGACGGCGCTCGACTACGCCACGCAGGCCCGTCAGGCCGAAACCATGCGCCTGCTGCAAGCCCCCTCGAAAGGCTGAGCGGCGCGCGCCGCTGGCCGCGCGCGGGCGCAGGGTGTAGTGTCGCGGAACGAGCCATCATCCGCCGACCGAATCTCAGATGCCGAACCCGAAAATCGCCTTCGTCGCGTCTCGCGTCAAACCGGCCCAGGACGCGCTGCTGAGCCTCAGCGAGCGCTACGGCAACGTCGCGCCGGCCAAGGCGGACATCATCGTCGCGCTCGGCGGCGACGGCTTCATGCTGCAGACCCTGCACAAGCATATCAAGCGCCAAGCGCCGATCTACGGCATGCATCGCGGCTCCGTCGGCTTCCTGATGAACGCCTATCGCGAGACGCGGCTGCTCGAACGGCTGAAAGCCGCCGTCGCCGTCACGGTCCACCCGCTGCGCATGCGCGCCGCCACGGCCAACGGCAAGGAGCACGATGCGCTCGCCATCAACGAAGTGTCGCTGCTGCGCGAAACGCGCCAAGCCGCCAAGCTCCGCATCGCCATCGACGGCGTGCGCCGGCTCGACGAGCTGATCTGCGACGGCGCCCTGGTTTCGACTCCGGCCGGCAGCACCGCCTACAATCTCTCGGCGCACGGACCGATCATCCCGCTCGGCGCCGGCCTCTTGGCCTTGACGCCGATCAGCGCCTTCCGCCCCCGCCGCTGGCGCGGCGCGCTGCTGCCGAACACGGCGAGCGTCACCTTCGAGGTGCTGGAGCACGATAAGCGTCCCGTCTCGGCGGTCGCCGACTACACCGAAGTGCGCGACGTCGTGCGGGTGCATGTGACGGAAGATCCCGCCATCGACCTGACGCTGCTGTTCGATCCCGAGCACAATCTGGAAGAGCGCATCGTCAAGGAGCAGTTCGAGCCATGACGGAGGCGGCCGGCGGCGCGGGGGTTGCCGACTCCGTCGGGCTGTTGCGCCGCCTGATCGGTTTCGACACGACCAGCCGCAACTCCAATCTCGCGCTCATCGAGTTTCTTCGCGACCGGCTGGCCGACCATGGCGTCGATTCCACGCTCTATCGCGACGCCGGCGGCGGCAAGGCCAATCTCTATGCCACGCTCGGGCCGCAAGACGTCGGCGGGTTGATGCTGTCCGGCCATACCGACGTCGTTCCCGTCGACGGCCAGAACTGGACAAGCGATCCGTTCGCGCTGCGCGAGGCGGATGGCCTGCTTTACGGCCGCGGCGCGTGCGACATGAAAGGTTTCATCGCCGTCGCCCTGGCCCTGCTGCCGGCGCTGAAACGCCAGGAGCTCCGCCGGCCGGTGCATTTCGCCTTCACCTTCGACGAGGAGGTCGGTTGTCTCGGCGCACGCCAGCTCGCGGCGCAACTGCGCGAGATGCCCGCGCGGCCCGCCTTTTGCCTGATCGGCGAGCCGACGGGAATGCGGGTGGTCAACGGCCATAAGGGCCGCTTGGCCATGCGCTGCCACGTGCACGGCAAGGAAGGCCATTCCGCCTTGCCCGAGCAGGCCTGCAACGCGGTGGAGTCGGCGGCCGAGATCATCGCCAAACTGCGCGCCCTGGCCCGCCGCCTGCGCGACGAGGGACCGCATGAAGCGGGCTTCGAGCCGCCTTACAGCACTGTCCATACCGGAATCGTGCAGGGCGGCACCGCGCTCAACATCGTGCCGCGCCATTGCAGCTTCGATTTCGAGATCCGCAATCTGCCGTCGCAGGATCCGCTCGGCCTGTTCGAAGAAGTGAAACGCCACGCGCTCGAGCAAGTTTTGCCCGACATGCGGCAGAACGCGCCGGACGCCGATATCCTGTTCGAGGAACTGTCGCGCGCGCCTGGCCTGCTGCCGAACGACGACGACGCGCTTCTCAAGCTTGCGCTCGCCGCGACGGGCGATAATATCGCCCGCAAGGTCAGCTTCGGCACCGAAGCCGGCTTGTACCAAGGGGCGGAGATTCCGACGATCGTCTGTGGCCCGGGCCATATCGCCCAGGCCCATAAGCCGGACGAATTCGTCGCTCTCGACCAGATCGCCCGCTGCGAAGCCTTCCTGCTGCGCATGGTCGCGGGCGTCTGCGCCCGCTGATCGCCGCGAAACAGCCGACCGCCATCGCCGCCCTGTCCGTCCGCATCAGCGGACGCCCGCATTCCGAGGAGGATCACGCCCGTTGCGGCCGCGCCAATTTTTCGCTCAGCATGTGACGCCATTGGCGCTCGCGCTCGTTCCCGGGGTGCTCGGCGCGCTGGCGTTCCGCGCCCTGACCCTGCCGCTGCCCTGGATGCTGGGACCGGTCTGCGTCGTCACCCTGCTCGCTCTGGCCGGCGCGAAGGTGCGCGTGCAATACGTTTTGCGCGAGCCGATGGTGGTGCTGATCGGCGTCATGCTCGGCTCCTCCTTCACGCCCCACGCGCTGCAGGACGCGCGCGAATATGCCGTAAGCATGTCGATGCTGGCGCTTTACGTGGTCTTCACGGTCGGCCTGCTGATCCTCTATTTCCGCAAGATCGGCGGCTACGATTTCGCCACCTGCTATTTCGCCTCGATTCCGGGGGGCTTGATGGAGATGGTCGTCATGGGCGGCCAGATGGGCGGCGACGACCGCAAGATTTTCCTCGCCCATGGCACGCGCATCTTGCTCGTCGTGCTCGCCGTGCCGATCTGGTTCCGCGTCGTCGAAGGCTACGTGCCGGGCAGCGGCCTCGGCGTCGGGGCGAACAGCGTGCCGCTCGCCGACTTCGCCTGGCTCGACGGCGCGATCCTCGCCGCCTGCGGCGTCATCGGATTCTTCGCCGGGAAGGCCGTGCGCTTGCCCGCCTATCGCTTCACCGGCCCGCTGATTCTCAGCGCCGTCGCCCATCTCGCCGGGCTCACCGCCTCCAAGCCGCCGGCGGAGCTGATCGTGCTGGCGCAGATCGTCCTCGGCGCCAGCCTCGGCTGCCGCTATGTCGGCGTGCGCCTGCGCGAAATCGCCGGCGCGTTGAAGATCGCGTTCGGCTCGGCCGTGCTGCTGATGGCCTGCGCCGCGATTTTTTCCTACGGCATCCATTTCGTCACCGGCTTCAAGAGCGAAGCCCTGCTGCTCTCGCTTTCCCCTGGCGGCTTGGTTGAAATGACGCTGATCGCCCTAGCGCTCGGCATCGACGTCGCCTTCGTCACCATTCACCATTTGGTGCGCATCGTGCTGTCGGTGGTCGTCGCACCGCTGACTTTCAAGCCGTTGGAAAGGCTGTCGAACCGCTTGGAAACCAAGGGGAATCAGCCGCCCTAGACGGACGGCGCGATTCGCCCTGGACAGCCCAGCGCCGCTTTTCTATACGAAAGACGGCTTCCGATGACCGGGCCGCAATAAAAACGCGACAAGCCGCCATCTTTGGCGGGCTTGAACCTGCAACCTTGCGGTATCGGATCACATGTTCGGAATGGACCTCACGGTCGGCGACCATTTTTGGCTCGGCCTTCTGGAAATCATCGGCGTCAACATCATCCTCTCCGGCGACAACGCCGTGGTCATCGCGCTCGCCTGCCGCAATCTGGCCGACGGCGTGCGCAACAAGGCGATCATCGCGGGCAGCGTCGGCGCCATCGTCCTGCGCCTGATCTTCTCGCTGTTCATCGTCTATCTGCTCGACGTGCCCTATCTCAAGCTCGTCGGCTCGCTCCTGCTGCTATGGATCGGCGTCAAGCTGCTAATCCCCGAGCAGGAAGCTCACGGCGACAAGGTCAAGGCCGGGCATAACCTGTGGAGCGCGGTGCAGACGGTCGTCATCGCCGACGCGGTGATGAGCCTCGACAACGTCATCGCCATCGCCGCCGCCGCGCATGGCCACATCTTGCTGATCGCCATCGGCCTGATCATCAGCGTGCCGCTGATCGTCTTCGGCAGCGCGATCGTGCTGAAAGTGCTGCAGCGTTTTCCCGTCCTGGTGATCGCCGGCGGCGGCTTGCTCGGCTGGATCGCCGGCGAAATCCTGATGACCGACCCCGTGCTGGAAGAACTCGTCTCGACCCTGCCGCACTGGTCGGAATACGCAGCGAAAATCGTCGGCGCGGTTTTCGTCATCGCGCTCGGCAGCTATCTCGGCCGCCGCGCAACGGCGAAGAACGCCGCCGTCGCCGCCTGACGCGCTCGACGTTTCATCGTTCGCGACGGTGGGTCGGCCTCGGTTTCGCTCCTCGCAAACGGCGAGGAGCGAAACCGTCGGCGCGCGCGGCGTTCGATTGACGCTGCAAAACCGCGCTCCTAGACTTTGCACAAAAAGACAGCGACGCGCGCTGTCGCGTTAGGCGCGTGGCGCGTGCGATGCCGCCATCGCGCGAGAAAAGCGCGGCACGGCTCTTGCTTACTCTGTCACTGCGTTCATGCGGTCTCGCGGTTTGTCGAGACGCCATCGACAGCCCCCAATGCAAAGGCCCCATATGCTCTCGCTCCGCACCGCCAGCCTATCCCTTGCCGTGTTCGCGACCGCTGCCGCCACGGCCCTCGCCTCCTCGAACGTCCGGGCCGACGCCGTCGCCGATTTCTATAAAGGCAAGGACATCACCCTCATCGTCAGCTCCAGCGCGGGCGGCGGCTACGATCTCTATGCCCGACTGATCGCGCGCGCGATGCCGAAGCATGTTCCCGGGAATCCCGGCATCGTCGTGCAGAACATGCCCGGCGCCGGCGGCGTCACGGCTGCGAACAACCTCTACAACATCGCCGCCAAGGACGGCACCGCCATCGGCGCGCTGCAGAACACCGTGCCATTCGAGCCGATTCTCGGCAACAAGGCGGCGCAATTCGATCCGTTGAAGTTCGAATGGCTCGGCTCACCCAATACCGAGATCGGCCTCCTGCTGCTCTGGCACACCGCCAAAGCCAGCACGCTCGACGAAGCGAAGAAGATCGAGACGGTCGTCGGCACCTCGGGCACGGCCTCCACGCCGGCCTTCTACGCCCGGATCCTCAACGAAGTGTTCGGTACGAAGCTTAAGATGGTCGGCGGCTATCCGGGCCAGACCGAGGCGTTCCTCGCCGTCGAGCGCGGCGAGTTGGATGGCTATCCCAGCACCTTCTGGAGCAGCCTGAAAGCCACCAAGCCCGAATGGATCAAGGAAAAGAAGGTGAAGCTGCTCGTTCAGTACGGCCGCAAGCCGCATCCGGAACTGCCGAACGTGCCGGTGGCGCGTCAGGTCGCCGCCAGCGACGCCGACAAGACCCTGCTCGACGTCGCCATGGCGCCGCTTGAGGCGGGCCGCCCCTATCTCGCGCCGCCGAATGTGCCGGCCGACCGTCTCGCCGCGCTGCGCAAGGCGCTGATGGACACGTTCAAGGACAAGCAGTTCCTCGACGACGCTGCCAAGGCGAATCTCGAAGTCGATGCCGAGCCGAAATCCGGCGAAGCCATCGCGCAATTGCTCACCGAGACCTACAACGCGCCCGAGGCGGTCAAGGCGCGGATGCTGGCGCTCTATAACGCCAAATAAGAGACGGCGAGCGTCGAAACGAAAAAAGCCCCGGATCGTCGATCCGGGGCTTGTGCTTTTAGGGCAAACTGGGAAGCTCAGGGAATCATCTGCGCGCCGCCGTTGAGCGCGATGCATTGGCCTGTCATGTAGACCGCGTCCTTGCCGAGCAGCATGGCGACGCCGGCGGCAATGTCGTCCGGCTGGCCGATGCGGCCGAGCGGAATGCGGCTGCCGCGCGCGCGGACTTCCTCCAGCGTCGAATCCTCGAGCGGCTGGGCCGTCTCGGTCACGCCCGGGATGACGCAATTGACGCGGATGCCTTGCGGCGCCAATTCCAGCGCCAAGGATTTGGTGAAAGACACCAGGCCGGCTTTCGACGCCGCGTAATGCGCGCCGCGCGGCGTGCCCTGCAGCGCGCGGCCCGAAGCGATCATCACCGCCGCGCCGCGCTTTCGCGCCGTCATTAAGGGGCCAAGATGGCGGGCCAGCAGAAACGCGCCGACCAGATTGACCTTGAGCACGCGTTCCCAGACGGCCGGATCGGTCTCCAGGATCGGCGAGCGCGGGAAGATGCCGGCGTTCGAGACGAAGCCGAAGGGCGCGCCCCACGCCGCGCCGACCGCCTGGGCCGCGGCTGCGACATCGCCGCTCTCGCCCATGTCGACGACGGCGGTCAAAACCTCGCCGCCCGACTTGCGGCAAAGCTCGGCGGTCTCCGCGAGACCGTCGGCTTTCACGTCCCACAGCGCCAGCCGCGCGCCGGACGCCGCCAGGCGCAGCGCGACGGCGCGGCCGATTCCTTGCGCCGCGCCCGTCACAACTAGGCCGTCGCCGGGCCGCAGATAGCTGTCGTCGGCGACGCCCGCGCGCGGCGCGTCCAAGCCCGGCGGGCTCATGACGCGCTACTCCAGCCGCACGTTCTTCTTGAAGTCGTAATCGACGCCGACTTCGGCGTTGTAGCGCTGCACGCGCGTCGCCTTGTCGTCGAAGCCGCCCGAGAACAGCTCGTCGAGGAAGATCAGCTGATCGGCCCAGGCGGCCTCGGCCTGGGCGCGGCGATAGCGGCCCGGCATCGTGTCGTTGAGCCAGCCGTGCGGCGCGTCGCGATAGACGTTGATCTCGAAATTCTTGCCCGTCGCCTCCAGCACGCCGCGGAACTTGCGGACGTCGTCGAGCGAGATGATGTGGTCCGCCTCGCCGAACACGCCCAGCACCGGGCATTCGACCTTGGCGATGAGCTCCTCGAGCGGCTGCGGGTAGAGCTTGGTCACCTCCCACTCGCGCGGGGATGCCGCGCCATACCACACCAGCGCCGCGCTGATCGGCCGCGCGGCGGCGATCACCAGCGGGTGGCGGCCGGTCTGGCACACGCCTTTCACGGCGACCTTCGCCGCGTCGGCCTGCGGGATCTCTTTGGCGTAGTCGATCGCCGCGCTCAGATACTCGACCGATTCGGGATCGGTGATGTTGTAGCGCGCGGTGCCGGCGCGCAGGGCCGCCTGGTCCGGATGCTTGTAGAAGCAGTCGGGCGCGATGCAGACGTAGCCGTCCCATGCGAAGCGGGTCGCGAGGTCGATGGTGTGCTGGGCCAGGCCGTAGCGCTCATGCATCAGCACGATCACCGGCACTTTTCCCATGTTCTCGGGCGCGGCGACGAAGGCCGGCATGCCGCCGGCGAGCTTGACGGTCTTTGTGGCGACTTGGTTGACGGTGGTCATGACGATCCCCTTGCTGTCGTGCGTGCCGCTATTTCTTCTTCGCGCCTTTGAGCATCAGCGCGATCGCCTCGTCGGCGTCCATCACCCGGCCCATGCGCGGGAACACGCGCTCGAGGAAGAATTCGTTGTTGTTGCCGCGCGCCGAATAGCAGCAGTCGCGCACGATCACCAAACCGAGATCGAGATCGCGCGCGGCGAATGCGGTGGCGGCGATGCCGACGTCGGTCGAGCCGCCGGCGAGCACGATGGTGTCCAGCCCGCGCACGCGCATCGACAGCTCCATGCGCGTCTGGAAGAACGCGTTCCAGCGATGTTTCGGCACGGTCACGTCGCTTTCGAGCGGCGCGAGTTCGGGCGCGATCTCGGCCTCGTCGCTGCCGGCGTAGAAGCGCGGCTTGATCGTCTGCTTCTTCTTTTTGTCGAACGGCTTGAGGTCCATGTCGGTGTCGGTCAGGCGCGGCACCGTATCGACGCCGCCGGGGGTGTGCTGGCCCATCGGGTAGAACGTGGTCAGCCCGGCCTTGCGCGCGCCCTTCAGCAGCTTTTGCATATTGGGGAGAATCTTGCGCTCGGCGAGGAACGCCTGCTTCTTCGGATCCTTGGGATGCAAGTAGCCGTTGAGCGTGTCGAACAGCACCAGGGCGGTGTGATCCGGGCCGAGGGTTTCGACGAGTTTGGCTTTGGCGGTCATGGGCGCTCCGCGGGAGAACATGAACGGGAGAGACGGGACGGGCGCCGATGGCGCGATCCGGTTGCGCAACGATGATAGGAGAGGCGCTTCGCGCTTGTCACGGCGGAAACGCCCTGTCCGCGCCGATGGCGTCTTATATTTTCGCCCGTCGCGACGGGGCGAAATGGCCGCCGTTCGATGCGTTGCAAAGCGCGCAACGCTCCGTCATGATCCGCCCCGCCGCCGCTTGGCCGGCCTCCGCGACGGATGCCGGCCTGCCTGCCCGCTTGGCGAAATTGGTAGACGCATGGGACATCTAAAGCGCGTCAACGGCGATCAACGCGCCGCGCGGGTTTCTTTCGCGCCGCCGCCCTTTTGAAACGCCAGCCGCACCGCATCCTCCTTCGAGAGCGGCGCGTTGAGGCGCGCGAGGATGGCGTCGAGCCCGGCCACGCGCACTTTGCGCAGCGTCGTGTGGCTGCGCCCGTCGAGGTCTTCGAGCTTGCGCCAGGCGATCTTGCAGGCGCGCGCCCAGACGATGCGCCGCTCCTCGGCGCTCATCCACAGCAGCCACGCCACCGTCTCGTCGGCGCGGTCGATCGCCGCCGGCGACGGCGCGGCCACGCGCGGGCGCTGCGGCGTGAAGCCGTAGGCGTCGAGCGCGCCGCGCACCACCTCGGGCCAGCGCACCAATTGGCGCGACGGGATGTCGCGGATCGTGAGCTTGAGCGCGACGAGCGTCTTCGCCGCCTCCTCCAAGCGCGCCTCGATCTCCGCCAGCGTCCAAAACTTGCTGATCGTTTCGCTCATGAAATTTCCCCCTCATTCGCCGATGAATGTCTCGGCGCGCGCGCCGTAGAGCCGCTCGCCGAGCTGGCGCACCAGTTCGCGCTCGGGCCAGCTCAACCGGTCGTCGCCGTCGCGCAAGCTCAGCACCCCGTCTTGACGCCAGGCGCGGCGGCGCAGCGCTTCCAGTTCGGCGGCGCTCGCCGAGGCGCGCGGCAGGTAGCGCGCCAGACTGGACAGGACCGGGCTGCGGCGCGGCGGATCTCCGCCATCGCCGGGCGGCACGCCGCCTGGGATCTCGGGCTTCATGGGGTCCTCCTAGACCTGGGTGGGACGCTTTTTGATGGACCCCATGGTAATTATAACTTACGTTCAGTCAAGTAATTCTTACCAAGACAGGCGTAAGTTTAGCTTTCAAAATGCGCGCCATGCCAGATTTCGAGAGCCCCGAGACCCCGCCGGACGGCCTTGCCGACGGCGTCCAGATCGCCCCGGCCACGCTCGGCGCGCGCCTGCGCGCGCGGCGCGAGGCGGTCGGCCTGACCCAGGAGAAGCTGGCGCGCCAATGCGGCGTCAGCCGCGCCGCCGTGGCGCAATGGGAGGCCGGCGTGACCCGGCCGGGCCTCGACAATCTGGTGCGCGCCGCCAAGGCGCTCGACGTCTGGCTGTCGTGGCTCACCGCCGGCGATTCGTCGCTGCCCGACGGCCCATCCCCCTTCCCGGCGGCCGCCGCGCGGCGGCGCGTGCCGGTGATCGACTATGTCCGCGCCGGCCTGTGGGACGCCGTGGCCGACCCTTACGCGCCGGGCGGCGGGCTCGACGACATCGCCACCGATCTCGACCTGTCGCCGCGCGCCTTCGCCCTCGTCGTGCGCGGCGAAAGCATGGACCCCGAGTTCCGCGACGGCGACAAGATCATCATCGACCCCGAAGTCGCGCCGCAGCCCGGCGATTTCGTCGTCGCCAAGCTCGAGCGCGACGACGAGGCGACCTTCAAGAAATACCGCCCGCGCGGCTTCGACAAAGCCGGCGCGCCGATCATCGAGCTGGTGCCGGTCAACCCCGACTGGCCGACCTTGATGCTCGACGCCGACCATCCCGGCCGCGTGGTCGGCACGCTGATCGAACATCGCCGCTATCGCCGGCGGTAAGTTCGCCCTTACGCCGCATCGCCGGCCTTGAGCCGAAAGTAAGAATAACTTACTATCGTCGCTCAACTCGAACGGAGAGACGACATGCAGCGCGACAGCGACGGTCCGGCGACCTTTCTGGCCGCCCTGACCGCGCTCGAGCGCCGTCATGACGGTCCGCTGCCCCCCGCCGCCTGGGAGATGCTGCGCTTCGGCTCGCGCGCCGCCTGGACCGACGCCCGGCGGACCGAAGCCGCCGCCCTGCAACGGACCCGCGCCCTCGCCTTGCTCGCCAGCGCCGGCCGCTGGCGGCGGCGTCAGGAGCCCGAGCGCTCGCACGCCAATCTCGCCGACGCCCGCCAAGCCCTGCAAAGCTGGCGCGATCTCGCGCTCGTGAAGCGCCGGACGCCGGTTTTCGGCCGACACTAACAGGTTGTTAACCATGGCCGCCTAAACCGAATGGACGACGCCGGGCAACCGTCACCCAGCCCGACAGCTCCGCCGGCCCCGCTTTTCGGGCCGGCCGCCGTGAACGAGATCGGGGGATCCTTCCGCGTGCTTAAAACGCCTCCGCAGCCTGCGACCAAACGACCGCTCGGCGCCGCCCTCGTCGCCGCGGCGCGCGCGCGCGCGGCCGGCGGCATGGTCGCCAAGCGCTTCGCGGCGCTGCGCGCCAGCGCCATGGCGCGCAAGCTGGCGCTGTGCGAGACGATCCTCGAAACCATGTCGCAGGGCTACTGCGTCTACGATTCCGAGCTGCGCCTCGTCAGCTACAACCAGCGCTACGTCGAACTGCTCGGGTTCGATAAATCGTTCCTGCGGCGCGGCATGACGATGGCCGAGATCGTCCGCGACCTCGCCTGGCGCGGCGATTTCGGCGACGGCGACATCGAGCGCCTCGTCGCCGACCGCCTCGCCTTCCACGGCGGCCCCGACAAGACCCTGACCTTCGAGCGGACCCGCGCCAACGGAATCGTGCTGTCGATCTGCCGCCGGCCGATGCCGGACGGCGGCTTCATCTCCACCTTCACCGACGTCACCGACCAGCGCCGCGCGCAAAACGCGCTCGGCGCGCAATCGACGCTGCTGGAAACCACGCTGCACCACATGCCGCACGGCGTCGCCGTCTACGACGCCAGCGGCAAGCTGGTCATCAGCAACGACGTCCACCGCCAGCTGCTCGAATTGCCGCCCGGCTTCGCCGTCCCCGGCCGCACCTTCGAGGAGATCCTGCGCTTCAACGCGCAGCGCGGCGAATACGGCGGCGATCCCGAAAAAGAAGTGCGCAAGCGCCTCGCCTCGGTGGCGCGCCAAGAGCATTTCCGCCGCGAATACACGCGCGCCAACGGCGTCAGCGTGCTGATGCGCCGCGCGCCGATGCCCAACGGCGGCTTCGTCATCACCTATGTCGACATCACCGAGGAGAAGCGCGCCGAGGCGGCGCTGATCGCCGCCAAGGAGCAGGCCGAAGTCGCCAACCGCTCCAAGAGCGAGTTCCTCGCCAACGTCAGCCACGAGCTGCGCACGCCGCTCAACGCCGTGATCGGTTTTTCGGAGATGATGCGCGACCGTATGTTCGGCGCGCTCGGCCATCACAAGTACGAGGAATACGCGCGCGACATCAACCTGTCGGGCCGCCATCTCCTGTCGATCATCGAGGACATCCTCGACCTGTCGAAGATCGAGGCCGGCCGCACCGATCTGCACGAGGAAGCGATCGACATCGCCCGCGCCGTCGGCAATTGCGTCAGCATCCTGCGGCCGCGCGCCGAGGCAGCCGGCATTCTGATCATCGCCAACGTGCCCGACGAGCTGCCGCGCCTGCGCGGCGAGACGCGCAAGATCAAGCAGATCCTGCTCAACCTGATGTCCAACGCGGTGAAGTTCACGCCGTCGGGCGGGCGCGTCATCCTCGACATCTATCAGCGCGCCAACGGCGATTTGGTGCTGCGCGTGCGCGACGACGGCATCGGCATGGCCGCCGAGGACATTCCGACCGCGCTCGCGCCGTTCGGCCAGCTCGAGAACGCGCTCAGCCGCAAGCACCACGGCACCGGCCTCGGCCTGCCGCTCAGCAAGGCGTTCGCCGAGTTGCACGGCGGCACCCTGGAAATCGCCAGCGAAGCCGGCAAGGGCACCAGCGTCACCGTGACGCTGCCGCCGGCGCGGCTCATCGCGGCTTAGGACGCGATCTCGATCTCCGCCGCTTCGCCGCCGAGCTTCGCCGCCAGTTCGACGAATTCCGCGCCCGCCGCCGCCAAGCGCGCGGCGTCAGTACCGCGCAGCACGATCCGCACGCCCTGCTCGCCCGGCCGGCCGAACGAGGGATAGCTGCCGATCTCGATGTCCGCGTAGGCGTTCTGCAACGCTTCCAGATCGGCCGCCATCGTGCCTTCCGGCAGATTGGTGCGGAAGGTGCGCGAGCGCATCGGCGCGCCGCCCGTCAGCCTGTGCAGCAGTCCGTCGACCATGGCGCGCATGATCACCGGCACGCCGGCCAGCACGAAGACGTTCTCGACGCGAAAACCCGGCGCGGCGCTGATCGGGTTGTCGATCAAGTCGGCGCCCTCCGGCGTCATCGCCATGCGGCGGCGCGCGTCGTTCAGCTTGCCTGCCGGATAATGCCGCTCCAACCGCGCCAGCGCCTCCGGGTGCAGCGTCAGCGGCCGGCCGAACGCCTTGGCCACCGCCGCCGCCGTGATGTCGTCATGCGTCGGGCCGATGCCGCCGGTGGTGAAGACGTAGGCGTGCCGCGCGCGGCAGGCGTTCACCGCCGCGACGATGTCGGCCTCGATGTCGGCAACCACGCGCCCCTCCATCACCCGCACGCCGGCCTCGTTCAAGCGCTGGGCGATATAGGCGAGGTTGGCGTCTTGGGTGCGGCCGGACAGGATCTCGTTGCCGATCAGGACGACGGCGGCGGTGACGGGGGTTGTCATGGGCGATGTCATGGGGGCGGGGCTCACGCGATGGGCGGAAAACGGTTCTATCCACAAGATACGAGAAGATGCGCCCGGCATTTTAATCAAATCGTAAGGAGCGGCCGGTCAGACTGGCGGGAAGCGCTATTGGCTTTTCGCCGCCGCGGTCTCGAGGCAACCCCTTGGAATCGCTAGCGCTCAGGCAGGACGCCGAAGAGACGAAGATGGTTCAGGACGAACAAAATTTTTCGGCCCAGATTCCGCCCGGAATCGACGGCCATCAGCCCGCGCCCAGCGCTCGCGACGACCGGACGGTCGGCGATGGCGCTTGCCTGCGCGTGGCGCTGTTCGCGCCCGAATCCGGCCCCCGCGCGCGCGTGGCGACCCTGCTCGCCGCCATTCCCCGCTGCGATGCGATCGAAGCCGCAGACGCTGGCGCGCGCGCCTTGAGCGGCGTCGACGCCGCGCTCGTCGCGCTTCACGACGGCGCGCGCGACAAAGCGCTGATCGCCGCGCTGCGCGCCGCCCATCCGCATCTCCCCGTTCTCGCCGTCGCGCCCGCCGACGACGCCGCGCTCATGGACGCCGCGCGCGGCTGGGGCGCGCAGGATTGCCTGGCGCTCGGCACCAGCGACGAGCGCATGATCGGCCGCGTCCTGCGCCACGCCGTCGAGCGCATGGCGCTGGCGCGCGAGATCGCGCGCCTGACCCAATGCGATCCGCTCACCGGCCTTGCCAACCGCGACGTCATGCGCCGCCGCCTCGCCGAAAGCGTCGCCGCGCGCGCCACGCGCGAGGCCGCCGGCGCTTTGAACGACACTGGACCGATGGCGGTGGCGATGATCAACCTCGACCGCTTCCGCCTGATCAACGAGACGCTCGGACAGACGCGCGGCGACCAATTGCTGCAAGAGGTCGCCGCCCGGCTCGGCCGCTGCCTCGGCCCCGACGATTCCATCGGCCGCCACGGGCCGGACGAGTTCATCGCCCTGATCGAGCGCGTGCCCGACAGCCGCGCCGCGGCGGCCATCGCCCAAGCCATGATCGACGCGCTCGGCCAGCCGCTCGTCATCGAAGGGCACGAGGTCTATGTCACCTGCTGCATCGGCCTCAGCCTGTTTCCGGCCGACGGCGACGAGGTCGAAACGCTGATCCGCAGCGCCGACGCGGCGCTCATGCGCGCCAAGAGCCAGGGCCGCAACCATTTCCAGTTCCACACGCTCGACACCAACGTCAAGACGATGCGCCGCCTGACGCTGGAAAGCGACCTGCGCCGCGCGCTCGAGCGCGAGGAGCTGACGCTCTACTTCCAGCCGCAGCTCGATCTGAAGACGCACAAGATCGCCGCCGTCGAGGCGCTGCTGCGCTGGCGCCATCCGCAGTACGGCATGATCCCGCCCGGCGAGTTCATCCCCTTCGCCGAGGAAAGCGGCCTGATCGTGCCGATCGGCGAATGGGTGCTGCGCGCCGCCTGCGAGCAGGCGCGCGCCTGGCGCGGCGCGGGCTATCCCGATTTGCGCGTCGCCGTGAACCTGTCGAGCCGGCAATTCTTCCAGGAGAACGTGCTGGAGGTGGTGACTCGCGCGCTCAACGCCAGCCGGCTCCCGCCCGGCAATCTCGAACTGGAGCTGACCGAAAGCGCCGTCATGGAGAATCCCGACGAGGCGACGGTGACGCTCTGTCTACTCGCCAACATGGGCGTGAAGATAGCGATCGACGATTTCGGCACCGGCTATTCGTCGCTCAACCACCTCAAGCGCTTCCCGATCGACAGCCTCAAGATCGACCGCAGCTTCGTCAACGACATTACCGTCAATCCCGACGACGCCGCCATCGTCAAGGCGGTGCTCGCCATGGCCTACAGCCTGAGGCTCAAAGTCATCGCTGAAGGCGTCGAGACGGTCGAGCAGCTGCGCTTCCTCGAAGCGCACGACTGCGACGCGGTGCAGGGCTTCCTGCTGAGCAAGCCGCAGCCGGCCGAGGACATCACCCGCATCTTCCTGCCGCCGCCCGGCCAGGCGCCCGCCGCGATCTCGCTTGGTCTCGCCGCCAACAGCGGCCTTCGTAAAGCGTGAGCCGGGCCAAACTTCTATAAGACTCCGCGCTGGTTGACTCGCTTCCGGCGGCCTGATACGGCCTCTCCATAACAAGCGGCGGCATACGCCGTATATGTATATATGGGGAGGACACGAATGAGCGCCACCGCGCAAGCGGGCGAGATCGTGCGGCTGCGCGCCGCCGACGGCCACAGCTTCGACGCCTATCTCGCCGAGCCGCCCGAGGGCGTCAAACCGCGCGGCGGCATCGTCGTCCTCATGGAAATCTTCGGCCTGACGCCGCACCTGCGCGGCGTCTGCGACGGCTTCGCGAAAGACGGCTATCGCGTCGTCGCGCCGGCGATCTTCGACCGCGTCGAGCGCGACGCGATCATCCCCTATACGCCCGACGGTTTGCAGCGCGCGCTCGCCGTCAAGAGCAAGCACGGCGATTGGGGAAAGATGCTGCTCGACACCGAAGCCGCGCGCGACGCTGTCAAAAGCGCCGGCAAGGTCGCCTGCGTCGGCTATTGCTTCGGCGGCTCGATCGCCTGGCTGGCCTCGGCCGGCGGCCGCTTCGACGCGGTCGTCTCCTATTACGGCAGCGAGATGATGGCGTTCCTCGACATCACGCCGACCTGCCCGGTCGAATGCCACATCGGCACCGCCGACCATCATTTGACGCCGCCCAAGGTCGACCAGGTGCGCGCCGCCTATCCCGACCTGCCGGTCCATCTCTACGAGGGCGCCGAACACGGCTTCAACTGCGAGAGCATGGCCCAGCGCCACCATCCGGCCGCCGCCAAGCTGGCGCGCGAGCGCACGCTGGCCTTCTTGCGCAAGCATATCGGTTAAGAGAAGGACGCCGCGCGTGGAGAAGCTCACCGTCACCGGCTATTACCGCCGCCCGCCGCACCTCGTCGCCAAATACAAGGGCTTCTTCGAGCGCGAAGGCCTCGACGTCGATTTCCATCTCGTCGATCTCGCGCCGGAGCACAACCGCGAGATGGCCGAAGGCGTGTGGAACATGACGCTGTCCTCCGCCGACACGATGCTCGCGCGCGCGACGCAGGATGGCGTCGATTACGTCATGTTCATGCAGGCCGAGGAAGGCCTCAACGTCCAGCTCGTCGGCCAGAAGGACATCGCTACGCCGAAGGATTTGCGCGGCAAGCTGCTCGCCGCCGATCCGGTCGATTCCAACTTCGATCTCGTGCGCAACAAGATCCTGCGCGATTTCGGCGTCGACGAATCGGAATACCGCATCGACATCATCGGCAACACGCCGCACCGCGCCAAAGCCTTCCTCGAAGGCAAGGTCGCCGCCGCCATGCTGACGCCGCCGTGGACCGACCGCGCCGTCGAAGCCGGCGCGCATATCCTGGCGGAAGGCCACGACCATATCGCCGACTGGCCGCTGGCCTGCGGCTGGGGCTTGCGCAAATGGGTCGAAGCCAACCGCCCGACCGTCGTGCGCTTCATCCGCGCCTGGGCCAACGCCGCCGACTGGCTGCAAAAACCCGAGAATAAAAAAGAGACGCTGGACCTGCTGATAACCCACGAGAAGGTCTCGCAGAAACGCGCCGAGGAGGCTTACGCGCGCGTCGTGCCGAAGGGCCGCATCAATCCCGAATCGATCCGCAAAAACATCGAGCTGCGCATCGAGCTCGGCTACTACAAGCCGCCGCATAAATCGACCGAGACCTTCTGCGACATGAGCTACTGGAGCGAAGCGACGGGCTTGCCCGCGCCGCCGCCGGCCGGCATGCCGAAGAACGCGAAAAACTGAGAGCGACGACCGCGACGCCGGACAACCGGCGCGTCGGCAAAAACGACAATGGGGAGAAACGACATGAAGACGACCATGATCCTAGCCGGCGCTCTGGCCGGCCTGTTCGCCGTGGCGGGCGCGGCCCATGCGCAGGACTTCAAAGGCAAGACCGTCATCCTCGGCTACGGCGGCGGCGTCGGCGGCGGTTTCGACACCTACGCGCAGCTGCTCGCGCCGCACATCAAGCGCCACCTGCCCGGCGCGCCGAACGTGATCGTGCAGGGCGTGCCCGGCGCGGGCACCTTGGCGGCCGCCAATTACACCTTCGAGATCGCGCCGCCCGACGGCACTTTCATCGGCATCGCTAGCGGCAACACCGCCACCGCCAAGCTGTTCCGCACGCCGAACATCCGCTTCGACCCGAACAAGTTCGTCTGGATCGGCAGCATGACCAGCGAGGTCGCCGCGGTGATCGCCTGGCACACCACCGGCATCACGAGCATCGAGGACGTCAAGAAGCGCAAGATGATCGTCGGCGGCGGCGGCGCGACGTCGGGCAACGTCATCTCTCCGACCGTGATGAACCGCATGTTCGGCACGCAGTTCGACATCATCCGCGGCTATTCCAGCTCGCGCGAAGCGATGCTGGCGGTCGAGCGCGGCGAGCTGGACGGCGTCGGCAGCTGGAACTATTCCTCGATCAAGGCGGCGCACGCCGACATGCTGCGCGACGGCAAGATCAAGATCCTGCTCCAGCTCGCGCTGAGCAAGCATCCCGACCTCCCGAACGTGCCGCTCATCACCGATCTGGCCAAGACGCCCGAGGAGAAATCCATCCTCGAGCTGATCTACGCGCCGCAGGAAATGGGACGGCCGCTGTTCGCGCCGCCGGCGACGCCGGCCAATGTGGCGAACACGCTGCGCCGCGCCTTCGACGCGACGCTGGCCGATCCGGTCTTCCAGGCCGACGCCGCGAAGCGCAGGATCGACATCAACAGCCCGATGACCGGCGAACAGGTCGCCGCCCTGATCGGCCGCATGCACGACCAGCCCGAATCGGTGCTCGAAAAGACCATGGCGCTGCCCAATCCCGGCAAGTACCCCACAATCCGGGGATTGGGGGTCCCCTCGCGATGGGGCGGCGGCGGGACAACCCGCCGCCGCCCGAACCGTTTCCGGGGCGTCAGCGCCGCGCGACGACGGCTTCCCCCGCCGGCTGCGACAGCACCGATTGCAGCGTCAGCGTCTTGATGTCGCCCGTGCGGTCCTGCCACGACATCGACTGCCCCGGCGACAAGCCGAGCAATGCCGTGCCGACTGGCGTCAGGATCGACAGCCGGCCTTCCAGGATGTCGGCCTTGTCGGGATAGACGAGCGTCACCTTGCGGCCCTCGCCCGTCGCATCCATGCGAAAGACGAGCTCCGCGCCCATCGTCACGACGTCGCCCGGCACCTCGTCGTCGGGCACGATCCGCGCGCGATCCAGCTCGGCGGCGAGAAAGCCGCTCACCTTCGGTAATTGATGGGCGGTGCGGTCGGACAATTCCGACAGCCGGCGGTAATCCTTTTCGCTGATCACGATGGGGGGCAAGCTCTGGGCCATGTGAAGTCTCCTCAAAACGGGTCGAAAGAAAGGCGTTACGCGGCGCCCGGCGGCGGCGTGTCCGGCGGCCATACCAGCGGCATGCGATCGCGCACGCTCATCACGCGCACCACATGGCGCGACACATCGGCGGCTCCGACGCCTCCCGCGTCATAAGCCATGACATCGCCCGCGCGCAGGCCGAGCAACGCCGCGCCGAGCGGCGTCGAGACGGGAATCGACGGCAGGCTCTCGTGCGGCTCGCCCGGATAGACCAGCGCGGCGCGCATCTTCTGCGTCTCGCCCTGTTCATCGGCGTGACGCAGCAGCACCGTCGATCCGAGCCGCACGACATCGCGCGGCGGCTCGTCGTTCGAGCAGACGATGGCGCGCGCCAATTCGGCGCGCAGCAGCGCCAAGCCCTCGCCCGTCTCGCCGCTTGCCTCGCCTTCAAGGTGGGCCAAGCGTTCGAGCCGCGCGAAATCGCGCGCCGTCACATAGATGCGCGGCGGCGCGGCGGCGAAGCGGCGCCGAACGGCTTGCCCTTGCCGCGCGGCAAAGGCTGATCGCAAAAGAAGCAGCGCGCGGCGGCGCGCGGCAGGTGGCTGGCGCAAATCGGGCAGACGTAAGGCGCGAGAATCCGCATGAAAACCTCCAAGGCGGCGCGGCGCGAGCCGAACCGGCGAAACGAAGAAAAAGACTTGGGAAGGTTTGCCCCCGGGCGGGGATAGAGCGGCTGGCTAGCCGGCAACGCCCGGGGCGGCGGAGCCCACGAGCATACATTTCGACTCTGCGGCGACTCGAGGGTCGCGAGGGGCGAATATGGCGCGGGCTTCGATCATGGTGTTCCATAGATGGAGATCGCGCGGCGGAATGTCAACGCCATCTGCCCCGCCAGATACATTGCCTATCGCGGGGCGCGCCTCTATGGTCCGCGCCGCTCACGAGGATATCCATGAAGTTCCCTTCGCCCCTGACGCGCGGCACGCTGATCCAGCGCTACAAGCGCTTCCTCGCCGACATCGCGCTGGACACCGGCGAGACGATCACCGCCCATGTCGCCAACCCCGGCGCGATGATCGGCCTCAACGCGCCGGGCTCGGAGGTCTGGCTGTCGAAATCGGCCAATCCCAAGCGCAAGCTGGCCTATAGCTGGGAGCTGATCAAAGCCGACGGCGTCCTCGTCGGGCTCAACACCGCCCTGCCCAACGCGCTCGCCTTGGAGGCGCTGGCGGCGGGAAAAATTGAGGAATTGCAGGGCTATAGCTCGGTCCGGCGGGAGGTGAAATACGGTCTCGCCTCGCGCATCGACCTCTTGCTCGCTGACGCCGAAAAGCCCACATGCTATGTCGAGATCAAGAACGTCCACCTCAAGCGCGGGGCCGGACCGGACGCGCCGGCGGAGTTTCCCGACTGCCGCACCGAGCGCGGGGCCAAGCATCTGCGCGAATTGGCGGCCATGGTCGCCGCCGGCCACCGCGCCGTGATGCTCTATGTGGTGCAGCGCGGCGATTGCGCCAGCTTCGCCACCGCCGACGACCTCGATCCGGTCTACGGCAAAGCGCTGCGCGAGGCGATGGCCGCCGGCGTCGAGGCGATCTGCTACGACTGCCGCGTCACGACCGAGGCGATTGACTGGGGCCGGCGTCTGCCGGTTAAGCTATAGTTTCAAGCTCAGGATGAAGACACGCTCACGATGAACATGGAAATCTCCAATCCGGATCCCGCGCCGCGCAAGTCGGGCAACATCGTCCTGCACGACGAAGCCTCCTTCGCCGGCATGCGCAAGGCCGGGCGACTGGCGGCCGAGACGCTCGACTTCATCACCGAGCATGTGAAGCCCGGCGTGACGACCGAGGCGCTGAACCAGCTGTGCCACGATTTCATCGTCAACCGCGAGGCGATCCCCGCGCCGCTCAACTACCGCGGCTTCCCCAAATCCATCTGCACGTCGGTCAACCACGTCGTCTGCCACGGCATCCCGGACGCGAAGAAGAAGCTGGAGAAGGGCGACATCGTCAACATCGACGTCACCGTCATCCTCGACGGCTGGTACGGCGACTGCTCGCGCATGTATTTCGCCGGCGACGTCGGCGTCAAAGCGCGCAAATTGTGCGACGTCACCTATGAAGCCATGATGCGCGGCATCGAGGTGGTGAAGCCCGGCGCGCGCCTCGGCGACATCGGCGCGGCGATCCAGGATTTCGTCGAGGGCCACCGCTTCTCGGTGGTGCGCGACTTCTGCGGCCACGGTTTGGGCCGCACCTTCCACGCCGCGCCCAACATCCTGCATTACGGCAGCGCCGGCGAAGGTCTGGCGCTGAAGGAAGGCATGTTCTTCACCGTCGAGCCGATGGTGAACGCCGGCGGCTGGCAGGTGAAGATCCTGCAGGACGGTTGGACCGCCGTGACCAAGGACAAGTCGCTGTCGGCGCAGTTCGAGCATTCGATCGGCGTCACGCCGACGGGCTACGAGATTTTCACGCTCTCGCCCAAGGGCCTCGACAAGCCGCCCTATTCGCTCTGAAAGCCGGCGTCGGGGGGCGCGCATGAGCGACGAAGCCGCGCCGGCCGACAAGCCGCACCATCTCGACCATCGCAAACGGCTGCGCGAACGCTTCCTGCGCGACGGCGGCGCCGCCATGCCCGATTACGAGCTGCTCGAATTGCTGCTCTGCCTGGCGATCCCGCGCCGCGACGTCAAGCCGCTCGCTAAAACGCTGATCGCGCGCTTCGGCTCCTTCGCCGCCGCTCTCTCCGCCGACCAAGCCGAATTGGAGAAGATCGACGGCGTCGGCGAAGCGGCGGTCGCGGCGCTGAAATTGGCGCGCGTCAGCGCCCTGCGCCTCACCGAAGCCGACGCCAAGGCGCGCCCCGCCATCGGCTCGCACCAAGCGCTGCTCGATCATTGCCGCGCCCGGCTCGGCCACAGCGCGACGGAAGAATTCCGCGTGCTGTTCCTCGATTCCAAGAACGGCCTGATCGCCGACGAGCAGCTCGGGCGCGGCACGGTCAATCACGCGCCGGTCTATCCGCGCGAGGTGGTCAAACGCGCGCTAGAGCTCGGCGCGGTCGCGCTGATCCTGGTGCACAACCATCCGAGCGGCGATCCGACGCCATCGGCCGACGACGTGGCCATGACGCGCGAGGTCAAGGCCGCCGCCGAAGCGCTCGATCTGACGCTGCACGACCACCTCATCATCGGCCGCCACGGCCACGCCAGCCTGCGCGCGCTCGGGAAGTTGTGAGATTGGGGAAGCTCCGATGGCCAGCACGACGCGCGCGACGCAAGCTCTGACGGCGGCGAAGGTCGCCTTCACCGTGCATCATTACGAGTACGATCCGAACGCGGAGCGCATCGGCATGCAAGCCGCCGAGGCGCTCGGCGAGCCGGCGTCGCGCGTTTTGAAAACGCTGATGGCGCTGGTCGACGGCAAGCCGGTCTGCGTCGTCGTGCCATCCGATAAGGACGTCTCGATGAAGAAGCTCGCCGCCGCCTTCGGCGGCAAGAAGGCCGAGATGATGCCGCCCGCCGACGCCGAGCGCGTCACCGGCTATCATGTGGGCGGGATCAGCCCGTTCGGCCAGAAGCGGCGCGCGCCGACCGCGCTCGAGGAGGCCGCGCTCGGCGAGCCCTACGTGTTCATGAACGGCGGCCAGCGCGGGCTGCAAGTACGCCTCGCGCCCGCCGATGCGGCGCAGGCGCTCGGGGCGAAAACGGCGTCGCTGATCGCCTAGAGCGCGAATAACCGCTGTTTTATCGGATTGCGGGCCAATAGGTTGCCCCGCGCCGCCTATTCTTGTTAGGGTCCTTCCCCTCACCGCCATTCACGCTCCATCCGTCCGATCCCGCATCGGATCATGGCGTTTTCTCATCGCGACACAGGGGACCTATCTTGCATGACCGATCATCTTGATTACGACTTGGACGATACCGGCAAAATCATCCTCGACGACGTCTACGACAATCCCGACCCCCGGCCCTATTTCAACGCTCTCGGCAAGCTCGATTACGTGATTCCCGGCGTCGCCCGGCCGGTCTTCTCCCGCGTCATCGACGCGATGCGCCACGTGCGCGAACGCTTCGACATCAAGGCCCTCGACGTCGGCTGCTCCTACGGCATCAACGCCGCCACCCTGAAATACGGCTTGTCGATGGACGAGCTCTACGCGCGCTACGGCTCGCAGGCGGTCGACGATCTCGCCCGCGACGAACTGGTGGCGAGCGACCGCGAATTCTACGCCGGCCATGTCGGCGACCCCGCGCTGAAGGTCGCCGGCCTCGACGTCGCGGCGCAAGCCGTCGAATACGCGCTCGACGCGGAAATTCTCGACGGCGGCATCGTCGCCAATCTGGAAACCGTGGACCTCAAGCCCAAAGCGGCGGCGCGCGTGGCGACGGCCGACATCATCCTCTCCACCGGCTGCATCGGCTACGCCCGCGAACGCACCGTCGAACAGCTCGCCGCGGCGAGCGAAGACAACCGGCCGTGGATGGCGCATTTCGTGCTGCGCATGTTCCCGTTCGAAAATTTCGCCGACCTGCTGGCGTCCTACGGCTATGTCACCGAAAGCGTGGACCGCACCTTCTTGCAGCGGCGCTTCGCCTCCGACGAGGAGCGCGGCCAGGTGCTCGACAATCTCGCCGCGCTCGGACGCGATCCGACCGGCATGGAAGCGGACGGCTGGTATCACGCCGAATTCTTCCTATCGCGCCCCGCCCGCGAAGCCGAAGCGCTGCCGATCGGCCGCATCCTCGCGAGCTAAAAGGCTTTGCGACCTAAAAGGCTTTACGAAAGGTCAGGTTGATCCGCGCCGCGCCGAGGACGGGATGTTCGCCGGCTTTCAGCGGCGCGACGCCGTGAAAGAACAAGCGCGACGGACCGCCCCACACCACGACATCGCCATGGCGCAGCAGGATGCGCTTGGCCTTGTCGGCGCGCGCCTCGCCGCCGAACAGGAAGGTCGCCGGCAGGCCCAGCGACACGGAGACGATGGGCTGGGCGAAATCCGCCTCGTCCTTGTCCTGATGCGGCGACATGCGCGCGCCCGGTTCGTAGCGGTTGATCAGGCAGGCATCCGGCGCGAAGCCGGCATAGCCCGCCGCTGCTGCGGCGCGCCCGGCGATATCGCGAAAGATCGCGGGCATCGCCGGCCAACGGTTCGCCGTTTTCGGATCGAGCCGGTCGTAGCGATAGCCGCGCCGGTCGCTCACCCAGCCGGCCGCGCCGCAATTGGTGATGGCGACCGACATGCGCCAGCCGCCCGGCGTCGCCATATGGCGAAAAGGCGCGGCGGCGGCAATGGTCCGCACCTCGGCCAGCAAGTCGTCCGCCTCGGCAAGCGCGAAGCCGCCGAGCAGCGCCGCGCCGTCGGCCAGCCGCTCGTCGCGCCGTTCCTCCGCGAACAGATCGCTCATCGTTTCTTCGCTTCTCGCTCTAGCAGCGCGCGCTTACGCGCGACGCCCCAGCGATAGTCCGACAGGCTGCCGTCCAACCGCACCGCGCGGTGGCACGGAATGACGACGGCGATGGCGTTCGCGCCGCAGGCGCTGCCGACGGCGCGCGCCGCTTTCGGCGCGCCGATGCGTTTGGCGATCTCGGCGTAGCTCGCCGACTCGCCCGGCGGTATGTCGCGCAACGCGCGCCAGACGCGCTGCTGGAACGCGGTGCCGCGCACGTCGAGCGGCAAGTCGAGGCCGCGAGACGGCTGCTCGATTAGCCGCACGATCTGCGCGAGACGTCGCGCCAGGCTTTTGCCGCCGGGCGCGAGCCGCGCCTTGGGAAAGCGCGCGCGCAGCTCGCGCTCGAGCTCAGCCGCATCGTCGCCGAGCGCGATGGCGCAGACGCCCCTGGCGGTGACGGCGACGAGCAGCGCGCCAAGGCTGCAGCGGCCGATTGCGAATGCGATGTCGGCGTCCTTGCCGCCCTGGCGGTAAGCGCTCGGCGTCATGCCGATCAAGCCGTCCGCCTGTTCGTAGAAGCGGCTACTGGCATTGAAGCCGGCGTCATAAAGCGCAGCCGTGACGGACGCGGCGGCCGGCAGAGCGGCGCGCAACCGTTCGGCGCGCGTGGCTGCGGCATAGTCGCGCGGCGTCACGCCGGTCTCGGCTTTGAACAGGCGGTGGAAGTGATAGCGGCTCAGCTTCGCCGCCGAAGCCAGCGCGTCGAGGTTCGGCGGCGGCTCGCCGGCCGCCACCGCGCGCGCGATGCTGCGGCAGGCGCGCGCGATCGACGCGGAGCGCTTTGCCGCAGCCGGCGCTTCGTCCGGCTTGCAGCGCTTGCACGGGCGAAAGCCGGCCGCTTCGGCTGCCGCCGCCGTAGCGTGGAAGCGCACGTTCTTCGGGTTGGCCGCGCGCGACGCGCAGGACGGCCGGCAATAGACGCCCGTCGTTTTCACCGAATAGAAAAACCTGCCGTCGGCGGCGGCGTCGCGCGTCCGCACGGCGCGCCAGCGTGGATCGTCGGCGGTTATCACGGTTCCGGATGGCATGGCGGCGGCTTCGAACGGCATGGGACCCTCGCAGTATATCCTCGGCCGGCAGAATGCGCGCGCCGGACACGCCGCGCGCTCCGCCGCTTGCGGTCGAATCGGTTCCCCTCGTGGCTAGCGCGAAACCAGTGGCGCGCCGGCCCGCCGCCGCCCATATTTCCCAGATCATTTCCCGCTCGACGGTTCCCATGCCCCGCCTGCCGCTCGCCTGCCTCGTCCTTCTCGCTGCCCTCGCCGCTTGCGCCGACCGCCAAAGCGGCAGCGTCACGCCGCAGGAGCAGCCGCGCGCCGGCGGTCCGGCGACCGAGGCCGGTCCGGCCATCCGCTGGCGCACGGCGTTGGCCGGCGACGTGGTGACGGTCGAAGTGGTCGACCGCAACAACGCCTATCGCGTCGAGCGCGTCGAACTGCTGGCCCCCGATGGCCGCTCCTACAGTTCCAACGACATCACCCGCGAGCGCATGTCGCCCGGCGGCCGCTGGAGCGATTCGGGCGGCCTCGGCGTGGGCGTCGGCGGCTCGGGCGGCAGCCGCGGCGGCGCCAACGTCGGCGTCATGTTCGATTTCCCGCTCGGCGGCGGCGGCCGCGCCGATCCCATCGGCTCGGAAGCGCGCACGACCGCGCGCATCCCGCTCGCCAATCCGGCCGTCTACCGCGCCGGCGCGCAGCAATGGCAGATCCGCATCTCGCTCAGCGATCTCGCCGGCTACAACAGCTCGGCCGTCATTCCCGCCCCTTTGCCGGGTCAGTAGGCGGAACCGACGCAAGCGGCCAGCGTTTCCCAAAGATGCAAAAGCGCCTTTCTTGCGCCACGATTCGATGGTGAATTAGGGTCTGCCGGAGGACCCGATCATGCACGCCCGCGCCCGCCCCTATCTATCTACCAGCCTTCTCGCCGCCGTCGGCCTGCTGCTCGCGGCCTGCGCCAGCGGGCCGAGCTATCCGCTCTACTCGCCCAGCGCCGTCACCGGCACCTTCGGTTTCAGCGAGCAACGCGTCGCCGACAACAGCTACAAAGTCACCTATGTCTCGCCGACGCGCCAGGCGGCCGATTCCCGCGCCGCCATCGACGACCGCCGCCAGTCGCTCTTGACGCTGACCAACGATCTCGCCCTGTGGCGCGCCGCCGACCTGGCGCTGGCCAACGGGCAAAAGGAATTCCGCGTGACGCGGCGCGACAACGACGTCGACGTCCAGCGCAGCGTCTACGATTCCTATCCTTACTATCAGCGGGGCCGCCGCTACGGCCCGCCCTACCGGCCATATTACGGGCCGAACTTTTACGGCCCGCCGTGGCCCGACACTTCGGTCTGGCTACGCGCCACGACCAGCCTCATCGTCGAGTTCGGCCGCAAGCCGGGCGAGGAGTTCTATTTCGCCGACGACGCCATCGCGCGGCTGCGCCAGACCTATCCCGGGGCCGACCAACCCGTCATGAACAAGTAAGGCCATCTGATGACCGCATCGACCGGACTCGCCGCCCTTTTCCTCGCGCTTGCGCTCGACGCCAATCCGGGCCTCACGCAAACAGGCGCGGTCCAGCTCGCGCAGAACGCCCCTCCGCCGGCGCGGACGCAACCTGCGCCGCCCAACACGGCCAAGCCGCCGGCGATGGCCACGCCGGGCGCGGCGGCGCTGGAGAAGTTCGTGCAATCCTCGGCGCAGCCATGCCAGACGCAGGCCTCGCAGAAATGCGTCGATCTCGGCTGGGCCTATGCCGACACCGACAAGAACGGCACCCTATCGCTCGCAGAAGTCGAGACGATCCAGGGCGACATCGTCGCTTGGCACGCCTGGAAGGGCGAGGCGCTGGCCCCGCGCGATCGCGCCAGCTTCAACATGGGCCTGTGGGCGGCCGAGCGCGTCGGCATCGCCAACCTGTTCGCCAGCTATGACGCCGACGGCGACGGCAAGCTGACCAAGAGCGAATTGCTCGCCGACGTGAAGCTCGATCAGCGCCCGCTCGGCCAGGTGCTCGCCGACCCCAAGGCGGTCGACCGCCAGAAATTCGCCAGCCGCCTCGGCCCGTTGCAGAAGATGGCCGAAGTGCTGATGACGCCGCGCCCGGCTGGCAGCCCGCTGCCCTCGCCCGCCGCGCCGCGCCCGCAACAGCAACCGCTCCCGTAAATCGGCGAATGTGACAGCCGGGCCGCTTAAAACCGGCCCGAGCTATCATTTGCGATTCGCCTGTTTCCAGGCGTCCGGCTATAGGTAGGGCCGTTTTCGCCCCTCCTTGTCGCAAGGCCGAGTCCGCATGATCCCGCGCTATTCCCGCCCCGAAATGGCCGCCCTCTGGGCGCCGGAAACCAAATTCCAGATCTGGTTCGAGATCGAAGCCCACGCCTGCGACGCCCAGGCCAAGCTCGGCGTGATCCCGAAATCGGCCGCCAAGGCGGTGTGGAAGCGCGGCAAGTTCGAGGTCGAGCGCATCGACGAGATCGAGCGCGAAACCAAGCATGACGTCATCGCCTTCCTCACCAATCTGGCCGAGCATATCGGCCCGGATGCGCGCTTCGTCCACCAGGGCATGACCTCGTCGGACGTGCTCGACACCTGCCTGGCCGTGCAGCTCGCGCGCGCCGCCGACATCCTGATCGACGACGTCGACAAGCTCCTCGCCGTCATCGAGCGCCGCGCCAAGGAATTGAAGATGGTGCCGGCGATGGGCCGCAGCCACGGCATCCATGCCGAGCCGGTCACGTTCGGGCTCAAGCTCGCCGGCTTCTACGCCGAGTTCGACCGCGCCCGCGAACGCCTGATCGCGGCCAAGAAGGAAATCGCCACCTGCGCCATCTCCGGCGCCGTCGGCACCTTCGCGCACATCGACCCGTTCGTGGAGGAATACGTCGCGGAAAAGCTCGGCCTCGCCGTCGAGCCGCATTCGACGCAGGTCATCCCGCGCGACCGCCACGCCATGTTCTTCGCCGTGCTCGGCGTCGTCGCTTCGTCGTGCGAGCGCCTCGCCACCGAGATCCGCCATCTGCAGCGCACCGAAGTGCGCGAGGCCGAGGAATATTTCTCGCCGGGCCAGAAGGGCTCGTCGGCCATGCCGCACAAGCGCAATCCGGTCCTGTCGGAGAACGTCACCGGCCTCGCCCGCCTGGTGCGCGGCATGGTGATCCCGGCCATGGAGAACGTGGCGCTGTGGCACGAGCGCGACATCTCGCACTCCTCGGTCGAGCGCATGATCGGTCCCGACGCGACGGTGACGCTCGATTTCGCCCTCGCCCGCCTGACCGGCATGATCGACAAGCTGCTGGTCTATCCCGAGGCGATGCAGGCCAACCTCGACATGCTCGGCGGCCTGGTCCATTCGCAGCGCGTGCTGCTGGCGTTGACGCAGAAAGGCTGTTCGCGCGAGGACGCCTACAAGCTGGTGCAGCGCAACGCCATGAAGGTGTGGGAAACGCGCGCCAGCCTGCTCGACCTGCTGGCCGGCGATCCGGACGTGACGAAATATCTCAGCCGCAAGGAGCTGTCGTCGCTGTTCGATCTCGCCTGGCACACCAAGCATGTCGACACGATCTTCAAGCGCGTGTTCGGCAAAAAGAAGCCGGCGAAGGCCGCAAAGAGCAAGGTCAAGCGCAAGGCCGCCAATCGCAAGTGACGCTGCCGAGAGCGCGCAACAAAAAGGCCGCCCCGAAAGGGCGGCCTTTTCGCATTTTTATGAAGACGGTTCAGGCTTCCTTGATCACCTGCTCGCGCGCGGTCGCTGCCAGTTTCGAGAGCTCGCCTTCAATCTCGCCGACGGCGACGGTCACGCCTTTGGCCGCGAGATCCTTGGCCACCTTCTCGATGACATCGGAATCGCCGGCCTTCTCGAAGTCGGCGAGTACGACCTCTTTGGCATAAGCGTCGGCGGCATCGCCGGTCAGGCCGAGCTTGGCGGCGGCCCATAGGCCGAGCAGCTTGTTGCGCCGCGCCGTGACCTTGAACTGGGTTTCCTGGTCGAGTTTGAACTTGGCCTCGAACCCTTTTTCGCGATCGTCGAACCCGGACATGGGCGCTCCTTTTCATTGAATGGCTTCAAACACATAGTGCGGCGAACCGCGATTGGCAACTGCCCCATCAGGTGCTAACGAATCTGTCATGTGCACCCTCGTCCTCCTGCGCCGTCCGGGCCACGACTGGCCGCTGATCCTCGCCGCCAACCGCGACGAGATGGGCACGCGCCCGTGGCAAGCCCCTGCGCGCCATTGGCACGACCGGCCCGAGGTCGTCGCCGGACTGGACGAAACCGCCGGCGGCACCTGGCTCGGCCTGAACGACCACGGACTGGTCGCCGGCATCCTCAACCGCCCGAACAGCCTCGGCCCCGCCGCCGGCAAGCGGTCGCGCGGCGAGCTGGTGCTGGAGGCGCTGGATCATGCGGACGCCGACATGGCCGCCGCCGCCCTGGCTCAGCTCGACCCCGCCGCCTACCGGCCGTTCAACCTGGTGATCGCCGACGACCGCGACGCCTTCTGGCTCAAAAGCGATGGTTCGGTTATCCGCGGTCACAAGATCACGGACGGCCTGTCGATGATCACGGCGAACGATCTGAACGATCGGAGCAGTCCGCGCATCCGCGACTATCTGCCGCGCTTCCAGGCGGCGCGGCCGCCCGATCCGGATCCCAACGATCCTATGGGCGGCGATTGGGGCGATTGGCCGGCGCTCATGGGCCGGCGCGACCATGCCGCCGACGCCGGGCCGCGCGGCGCGCTCAACATCGTCACCGACACGGCTTACGGCACCGTATCGTCGTCGCTGATCGCCCTGCCCAAGCTGCAAAATCCGCCCAAACCGCCGGTCTGGCTGTTCGCCGCCGGACGGCCCGACAAAGCGTCTTACCAGCGCGTGAAACTCTAGGAAAATCGGCGCTTTTCGCGAGGTTATCCACAGGGGGCCGGCATCGTTGCGGCACCTCTGGGACTCCTATATGTTGCGGCTTCCTCGCGGCGCCAGCCCGTCATCTGGACGGCCTTTCCCGGCGTCCGCCCGCACGTGTGAGGATTCCGTGGCCCGCCGCAAGCAAATCTACGAAGGCAAAGCGAAGGTTCTGTTCGAGGGCCCCGAGCCCGGCACTCTCGTCCAATATTTCAAGGACGACGCGACCGCCTTCAACAACAAGAAGAAGGGCACCATCACCGGCAAGGGCGTGCTCAACAACCGCATCTCCGAGCATCTCATGCTGCGGCTGCACGACATCGGCATCCCGACGCATTTCGTGCGCCGCCTCAATATGCGCGAGCAGCTCATCCGCGAGGTCGAGATCATTCCCATCGAGGTGGTGATCCGCAACATCGCCGCCGGCTCCATTTCGCAGCGCCTCGGCATTCCCGAGGGCAACGCGCTGCCGCGCTCGATCGTCGAGTACTACTACAAGAAGGACGAGTTGAACGACCCGATGGTCTCCGAGGAGCACATCACCGCGTTCGGCTGGGCCTCGACGCCGGAGATCGACGACATCCTCAACATGTCGCTGCGCATCAACGACTTCCTGGTCGGCTTGTTCCTCGGCATCGGCATCCGCCTGGTGGACTTCAAGCTCGAATTCGGCCGCCTCTACGAAGGCGACGAGGTGCGCGTAGTGCTGGCCGACGAGATCAGCCCCGACAATTGCCGCCTGTGGGACGCCAGCACCAACGAGAAGATGGACAAGGACCGCTTCCGCCGCGACCTCGGCAAGATCGAGGAAGCCTATCAGGAAGTCGCCCGCCGTCTCGGCATCCTCCCCGAAGGCGCCACGCAGGGCGACTTCAAGGGCCCCAAGACTCTTCAGTAATCTTTTCTCGCGAAAGTCCCCAAGGTCCGACATGAAGGCCAAAGTTCACGTTACGCTGAAGTCCGGCGTTCTCGATCCTCAAGGCAAGGCCATCGCCCACGCGCTCGGCTCGCTCGGCTTCGCCGGCGTCGAAAGCGTCCGCCAGGGCAAGTTCCTCGAGCTGGAGATCGCCGAGACCGACGCGGCCAAGGCGCGCGCCCAGATCGACGACATGTGCAAGAAGCTCCTCGCCAACACGGTGATCGAGGACTACCGCATCGACCTGGAGGGTTGAGCGCATGGCCCTGCTGATGCGGAGCGCGGCATGAAAGCGGCGGTCATCGTCTTTCCCGGATCGAACTGCGACCGCGATGTGCAGACGTCGCTCGCCGCTGCGATGGGCTCGCAGCCGGACATGGTGTGGCACGGCGACGCCGAACTGCCCAAGACCGACCTGATCGTGGTGCCCGGCGGCTTCTCCTACGGCGACTATCTGCGCTGCGGCGCCATGGCGGCGCACTCGCCGGTCATGCGCGAAGTGGTCAAGCGCGCCCAGGGCGGCACGCCCGTCCTCGGCATCTGCAACGGCTTCCAGGTCATCACCGAAGCGGGCCTGTTGCCCGGCGTGCTGATGCGCAACGTCTCCTTGAAGTTCATCTGCAAGGACGTCCATCTGAAAGTCGAGCGGGCCGCCGCGCCCTTCACCGCCAAATACAAGGCCGGCCAGACCGTGCGCATTCCCATCGCCCATGCCGAAGGCAACTATTTCGCCGACGCCGAGACGATCAAACGGCTCGAAGGCGAGGGCCGCGTCGCCTTCCGCTACGCCGACGAGGCCGGCAACGTCACCGCCGCCGCCAATCCCAACGGCGCGCTCAACAACATCGCCGGCATCGTGTCCGAGAATGGCCGCGTGCTCGGCATGATGCCGCACCCCGAGCGCCTGGCCGACGCCAAGCTCGGCGGCACCGACGGCAAGGCCATGTTCGACGGCCTGGTGGAGGCCCTGTCGTGAGCGCCAAAGAAACCGCCATCACGCCCGACGTCGTCAAAGCGCACGGCCTGTCGCCCGACGAATATAAGCGCGTGCTCGAAATCCTCGGCCGCGAGCCGAACATCACCGAGCTCGGCATCTTCTCGGTCATGTGGAGCGAGCATTGCTCCTACAAGTCGTCGAAGAAATGGCTCAAGCGCCTGCCGACCACGGCGCCCTGGGTGATCTGCGGCCCCGGCGAGAACGCCGGCGTCATCGACATCGGCGACGGACTCGCCGCCATCTTCAAGATGGAAAGCCACAACCACCCGTCCTTCATCGAGCCCTACCAGGGCGCGGCGACGGGCGTCGGCGGCATCCTGCGCGACGTCTTCACCATGGGCGCGCGCCCGGTCGCGAATCTGAACGCGCTGCGCTTCGGCGAGCCGAGCCATCCGAAAACGCGCCACTTGGTCGCCGGCGTCGTCGCCGGCATCGGCGGCTACGGCAATTGCGTCGGCGTGCCGACCGTCGGCGGCTCGACCGAATTCCATTCGTCCTACAACGGCAACATCCTGGTCAACGCAATGACCGTGGGCGTCGCCCATAAAGATCGCATCTTCTATTCGGCGGCCTCGGGCGTCGGCAATCCGGTGGTCTATGTCGGCTCCAAGACGGGGCGCGACGGCATCCACGGCGCGACCATGGCGTCGGCCGAGTTCGACGATCAGGCCGAAGCCAAGCGCCCGACTGTGCAGGTCGGCGATCCCTTCACCGAGAAGCTGCTGATCGAAGCCTGCCTCGAATTGATGGAGAAGGACGTCATCGTCGGCATCCAGGACATGGGCGCCGCCGGCCTCACCTCCTCGTCGTTCGAGATGGCCTCCAAGGGCGGCATGGGCGTCGAGCTCGATCTCGACGCGGTGCCGATGCGCGAAGACGGCATGACGGCTTACGAGATCATGCTGTCGGAAAGCCAGGAGCGCATGCTCATGGTGCTCAAGCCCGGCCGCGAGGACGAAGCGCGCGCCGTGTTCGAGAAATGGGAATTGGACTTCGCCGTGATCGGCCATCTCACCGACACCGGCCGCATGGTGCTCAAGCGCTTCGGCCAGGTGCAGGCCGATCTGCCGATCGCACCGCTCGCCGACGCCGCGCCGATGTACGACCGGCCCTGGGTGCCCGGCGGCCGTCCGAAGATCATCCTGCCCGACGAGACGCCGGGCGACGACTGCCTCGGCGCGCTGAAAAAGCTGATGGCCTCGCCCGACATCGCCTCGAAGCGCTGGATCTGGCAACAATACGACCACATGGTCATGGGCGACACGGTGCAGCGCCCGGGCGGCGACGCCGCCGTTGTGCGCATCCGCGATCCCAAGAGCGGCAAGATGTCGAACCGCGGCCTCGCCATGGTCACTGACTGCACGCCGCGCTACTGCTTCGCCGAGCCCTTCTCGGGCGGCGCCCAGGCCGTCGCCGAAGTGTGGCGCAACCTGACCGCCGCCGGCGCGCGGCCGCTCGCCATCACCGACAATATGAACTTCGGCAATCCCGAGAAGCCCGAGATCATGGGCCAGTTCGTGCAATGCGTCGAAGGCATCCGCGAAGCCTGCCTCAAGCTCGACTTCCCGGTCGTCTCGGGCAACGTCTCGCTCTACAACGAGACCAACGGCAAGGCGATCCTGCCGACCCCCGCGATCGGCGGCGTCGGCGTGATCGACGATCTGGGCCGCACCGCCTCGCCCGCCTTCAAGGCCGAGGGCGACGAGCTGATCCTGATCGGGGCCACCTTCGGCCATGTCGGCGCGTCGCTCTATTTGCGCGAGATCGCCGGCCGCGAAGAGGGCGCGCCGCCCGCCGTCGATCTCGACGCCGAGCGCCGCAACGGCGATTTCGTGCGCGGCCTGATCGCCAAGGGCGAGACCGCCACGGTGCACGACATTTCCGACGGCGGCCTGCTGGTCGCCATGGCTGAGATGGCGCTGGCCGGAAACATCGGCGCGGAGATCGCGCCGCCGGAGAACGTCGTCGGCATCATCGTGCCGCTGCACGGCTGGCTGTTCGGCGAGGACCAGGGCCGCTATATTGTCGCGGTCAAGGACGCCAAGGCCGTGATGGCCGCCGCCGAAGCCGCCAAGGTTCCCGCCTGGAAACTGGGCAAGACCGCCGGCATCGGGGCGAATGCCGCGTTGACGGTCGCCGGCCTCGGCACCATATCCTTGAACGAGCTGCGCGAGGCGCACGAAGGCTGGCTGCCGGGCTATATGGCCGCGGCGGAGTGATGAGCCGAGTAACCCCTTAGCGAGAGAGAGCCGCCGCCATGGCGATGGACCCGATCCAGATCGAGACGCTGATCAAGGAAGGCATCCCCGACGCGCAAGTCACCATCGAGGACCTGCGCGGCGACGGCGACCATTACGCCGCCTACGTGACCTCTGCCGCCTTCAAGGGCAAGACGCGCGTGCAGCAGCACCAGATGGTCTATGCCGCGCTCAAGGGCCGCATGGGCAACGAGCTGCACGCCCTGGCGCTGCAAACCACGGTTGCCGAATAGACATTTTCGAACGAAGGAACGAATCATGAGCGAGAACCCGGTCTTCGACCAGATCCGCAGCGACATCGACAGCAACGACGTCGTGCTCTACATGAAGGGCACGCCGGTGTTCCCGCAGTGCGGCTTCTCCGCCGCCGTGGTCGAGGTGCTGTCGCGCTCGGGCGTGAAGTTCAAAGGCGTCGACGTGCTGACCGATCCGGGCGTGCGCGAGGGCATCAAGCAGTTCTCGAGCTGGCCGACCATCCCGCAGCTCTACGTGAAGGGCGAATTCGTCGGCGGCTGCGACATCGTCCGCGAGATGTTCGCCTCGGGCGAACTGACCGAGCTGTTCCAGCAAAAGGGCGTCGCCACCACGACGGCATGACCCGCGCCGCTTTCAGCGACGCGTAACCCTCAGAAAACTAATACTTATTTAAAGCCGGCAAGCTTCTTGCCGGCTTTTCGTTTTTCCCGCTATACAGTCGTTATGCAATATGAAATTTATTGTTGCAGTGCAGCGCATATTCTAGAGTGGTGACGCTCACTTCACTTCATCCAGGCCCTCGGCATGACAGTCGCGACCCCGAAACGCAGCACCGAAGAAATGCGCAAGCTGCGCAAGCAAGCCGGCGTCTATATCCGCGAATTGCGTTTGGCCGCCGGCCTGTCGCAGCTCGATTTGGCGCAACGGCTCAAGCTGCAATATTACACCTTCATCAGCCAGATCGAGAACGGCGCGGCGCGCGTGCCGCCGGAATCGATCGACGAATTCGCCGCCGCTCTCGGCGTCGCCAGAGGCGAATTCGCCAAGACGCTGCTCTCGTTCTACGACCCGTGGACTTATCGCGCTATCTTCGACGCTTAACGAGCACGACGCCTCACCATAACCAGGAGGACAGCCCGTGAACCAACACGGCATCCCGGCCAAGTCCAGTCCGGCACCGGCCCAGATCTTGACGTTCTCGACGGGCTGGACCAATAGCGAATGGGCGACGATTTACCGCCTGTTCGAGGAATTGCGCGCGCGCAAGCAGGCCGACTTCTGCGAAAGCGGCTTCACCGAACGCAACGAGCCGCAATTCTACATTTTCAACGGCCGCGGCCCAGACGCCTGCCTGACGATTTCGCGCGTCATCATCGACAGTCGGCGAATCTATCTCGCGCACAATCGTCATGGCGAAATGCTGGCCGAAGGCGACGATCTCACGCGCATCGCCGATTTCACGCTTTATAAGCGCGTCGGCTTCACGCGGGATCTCAAGGGCGCGCCGCGCCTGCTGCTCGTCGCCGCCGCGCTCGCCGGCCAGGCCGCCGCGCTCGGCATCGAGGTGACGATGGAGTACGGCTCGACGCTCATGCTGGGAGCCAGCGGGCTGGTATAGGGCGCGACGCCGCCCGCCCGATGCCCGCTTAATCGCAATCCGCATCGCAAAAAAGAGTGGGGCAGCGCCTTCTTGGCGCTGCCCCATGATGTTCCCTGCTGTTCCTGACAGGGACCGGAGGTCTGATCGGTTAGAAGCGAACCTGCGTGCCGACGATCAGGACGTGGGCATCGTTGCTCAGCGCCGCATTCACATCGTCGCGTTCGACATAGGCATATTGGCTGTAGAGATTCAGGCCGGCGCCCAAGGCGTAATCGACGCCGAGATTGATCACGTCGAGCTTGTTCTTGCCGCCGGCGTTGCCGTTGCCGACGCGCATTTCCTGGTAAGTCGCGCCGAGCTGCCACGGACCCTGCGCATAGCCGACGCCGAGCGACCAGCTATCCGACTTGTCATTGCCCTGATTGAGGGCGCGGCGGCTATCGCCGTCGGTCGCGTAATTGCCGCTCACGCTGAAAGCTCCGAAGCTGAGCATCGCGCCCAAGCCGTAGGCCCGCGTGTCTTCCAACGTGCCGTCTTCGATGTCGGCGCGCGAATGGGTCGCCGACAGATCGAGGCCGACATCGTCGAACTTGGTGCTGTAAGTCGCGCCGAATTCCCAGAAGTTGGCTTCGGCGGTGCCGGTGTCCGCCGCGCGCGAGCGGCCGTTGTCGTTGCGGCTCGCCGAGTAGGACGCGCCGAGCTGGAGCCCGGCCACACGCGGCGTGAAGTAGCTGATCTTCGTCGCGTCGGAGCTGTCGCGATGGGCTTTGTCGGTCTGGAAGAACGAGGCCGTCGAAGCGCCGGCGCCGGTTTCACGCCACAACGACCAGCGGCGCCAATCGTTGTTGGTCGCGCGGCCGGTGGCGCTGTTGGCGGTGATCCACATCTGATCGGCGGCGCCGTCCTCGTTGCCGAGTTCGAGCTTGCCCCAGCTGCCGCTCAGCGTCAGCGTCACCTCGTCGGAATTTTCGGCATTGATGTCATCGGCGTCGGCTTCCAACTCGATCTTCAAGCTCCAGGCGAGGCCATTGTCGAGCTTGTCGCTGACGCGGATGGTGAGCTCGGTGTCCGTAATGAAGCCGAAACCGCGCTCGTTGGCGACGCCCGGCACGCCCGGCGACGCGCTGAAGCCGTCGCGGTCCTGCGACGCCCAGCCGGTCTGGAAGTTCATAAAGCCGCCAATGCGCACGTTCGGCGCGGCATGAGCGCCGGCGGCGGTCAGAATCCCGACGCCGACGAGGGTCGTCGTGGCCAACAGAAAGGTTTTCATAATCCCCAGTCTCCAAAAGCGTTTCCGGCCAATCGGCCGGGTCCATCCGCCCTAAGGCGGAGACGACTATGTTAAGCCATCTGTTATGATAGAAATCATATTACTAAATCACTGTATAGAAGGAAACCCCGAAGGCTAAGCGCTTTTCAGCCTCTGTTGCCGTTTCGCCACAGTCTCTATGCGAAGAAAAAAGGGCCGGCGCTGATGCGCCGACCCTTCTCTTGTCTCCATAAAGCGGACGGAAACGCCCACCCTCGGCCGCGCGGCGCGCGCCGCTCGCCCTGGTTCGCTTACGCCGCAGGCGCAGCCTTCGCCGCAGCATGGATGCGGGCGAATTCGGCGACCCGGCGGCCGAGATGCGCCGCGGTGCGCAGGTCGCTGTCGCTCGGGCCCTTCTCCGGGCCTTCGTCGGCATTGGACTGCGCCATGGCGCCGAGCGACGCGCCGAGCCGGTTCAAATCCTCCGGGCTGCCCTTAGAGGAATTGTTGCCCGGCGGCACGCCGAGGCTGACCCACAGCATCTGATGCTGCGCGGCGAGCGTGGCGAGCTGCTGCAGGCTGTTCTGCTTGTCGCCGTTGAGCGAGGCCGAGTTGGTGAAGCCGGCGGCGAGCTTGTCCTTCCAGCCGCCGACGAACCAGACCTTCGAGGTCCAGTCGATGAAGGTTTTGAACTGGGCCGAGACGCCGCCCATGTAGGTCGGCGCGCCGAAGACGATGGCGTCGGCGGCGTTCAATTCTTCGGCGCGGGCCTCAGCCTCCTCGACCGGAATCAGCGCGACCTTGGCGCCGGCGACGCTCCCCGCGCCCTCGGCGACGGCTTCGGCCTGCCGCTTGGTGTGGCCATAGCCGGAGTGATAGACGACGGCGACCTTGGGAGCGCTCGAGACGGGCTGATTGATGGCGTTCATGGCGTAAGTCCTTTCGGGTTGGACTTGCTCCCCCTCTGCCGTTCCAGGTTTCCCCTCGGAAACGGTATATCTAAGGGATCAAGTATATTTTAGTAACTTCACCCCATATGTGCCTATTGATTTCGTCTGTAAAGTAGTTATCTTTTCGTAACTGAAATTAGCGTCCGCAACCCCGAGGTCGATTATGCGCGCCGCCCACCATGCCGAATGCCCTATGGATTCCCTGCTCCGTCTGCTGATGGGGCCCTGGACCAGCTACATCATCTGGGTTCTGCGCAACGAAGGGCCGACGCGCTTCGGCGAGCTTAAGCGCAAGGTGCCGGGCATCTCCGCCAAGGTGCTGACCGAGCGCCTGCGCATGCTGGAGGGCTCCGAGCTGATCACCCGGCACCATGAGCCGACCATTCCGCCACAAGTGACCTACGCGCTCGCGCCGCGCGGCGAGGAGCTGCGCGGCATCCTCGACACGCTCAACAGCGTGGCGCTGCGCTGGCGCGCCGAGGACCAGACCAAGCAGACCCAGGCCACGACGAGCCCCGTCCCCGCCGAATAGCCGCCCGGCCCAATAACCGCCCGGCGGATAGGCCGTCGCATCTGCTTGCCTATTCGTCAGGCAGCGGATGGAGGCTGCTGTTTTGAAGAATGCTTAGAGGGCTAGGAATCTCTCCACCCCGCCCCTAGACTTGCGGGCAGATCGGCAACAAGCCGGCATCGATGACAGGGAGAGGATGGTCCGCCGCCGCGCGGACTTGGGACGCCCAGACGACCGCGCCCTTCCAATCAGGACAAGACCGGCTCCGCGCGCGCCCTCACCCGTCGATGCGCCCGCGAAGAACGAGAGTCTTGCCGCACGCAACAGGAGAAACTCATGAGGCTTTCGCGTCCGTCGCTTGCACTCTGCGCGTTGCTCGCCCCGCTGGCCCTGGCCGAGACCGCCAGCGCCCAGCAGAATTTCTATGCCGGCAAGACCGTCAACATCGTCGTCGGCTTCACGCCGGGCGGCGGCTACGACGCCTATGCCCGCCTGCTCGCCCGTCATTTCGGCCGGCACATTCCCGGCAATCCCAACATCGTCGTGCAGAACATGCCCGGCGCCGGCAGCTTGCAGGCCGTGCGCAACCTCGACGGCGCGGCGCAAAAGGACGGCACGGTGATCGCCGCCTTCAACCCCGGCCTGCTGATCCAGTCGATGACCATTCCCGACAAGATCACCGTGAATTTCCAGGAATTCGCCTGGCTCGGCAGCATCGGCAACGATCTGCGGGTCTGCTACACCTGGGGCGCAAAGAACATCAAGAGCTTCGACGACCTGCTCAAGCAGAGCCAGGTGATCATGGGCGACACCGGCACCGGCTCGTCGGCCTACGTCAACCAGAAGATGCTGCAGCAGATTTTCGGCGTGAAGATGAAGCAGGTGCTCGGCTATCCCGGTAGCGCCGAGAAGCGCATCGCCATCGAGCGCGGCGAGCTGGACGGCGACTGCGGCTCGTGGACCTCGATCCCCGAGGATTGGATCCGCGACAAGAAAATCGACGTGCTGATCCGCTTCCAGAAAGAGGTCTCGCACGGCTTGCAGTCGAGCGTGACCTACGCCGGCGACCGCGTTAAAGACCCCAACAAGAAGAAGCTGCTCGACCTGCTCAACGCGCCGTCCGAGATCGGCCGTCCTTACATTCTGTCGAAAGCCGTGCCGGCCGATCGCGTGGCCACGTTGCGCGCCGCCTTCGACGCGACGATGAAGGACGCGCAGTTCAACGCTGACGCCGACAAGCAGCAGCTCATCATCGACCCGATCCAGGGCGCGCGGGTGGGCGACATGCTGAAGGAGCTCTATTCGACGCCTCCGGATGTCGTGAAGGAAGCCAAGGAGATCACCGGCACCTGATCGCCGCGTGAAGCGAACCGAACGGCCGGGGATCCCTCCCCGGCCGTTTTCGCATCCGGCGCCGGCGCAGCCGCTGAGAGCCGCGCCGGTTGACAGCCCCGCGCGCGCGGCCGATAAGCAACCATCATGAACGAGCGCGAAACGGCGACATGTCCGGCGTGAATTGCCCGCTCTGCGGCGCGCCGGCGCCATTGGCGAACCCGCGTCACCCCGGCTATCAGGCGCCCGACACGTTCGCCATCCATGCCTGCCAGTATTGCGATCTGCAATTCGCCTGGCCGCTGACGATCACGCCCGGCATCTACGAAAATATCTACCGCCAGGCCGAGCGCCTGCCCGGCTACGAGAGCTACGCCAAGATCGCCGCGGGCGTGGCGCGCGCCGCCGATCCGCTCGACTGGCTGGCGCGCCAGGCTACCGGCTACTGGTTCTTGCGCGACGCCATGCTGGCGCGCGTGCCGACGAGCGCCGAAACGGTCATCGAGATGGGCAGCGGCCTCGGCTACACCACCGCCGCGCTGCGCGCCGCCGGTTACGCCGCCACCGGCCTCGACCTGTCGGCCGACGCCGTCGCCAAAGCCAGCGCGCGCTTCGGCCCGCACTATGCCCAAGCCGACGTCACGCGCTACGCCGCCGAGCGGCCGGCGTCCGCCGACGCCGTCGTGATGATGGAAGTGATCGAGCATCTGACCGATCCGGCGGCGATGCTGCGCGCGCTCGCCGCGCTGTTGAAGCCGGGCGGCAAGCTGCTCATGACCACGCCGAACAAGTCGGTCTATACCGAGCAGGATTACTGGCAGACCGACAATCCGCCGGTGCATCTCTGGTGGTTCTCGGAAATCTCGGTGCGCCGGCTCGCCCAGAGCGCCGGACTCGACGTCGAGCTATGGAGTTTCCGGCGCTACCACGATCCGCGCGCGCCGCGCGAAACGATGAAGCCCCCCGTGGCGATGAAGCCCGCTTTCCTCGCCGCCGACGGCACCGTGATCGCGAGCGTCGCCGCCAGCGGCCCGATGCCGCTCGCCAAGCGCCTGAAGCTGTGGCGCGACGGCTTGATCCCGGGCCTCAAAGCGGCGCGCCAGCGCGCCCGCCGGCAAGCCGCCAAGCGCCGCTGGGCCGACACGCACGGCGACGTCATCGGCGCGGTGCTGACGAAACCGGCGGACGCCGCTTAAGGCGCGACGCGCCAGAATTGGCGCGCGCCTGCCTGCGCCTCGCAGCGCTCCCAGGTCAGCCCGCGGATGAGATGCGGCGGCGAGCCGCCGCCCCCGGCGCGCGACGCGCCGCCGGCGATGGTCAGGCACAAAGCCGCATCGCCGCGCGGCATGATGCGCCCGGCATCGTCGCGCGCGGTTTGCGCCGGCGCTTCGCCGTCGCACGGCTTGAGCGCGACCGGGCTGCCGGCGCGCGCCGCATCCCCATCGAGGCAGACACCGAAGTGCGGAAAGCGCAACAGGCCGCGCGCCGCGCCGTCCGTCGATACGCCTTGATCGACCGCGACGCGGCCTTGATAAGCGTAGCAGGTGTGCGCTTGCAACGGCCGGTCGGCCGAGGCGCGCGCCTGCGAGCCGATCATGTCCACGCAATAGCCGCGCGGCTCGTCGAGCGGCGCGAGCGAGCGTATCTCGGCGAGCCCGTCGGCGCGCGCCGGCGACGCGATGGCCCACAGGCCGAGACAGGCGCAGATGGCGGCGAGCGAAGTCCGGCGCATCGTCATCCCCCAGAATGACTTTGAACGGTTTTGCCGCGAGTGTAGGCGCCGACGCCGGAAAAGAAAAAGGCCGCTCGTTCGAGCGGCCTTTTCCGTAACGGATCGGAATTTTTCGCGCGTCGCGCCGAAGGCGCGCAAGCAAAGTTAGCGCGAGTAGAATTCGACGACCATGTTCGGCTCCATCTGCACCGGGAACGGCACATCGGCCAGCTTCGGGGTGCGGACGAACTTGCCCTTCATGGCCTTGTGGTCGACCTCGATGTAATCGGGCACGTCGCGCTCGTTCGAGGCGACGGCTTCGAGGACGACGCCCATCTGCTTGGACGCTTCCTTGATCTCGATGACGTCGCCTTCCTTGACCATGTAGGAGGCGATGTTGACCTTGCGGCCGTTGACCTTCACGTGGCCGTGGTTGATCAGCTGGCGCGAGGCGAACGGCGTCACGGCGAACTTGAGGCGGTAGACGACGGTATCGAGACGGCGCTCGAGGAAGCCGATCAGCGCCTCGCCGGTGTCGCCGCGGCGGCGGATCGCCTCTTCGTAATAGCGGCGGAACTGCTTCTCGCTGATGTTGCCGTAATAGCCCTTCAGCTTCTGCTTGGCGAAGAGCTGGATGCCGTAGTCGGTCGGCTTCGGACGGCGCTGGTTGTGCTGGCCCGGGGGCGTGTCGCGCTTGTTGACCGGGCTCTTGGCGCGGCCCCAGAGGTTCACCCCGAGGCGGCGGTTGATCTTGTACTTGGACTCGACGCGTTTGGTCATGGTCTCACCCGTATTTTACGGTGTCATTGATGTCCCGATAGGTCCAAGCGCCTGGCGGCGGCTCGGACGGGGCCCCGAACTTTCAAGCCATTTCAATGGCTTATATCGGCGTCCGCGTTCTCGGAAAGCGCGGGCTCATCCCGCGAAGGGGCGCACTATAGCCGCCGCCCGAGGAATGTCAAACCGCGAGAATTGCTGGATTTTCAAGGGTTAGCAGCCAAAAACAACGTCATGCCCGCACGTGTTGCGGGCATCCACGCCTTGCGATGCGGAGATGGACGAAGTCGTGGATGGCCGGAACAAGTCCGGCCATGACGAAAAACGGGAGCGCCGCCCTATTCGTCATTCCCGCGGTTGGGGCGCGGGTTGACCAGCGCCTTGACCATGCCGCGGAAGGTGCGGACCTCCTGCTCGGTCAGGCCGGCGCGCAGCAGCATGGTGCGGATGTTGCGGACCATGCGCGGGCGCTTGTCGAGCGGATAGAGGAAGCCGGCGCGCCCGAGTTCCTCCTCCAGATGCTCGAACAGGGCCTGCATATCCTGCTTGCCGGCGGCCGGCGAGCGGCGGCGCTTGGTGCCCATCATCGGCGCGTCGTTGACCGGGCCGCCCGCCTGATACCATTCGTAGGCGAGGATCAGCACCGCCTGGCCGAGATTGAGCGAGGTGAAGCCGGGATTGAGCGGCACGGTGACGGCGAAATCGGCGGCGGCGACGTCGTCGTTCTCCAGCCCCGTCCGCTCCGGCCCGAACAGGATGCCGCAGCGCGCGCCCCCGGCGGCGAAGTCGCGGATCTTGGTCGCCGCCTCGCGCGCGGTCATCAAGGGCTTGGCCATGCCGCGCTGGCGCGCCGTGGTGGCGAAGGTCTGCTGCAGATCGGCGACCGCATCGGCCGTCGTCTCATAGACCTTGGCGTTGTTCAGCACCTGATCGGCGCCGGACGCCGACGCGAAGGCGTTGGGATGCGGCCATTTCGTGCGCGGCTTGACCAGGCGCAATTCGGTGAGGCCGCAATTGAGCATGGCGCGCGCGCAGGAGCCGATGTTCTCGGCCAACTGCGGATTGACCAGGATGACGACCGGCGCGCCCGGCTCCGACGTAAAAACCGTCGTCAGCTTTGCCGGCTCTCTCTGCGGCGGCTTATCGTCCATCGCGGCTTACGCCTTCACCCCGGCGCGGAACAGCTTGTAGACGATGGCGTCATAAAGCGCGTTGTAGGACGCGTCGATCACGTTGGCCGAGACGCCGACCGTGGACCAGCGCGCGCCGGACGAATCCCCGCTCTCGATGATCACGCGCGTCACCGCCTTGGTGCCTTCCGACGAGGTCAGGATGCGGACCTTGTAATCGACCAACGTCATGTCCTCGAGCTGCGGATAGAACGGCAACAGCGACTTGCGGATGGCGTTGTCGAGCGCGTTCACCGGGCCGTTGCCTTCGGCGACCGTCATGTGGCGCTCAAGGCCGTTCGGGCTCGGAACGTCGATCTTCACGGTCGCCTCCGACAGCGTGATGAGCTGGCCGCGCGCGTTCCAGCGGCGCTCGTCGAGCACGCGGAAGCTGACCAGCTTGTAATAGTCCGGCACGCCGTCGAGCGCGCGGCGCGCCAGCAGCTCGAAGCTCGCCTCCGCGCCGTCGTAGGAATAGCCCTCGTATTCCCGCGTTTTGACCAGATCGAGCAGTTCGGGGATTTTCGGATGTTTCGGATCGACGTCGATGCCGGCGTCTTTGAGCTGCGAGACGACGTTCGAGCGCCCGGCCTGATCGGACATGACGATGGTGCGCTCGTTGCCGACCAGCGCCGGATCGATATGCTCGTAGGTCTTGGGATCTTTCGCCACGGCCGAGACATGCAGCCCGCCCTTGTGCGCGAACGCCGATTCGCCGACGTAGGGCGCGCTGCGGTTGGGCTTGCGGTTGAGCCGCTCGTCCAAGAGATGCGAGACATGGGTCAGGCGCTGCAAGCTTTCGCGCGAGACGCCCGTGTCGTAGCCCATCTTCAGCATCAAGTTCGGAATGATGCTGATCAGGTTGGCGTTGCCGCAGCGCTCGCCGAGGCCGTTGAGCGTGCCCTGGACCTGGCGCGCGCCGGCGCGCACGGCGGCCAGCGAGTTGGCCACCGCGTTCTCGGTGTCGTTATGGCAATGGATGCCGAGACGGTCGCCCGGGATGCGCTTGGCCACCTCGCCGACGATGCGCTCGATCTCGTGCGGCAGCGCGCCGCCGTTGGTGTCGCATAGCACGATCCAGCGCGCGCCGGCCTCGTAAGCGGCCGTCACCGCCTTGAGCGCGTAGTCCGGGTTCTCCTTGTAGCCGTCGAAGAAATGCTCGGCGTCGAACAGCGCCTCGTCCATCTTCTCGGCGGCCATCTTCATGCTGTCGCGGATCATCGCCAGGTTCTCGTCGAGCTCGATGCCGAGCGCGACCTTGACCTGGAAATCCCAGGTCTTGCCGACCATGGTCGAGACGCGCGCCTTGGTGCCGAACAAGCCGGTCAGCACCGGATCGTTGGAGGCCGAGCGGCCGGCGCGGCGCGTCATGCCGAAGGCGGCGAACTTGGCTTTCTTCAGGCGCGGCGGCGCGGCGAAGAAGGCGTCGTCGGTCGGGTTCGCGCCCGGCCAGCCGCCTTCGACATAATCGATGCCGAGCGCGTCGAGCGCTTCGGCGATGGCCGTCTTGTCCGCCACGTTGAAATCGACGCCCTGCGTCTGCGCGCCGTCGCGCAGCGTCGTGTCGTAGAGATAAACCCGGTCTGCCATGATCACTCGGCCCTGCGCCATACCGTGCCGCTCGGCGAGGCCGAGACCGACACTTTCGATTCGGTGAGCTGCGCGCGGATCTTGTCCGCCGCCGCATAGTCCTTGTCCTTGCGGGCCGCGTCCCAGGCGGCGACCAGCTTGTCGATCTCGGCGTCCGGCAGCGCGCCCGAATTGGGCGGCGTCCATTTCAGCCAGGTCGCCGGGTCCTGCTGCAGCACGCCGAGCAGTTCGCCGGCCGCGAGCAGATCGGCTTTCGCCTCCGCCACGCCTTTGCCCGCCATGATCGCCTTGTTCAGCGTCTTGGCCAGCTCGTAGAGATGGGCGATGGCGAGCGGCGTGTTGAGATCGTCCTCCAGCGCCGCCACCACATCGGCCGGCGGCTCGCCGGCTTTGGCATCGACGCCGGCGTCGAGCAGCGCGCGGTAGAGCTTGTCGAGGCCCTGCTTGGCCTGCTTCAAGCCGTCCGCCGTCCAATCGAACGGCGCGCGGTAATGGGCGCCGAGCATGTAGAAGCGGATCGCCTCGCCGGGGGCCTGCTCCAGCAGTTCGGCGACGGTGAAGAAGTTGCCGAGCGATTTGGACATCTTCTCGCCGTTCACCGACAGGAAGCCGTTGTGCATCCAGACCTTGACGAACGGCTTGCCGCCGTGGGCGCAGACCGACTGGGCGATCTCGTTCTCGTGGTGCGGGAACACCAGATCGAGGCCGCCGCCGTGGATGTCGAAGGTCTCGCCGAGATGCGTCTCAGACATGGCCGAGCATTCGATGTGCCAGCCGGGACGGCCGCGGCCCCAGGGAGAGTCCCAGCCGGGCTGATCCGGGCTCGACGGCTTCCACAGCACGAAGTCGGCCGCGTCCTTCTTATAAGGAGCGACCTCGACGCGCGCGCCCGCGATCATCTCTTTCCGGTCGCGGTTGGACAGCCGGCCATAGTCCGGCATCGACGGCACGTTGAACAGCACATGGCCCTCGTTGGCGTAGGCGTGGCCGCTTGCGATCAGCTTCTCGATCATGGCGATCATCTGCGCGATATGCTGCGTCGCGCGCGGCTCCACCGTCGGCGGCAGCGCGTTCAATGCCGCCATGTCCTCATGGAACAGGCGCGTGGTGTTCGCGGTGATCTCGTCGATGGCGATGCCCTTGGCCTTGGCGGCATCCATGATCTTGTCGTCCACGTCGGTGATGTTGCGGACGTAGGTGACTTTCGGATAGGCCCGGCGCAGCAGGCGGAACAGCGTGTCGAACACGATGACTGGGCGCGCGTTGCCGATATGGGCGCGGTCGTAGACCGTCGGGCCGCAGACGTACATGCGCACGTTCGCCGGATCGATCGGCGCGAACGCCTCTTTCTGTTTCGTCAAAGTGTTATGCAACGCAAGCGACACGGCAGCCTCTGGTCTTTCTGGCTTCAAGCGGTTTGTCCGAGGAGCCGCGCCTTCGCCCGCGCCGGCCCGATGAGGGGTAACAGATTCTTCATTTCCGGTCCATGTTCGCGCCCCGTCAGCGCCAGGCGCAGCGGCATGAACAGGCCCTTGCCCTTGCGGCCCGTGGCGGCGGCGAGCGCCTTGGTCCAGGCCGGCCAGGTCTCGCCGTCGATCGCGTCCGGCAGGCTCTCGGCGGCGGCCTTCAGAAAGTCGCCGTCCTCGGCTTGCGCCACTGGCGCGAGCGGCTCGCGGCAGACGGCCCACCATTCGGCGGCCTCGGCGGCCTTGGACAGATTCGGCCGCACCGCGAGCCAGAAGGCTTCGTCCATCGGCACGCCGATCTGCGCCTTGGCTTCGGCGAAACCGAGGGCGTGCACCACCTGCGCGTTCAAACGGTCGAGATCGGCTTTGTCGAACTTGGGCGAGGCGCGGCCGAACTTCGACCAAGAAAAATTCGCCGCCAATTCGTCGAGCGAGCCGCGCAACGTCACCGCGTCCGAGGTGCCGAGCGCGGCCAGCAGCGAATTCACGGCCATCGGCGCGACGCCTTCGGCGCGCAGATCGCGCAGCGAGAGCGCGCCGTCGCGCTTGGACAGGCCCTCGCCCTTCGCGCCGGTCATCAGCGGCAAGTGGGCGAAGCGCGGCGCTTGCGCGCCCAGCGCCTCGAACAGCTGGATCTGCACGGCGGTGTTGGTCATATGGTCGTCGCCGCGGATCACGTGGGTGATGGCGAAGTCGATGTCGTCCACCACCGAGGTGAGCGTGTAAAGCAGCGCGCCGTCCTCGCGCACCAGCACGGGATCGGAGAGATGCCTGGTCTCGAAGCCGGCCGGCCCGTGCGCGAGATCGTCCCACGCGACCTTGGCGTCCGCCAGCTTGAAGCGCCAATGCGGCTTGCGGCCTTCGGACTCAAGCTGGGCGCGATCAGCATCGCTCAGCTTCAGCGCGGCGCGGTCGTAGACCGGCGGCAATTTGCGCGCGAGGCGCAGCTTGCGCGCCATGTCCAATTCCTCCGGCGTCTCATAGGCCGGATAAAGCCGTCCCGCCGCCTTCAGCCGCGCGATGGCCTCGTGATAGCGCGCGTCGCGATCCGATTGGCGCGCCAGCTCGTCCCACGCCAAGCCGAGCCACGCCAGATCCTCGCGGATCGCGTCGTCATATTCGGGCTTGGAGCGCGCGCGGTCGGTGTCGTCGATGCGCAGCAGGAACGCGCCCTTCTCATGACGCGCGAACAGCCAGTTGGCCAGCGCGATGCGGGCGTTGCCGACGTGCAGATAGCCGGTCGGCGACGGCGCGAAGCGGACTTTCACTTGGCTCATGACGGGTCCGCTTCGTTGAACCGGTTGGTGATCGGATAGCGGCGCTCGCGGCTCAGCGTGCGGCGCGTGATCTTGACGCCCGGCGGGGCCTGGCGGCGCTTGTACTCTGCGAGCGTCAACATGCGCCAGACGCGCGCCGCCGTGGCGCGCTCGAAGCCTTGCGCCGCGATCTCCTCGATGCCCATGTCGTCCTCGATCAGATGATGCAGGATGGCGTCGAGCGTGGCATAGGGCGGCAAGCTGTCCTCGTCCTTCTGGTTCGGGCGCAGTTCGGCGGTCGGCGGCTTGGAGATGACGCGCTCGGGCATCACCGCGCCATGCGGCCCCTTGGCGTCTTGCAGCATATGGGCGTTGCGCCAGCGCGACAGCGCGAAGACCTGCGTCTTGTAGACGTCTTTCAGCACGTTATAGCCGCCGCACATGTCGCCGTAGAGCGTGGCGTAGCCGACCGACATTTCTGACTTGTTGCCGGTGGACAGCACCATATGGCCGAACTTGTTGGACAGCGCCATGAGCGTGAGGCCGCGCGCGCGCGCCTGGATGTTCTCCTCGGCGATGTTGGGCGGCGCGCCGGCGAAATGCGGCGCCAGCATCGCGCCGAACGCCTGCATCGCCGGCTCGATGGAGATCGAATCGAGCCGGATGCTGAGCGCGTGCGCCACCGCCTCGGCGTCGTCCAGGCTTTCGCGCGAGGTGTAGGGCGACGGCATCATCACGCAATGGACGCGCTTGGGGCCGAGCGCGTCGACCGCTACCGCCGCCGACAGCGCCGAATCGATGCCGCCCGACAGGCCGAGCAGCACGCCGGGAAAGCCGTTCTTCTCGACATAGTCGCGCAGGCCCAGCGTCATCGCGGCATAGATCGCCGGCAAATCGTCGAGCGCCTCGGCCATCTCGCCGCCGGACAGCGCCGCGCCGTCCCATGTCACCGTGGACAGATGCTCGGCGAAGGCCGGCAGGCGCGCGGCGATCTCGCCATCGGCGGAAACCGCGAAGGATGCCCCGTCGAACACCAGCTCGTCCTGGCCGCCGACCTGGTTGACGTAGATCAGCGGCAGGCCGGTCTCGATCACGCGGGCGCGCGCCAGATCGGCGCGCTGCGCGACCTTGCCGAGCTCGAACGGCGAGCCGTTCGGCACGAGCAGGATCTCCGCGCCGCGGCTCTTGAGATGGCCCGTCACCGTCGGCGTCCACATGTCCTCGCAGACCAGCAGGCCGAGCTTGCGGCCCTTGAACGGCACCGGCTCGGGCAGCGGGCCGGGTTTGAACACGCGCTTCTCGTCGAACACGCCGTAGTTCGGCAGGTCCCATTTGTGGCGCACGGCGGCGATCTTGCCGCCGTCCAGCAGCAGGGCGGAATTGTGCAGGCCGTCGTCCGCCAACCAGGGCGCGCCGACCACGATCGCCGGCCCTTTGGCGCCGACGCGGGCGAATTCCTCGACCGCTTCGCGCACCCGCGCCAGAAACGCCGGGCGCAGCACGAGATCCTCCGGCGGATAGCCCGACACCACGAGCTCGCCGGCGACGACGAGATCGGCTCCGGCGCGCGCCGCCGCGTCCCGCGCCGAGGCGAGCTTGGCGAGATTGCCGGCGATGTCGCCGACCGTCGGGTTGATCTGGGCCAAGGCGATGACGAGCGGTTCTGTCATTTGCGCAGCAGGAATTCGCGGCCGATCTTGACCGACGGCACGCCGTCATAGGCGATCACGTCGGCGGTGGCGTAGGTCTCGTGCCAATCGTCGGGCAGGAAGGAGCCGCTGCCGACCATGTCGAGCGGCGCGCCGGCTTCCGCCATGACGCGGCATTTGGCCGGGCCGAAGCCCGACGTGCCGACGATCTTCACGTTGGGAAAGCCTGCGCCGTCGAGCGCCTCGCGCAAGTGGAAGATCGCCGCCGCCGACACGCCGGTGCCGACGAGATGGCGCAACTCCTGTTCGTTGCGGTAGCGGCGGATCGCCGCCGGATTGCGGCGTTCGAGTACGGCGTAGGATTCCTGCGGATCGAGCCCCTCGACGTAGCGCCCGCCGTGGGTGTCGAGCCGCATCGCGAGATCGCCCTTCGCGGCGAGGTCGGGAAAGCGCCGGCAGACGTCCAGCGAATCGCTGATCTCGCGGCCGAAATAATCGACCAGCACGGTCATCGGCTCGCCGGGAAAGGTCTCGTGGAACATTTCGGCGGCGCGCAAGGTGGAGCCGGCATAACCGATCATCACGTGCGGCATGGTGCCGATGCCTTCGGCGCGGCCGAAGTAATGCGCCGTCGCGTCGGTCGCGTTGCCGACGAAGCCGATCGCGCCGGCCTCGCGCTTGGCCGCTTCCGAGCCGACGGCGGCGGCATAGGCCATCATCTCGGCCATCTCGGTGCCGGCGCAATGGCGCGCGTCGAACGCCATGAAGGCGACCTTCGGCAGGTCGCGGCACATGGTGTAAGCGTTGTAGGCGGCGACGCAGGCCGCGCCGAGCTTCTGCAGCAGGATGGTCTCGAGCTCGACGATCTGGCTCAAGGGGCCGGTGAGGTAGACGAGCGGCTCGCCGGCGCCGACCCAGTCGCCTTCCTTGTAGTGCGGCTCAACCTGGATGAGCGCGCCGCGCGCCTTGGCGACGCCGGCGAGCCAGCCGAGCGCGATCTTGGGCGCGAAGGTCACCGGCCGGCGCATGAACAGCGCATAGGTCACGCGCTTGTCGCCGTAGCGTTCGGCCACGCGCCGCGTGCGGACGAAATACTTGTCCGTCAGGCGCGGGATGTCTTCGGGGCCGGGAAGGAGTTTGTCGGGCGGCGTCATGTTCAAGCGCGGATCGGGTTCAACGGGGAGCGGGCGAAGGTCCGGAGCGTCTCCTTCGCCGGCCCCGTCGAAGCGGGACGGCTCAAGAGACGGCGGCGATTCGGGCGCTTTGAATCTGCGACCGCTCGACCTTCAGCATCTCGGCGATGGTGAAGGCGAGCTCGATGGCCTGCTGCGCGTTGAGGCGCGGATCGCAATGGGTGTGGTAGCGGTCGCCGAGCGTCGATTCGCCGATCGCCTGCGCGCCGCCCATGCATTCCGTGACGTCCTGGCCGGTCATCTCGATATGCACGCCGCCGGCATAAGTGCCTTCGGCCTGGTGGGCGGCGAAGAAGCCGCGCACTTCGGAGAGAATGCGGTCGACATGGCGCGTCTTGTAGCCGTTCGACGAGGTGACGGTGTTGGCGTGCATCGGGTCGCACGACCAGACGAGGTTAAGCCCCTCGCGCTTGGCGGCGCGCAGCAGCAGCGGCAGCTTGTCCTCGACCTTGTCGGCGCCCATGCGGGCGATGATGGTCAGGCGGCCGGCCTCGTTCGCCGGATTGAGCGCTTCGACCAGGCGCAGGAAGCTGTCGACGTCGAGCGTCGGGCCGGCCTTCATGCCGACCGGATTCTTGATGCCGCGCAGGAACTCGACCTGGGCATGATCGGGCTGGCGCGTGCGGTCGCCGATCCACACCATGTGGGCGGAGCAATCGTACCAGTCGCCGGTCAGGCTATCGACGCGCGTCAGCGCCTGCTCGTAGCCGAGCAGCAGCGCCTCGTGCGAGGTGAAGAAATCCGTCTCGCGGATCTGCGGCGCCGTCTCCGAGGTCAGGCCGCAGGCTTCCATGAAGCCGAGCGTCTCGTCGATGCGGTCGGCGAACTCGCGGTATTTCTGGCCGGCCGGGCTCTTCTCGACGAAGCCGAGGTTCCAGCGGTGCACCCGGTGCAGGTCGGCATAGCCGCCCTGGGCGAAGGCGCGCAATAGGTTGAGCGTCGAGGCCGACTGGAAATAGACCTGCATCTGGCGCTGCGGATCGGGAATGCGCGCTTCCGGCGTGAATTCCATGCCGTTGACCATGTCGCCGCGATAGGACGGCAGCGTGACGCCGCCGCGCTGCTCGGTCGGCGCGGAACGCGGCTTGGCGAACTGGCCGGCGAGACGGCCGACCTTCACCACCGGGCAGCTCGCGCCGTAGGTGAGGACGATTGCCATCTGCAGCAGCACGCGGAACGTGTCGCGGATGTTGTCCGGGTGGAATTCGGCGAAGCTCTCGGCGCAATCGCCGCCCTGCAGCAGGAAGGCCTTGCCCGCCGCCACCTTGGCGAGATGCTCCTTGAGGCGACGCGCCTCGCCGGCGAAGACGAGCGGCGGATAGGCGCGCAGCTTGGTCTCGACCGCCTCAAGGGCGGCCAAGTCCGGCCATTCCGGCTGCTGCTCGATCGGTTTCGTCCGCCACGAGGCGGGCGTCCACTTCTGCGCCATAACGTCCTCAAAACCGGCGATGCCTGAATTGGCGGGCCGGCACTTATCCACAATCGGGCAGTTTATATACGCCCTCCGGCCAGGCATTTCCAGCCCTGCGACGGCCGAAAAGCCCAAGGATTCCGCCATCATGCGCCGCTTATGCCGGCCGGCGCGGCAGGAAAGCCGCCTTCCCGGCGGGTCAGCCGCCGCCGCTAGCCGTAAGAGGCGACCGGGCTGCGCAGCTGCACGAACTCCTCGGCCGCCGTCGGATGGATGCCGATGGTCGCGTCGAACTGCGCTTTGGTCAGCCCCGCCTTCACGCAAATGGCGATGCCTTGGATGATTTCGGCGGCGTCCGCGCCGGCCATGTGCGCGCCGCGCACCCGGCCGGTCTTCTTCTCGACCACCAGCTTGATCAGCGTGCGCTCGTCGCGCCCCGACAAGGTGTGGCGCAGCGGCTTGAAGGTCGAGCGGTAGATGTCGACGCCGACGAACTCCTCGCGCGCCTCGGCCTCGCTCATGCCGACGCTCGCCGCCTGCGGATGGCTGAACACCGCCGTCGGCACGTCGCGATGGTCGGGCCGCGTCGGATTGTTTTTATACAGCGTCTCGATGAAGCAATGCGCCTCGTAGATCGCCACCGGCGTCAGGTTGAGCCGGTCGGTGACGTCGCCGATGGCGTAGATGTTCGGCACCGACGTCTGCGAATGGTCGCCGACGATGATCGCGCCGTCGCGGTTGCATTCGACGCCGGCCTCCGTCAGCCCGATGCCGTGCGTGTTGGCCTTGCGTCCGATCGCCATCATCACCTGATCGACGACGAACGTGTCGCCGTGGTTGGTGGTGACGTGCAGCCCGTCCGGCTTCTTTTCGATTTTGTCGAAGATCGTTTCGAGGCGGAATTTCACGCCCTTCTTCGCCATCTCGTCATGCACCGTCTTGCCGAGATCGGCGTCGAAATGACGCAGCAGCAGGTCGCCCCGATAGACGAGCGTGGTGTCGACGCCGAGCCCGTTGAAAATCGAGGCGAACTCCAGCGCGATATAGCCGCCGCCGGCCACCGCGACGCGCGCCGGCAGCGCCGGCAGGTCGAACGCCTCGTCGGAGCTGATCGTCAGCTCCTGGCCGGGAAACTGCGCGTGCGACGGCTTGCCGCCGGTGCAGATCAGGATCGTCTCGGCGGTGTAGCGTTTGCCGGCGACCTCGACGCTGTGCGCGTCGGTCAGCTTGGCGCGGCCGAGCACCACCGTCACCTTGTTGTCGGTCAGCACCTTGGCGTAGATCGCGCCGAGCCGCGCCAGCTCCTTCTCCTTGGCGGCGACGAGCTTCGACCAATCGAACGAGCGTTCGCCGACGGTCCAGCCGTAGCCGGCGGCGTCCTCGAAATCCTCGGCGTAATGCGCGGCGTAGGAATAGAGCTTCTTGGGGATGCAGCCGCGGTTGACGCAGGTGCCGCCGAGCCGGCTGTCCTCGGCGATGGCCACGCGCTTGCCGAGCGCGCCGGCCAACCGCGCCGCGCGCACGCCGCCCGAGCCCGCGCCGATGACGAAAAGGTCGTAATCGTAAGCCGGCATGATCACCTCGCAGAAACTTCAGGAATACGAACGGAAAGGGCGGAGCCTCGCGGCCCCGCCCTACAATGTAAGCAGTCGCGTCGCGCCTGCCTATCCCGCGTTGCGGCCGATGTTACGGACGCGGCGCGCCGCCGGCGGGCGGCTGCGGCATCGGCTGGCCAGGCTGGCCCGCAGGCGGCGCCTGCATGTTGAACTGGATCGGCGGCGGCGGCGGCGCTTTCATGACCGTCGCGTTCAGCACGTTCAGATATTGGCCTGTCATGCGCTCGTAATTGTTCCGCGCGGCGATCTCGGCCTGCTGCGCCTTGATGTATTCGGCGCGCGCGGCGTCCCACTGCTTGCGGATGTTGTCGATGGCGTTGTAGGCGTTCGGATTGACTTGGGGCATCGCCGGCGCGCCGGCCGGGCGCGGCGGCTGCTGAGCCGTCGCCGGAGCTTGCGCGGTCTGCGAGAAGGCGGGCACGGCGATCAGGCTCGCGGCCAGGGCGGCCGCGGTCAGCGTCAGTTTGGCGATCATGAAAGTCCCCCAGAAAGCTCGAAATCGAGCGTTGCTGGCGGATGCCAGCGGCAAAATCTAGCTCACCGGCCGGCGCTTGTCCGGGGCGAAACGAAAGGGCGGAGCCCTGCGGCCCCGCCCTTCCCCGAACGGATGTCGGCCTGCGCCTTTAGGCGAACCAGCCGCTGACCGTCTTCCAATTGGGCACGGTGAAGATGATGCCGAAGCCGATAATCAGGACGATGATGGCGAGAATTCCGGGCCGCGACGCATCGATTTCATGCGTTTTGCGGTTGGCGATGCTGCTGTTGCTATCCATGTGGAAATCCTTGCGAAACATATGTGATCGGGGGCGGCGCGTTCCGGCCGCCCAGCTCGTCGAGAGAGTCGATCACGCGGCCGGCGGGCCGGTCTTGTCTGGCAGGTTCTCCCGGCCGCGCGCGTGGCGCAGCTCGCGCCGCTCGCCGAACGCGGCGGACTCAGGGATGGACGGCAGCGGCGCGGCGACGGACGCCGCCGGCAAGATCGCCGGGACGGCGCGCTGCTGCTTTTCGAAGGCGGTGCCGGCGAGGCCGAGCGACAGGCTGGCGCGCTCGCGCGGCTCCTCGGCCGGGACGACGGCGCAATCGTGAACGAGCGTGCAATGGGCCGGCTGGGCGGAATCGATTGGCGCGCCTAGAGCGAAGCCCAAACCGAAGGCGACGATCAGCGCGCGCGAGAGATTGCCGAAGCCGAGGCGGTGGCGAAAGGCGAGCACGGCGGCAGCCTAGCCCGGCGCGGGCCGGGCGGCAACGCCGCGCGCGATCAAAAGACGCGGTCAAAAGAAAAGGGCGGAGCCTTTCGGCTCCGCCCTTTCGCAGGCGCGAAGGCTGCCGGCTCAGTTCACCATGCCCTTGAACAGGGACCAGTTGTCGACCACCAGGATGATGCCGAACATGATGACGAGGGCGACGATGGAGATCGGGCCCGGACGCGAAGCCGGGATTTCCTCGACCGAACGGATGACGCTTTTTCTATCCATGACGAAAGTCCTTTACGTGCGTGAGATCGGCAGCCGCCGGCCATCCGGCGGCTGAAGCGACATCACGCGCGCGGCGGACCTGTCTTATCGGGAAGCGTTTCCGAGCCGCGCACATGGCGCAACTCCCGCGCCTCGCCGAAGGGCGAAGGAGCGATGGAGGGGCGCACGCGATAGATGGCGGTCGACGTCAGGGCCTCGCCGTCAGCGGCGGCCTCGACGCATTCGATAGCGGCCGCGACGATGGCGATCAGCCCGTCGTCATGCTCCCGCGGCTCCTGCGCCGGCGACGCCAAGCAGTCGCCCGCGCCGATGACGCACAGGCCCGCCCCCGACGCCGCGGCGAGCGGCGCGCCAACGGCCGGAAGGGTCACGGCGAAGCCCAAGCCGAGCGCCAAAATCAGCGCGCGGACCAGATAGGCGAAGCCGGGAATGCCTCGGACGAAAGTCATAGATAGAGCCTATCCTGCGTTCGAGCCGGCCGCAATCGCTCCCGCGCCCTCAGCGGGCGGAACGGTTTTTTGCCCGAGGAAGCAGGACAATCGCGGGCGAAACCGGTCGATTGGACGCGCAATCGCCGCGCCAAGTCATTTCGCCTCGCGCGGCGGGAAGATGCCGCGCGGAATGCGGCAATGGATGCCTTGGCGGCCGTCCACCACCTGCGTCACGGCGAAATCGGCCGCCACGCTCATCAGCGAATAGGCGTCATTGCGCGTCAGGCCGCGCTGGTCGGTGAGCAGGCCGAGCATGTCGAGCGAGGCGTTGCGCATGGCGACGTTCAGGTCGGCGTCGAAGCCGTGGACGATCCAGTCGGTCGGCGTCTCCAGGAGCGGCGACGGAAAACGGAAATCCTTGCGCACGCGGATTTGCAGCAGCACGTCGAGCGAGGCCTCGATGGCGGTGCCGGACAATTCGCCGTCGCCCTGCGAGATATGCGGATCGCCGACCGAGAACAGCGCGCCATCGCATTGCACCGGGTAATACATCGTGGCGCCGGCGCCGATGCGCCAATTGTCGATGTTGCCGCCGTGCGCGCCGGGCGGCACGGTCGAGACGCGGCCCTTGGCGTCGGGCGCGACGCCGGCGGTGCCGAGATGCGGCCGCACCGGAATGCGCACGCCGGCCAGGGCCGGCTCGCGGCAGCATTCGTCGGGACGCAAAATCTCGCCGGGCACGGCGATCTTGCGCGGCGTATCGAAGGCGAAGGCGGCGGACGCCGTGTTGCTCGCCGCGTCCAAGCGATAGATCGTCACGCGCTCTTGCTCGCCCATCTCTTTGTAGAGATAGCCCCAACTTGCCGCGAGGTTCGAGCCGTAGGCCAGGCGCGGCGTCATTTCCAGATAATGCACTTCGAGCATGTCGCCGGGCTTGGCGTCGGCGACGAAAATCGGCCCGGTCATGATATGCACGCCGGGATTGCGGTCGGCCTCGGGCACTTCCTCGTAGAGGCGCTTCACGCCCGCGTCGAACATCAGGTCAGGCGCGTCGCCGGCGCGGTGCGTCACGGCTTCGATCTGCACGCAATCGCCGCTCTTGATCTGGAGCGCGGGCGCGCGCGCCGCGTCAAAATAGCCCCAGTGGACCGTCTCCGGCGTCGCCTTGAGGATATGCAGCATGGCCTTCCCTCCCCTCGCCGGTTCCCGGCTGTGGCGAGAGGATAGCCATCCGCCGCGAATTTGAAAGCGCGCCGGCAAAGCCTATGATGGCGCTCTTGCAGGAGAGCCGCCCCAGGAACCGCCCATGAACGCCACTTTCGACCGCGCCGCCGCTACCGTCGGCAATATCGTCAAGTTCGAGCACCTCAACACGCGGGTGCCCGACCAGACCGCCGCGACATTGTTCTACGTCATGGGCCTCGGGCTGACGCGCGATCCCTATCTCAGCGTCGGCGTCACCAACATGTGGATCAACGTCGGCCGCCAGCAATTCCATCTGCCGACCGGCGCGCCGCAGGTGGTGCGCGGCGTCACCGGCCTGGTGGTGCCGGACCTCGGCGAACTGGCGGACCGGTTGAAACGCGTCGCCGAGCCGCTCGCCGGCACCCGTTTCGCCTTCGCCCGCCAGGACGATGCCGTCGATGTCGTCTCGCCCTGGGGCAACCGCATCCGCTGCCACGCGCCGGACCGCGGCCGCTTCGGCGGGGTCCGGCTCGGGATGCCCTATGTCGAATTCGACGCGCCGGCCGGAACCGCCGCCGGCATCGCCCGCTTCTACCGCGAGATCCTGGGCGCGCCGGCCGACACGGTCGAAGGCGGCAAAGCCGCCCGCGTCGCCATCGGCGAGCAATGGCTGCTGTTCCGCGAAACCGCCGCGCCGCTCGCCGATTACGACGCCCATCATGTGCAGGTCTATGTCGCCGATTTCGCCGGGCCTTACGAAAAGCTGAAGGCCCGCGGGCTGATCTCGACCGAAGACAGCGCCCATCAATATCGTTTCGTCGAGATCGTCGATCCAGCGGACGGGCGGCCGCTGTATCGGCTCGAACATGAAGTGCGCAGCCTGCTCCATGCCGGCTACGGCCGCGAGCTGGTCAACCGCAACCCGGCGCAGACCCTCGGCGATTACGTGCCGGGTAACGACAGCCTCGGCTGGGCCCTGCCCTGACGGCGCGATAAAACCCGCGCGCGCGACGCGCGGGACCGGTTAGGATGCCGTCCGACGATCCGCAGCCGGAGCGACCTATGCCCGTGAAACGCGCCGTGCCGTCCGACTCCCAGATGCCGCCGATCCCCGACAGCCTGCGCCGGCTGATGGCCGAGATCGGCCCGATCTGGGGCGCCAACACCAAAGGCCACATCCAATTGATGACGGCGAAATTCAGCGAGGCGCTGAAGGACCAGCCGACCGACGGCGTCACCGTCACGCGCGACGTCGCCTACGGCGCGCACGAGCGCCAGACGTTCGACATCTACCATCCCGCGCCCGGCCTCGCGACCGGCCAGGCGGTGATCTTCGTCCATGGCGGCGCCTTCACCGAGGGCCACCGCACCAAGACGCCGGAGATTTACGCCAACGCGCTCTATTACTTCGCGCGGCGCGGCATCCTCGGCGTCAACATGGGCTATCGGCTGGCCGACGCGGCGCTCTGGCCGGGCGCGAGCCTCGACATTGGCGCGGTCGTCGCCTGGGTCCGCGACAACGCCGCGCGACTCGGCATCGACGCGAACAAAATCTTCTTGATGGGCCATTCGGCCGGCGGCGCGCATATCGGCACCTACGCCTACGACAAGCGCGCCCAGCCTGCGGGCGGCCACGGCCTCGCGGGCCTGATCGTGCTCAGCGGGCGCGTCCGCGCCGACAACCGGCCCGACAATCCCAACGCCAAACGCGTCGAAGCCTATTACGGCGCGGATCCGGCCGTCCTCGACGAGCGCTCGCCGGTCAATCATGTGGACGCCGGCAGCCTGCCGACCTTCATCGCCTGCGGCGAGTTCGAGAATCCGCTGATCGACGTCTATTGCTTCGAACTGGCGCACAAGCTCGCCGCCGCCAAGGGCAAGGCCCCGCCCTTCCTATGGATGCGCGGCCACAACCACACCTCCACCATCGCCGTCCTCAACACCGCCGACGACGAGCTGGGCCAGGCGATCTTGGCCTTTATCGAGGAGACGGCGGGTTAAAGAAAACGGGCGCTGCCTCGCGACAGCGCCCGCCATGCGTCTCGGGTGCGGCGACGCTTACGCGCCGATGCCGCCCATGCACATGTATTTGACCTCGGTGAAGTCGTCGATGCCGTACTTCGAGCCTTCGCGCCCCAAACCCGATTCCTTCACGCCGCCGAACGGCGCGACTTCGGTCGAGATGATGCCCTCGTTGATGCCGACGATGCCGTATTCCAGGCCCTCGGCGACGCGCCAGATGCGGCCGATGTCGCGCGAGTAGAAGTAGGAGGCGAGGCCGAACTCGGTGTCGTTCGCCATCTTGATCGCCTCTTCCTCGGTCTTGAACTTGAACAGCGGCGCGAGCGGGCCGAACGTCTCCTCGCGCGTGACCATCATGCTGGTGTTGACGTTGGTCAGCACGGTCGGCTCGAAGAACGAGCCGCCGAGCGCGTGGCGCTTGCCGCCATAGGCCACCGTCGCGCCCTTGGCGACCGCGTCGGCGATATGCTCCTCGACCTTCTCGACCGCCTTAACGTCGATCAGCGGGCCCTGCGTGACGCCGGCGTCCAGGCCGTTGCCGATCTTCAGCTTGGAGACGGCCTCGATCAGCTTCTTGGAGAATTCCTCGTAGACGCCTTCCTGCACCAAGAGGCGGTTGGCGCAGACGCAAGTCTGCCCGGCGTTGCGGTACTTCGAGGCGATGGCGCCCTGCACGGCGGCGTCGAGATCGGCGTCGTCGAACACGATGAACGGCGCGTTGCCGCCGAGCTCCAGGCCCATCTTCTTCACGGTGCCGGCGCACTGCTCCATCAGCAGCTTGCCGATTTCGGTCGAGCCGGTGAAGGACAGCTTGCGGATGATCGGGTTGGAGGTCATCTCCGCGCCCATCTCGGTCGCCGAGCCGGTGATGACGTTGAGCACGCCCTTCGGCACGCCGGCGCGCTCGGCCAGTTCGGCGAGAGCGAAGGCGCTGTAAGGCGTCTGCGACGCCGGACGCACCACGGCGGTGCAGCCGACGGCGAGCGCCGGGCCGATCTTGCGGGTGATCATGGCCGACGGGAAGTTCCACGGCGTGATCGCGGCGATGACGCCGATCGGCTCGCGCACCACGACGATGCGGCGGCCCTTGACGTTCTGCGGGATGATGTCGCCGTAGACGCGCTTGGCCTCTTCGCCGAACCATTCGAGGAAGCTCGCCGAATACATGATCTCGCCCTTGGCCTCGGCGAGCGGCTTGCCCTGCTCCAGCGTCAGGATCGTCGCCAGATCGTCGGCGTTCTCGATCATCAGCTCGTAGAAGCGGCGCAGGATCGCGGCGCGTTCCTTGCCGGTCATCGCGCGCCACGCCGGATAGGCGGCGTTGGCGGCGTCGATGGCGCGGCGCGTCTCGTTGCGGCCGAACTTCGGCACGGTGCCGAGGGTGGAATTGTCGAAGGGATTGTTGACCTTGAAGCTGTCCTTCGAATCGGCATCGACCCAAGCGCCGTCGACGTAGCACTGCTGGCGGAATAGGCGCTTGTCTTTGATCTGCATGATGTCCTCTGCGCTGATGACGCCCGCCGGGCGGCGGAGCCTAACCAAGCCCTTGTTTTCATGGCCGATTCCCGAGCCGGTTCGGGCCGGAACGGCGTCGCTTGGCGCGGCGGGGGCTGGATTGCGCGCCACTATACCGGCCGCCATGGGGTCTGTTAATCCCGTTTTCCTCATGGCACGTTTACCTTCCGCTCATCGAAAACCCGCTAATCTCGCGCCATGCGAATCCTCATTGCCGCCCTCGCGATCCTGCTGGTCGCCGGCGCCGCCCGCGCGGCGGAACCGGAGAAGGTCGCGATTCCGAGCCTGCACCGCGACGGCGCGACGCTGACCGGCTATCTGCTGCGGCCCGCCGGCGACGCGCCCGCGCCGACGGTGCTGCTGCTGCACGGCTGCTCCGGCCCGATCACCAGCCGCGGCCGGCTGGCGTCGCGCGAGCGCGCCTGGATGGAGCTGTTCGCCGCCAAAGGCTACGCCGCGCTGCTGCTCGACAGCTTCAATCCGCGCGGTTACGCCGGCATCTGCACCAACGGCAAGCGGCCGATCACCGCCGAGAAGGACCGGCCCTACGACGCTTACGGCGCGCTCGCCTGGCTGCGCGGCCAGCCGTTCGTGAACGGCGAGAAGATCGCGATCATGGGCTGGTCGCACGGCGCGATGACGACGCTGGCGGCGATCTCCGAGCAGATGATCAAGGAGGTCGGCTGGACGCAGCCCGGCTTCGTCACGGCCATCGCCTTCTATCCCGGCTGCATCGAGTTGAACAAGACGCGCTACGTCAACAAGGTGCCGCTGCTGATGCAACTCGGCGAGAAGGACGATTGGACCCCGGCGAAGAATTGCGTCGCCATGGCGAAGGCGGCCCAGGGCCGCAGCGGCCATCGGCCGATCGAGGTCGACGTCTATCCCGGGGCCCACCACGCCTTCGACAATCCGACCGGCAAGGTCAACGCCCGCACGGTCAATTCCGGCGGCGGCGACCGCCAGGTCCATTCCGGCGCGGATCCTGCGGCGCGCGACAAATCCATCGCGCGCACGGCCGACTGGATCGCCGCGGCCTTCGGCGGCTGAGTTTCAGGCGACGCGCGCGGCGAGCGTCAGCACGCGCTCGGCGGGTAGCACCATCGTGAAGCTGCTACCCTTGCCCGGCGCGCTCTTGATCTCGAGCCAACCGCCGTGCAACTCGATCAGCGCCTTGGCCATCGGCAGGCCGAGGCCGGTACCCTGGCTATGGCGCGTGAACCCGTTGTCCACTTGGCCAAACGGCTCGAGCGCGGCGGCGATGCCGGCCTTGTCCATGCCGATGCCGTTGTCCGTCACCGCGACGCGCAAGCTGCCGTCGGCGGCGCGCGAGGCGGCGATCTCCACATGGCCGCCCTCGGGCGTGAACTTGATCGCGTTCGACAGCAGGTTGAACAGGATTTGACGCAGCCGCGTCTGGTCGGCGCGCAAGCCGAAATCGGTCTCGCCGGCGGTCTTCACCTGCACGCCGGCTTTGGCGGCGAGCGGCGCGGACAGCCGCACGCATTCGGCGATCAGGCTGCGCAGCGCGAAGCGGTCCTCGACCAGCGTCATGCGGCCAGCCTCGATCTTCGCCATGTCGAGCAGCTCGTTGAGCAGCTCCAGCAGATGCCGGCCGGATTGACGGATGTCGGCGACATATTCGCGCGTCTTGTCCGACAGCGCGCCGCCGTGGCCCGACAGCAGCAGGTCGGAGAAGCCGGCGATGGCGTTGAGCGGCGTACGCAGATCGTGGCTCACCCCGGCGAAGAAGCGCGATTTCAGGCGGTTCGCCTCCTCGGCGACCTTGGCCGAATGTTCGGCGGCGGCGCGCGCCTCGTGCGCTTCGAGCAGCAGCCGGTCCTGCGCCTGGGCCATGCGCAGCAGAACGTAACCGAAGCCCCCGAGGACAAGGATCGAGAGGCCGGCGAAAAGCGCCAGCGCCGCCGTCTGGCGCACCCAGGGCGCGAGAACGGCGTCCATCCCGCGCGAGACGACGACGAAGGCCTGATAATCCTTGAGCGCGTGGAACGAGATCATGCGGTCCGTGCCGTCGATCGGGCTCGGCGCGCGCAGCACCGCTGCGGCCACATGCGGCAAAAACTCTTTATGGATGGGGCCCTGATCGAGGATGCGTCCGAGCATCGGCTCGTTGAGCGGGCTGCCCAGAAGATACGCGCCGTCCTTGCGCCACAGCGAGATCGTGCCATCCTCGCCCAGCTTCATCGCGCCGAAGAATTCGACGAAATAGGCGAGATCGACGTTGCCTGTGACGATGCCGGAGAATTCGCCGTCCGGCCCTTCGAGGCGGCGCGAGACGGTGAACAGCCATTGCTGCGTCAGGCGCCCGAACAGCGGCGCGCCGATATGCAGATCGCCTTGCTCGCCGGATTTCAGGACCTGGAAATTCTCGCGATCCGCGCCGTTGTAGGCGCGCGGCTCGGCGCTCGTCGAATCGATGACGAGGTCGCCGTCGCGGTCCATCACCAGGAAGGCGCGCACCTGCGGCAGCCCCGCCGTCTGGCTCGCGAGATAGGTGTGCATGCCCGCGCGCGTCGCCGGCTCGAACAGATCGCCGCGCTGGGCGACCGAGGCGATGGTGCGCTGGACCGTCTCGATCGCGCCGAAGCTGCGCTCGACCTGTTCCGCGAGCGCGAGATTGAGCTGGGCGAGCCGGGTCTCGCTGTCGCTGAGCGCCTGATCGCGCAGCCAGACGACCGCAACCGCCAAGATCGCCAGGATGCCGGTCAGCAGCGCCGCGCCGCTGACCACAAGGAAGCGCGGCAGATGACGCGAACGCAGAAACGGAATGCCTGGAATGCGCATAGGCTTTTTAAACGCGACGCGGTTCTAAAGATCGGGAGCCCCGCCATTTGCGGCGAACTACCCCCTTTTATCGGTATCAAACGATAATCTTATTTAAAAAGAATTAACCCACAACAAGCCTTTGAAGGCTTTGGACAAAGCCGTTATCGCTCACAAGGTTTCATAATGCTCCACCAGCGCCGGCTGGACTTGATGCGGGCCGAGCAGCCGCCGCCATTCCTGGATGTCGGCCGAATTGCGGAAGCCTTCGAGGTGATCCTCGATGGTCGCCCATTTGACCATGAGGACGTAGCGGCCCTTGGTCTCCAGGCAGCGGCGCATCTCGTGGCCGAGATTGCCCTTGGCGCGGCCGATCAGCGGGCTGGCCTGCTTGTAGGCCGCTTCGAAATCGGCAATGGCTTCGGGCTTCACGGCGAAGATGGCGATTTCCATGATCATCGGTCTCACTCCACGGTGACGGATTTGGCGAGGTTGCGCGGCTGGTCGACGTCGGTGCCTTTAAGCGCCGCGACGTGATAGGCGAGCAGCTGCACGGGGATGGTGTAGAGAATCGGCGCGACGAAGGGATCGACCGTCGGGATCTCGATCGTCGCCGCCGCCATGCTGCCGAGCTTGGCGATGCCGGCCGCGTCGGAGAGGAAGATGACGCGGCCGCCGCGCGCGATCACCTCCTGCATGTTCGAGGCGGTCTTGTCGAAGAAGCTGTCGGACGGCGCGACGACGATGATCGGCACGCTCTGGTCGATCAGCGCGATGGGGCCGTGCTTCATCTCGCCGGCGGCGAAGCCTTCGGCATGGATGTAGGACAGCTCTTTGAGCTTGAGCGCGCCTTCGAGCGCGATGGGATAGCCGGTGCCGCGCCCGAGATAGAGGATGGTGCTCGCCCCCATCACCTCGGCGGCGAGGCGCTTGATCGCCGCATCGTGGTTCAGCACTTCGGCGGCGCGCGCCGGCACCTCGGCGATGGCGGCGGATAAGGCGTTCTCGGTCGCCGCGTCGATCGCCTTGCGCGCCCGCGCCGTCGCCAGCGTCAGCGCCGCCAGCACGGTGAGCTGCGTGGTGAAGGCCTTGGTCGAGGCGACGCCGATCTCCGGCCCGGCATGGGTGAGCAATACGGCATCGGCTTCGCGCGCCATCGTGCTTTCGCGCACGTTGACCACGGCGAGCGTGCGCTGGCCCTTGGCCTTGGCGTGGCGCAGCGCCGCGAGCGTGTCGGCCGTCTCGCCCGACTGCGAGATGAAGATGGCGAGGCCGCCCTCGGGCAGCGGCGCGTCGCGATAGCGGAACTCCGAGGCGACGTCGATGTCCACCGCCAGACGCGCCACGCGCTCCAGCCAATAGCGCGCCACCAGCCCGGCGTTGAACGAAGTGCCGCAAGCGACGATGGTCGCGCGCGGAACGGCCGCGAGATCGAACGGCAGGTCGGGCAGCGCGATCGCGCCCGTATCGGGCGCGAGAAAGCCGCGCAAGCAATCGCCGATCACCGCCGGCTGCTCGTAGATCTCCTTGAGCATGAAGTGCGGGAAGTTGCCCTTGCCGAAATCGGTGGCGACGTTCTGCGTCTCCTGCATCTTGCGCATGGCCGGCGCGCCGCTCTCGTCGAACACCTGCGCGCCGCCGGCGGCGAGCACGACGAAATCGCCTTCTTCGAGATAGGCGATGCAGCGCGTCAAAGGCGCGAGCGCCAGCGCGTCGGAGCCGAGGAACATCTCTCCCTCGCCGTAGCCGAGCGCCAGCGGGCTGCCGCGCCGCGCGCCGATCATCAGATCGTTCTCGCCGGCAAAGATGATGGCGAGCGCGAACGCGCCATGCAGCCGCGCGATGGCGCTGCGCGCCGCCTGGACCGGCGCGTCGCCCTTGGCGAGATAGTGCGAGATCAGATGGACGACGACTTCGGTGTCGGTCTGGCTCTCGAACGTCGCGCCCTCGGCGGTCAGCTCGGCCTTCAGCTCCTGATAGTTCTCGATGATGCCGTTATGGACGACCGCGACCTTGCCGTTGGCGTGCGGATGGGCGTTGGCCTCGCTCGGCACGCCGTGCGTCGCCCAACGCGTGTGGCCGATGCCGGTGGTGCCGGCGAGCGGGCTCTCGGCCAGGCGCCTGTCGAGATTGACGATCTTGCCTTCGGCGCGGCGGCGGTCGATATGGCCGTTCACCAGCGTGGCGATGCCGGCCGAATCGTAGCCGCGATATTCGAGGCGGCGCAGCCCCTCGACGAGAATGGGGGCGACGGGACGCCGCCCGACGATGCCGACGATGCCGCACATGCCGGCTAACCCTTTTTCTTCGCGGCCTTTGCCGCGCTCTTGCGTTCGCGGAAGCGCGCGCCGCCGGCGGCGATCTGCCGCTCCTCGGCGCGCGTGAGCGCCAGCGCGTCGCCCGGGACGTCCTTGGTCACGACCGATCCCGCGCCGATCACCGCGCCGTCGCCGATCGTCACCGGCGCGACGAAGGCGACGTCAGAGCCGACGAACACGCCGGCGCCGATGTCGGTCAGGTGCTTGTCGTAGCCGTCGTAATTGCAGGTGATGGTGCCGGCGCCGATGTTGGTCGCTTCGCCGACGCGCGCGTCGCCGATGTAGGACAGATGGTTGACCTTCGCGCCGCGCGCGATCTTGGCCGCCTTGATCTCGCAGAAATTGCCGACATGCACCTCGTCGGCCAGCTCCGCGCCGGGCCGCAGCCGCGCGAAAGGTCCGATGATGCAATCCTTGCCGACCGTCGCGCCTTCGATATGGCAGAAGGCGCGCACGACCGTGCCCTCGCCGACCGACACGCCCGGCCCGAAGACCACGTTGGGCCCGAGCGAAACGTCGCGCGCCAGCTTGGTGTCGGCCGAGAGATAGACCGTGGCCGGATCGGCCATCGTCACGCCGTCCGCCATGGCCTGCGCGCGCAAGCGCTGCTGCAACACGCGTTCGGCGACGGCGAGATCGGCGCGCGAATTGACGCCGAGCAGCTCGTCGGCCGCGCCCTCGACGACGCGCGCGCGCAGCTTCTTCTTGCGCGCCAGCGCGACGATGTCGGTGAGGTAATATTCGCCCTTGGAATTGTCCGCCTTGAGGCCGTCGAGCAGCGCGAACAGATGCTCGCCGCGCACCGCCATGACGCCGGAATTGCACAGCGGAATCTTGCGCTCCTTGGCCGAGGCGTCGCGCCATTCGACGATCTTTTCGAGCAGTCCCTTCTTTTCGACGAGGCGGCCGTATTCGTTCGCGCCTTCCGGGCGGAAACCGAGCACGGCTATGGCAGTTTTGGTGGCGGTCTTGCCGTCGTCCAGCGCGCCGAGCACCGCTTCGAGCGTTTCGGCGCGCAGCAACGGCGTGTCGCCGAACAGCACCAGCACGTCGCCGGCGAACCCGTCGAGCGCGCCCTTCGCCGCCTTGACGGCGTCGCCCGTGCCGAGCTGCTTGCGCTGGATGGCGACGGCCGCGGGTTTCGCCGCCCCCTCTTTGACAAAGTCCGCCACGCTGTCCATGCCCGGCGCGACGACGACGACGCTGCGCTGCGCCTTCAGCGCCTCGGCGGTCGCCAGCACATGGCCGAGCATCGGCCGCCCGGCGATCGGATGCAGCACCTTGGGCAGGCTGGATTTCATGCGCGTGCCCTGGCCGGCGGCCAGCACGACCACGGCGCGCGAGCGCGGCGCGTCCGACGCGGCCGCGCCGGAGGCAGCGCGGGATTTGGAACGGGCTTTGGCGGGTTTTTTCATTCTTGGCCTATGGCCCGGCCGAAAGGCGGACGCGGCGGATGCGGGGTTGGCGCTTGTTCATCGGCGGTGAAACTGCCATAGAGAAGCGCCGCCGGCCAAGTCACGTCTTGTGACATTTCGTTACACCGGCGACGATTCGTTTTAGCATCCCGCGTCTTCAACGTCATGGGCCGCTTGCGCCCCCGGAGCGTCGTTCCCCGCCTCATGTCCCAGCCGCTGCGCGCTATCATTTTCGACCTCGACGGCACCTTGATCGACAGCGCGATCGAGCTGACCGCCGCGGTCAACGGCGGCCTCGCCCAATACAAGCTGGCTCCCGTCACCGTCTCGCAGGTGCGGACCATGATCGGCGACGGCGCGATGGCCCTGACCGAGCGCGCCTTCGCCGCCGCCGGCCGCCGGCTCAATCCCGCCGGCCTCGCCGAAGCGCTCGAAGCGGTGCGCGGCGAATACGCCCGCCAGCCGCCGTCGGCCTTCTATCCGGGCGCGCGCGAGACCGTCGAGCGCCTCGCCGCCATGGGCCTCGCGCTCGCCGTCTGCACCAACAAGCCGGAAAAGCCGGCCAAGCGCATTCTCGGCCAGCTCGACGCGGCGCATCATTTCCGCGCCATCGTCGGCGGCGACAGTTTCGCCACCAAGAAGCCCGATCCCGGCCCGCTGCTGTCGTTGATGGAGCAGCTCGGCACCACCGCCGAGACGACGCTGATGATCGGCGATTCGGCCAACGACGTGATCGCCGGGCGCATCGCCGGCCTGTCCACCATCGCCGTCAGCTACGGCTATTCCAACACGCCGCCCAAGGAATTGGGCGCCGACGCGCTGGTCGACGATCTCCGCGAGATTTTCCCGATTTTGGCCCACCGCCTGCCGGCGGCGTAAGCCGATGCGCCGTCTCAGCGCGGCGCGTTCTCGGCCAGTTCGGTCCGCACCTCGGCCTTGGTGAGATGCACCACCATGTTGCCGAGCGCGATCGCGCCTTCGTAGCGCACCGGCACCGGCGGCAGTCCGGCCCGGATCGGCGCGAGCCACACGGTCGGCGGCGAAGCGCTGTCCTCGTCCCACTGGCGCGAGGCGCGCCATTTCTTGCTGAAGCCGGAGATGCGCTGCATGGTGAAGCCGCAGCGCGTGGCGGGGCCGTGATAGATCGAATAGCGGTTCTGCGCGATGGCCGCTTCGCCAAAATCCTTGATCTGCAGGTCGTAGCGGCGCTGGCCGTCGAACACCGGCAAAGTCTGCTCGCACTTGCCGTTCTCGCTCAGCGCGCGCGTCGCCGCCACCGCGAGGCTCAAGGGATCGACGATATTCTCCGGCAGGCGGCTCGGCAGCTCGATCTCGTCGTCGGGATCGGGTTCGGGCGGCGGCGTGCGCTGCACGTCGTAGGCCCCGCCGCTTTGGAAGGCGAGGCGCATGGTGCGCGGGTTCTTCTGCCAATCGGTCGCGGCGCTGTAGACGCGCGGGCGGATCTCGCCGGCCTGGTCATGGCCTTCGGCCCCGACCTTGAGGTCCCATTTGTAGAGCCAGCCGATGAAGCCGCGCGTGCCGCCCTCGGCCGCGACGCTGTAGCTGCCCGGCCGCAGCGCCATGTCGACTTGCAGGCTGAAAATGTGCATCCCGCCGAGATAGACCTCGTAGCCCAGCTCCATGATCTGGCCGGGCTGGCCCGCCTGCGACACGGCGGCCAGCGGCGCGTCGGCGGCGCGCGCGCTCATGGCGCTCGCGGCCAGCAGCAGGCCGGCGCAGGCGGCGGCGCGCGAACGGAGGGTTTGGCGTGCGGTCTGGCGGAGCATGGTCATCTGGCGCCGATCGACGGAAAAGCTGGAATAACTGTAACAAATTCGCGGCGACGGCGGCGCTACACGATGTCGCGAGTGCGGTTCCGCCGGCGGCGGGCCTGCTGAGCCGCGCCTGCGGCCCGATGCGAAAACGGGGGGCTTTCTTGACACCCGGACCCGCGGGCCAGTATATGGTCCGCCTCCCGGCGGTCTGCGCCGGGGCCGGGAATGGGCGCTTAGCTCAGCGGTAGAGCATTACCTTCACACGGTAGGGGTCGCAGGTTCAATCCCTGCAGCGCCCACCATTCCCCCGCCTCTCTCCATCAGCCCCGCTTGCGCGGCTCAGTCGCGCAGCTTCTTGTCCTGCTTGCGCCGCTCGGCGCGGCGCACTTGGCGCGACGGCGGCGGGCCGGACGGCGCTTTGGCTTTCGGCCCGCGCAAATAATCGAACAGCTTGCGGCCGAAGCGTCCGACCAGAAAAGCCAGGACGGCGGCGCCGGCGAACAAGAGCAAAGTGCTGGGATCGGCGAGGAACTGCATCGGCTAGACCTAGCCGCTCGCATCGCCGCTGGCAACGGCTTCGCTGTCCCCTCCCCCGCCGCTTTCTGCTAAAGAGAAGCCATGACAGACGCCCCCTCCCGGCCTGCGCCCGCGTGGCTCAAGCCCGTCACCGAATACGGTCCGCTCGCCGCTTTCCTCGTCGCTTATTGGCGCGCCGACCTGATGGTCGCGACCATCGCGCTCATGGCCGCCACCGCGATCGCCCTGGCGCTCTCGCTCGTTCTCGCGCGCAAGGTGCCGCTGATGCCGCTGATCACGGCGGCGGTCGTCGGCCTGTTCGGCGGCCTCACCTTGTGGCTGCACGACGAGACTTTCATCAAGATGAAGCCGACGATCATCCACGCCGCGGTCGGCCTGATCCTGCTGATCGGCCTCGCCGCCGGCCGGCCGCTGCTGAAGCCCGTGCTCGGCGCCGCCTGGGCGATGGACGACATCGGCTGGCGAAAGCTGACGCTGCGCTTCGGCCTATTTTTTTTCGCGATGGCGGGGCTCAACGAGATCGTGTGGCGCACGCAGAGCACGGACTTTTGGGTCAATTTCAAGGTGTTCGGCGGCGTCGGGCTGACCATGGCGTTCGTTTTGACGCAATTGCCGCTGCTCCAGCGCCACAAAACCCCCGACGAAACCCCGGCCGAATAGCCCTCAGCGCGGGGATTTCTTCTTCCCCGTCCAGTCGGGACCGCCGTTCGACTTGGTCCGCCGCGCGTCCTTGACCAATTCGCGCACCGCGCCGGCGAGCGGCAGCGACAGGCCGGCGGCGTCGGTCATCCCGGCGACCAGGTTCATGTCCTGCAACGCCCAGGTGAAGGTCATCTGGTCCCAATCTTCGAGCGCGGCGGAATTGCCCGAGCTGATCAGCAGCGCGTCGCGCAGCTTGGGCAGATCGACGCCGGCATTTTCGGCGAGCTTGGCGGCTTCGAGCAGCGCGACGCCGTTGGCCCACATCAGCAGGTTGTTCATCGCCTTGCCGGCCTGGCCGTGGCCGACCGGGCCGATATGGTGCATGTCGGAGCAGAAATTGGCGTAGACCGGCTTGGCCCGCGCGACGGCCGCCGCCTCGCCGCCGAACAGCGCCAAGAGCGTGCCGGCGTCGGCCGACCAGCCGCCGCGGCAGATCGGCGCGTCCACCGCCGCGACGCCCTTGGCGGCGCAGGCGGCGGCGAGCGCCGTCATGGTCGCGGGGGCCACCGTCGAGGAGATCGCGACCAGCGCGCCGGGCGCGAGCGCGCCGAGCAGGCCGTCCGGGCCGCTCACCACCGCTTGCGCCTCGGTGTCATAGCCGACGATGACGATGACGAAGCCGCACTCTTTGGCGACCGCCGCCGGACTGGCCGCGCCGCTCGCGCCGGCCGCGCGCGCCCGCGCCATCGCCTCGGGGTTGGGGTCGTGCGCCGTCACCGGATGGCCCGCCTGCACCAGATGCTTGAGCATGGCGAGGCCCATGCGCCCGGCCCCGATCAGGCCGATGCGGTCTTTAGCCATAACGTCTCTCCCGGCAGAGCCCGCTAAGGCGCGGGCGAACAAGGCGGAATTGTCGCGATTCGGTGGACGCTGCGCAACATTCCATGCTGCGAAAACCGTTTCGATCACGGTTGAAATGACTCGCGCGGCCCGTAAACTGGCGCATCCTTATAATTCTAAGAATGACGGCGAAGGCCGCTTAGCAGGAGAGAGACCGCATGACTTTGCGCACCATCGACGCCGACGCCCATGTCCTCGAAATTCCCTACACCTGGGAATTCATGGAGGAGTCGGAGCGCAAATACGCGCCGATGATCGTCGCCCAGACCGCCGGCGCGCAGAAAGCCGCCAACGACGGCAAGAACATGCAGAAGGAATGGTGGGTGGTCGACGGCCGCCTCCAGCCCAAGGACGCCAACGTCGGCCACACGACGACGAGCGAGGAAGCGCGCGAGATGCGCGACATCGACGGCCGCCTCAAGCACATGGACGAGCTGGAGATCGACATCCAGGTGCTCTATCCGACGCTGTTCCTGCGGCCGATGACGCTGAAGGGTCAGGTCGAGACAGCGCTGATCAAAAGCTACAACCGCTGGCTCGCCGAGATCTGGAAGAAAGGCAAAGGCCGGCTGCGCTGGGTCGCCATGCCGCCGCTGCTGGAAATGCACAAGATGCGCGACGAGCTGGCCTGGGCGAAGGACAACGGCGCCTGCGGCATCTTCATGCGCGGCTTCGAGGCCGAGAAGCGCGTGACCGATCCCTATTTCTACCCGCTCTACGAGGCGGCGCAGGAGCTGGACATGCCGCTGTGCATGCATTCGGGCACCAACGCCTTCCAGATTCACGACTTCTTCCAGGACGAGAGCGGCTTCAACAAGTTCAAGCTGTCGGTCGTCGGCGCGTTCCACGCCCTGCTGATCGAAGGCGTCCCGCAGATGTTCCCGAAAACGCGCTGGGGCTTCGTCGAGGTCAGCTCGCAATGGCTGCCCTACGTGATGAACGACCTGGGATTGCGCTTCAAGCGGCGCGGCAAGCGCCTCTCGGCCAATCCGCTGAAGGACAACCGCATGTATGTCGCCTGCCAGGTGACCGACGATCTCGGCGACATCATCAAAGTGTCGGGCGAGGACAATCTGGTGGTCGGCACCGATTACGGCCACCACGACACCTCGACCGAGATCGAGGCGCTGCGCATGCTCAAGAAGGACGGCAAGATCACGCCGGCCGCCGTCGACAAGATCCTCGGCGACAACGCCCGCGCGCTTTACGGCCTGAGCTGAGCCGCGCGCGCCCTATCCTTTTGCGCCAAGCCTTTGACCCGCCGGGAGAAATTCCGGCGGGTTTAATTTTACCTTTTTTTTAGGATTGCCGTCTCAAGATGCCTGATCCCCAGGAAGGGGATATCCCGGTTTCGGGGCAACTCTTGGCTTAGGTAGAGCCGTGACGACGCTTGGAACGCAGCAGCAATGGCCCTGACGGTCGCGCATAACGGCGCGGCCAACGTGGCTACGCGCTATCTGGACGCCGCGGACCGCGCGGCGAGCCGGTCGCTCGCGCGCCTCGCGTCCGGCACGCGCGTCCTCGCCGCGCGCGACGACGCCGCCTCGCTCGCCATCGGCTCGCGCCTCAATGTCGAGATCGCCGCCATGAAACAAGGCGCGGTCAACGCGCGCCAGGCCGTCTCGGTGCTGCAGATCGCCGACGGCGCGTCGGCCAAGGTCGGCGACATCCTCACCCGCATGAAGACGCTGTCGGTGCAGTCCGGCTCCGGCCAGCTCTCCAACGTCGAGCGCGGCATGCTCGACACCGAATTCCAGGCGCTCAAAGGCGAAATCGACCGCATCGCGCGCGACACCCAATTCAACGGCCAGGGCCTGGTGGACGACAGCGGCGTCGTCTTCACGCTGCGCCAATTGCCGACCAACGGCACGGTCTATTTCGACGGCGAGGCGCTCGGCCTTGGCGACAGCTTCAGCCTGTCCGACGTGCAGAACGGCCGCGTCACCTATCTCAACGCCGGCGGCTCCTCGGACGGGCTGGTGGTCAGCGTCGCCGACAAGGACGGCCGCGCGCTTGGCCGGCTGGCCGGCGAATTGGACGCGGCGAGCTTCGAGGACGCCGAATACCAGGCGTCGGTCGGCCTCGACAACATCAACGCCTCCAGCGCCTACGCGCGCGGCGGCACCGGCGCGGGAATCGTCATCGCCGTCATCGACACCGGCGTCGACCTCTATCACACCGACCTCGACGGCAACATCGTCGGCGGCGTCGACATCGTCGACGGCACGCTCGAAGGCGGCGCGGGCACCGCCGGCACCACCTCGGGCGACGGCAACGACACCAACGACGGCAACGCCTCCGACGGCCACGGCACCCATGTCGCCGGCATCGCCGCCGGCGAGCGCAACGGCGAAGGCACCATGGGCGTCGCCTACGGGGCCGGCATCCTCGCCATCAAGGCGACCGACCCGTCCACCGGCACGTTCGATCCCGACGACATCGCCGACGCCATCGACTACGCCCGCCTCAACGGCGCGAACGTCATCAACATGTCGCTCGGCTTCAGCGGCGTGGTCGGCGTGCCGAACCAGATCACCGCCGCCATGGTGCGCGCGATCAACGCCGGCATCGTCATCGTCGCCGCCACCGGCAACGACGCCCTCTCCGACCCCGCCTTCCCGGCGAGCTTCGCGCTCGACGCGACCGCGCAGGGCGCGCTGATCGCCGTCGCCGCCACCGACAACGCCAACGGCATCGCCAGCTTCTCCAACCAGGCCGGCGCCGTGCAGAGCTTCGTCGTCACCGCGCCGGGCGTGAACATCGCCTCCAGCCTCTACAACGGCGCGACGAACCCGACGAGCAACACGGTGGCCTATTCCGGCACCTCGATGGCCGCGCCGCACGTCGCCGGCGCGGTCGCCGTGCTGAGCGAGATGTTCGGCACGGGCACGACCTCGAACCTGAGCGGCGCGGAAATCGCCAACTTGGTGTTCACCACCACCAACGATCTCGGCGCGACCGGCATCGACGCGGTCTATGGCCGCGGCATCATCGACCTCGACAAGGCCACCCAGGCGCAGATTCGCGTCGCCATCAACGTCGCGCCCTCCTCGGGCAGCCAGATGTCGGGCCAGCTCAACGTCGTGGGCGGCCAGAGCGCCGCTTTCGCCGATTCGCTGTTCGCCGTCGCCGCCGCCTACGATTCGATCGACCAGTCGCCGGCCAAGGAGTTCAGCTTCAAGATCGGCAGCGGCGTCGCCGCGAGCGACGACCTGATCATCAACACCCAGTCGATCTCGGTCCTGGCGCTCAACCTGACCGACGCGGCCGTGACGACTCGCCAAGGCGCCGACGAGGCGTCCGATCTGCTGACCGCCGCCATCGACCGGCTCAGCACCATCCGCGCCAACATCGGCGCGTCGCAGAACCGCCTGGATTTCGCCGCCGGCAATTCCGACACGGTGATCGAGAACATGGAGAAGGCGCGCTCGGACCTGATGGACCTCGACGTCGCCTCGGAAATGACCGCCTTCACCGCGAAACAGGTGCTGGTGCAGTCGGGCGTGGCCATGCTCGGCCAGGCCAACCGGATGCCGCAGAACCTGCTGCGGCTGTTCCAGTAAGCGCATCCCATCGTCATGCCCGGGCTTGTCCCGGGCATCCATGACTTTCAGTCAATCCGCATCGCAAGGCGTGGATGGCCGGAACAAGTCCAGCCATGACAACATATTATTTTTTTGCGCAATCGGCCTTGCTGCGGTCGGGCGTGAACTTGCCGTCGGCGGCGCGGTAATAGATCACCTGCACCACGGCCTTGCCCGGCGCGTGCATGCGATATTGCATGCAGCCCGTCTCGTCCGGCGCGATCGGCACCATGTAGACTCCGTCGCCGGTCGCGATGGCGCCGGCCGGCAATTTCGGATCGGTCACTTGCGCCTCCACGCAACCCGCCGCGCCGAGGAATGCGGCGAGCGTAAGCGGCAGAAAAGCGGCGCGAAGGCTGGCATGAAGGGTGCGTCCCGGGCGATTCGTCATCGCCCAGGAATAGCACGATCCACGCGCGAAATCACTTGGCCTTCTGGCGCTTGAAATGGCCGAGGCCGGGCCGGTAGGTCTTGTCGTCGAGGAACTGCTTCATGCCCTGCTCGCGGCTCTTTTCCTTGTCGACATGCTTGAGCGCGTCGGACTTGGCGTTGAGATAGTCGGCGGCCTGCGGCTCGTTCATGAAACGCACGGCGCGCACCGCGTCCTTGGTGTAGCGCACGGCGGCCGGGCTCTTTTCCTGCATCATCCGCGCGAACTTCAGCGTCTCGGCCTTCAGCTTGGCCTTGGGGAAGCTCTTGTTGACCAGGCCGATCTCGACCGCGCGCTTGCCGTCGAACGCCTCGCCCGTCACCGAATAATACATGGCGTGGCGATAGCCCATCACCTGCACCACGTTCCAGGCGACGATGCCGCCCGGCAGGATGCCCCAGTTCACTTCCGACAGGCCGAAGGTCGCCTCGTTGGCGGCGAAGGCGAAATCGCAAGCGCAGACCTGCGTGAACGCGCCGCCGAAGCAGAAGCCGTTGACCATGGCGATGGTCGGCTTGGGGAAGCGCGACAGCTTCTGCCAGCGCCATTCGTTGGAGGCGTTGCGCGCCTTGTGCCGCGCCGCCGCGTCGTCCTGCGTGCCGCGGAAATAGAGCTTGATATCCTGGCCGGCGCTGAACGCCTTGCCCGCGCCGGTGATGATGAGAATGTCGGTCGCGGGATCGACGGCGAGATCGTCGAGCGCGTCGGACATCTCCATGTGCAATTGCGGGCTCATGGCGTTGCGCTGGTCGGGCCGGTTGAAGGTGATCGTCGTGATGCCCTTGTCCTTGTCGATCAGGATCGTCTCGTATTGTTTGGCCTTGGCTGCGCGCTTGGTCGCCATGGTGCTTCCCCTTCTTCAGTATGTTTTCAGGACATGGCGCGCGATGACATGCTTCATCACCTCGCTCGCCCCTTCGGTGATGCGGTAACTGCGCTGCTGCCGCCAGAATTTCTCGATCGGCAGATCGGTGGTCAGGCCGATGCCGCCGTGAATCTGCATGCAGGCGTCGGCGGCGCGGAACGCCATCTCGTCGGCGAAATATTTGCAGATATAGGCGTCGGTGCGCGCGTCCTCGCCGGCATCCAGCTTGCTCGCCGCCTGGAACACCAACAGCCGCGCCGCCTCCAGCTCGATATAGATGTCGGCCAGCATCCACTGGATGCCCTGGCGCTCGGCCAGCGGCTTGCCGAAGGTGCTGCGCTGCTTGGCGTAGGCCGTCGCCATCTCCAGGCAGCGCTCCGCCACGCCGAGCGCCCGCGCGCCGTGCTTGACGCGCCCGGTGCCGAGCCATTTCTGGCCGAGCTTGAAGCCGCCGCCCTCCTCGCCGATCATGTTCTTGGCCGGCACGCGCACGTTGTCGAGAATGATCTCCCACGGCGCGTCGCCCATCATGGTCTGATAGCGCGCGCCGAGCGTCACGCCCGGCGTGTCCATGTCCACCAGGAAGCAGGAGATGCCGCCGCGCGAGCCCTTCTCGCGGTCGGTCGCCGCCATCAGCTGCATGAAGTGCGATTTGCCCGCGCCGCTGATGAAGCGCTTGGTGCCGTTGATCACGTAATGGTCGCCGTCGCGCACGGCGGTGGTGCGCATCCCGCCCGGATCGGAGCCGGCGTCGGGCTCGGTCTGAGCGAAACACGCCTTCTTCTCGCCGCGCAGCACGGGCAGCAGGTATCTCTCCTTCAACTCGCCTTCCAGCATGTAGAGGATGTGGCGCACGGTCGGGCCGGTGATCGTCTCGCCGCGCGACGGCAAGCCAATCGTGCGCGCCAATTCCTGCCAGACCACGGCGCGGCCGACCAGGCTCAATTCCGCGCCGCCGTGCTCCTCGGGCACCTCCATCATCCAGATACCGAGCTTCTTGGCGCCGTCGATCAATCGGGCGCGCCATTCGGGCTTGAGCTCGTCGGTGTTCTCCAGCGTCTCGCGCTCGTGCGGGATGATCTCGGCATCGACGAAGCGGCGCACTTGCTCGCGCAGGATGCGCAGCTCTTCGGGCAAGGCGAAATCCATGGCGGCGGCCCTCAAGCGGTGACGGTTTCGGACACGTAGATCGGCCGCACATCCACCGCGCGCGCGCCCTGCCCCTTGGGCAGCACGATCAGCGGATTGATCTCGATGTCGGCGAGCCAGCGGCGATGGGCCAGGTAAAAGTCCGACAGGCCGCAGATCGCGCGCACCAGCGCCTCGGTGTCGGCCTCCGGCTTGCCGCGATAGCCGGCGAGCAGCTTGGCGAGTTTCAAGCCGGCGATCATCTCGCGCGCCTCGTCGGCGCCGACCGGCAGCAGGCGCAGCGCGACATCCTGGGTCAGCTCGACCATGATGCCGCCCGAACCGACGACGAGCACCGGCCCGTAAAGCGGATCGGCGCGCGCGCCGAGGATGACCTCGACGCCGGACACCATCTCCTGCGCCAGATAGCCGTCGAGCGTGCCGCCCGCGGCGTGGACCCTCGCCGCCAGATTTTGCGCGCCGGCCTTGACCTCGTCCGCCGAGCGGAGATTGAGCAGCACGCCGCCGACCTCCGTCTTGTGGCTCAGTTCGGCCGAGACGATTTTCAGCGCGACGGGAAAGCCGATGTCGGCCGCCGCGTCCGCCGCTTCGCCCGCCGTCTTGACAAAAGCGCTGTTCGGCGCGGCGATGCCGTGGCTGGCGAGCGCGGCGGCGAGCGCGTCGCCGTGCGTCGCGTCGCGCCAGCCGTTGGCCGGCGGCAGGTCGGGCACCTTACGGCCCTCGCGCGCGCCGAAGGCGGCGAGCGCGCCGAGCGCCCGGATCGTCGCCGGCAGGCCTTGCAGATGGGCGATCCCGATACGGTCCTGGAAATCGAGCCCGGTCTGGGTCAGCGGATAGGCCATGCGGCCGAAGGCGACGATCGGCTTGTCGGTCGTCGCCATGACGTCGAGCATCGGCTGCGGATCGACCGGCTTGCGCTTGCCGCTGCCGCCCGGCAGTTGCGCCGCCCAGGCGATCATGTCGATGGCGGGATCGGCGGCCACCGCGGCGCAGATTTTCGCCGCCGCCTCCAAGGTGGAGGGGATGCCGGAATCGAGCGGGTTCTTCGGCGTCATCTCGGCCGGAATGTGCGGCTGGATCGCCGCCACCGTCTGCGGCGCGTAATCGGGCATGGCGATGGCGCGCTCGCCGTCCATATAGTCGTAGAGCAGATCGACGGTGCCGCCGGAGGTGGTGATCCAGCCGACGCGCTTGCCCTTCGGCCGCTTGGCATATTGCAGCGCCAGCGCCACCTCGACCATGTCGTCGAGCGAATCGCAGGCGGCGATGCCGTAGCGCTCGCACATGGCGGCATAGGCTGCGTAATCCCCGGCGATGGCGCCGGTGTGCGACTGCGCGGCGGCGCGGCTGCGCTGCGAGCGGCCGGTCTTGATGGCGACGATGGGTTTGCCGGCGGCGAGCGCCTTGTTCGCCGCCGCCATGAAGGCGTCCGGCCGGCGGATGCCCTCGATGAACAAGGCGATGCACTTGGTGTGCTCGTCCTCGACCAGAAAGTTCACGTAGTCGGCGAGATCGACGCCGAGCTCGTTGCCGCTGGAGATCATGTAGCTGAACTTGAGGCCGCGCGCCGCGCCGGTCTGGCACCAGAATTGGAGCGTGCCGCCCGACTGGAAGACGGCGGCGACCGGGCCGGCGGGAATCTGCGCGAGATCGACGTTGGGGTAGAAAAAGGCTTTCTCGCGCACCGACACCGCGCCCATGCAGTTTGGCCCGCCGACGATCAGGCCGGTGCGCCGGCACAGGTCCTTCAGCGCGTCGCCGCGCGCGACGATTTCCGGATCGTGGCCCTCGCCGATGTTGGCGGCATAGACGGTGGCCGATTTCAGCCCGTGCGCCGCGCCCTCCTCCAGCGTCGCCTGCACCGCGCCGGCCGGGATGATGACGAGGGCATGCTCGGCCGGCTCGGGCAGCGCCGCGAAGCTCGGATAGCAGCGCACGCCCCAGACCTGCTCGTAGCGCGGATTGATCGGATAGATTTTGCCGGGATAGCCGGCGTCGCGCAGGCTGGCGAAAATGCTGCTCGGCCATTTCGCCCGATCGGACGCGCCGACGATGGCGACCGACCGAGCCCTCAGCATGGGCTCCGGCGACGTGAACAAACCCTGTCTCCCCGAGATCTGCGGTTTTATTGCTTTTTCCGCCTTTGCGGCGGCTTGTCGCGATGATCGGCATTCCGGCCGCCGATGTCAAACCGCCCGCCCCGCAGGCGGCGCGGGACGCGGCATGGCAAGCGGCAAGGAACGCGGCGGGGAACGCGGCGTTCATCTACCGCCGGCCGCGCCAGCGCCGGATAGAACAATAACGGGAGCCCCCGATGTCCATGTCCATCATGTTGCAGCCGCTGATCGCACTGATCGCCGGCATCCTGATCCTGATCGTGCCGCGCCTGCTCAATTACATTGTCGCCATCTATCTGATCATCGTCGGCCTGGTCGGGCTGTTTCCCGCTCTGATGCGCTGAACGGCGCGCATCGCGAAACGGCGATCACGGACGGCGCGCATAAGCGAGACAGCGCGCCGTCCGCCGCCTAGAATGGCGTCCCTTTCGCCAAGGAGATGCTCATGCGCGGCACGCACGATCTCGGCGGATTGCCCGCCGGCCCGGTGGACACCGCTCCCCACGAACCGACCTTCTGGGAAAAGCAGGTGGACGCGATCCACGGCCTGCTCGGCGATTCCAAGCGCCGCATCACGCTGCGCGACGAGAACCGCCTCTATATCGAATCGCTCGGCGACGACGTCTACAACACGCTCGGCTATTACGAGCGCTGGACCGCCGCCATGTGCCGCCAGCTCATCGACAAGGGCGTGCTCACCCAGGACGAGATCGACGCCAAGATCGCCGAGCTGCGCGCCCGCGGCGTCGGCGCGGATGGCGACGAAGAGCCGGCCTGCAAGCCGTGAGCGCCGATCTGGCCATCGCGCCGCGCTTCGCCGCCGGCGACCGCGTGCGGGTGCGCGACGATTATCCGCCCGGGCACATCCGCACGCCGGTCTATGTGCGCGGCAAGACCGGCGTGGTGACGCGCTGCTTCGGCGCGTTCAAGAACCCGGAATTGCTCGCCATCGGCAAGGACGGCCTGCCCAAGAAAATTCTCTACGAAGTGCGCTTCAAGCAGACCGATCTCTGGCCCGACTATGCCGGGCCGGCGACCGATACGCTGCTGATCGACATCTACGAACATTGGCTAAGCGAGGCGTGAGGACCAAATGAGCGGCACGCATCACCACGACCATGACCACGACCACGATCATGACCACGATCATGACCACGACCATGCCCATCCGGGCGTCGCCAAGGACGAGAAGGTCCACGGCTATTACCAATTGCTCGGCCTCGCCATCAAAGAGCTGCTGATCGAAAAGGGCGTCATCACCGCCGCCGAGGTGCGCCAGGCGATCGAGGCGCGCGACGCCATCACGCCGTCGCTCGGCGGCAAGGTGGTCGCGCGCGCCTGGACCGATCCGGCCTACAAGGCGCGGCTGATCGCCGATCCCGCCGCCGCCATGATGGAGATGGGCGTCGATCTCGGCCCCACCGGCCTCGCCATCGCCGAGAACACGCCGGAGGCGCACAACGTCATCGTCTGCACCCTGTGCTCGTGCTATCCGCGCGCCGTGCTCGGCCTGCCGCCCTCCTGGTACAAGGACCGCGATTACCGCTCGCGCGTGGTGCGCGAGCCGCGCGCCGTGCTCAAGGAGTTCGGCACGGAATTGCCCGACGACATCGACGTCCGCGTCCACGATTCGACCGCCGATCTGCGCTATCTCGTGCTGCCGATGCGCCCGGCCGGCACCGAGGGCATGAGCGAGGCGGAGCTGGCCGAGATCGTGACGCGCGACTGCATGATCGGCGTGACGGTGCCGAAAGCGCCCTAAGCCCGTCTTGCGGCCCGCCTCCGGGGATGGTTCACTCATCCCATGAGAGCGGGACGCGACATCGACAGGGCCTTGCGCGAGCGGCTGGAAATGGCCGGCTGCTACGCCGTGCGGGCGCAAGCCGACGACGAAGGCGGCGAGATCTGGTTCACGCCGCATCTCAACCGCACCTTCGCGCTCGAAGCGCGCGTGCTCGATCCCGTCACCGCCAACGCGGCGCTGCGCCGCGCCGGCATGGAGGAGGCATTCTGATGCGCACGCTCTGTCTCGCCCTGCTGGCCGCCACGCTCGCGCCGTTCGCCGTCAAACCGGCCGCCGCGCAAGCCGTCGATCTCGAACTGGTGCTGGCGGTGGACGCCTCGGGCAGCATCGACGAGGACGAGCTGCTGTTGCAGCGCAAAGGCTACGCCGACGCCTTCGTCCATCCGCGCGTGCTCGGCGCGATCCGCTCGGGCTATCACCGCCGCATCGCCGTCATGTTCCTCGAATGGGCGGCGACGGGCTGCGAGCGCGTCGTCGTCGATTGGATGCCGATCTCCGACGCCGCCTCGGCGCGCGGCTTCGCCGACGCCGTGATGGCCGGCCCGCGCGGCCATTGCCCGGGCGGCAACGCCATCGGCGACGCGATCAATTTCTCCGTCGCCAGCATGGCTGCCAATAGTTTCCAGGGCGAGCGGCTGGTCATCGACGTCTCGGGCGACGGGCCCAACTCGGTCGGCAGCCGCGTCGAGCGCGCGCGCGACGCCGCCGTGGCGCAGGGCGTGGTGATCAACGGCCTGGCGCTGATCCGGCCCGGCCGCACTTGGGGCGGCGGCTACGGCCTGACCGAACATTACAAGACCGCGATCATCGGCGGCCCGGGCGCGTTCGTCATCGAGGCGGAGAAAGGCGAAGCCTTCTTCGACGCGGTGCTCAACAAGCTGGTGCGGGAAATCTCGGCGCTGGAGACGCGCGGGCCGGTGCCGAACTAGGCCGCCGCCCTTTAAGCCGCCAGCGCCCGCTCGATCAGTTTCAAGCGGTCCTCGGGCAGCGCCTTGGCAAGATCGAGCGCGGCGGCGTGGCCGGCCGGCGACATCTTCTTCCAAGTCTTGCGCAGGATGTCGATCACCTTGTCGTCGTCGTGCTTGCGCGAGAAGTCGGTGTAGAAGTTCTCCAGGAACACCAGGCAGGCGACGTCTTCCAGCGTCTGCATCTCGGCGTCGGTCTTCAAATTCTCCTTGCGCAGCAATTCGCCGACGCGCGCGACGGTGGCGGCGTCGAAGCCCGCCTCGGCCAGCAATTTCCCCGCCGTCTCGGCGTGATAGGCGTAGAGCGCGCGCCGCCATTTGTAATAGCCGGCCTTGTCCATCGGATAATCGCTGCGCGGGCTGGTCCAGCGGCCGATATGCTGGGCGCGCGCCGCCAATTTCAGCGCGTCGCTCGCGCCCGGCGCGATCGCCTCAAGCCAGGCGCTCATGCGCCGCGCGTAATGCAGTTCCTTCGGCACCGGCCGGCCGTCGACCGTCAGGCTATTGGGGTCGGCGGCGTTGAAGGCGTCGAGCTTGGCGAAGGCGTCGGCAATTTGGGGGGCGATGTCGGGCATGGGCTCCTCAGGGCGCGAGACGGCTCATCATAACCGAAAGCGCGTGCTAGATTGCAGCCATGAACGCGCTTCCTTCACAGATGACCGCCATCGAGATCGCCGAGCCCGGCGGTCCCGACGTTTTGCGCCCGGCCACGCGCCCGCTGCCCGCCCTGCGAGACGGCGAGATGCTGGTGAAAGTCGCCGCCGCCGGCGTCAACCGGCCCGACGTTTCCCAGCGCAAGGGCGGCTATCCGCCGCCGCCCGGCGCCAGCGACCTGCCGGGCCTTGAGATCGCCGGCGAGATCGTCGCCGTCGCGCCGGGCGCCGAGCGCTGGCAGATCGGCGACAAGGTCTGCGCCCTGGTGACGGGCGGCGGCTACGCCGAATATTGCGCCGCGCCCGCCGGCCAATGCCTGCCATGGCCGGACGGGTTCGACGCGGTCCGCGCCGCCGCCTTGCCGGAAACCTTCTTCACCGTGTGGAGCAACCTCGCCCAGCGCGCCAAGCTCGCCGCCGGCGAGACGCTGCTGGTCCACGGCGGGTCGAGCGGCATCGGCACGACCGCCATCCAGATCGCCAATCTGCTCGGCGCGCGCGCGCTCGTCACCGCCGGCAGCGACGAGAAATGCGCCGCCTGCGCCCGCCTCGGCGCGGCGCGCGCGATCAATTACCGGACCGAGGATTTCGTCGAAGCCGTCAAGGCCGCGACCGACGGCAAGGGCGCGAACGTCATCCTCGACATGGTCGGCGGCGATTACATCGCGCGCGACATCGCCGCGCTCGCGCCGGACGGCCGGCTGGTCTTCATCGCCTTCCAGAAAGGCCGCAAGGCCGAGATCGACTTCCAGACGATCATGCTCAAGCGCCTCACCGTCACCGGCTCGACGCTGCGCCCGCGCGACGTCGCCTTCAAGAGCGCGGTGGCGCGCGAATTGGAAGAGCGCGTCTGGCCGGCGCTGTCGGCCGGCCGCGTCGCGCCGCTGATCTTCGCGACCTTCCCGCTCGCGCAAGCCGCCGACGCGCACCGCCTGATGGAAGCGGGCGAGCATATCGGCAAGATCGTGCTCGCGGTCTAGCCGCGCGTTTCCCGCCATACTTATTTATCCGGCGCGGCCGGGTCATGCGGCGCGCGCCGAGTTTTCTTGACGCACCCGGCCATCTCAATAATCTTATGCCGCTTCCGCCCCCGCCCCCATCCCTTCGCACTTCAAAGAGACCTTATGAGCCTCTTCTTGATCGTTCTGCTGCCGTTCGCGGGGGCCATCCTGCCGGCGCTGATGATCCGGTCGGGCCGCAACGCCTGCGCCGCGTCCGCCGGAGCCGTCACCGGTCTGGCGCTGATCCTGCTGCTGCAACACGCGCCGGCGGTGCTGCGCGGCGAGGTCGTGACGACGCGGCTCGAATGGCTGCCGGCGCTCGGCCTCAACGCCAATTTCTTCCTCGACGGGCTCGGCCTGCTGTTCGCCGGCCTCATCCTGTTCATCGGCCTGCTCATCATCGTCTATGCCCGCAGCTATCTCGCCAAGGAAGACCCGATGGGCAAGTTCTACGTCTTCCTGCTGCTGTTCCAGGGCGCGATGGTCGGCATCGTGCTGTCCGACAACATCCTGCTGCTGCTGGTCTTCTGGGAGCTGACGAGCCTCAGCTCGTTCCTGCTGATCGGCTATTGGCGGCACCTGCCCGAAGGCCGCCAGGGCGCGCGCATGGCGCTGGCCGTCACCGGCGGCGGCGGTCTGGCGATGATCGCCGGCATGCTGATCCTCGGCGACATCGCCGGCTCCTACGACATCTCGGTCATCATCACGCAGGGCGAGGCGATCCGCCAATCGCCGCTCTATCTGCCGGCGCTGATCCTGATCCTCGGCGGCACTTTCACCAAGTCGGCGCAATTCCCCTTCCATTTCTGGCTGCCGCACGCCATGGCCGCGCCGACGCCGGTCAGCGCCTATCTGCACAGCGCGACCATGGTGAAGGCCGGCATCTTCCTGCTCGCGCGCCTGTGGCCGGCGCTCGCCGGCACCGAAGCCTGGTTCTATCTCGTCGCCACGACCGGCCTCGTCACCATGGTCGTCGCCGCCTGGATCGCCCTGTTCAAGGACGACCTCAAGGGCCTGCTCGCCTATTCGACGGTAAGCCATCTCGGCCTCGTCACCATGCTGCTCGGCTTCGGCACGCCGATGGCGGCGCTCGTCGGCGTGTTCCACATCCTCAACCACGCGACCTTCAAGGCGGCGCTGTTCATGACCGCCGGCATCGTCGACCACGAAGCCGGCACGCGCGACATCAAGAAGCTCGGCGGGCTGATGAGCCTGATGCCGCTGACCGCGACGCTGGCGATGGTCGCCGCCGCGTCGATGGCCGGCATTCCGCTGTTCAACGGCTTCCTGTCGAAAGAGATGATGCTCGAAGAGGCCTGGCATACGCCGTGGCTCGGCCAGGGCTGGGTCGTGCCGCTGCTGGTCACGATCGCCGCGCTGTTCTCGGCGGCCTATTCCTTCCGCTACGTGTTCCACGTCTTCCTCGGCCCGGCGCGCGCCGATTATCCGCATCATCCGCACGATCCGCCGGTCGCCCTGTGGCTGCCGCCCGCCGTTCTCGTCGCGCTCGTCGTGCTGATCGGCGTGCTGCCCGCGCTGATCGCCGGCGACCTCGTCGCTGTCGCCGCCGGCGCGGTGACGGGCGGCCGCGCCCCGGCTTACGAATTGGCGATCTGGCACGGCCTGACCCCGGCGCTCGCCATGAGCGTGATCGCGCTTGCCGGCGGCGCGTTCTTGCTGTGGCGTCACGCGGCGGCCAAGCGCCTGCGCGAATCGGCGCCGCGCCCCGAAGCCAAAGCCCTGTTCGACGCCGTCATCGCCGCCGCCGTGAGCGCGGCCCGCCGCGTCACCGACGCGCTGCAGAACGGCAGCCTGCAACGCTACCTCGCCTGCATGGTCGGCGCGGCGCTCGTGCTCGGCTTCGCCGGCTTCTTCACCGCGCCGCACGCCGCCGGCGCGCGCCCGACGCTCGCGCCGAGCTACATCGCCGTCATCGCCTGGGCGCTGCTGATCGCCGCCGCCGGCGCGACCGTGCTGCTGCACCGCCGCCGCTTGCTCACCCTGGTGCTCGTCGCGGTGATCGGCTTGATCGTCTCGCTCTGCTTCCTGCAATTCTCCGCGCCCGATCTGGCGCTGACGCAGATCTCGGTCGAAGTCGTCACCGTGATCCTGCTGCTGCTCGCGCTCAACTTCCTGCCGAAACAGACGCCGGCCGAAAGCAAGCCCGGCCGCGTGATCCGCGACGCAGGCCTCTCCGTCCTCGCCGGCCTCGGCGTCGGCGGCGCGGCCTGGGCGGTGCTGACGCGCGATGTCGATTCGATCTCCGCCTACCATCTGGAGAATTCCTACACCGGCGGCGGCGGCACCAACGTCGTCAACGTGATCCTGGTGGACTTCCGCGGCTTCGACACGTTCGGCGAGATCATCGTGCTCGGCATCGCCGGCCTGGCGATCTTTGCTCTGCTCGACAGCGCGCTGCACGGCGACACCGGCCGCCGGCTGCGCCATTGGGTCGCCGATTACCCGCAGTCGGAGGATCCGCATCCGCTCATGCTGGTGATCGCCGGCCGCGTCATGCTGCCGCTCGCCATCCTGGTCGGCATCTACATCTTCCTGCGCGGCCACAACGAGCCGGGCGGCGGCTTCATCGCCGGCTTGATCGTCTCGATCGCGCTCATCATGCAATATATGGCCAGCGGTTTCGCTTGGGCGCATCAGCGCCAGCGCGTCGATTATCACGCCTTGATCGGCTATGGCGTGATCATCGCCGGCCTCACCGGCGTCGGCGCCTGGTTCGCCGGCCGGCCGTTCCTGACCAGCGACTTCGGCTATTTCACCCTGCCGCTGTTCGGCACCTTCGAGCTGGCGACCGCCATGGGCTTCGACCTCGGCGTGTTCCTCACCGTCGTCGGCGCGGTGATGCTCGCGCTGGCCAACCTGTCGCGCGTCAGCCAGCGCGCCGAACCTCATCCCATCCCGGATTCGCCGCTGTCGCCCGACCTAGCGCAGCGGCCGGGCGCGCCCCCAGCCGCCAATCCAAGCACGGGGGCCTGACATGGAATTTCTCCTCGCGAGCGGCATCGGCGTGCTGACGGCGGGCGGCGTCTATCTGCTGCTGCGCGGCCGCACCTTCCCGGTGATCCTCGGCCTCACCCTGCTGTCTTATGCCGTCAACCTGCTGCTCTTCGCCATGGGCCGCCTGCGCATCGACGCGCCGCCGATCCTGCGGCTCCAGCTCGAGTCTTACACCGACCCGCTGCCGCAAGCGCTGGTGCTCACCGCCATCGTCATCGCCTTCGGCATGACGGCGCTGATCGTCGTGCTGGCGCTGCGCGGGTTCCTGGAGCTGGGCGACGACCATGTCGACGGCCGCGAAGCGCCCGAACGCCCGACAGAGGACGGCCGGCCGTGAACCATTGGATCGTCGCCCCCATCGTCATCCCCGCGCTCGTCGCGCCGCTGATCGTGCTCATGATGCGCCGCAGCCTGTCGCTGCAACGCATCTTCTCGCTCGCGTCCGCCGCGGCGGTCTTGGCGATCTCCGTCGCCCTGCTGATCCACGCCGCGAACAATCCGCCCGAGGTCTATCAGCTCGGCAATTGGGCCGCGCCCTTCGGCATCGTTCTCGTGCTCGACCGGCTGTCGGCCCTGATGGTGACGCTGACGTCGCTGCTGTCGCTGCTGGTGCTGCTCTACGCCATCGACGAATGGGACCATCGCGGCTGGCATTTCCACGCCCTGTTCCAATTCCAGATCATGGGCGTAAACGGCGCGTTCCTGACCGGCGACTTGTTCAATCTGTTCGTGTTCTTCGAAGTTCTGCTGATCGCCTCGTACGGCCTGATGCTGCACGGCGCGGGCGTCGCCCGCTTCAAAGCCGGCATCCAATATGTCACGGTCAATCTCGCCGGATCGGTGCTCTTCCTCATCGCGGTGGGCCTGATCTACGGCGTCACCGGCACGCTCAACATGGCCGACCTGGCGGTCAAAGCGCCGCAAGTCCCCGCCGGCGACCAGGCGCTGCTCAAGGCCGGCGCGCTGCTGCTGCTCGTCGTCTTCGCCATCAAGGCGGCGCTGGTGCCGCTGCATTTCTGGCTGCCGGTCGCCTATGCCGCGGCCTGCGCGCCGGTCGTCGCGCTGTTCGCCATCATGACCAAGGTCGGCGCTTACTCCATCCTCCGGGTCTATACGCTCGCCTTCGGCGAAGGCGCCGGCGAGCTCGCCTGGATCGCCGCGCCCTGGCTGCTGCCGGCCGCGCTCGTCACGCTGGCGCTCGGCACGATCGGCCTGCTCGCCGCGCGGGGGTTGCTCCTGCTCGCCTGCTTCGCCGCCGTCGGCTCGATGGGCACGCTGCTCGTCGCCATCGGCAGCTTCACCCCCGAAGCCGTGGCCGCCGGCCTCTACTACCTCGTCCATTCGACGCTGGCGACGGCCGCGCTGTTCCTCGTCGTCGGCCTGATCGTCGAGCGGCGCGGCGCGGCCGGCGACGCGCTGATCGCCGCGCCGCGCTTCTCCGGCGACGGCGCGCTGTCGGCGCTGTTCATGCTCGCCGCCGTCGCCATGGCCGGCATGCCGCCGCTCAGCGGCTTCATCGGCAAACTGCTCATCCTCGACGCGACGCGCGAAGCTACGGCGACAGGCGCGAACCTCCTGGGCTGGAACGTCATGGGCTGGTCCTGGGCCGTCATTCTCGGGACCACCTTGATCGCCCTCGTCGGGTTCGCCCGCGCCGGCAGCGTGCTGTTCTGGAAAAGCGCCGCGACGGCCGCGACGGCCGCGCCGAGCGATCCGCACGAGACGACCGGCGACGCGTTGCCGTTCCTGGCGATCGCCGGACTGTTCGCGGCGATGGCGGCCCTGACGATCTTCGCCGGTCCCGCCATGGACTATTTCGCCGCCACGGCAGGCCAGCTTTTCGCGCCGAGCGGTTATATCGACGCCGTGCTCGGCGCGGACCGAGGATGAACCCATGCCGCGCTTGAAATATCTGCCCCACCCGATCCTCAGCCTGACCCTGGCCATCGTCTGGGTGCTGCTGCTGAACGATTTCTCGCTCGGCGGCATGCTGTTCGGGCTGATCCTCGGCTGGCTCATTCCGCTGTTCACCTCGGCCTACTGGCCGGGCGCGCCGCGCGTCCGCGGCCCGTTCAAGATCGCCGCCTATGGGCTCCTGGTCCTGCGCGACATCGTCGTCGCCAACCTGCAAGTGGCCTATCTCATCCTGTTCAAGCGCAACGCCGACCTGCAATCGCGCTTCTTCGCCGTGCCGCTCGATCTGCGCACGCCGGAAGCGGTCGCCATCCTGGCCGGCACCATCACCATGACCCCCGGCACGGTGAGCTGCGATCTGTCGTCGGACGGCGGCAGCCTGCTCGTCCACGGCCTGAACGTGCCGGACCCGGACGCCGCCATCGCCGACATCAAGCGACGTTACGAGTCCCGGCTGAAGGAGATTTTCGAATGATCGCCTACGCGCTGATCTTCGGCTTCGCCTGCGTCGGCGCGGCCCTGCTGCTCAATCTCTGGCGCTTGTCCGTCGGCCCCAGCATCACCGACCGGGTGCTCGCGCTCGACACGATGGTCATCAACGCGATCGGCTTGATCGTTCTCTACGGCATCCAGCGCGGCACGACGATCTATTTCGAAGCGGCCATGTTCTTCGCCATGGTCGGCTTCGTCTCGACCGTGGCCTATTGCAAGTTCCTGCTGCGCGGCGACGTGATCGAATGAAGGAGGAGACGAAATGGAACTGATCGCGGAAATCGTCGTCTCCGCCCTCATCGTGAGCGGCGGCGTCTTCGCGCTCGTCGGCTCCTACGGGCTGGTCAAGCTGCCGGAGCTGATGACCCGCCTGCACGCGCCGACCAAGGCGACGTCGCTCGGCGTCGGCAGCATCCTGATCGCGTCCATGGTCTATTTCGCCGTTTTCGCCGGCGACCTGTCGATCCACGAGCTGCTGATCACGCTGTTCCTGCTGCTGACGGCGCCGATCACGGCGAACTTCATCGCCAAGACCTATATGCACCGCCACCGCGACAGGGTCGGCGACCTGCCGCCGCCCGCCGCGCCGTGCCATGACTGGGCGACCTACGCGCCGCCGAGCGAGCCGCGTCCGCGCGGCTGACGCCGGCGCGCCCAAGCGCGCGCAGTCACGCGCAGCCATGTCTCAGGCGCGCTAACGCGCGCTCAGCCGTGGCGGATCTTGCATTAGAGGATGATCGAGACGAGCAGCAGCGTCACGGCGTTGGCGAGGATCAGCGGCAAATCGCCGATCATCAGGCCGTAGACCAGCCACAGCACGATGCCGCTCGCCAGCACCAGATACATGCCGAGCGACAGGTCGCGCGTCGAGCGCGAGCGCCACGCTTTCAGCACCTGCGGCGCGAAGGCGACGGTGGTCAGGCAGGCGGCGGCGAGGCCGATGAAGGTGGCGAACGTCATGACGCGCCGTTTCTGCCGCGCCGCGACGCCGCTGGCAAGCGGAAACGGCTCCGGGATATCATCGGGTGGGGCCGGCGCGGCCCGCGCGGCGGAGGGGACCATGGAACGGCCATATGGCGCCTGTCGGCAAGAGGCAGGCTACGGCCTGATCGAGATACGGCTGCAAAGCGTCGGCCAATTGTTCAACTCGCTCGATCCCGCCCCATTCCACGAAAAGGATATCGATCGCGACGCCGAAGCTTATATTGTCGAATCGGTGCGCGAGCTGCCGCGCGCCATGCCGCTGAAACTGCTCGTCCACGTTCCCGAGGCGGAGCGTGCCGCCGCCGAGGCGGCCAACGTCACAGACGCGATCCAGCATTATTTCGACTATCGCCGATGGGCCGAGCAGGCCGCGCTGCACCGCTTGCTGGCGCAAGGCCGCCTCGCCGCGCTCATCGGCCTGCTGTTTCTCGTCGCCTGCATGGGCGCGCGAGAAATCGTGCTGTCGCTCGGCGACGGCGCGCCGTCGCGGCTCGTCGGCGAGGGGCTGATGATCATCGGTTGGGTCGCCATGTGGCGGCCGGTCGAGATATTCCTCTACGACTGGTGGCCGATCCGCCGCATGCGCGACATCTATGGCAAGATCGCGCGCACGCCGGTCGAAATCCGCGCCGGCGGGGAGGCGCGGCGCTGAACCGCCAGCGCCGGGGGTTAGCGCCCGCCGATATATTCGCGCAGCGTCTCCGTCTCGCTTTCCAGCTCCATGAGGCGGAAGCGCACCACGTCGCCGATGCTGATGATGCCGCCGAGGCGGCCGGCGCGCACCACCGGCAGATGGCGGATGCGGCGGTTGGTCATCAGGCGCATGAGATCTTCGAGGGACGTGTCGGCCTCGCAGGTGATGACCGGGCTGGTCATCACCGCGCCGACGCGCTCGTCGAGCGCAGCCGCGCCCTGCTGCGCCAGGCAGCGCACCACGTCGCGCTCCGACAGGATGCCTTGCAGCTCGCCGCGCGGCCCGACCACGACGATCGCGCCGATGCGCCGCTCGCGCAGCACCCTCGCGGCTTCGGCGATGGTCTCGTCGGCGGACATGGTCACCACGTCCGCCCCCTTGTCTTTCAGAATCTGCATCACTTGCATGCGACGTCTCCTGTGCGGCCCCGGTCATCGGGGACTTCGTCATGGGCATCGACGCGACGGCTTTAGCGAAGCGAAGGCGTATAGGAATCCAGCGAAGCGAAGGCGTATCGGAATCGAGCGTAGCGAAACGAAAGCGTAGGGAAACGGAAACGATGGCGGCGCGCGCGGCCCGCTCTTGCAGCCCCCCCGGTCCGGTCCCGCAAGGGCCGCACTCTTGGTTGATGCAAGTCTAGCGCGAAGCCGGGCAGGCCGAAAGGGCGCTGGGAAAGACGCGAAAAGGCGCGGAAAGCCGGGCTATTGCCCGAGGCCGAGCTCGATGGCGCGGCGCGCCGCCTGGGTGCGGTTGGTCACTTGCAGCTTGCGGAACAGCGCCTTCACATGAAGCTTCACGGTGACTTCCTGGATGCCCAGCTCGCGCGCGATCTCCTTGTTGGAGAGGCCCATGCTGATGTGACGCAGCACCTGGCCTTCGCGCTCGGTCAGATGCATGGCCTGCGGCGGGCGCATGTCGCCCATGGTGCCGTCGGCTTCCAGGATGAAGGACGGCAGGTAGCGCTCGCCCGACATCATCAGGCGCAGCGCGCTGATCATCGCCTCGCCGCCGAGCAGCTTGGGCAGGAAGCCGATCGCGCCGGCTTCGAGCGCGCGCAGCACGTCGTTGCGCTCGACCGAACCCGACAGGATCGCCACCGGCACGCCCGGCACGCGGCGGCGCACGATGTCGATGCCGGCGAAGCGGTTCATGCCCGGCATGTTGAGATCGAGGATGACGAGCTCGGCGCCGCCCATGCTGTCGAGCAGCGCCATCACCTCGTCGAGGGTGCTCGCCTCGTGCACCGTCACGCCCGGTTCGAGAAGCTGCAGATAGTCGCGGATGCCGCGGCGGACGATCTCATGGTCGTCGGCCAGAATGATACGCAGGGGCGGGTGGGAAGTCGGATCAGGCAAAGTCAAAACTCACGGATACGCCCCCGGAAACCGACGGCCAATTGATCGACAAGGATTTTTTACCCAATAGCGCAAAAAGCTCAATTGGTTTGTGACAAATACACAACGAGAAAGCGAGTTCCTCGAGTCAGGCACAACCGTATTCTGGCACAAGTCCGCGGCGGGCGCTCGCGCCAACCTCCGGCATTCGAGGCAAATGCCGCATATTCGGCGCGGGTTTGCGCGACGCGCGATCGTTGCTGCGGCGGGAATATGGCGGATGGAGAAAGGGTTAGCGCCCGCGCCAGCGCCCCGTCCGGCGGCGGCCGGGGGCGCGGGTCATTCGAGGGCTTTCAGCACGAAGCGGCTGAGCGTGCGCAGCGGGATGGGCTTTTCGATTACGGCGAAGACGTCGAGCTTGCTCGTGTTGGCGCGATAGAGCGAATCGGGATCGCCCGTCATCAGGATGATTTTGGGATGATAGCCGAAGGCGGGAATCGCCTGCGCGGCGGCGATGCCGTCGAGCACCGGCATCCGCACATCCATGATGACGACGGCCGGATGCACGCGCTGGATGGTGGCGAGCGCGGAACTGCCCTCCTCCTCCTGCAGCACCTCGATGCCGAGATCGGACAGGCAGTCCATCAGCTGGCGGCGCTGCAACGGATCGTCGTCGACGACGATGACCGAGCGGCGGCCTTTGGCGGGGGCGGGATCGTGGACGACATGCAATGCCATGTGGTTCATAGCCATCTGGTTCATATGGGCCTCTCATGCCGCGCTCGTCGCGGCTGTCGCTCAGGGCGCCCTCCCCCGAGAGGCGCTTGTGCTCACAGCCTCCAAGGGAGAGACTGCGCGGGCAAGTGGAACTCTGGATAGGGTTGCGCGTTCAAAAGCCTGTATCAGCCTCGATTGCCGCTCATGTCCCCATATCAACGCTTCTCCGTCGCCGGCGTTCTCATGCTCCCTCTGCTGCTTCTGGCCGCGCCCGCGAGCGCCCAGGACGCGGACGGCAAGCCCTTGCGCGAACAGAACATTCCTTTGCAGCTCGGCTCCGCGCCCGACCTGCGCGGCACCTGGTCGGCCGTGATCGAGAACGACAAGTTCATCTCCGGCACCGACCGCGACTACACGACGGGAACCCACTTTTCCTATTTGTCCGCGCCCGGCCAGTTGCCCAATTGGGCCGACGAGCTGGCCGCGAAGATTCCGCTGCTCGCCGGCGAGGGCAAGCGGCGCATCGGCTATAATCTCGGCCAGAGCCTGTTCACGCCGGAAGACACCGAGGCCACCGCGCTGATCCGCGACGACCGGCCCTATGCCGCCTGGCTCTACGCCGGCGTCGCGCTCTTGTCGGAAAAGCCCAACACGCTCGACACGCTGGAGCTGGACATCGGCGTCGTCGGCCCGTTGGCGTTCGGCGAGCAAGTGCAGAACAATTTCCACCGCGCCATCGGCTCGCCCGAATCGAACGGCTGGGACAACCAGCTCGACAACGAGCCCGGCGTGCTGCTGATCTACGAGCGCAAATGGCGCACGCCCGACTGGCGCTTCTCCGACCAAAACAGCCGCCTCGGCATCGACGCGACGCCCCATGTCGGCGCGACGCTCGGCAACGTCTTCACCTACGCCGGCGCCGGCCTCGGCCTGCGCGTCGGCCAGAACCTGCCGAGCGACTTCGGCCCGCCGCGCATCCGCCCGGGCCTGCCGGGCGCGGGCTTCTTCGATTTGGAGCCCGGCGACATCGCCTGGTATTTCTTCGCCAGCGCCGAGGGCCGCGCCGTGGCGCGCAACATCTTCCTCGACGGCAACACCTTCGCCGACAGCCACAGCGTCGACAAGGAAACCTGGGTCGGCGACTTCCAGCTCGGCTTCGCCTTCATGATCAACAGCATGCGCATCACCTACGCGCAGGTGTTCCGCACGTCCGAATATGCCGGCGACGAATCGCTCAGCAGCTTCGGCACGCTCAGCCTGTCGCTGAAGTTCTAAAAAAGCGGGCGGCCCGATCGGCCGCCCTGTTACGCGCGCGGCGAATTCGCCACCCCTGTCTGGCGCGGCTCATTCGCCGCTTATGGACGAAGCGCGGCTATTCGCCGCTTATCGACGAAGCGCGGCTAATTCGCCGCCTATGGACGAAGCGCGGCCTAATTGGCCGCGACGACGACCTTCACCAACCGGTCCGAGGCGCGGCTCTTGGCGCTGGCGGCGATCGCGGCGCGGAATACTTCCGCCGCGTGCGCGTCGGGCGCCGTCACCGTCTGCGGCACGCCGGTGATCGCCGTGCGCATGCAAGCCGGCGATAGCCGCTCCAAGGCGAGCGTCACCAGTTCCACTTCGCGGCGCTGCTGTTGCTGCAATTCTTCCTGCAGGTCGTCCTGCATCGCCTGGGCGTCGAGAAAGCGTTCCAGCCCGTCGATCATGCCGACTTCGGCGAACACGCCGTATTCCTCGTCGCTCTTGAACTTCGCGGCCTGGCGCGTGCGGGCGGCGAGCCAGACTTTCGTCAGGGCGCTTTTCATCTTGTCGCGAATGACGACGCTTTTGGTCTCGGGCAAGGCGCTGCGCATCATCGTCTCCCTATGTCAGACCCCGGCTATTTTTGGTTCGCCCAGCCGCGCAGGCGGTGATCTTGCGCGGATGGGTAACAGGGATGTGTTACAGAATGGCGACACGCGATAGGGTATGCCGGCTGGCATGGAACGCCAAGCGCTAGTGACTCGCACTTGGTCGGGGCGGTTTTTCAAGGCTTTGCCGGCCCCCGCAGGCCGCCATGCCGGCGGCTTGCATGGAGGGCTGTTCCATGCACAATGCCGCCCCCTGACCCTCCCGCGCGCTCGCCGCAGAACCGTTATTCCAAGGAACGGACCCGCCCATGACCGACGACCTCGAGAACAGCCTGCACATCCATCTCAAGGACGGCAAAGTGGCGATCCGCCTGCGTCCCGATCTCGCGCCCAAGCACGTGGCGCGCATCAAGGAGCTGGCGCGCGAGGGCTTCTACGACGGCATCGTCTTCCACCGCGTGATCGCCGGCTTCATGGCGCAGACCGGCGATCCGACCGGCACCGGCATGGGCGGCTCGGGCAAGAAGCTGCCGGCCGAATTCACCGACGCGCCGTTCGAGCGCGGCACGGTCGGCATGGCGCGCTCGCAGAATCCCGATTCGGGCGACAGCCAGTTCTTCATCTGCTTCGCGCCGGCGCGCTTCCTCGACGGCCAGTACACCGTCTGGGGCGAAGTGACCGAAGGCATGGAATTCGTCGACGCCATCAAGAAGGGCGAGCCGCCGTCGAACCCCGACAAGATGGTCAAGGTTCTCGTCGCGGCCGACGACAAGTAATCGGGCGAGGACGAACGACCATGGCCCAGGCAGCCCAAAAGACCACCGGCGGCGTCGCCGCCGACCAGCTTCGCAGCTTCATCGAGCGCATCGAGCGCTTGGAGGAGGAGAAGGCGACCCTCGCCAACGACGTGCGCGAGGTTTACGCCGAGGCGAAGATGACCGGCTTCGACACCAAGGCGATGCGCCAGATCATCAAGCTGCGCAAAATGGAGAGCGCCGATCGCGAGGAGCAGGAGGAGATCCTCAAGCTCTACAAGCACGCGCTCGGCATGGACGACGAATAAGCGTCCCCGCTTTCGCTTAAAACCCAGGAAGGCGCGGCGATCTCGGATCGTCGCGCTTTTTCTTTGCCGGCTTGCGCTGCGCTGGCCGCGCATAGACCAGCCCCCCGGCGCGCCGCTCGGCGGCGGGATTGAGCTCTGCGGGCTCGATGCCGTCCGTCATGATGTGGCGCACCTCGCGCCCCTCGCTGACCAGCCGGTCGGCGATGAGCTGGCGGTGGCAGTCGCGCCAGTCCGCCTCGGCGCACATGAAGGCGGTCGGCCGCTCGTCCGCGAGTTTTTCCAGCGCGCCGAGCGCGGCGCGGAACTCCGCCGTCAGCGCGTAATCGGCGAAGCCGCGATAGCCCGGCTTCAACCCGACGTTGGGCGAATCGGCGCGCGCTTGGCGCAAGCCGCCGAGCGACGGCAGGGCGCGATAGTCGATGCCGGCGGCGTCGAGGCTTTGCGCCAGCGCCTCGCGGTTGTATTGCGGATTGAAGCGCGAGCGCGGCACGGCACGCACGTCGATCAGCCGCGTCACGCCGGCGGCGCGCAGCATCTCGACGAAAAGCTCGATCGGCCGCGTCGAATGGCCGATGGTGAAAATGGCGTCCCGCAAAGCCTCACATCCACAGCTTCCAGGCCGCGCCGGCGAGGGCGCAACCGACCAGCACGGGGATCATCCCGAGCTTGAAACGCAATGTGGCGATCAGCGCGGCGGCCGCAAGGGCCAAAGCGGCGGCGTCGAGCGTGAGCAGGTTAGGCAGTTCCAGTCGCAGCCCGAGGAACTTGCGCGGCTCGACCTCGCGGAACAGCGCGTGCAGCGCGAACCACAAGGCGAGATTGGCGATGACGCCGACCACGGCGGCGGTGATCGCCGACAGCGCGCCGGCCAGCGGCTTGTTGCCGCGCAGCGCTTCGACATAAGGCCCGCCAAGGAATATCCACAGGAAGCAGGGCGCGAAGGTCGCCCACAGCGTGACCCCCGCGCCGAGCGCGCCGGCGAGCAGCGGATCGAAGCCGCCGTGGCGGTAGGCCGCGAGAAAGCCGACGAACTCCAGCACCAGGATCAGCGGCCCAGGGGTGGTCTCCGCCAGGCCGAGCCCGTCGAGCATCTCTCCGGGCGCGAGCCAGCCGAAGCCGCTCACCGCCTCCTGCGCCACATAGGCGAGCACGGCGTAAGCGCCGCCGAAGGTGACGACCGCCATCTTGCTGAAGAACAGGCCGAGTTGCGCGAAGACGCTCTCTCCGCCGAACGCCCACGCGAGCGCGGCGAGTGGCGCGAGCCAGATCGCGAGCCACGCGATCAGCGTGACGGCGGCGCGGCGGCCGTTGGGCTTGGTATGGGGCAAAAGGCCGGCGGCGAGCGCGCGATCCGCCGCCGCGTCCTCGGGCGGCGCGCCGGGCTTGGGCTGTGGCGGCAAGAATTGGCCGGGCAGCAGCTTCGCGCCGGCCCAGCCGATCAAGCCGGCGGCGAGCACGATGAGCGGAAAGTCGATGCCGAGAGCGAAAATGGCCACGAAGGCGGCGACGGCGATCGCGAACATGACGCCGTTCTTCAGCGCGCGCTTGGCGATGCGCAGCAGCGCTTCGACCACCACCGCCAGCACCGCCGCCTTGATGCCGTAGAACAGCGCCGCGACCAGGGGCACGTCCTGGAAGCCGGCGTAGAGCGCGCTGAGGGCCAAGATCACCAGCGCGCCGGGCAGCACGAACAACAGGCCGGCGACGAGCCCGCCCGCCGTGCGATGGAGCAGCCAGCCGACATAAGTCGCGAGCTGCTGCGCTTCGGGGCCGGGCAGCAACATGCAGTAGTTGAGGGCGTGCAGGAAGCGCGCCTCGCCGATCCAGCGCTTTTCCTCGACGAGCAGCCGGTGCATCAGCGCGATCTGGCCGGCCGGGCCGCAGAAGCCCAAGAGGCCGACCTTGAGCCAGAGTTTCGCCGCTTCGCCGAAGGAGATGCCGTGCGCGGGAGTCATGAACGCGATCCTATGAGCGAAATGTTCCCGAAGCCGGGCAGCTTGAGCGCGACATCGTCGATGTCGAGGCCGACGACGAAGCCAAGCAGGTTCAGCTCGATCCCCTCGGCGCGCGCCAACGTGATGCCGAAGACGCCCCATAGCGAGACTTGCCAGCCGGTGCCGCTCGGCGCGCGCGCGAAGATCGTGCGCGGCCCGAGATAATCCTTGCCGAGCGCGTTGCCCGGCAAGGCCAGCGCCAGCTCCGGCAGGTCGCGGGCGATGGCGGCCATGAAGCTGTTGCTGTTGGGGCCGGGCCAGATCGTGTAGCGGTCGCGGTCGGGATAATTCTCCGCCGCCGCCAGGATGCGCGGGATCAGCGCCTGCGCCGCGTCGCCGCGCCATTCGGCGATCAATTCCGGCGCATTGCCGAACCAGCGCCCGTCGGCGATGCCGGGCGCGACGCGCACCGCGCGCAGGCCGCGCTGCACGCCGAAGCCCATCACCTCGGCGCGCGTGTAGCCGGCGGCGTTCTCGGGCTTGAGGGCGAACCACATGTGCACGCCGAACGCGCCGCGCCAGCCGAAGGCGCGCGCGGCATAGACCTGGATCACCGCCTCGGGCGTCGCGTCCGCCGCCGGGGCCTGGCCGGTCGAGCCGCGGCTGGCGCGGGCCCAGTCGCCGGTCAGATCGCCGCCGCGCAAGGCGTAGAGCGCCGCGCTGGCGGCGAGCGGCAAGACGATCAGCAGCAGGGATGTCGCGGGGATCAGCAGCCACAGGCGGCGAGGCCGCCCGGCGCGCTGGAAACGGGATGCGAAACTCATGGAATTGGGGTGCCACAAGCCGGCCGCGCCGGCAAGCGCGCCGGATTCACCCGAGCCATTCGCGCGCGCGTTGGGATCCCGTTGGGGAGGGCCTTGGGATTCTGTTGGGATAAACGGAAAGCCCCGCCGAAGATCCGAGGATCTTTTGAATGGCGGGGCTCCATCGTTTTGCGGTCTTGCCGCGACCCGTCCGAGACGGGCTGTTTTCTCACCCGGAGAGCGTCTCCGGTCGTGGGCGTGCTGTTAACCGATTGTCGGACAGCCCGCCTCCTTGGCATTTCTGAGGGCGGCGGACTGCGGCTTTTCGGCGCGGGGCGGAAAAGCCTCTATCGCTGACTGGGTGGATCTTCCATGCTCGACGCACCCTCCCTGCAAGTTGACCCGATGTGGCCGCCGCCTTCGGCGAATGGGCCTGGACCCTGCCGACCGGACCGACGACGCCGCTGGCGCCAGGTCTGCATCGTCGCCGCGCGTCATGCGCCCTTCCCGTCCCTTGGGGCTCTAAAGCCCGCCGGGAGCCCTTCCCGATGAAGGGCGCCCCTCTCGTCGAGGGGCTGCCTCCAGGAGCGGCGCGGAGCCCGCGAAGGCTATGGACGCGCGATCCGATGGCCTCAGCCACGAGATAGATTTTGGGAGGGATGGCGCGGATTACAACAATTATATTATTACTTTAGGCTTCAAGAAATAATATTATTTCGCGCACTTAGGGTTAACCATCCGGTAGAACCCTTCCCAGGTGCCCGCTTCACCCTTGAGTTACCTTGCCTTTCCGCCTGCGAGCCGGTAGCTTTTGGCCGTCAACTCGCCTTGGGTCGGCCCGTCCTTCAAGTCCCTTGATCCGACCTGGTCTTCTCGAACGCTGAGCTGATATCCGGGCGCCGCGTTGGCGCGCGGGCACATTCTTAATTGGAGAAGACTCTACATGGCGACCGGCACTGTTAAGTGGTTCAACTCGACCAAGGGCTACGGCTTCATCATGCCCGAAGACGGCTCGAAGGATGTGTTCGTGCACATCTCCGCCGTCGAGCGCTCCGGCCTCGGCAACCTGAACGAAGGCCAGCGCATCAGCTACGATCTCGAGAGCGGCCGCGAAGGCAAGGTCTCGGCGGTCAACCTGAAGAACGCCTAAGGCCGAGCCGGCACCCGCCCTGCGGGCGCCATTTCGGATTTCGGGACAGGGCCGGGCCGCGAGGACGGCCCTGTTTCCCTTTTCCCGTTATGTTATTTTCCCCCTCGTAATTTCACGTTGCCGGCGGGGCGCGGTTCGTCGCGGCCCCACCCTTTAAGGAACAGGCATGGCCAAAGAAGATATGTTGGAGTTCGACGGCGTGGTGCTCGAAGTGCTGCCCGACGCGCGGTTCAAAGTGAAGCTGGATAACGGCCACGAGACGCTGGCCTATTCGGCCGGCAAGATGCGCAAGAACCGCATCCGCATCCTGGCGGGCGACCGCGTCACCGTCGAGATGACGCCCTACGACTTGACCAAAGGCCGCATCACCTTCCGCGCCAAGGACGAGCGCAGCATGTCGATGGCGCCGCGCCGCCCGCAATTCCGCCGCTGATCCGAGGCCGGCGATGAGCGTCACGATCTATCACAACCCGCGCTGCACCAAGTCGCGCGAGACGCTGGCCCTTCTGGAAAAGAAGGGCGTGAAGCCGACCATCGTCGAATATCTCAAGACGCCGCCGAGCGCCGCAGAATTGAAAAAGCTGCTGGCGATGATGGGCAAGAGCCCGCGCGAGGCGATCCGCAAGGGCGAAGCGCCCTACAAGGATTTGAATCTCGCCGAGGCGAGCGATGCCGAGCTGATCAAGGCGATGACCGAGAACCCGATCCTCATCGAACGGCCCATCGTCGTGAAGGGCGCGAAAGCCGCGCTCGGCCGCCCGCCCGAATCGGTCCTCGCGATTCTCTAACGCCTGCCCGACCATCCAACGACGCCGCCGGCCGGCTGCGCGCGTCGAACCATAAAGCCGGCATCAGGGAGCCGCCGCAACGGCGGCGTCATCAGGGGAGAGCGCGCCGCATGAGCGCCGCACGCACAATCACGCTGACGGTGAACGGACAGCTGCGCGACGTCGCCGCCGCCCCGGACACGCCGCTGCTCTATGTCTTGCGCAACGATCTCGGCCTCGTCGCCGCCAAATACGGCTGCGGCCTCGAACAATGCGGCGCTTGCGCCGTGCTGGTCGACGGCGAAAAAGCGTTCTCCTGCACGCTGACGCTCCAACAGGCCGCCGGCAAAGCCATCGTGACCTTGGAAGGCCTCGGCACGGCGGACGCGCCGCATCCCTTGCAAGCCGCCTTCGCCGCCGAACAGGCGGTGCAATGCGGCTATTGCACCAGCGGCATCATCGTCGCGGCCAAGGCGCTGCTCGACGCCAACCCCGATCCCGATCTGCCGGCCATCCGCCGCGCCCTGCAGGATCATCTCTGCCGCTGCGGCACCCATAGCCGCGTGTTCCGCGCCATCCGCCGCGCCGCGAAGGAAATGCGCGCATGACCGACGCGCCGGACAAGAAAAAACTCCCGGGCAGCCTCAGCGTCGATGCACGCATCGATTCCTGGCTCAGCATCGACGCGGGCGAGACCGTCACGCTGAAAACCGGCAAGACCGAGTTCGGCCAGGGCATCAAGACCGCCATCGCCCAGATCGGTGCCGACGAATTGGATATTTCGCTGGCCCGCGTGCGCGTGCAGGAGGCCGACAGCGACCTGACGGTCGACGAGAAACTGACGGCGGGATCGGATTCGGTGCAGCAGAGCGGCATCGCCATGCGCTACGCCGCGGCGCAAGCGCGCCAGATTTTGCTGCAAAAGGCCGCCGCCCATTTGGGCCTCGCCATCGAAGACTTGAGCGTCGAGGACGGCATCGTCACCAGCCGCTCGACCAACCGCCATGTCAGCTATTGGCAATTGATGGCCGGCCAGGCGTTCAACGCCGAGGTCACTGGCGACGTCGCGCCGCGCAGCCCGGAGAGCCGCCGCCTCGCCGGCAAAAACGTGCCGCGTCTCGACATTCCCGCCAAGCTCACCGGCGGCCGCGCTTTCATTCAGGACATGGAGCTGCCTGGCCTGCTGCATGGCCGCGTGCTGCATCCGCCGGCCTATAAAACCGAATTGGTCAAATTCGACGCCGCCGCCATCAAGGCGATGCCGGGCGTGGTGACGGTGGTGCAGGACGGCCGCTTCCTCGGCGTTGTCGCCGAGCGCGAGGACCAAGCGGTGCGCGCCTGGGAGGCCATGCGCGACAGCACGGAATGGCGCGCGCTGCCGTCGCTGCCCAACGAGGACGCTCTCGCCGACTGGCTGATGAGCCAGGAGACGAGCGACTGGCTGATCGACGGCGGCAATCCTGTCGAGGGGCCGATTCCCGACATCGCCACGCCAGCCGGGGCGGCGCATACGCTGGAAGCGATCTACACGCGGCCCTATCAGATGCACGCGCCGATCGGCCCGTCCTGCGCCATCGCCGTGTGGAACGGCGACAAGCTCACCGTCTGGGAGCAGAGCCAGGGCGTCTTTCCGCTGCAGGCGGCGCTGTCTTGCGCCTTCGCCATGCCGGCCGAGAACATCCGCTGCATCCACGCCGAGGGGGCCGGCGTTTACGGCCACAGCGGCAGCGACGACGCCGCGATGGACGCCGCCATGCTGGCCCGCGCCCTGCCCGGCCGCCCGGTGCGCCTGCAATGGATGCGCGAGGACGAGAACCGCTGGGAGCCTTACGGCTCGGCCATGGTGATCGGCTTGCAAGCCAGCGTCGATGCCGACGCCAAGCTGCTCGACTGGAATTGCGACGTCTGGACCAACGCCCATGCCGGACGGCCGCGCGCCAAGATGGACAGCGCCGGATTCGTCGCCGCCTGGCACCGCGAAGCGTCGCTGCCCGCGCCCAAGCCCGCCGACAACCAGGGCAAGCACGGCGGCGGCCATCGCGGCGCGACGCCGCTCTACGACCTGCCGGCCCTGCGCGTCGTCAAGCATCTGGTGAAGCCGCATCCGTTGCGCGTCTCGTCGCTGCGTGCGCTCGGCACTTTCGGCAACGTCTTCGCGCAAGAATCCTTCATGGACGAAATGGCCCATGCGGCGGGGCAAGATCCGGTCGCCTTCCGTCTCGCCCATATGAAGGACGCGCGCGCCCGCGCCGTGATCGAGAAAGCCGCCGAAATGGCTGCCTGGAATCCGGCGCGATGGGGCAAAGGTTACGGCCAAGGCCTCGCCTTCCACCGCTACAAGAATAACAAATGCTATGTCGCGGTCGCGGTGGAAGCCGAAGTGGACGAAGCCAAGGGCGGCATCGTCATCCCGCGCGCCTGGATCGCCTGCGACGCAGGCGAGGTGATCAACCCGGACGGCGCCGCCAACCAGCTCGAAGGCGGCTTCCTGCAAGCGATGAGCTGGACGCTGAAAGAAGCCGTGCGCTTCGACGCCGCCGGCATCACCAGCCTCGATTGGGAGAGCTATCCGATCCTGAGCTTCATGGAAGCGCCGGAGATCGAGGTCGGCTTCATCGACCGCCCGAACGATCCGCCGCTCGGCGTCGGCGAGGGCACCGCCGGGCCGACGCCCGGCGCGATCGGCAACGCGGTGTTCAACGCCATCAGCGTCCGCCTGCGCGAACTGCCGCTGACGCCGGAGCGCGTGCGGCGCATGATCCTCGCCGCGGAACGCGGCGCTTGAAACATCAGCGCCAGCCCCATTGCTGGTTGGCGTCGCCGTTGCAGCGGAAGTGGATGACGGGCGTGCCGTTGCCGGTCTGCGACTTGTAGACGTCGAGGCAGGCGGCTCCGTCGAACCGGCGGATCGCGCGGCCTTCGATGCGCCATTGCTGCGCGATCGACTGGTTGCCCAGCGCGCCCATGATGCCGACGCCGCCGCTGCCGGCGCAGGTCTCGAGGGCGAGCCGCTCCTCGCCGACCGAGGTCACGCACATGGTTCTCCAGCCGTTCGGCGCGTCGGGGAGCCGCAACGACGTCTTGAGATGGTTGCCTTCGAATTTGAAGCGCTGGCTGACCGAATTGGCGTCGCAATCGCGCATCACGAGCAACGCGCCGCGCGTCATCTGCCCCTCGGCATGGACGCATTTGCCGCCGTAACCGGCGATCTGGCGACCCTCGCTCATGGCGACCTGCCGATTGTCCGCCGGCTCAGGCCCGGCGTTCGCGAGGTTGTTGATCCAGCCTTGCGCGGCGGCATCGCCCGCGACGGCGCAGGCGATCATGGCGCAAACAAAAACCGGGGCCAGAATTTGGCCGCGGCGCGCCAGTCGATTCACCAGTCGATTCATATGTCTTCCCCGGTTGTTGTGCCGCCGCAGATTAACCGAGCCTGCCGAAAAGCCAAGCCACCTCGCTTCGCTGCAGGGTCGCGGAACGCGAAGGGGCGCGCCGCCGAAGCGACGCGCCCCCTCGGCTCGACAGACGGTCGAAGCTATTTCACTTCGGTGACGCCGCCCGTGTTCATGTCGATTTCGAGATTCACCGGCGCGCCGCCCTTCATGGCGCGCGCCTTCACCTTGCCGTCAGGCGTGCCGGTCTGAACCGCGCTGACATTGGTGTAGCCCTTGGCGTTGAGCAAAGTCTGAACCTCCGCCGCGCTCGGGGCCGGGCCGCGGTCCGGACCCGGCGCGCCGTCCTTCTCCGAGCCGGCCGACTGCGCCATCGCGACGCCGGCGCCGCCCATGACCATCGAAGCCACGGCGGCCGAAAGCAGAAAGCGTTTCATGGAAACCTCCTTGCGTGAGTGATGGTCCCTGGTTAACGCCGGACCGGGCGAATATGTCCCGGAACTTTAGTCATTGGAACTATTGGGAAAATCCGCATACCGCAGTTCCCCTGCGGACATGACCCGACATCATGCGTCGCACCCGAAAAACTCGGTTGTGACGGCCGGGGCGCTCAGACAGTCTCGCGCCAGCCGTATTCGCCGTTCAAAGGATCGCCCACGCATCATGGCCGCCAAAACGAAACGCAAAAGTCCGACCGGCGAGACCGTCGCCGCCGCCGTGGTGCGCGCGCTCAAGGAGATCGGCGTGAAGCACGTGTTTGGCGTGCCGAGCGGCGGCTGGGTCGATTACATGGAGGAATTGCGCAAGACCGACGGCATCGAGTTCATCCTGGCGACGCACGAAGGCGGCGCCGGCATGATGGCCGACGTGTGCGGCCGCATCACCGGCGCGCCCGGCGTCTGCTTCGGCACCTTCGGCCCCGGCGCGACCAATCTCGCGACCGGCGTCGGCGAGGCGCTGCTCGACCGCTCGCCGATGATCGCGCTGACCGACGAGATGCCGGCGCATTTGCGCGGCCGCACGGTGCAGATGGCCATCGACCATCAAGCTTTGTTCAAGCCGCTGACCAAGAAGACGACGCGCCTCGCCGCCAAGGGCGTGCGCAAGACCCTGTTCGACGCTGCGCGCGTGGCGCTCGAAGGCCGCCCCGGCCCGGTGCATGTCGGATTGCCGGTCGGCTTGTCGGCCGAGACGGCCGCGCCCGAGAAGCTCGCCTTCAAGGGGCCGGCCAAGCCGGCGAAAGCCGACGCCGCCAAGCTGAAAAAGGCGGCGGCGCTGTTCGCCAAAGCGGAAAAGCCGATCCTCGCCGTCGGCCTCGGCGCGGCGCAGGCTAAGCTCGGCGCGGAGATCGTCGCGCTGGCCCACAAGCACGACATTCCCGTGGTGCTGACGCCGATGGCCAAGGGCCTGCTCGCCGAAAACGACCGCTCATATGCCGGCGTGCTGTTCCATGCGCTCAGCGACATGGTGGGCGAGACGCATCGGCAGGCCGATCTCGTCGTCGCCATCGGCTACGATCCGGTCGAGTTCAACTACGAAAGCTGGATGCCGGCGACAGCCCCGCTCATCAGCCTCGATATCGAACGCGCCGACATCGACCGCAAGAGCTACAAGGTGGCGGTCGATGCCGCCGGCGACATCAAACATTCGCTCGCCGCGCTTTTGAAGGTGAAGCCGCGCCAGCGCGCGTGGGACATGGACGCGCTGGCGGCGCGGCGCGACGCCATGTTCGCTAAGCTGCGCCCCGGCAACCAAGGCTTCGGCCCCAAAGGCGCGCTCAAAGCGCTGCGCGAGGCGCTGCCGGCCGACGGCATCATGACCTGCGACGTCGGCGCGCACACCCATTTGATCGGCCAGCTCTGGCCGACGCCGGCCCCAGGTCTGCAGATCATGACCAACGGCTGGTCGACCATGGGCTTCGGCATCCCGGCGGCCATCGCCGCCAAGCTCTGCGCGCCGGAAAAGCCTGTCTGCGCCGTGGTCGGCGACGGCGGCTTCCTGATGACGGTCGGCGAGCTCGCCACCGCCGTGCGCTACGGCGTGAAAATCGTCGTGCTGGTGCTGACCGACAACGACCTCGCCCTGATCCGCATCAAGCAGCAGAAGAAGGGCAACCCGATCTACGGCACGCCGGTGCGCGCCACAGGCAGCATCGGCGGCGACAACCTGTTCGGCGTGCCGGTGCTGAGCGCGGACGACGCTTTAAGCCTGTGCCAAGCGCTCGACAAAGCTTTCAAGATGGATGGGCCGGTGGTGGTGCAGGCGCTGGTCGACAGCCGCGAATATGACGGCGTCGTCCTCAAGAAGGACAAGCCGTAAACCTAGCCGTCAGTCTCGCAACAGAACGCTGAGCAGCGAGCTATGCACTTCCAGGTGGCCGTTGTAATCGATGAAGCCGAGCCGGCGAAACTTGTTCATGAAATAGCTGACTCGAGGCCGCGTCGTGCCGATGATCTCGGCGAGGGTCTCCTGGCTGATCATCGTCGTTATCGGCTGCGGCTTTCCTTCCTTGCCGAAATTGGCCAGGATCAGAAGGGTACGGGCCAAACGCTTCTCGCTCGAATTGAAAAGCTGGTCGACCAAATCCTCCTCGATGCGGCTGTTGCGCATCAGAAGATGCGCCATGAACATTCCCGCGAAGGTAAACTCTTCCTCTAGAACCCGTTTCATCTCGTCCTTATCGACGCGAGTCACTTCGCTGTCGCCCATGGCTTTCGCCGTCGCCAAGCGCAACGGCTGGCCGATGAGGCAACCTTCGCCGAAGAACTCGCCGCTGCCGAAGATGCCCACGACGGCTTCCTTGCCTTGCTTAGAGGCAACGACGATCTTGACCTTGCCTTTTTGGACGTAGAACACGGCATCAGCCGAGGCGCCTTGAGTGAAGATCGTCTCGTCCTTGCGATAGACGGCGGTGGTCCGGCCAGGCTTGACGGTAGCCAGAAAAACCTTGGGATCGAAAACCGGGATCTTGCTCGAAGCTTTGCGCGCGCGTGGCGCTTTTATCGACGATTTTTTTTCAGGGGTCGATTTCTTATGCGGGGAAACTTTTTTCATCTCGCTCCTCTATCGAGCCGCACCGGGATCGCCAACCGCACTTCCTCGACGCGCTGACAGGGCGGCGACATATCCAGGTGATTATAAACGCGGTCATTATTCATGCGGGGCGAAACGCTATGGTGAAGCAAGCGCCGGGTCTTTCGGCGCTGGAGTCAACCGCAAGCGATCCGGAAATTTGCGAAGCCAGAGCAGTCACGACCCTCATTCCCAGTCCTTCGCTTAGGTCGCGCCGTTCGAGCGAGAAACCTGGAGGCAAACCTGCACCTTCATCCATCACGGAAACCCGATGCGGGCCGCCCTCTCCAGGCATGAAACTCACTTTGATCGGCGGTGCGCCGTGCTTCTTGGCATTCGTGATGAGCTCGTTGACGCTGAAGCCGATAGCCAGGATTTGGCTCGATGGAACGGAAGCTTCCCCACCCTCAACCTCGATCGGGATGTCGAGAATGAGCGAAAGATCGGCGCAAAGACGCCGCAAATAAGCCAGAAGCGGGACGCGCCCAGGCTCATTATTGCCCGCGAAGTGCCGATGCACTCTAGCCACTGCCGATATGCGGCTAGCCGCAAGCTTCAAGTGCGCCGCGGCCTCCATGTTGTGGACGGCACGGCTTTGCATGTCGAGCAGGCCGGCGATGAACTGCAAGCTGTTCATCACCCGATGGTCGGCTTCTGCCGCGAGCGTCTCCGCGTCGCGCGCGGCGCTGATCATCGACAAGTGTAGATCAACTTGATCCATCACCATGGCTCCTAAGGCTCGGAGCCGACGGATCTGTCGCTTGTCGACCGAACGCGCCTGCCGATCAATGACGCAGAGCGTGCCGATCTCCAAGCCGCTCGCCGTCGTCAAAGGTACGCTGACATGAAAGCGCAACCCGAACTCGATGGCGACAAGCGGCATCGTCAAAGACCGCGAGGTGCGATCTCCGGACAAGCGCCAGGCCGCGATCGATGGGCGGGTGAAGCCGGAAAACCTGGGAAATCCGATGTGATCGGCTTTGTCGATGCGGTCGGGCGAACGGCACCAGATGCGGTCGGATTCGACGATGCGAAGCGCGGCGATCGGCGTCTCAAAAATGTCCGCCGCCATCTCGCTCGCTCGGTCGAACGCTCCTGGCGGCAAGCGGTCGAGAATGTCGTAGGAACGCATCTCCGCAAGGCGGCGCGGATCGCCCTGATTGTCTCGATCCATCGCGGGAAAGACGGCTCCGCTCTCGATCGTATTAGACATGGAACACCCCGACTAGGCAGTAAGACACGCAGTCCATTTGATTGAGAGTTAAAACGAAAAGAGATGACGCGTCTGTTCGATATTGAACATCTCGCCCGACTCAACGCCCCCGCTCTTCGCAAAGCCTCGGCGTTTCACTTGCCTTATCGATGCCTTGCCCGACCGCCCAAATGGCCGCTTGCGTGCGGTTACAAACGTTTATTTTCCGCAACAGCCCCTTCAAATGCACTTTAACTGTGGATTCGGTGATGTTGAGACGGTTGGCTATTAGCTTGTTAGGATCGCCATTCGCCAAACAGCGCAGAATCTCAACTTCGCGAGCAGACAGACCGCCCGATGCGAAAGCCTTATCCTTGCCGGACAGATCGATGTGCCCGTCGATCAGCAGTTTCGCGAGATTTGTGGGAAAGACTTTCTCCCCCAGCATGGTCAGAGCCAGGGACTGGATGAGCGCCTCCGATGACATATCGCTGAGTAGATAAGCGTCGGCGCCCGCTTCCAAAGCCTTAGACAGTTTGGTTGCCGAGAGGCTGTAGGTCAGAACTACGATCCGCGTCAGGATCAGCGTTTCACGCAAATGCCGGATGTTGCCGGCGACACGCTCGTCGCTGTCGCTGAAGTCCAATATCACCAAATCCGGCAAGAATCCTCCTGCCATGAACGCTTTCGCGCTTGCCAGAGAATCGGCCTCCCTCTGCACGTCAAACTGCGATCCCCGCAGAAGATTCTTCAATCCTTCCCGGAACAAACGATTGCCTTCGATAATCAGAGTCGCAATCGTTTTGTCCGCGTCTGCCCCGGCGACCATGTTCAGGCCTCGCATCGATGGATGAGACGCAAATCCGCGTCGCTCATGTTCTATACTTTCGAGAGAATTCATCTCAATTTGAGCGCGATGAAGGCGTCGCTATCGACAACGAACGAGCGGAACCGGCATTAATTAAATCAAAAGGACACATCCTGCTCACAAAACAGTCAACGATCTCCTGTGAATAAAGGTCCAGGTCAATATTGAACACTTTTGTCGATTTCATCATTCTTATGCCTCTTGGTTGAAATTTATGGATTCAAACTCTTTCAAATATTCACTGCGGCAGATTCGCGTTCGCCTGGCGGCGCAACATCCATTTTTGCGCAGCGGCGCTGCCGTCCAACATGACGTCGGGCGGTACGCGCTTGGCGACATACAGCATGGCCTGCTTCGCCTTCTCACCCACCCTCGCGTCTTTGGAAGTCCCCGCCAAAGCGAACCACTTGACGGCTTCGACCAGCTGATCGCGCACGTCGCCGCCCGCTTCTCCTTTGGCATAGATGAAACCAATATTGAGCGCCGAAGGCGAATGGCCTTGTTCTGCCGCGCGGCGATACCAGAGGAGCGCTTCCATCACGTTTTTCGAGACGCCTTGGCCTTCATAATGCATCAGCCCGAGATTATGCTGCGCTTCCGGCACGTTGGCTGAAGCGGCACGCTGCGTCATCGCGAACGCCTTCTCGGCGTTCTGCGGCACCCCGTAACCTTTGCCGTGCATGTAGGCCAGATTGGTCAAAGCCAGCATATTACCGGCTGCCGACGCCTTCTCGAACCAGGCAACCGCAGCCTTATAGTCGCGCGCGCCGCCAGTACCTTGGCGCGCCATCTGGCCCATAGCGTTCTGCGCGTCGCTGTTTCCCGCTGCCGCCGCCCTCGCGAACAGATCTTTCGCCGCCAACGGATCCGCGCCGATACCCCGCCCCGACAGCAGCAGGCTGCCCAGCAGATGCTGCGCGGCTGCGCTCCCCTGCGAGGCCGCGTTCTTCAGGTAGCCGACGGCAACCCCATCCGCGCGAGTGGGATCTCGCATGAACGCCGCGGCGTTCTCAGGCATCCCGCCACGCAAGATCAAGGCTGCCGCTGCATATTGAGCTTCGACGCTGCCCTCGTCTGCGGCGCGCAACAATTCGGCAGCAGACATCCTGCCGGCCGGCGCGGACGCCCTATCCTGCGCCGCCGCCGCGCCCGCGAGTACAATCCAGACCCCCGCCAGGGCCGCAAGTATGATCGATTTCATGGCCTGTCCTTCGCGCTAACGGCTACGGAGCCGGATGCGAGTTGGCTTGCGAGCTATGATTGAATGTCGTGCTCTTGATATCCGTTTCAGCGTCAGCCGTCTGGCTGCCGGTGCTGTCTTGCTGGCTGACCACCTTCGCGGTGGAGTTGTCGCCGACCGTGACGTTGTTGTAGTTGCCGATCGCTGTGGAGGAAGAGTTGTAGACATACTGGCTTAGAGCCTCCATGCCGCTCGACAACCCTCCGTTGCTGTTGAGCTTTTGGGTGATCTGCGCCTGCGCGGCGAAGGAATTGCTGCGTGCCGGAAAGCTGTAGGGGCCGTTGCCCATCATCTGGGCGGCGGCTGGCCCGGCGATCAGGCAAAAGGCCGCGGCAGAGAGACTCAGGATTTTCAGAGAAGTGCAGGTCATGTCGATCTCCTATTTTTTAAGAAGGTCGCCGGAGACGGAAGGGGAGCCGCCTCCGGCGAAGGCGAGAGACAGGCGGGGGCCTGCCTCTCCCGCAACGCTTACGGCATCGCGACCGTGACGTTGACGTTGTTGCCGACGGCGGTGGCGGCAGAGCTGATGACCGGGCCGGCCACCGAGCCGATATTCCTGAAGTTCGTCAAGGTGACGCCCTTCACGTAGGACACCGCGGTCACGTCCATCACGCTCTTCTGCTCGATATTGGCGACGACCGTCGTGCCGCCGACGATCGAGGCCGGATCGACCGAGAGATTGAGGTTGTTTGCGACGGCGGTCGCTGTGCTATCCACCATCAAGTCTTCGATGTTGATCACGACCGATTTCGCGAGGACGTCACCGCCGCTATGGTAGCCGTCCGTGGCGGTCTGCGAGACGTCGACGAAGACGCCTTCCGTCACGCTAGTGATGTTCGCGTTGTTGGCGACCGCAGTCGCCGAGCTGACGACCTGGCCCAATTCGGTCAGGGCGTCCATCGCCGGAACGGAATTGCCGTTGCCATGGTGGTTGGAATGGTGGCCATAGCCGCCGGATTGCGTGTTGAGCTGCACGACGGCGATGTCTTTGACGATCGAGATCGCCGAGATGTCGCCAATCGAGCTTTGCTCGATCTCGACCGCAGTCAGCGAATCGGGGTCCAGGCTCACGTTGATGTCGATGCAAGGATCGATATCGACGCGGAAGGTCCAATAGCTGCGATCGAACGCGTTCGCGGGACCGGCGGCGAAGCCGGCGGTCAAGGCCAGCGCCGCAGCGCTCGCCAGAAACGTCTTCTTGAGGTTGCTCGTCATGTTAGGTTTCCTTCTTGGTTAAGTATTTGCCGTAATTATTGGCCTGAACGAGCGCGCAATCTGGCGTGCCGGGCAGGCCAAGGAATTCCGTCATGATCTGGTAAACCCCCATTTCGACGACGGACCTCACGCCGAGTTGAAGCGGTTCGTTTTGGATGCGACCCGCGTCAAACTCGACGAGTTGATTGCCGAAAAAGCGAAAAACATTCGCTTCGACCTCATAGCCGTAGACCTGTTTCTGCAGTGTCGAGACGTAGCTCACCTCGAACGAACGCGCGTTGATCACGCGCATATCGAGCGCCACGTTGATGACGACCGTCCGCGCGCCGCCGCCGATGCCGCCGATCGACAGCCGGGCGCCTTCGCTTACGATGTTGTAGTTCAACTCGGTCAGCGCCCCGACGACCACGAAGTCGCTGCCGCGGATCGTGCCGCGCTGGCTTGCGCCGCCCTCGCGCGAGACAAGGCCCTGCTCCGTCATCCGCATCTCCGCCAAAGGCACGCGCAGGTCGAAGCGCTCGACCATGCGAACCTTCTGCGTTTTATAGAGGGCGCTCATCATCATCTCGGAAACGCCCTGCGTCAGAACGGTGCTGTAGCCGCTTCCTGATTGCGTCGAGAGCTGACCGGTCTTGTCAGCCACTTCTCCCACCGCGAAGGTGGGCAAATTGCTGCCTTGGATCGCGGAGAAGCCCGACAGGCACAAGCTGTAAGGCGTCTCGTTGTTCGTCACTGGAAAAGTGAAGTTCGGTTTGACGCCGTCCGGCGGATAGATGCCGCCGCACGCACCGAGAGCGAATGCCAAAGCCATGACCGGCGTGTGTTTAATATGTCGCATCGTCTGCATATCCCTTGCTTGAGGCGCTTCGTCGCGCCGAAGCGGCGCAGTGCGATCGATCGATAGACGCGCAGGATAAGGCCGTGCGAAGAAACTCAAATCGCTCTTGCGGCGATAGAATTGGCTAATCATTTCCCCCTAAATCGCCGCGCGACGTCTCTTTCGCGCCAGTCGGCGCAAATGGGTGGCGGTCGCGCATCCGCGCCGAATAGGCGAACCGCGCGGCCAATATTTACGATTTCTTATGCTGATGAACCTGCGCGCCGAAGGACGGCTGCAATATTGTCCTTTTCCGCCATCGCTCGAAGCTGGCGCATTCCGGCTATCAAACTCGCTTCTGAAAAAGGCGCGCCCTATGGCGTGGAAGCCCCGTGAGTAGAAGCTATGCGATTCTGGCCGATAGGCAGTTGGACGAGCGAATCCGCAGCGCCCTTGGCCTGACCGGACAATCCTCGTCGCCCCTACCTGAGCGCTCGAACGAACATCTGAAATCGCTCGACGTTCTCATCATGAGTTCGGCGCTGCTCTCGCGTTACAAGTCGCGAGAGATGAATAAACTTTCGACCCTCAAAAGGAGGAGAAAGCTTCTGGTGGTCATTGGAGACCAGACGATCACGAAGATCATCGAAGCGATGCAGATCGCCGACGGCGTGATCTGTCAGCAGTCAGACTTCAGCCGTCTGCCGATGATCATCTCCATCATGCAAGAGGGATACATGAGCGTTCCCGCCCATATCGCGTCCATCATGATGGAGCGCGGGCTTCGCCGAAAAATATTGTTGTCGCTGACTTGGCCGGAACAAAGAATTCTCAGTCTTCTGGGACATGGCTGCACCAACAGCACCATCGCCGCGACGCTGGAGATCAGCGAGGGACGCGCCAAGTATCTCATCCGCTCGCTGCTGAAGAAGCTTCTTTTGCATAACAGGACGCAGGCTGCGGTGTTCGCCGCCCGTGAAATCAAGCTAATCGACGCGCCGGCGCCGAGCATGTCGCTCGACGACGGGACGTTTATGATCTGACACGCGCGGCGACGATCTTTCGGATAAGCGATTGGTTCAAAAGGCCGAGATCGCAATAATTCATGGCAGTTGCTCGGGGCCTGCGCCATTTATCGCTTGTAGCGGCCTTGCTAGAAGGCCAGATCCATCCTGAAGGAATCGTCCTCATGCGCGCAGCCCTTTCCACCGCGTGCCTCACCATCCTTATTTTCGCCGGCCTATTGCTGTCGATATCTAGTCCGGCCAAGGCCCAACTCAACAACCAAGCTTTCTCTTTTCAACGGGGCGGCCCTGCGAACGGAGTCGGCATGAGCGGCGCCTATCGGCAGCTCCTGCTCGAACGAAAATTGGCGGGACGCTCAACCGCCAACAATTTCATTCGCGGCCTTGACGGCAGTTTGGTCAACGTCGAACGTCGGGGCGATCAGGCTTTTGGGCGTCCCCAAATAGCCCCCTATATAGCGGCCAGCGGATTCTCCGCGTCCGGGTCCGACCGATTCGGATTTCGCGCCGAGGGGAGCGCCTCGCGCGGCGCGGGAGGTCTGCTCCCCTTGCCGTCCGGCGCGGCGGGCGATGACATGCCGGCCATATACGGCCCAGCCCCCGGCGCCGTGCCGATCAACAGCTGGATACAACTTCTAGCCAATTTTCCAGACCTAGCTTCATAATTCGTCAAGGCGCTGTCACTATGTTGCGCTGTTCGCAAACGAGCATGCGCACAGGCCGCTCATGGCCCGGCAGGCAGACATCGCGATAACCGCATTGGCGCGAGGTGATCGGGGAGGAGGCGGGGGCGGACACAGCGGCCGTCGCATCCGCCTGGTCATCCTTCGCCGCCAGGCAAGATTGCGAGACGGCTCGCGATGTCACATCCTCCAATGCGTGCCGTTCCTGGGTGCGATCGATCCGGCTGAAAGGCGCGCTATTCTTTCCAGAGCCTGATTCCGAAGCCCCGCCGCTAGCCAGCTGGATGCCCTGCAGGAGCAGCGAACCCACGCCGACCAGCTCGCCGCCGCAAGCTGATAGGGTGACGATGAGAGCGAGGGCGCCCAAGAAATATCGGCTGTTCATCGCCCGCTTGTAGCGCAAATGGCGCGGCAGCGATCATCACAAACGGCGCGCAAAATCGCTGAACAGGCGCAAATGGCATATGCCCTGCGTTACGGCGCCAAGATCACGCGGTAATCATTGATGTTTGTGCGCGTCGGCCCGGTCACGACAAGGCGGAATGAGCCAGAAAGCGACTGAACAGACGCGCCATCGTATCCTCCCCCATAACCTCGCCGATTCCGAAAGCCAAGGCCCGGAGCCATCGCCATAAGGCAAGCGCTCGCGATGGCTCATAGCACTAGGATGGCGCGGTAATCGTTGACGTTGGTGCGCGTCGGGCCGGTCGTCACGAGCCCTTCCGTCGCGGCGAAGAAGCTGTAAGCGTCGTTCGCCGCCAGCAGTTGATCGGCGCGCAGGCCGGCCGCTTTCGCTTTGACCAACGTATCGGGTGTCAGCAGCGCGCCGGCATTGTCTTCGGAGCCGTCGATGCCGTCGGTGTCGGCGGCGAGAGCGAACACCTGAACGCCCTCGCCCAATTCCACCGCCAACGACAAGAGATATTCCGAACAGCGGCCGCCGCGGCCCTTCGGGTTCTTCACCGTCACCGTGCATTCGCCGCCTGAGAGCAAGGCGACGGGCGGGCGGAACGGGCTGAACTGGCCGGCGATGGCCTCGCGCACCATGGCGGCATGGGCCTTGGCCACCTCGCGCGCCTCGCCGGTGACGCTGTCGCCGAGGATCAGCGGCGTGACGCCCGCCTCGGTGAACAGCTTGGCCGCCGCATCCAGGCTCTGGCGCGCCGTGGCGACGATGCGCGTGCGGGCTTTGGCGAAGGCCGCCGCGCCGGGCTTGGGCGTTTCCGCCGCGTCCCCATCCGCGCCCGCTTCCAGCAACGCATGGACGCTGAGCGGCACCACGCAATCGTAACGTTCGAGAATATCGAGCGCGTCCTGATAGGTCGTCGGATCGGCGACGGTCGGCCCGCTGGCGATATGGGTCGGCTGGTCGCCGACCACGTCGGAAATCAGGATCGTCTCGATCGGCGCGCGGCACATCATGGCCAGGCGGCCGCCCTGGACCAGCGAGAGGTGCTTGCGCACCGTGTTGATCTCCTGGATCGCCGCGCCGCATTTCAGCAGCTCGGCCGTCGTCGCCTTGAGCGCCTCCATGCTGACCGGCGGCATCGGCAACGAAAACAGGCTGGAGCCGCCGCCGGAGAACAGCGCGAGCAGCAGATCGTCCGGACCGAGCGCCTGCACCGCCGCGACGATCTCGCGCGCCGCCGCCGCGCCGGCCTCGTCCGGCACGGGATGGCCGGCTTCGACGACGCGAATGCGCTTGAGCGCGTCCTCGCCCTCATAGCCGTGGCCATAACGGGTGATGACGATGCCTTCGAGCGGCGCGCCCGCCGGCCAGGCCGTCTTCACCGCCTTCGCCATGGCGGCGACCGCCTTGCCTGCGCCGACGACCAGCGTGCGGCCCTTGGGCGGTTTCGGCAGGGCCGGAGCGACGACGTTCAGCGGATCGGCCGCCGCCACCGCCGCCGCGAAGCTGCGGCGCAGCAGCGCGGCGGCGTCGAGCGCCGCGGCGACGTGCGGGGCCAGCAGGTCAGGCAAGCTTGTCACCGGGCGCGCGGCCGGCGAAATAGGCGTCCAGATTGTCGAGCGCGCGAAAACCCATGGCGCAGCGCGTCTGCACCGTGGCGCTGCCGAGATGCGGCAACAGCATGGCGTTCGGGATCGGCAGATAGCGCTTGTCAATGTTCGGCTCGCCGGCGAAGACGTCGAGCCCCGCCGCGCCGAGATGGCCGCTGGTCAGCCCGTCGATCAGCGCCGCGTCATCCACCAAATCGCCGCGCGCGGTGTTCACCACGATCGCGCCTTGGGGCAACAGGCCGACCCGGCGCGCATTCAGCCAGTGGCGCGTCTCCGGCGTCGAGGCCATGTGGATCGAGAGATAATCGCACTGGCCGAGAAACGCCGCATCGTCGGCGTGATAGGTCGCCGGCAGATCGGCGGGGAGATCGACTTGACGCCGGCCGTGATAATGGATGGTCATGCCGAAGGCGAGCCCCAGCCTGGCCACCTTCTGGCCGATGCGGCCCATGCCGGCGATGCCGAGGCGCTTGCCGTGCAATTGCGTGCCCATCAATTGCGTCGGCGCCCAGCCGGTCCAAGCGCCGGCGCGCAGCATCGCCTGGCCCTCATAGGCGCGCCGCGCGGCGCCGAGCATCAAGAGCAGCGCGATCTCGGCGGTGGCGTCGGTCAACGCGCCGGGCGTGTTGGTGACGATCAGGCCGCGCGCCTTGGCCGCCGGAATGTCGATATGCTCGTAGCCGACCGAGAAGGTCGCGAGGATTTTCACGCGCGCCGGCAGCTTGGCGATGACTTCCGCGCTCATTTTGTCGGTCAGCGTGCAAAGGATGCCGTCGCAGCCTTCGGCCACGCGGAGAATCTCCGCGATCGGCAGCGGCCGGTCGTCGGGATTGAGGATGGCTTCGTAGTTCGCCGAGAGGCGCGCTTCGACGGCGTCGGGCAATTTGCGGGTCGCAAGAATGATGGGCTTCGAATCGGACGCCATGATCTGGGAAGGCCACCTCTGGTGAATGACGCGGCGACGGCCGCAGCGTCAGTGAAGGACGCGAGCCGGCCGAAGTCCAATACATCCGGCGGCCGCTCTTATTCGCCGGCAAAATAACAGAGACGGCCTATCCGGCAACCCTTTGACGGCGGCGCGCGCCGGCGCAATCCGTGGCCGCTTCGCACGCCGCGACGAAACGCTCGGCGTTCGCGCCGTCCGGATTGGGCGCATAGATCACCGCCTTGATCTGGTCGGCTTCGCCGATCTTGCAGATCGTATAGTCGAAATCGATTGCGCCGACGCCCGGCACGGCGACGAGGCGCATGCCGTCGCCCTTCTCATAGACGTCGTGGGCGCGCCAGAGCCGGCGGAAATCCGGCGAAATCGCGTCGAGATCATCGAGCAGGCGGCGCAGCACGTCGTCGGCGGAGATTTTCGCGTAATCGGCGCGAAAGCGCGCGATCAGCCGGCGCGCGTCGGTCTCCCAGTCGGCCATGCTGTCGCGAAACCGCGACTCGGCGAAGGTCAGCCAGACGATGTTGCGCCGCTCCGGCGCGGTCTCGGCGAAATCGCCGAACGCGAAGCGCGCCGCCGCGTTCCACGCCAGCACATCCCAGCGCATGTTCTTGAGATAGGCCGGGCGCGGACCGAGCCCTTCGATCAGCCGGCGCAGGCTCGGCGCCACCGCCATGCTGTCGATCGCCTCGCGCTCGCCGCTCTGATGGCCGGCGAGGAAGAACAGGTAGCTGCGCTCGGTGGAATTGAGCCGCAGCGCGCGCGCCAGATTGTCGAGAAAGGCGGTCGAGACGCGAATGTCGCGGCCCTGTTCGAACCAAGTGTACCAGGTCAGCCCGATGCCGGCGAGCGAGGCCACCTCCTCGCGACGCAGCCCCTTGGTGTGACGCCGCCCGACCGTGGGCAGGCCGAAGTCCGCTGGTTGCAGACGCTCGCGCCGGGCGCGCAGGAATTCCGCCAACCCCAGACGGTTGCGGATCAAGTGCGGTTGCGGCATGGCGTCTCCTGTTGCTGGCGCTAATAGGACAAAAACTAGTATCGCGGTCGCGCGCCGCCCCTGGCGATACTGCCCTTCCGCCGCCGACCGGCAGCCGCGCGAAAGGAGCGAATCCCATGGCAGAATTGTTCGTGTCGAAAGTCGCCGCGATGAAGGATGGCGACCGCCAGATCGTCCGCGCGCCGGACGGCCAGGAGGTCGGCGTGTTCTTCTCGCAGGGCGAATATTACGGCTACAGCAATTATTGCGCCCACACCGGCGGCCCCGCGTGCGAAGGCGTGATGATGCCGCGCGTCGAGGAAGTGGTCGACGACCAGCGCCAATGGCACGGCGGCTCGCGCTTCACCGGCGACATGCATTTCGTCTGCCCGTGGCACGGCTGGGAATACGACCTGAAGACCGGCGAATGCGTCGCCGACAAGAAGCTCAAGCTGAAGAAATATCCCGTCGTCCTGCGCCAGGACGAGATTTACGTCGTCCTCTGAGAAGGAACCGCCATCATGGAGATGCCGAGCAGCGAGACCCGCAAGCTGACGTTCGACGAGTTCCAGACCGACAAGTTCCTGCACCACGCCGCCGAGCAGGCGCACGCCCGGAACTACAAGGACTTCCTCATCGTCGACGTCGATTCGCACCATTACGAAAACGAGTCCTACAAGGACGTCTTCAGCTTCATCGACGATCCGGTGATCAAGCGCGCCGCGCTCGAATCGGTCGAGCGCCCCGGCCGCTCCACCCTGCTCAACTCGCAGGTCGGCTATCAGGACATCAACGGCCGCATCACGCGCCAGCGCCTGCGCAAGATCGAGAAGACGACCGACGCCGAGCACCGCGACATCACCATGACCAAGCGCTGGATGAACGCGATGGGCGTCGATTACGCCTGCCTGTTCCCGACGCCGATGCTGTTCCTCGGCCTGCATCCGCAGCCGCACGTCGAGGTGGCGCTGTGCAACGCCTATAACCGCTGGCTGTGCGAGCGCGTGCTGGCGGCCGAGCCGCGCCTCGTCTCCATGCTCTACATCCCGTTCAACGATCCGGACGCGGCCTACCAGACCGTCAAGGAGTTCGGCGGGCGCAAGGGCGTCTGCGGCTTCATGGTCACGTCGCCGCGCTACAAGCCGGTCCACGACAACGCCTACATGAAGACCTACCGGCTGCTGGAGGAGATGGGCCTGCCGATCTCGTTCCATGCCGCCTACAACTGGAACGACCAGGCCCTCGCCATGACCAACCGCTTCATCTCGGTCCACGCGCTCGGCTTCATGTGGTTCAACATGATCCATATCGCCAACTGGGTGACGAACGGCCTGTGCGAGCGCTTCCCCAAGCTCAAGGTGATCTGGATCGAAAGCGGCCTGACCTGGGCCTACGCCATGATGCAGCGGCTCGACCATAGCTACATGATGCGCACCTCCGAGTGCCCGCAGCTCAAACGCAAGCCCAGCGAATACATGCGCGAAATGTATTACGCCACCCAGCCGATGGAGATGCCGACCGACAAGTCGATCCTGGAGGCCACCTTCAAGATGCTCAACGCCGAGACGCAGCTCGTCTGGTCGTCCGATTATCCGCACTGGGATTTCGACCTGCCGAGCGTGATCTACGATCTGCCGTTCCTCAGCGAACAGGCCAAGCGCAACATCCTCGGCGCCAACGCCGCCAAGCTGTTCAATCTCGACACGAGCAAGATCGTCAAAGAGATCCCCGACATCCACCCCGCCCTGAAACGGGCCTGAGCAGGAGGACGACATGATCGCAGCCGCCGAGCAAATCCTGGCCGAACCGGTCCTGGCCGTGCCGGAGATCGCCGCCGAACTCTCTGAAACCGCTTCGCGCATGGCCGCCAGCCTCGATGCCTTGCTGGGGAAAGGCGAAGACGGCCTTTCCAATGACGCACTACAGACGCTGCTCGCCGCCCTCGTGACGCTTTATGCCGCCAAGATCGAAGCCGGCCACAAATTCCCGCCGATCAAGCCGAACATCCAGGCCTGCAGCGCCACCGACATCATGATTTTGACCAGCCAGTTGCTGAAGGTCGGCAATCTCCAGGTGTTCGAGCTCGGCATGTGGCAAAGCTACACCGGCCGCTAAGCCCGCCGCGTCAGGTGCGCGAAATCTGCCCGCGCGCCCAGTCGCCGATAATCGAGACGGCGAGCGTGCAGAGGAATATCGTCAGGCCCGGGATCACCGACATCCACCAGCCGGTCAGCAGATAGTTGCGGCCGAAACCGACCATGTTGCCGAGGCTGGTATTGGGCGGCTGGATGCCGAGACCGAGGAAGCTCAGCGACGTCTCGAGCAGGATTGTTTCGGGAAAATTGATCGTCGCCGTGACCAGGAGCGCGCTGGCGATGTTCGGCAGAACGTGGCGCAAGTAAATGCGCCACCAAGAGAAGCCCAACGTCTGCATGGCCAGCACGTAGCCGCGCCCGCGCGAGGCCAGCGTCATGGCCCGCGACAGGCGCGCGAACCGCTCCCAGCCGTAAAGCCCGAGGATGATGAGGAACAGCGGCAGGCTGGAGCCGAAAAAGGCGGTGATCGTCAGCGTCACGATGATGAAGGGCAGCGACGCCTGGGCGTCGATGGCGGCGACCACCACTTCGTCGAGCCAGCCGCCGAAATGGGCCGCGAGGATGCCGAGCGTGGTGCCGAGCGTCGCCGAGATCAGCGTGGCGCAGAGCGCGAGCAGCAGGCTGGTGCGCATCGAGGAAATCAGGCGGGCGAGGATGTCGCGGCCCAGCTCGTCGGTGCCGAGCAGATGCCCCGGCGCGCCGCCCCAGCCGATCGGCGGCAACAGGCGCGACATGAGATCAAGCGTGTTCTTCTCCGGGATCGGCAGCCAGGCGGCGAAGCCGACCAGGCTGAGGCAGAGGATCAGCCAAAGCGCGGAGATTTTGACGCTGAGCGGCATCTTGACCGCCGTCCGCCAACTCGCCGCGAGAACCGTCTGCACCATAGCGCGCTCCCTAATTGGCCGCCGCGGCGGACGCGCGCGGATCGAGCCAGGAATAGATCAGATCGACGATCAGGTTGGTCACGATCATGACGAAGGCGACGAGCATGATGATGACCTGCACGATGGCGAGGTTGCGCTGCGCCACCGATTCGACGATCAGCCGGCCGATGCCGGGCCAGGCGAAAACCGCCTCGACCACCGCCGCCGCGCTGATCATGCCGCCGACCAGCAGCGGCAGGATGGTGGCGAGCGGCACCAGGGCGTTGGGGAACACGTGCCGCACCAGCACGCGCGTCTCGCTCAGGCCGCGCGCCCGCGCCGAGGTGACGCATTGCAGTTTCAGCGCGTCGAGCATGGCCGAGCGCACGAAGCGCGTGAACACCGCCGCCTTGGCGACGCCGATCGTCACCACCGGCATGATCATATGGGCCCAAGTGCCGGTGCCCCCGGTCGGCAGCCAGCGCAAGCTGACCGAAAAGACCAGAATCAGCAGCAGGCCGAAGAAGAAGTTGGGAATGGCGAACCCGAGCGTCGAGAAGCTCATGATCGCCCCGTCCCACTTGCTGCCGGCCTTGATCGCCGCCCAGGTGCCGACCGGCAGGCCGATCAGGATCATCAGGCTGGCGCTGGCGCCGATCAGCTGCAGCGTCGCCGGCAGGCGCTCCATCACCGTGTCGAAGGCGTCGCGGCCGTTGAGGATGGACTTGCCGAAATTGCCGTGCATGACGTTGGTGACGTAGATCAGATATTGCTCGCCGATGGTGCCTTCGAAGCCCCACAGCTTGCGGTAGGATTCGATCATGTCCTTGGTCATGTCGTCGGGATTGAGCACCGCCAGCACGGGATCGCCGGTCAGGCGCAACGCGACGAACACGAAGGTCACGATGAGCCAAAGCGATATGACGGCGCGCAGCAGTCGGGCGGCGAGTTTCATGGTCCCTCTCTCCCTCCGCCGGCGCGGCGCGCCGGCGCATCAGGCACGGCTTGACGCTTAGGCGACGGCCCCCGACACGTTGCGCGGGCCGGCCGGCGCGGCGGACACGGCGATGTCTCCGAGCTTGCGACCCGGAATCGCCTTGATGAGCTTCTTGGTGTAGGCGTCGCGGCCTTCGTCGCCGAACTGGGCGACGCCGACTTCCTCCACCACCTGCCCCGATTTCATCACCACCACGCGGTCGGCGATGTCGAACACGATCCGCAGGTCGTGGGTGATGAGCAAGATGGCGATGCCGCGCTTCTCGCGCAGCGCCTTAAAGCAGTCGAGAATCTGCTTTTGCAGGCAGACGTCGACGGCCGAGAGCGGCTCGTCGGCGATCAGCAGCTTGGGCTTGAGCAGCAGCGCGCGGGCGATGACGACGCGTTGCGCTTCGCCGCCGCTCAAGAACGAGGGCCGGCGCTCGAGAATGCCGTCGGTCAGGCCGACGTCGCTCAGCGTGGCGGAAATCTGCGCGGCGCGCTTGGCCGCGTCCTTCTCGCCATGAACCAGGAGCACCTCATGCAGCTGCGCGCCGACCTTCATCAGCGGGTCGAGCGAATCCTTCGGGTGCTGGAACACGATCTGCACGCCGGCGTCCTCGGCGCTGATCTCCTTGGCGGCATTGACCGTGACCTTGCCCGAATCGGGCCGCACCAGGCCCATGGCCATCTTCGCCGCCGTGGTCTTGCCGCTGCCGCTTTCGCCGACGAGAGCGACGATCTCGCCTTGCTTGACCGAGAAGCTCACCTCGTCGGCGGCGACGACCAGCTCGCTCTTGCTCTTGCCGCCTGTCGTCTTGAAGCGCTTGGAGACCTTGTCGAAGGTCAGGCAGGCCTCGCCGAGGGCATGGTCGTGATGCAGCTTGACCGCGTTCTTCACCGCGGCGGCCTCGAACAGCGCCTTGGTGTAATCCTCCTTCGGCGCGGCCAGCACCTCGCGCGTGACGCCGCGCTCGACGATGCGGCCCGAACGCATCACCGCGATATGGGTGGCGCGGTCGCCGACGATGCCGAGATCGTGCGTGACCATGAGGACCGAAAGGCCGCGTTTGGCGCGCATCTCGTCCATCAGGTCGAGAATTTCCGCCTGCACCGACATATCGAGCGCCGTGGTCGGCTCGTCGGCGATCAGCAGCGGCGGATCGCCGAGCAACGCGAAGGCGATCATCACGCGCTGATTGAGCCCGCCCGACAGCTGGTGCGGATAGGCGCCGAGCCGCGCCTCCGGCTGGGCGATATGGACGCTGCGCAGCGCCGCGAGCGCCAGCGCGCGCAGCTCCTCGCGGCCGGCCTTCGGATGGTGCATCCGCAAGGTCTCGAACATCTGCGAGCCGATGGTGCGGACGGGATTGAGCGCGGCCATGGGATCCTGGAACACCATGCCGACGGATTTCTGGCGGAAGCGGCGCAATGGGGCCGGCTTGAGCGACAGCACGGCCTGGCCATCGACGACGATGCGGCCGTAGACGGCGGCGGGGAACGGCAAGAGGTTCATCAACGTATGGCACGTGACGCTCTTGCCGCTCCCGCTTTCGCCGACCAGCGCGAAATACTCGCCTTTGCCGATCTTGAAGGAGACGTCCTCGACCACCGTCTTGCGCGCGAGCCCGTCGATCACCTCGACAGTCAGCCTGTCGACGCTGCAGAGCGGGGCTTCGGGCGGTACGCTGGGCGCAAGCATGGGACGTTTCCTTGAGATCGGGCGGCGGGTTCGCGAACGACGCGTCAGGACCGGTCCGCGTTGCCTTTGCGGAAGTCCATGTAGGGATGCGGATACGGAGTCCACTTCACCTTCGGATTGACGCCGTAGAAGAAGCCGAACGTGTGCAGGATGATCGCTGGCGGATCGTCGTCGAAGATCGTCATCATGTTCTTCAGCGCGATCTTGCGCTGCGCGGGATCCATCGAGCTTTCGAGCTGATGGCCCCACTTGTAGAACTCCTCGTTCGACCAGACCTCGCGCTCCGATTCGTTGTAGGAGCGCCAGAAGCCGAACAGCGGATCGTTCACCATGATCGGGTCGGCGCCGTTGCGCATCCCGGTGCCGGGGAAAGCCAGAAGCTGGCCGAAGTTCTCCTTCATCTGCAGGTCGATGTTGACGCCGACAGCGTTCCACATCGAGACGAGGATCTGCGCGGTCGAGACTTCCGAACCGTAGGCGTTGTTGCGGATACGGTAGGGAATAGACTCGCCCTTGTAGCCGGCGGCGGCGAGCAGCTGGCGCGCCTTGGCCGGGTTGTATTCCCACTTCGGATGGCTCGGATCGTAGAGCCCGCCGTAGGATTTCAGCTGATGGCCGTTCGGCACGTCGACCATGCCGGCCCACAGCGACTTGACGATGGCTTCGCGGTCGATCGCCATGGCGAGGGCCTGACGCACCCGCTTGTCCTTGAGGACGGGATTGCGCGTGTCGAACTTGACGTTACGCATCGACGGGATGGTGCCGCCGACGATCTCCATCTTGGCGTTCTTCACCGGGGCGAACTGGTCCGGCGGAATGTCGACGGAGATGTCGAAGTCGCCGCTGATGAGGCCGGCGATGCGCGCCGAGAGCTCCGGCACGCCGCGGAAGATCAGCGTGTCGATGTCCGGCTTGCCGCCCCAATAGTCGGCGAAGGCGAGCAGGCGATTCTCCTCCGGCGACATATTGCCGAGCTTGAACGGGCCGGTGCCGACCGGCTTGAGGGCGTAGCCGTCCCAGCCGCCGGCGGCTTCGAACGCCTTCTTGCTGATGATTTGCGAGCCCCAGGCGGTCAGGCGCATCTCGATGGTCGGATCGGAGATGTTGCTTTTCACGCGCACGGTCGTCGGGTTGACGATTTCGGCCCCGGCCAGCGTCGAGAGGAACTGCTGCGCCGTGCCGTAGCCCGGCGAGCCCTTGGTGCCGATGCGTTCGGGGCTCAGCGAGAACACGACATCCTCGGCGGTCATGGTCGAGCCGTCGTGGAACTTCACGTTCGGGCGCAACGTCAGCTCGAGCGTCTTGTCGTCGATGCGCTTCCAGGCCGTGGCGAGGCCCGGAACGAGCTTACCGTCGCTCTTGTAATCGACCATGATCAGCGTGTCGTACATGTTGTACATCACGCGATAGCCCGCGTAGATCTGATAGCGTAGCGGATCGAGCTGCTTGGGGATCTCGTCGGCGGCGACGATCACCTGTTTGCCGCTTTGCGCCATCGCCGAGTACGGCAGAGACGACGCCGCAGCGCCCGCGATCATCCCCGCGATCAATAGACAAGCCGAACGTCTGGTAATCTTCATGTTCCACCCTCGTGTCTGCGGCGATCACTCGCCTGATTGGTTTGCACTCGTGAGCCGGTCCGCCTGAATCCTCGTCGTCCTCGTCGATTCTTCGCTTCGTCAATTTCCCTTCGTCAGGCTTCCTGCCCGGCTACGCGTCGTCAATACGGTCGAAGGCTAGAAAATCGGCAGATGCCGCGTTTACTCGGACGCAAAAATAAGCAAATGAACCAAACTCGGCGGCGCTTGCGCGAACGGCGACGGCGGCAAATAACTGACCCTTGCGCGCCATATCACTCGCGACCCTCATGCCCGCGCCTTTTCGCGATATCCGCTCAGCTCCTCGCCGGCGTTCTTCTTGAGAAAGAACAGCGGCAGCATCGACAGAAACGAGACGACGCCGATCGCGGCGAGCGCCCATTGCACGTCGGCGGTGACGAGGTTCCCGGCGTCGCCGCCGCGCCAGCTCGCCGCGACGAACAGCAGGAAGGCGCTGAGCGCCACGCCGGCGCCGTTGCCGAACTGCAAGAGGCCGTTGGAGAAGCTGGTCGCGCCGCTCATGTCGACGGGCGACATATCGGCGTAGGTCAGCGATTGCAGCGCGGACACCTGCAAGGAGCGGAACGCGCCGAATAGCAGCAGCACGAAGCAGACTACGAGGAGCGGCGTCGAAGCGTCGAACGCGGCGCAGGCGAAGACCGAAAGCGTGCTCAGCGCGCCGTTGACCAGCACCAGTCGGCGAAAGCCATAGCGCTTGAGCAACGCCGGCGCGGCGGCCTTGAGCGCGATCAGGCCGATGGCCATGGAGAAGACCAGAAGGCCGGAATCGAACGCCGTCATGCCGAGGCCGATCTGCAAAAGCACCGGCAGCAGGAACGGCACCGCGCCGACGATGACGCGGAAGGCGACGCCGCTGACGGTGGCGATGTTGAAGGTCGGGATGGCGAACAGGCGCACCCTCATCAGCGGATGCGGCGTGCGGCTCGAATGCAGCCAGACGAGCCCGCCGAGGCCGAGGCCGAGCGCCAGCAGCAGAGCCGAGAGCGTCCCCTGCCCCTGGTTGGTCGCCATTTCCAAGGCGACCATCAAACAGGCGACCGTCAGCGTCGTCAGCGCGAAGCCGAGCCAATCGAGGCTGTGGCGGGTCGGCGGCTTGTATTCCTTGATGAACAGGCTGATGGCGACGAGACCGGCGAGCCCGATCGGCACGTTGGCGATGAAGATCCAACGCCACGAGACGTAGGTCGTGAGGAAGCCGCCGACCGGGGGGCCGAGCAGCGGCCCGAGCAGCGCCGGCGTCGTGACCAGCGCCATGGCCTTGACGTATTCGGACTTGGGCACCGAGCGCAGCACCACGAGGCGGCCGACCGGGGCCATCATCGCGCCGGCGATACCGAGCAGGATGCGCGCGACGACCAGCTGGTCCAGCGTCTGCGCCGCGGCGCAGAAGATCGAGGCGACGGTGAACAATGCCACCGCGCCGCGAAAAATCGTCTTCATGCCGTAGCGGTCGGCGAGCCAGCCGCTGATCGGGATGAAGACCGCGAGGCTCATCAGATAGGCGGTGACGGCGAGGCTCAGCTCGACCGGCGTAGCGCCAAGATCGAGCGACATGGCCGGCAGCGCCGTGGTGATGACCGTGCCGTCGAAACCTTCCATGAAGAAACCGCACGAGACGACCAGCGGCACGATCTTCGAGCCGCGCGCCGGACGGGGATCGTCCGGTGCGGAGGCGGCGGCCAGATCGTGCGCGGGCGTCGTCATTCTCGCGGCAATCCTTCGGCCTTTATTGGCCTTAAGCGTTTACTCGCCTCAGAATTCACTGGGTTCAGCCGTCATGCGGCGCGGGGTCACGCGGCCGCGACGGCTTGGTCCTTGCACTCAAACTGCATAAGCGCCGTCAGGTCTTTGACGTTGGCGGCGGTTTCAATGGCGAGCAGGTATTTCACCAGTTTCTCGACCGCCGCCTTGCCCATGATCGGCTCCGCGTTCTCGACGATCTTGGCGCGCAGCTCGTCGTCCGAGAACGGGTTCTTGGGATGGCCGGGGAACGGCTTGGCCGCGCCATGCACGACAGAACCATCGTGCAATTCGATCTCGACACGCGATAAGTAGCCGTCCTGCGCGCGCTTAAGCTTGCCGCCCTTGATGGTGCCAAGCTCGGGCGCCGGGAACGCCTTGACCTTGTCGCGCAGGAAAGCGGCGCGGGCCGGATCGAGCACGCGCTCGAGATCGAAGCTGTCGGTGCGCACGAACCCGTCGATGATCGCCGTGGCGACCGCATAGGGCAGCGAATGGTCCGCCGTCTCGCGCGAGATCGGGTTGTAGGGATCGAGGCGGATGGCCACGAGATGGTCGTAAGCCCCCTCCTCGGCATAGATGCGCACCTGCTTGATCTTCGAGATGTCGCCGCCGATGGCCGCGCGCGCTTCGATGGCGGCCTGGATGGCGCTCTGCGCCACCGATCCGATTGGCCAGCGCTTCATGTAGGTTTCGGCGACGCGCGTCGGCTTGACCCCGAGCTGCAAGCGCTCACGCAGGATCGGCATCGGATCGTCCTTCATCTGCATCTTAGCGATGAAGCCGTATTTTCCGGTGAAGGGCCGCACCGCGCCTTCGACGCCGACCGAAGCGAGCATGCAGGCTTGCAGCGCGTTGCGCACGGCGTCCGAGCCGTTGAAGCGCTTCCACATCGTCAGATCGCCGCGCTTGTTGAGATCGCCCGATTCGATCTCGTCGCTGGCGAAATGCGGGATCACCGTCATCGCCAGGGCTTCCTGGGTCTGCGCCGCGTCGAGCTTCATGACCCGGGCGATGGCGCAGCAGGCGCCGATCGAGGTGAGGTTGGTATAGTCCCAACCGCCGGGATAGGTGGTCAGCGCGTCGAAACAGGCGGCGGTCACTTCATAGCCGACGGCGATGGCCGAGAGCAGCTCAGCGCCCGACGCGCCGGCATATTCGGCGGCGGCGATCAGGCCGCACATCATGTCGCTGGGATGGCCGCTGTTCTTGCCGCCGACGAAAAAGTCGTTGTAATCGTAACAGCGCAGCAACACGCCGTTGGCCAGGGCGGCGATGTCGGGCGAGGATTTCTTGACGCTGCCCCACACGACGCAGGCGTGCGGACCCTCCATCGGGAACAGGCCGGCGTAACGGCGCGCCAGGAACGACGCCGGATGGGCGAGCGCGCCGAGCGACACCGCCACCGAATCGAGCAGCGCGCGCTTGGCCGAGCGGGAAATGTCCGCGTCCAGCTTGGCGTTGACCTCGGCCGCGTATTTCGCGATCAGCGTCGCGGCCTCGTCGTGGAAGGCGCTGGTGTCGATCTTGCCCATCAGGTGTAACCCCTTTCCTTGACGGTCGCGCCCGCATCGCCGCGAGCGGCAACCAATTCCTTGTCGATGAATGACGGAAGCACGGCGGAATCCTTGGTGAAGGTGACGAGCCGGAAGCCCTTCTCGACGGCCTTCGCGGCGGCCTTGCCCGAACCGCACTGAATGCCCGGAATGACGTTGTGCTTCTGGCAAGCCTTCAAAATCTTATCGACGGCGGCAACATGCTCCGGCTCGGTCTTGTCGAGCTCCGGCGGCAGGCCGAGGCCGAGCGCGAGATCGGCCGGGCCGATATAGATGCCGTCGAGTCCGGGGGTCGCGGCGATCGCCTCGACGTTTTCGACGCCGAGGCGCGTCTCGACCATGACGAAGCACAGCACGCTGTCGCCCACGACCTTCACGTCGCGGCTGCTCATCACCATGGAGGCGCGCGCCGGTCCGAAAGAGCGCACACCCTTGGGGAAATAGCGGCAGCCCGCAACGGCGCGCTCGGCCTCCTCGCGCGTGCTGACCATCGGCACGACGACGCCCTGCACACCGGCGTCGAGCGCCTTGCCGATCATCCACGGCTCGTTGGCGGGCACGCGCGTGATCGGCACGACGCCGCGGCCTTCGATGGCGCGGAGCATGTCGAGCATGTTGATGTAATCGACGAGGCCGTGCTGCTGATCGATGCAGACATAGTCGATGCCGTCGACGCACATCAGTTCGGCGGCGAAGCCCGAGGGGATCGTCGCCCAACCGCCGAGCGCGACTCCGCCGGCGTCCCATTTCTTTCGCAATGTCGCGGCAAGAGCCATGTCGCACCCGTTGAGCCTGAGGGGGAGCGGCGATGCGGTCAAAACCCGCGCGCCTGTGCCGTCAGGATGCGAGCCGCGGCCGGGAGCGTCCAATTTGCTTTGTCGCGGCTTTTATTCGTGGGTGCGAATAAGAGCGCGCGATATCGCGAAAAGCGCCGGAAAATATGGGTTTTTGCAATGGCGCGCGCATCGGAGGCGGCGAACGCTACCGATTCAGTCGTAGCGCGGCGGCCCGAATGCGGAACGCTAGCGGCTTTTCTCGACCTGCGCGGCGACTTCGCGCACGACGCGGATGAAGTGGTCCCGCTGCTGGGCGTTGTCGCTCGTCTCGTTGTAGACCAGCAGCAAGGAGGTGATGGCCGCGTCGCCCACCGCCAGTTCGCGCCACACCACGTTCTCCAGCTGGATCGACGCGACCGAGGCCGGCATGATCGAGACGCCGAGGCCGGCGGCGACCAGGCCCAGCGTCGTCGTCGTCTCGGCGGCGTCCTGCACCACGTTGGGCGCGAAGCCGGCCTGGGCGCAGATCTGGAACACCTGCTCGTAGAAGCCCGCGCCGGTACCGCGCCGGCGCAGCACGAACCGCTGGTCGGCGAGCGCCTCGATCGGCACCGGCACCTTGAGATCGGCGAGCTGATGGCCCGCCGGCAGCACCAGCATCAGCCGCTCGCGATAGATCGGCAGCGCCGTGAGGCCGGCCGGCATCACCGCCTGCGCGGCGGGGCGGATCAGCCCGACGTCGAGCTTGCCGAGCGCCAGCATGTCGAGGGTGTGCTGCGAGGTGGCGATGCCCATCTCCAGCTGCACGTCGGGGAAGGCCGTGTGATAGGCGCGCACCGCGCGCGTGAAGACGCTGGTGAGCGGCGCCGAAGTGGTGAAATGGATGCTGAGCTTGCCGACATGGCCGCTGGCGGCGCGTTTGGCGGTTTCGATGGCGTGCGCCGCCTGGGCGAGCGCAGCGCGCGCTTCGACGAGAAAGACGCGGCCCGCTTCGGTCAGCTCGACGCGCCGCCGGCTGCGCTTGAGCAGCATGACGCCGAGCTCCTGCTCGATCGCCTGGATTTGCAGGCTGAGCGGCGGCTGGCCGATATGCAGCCGTTCGGCCGCGCGGCTGAAATGCAGCTCCTCGGCGACGGCGACGAAATAGCGGAATTGGCGAAGGTCCACGCTTATATGCCCACCTCAATAAGACGCGCCTGAAATCATATTAGACGCAGATAAGACAGCAATCCATCATTGAGAATAAAGGATATTCCGACAACTGCCGCAAAGCCGCCGCGACCGCACGCGGCCTGTGCGATTGTCCCGATGATCAAGCCAAACCAGCGGAGTCAGCCATGAGCCTCGTCTTCCCCGCGCCGAAAACCACCACCATTCCCGTTCTCGGCGGCGGCGAATTTCCCGTGCGGCGCGTCTATTGCGTCGGGCGCAACTATGCCGCCCACGCCCGCGAGATGGGCCACGACCCGAACCGCGAGCCGCCGTTCTTCTTCATGAAGCCGACCGACGCCATCGTGCCGAACGGCTTCGCCATCCCCTATCCGCCGCAGACCGCCGACTACCAGCACGAGATCGAACTGGTCGTCGCGCTGAAATCGGGCGGCGCGAACATCCCCGCCGCCAAGGCGCTCGATTGCGTGTTCGGCTACGCGGTCGGTCTCGACATGACGCGGCGCGACCTGCAGAACGCGGCGAAAAAGCTGCAGCGCCCGTGGGAGATGGGCAAGAGCTTCGAACATTCCGGCCCCTGCGCCGAAATCACTCCCGCCAGCCAATTCAAGGATCCGACCAAGGGCGCGATCTGGGTGAAGGTGAATGGCACGGTCAAGCAGACCGGCGATCTGTCCGACATGATCTGGAACGTCGCCGACACCATCGCCTATCTCTCCGACTCGATCCCGCTCGGCGCCGGCGACGTCATCTTCATGGGCACGCCGGAAGGCGTCGCGCCGGTGGTCAAGGGCGACAAGTTGCACGGCCATATCGACGGATTGACCGATCTGAATGTGACGATCGTTTAAATCGCGCGTTGAGGGTCGCGCGATCCCGCGCGGCCCTTTCTTTTGCGCGCACGTAAGCGCCGAAACATCTAGCCTAATCAACCGCTCCGATATGTAGATAGGCGAAACCTATTGCTTAGGGATGTCCAGAGCCCCATCATTGCGGAAAGAATTTTCGTAATGCTGGGGGGAGGGATGCACCCGTTCGTCGAGAAGGTTTTGCTCTTTCATCGCCTCGGCCGGAGAGTGTCCGATGCCGGCGCGCCCGACGCGCCGCAGCCCCAAACGCCTAGCATCGACGACATCCCTCTGATCGAACTGCTCGAACAGGCGGATCAGATCGCCGACATGATCGCCAAGCGCGAGCATCTGGCGGTCGACGACGAAAAAGCGATTTTGGCCGCCGCCTTCCTCGCCTTGCGCCGCCGCGAAAAGAAAAGCGCGCCCGGCGCGCCCTCCGGCATTCCGCGCAGCTTTCTGCTCTTCGCGTGACAAACGTTCTCGCGGCTTATTGAGCGCCGCGCCGCCCGCCGCGCGCTATCCTGTCTCCTGCGGCGATCCGCCGTTTCGCAGGAGAGGCGATCATGATCCACTCGCGCGTTCTATCGCTGACGTTCACCGCGTTTCTCGCCATCGCGGCCCTCCCGGCGGCCGCGCAAGACGCCGGTCGCGTTCGCGGCGAGATCGCGAATGTCTCGGGCGACACGCTGACCGTGAAGACCGACGACGGCAAGAACGCCGAGGTCGCGCTGGAAAGCGGCTACACCGTCGCCCACGCCGTCTCCATCCAGCTCGCCGACATCAAGCCCGGCACCTTCGTCGGCGTCGGCGCTCTGCCGGACGGCGCGGGCGGCATGAAGGCCGTGCAGGTCGTGGTCTTTCCGCCCAACACCCGCGCCAGCGAGCGGCACGGCGCCTGGGGCGCGGATCAAAACGCCACCATGACCAACGCGCCGGCCACGCTGGTCGTCGCCGGACAGTCGGCGGGCAAGCTGACGCTGACCACCGGCGGCCAGAATTACGACATCGCGGTGCCGCCCGACGCCGTGGTCGTCCGCATCCAGGAGGGCGGCAAGGACATGCTCAAGCCCGGCGCGGCCGTGTCCATCTCCAACGTCGCCAGCAAGGACGGCAAGCTCACGGCGCGCGCCGTCACCGTCAGCGACGACAAGCGCTATCCGACGCGGTGATCTGCGCCGCTCGCCGGCAACAAAAAAGGCCAGCCCCGCAGGGCTGGCCTTTTCGATTCGATCCCTCGCCCGTTACGTCCAGCTTAGGTCGTGCTGGCGGAACGGCGTCGAGCGGATGCGTTTGCCGGTCGCGTAGAAGATCGCGTTGGCGACGGCCGGCGGCGTCGGCGGGCCGGCCGGCTCGCCGAGACCGCCCCACTTCTTGCCGCCCGACGAGGCGAAGACCGTCTCGACCTCCGGCATCTGATCGATACGCAGCAGGTTGTAGCTGTCGAAGTTGGTGTTGACGAAGCGGCCGCCTTCGAGATCGAGGCCGCCCATCCAGGCGTGCGACAATTCCCAGCACACCGAGCCTTCGCATTGTTCCGCCGCCGGCAGCGGGTTAATGACATGGCCGGCGTCGAGCACCACGAGAATCTTCTCGATCGTGAGGCGACCGCGGCGGCTGACATGCACCGTGGCGCACGCGGCGGCGATGGTGCCGTGCGATTCGACGACGCCGATGCCCATGCCTTGGCCCTTGGGCAGATCGGCGCGGAAGCCCGCCTTGTCCTTGAGCGTGGTGAGCACGAGCTGATAATCGTCGAGCCCTTCAGTCATCTTGAGACGCCATTCGAGCGGATCCCAGCCGCCGGCGATGGCGATCTCGTCGATGAAGCATTCCGACATGAAGCCCATCTGGTTCGCGCCCGGCGCGCGGTGCGTCGAGCCAGGAATGTGCGTCTTGGCGTTGTGCCGGTCGTGATGGCGGACCGGAAACTTGTACTTCATGTTGGCGATGCCGTAGTCCGCCGTGGCGCTGCCGTAGTTGTTGATGCCCTCGGGCACGAACCAGACGCCGCGCGTCGTCAGCGCGGTCGGCAGGCCGTCCGCGCCGATCGAAGCGGTGAGCTTGGCCAGCGCCAGCGGACGCTGCTTGTCCTGCGCCAAGTCCTCCTCGCGGCTCCACATCACCTTGACCGGCTTGCCGAGCTGCTTGGAGATTTCCGCAGCCTGGCGCGTGACGGCCGTGCCGCCGCCGCCGTTGCCGCCGAAGCCGCCGCCGAGGAAGATCGTGTGGGCGTAGACGTCTTTCGGATCGCGCTTGAGCTGGTCGGCGACCAGCGTGATCGCCGCCGACTGGTCCTGCGTCGGCGACCAGACATCGACCCGGTCGGCCTGCACGTGGACGGTGGCGTTGATCGGCTCCATGCGGGCGTGCGTCTCGAACGGACGCTCGTAACTCGCCGTCACGACCTTGTCGGAGGCGGCGATGATCTCGGCCGCGCGGGGATCGCCCTTGCCGGTCAGCTGCCCGGGCTGTTCGAGCAGCTTGCGGCCCTCTTGATAATAGAGCGCCGTGCTGTCCTTCGCGGCCGCGCCGAAGTCCCATTCGACCGGCATCAGCTCGAGCGCCGTCTTGGCGCGATACCAGCTGTCGAACACGACGGCGACCGCGTCCTGCAGGTCGGGCTGGCCGCGCTTGCCGGGCACCGATTTCAGCGGCACCACGGCGACGAAGCCGGGCCGCCCCTTGATCGCGCTTTCGTCGTAGCTCTTCAACGTGCCCCACGGCACCGGGCTCGCCTTCACCGCGGCGTAGACCATGCCGGGGATGCGCGTGTCCATGGCGTATTGCGCGCTGCCGTTGACCTTCAGCGGAATGTCGACGCGCTGCGTCGGCTTGCCGAGCAGCCACCATTTCGCCGGATCGAGCTGGATCGCCGGCTCCTGCTCTAGCTTTACCTGCGCCGCCGCCTCGGCGAACTCGCCGTAGGTGGCGCTACGGTTGCCGGCGGTCAACATGCCGAGCTTGGCTTCGACCTCGCCGCGCTGGACGCCCCAGGCGGTCGCCGCGGCCTGCTTCAGGCGCTCGCGCGCCGACGCGCCGGCCTGCATCAGATGCGGATGCTGCAAGCGCACGAGCTGCGAGCCGTGCGTGCTCATCACCTTGTATTCGCGGTTGTTGCGCAGATGGCGGTTGGCGTCGGCGAACTCGGTCTTGATCTTCGACCATTCGACGTTCAGTTCCTCGGCGATCAGCATGGCGACCGAAGTGATGCCGCCCTGGCCCATCTCCGTGTGCGGGATGCGCATGGTGACGATATTGTCCTTGTCGATCACCAGCCAGGCATTGATCTCGGTGCCGCTGGCGGTGGTGATCGATTGCGGCTTCGGCCCGATGGTCGCGGCCAAGGCGCGGCCCGGCATGCTGAAGCCGATGACGAGACCGCCGCCGGCGAGCGCGCTCGCCTGGATGAAAGAGCGGCGCGACAGCGCTTTCGAGGCCGCTTTCGATTCCATCACGCGCTTGTCCTGCGCCTGCTTGCTCTGTTCGGTCATGTCGGCCTCCCTCAGCTTTGCAGCAGTTTGGACGCGCGCTGGATCGCGGCGACAATTCGCAAATAAGTGCCGCAGCGGCAGAGATTGTCGGCCATCGCCGCTTCGATCTCGGCTTCGGTCGGCGTCTTGCGCTTGGAAAGGAGGGCTGCGGCCGACATGATCTGGCCGCTCTGGCAGAAGCCGCACTGCGGCACGCCGACTTCCATCCAGGCTTGCTGCACCGGATGCGAACTATCCTTCGACAGGCCTTCGATGGTGGTGATCCGCTTGCCGACGGCGGCGGAGGCCGGCAACTGGCAGGATTTCATCGCCTGCCCGTCGACATGGATGGTGCAGGCGCCGCAGCGCGCGATGCCGCAGCCGTATTTGGTCCCGGTGAGCCCGATGGTGTCGCGGAGCACCCAGAGCAAAGGGGTCTCCGGCTCGACGTCCACCTTCTGGACGCTCCCGTTAATGTTCAAAGAGAATTCCATGAGCCGTCCCTTTCACCGAAGAAGCCAGGTGCACCGAAGAAGTCGCGATCCATAAGGCTGATCCTGGGCCCCTGCGCCCGCCGCTTGCCAGCTTGAAGCTGTTCTCGCAATATGTGGTGTAACAATAATGTTAGCCCGCCGTTTCGACAAGGTGCGCGCGGCGAGGCTGACGGCGAGGCGCGGCCCACCCTCTCGGCCGCGCGCAGAGAGGGGAAGTTCGAATGAAAACAAGCGGTATCCTCGCGCTGGCCATCGTCGGCCTGGCCGTCGTCGGCCTCGGCGGCTTCGCCATTCTGGCGCATGAAAAGGAACTTCCGCCCATCGCCCGGCCGGATCCCGCCTCCTTCGATCCCAAGCTGGTGGCGCGCGGCGAGGTGCTGGCCAACTACGGCGATTGCACCGCCTGCCATACCCGCGAGGATGGAGAACCTTTTTCCGGCAATTTCCGCCTGCCGACGCCGTTCGGCGTCATCTACACCTCGAACATCACGCCAGATGTGGAGACCGGCATCGGCCGCTGGTCGAAAGACGCGTTCCGCCGCTCCATGAAGGACGGCGTCGGCCGTCGCGGCGAGCATCTCTATCCCGCCTTCCCCTACGACCACTTCACCAAGGTGAAGGACGAGGACATCGACGCGATCTACGCCTACCTGATGGCCGGCGTGAAGCCGGTGAAGGAGACGACGCGCGAGAACGAGCTGCCCTTCCCCTTCAACATCCGCCCGATCCTCGCCGGCTGGAAGCTGCTGTTCCTCGACAAGACGCCGTTCCAGCCCGATCCCTCCAAGAGCGCCGAATGGAACGAGGGCGCCTATCTTGTCGAAGGGCTCGGCCATTGCGGCGCCTGTCACACGCCGCGCAACATGATGGGCGCGCGCACCACGCCGGCATACGGCGGCGGCGAAGCGGAGGGCTGGTACGCCCCGCCGCTCAACAAGGACGCCATCTCGCAGATGCCGTGGACCAAGCAGGAGATGGTCGTCTATCTGATGGACGGCTGGCACGCCGATCACGGCATGGGCGCGGGCCCGATGAAGCCGGTGGTCGACGCGCTGCACGAGCAGAACGAGATCGACGTCTTCGCCATCGCCGAATACGTCATGAGCCTCAGGGTCGGCGAGCGCAAGATCGACGGCGCGGCGGCGCGCGCCGCCGCCGTGAAGAAGGAATGGGGCCATCCCGAAGCGCCGGCCGTGCCGCGCGAGCACGCCGACGGAGCGCGCGTGTTTCAGGCGCGCTGCGCGCAGTGCCACCATGTCAACGGCGGCACCGTGCCGCTGGCGCTGCAAAGCTCGATCCACGCGCCGATCCCGGGCACCGTCGTCCACGCCATCGAGAAAGGCATTCGCCCGCCGATCGGCGCCCTCGGCCGCTCGATGCCGGCCTTCGGCAACCAGCTCAGTGAAGCCGAGACGGTCGCGCTGGTGAACTTCCTGCGCGCGCGCTACTCGGGCGCCAAAGCCTGGTCCGATGTCAGCGATACGGTGAAGCACGTGCGCGCGGGGCATTAGCCGGCGCCTCGCTTAAGCAAAAGGGCCGCTCCGATGAGCGGCCCTTTTCGTTTTTCAGATGCGCCGCGCTATCTCATGCCGGCGACGCCGAACCTGCGGCCGATCATCTCGGCGGCGAAGGCGACCAGGATCAGCACGGCGATGATCATGATCGAGAAGGCCGAGATCAAGCCGAAGGAGCCTTCGGTCCACAGGCTGTAAATCGCGACGCCGACCGTGCGCGTGTTGGGCCCGGAAAGAATCGCCGAGATCGCCAGTTCGCGGAAGGCGTGGATCATCACCCATATCCAAGCGGTGACGATGACCGGACGCAGCAGCGGCAGCAGGATCTTGCGGAACATTCGCCACCACGACGCGCCGGTGGCGTAGGCCGCTTCTTCAAGCTCCTTGTGGAACTGCAGCATGCCGACCGAGATGATGCGCATCGCGTGCGGCATGTAGCGCGTCAGGTAAGCGAGCAGGATGACCCACAAGGTGCCGTAAATCGGCAGCGGCAGGACGAGATACAACCACAGCATCGAGACGCCGAACAGCACCGAGGGCACCGCCTGCGGGACGAAGGCGAGGAAATCGAGGGATTTGCGGCCCGGTATGTTGGTGCGGATGACGATCCAGGCGAGGATCGACACGAACAGAACCAGGATCGTCGCCGCGCCGACGCCCAGCATCAAGCTGTTCTGGATGCCGCTGATCACCGTGGTGTTCTTGAACACCAGAAAATAGTTGTTGAAGCTCATCGCTTCAAGCGCGCGCATCGAGGGCGCTTGAAAGAAACGAAGAAACGAGGCGTAGAGCAGCACCAGCGTCGGCAGGATCACCGCGATGAAGACGATGAACAGCGACGCCAGGCCGACCGGCCAGCGCCAGCGGCCCAGCTCGATGATGCGCGGACGGAAGGCCTTGCCCGAGACCGTGACATAGGCATGGGCGCGGCGCGTCATGCGCTGGTAGATCCAGACGCCGAGCAGCGCGATCGCCAGCAACAGCACGCCATAAGCGCCGGCGGCGCCGTAATCGGACGGCACGTAAGTCGTCTTGAAGAATATCTCGGTCGAGAGCACGAAGGTCTTGGTCGGCAGGCCGAGGACCAAGGGCACCTCGAAGGATTCGAGGTTGTGGATGAACACCAGGATGCAGGATGCCACGACCGCAGGCTTGATCATCGGCATGGTGACGCGGCGGAAGGTATAGACCAACGATTTGCCCGACGTGAAAGCCGCCTCCTCCAGCGCCGGGTCCATCGACTTGAGCGCCGCGACGACGGTGAGGAAGACCAGCGGGAACGCGTCCATGCCTTGGGCGAAAATCATGCCGCCCATGCTGTAGATGTTGATCAGCGGCTCGGCCGCGCCGGTCATGTCGCGCCAGATGCCGTTGAGGATGCCGATCTTCGGGCTGCCGAGAAACACCCAGGCGATCGCGGTGAGCAGGCCCGGAATGATGATGCGGATATAATTGAGCGTCGAGATGGTCGCGCGGAACGGCGCGTCGGTGCGCGCGACGACGATGGCGAGCGCGATGCCGATGACGGCCGACAGCGCGGTAGCGCCGACGGAATAGATCATCGTATTGCCCATGGCCTGCCAGAAGTCCATGCCGCCGAGGGCTGATACGTAGTTCTTGAACGAAAGGCCGGAGACGCTGAGATAGGCGTCATCCGTCGGCCGGTTGAGCTGGAAACTGCCCCACAGCAGGAAGGCGAGCGGCACGATCACTTGATAGACCAGAAAGGCGACCACCACCCACAGCGTCGCGCGGCTGAAATCGAAACCGCGCGTCTCGCTGCGCCGACGCGCCGGCGCCGGCCCGCCCCCCATCGTCTGCGTATCCGCCGTCATGCCCCTCGCCCCTTACTGCTACGTTACTGTCTGCGTCTCAACGAGCCGCCGGCGCGAGCCGCGCTGTCAGCCATGATATCAAGATGTCGGTCACGTCCCATCCGTCGCCATGCCCCATATGGCCGCCAGGGAAGAACCGCGCGGATTTCGCCTCGCCATGCTCCAGCAGCAAATGATGGTCGGCGATGGGAAACACCGAATCGTCGACGCCATTGACGCAAAGCAGCGGCGCGCAAGGCCTGTCGAGCAGTCCCATGTCGAGAAGCGACAGTTTCGGCGCGTAATCGACCCATTCGTCGAAAGTGGCGCGCCCGAAGGCGCAGGCCAAAGTCTCCGCCAATTCGAAGGGATACTCGCCGAAGGCCGCTTTCTCGATCCATTCGCGCTTGAAGGCGTGATGCGCCGGTCCGCCGTGATTGACGGCGGCGGCGAGACGGTCCTTGTGGGTATGTGCCAGCTTGGTCGCCCAGTAACCGCCGGTGCTGCAACCGACCGCGGCGACGCGCTTGGCGTCGAGCTCCGGCCGTGTCGCGATCCAGTCGAAGATCGGATCCCACATGCGCTCGGCGTCGATCGAGCCGGCGAGCGGCGCTTCGCCGACGCCAGGCATGTCGATCGACAAGGTGGCGAAGCCGGCCTTCACATAACGGCCGGTGCGGCGCTCCTCTTTGAAGGAATCGATGCCGCCCCAAATCATCACGACGGGATGACGTCTCGCAGCGTGCGGCCCCGGCAACTGCGGCAAACGGAGATAGGCGCGAATTTCGCCGCCTTCGCCGGCCTTGCCTGAAAATGGAATGCGCACGATCTGCAGCTTCACTGGCGCGTAGGACTCCATATTCACGTAAGCTTCTTGAGACTTCTTATAAGCGCGGATCTTGCCGGCCGAGTTCGGCGCCGGATAGCGCGCGACGCGGTAGAAGCCGTAAGCCATCTTCCACGCCTCGGATGCGGCCTTATCGTCGCCGCGCGCTTCAGCCTCATGCGCGCGCGCTTCGAACGGCTCGGCGGCGGCGCTGAAGGCCGCGGCCCAGGGATCGCGGGCGACCGAGGTCAAGCGGTCCATGATGGCTTGCACCGTCTCGTAAACCGTATTGTCGCACGGATTGCGGCGCTGTTTGGCGCGGGCCAGGATGATGTCCCGCACCTCGTCATAAGGCCGCTCAAACGTCTTGGACACGAACGATTCCCCTATCAACCGACTGACATCCTGCGACGCCGCCTGCGCGGACGATCAAGCCCGCCGCGCTTTCGCGACGGCGGGCTTGGTCCGATACGGCAGTGTCAATTTTTCGAGCGGACGAAGTAGCCGTTGAACTGCTCTGCGACCGCCGTGTAGTCGATCGTTTTGGGCTCGATCACGAAAGTCTCGGGCTTATAGTCGTCGAGCCACTTGAGAACCTGATGGTTACCGGTCTTAAGGACAGGCACGCGGCCGGCGGCGGCTTGCGCCGCTTGGCCGCGATCCGAGATCAGCCAGTGCAGCGCCAGCTTGGCGGCATTGGGGTTCTTCGAGTTCTTGATCGCGCCCCAGTAGGACGGAATGATCACGACGGGCTGGAACGGCGGCTTGATGATGTCGACGGGCGCGCCCTGCTTCTGGAAATCGACAATGCGGTGGCCGTAAGCTTCGATCGAGATCGGGAACTCGCCCGCCACCATCAATTCCATGATTTGGGTCGCGCCTTCGCGCAGCACGACGTTCTGCGCCAAACCCTTCATGAATTTGTCCGCTTTCTCGGGTCCCATGTGCTTCCACATGGCGGCGAACCATTCGTAGCCCTGAATGTCGAGGGCGAGCTTGCCTTTCCACTTCGGCTGAAGGAGATCGTCCCAGCTCTTAGGCAGATCGGCCGCCTTGAGCATGTTCGTGTTGTAATCGACGAGCTTGACCAGGATGGCGTCGGTCACCAAGCCGGGCATGTCCTTGGGCGCCGGAAAGCGGTAGCGATCCTGCTGCGCCTTGATCGTGCCTTCGTAAGGAACGATGGCGCCAGCCTGCTCAAGATCGGCGACTTCGCTCGAGGCATGGACGACGTCGGATTTGATGTCGCCGCTCTTGTATTCGAGCAGCACGCGCTCGAGAAAATTGGCTGTGCGCACGCGCGTCGCCGTCACCTTGATCTGCGGATAGTCCTTCATGAATTCGCTGAAGATTCTGTCGTAAGAATCTTGCTGCGCCGTGCCGTAGAAGGTCAACGCGCCTTCCTTCTTCGCCGCAGCGACCAGCTCGGCCGTGGCCCCGGTCTGGCCCGCCGGGCCGAGGTCCTGCGCGCCGGCCGCGCCGGCCGTCATCAGCAAGGCCGCAGCCGCCCCCATCAGGCCGCGCGCCATGCGCGGCATCGCCATCGTACCAATCATGAAGCCGTCTCCTCTGTTGTCGTATGTCTATTTGTTAAGTCATCGACCCGTTTGCGGATCGAATATCGGATTCAGACCGCCACCGACGCGCGGACATTCGCTCCGCCCACCCCAGGCGCGGCCGCTTGCTCGTCATCTTGCACGATCAGGCATTTCTCCGGCGGGAAGCGCAAAAACACGCTTTGGCCGGCTTCAAGCGCGACCATGCCGGGAATCTGCGCCATGATTTCATGCCCCTGCAGGTCGAGCATGCATTCAGTGAAGTTTCCGAGGAAGGTGGCGTTGACCACCTTGGCCTGCCAGCAATTGGTCGAATCGGCTGGCGCGGCGACGGAGACCTGGACTTGCTCTGGACGGATCATCAAGACGCCGCCGGGCACGACCATGTCGCGCTTGTCGTCATTGACGAGATGCATGATGCCGAACGGCGTCGCCGCCTGCCAACGCCCCGACTCGAGCCGGGTCGGAACGGCGGACAGCGGCAGCAAATTCGCCGCACCGATGAAATCGGCAGTGAAACGATGCCGGGGGCGTTCGTACAGTTCGCCCGGCGCGCCCACCTCGACGATGCGCCCCTTCGACATGACCACAACGACATCGGAAATCGCAAGCGCTTCCTGCTGGTCGTGCGTCACGTACACGGTCGTAATGCCGAGACGCCGCTGCAGATCGCGGATTTCCGAACGCATGCTGACGCGCAGCTTGGCGTCGAGATTGCACAGCGGCTCGTCGAGCAGGAGCACTTCGGGTTCGGCGACGAGCGCTCGGGCCAAGGCGACGCGCTGTTGCTGGCCGCCCGAAAGCTGCGGCGCCGGACGGTCGGCCAGATCAAGCAGGCCGACGAGCTGCAGCGCCGTGTCGACGCGGCGATTGATTTCGTCTTTCTTCATGCCAATGCCGTCGAGCGGAAAGGCGACGTTCTCGCGAACGCTCATATGCGGCCAGATGGCGTAGCTCTGGAACACCATGCCGATGCGGCGGCGATTGGCCGGCAGGGCGATGTTCTGCGCGCTGGAGAACACGGTCTCCTCGCCGATTTTGATGACGCCTTCATGAGGCTTTTCCAGGCCGGCGATGCAGCGCAGGGTGGTGGTCTTCCCGCAGCCCGATGGACCGAGCAACGTCATGAGTTGTCCGGGCTTCAGCTCCAGGCTGACGTCGTCGATGGCGGCGACCTGCCCCCAGTCGGTCTGGAAGTACTTCTTGATATTCTGCAAGCGGACCATGCTATTCCCACGACGCAAAAAAATGAGGCGGCTCGTGATCGAGCCGGCCTGACTGCACGCCATCGGGAGGGATGTTCGCGGTCTGCACTGGATAAACAGCGCGGCGCGAACGGGATATGCGAGAAAGACCGGCAGCGTTCGCTGCGATCAGATCATGCCCTGCCGCCAACGCATGCGGCGACGCCTCCCCGACTTTTTATTCCTCGTCTCTGCGAGGTTGCTTCATGAGGCTATGCTTGGCGCGGAAATCCGTCAACGCTTAGCCGGCACGCATGCATCGAGTGCGCGGCGCGAAATGAAACGCGACGTCGTCGCGATGAGCGAGGAATATGGCCAAGGCGGATGCGGCGGCTGGCGAAGTTGGCGTCCCCACGGGATTCGAACCCCGGTTTACGCCGTGAGAGTGGAGCGGAGGCCACCGAACTCTTCGGATCCGCCATCTCTCTGATAAATAATCATTTTTTGAAAGTTGAGACGCACGCCAATCCCGATATGGCCTCGTAGGAAGCTAGCGTCCCGTTGGATCGCGCCAACGCAGGATATAGAGCAATACGTCGCGCTCGCAACCTGGCTCGGCGATTGGCTCCACCCCATGGAACGAGACATCGTTACGCTGAAAAGCGAACATGCTGTTGGCGCGGCACGGCATCGTCTTGACGCGCTCAAACCCGTCGAACGGATAATGCCGCGAGCCATCCGACCTCATGCCTGGCATGCGCGGGCGATAGATTGCCGTACCGTAAGGTTCGTAGCGTTCGGACGACGGCATGTAGAACATAATGCTGACAGCGCGATTTTTGATGTCGGTGTGCGGGCCGATCTCATAGCCATCGAGATCTTTCACCAGCATGACTTCGATGCCGTACTGCAATTGATCGAGGCCCTTGCCTACTGCACGCTCGAGCGTCGACGCAAATTTGTTCAGCAATGCACCGGTGAACTTTGAATGAGCGAACAAGCGCAAAAGGCTTCGCCAAAAAGCTTGCTGGCTCGCCGTCAAGCCTGCCACGTCCTTATCGATACTTAACGGCAGGACGAGGCGACGCTCATAGTAGCCGCCTGTCCGCCCCGTTTCCGAAATTTTTTTATAAGCGCTCGCTGGCGGCAAATGCCGCCGCATTTCGCCATAAAATTCCGGCGGAAAAGCGCTCTCCGCATAGAAATAGGGAAATGGCGCGGTTTCCAGCGGCGCGTCGACGACACGGCCGACCATATGCCGCTCGACTTCGGCCAGCGCGGCCTCAGCGCTTGAAGATGTAATTGCCGATTCCGACATGAGGGCCTTCTTTGCGTCGGGCCTTCTGGACCTGTTCTTCGTAATAGTGAAATCCGGCTTCCGCCATAACGCCGACGATATCGCGATGTTCAACGACGTTGGTATTCAACTCGATCAGCACGGAGCGCAAGTTAGGGTCGCGTAACGTCTTCGCCATGCCGGAGACGATTTTGTGCTCGAGCCCATCCACATCGATTTTCACATGATTCGGCGATGAAATAGCGCCCTGCGCGATAAGCTCATCGAGCGAAATCGACACCGCGCCTTGCTCGAAACGATGCGTTGTCGGCTGCAAATGCATATCGACGCGTTCCGAAAAACTATTATGCGAATTGCCCGCTTCCGAAGAATTGTTGAACAAGCGGTCGACCTTCGTCCGGTCGTAGAGAGCGATCGGAAACGCGACGACGCGACCCGATAGTTTATTGACGATAATGTTGCGGTTGAGCACGGCGAAATTCTGAGCTTCGGGCTCGAAGGCGAAAACCTGACAGCGCCGCAGACATGCTGCGAGGATGGAATACATGCCGACATTGGCGCCGATGTCGACAAACACATCCGCCGAATCAAATCCCGACAACCATTCGATGGTGTCGGGCTCTTTACGAAACAACGTCTGGGCACGCCAGAGCGTGATTTTTGATGGCGTGAAGTAGATCACGCGCTGACCGTTCGGCAGCGGCACCGTGGCATGCGGGAACAATGCTTCATATTGTTCCATGGTCAGATTCGGCGGCGGCGGCGGTAGATCAGGCGTTGTCATGATCGTTCGCTCGGCCCTCGGAATGGATCCGTCGCGATCGCGACGGTCATAAGGCCGGTGGCGTCCCCACGGGGATTCGAACCCCGGTTTACGCCGTGAGAGGGCGTCGTCCTGGGCCTCTAGACGATGGGGACATCGCGGGCCGGAGGCGAGTGTTTAGCGGATGCGTCCGCTCCTGGCAAGGCGGCCCTGCGGCGGGGCCCGGAACCGGCGGAAACGGCCGGTTCGGCGGCCGTCCAGCACCCGCTCAACCTTGCGGCGGCGCGGCCAGTTCGAGCGGATCGAAGGCCCGGCCGGAGTCCGTCTCGGCGTAGCGGAAGGCCATCATCGGCCCGACCAGCGGCCCGATCACGCCCTCGGCCGGCAGGCCGCCCAGCACCGTCATGATGAGCCAAACCTGGCCCGGCTCCCAGGCGCGCGCCAGATCGGTCGACGACGGCTCGGCCGGCTCGTCGGGGTGCGAATGGTAATGGCCGAGAATGCGCCGCCCGGTGCCGCGCGTCGCTTTCTGCCATGTCAGGATCAGCGCCGGATCGACTTCGAAAGCGCGCGCGCCGCCGGCGGCGTCGAGATTGCGGCTCGGCACGATCTCGTCGACCGCGAGATCGCCGTTCGTCGCGTCCGCGCCGATCAGCAGGCCGCAGCATTCGGCGGGGTAGGAATCGAGCGCATGGCGCTTGAGCCGGCTTTGCAGCGCCTCGGCGATCAGCAGCCGCGTCATCGCTCGATCCTCATTGATCGACGCTCATCGTTCGATGCTCATCGATCGATTCCGGGCGACATGCCCCGGCGATCGCCGCTTTCGACCAACCGCCAGCCGCCGAGCGCCGCGCCGGTCGCCGGATCGAGCAGCAGGATGCGCGTCATGGCGTCGCCGTCCTGCAGTTCGAGGATGATGCGGCCGTCGGCGGCGGTGATCGACATCACCTCGCTGCCCGCCGGGACGGCGATGTCGCGCACGCCGAAGCTCGGCAAGGCCGCGCCGCCGCCCGCGAGCGCCACCGCCGGCTTGGCGTCGGCGACGACGGGGGTGTCGGTATTGGCGCGCCGCACGATGGTGACGGCGATCACGGCGATGCCGATCACGATCAGCACGCCCATGCCGATGACGAGAGCTTTCAGCGCGTTCATGCTAGGGTCGGACTCCGATATCCGCGGCGCGACAGCCGCCTCGCAACCGCTACGATGACATGAATGTGAGACTCGGCGATCCCGCCGGCGTGACGATCAACGACTCGCTCGCCGGCGAACGCCTCGACAAAGCCTTGAGCCTGGTGCTGGCCCGCGAAATCCCTGGTTTTTCGCGCGTTCGCGCGCGCGCGTTGATCGAAACCGGCATGGTCACGCTCGCGTCAGACGCGGGCGCGCCAAGCCCGGCGACCATAACGGACGCCTCCTACAGGGTCAAACCTGGCCAACATTTCGCCATCATGCTTCCCGAACCTGAGCCTGCGTCTCCCGTCGCCCAGGCCATTCCCTTGGCCGTCGTTTATGAGGACGATCAGTTGCTCGTCATCGACAAGCCCGCCGGACTCGTCGTGCATCCCGCCGCCGGCAACGCCGACGGCACTCTGGTCAACGCCCTGCTCGCCCATTGCGGCGAAAGCCTGTCGGGCGTCGGCGGCGTCAAGCGGCCGGGCATCGTCCACCGCATCGACAAGGACACCAGCGGCCTGATGGTCGTCGCCAAGACCGACGCGGCGCACCAGGGCCTCGCCGCGCAATTCGCCGCGCACAGCCTGGACCGCGCCTATCAGGCGGTGGTGTGGGGCGCGCCGCAGCCGGCCGACGGCGAGATCGAAGGCGCCATTGGCCGCGATCCCAAGAACCGCCAGCGCATGACGGTGGTCGGCCCCAACGGCGGCGCCGGCAAGGACGCACTGACGCGCTATCGCACGCTCAAGACCTTTACCGCCAAGGCGGGCGCGGTTCCGGGCGCGCCCAAATCGGCGGGCCGCCCCTTCGCTGCCCTGGTCGAATGCCGCTTGGCGACCGGACGCACCCATCAGATTCGCGTCCATATGAGCCATATCGGCCATCCACTGCTGGGCGATGGCACGTATCGGCAAGCGGGGACGTTGCAGAAGAGCGGCGGCCCCCGCCCAGCCCTCGGCGCAGCAGGCGGCGCGGCGATCACGAAACCGGAGGCGGCTCAAACGGCCGCTAAAGCCTTGGGACGGCAAGCGTTGCACGCCTTCCGCATCGGCTTTATCCACCCTACGCGTCACGAAAATTTGATATTTCAATCCGAATTACCAAATGATCTCAAGGAGTTGATTTCCAGTTTAGAGGTGATTTAAAAAAGTAGTATACAAGAGTAACTTGGTCATGTATAAAGACCAGCGTCGGCCGGCAAACGGCTTGCCGACATGAAGTAGGAGCACCGCCCATGGCCAGCGTCAGCCTCACCGCCGTCACCCCCGAAGGGAACCTCACCCGCTACCTGCAGGAAATCCGCAAATTTCCGATGCTGGAGCAGCAGGAGGAATACATGCTCGCCAAGAGCTGGCGCGAGCACGGCGACATGGACGCCGCGCATCGGCTGGTGACGAGCCATCTGCGCCTGGTCGCCAAGATCGCTATGGGCTATCGCGGCTACGGCCTGCCGCTCGGCGAACTGATTTCCGAAGGCAACGTCGGCATGATGCAGGCGGTCAAGCGCTTCGATCCGGAACGCGGCTTCCGCTTGGCGACCTACGCCATGTGGTGGATCCGCGCCTCGATCCAGGAATACATCCTGCACAGCTGGTCGCTGGTCAAAATCGGCACCACCGCCGCGCAGAAGAAGCTGTTCTTCAACCTGCGCCGGCTCAAGGGCCAGATGCAGGCGATCGAGGACGGCGATCTGCCGCCGGAGACCGTGACCGCCATCGCTAAGCGGCTCGACGTCAGCGAGGACGACGTCGTCAGCATGAACCGCCGCCTGGCGGCTCCTGACAACTCCTTGAACGCTCCCCTTCGGGGAGATGCCGACGGCGGCGAGTGGCAGGATTGGCTGGTCGACGACAGCGACAGCCAGGAGAAGCTGCTCGGCGAACGCGAGGAGCTGGACCAGCGCCAGACGATGCTCTCGGCGGCGATGAAGGGGCTCAACAAGCGCGAGCGCCACATCCTGTCGGAGCGCCGCCTCAAGGACGAGCCGACGACGCTCGAGGAGCTGAGCCAGAAGTACGGCATCTCGCGCGAGCGCGTGCGCCAGATCGAGGTCCGCGCCTTCGAGAAGCTGCAGAAGGCGATGAAGAACGCGGTGATCGAGCAGCGCACCAACCCGCAGTTGACCGCGTAAGCGCGAGACGCCGAACGACAAAGGGCCGCTCCATCGAGCGGCCCTTTTCATTTCTGTCGGTTGTATCCGTTCGGCTCGCGTCAGATCAGCGGCTGGATCGGCGCTTTGGCGACGTCGTCGCCCCAATCCTCGATCAGCCGGCGCTGTTCTTTGCGCAAGTTGGCGATGCGCCGGCCGGCGAAGACGTCCATCAGCGCCCAGGCGACCGCCGGGAAGCTGAGATAGCACAGCCAGCCGGCCGCGGCGGAGCCGTAGATCACCAGCCAGGCCAGTGGATCGAGCAGGATCTGCATCGACCCGACCATGTCGTGGCCGTCCTTCCACAGATTGAGCAGGTAAGGCCAGCAGCCGGCGAAGTTGAGGATGCCGACGCAGCGCGTGGCGTAGCGCGGCGGCGCGCGGTCGATCATGAAGGCGCACATGGTCGGCATCATGCCGAAGCACAACAGGACGGCGCTCGGCAAGGCGGCGACGATGAGCGCGATCACGGCGATGCCGAGACTGAGCTGGCGCAGCAGCGACGGGCGCTTGCGGCCCTTCGCGGCCGCGCGCGCCGAAGCTTTGCCGGCCTTGGCCGGAGCTTTCGCCGCCGGCTTTTTAGCGGCGGGCTTTTTGGCGGCGGGCCGCTTGGCCGGCGGCGGCTTTGGCGCGGCCATGGTCAGAGCCTCGCCAAAGTCAAAAGCGCGATGGCGGCGACGCCGACGGCCATGGTGAAGAGCGCGGCGATGCGATAGCCGAGCTCGCGCGCGCGCCGCGGATTGCTCGCGCCGCCGCTTTCCAGGAAGGCGATTTCGGTCTCGGCCTTGCCGTAGGCGATGGCGGCTTCGGCGAAGCCCGCCTCGTCCTGCTTGCGCAGTTCGCCGTTGAGCAGGAAGTTATAGAGGCCGACGATGCTGCCTTGCTGCAACACGCGCGGCAGTTCCGCTTCCGCCCGCTTGCGCGCCGAGCGGTGATGGTAATTGCCGAGCAGCGGCTCGGCGCTCGTCATCACCCGGCGCGTCAATTCCGGCAACGATTCCGGCCCATGCCGCCATTGCAGCGCGGCGAACAGCGACAAGAGCCCCATGGCCGATTCCAGCGGCTGCGCGCGGTTGCCGATCATGGCGAGTGCTTGGCTGAGATCGCCCTGCGCCCGCGCAGCGATGAAGGCCGCGATGTGGCGATCGAAGGGGATGCCCTCGCTCATGCCTCGGGAGATTTTTTCGAGCGCCGGCAGCAGCTCGTCGACGCTGACGACGCACTCGCGCTCGACCAGCGAGCTCAGGCAATGCTGCGCCGGATTGAGTTCGTAGAGGCAACGCTCGAACCCGAAGCCCGGACGCGGATCGCGCAAGAAGCCGTTGACCTTGCGGAACTGCATGACGAGGTTGTTGGCCTCGCGGTCGGACTTCGGCTGAAGATCGAGCCAGAAAATCGGCAGGCCGCCGCGCACCACCTCGCTGAATTCCTGCAAGACGTTGGCGTCGGAGAAATGCGCCGCGAAATAGGCGCCGATGCCGTCCGCTGTGGCGGACAGCGTCTTGTAGCGCAGCGGCCCGTCGGGATCGAGCGCCAGGGCGATGCGCGCGTTGAGCATGGCGCGCGTCGTCGATTCGCCCGACGGACCCGCGCCGCCGAAGCGGTTGTCGAAGGCGCGTTCGACCGCTTCGCGGCGGCGGTTGTCGCCGAGACTGCGCTCGATCCAGCTGCCCAGCTCGACCTTGCGGTCGGCCATCGCGGCGGAACGCCAGTTTTGCGCCAGCGCCGACGACAGGCTGCGGCAGGTGTAGTAGTTCTGGCCCTCGAAGCCGAGCGGGCGCATGGCGCGGTCGTTGCTGATGATCTGCGCCGGCTTGAGGCGGCGCTCGCTAAGCCAGCCTTGCAGATCGGCAAGATCCCAGCGCAGCATCGGATCGTCCTGCAACATGCCGCGCAGCGGCTCGCGCAGCGCCGTCGGGATCGGCGCGCGAGCGACCAGCGTGGTGAAAGAGCCCTGCGCCAGCTTGGCCGCGAGCAGCTCCTTGTCGCCGAGATGCGGCACGGGATTGCGGCCCAGCAGCAGGTAAAGCAGCGTGACGCCGAGCGAGTAGATGTCGTTGCCGCGCGCGCCGTTGCCGCGCCCGGCGGGATGGGCCATCGCCGATTCGATCGTCTCGAACAGCGCCGGCTGGCAGTAGGCCGGCGGCGCGGTCAGGCATTCGCCGAGCAGCACGCCCTGGCGCGCCGTGTCGGCATAGAACAGGTTGGTCGGTCGGATGGCGCGGTGCACCACGCCGATGAGGCTGAGATAGCTGAGCGCCGAAAGCACCGGCGCGAGCACGCCGCGGATCGCCTGCGACTCGCCCATCGGCTGCATCGGCTGCGCGAGATCCTCCATCAGGCGCCCGCCGCCCGGCCGCTCGAAAATCATCACGCGCCGACGCCGATTGTCGCGCGGCCACCAGACACGGCCGCTCTCGACCAGCCGCATGAGCGAGCTGGCGCGCACGTCCTGCATCGCTTGCAGCACGTCGTCGCGGCACAGCACTTCGCCGTCGCTGACCAGGGCGAAGAAGCCCTCGGCGCCGTTCGCCGTGTCGGTCACCGCATAGGCGCGCGCCGTCGGCGAATCGAACGCGCCGAGCGGCGCGTCGGTCCAAATCTGGAAGCGGTCTTTCAGGCGCACGCCGGAGGCCGCGTCGGCCATCCCGGCCGCCGCGCCGGCAACGTCGTCTTGGCGCTGTTTGAGCTTGGTGTTCATCCTCGGCCTGACCGTGCGGACGGAGTCCCGTCCCGGGCGATCAGCCTAAGCGGCCAAGGGGAAAGGCTTCGTTAACGAAACCGGGCAAAAGCGGAGAAATGCGATCTTTATCGCCGATTAGGCCCCGTCCGATCCCCCTCTTTCGAGGGGGATCGTTTCGGCCGGAGGCCTAATCGGCGAAGGGATCGTGCACCAGCACGGTGTCGTCGCGCTCCGGGCTGGTCGAGAACAGCGCCACCGGGGCTTCGATCAATTCCTCGACGCGGCGGATGTATTTGATGGCGCTGGCCGGCAGCTGCGCCCAGGAGCGCGCGCCGCGCGTCGAATCGGACCAGCCTTCGAGCGTCTCGTAAACCGGCTCGATCCCGTCCTGCACGTCGAGCGCCGGCGGGAAATGGTGCAGCGTCTCGCCCTTGTAGCGATAGCCGACGCAGACCTTGAGCTCCTTGAAGCCGTCGAGCACGTCGAGCTTGGTCAGCGCGATGCCGTTGATGCCGCCGACCTTGATCGCCTGGCGCACCATCACGGCGTCGAACCAGCCGCAGCGGCGTTTGCGCCCGGTGACGGTGCCGAACTCATGGCCGCGCTGGCCGATCAGCTCGCCGATGTCGTCGTGCAGCTCGCTCGGGAACGGGCCGGAGCCGACGCGCGTGGTGTAGGCTTTGGTGATGCCGAGCACGTAGGAGAGCGCGCCCGGGCCCATGCCCGAGCCGACCGCCGCCTGGCCCGCCAGCGTGTTCGACGAGGTGACGAACGGATAGGTGCCGTGATCGACGTCGAGCATCGCGCCCTGCGCGCCCTCGAACAGGAAGCGCTTGCCGGCGCGGCGCAGCTCGTCGAGCTTCTCCCAGACCACCGCCGCATAGGGCAGGATTTTCGGCGCGACCTCTTTGAGTTGCGCGATCAGCTCCTCGCGCTTCACTTCGGCGACGCCGAGACCGCGCAGCAGCGCGTTATGATGCAGCAGCAGATCGTCGACCTTGCGCGCCAGAACCGCGTCGTTGCGCAGGTCGCAGACGCGGATGGCGCGGCGCGCCACCTTGTCCTCGTAGGCGGGACCGATGCCGCGGCCCGTGGTGCCGATCTTCGCCGTGCCGCGCGCTTCCTCGCGCACCTTGTCGATGTGCGAATGCAGCGGCAGGATCAGCGCCGCGTTCTCGGCAAGCATCAGGTTCTTCGGCGAGATTGCGACGCCCTGGCCGGTCAGCGTCTCGATCTCCTTCAAGAGCGCCCACGGATCGACGACGACGCCGTTGCCGATGACGGAGAGCTTGCCCGGGCGCACGATGCCCGAGGGCAGCAGGCTCAGCTTGTAGGTGATGTCGCCGATGACGAGCGTATGGCCGGCGTTATGGCCGCCCTGGAAGCGCACGACGACCTCAGCGCGCTCCGACAGCCAATCGACGATTTTGCCTTTGCCCTCGTCGCCCCACTGGGCGCCGACCACCACTACGTTCGCCATAAAAGCTCCGTGTCAGTCCCCGCCGCGAGCCCGCGGCAAAATCAATCGAGTTGGGCGGGCTTGCCCGCGCTCAACAGATGGCTGCAGCCCAGCGTGCGGGCGGCCGCCTTCGCGTCCTTGTCGGCGGCGAGCGCCGCGACCGTCGTCCAGCCTTCGGCGCGCAGGCGGCGGCCCTCGGCCGGCGCCGTGCCGAACGGCAGATAAAGTTTCTTGGCCCGCGTCGCGCCGGGCATCGCCTGCAGCACCGTGTCCATGAACAGGGTGAAACCGGTCGCCGGCTCGCCGCCGTTCTTCTCGGCATCGCCGTTGGCGCCCGCCATGTAGCGGCCGCCGCGGCCGAGCTCGCCGCGCACATTGAGCGCGAACAGCACGAAGCTGACGCCGCTGTGATATTCGAAGCCGCGGTTCTCCACCGGATCGACGGTCAGCTTGAGGTCGGGCGCGGCCGCTTCGATCAACGCGATCACTTCGGCGAGGCGGGCGACTTCGCGCTTGGCCGCCTCGGGCAGCGTCAGCGCGTCCAGCGCGGCCAGCGTTTTGCGCGCCGGGCCGGCGGCAGCGAGCAGCGCGCCGAGCGGCTCGGCGGCCGGACCGCCCTGCGCCGCGACGCCGGCCGCGTCCTTGCGATCGAGCGCGGCGCGCAATTTCGTCATCTGAGCATCCGACACGCCGAACGCCCGGCAGACGGCGGGCACCAGGGTCGGCAGATTGAGATCGACCGACAGGCCGCGCACCCCGGCATCGATCAGCGCCTGAGCGGCGAGCGTGACGGTTTCGGCGTCGGCCGTCGCGCCGGGCGCGCCGATCAACTCGCAGCCGACCTGGCCGACCTGACGCTGCGGCCGCAACTGGCTGCCGCTCACCTGCAGCACTTGGCCGGCGTAGCACAGGCGCAAGGGGCGCGGCACATGGCCGAGGCGCGAGGTGGCGATGCGGGCGATCTGCAGCGTCATGTCGGCGCGCAGCGCCAGCATGCGGTGCGAGATCGGATCCATCAGGCGGAAGGTCTGGCCGGCCATGGACGCGCCGGCGCCGCCGAGCAGCGTCTCCTCGAATTCGAGGAGCGGCGGCTTCACGCGGTCGTAGCCCTGGGCGACGAAGGCGGCGATCAGGCTTTCGACCGTCGCGGCCTCATGGGCGGCGTCCGGCGGCAGCAGATCGTTCATCCCCGGCGGCAGCAGCGCGCGTTCCCCGTTCTCCATGTTCGGACCGAAATAAACTATTGTTTTTCAATGAGAATTTTTCCGGCCGCGCGCCGGCGGACGCAGGCCGCGCCCCCGGCGTTTGGTAGCCGGATTCGGCCCGGAGATAAACCCCAAAATGGCGGGTTCAGCGGGCTTGGCGGACCCGCGCGGCGGGCAGACTGACCACGACGCGGGTGCCGCGGCCGAGGCCGCTCTCCAGCGCCACCCGACCTTGGTGCAGTTCGACCAGCGCCTTGACCAGCGCCATACCGAGGCCGGTGCCCTCGTATTTGCGCGCGAGCGAGCCGTCGGCCTGCTCGAACGGCGTGAAGACCTTGCCCATGTCGTCCGGCGCGATACCGATGCCGGTGTCCTTCACGATCAGCTCGAGATCGCCGTTCGCGGCGAAGGCCGCGCCGAGGCTGACCGCGCCGCCCGGATCGGTGAACTTGATCGCGTTGGACAGCAGGTTCAGCAGGATCTGGCGCAGCCGGCGGCGATCGGCCCGCACGCCGAGCTTCGCCGTCTCGGGCGCGAGATCGACGCTGAAGGCAAGCGATTTCAGTTCCGCCGTGCTCGCCACCAGCCGGGCCGTGCCGCGCAGGAAGTCGCCGAGCTGGACGTCCTCCTGCTCGAGATCGATCTTGCCGGCGTCGGCCTTGGACAGATCGAGAATGTCGTTGATGACGTCGAGCAGGTGGCTGCCCGAGCCGCGAATGTCCTCGAGATATTCGCTCTGCTGCGGCGTCAGCGGCCCGCCGGTGCCGGCGGCGAGCAGTTCGGCGAAGCCGATGACGGCGTTGAGCGGCGTACGCAGCTCGTGGCTCATGTTGGCGAGGAAGTTCGCCTTGGCCCGCGCCGCCGCCAGCGCCTCGTCGCGCGCATGTTCGAGCGTGAACGCCAGCTCCGACAGTTCCGCTGTGCGCCGCTCGAGCTGGGTGCGGGTTTCGCGCAATTCCCGGATGCTGGCCTGGAGCGAGCGCTCCTTGGTTTTCAGGTCGGTCGCGTCGATATGCACGCCGACCAGCCAGTCGCCGGGCATCACGCGCTCGCGAATCTGCAGCCAGCGGCCGTCGCGGTTCTGCTGCTCGACGATGCGGCCGTCGATGGCGCGGCGTTGCAGGCGCGCGGCGATGAAGGCGTTCTCCTCGGCCTCGGTCATGCCGAGGCTGCCGTTGCGCAATTCCTCGCGCAACATGTCCTCGAAGCGGGTGCCGGGCCGCGCAAGCTCCGCCGGCACGCCGTAGAACTCGCGATAGCGCCGGTTGCAGAACACCAGCCGGTCTTCGGCGTCGAACAGCACCAGGCCGGCGGCCATCTCCTCCAGCGCTTGATCGAGCGCGTCGCGCTGGCGCGTCTCGCGCTCGTGCTGGCGGCGCAACGTCGTGACGTCGGTCAGGCTGACCATGAAATCGCCGCCCGCCGCGCCCGTCACCGGCGCGCAGTCGATCAGCGCCAAGCGCGCCGCGCCGTCGCGCCGCGCCAGCTCCAATTCGATGCGGAACGAGCCAGAGCGCCCGTCGCGCAGCTGCGCCAGAAATTCGTCGTGGCGGGCGCGGTCGTCCGCGGCGAGCAGGTCGCGATAGTCGGGAATGTCGCCGGGAAGCGCCGGGCTGCGGCCGCGTGCGCCGACCAGCAGGCAATAGGCGTCGTTGCCATAGACGATGTTGAGGCCGCCGTCGAACAGCGCCAGGGCGACGGGCGCGGCGGCCAGCATCGCGGCGCTGAAGCCGGACTGCGGGCGCGGCAACGCCCCGGCTGCCGGGGCATCAGCCTCCGGCAGCGCGACAGGCATAGCGCTGTCACGACCCAAATTCGGCACGTTCGGCATCCCCCGAGCCAGCGGCGACCAATCGGAAGACTTTAAGCTAAAGCTTTGTCTCTCAAAAATTAATTAACGAAATCAGGAACTCAACCGCCAGTTGCGGCCCGTTCCGGAGCGGCGTATGCAAAAAGGGCCCGATCGCTCGGGCCCTTTCCGCATCTTGTTCACAATGGAACCGGCCGGGCTCAGAAATTGAGCGCCTGCACCTGGACCACGTTGGGGATCGCCTTGACCTTCTCGACGATGGCGTCGGTCACCGGCGAATCGATCTTGATCAACGCCACCGCATCGCCGCCCGAAGAGGTGCGGCCAAGGTGGAAAGTGGCGATGTTGGCGTTCGCCTCGGCCAGCGTGCGGCCGAGATTGCCGATAAAGCCCGGCTTGTCCTGGTTGGTCACGTAGAGCATGTTCGAGCCGAGCTCGGCTTCGATCGAGATGCCGTTGACCTCGACGAGCCGGGGCTTGTCGCCGCCGAACAAGGTGCCGGCGACCGTGCGCTTGCTGTTCTCCGTCTCGACCGTGAGGCGGATCAGCGACTGGTAATCGCTGGCCCGCTCGTGCTTGGCTTCGGCGACGGCGATGTCGCGCTCGCGAGCGATGACCGGCGCGTTCACCATGTTCACCGTCTCGGTCTGCGGCGACAGCAGGCCCTTGAGGATGACGGCGGTGAGCGGACGCGTGTTCAGCTCGGCGACATGGCCGTCATAGTCGATGGTGACGGACTTGATGCCGGTGCGGATGAGCTGGCCGATCAAGCTGCCGAGCTGTTCCGATAGCGCCATGTAGGGCATCAGCTTCGGCGCGTCTTCGGCCGAGACCGACGGCATGTTGAGGGCGTTGACCACGGCGCCGCTCAGCAGGAAGTCGGAGATCTGCTCGGCCACCTGGATGGCGACGTTCTCCTGCGCTTCGTTGGTCGAGGCGCCGAGGTGCGGCGTGGCGACGACGCGCTCGTCGCCGAAGAACACGCTCTCCTTGGCCGGCTCGACCGGAAACACGTCGAGCGCCAAGCCGCCGATCTGGCCCGAATCGAGCGCGGCCTTCACGTCGGCTTCGACGATCAGCTCGCCGCGCGCGCAATTGATGATCCGCACGCCTTTCTTCATCTTGGCGATGTTCGCCGCGCTGACGATGCCGCGCGTCGAATCGGTCAGCGGCACGTGCAGCGTGATGAAATCGGCGCGCTTCAAGAGATCGTCGAGCTCGACCTTCTCGACACCGAGCTGCTTGGCGCGCTCCGGCGTCAAATACGGGTCGTAGGCGACGACCTTCATCTTCAGGCCGAGGGCGCGGTCGGCGACGATCGAGCCGATGTTGCCACAGCCGATGACGCCGAGCGTCTTGGCGAACAGCTCGACGCCCATGAAGCGGTTCTTCTCCCACTTGCCGGCCTGGGTCGAGGCGTTGGCGGCGGGCAGATCGCGCGCCAGGGCGAACATCATGGCGATGGCGTGCTCGGCGGTGGTGATCGAATTGCCGAACGGCGTGTTCATGACGATGATGCCGCCGGCGGTCGCCTTCGGCACGTCGATGTTGTCGACGCCGATGCCGGCGCGACCGACCACTTTGAGGCGCTTGGCGGCCTCGATCACCTTGGCCGTGACCTTGGTGGCCGAACGCACGGCGAGGCCGTCGTAATTGCCGATAACGCTCAGCAGCTCGTCGGCCTTCATGCCGGGCTTGTAGTCGACGTCGATGCCGCGATTTTTGAAAATCTCGACGGCCTGCGGGCTGAGGTCGTCGGAGATGAGGACTTTGGGCTTAGCCATGGGGATGCGTCCTTCCGGGGTGCGGGAATGTCGGGGTGCGAATGCGAGGGCTTGCGCCCGGCCTCAAGCGGCCGGGGCGAATTCAGCCTTGGCCTGTTCGAAGGCCCAATCGAGCCACGGGAACAGGGCTTCGAGGTCGGCGGTCTCGACCGTCGCGCCGGCCCAGATGCGCAGGCCCGGCGGCGCGTCGCGATAGCCGTCGATGTCGAAGGCGACGCCTTCCTTTTCGAGCAGCGCGACGATGCGCTTGGGCACCGCCGCCTGTTTCTCGGCATCCAGCGCCGCGACCCAGGGGGCCGTGATCTTGAGGCAGACCGAGGTGCAGGAACGGATGGCGGGGTCTTCGGCGAGGAAGCCGACCCACGGGGTGCGATCGACCCACTTGGCGATGGCGGCGAGATTGGCCTCGCTGCGGCCGATCAGGCCCTTGAGCCCGCCGACCTTCTCCGACCAGTTCAGCGCGGCGATCTGGTCTTCGACCGCGATCATCGACGGCGTGTTGATCGTGTCGCCCTTGAAGATGCCTTCGGCGAGCTTGTCGCCGGCCTTCATGCGGAAAATCTTCGGCATCGGCCAGGGCGGATTGTAGCTGAGGATGCGCTCCACGGCGCGCGGGCTGAGCACGATCATGCCGTGCGCCGCTTCGCCGCCGAGAACCTTCTGCCAGGACCAGGTGACGACGTCGAGCTTGTCCCACGGCAGGTCCATGGCGAACACGGCCGAGGTCGCGTCGCAGATCGTCAGCCCCTTGCGGTCGGCCTTGATCCAGTCGCCGTTCGGCACGCGCACGCCCGAAGTCGTGCCGTTCCAGGTGAAGACGATGTCGTGGTCGGGGCTGGTGGCCGCGAGGTCGGCGATCTTGCCGTAATCGGCCTTGAGCGCCTTGACGTCCTTTAGCTTGAGTTCCTTGGTGATGTCGCCGACCCAGCCGGCGCCGAAGCTTTCCCAGGCCAGCACGTCGACCGGCAGCGGCCCGAGCAGCGACCAGAGCGCCATCTCGACCGCGCCCGTGTCGGACGCCGGCACGATGCCGATGCGGTAGTCGGCGGGAATGCCGAGAATTTTACGGCTTTGGTCGATGACCTGGGCCAGCTTCGCCTTGCCGTCCTTGGAACGGTGCGAGCGGCCGATGCAGGCGTCAGAAAGCGCCTGGACGGTCCAACCGGGGAATTTTGCGCAGGGGCCCGAGGAAAAATCGGGATTGGCGGGCCGAATGGTCGGCTTCATGTGGCTATTCCTTACAGAATAGTTGCACCCCGTTGGGGGGGTGTGTCCCGCCGCGCAACCTAATGATGAGTCCCCGCCGCGTCAACGGCCATCGCCGAACGGGGCGAAACCGTCCGGCAGGGCTGCCCTGCGCCGCGCGCAAGGCTCGCTTATTCGTAGCGGAGGGCTTCGATGGGATCGAGCCGGGCGGCGCGGCGGGCGGGATAGAAGCCGAAAAACACGCCGATGAAGGCCGAAAAGGCCACGGCGACGGCGATCGCCTGCGGCTGGATCAGCATCGGCCAGCCGGCCAGTTCGGCGATCAAGATCGAGCCGCCGAGCCCCAGCGTGATGCCGATCACGCCGCCGATCAGCGACAGCATCACCGCCTCCATGACGAATTGGGTCATGATGTCGCGCCCGCGCGCGCCGATGGCCATGCGCAGGCCGATCTCGCGCGTGCGCTCGGTCACAGTCACCAGCATGATGTTCATGATGCCGATGCCGCCGACGATCAGCGACACGCCGGCGACGGCGGCGAGCAGCAGCGTCATCACGCGCGAGGATTCGGCGCGCGTCTCCATGATCTGCGACAGGTTGCGGATGGTGAAGTCGTCGGCCTGGGTGTCGCGCAACCGATGGCGCTGGCGCAGCAGATCGCGCGTGCCGCGCTCGGCCTCGTCCATCAGGCTGGCGTCGCTCACCTTGACCGCGATGGCGTGGACGAGGTTGCCGCGCAATTGACGGTCGCCGAGCACGCGCTTTTTCGCCGTCGAGAGCGGAATGACCACGGTATCGTCCTGGTCGCCGCCGTTGCCGGTCTCGCCCTTGCGCGCCAGCACGCCGATCACTTCGAGCGGCACGTTCTGCAGGCGGATCATCTGGCCGACCGGGTCGCCGCCGGAAAACAGGTTCTCGGCCACGGTCGCGCCGAGCAACACGACCTTGCCGGCCCCGACCACTTCTTCCTGCGAGAACAGGCGGCCGATCTCCGGCTCCCATTCGCGCGCGTCGAAGAACCCCAGCGTGACGCCCTGAATCGACGTCGCCCAATTGACGTTGCCCGACACAACCTGGCCCGAGCCGCGCACGGTCGCCGCCGAAGCGACGACGATGGACGACAGCTCGACGCCGATCGCTTCGGCGTCGTCTTCGGTGAGGGTGAAGCGCGTGCCGGTGCCGAGGCGCACGCCGCCTTGCGTGACGCTGCCCGGCGTGATCATCAGCAGGTTCGAGCCGAGGCTCTTGATCAATTCGTTGACGCGCGATTCCGCGCCGGCGCCGATGGCGACCATGGCGATCACCGCGCCGACGCCGATGACGATGCCGAGCGTGGTCAGCGCGCTGCGAAGAACGTTCACTTTCAGCGATTGCAGAGCGGAGGTGAGCGAATCGCCGAAGGTCATGGCCCTACTCCGCCGCCTGAAGGTTGTTGAGCCGCGCCAGCGCGTCGGCGGCGCGCACCGGCGCGGGATTGCGCTCGTCGGCGATGACCCGGCCGTCGCGCATCCGCACGACGCGCTGGGCGTAATCCGCCACTTCGGGGTCGTGGGTGACGAGCAGCACCGTGATGCCCTCGTCGTTCAAGCGTTGGAACAGCGCCATGATCTCGATGCCGGTGCGGGTGTCGAGCGCGCCGGTCGGCTCGTCGGCGAGCAGCAGGAGAGGATCGTTGACCAGCGCCCGGGCGATGGCGACGCGCTGTTGCTGGCCGCCCGAGAGCTGCGTCGGGCGGTGGTGGCCGCGCTCGCCGAGGCCGACAAGTCGCAGCATTTCTGCGGCCTTGGCGCGGCGTTCGCCGCGCGCCATGCGGCCGTACATCAGCGGCAGCTCGACGTTTTCCTCGGCGGTCAGGCGCGCGAGCAGGTTGAACGATTGGAACACGAAGCCGATCTTGCGGTTGCGCACGTCGGCCAGCGCGTCGGTCGCGAGGCGCGAGACGTCCTCGCCGTCGAACAGCAGGCGGCCCGAGGTCGGGCTGTCGAGACAGCCGACGAGGTTCATGAAGGTCGACTTGCCCGAGCCGGATGGGCCCATCACGGCGGTGAATTCGCCGCGCGCGACGGTCAGGTTGAGCGGCGTCAAGGCGTGCACCACGCCGCCGCCGACGTGATAGTCCTTGGTCAGAGCTTCGGCGTGGATCAGCGGGGCGGTCATCGCCGGCTCAGAAGCCGATGCGCGGCATGCCGCTCGAGGCGCTCTTGGCGGCGAAGTTGAGGCCGACGATGACCTCCTGGCCATCCTTGATGTCGCCGCGCAGCAATTCGGTGAAGCCACCGTCGGTCACGCCGGTCACGACATTGATCGCCTTGGGCCGGCCGTTCTCCAGCACCCAAACCTGGCCGCGCCGCGCGCCGGCCGCTTCCCCGCGCGCCACGCGCGAGGCCTGCAGCTTGGCCTGTTGCTCGGCCGTCAGGATCGCGCCCAAAGCGGTGTCGAATTGGGCGCGGGCGCGTTGCAGATTGGCTCGTTGCGCGCCCGACACTTCGCCGGCCGGCGGAGCGCCGGGCGGGCCGTCAGGCTGGCGCGCCTGCGTGCGCTGGGCCGCCAAGCGCTCGCGCTGCTCGGCGACCAGGGCGCGCAACTGCTGCTGCTGGTCGGGCGTCAGATCGAGCAGCTTGGTCATCTGCTCGACGGTCTGCGATTCGCTGCTCGGCCCCTCGTTGGCGCGAGCGGCGACGCGCTGCGGACCGGCTGGCGGCGCGGCGGCAACCGGCACGCCTTCGTCAGCCGGCGCGGCGGGCTCGCCGGCGCTCACGCCGACCGGGCGGAAACGCAAAGCCGCGTTGGGGATTTTCGACACGTTGGCGCGTTCGTCGATGACGATGCGGACGTTGGCGGTCAAGCCCGGCAACAGGCGCAGATCGTCGTTGTCGGCCGAGACCAGCACGCTGTAGGTCACGACGTTCTGGATCGTCGTCGCCGCCTTGCGAATCTGCGACACGGCGCCGACGAAGGTGCGGCCCTGAAAGGAATCGACGGTGAAGCTGGCGCGCTGGCCCTCGCGGATGCGGCCGACATCGGCCTCGTCGACGCGCACCTCGACCTGCATCTTGTGCAAATCCTGCGCGATCTTGAACAGCACCGGCGCCGACATCGTCGCCGCCACCGTCTGGCCGACATCGACGTCGCGGCTAATCACCGTGCCGTCGACCGGCGCGCGGATGTAGGTGCGGTCGAGATCGATGCGCGCCACGTTGACCGCGGCTTCCTGCTTCATCACCATGGCTTCGGCGTTCTCGACCTGGGCTTGCGCCATGCCGAGCTCGGCCTGCGCCGTGTCGAAGACCGATTGCGATTTCTCGAGCGTGGCGGCGGCGGCGTAGCCTTCCTTGGACAGCGCGCGCTGGCGCGTCAAATCTTTCTCGGCGTTGGCGAGACTGGCGCGCGATTTCATCACGGAGGCCTGCTGCGTTTTCACGCTCGCCTTGGCCAGCGCCAAATCGGCTTCAGCCTGCTTGAGCCGCGCTTCGAAGGTCGCCGGATCGAGCCGCGCGATGAGCTGACCGGCGCGCACCTCCGAGTTGAAATCGACCAGCAGCTCTTTCACCAGGCCGGAAATCTGGCTGCCGACCTGCACCGTGACCACGGCCGCGAGCGTGCCGCTGGCCGAGACGCCGCTGACGATGGCCCCGCGCTCGACCTTGGCCGTGCGATAGGCCGGACCGTCCGCGCCGCGCGAGACGGCGGCATAAGTTCCGCCGGCAACCAACAGGCCAACCACCGGAATCGCGACCCACAATTTACGCATCTGTCGTCCCGCGCCTTTCGCCGCCCGCCGCACTGGCTGAGGGACGCTTACCGGCTCCTGCGAACCGGCGCGTCCTTGGACGGAACTGTCTCATAGATGGGCTTCGCTTGCCACGCTGGCAAAGAAGGCCGCCGTACTGATTAGAACGCGCCGAACCGCGCGACCCGTCGCGTAAAGATGAAGATTTCTCAGGATTTGCCGGGTGCCGCAGGTCAGCCTTTGAACGGGCGAACCGTATGGCCGTGGTTCAAAGGTCCGTGACCTTGGCCGAAGCCGGGCGCGGTTTTCAGCGCCTTTAGCACATAGGCGCGGGCGCGCCGCACCGCGTCCGCCAGTTCGAGCCCTTGAGCGAGACCGGCGGCGATGGCCGAGGCCAGGGTGCAGCCGGTGCCGTGGGTGTGGCGGGTGGCGATGCGCTTGCTGCGGAAGCTTTCGACGCGCGGCTCGCCTTCGCCCCGCTGCGCCAGGAGATCGACCACCATCGGTCCGTCGCGATGGCCGCCCTTCACCAGCACGGCGCGCGGCCCCATCGCCAGCAGCGCCAGCGCGGCGGCGCGCATGTCCTCGACGCTGACGATGGTCCGGCCGGTCAGCGCCTCGGCTTCGGGAATGTTCGGCGTCAGCACGGCGGCGCGCGGCAGCAGCCGGCGCTTGAGCGTGTCGGTCGCGGAAGCGTCGAGCAGCGACGCGCCGCCCTTGGCGACCATCACCGGATCGACCACCACGGGCGTCAGCGGCGCGTGGCGCTCGAGCGCCGCCGCAACCGTCTCGATCACTTCGGCGTTGTGCAGCATGCCGGTCTTGATCGCGTCGGCGCCGATGTCGGTCAGCACCAGCTCCATCTGCCGCGCGATGAAAGCGGGCTCGACGCCGAGCACGCCATGCACGCCGGTGGTGTTCTGCGCGGTGAGCGCCGTGATCGCCGTCGCGCCGTAAGCGCCGAGGGCGGTGACGGTCTTGAGATCGGCCTGGATGCCCGCCCCGCCGCCCGAGTCGGACCCGGCGACGATCAGCACGCGCCCTTTGATCCGGTCGGGCATCGTCTCAGGCGGCCGCGCCGGCGACGCGGGCGATGGCGGCGCAGATGTCGTCGACGACGCGGCCGATGGCCGCCTCGTCCTCGCCTTCCGCCATGACGCGGATCAGCGGCTCGGTGCCGGACTTGCGGATCAGCAGGCGGCCGTTGCCCGCGAGCTTGGCCTCGCCGTCGCGGATGGCGCGCAGCACGGCCTCGTCTTCGAGCGGCCCGCCTCCACCATTGGGTTGGCCGTTAAACCGCACGTTCTTCAATAGCTGCGGATAGGGTTTGAACAGGCGCGCCACCTGGCTCGCCGGCTTGCCCGCTTCGCGGCAGGCGGCCAGCACTTGCAGCGCAGCGATCAGCCCGTCGCCGGTGGTGGCGAAATCGCCGAGGATGATATGGCCCGACTGCTCGCCGCCGACATTGAAACCAGCCTCGCGCATGCGCTCGACGACATAGCGGTCGCCGACCGGCGCGCGCTCGAGCTTGACGCCCTGCGACGCGAGATGCTTCTCCAGGCCGAGGTTCGACATGACCGTGGCGACCACGGTGTTGCCGGCGAGACGGCCGGCGCGATGCAGGTTGCCCGCCACCAGCGCCATCAACTGGTCGCCGTCGAGCAGCTGGCCTTTCTCGTCGCACGCCACCAGGCGGTCGGCGTCGCCGTCGAGCGCCAGGCCGAGATCGGCCTTCTGCGCCACGACCTCGCGCATCATGGCTTGCGGATAGGTCGAGCCGCAGTCGCGGTTGATGTTGAACCCGTCGGGCGCGACGCCGAGCGCGATCACGTCCGCGCCCAGCTCGCGCAGCACCGTGGGCGCGACCTTGTAGGCCGCGCCATGGGCGCAATCGACGACGATCTTCATGCCGTCGAGGGTAAGGCCCTTGGGGAAGGTGTTCTTGACGAACTCGATGTAGCGGCCGACCGCGTCTTCCAGGCGCACGGCGCGGCCGAGCTTGTCCGGCGCGGCGGCAGCGATGGCGATGTCGCCGGCCATGCGCGCTTCGATGCGCGCCTCGACCTCGTCGGACAGCTTGAAGCCGTCCGGCCCGAACAATTTGATGCCGTTATCCTCGAACGGATTGTGCGAGGCGGAGATCATCACGCCGAGATCGCAGCGCAAGGAGCGCGTCAGCATCGCCACGGCCGGCGTCGGCAGCGGGCCGACGAGCGTGACGTCCATGCCGACCGAGATGAAGCCGGCGGTCAGCGCCGGCTCGATCATGTAGCCCGACAGGCGCGTGTCCTTGCCGATGACGACGCGGTGGCGATGGCCGCCGCGGGTGAACTCCGCGCCCGCCGCCTGGCCGACCGCGAGCGCCACATCGGCGGTCATCGGCGCGATATTGGCGGTGCCGCGGATACCGTCGGTGCCGAAATATTTGCGGGTCATGGGCGTATCAGACGTTGTGATTCTTATATCGCCAGATTCTACAACGGAATCAGGGGCGACCGCCACCTCAGGGCTAGAGCCCCTTCAGCGCCCGCCAGACGACGACGGCCTGGGCCGTCTCGGCGACGTCGTGGACGCGCAGCATGTCGGCGCCGGCGTCGAGGCCGGCCAGCGCGGCGGCGAGCGAGCCGGGCAGGCGCGCGCTCGGGTCTTTGTGGCCGGGATCGCTCTCGCCGACCATGCGGCCAATGAAGCTTTTGCGCGAGACGCCGAGCAGCACGGGTTGCCCAAGCGACTGATAAAGCGCCAGGCCGCGCAGCAGCGCCAGATTATGCTCCAGCGTCTTGCCGAAGCCGATGCCGGGATCGACGGCGATTTTGCCGCGCGCGATGCCCGCGGCCTCGCAGGCTTCGATGCGGCCCGCGAGATAGTCGAACACGTCGAGCGCCGCATGGTCGTAGCGGGGCGCGGCCTGCATGGTCTTGGGCTCGCCCTGGCAATGCATCAGCGCAACCCATGCGCCGGACGCGGCGGCGGCGTCGAGCGCCGCGGGATCAGCGTCGAGCGCGCGCACGTCGTTGATGACGGCCGCGCCGGCTTTGACCGCCGCGGTCATGACGGCGGCCTTGGAGGTGTCGATGGAGAGGGCCGCGCCCTGCCCGGCCAGACCCTCGATGACGGGGATGACGCGGCGCAGTTCCTCCGCCTCGTCCACCGGATCGGAGCCGGGACGGGTCGATTCCCCGCCGATGTCGAGAATGTCCGCGCCGGCGGCGATCAGCGCCTGGCCGTGCTTGATGGCGGCGGCCGCCGTGGCGTGCCGCCCGCCGTCGGAAAAGCTGTCGGGCGTGACATTGACGACGCCCATGATGAGCGGGCGCCCCCTCTTGTCGTTTCGGCCCGCAAGCCCGGCGAAGGGCGGGCGCTTGGCCGACAGGCGATCCAGCGCCTCGCCGATCTTATGCAAGGTCACGCCGCCCTGCCCCGCCGCCCAGCCGCGCAACTCGGCGACCGAGACATGGAAGCTGTGGATGCGCGACGGATGGTTCGGCTCGCGCGCCAGCAGCTCGACGCGCGCGACATGAGCGGAGCCGCCAGCGAAGCGCAGCAATCCTTCGCCGTTCTCACGATCAGCCGGCCAAAGAATCGGATCGGGCCGCACATAAAGCGCGGCCCGGTCTGAAACCACAAAATCGGTAAGTGCGGAGGGCCTGCCGCCCGGCGCGCGAATCATCACGTGCCCGGCTGCGGCTCCGGCGTCAGGCCTGGCGGGCCCGACTCGCTGCCCTTGCGCGCGCCGGCGGTCGGCACGGTCGAGCGGCGGCCGGCGTCCTTCGGCGTCTCGTCATGATCCTCGCGCACCAGCTTCTCGCCGCGCAACAGCTTGGCGATGTCGTCGGCGCTCAGGGTCTCGTATTCCAGCAGGCCCTTGGCGACGATATGCAGGTCGTCGATATGCGTCGTCAGGATCTCGCGGGCGCGCTGCTCGCCGCCCTCGACGATGCCGCGCACTTCCTCGTCGATCATCGCCGCCGTCGCGTCCGAGACGTTCTTGCGCTGCGTCACCGAGTGGCCGAGGAACACTTCTTCCTCGTTGTCGGAATAGCGCAGCGGGCCGAGCTTCTCGCTCATGCCCCATTCGGTGACCATGCGGCGCGCCATGTTGGTGGCCTGCATGATGTCGTTGCTCGCGCCAGTGGTGATGTTCTCCGGCCCGAAGATGATCTCCTCGGCGACGCGGCCGCCGAAGGTCATGGCGATGCGCGCCAGCAGCTCGCGCTTGGAATAGCCGTAGCGGTCGCGCTCGGGCAGCGACACGGTGACGCCCAGCGCGCGGCCGCGCGGAATGATCGTGACCTTGTGCAGCGGATCGTGGCCCGGCGAGTTGAGGCCGACCAGCGCGTGGCCCGCCTCGTGATAGGCGGTCAGGCGCTTCTCCTCCTCGGTCATGACCATGGAGCGGCGCTCGGTGCCGATCAGCACCTTGTCCTTGGCTTCCTCGAGATCGAGCATGGTGACCATGCGCTTGCCCTTGCGGGCGGCGAGCAGCGCGGCCTCGTTCACCAGGTTGGCGAGATCGGCGCCGGAGAAGCCCGGGGTGCCGCGCGCGATGACCTTGGGGTCCACGTCGGGCGCCATCGGGACTTTCCGCAGATGCACCTTCATGATCTTCTCGCGGCCGAGCACGTCCGGGTTCGGCACCGTCACCTGGCGGTCGAAGCGGCCCGGGCGCAGCAGCGCCGGATCGAGCACGTCGGGGCGGTTGGTCGCGGCGATGAGGATGACGCCCTCGTTGGCCTCGAAGCCGTCCATCTCGACCAGCATCTGGTTGAGGGTCTGCTCGCGCTCGTCGTTGCCGCCGCCGAGGCCGGCGCCGCGATGGCGGCCGACCGCGTCGATTTCGTCGATGAAGATGATGCAGGGCGCGTTCTTCTTGCCTTGCTCGAACATGTCGCGCACGCGGCTCGCGCCGACGCCGACGAACATCTCGACGAAGTCGGAGCCGGAGATGGTGAAGAACGGCACGTTGGCTTCGCCGGCGATGGCGCGGGCGAGCAGGGTTTTACCCGTGCCCGGCGGGCCGACGAGCAAGCAGCCCTTGGGGATTTTGCCGCCGAGGCGCTGGAATTTCTGCGGGTCTTTGAGGAATTCGACGATTTCCTCGAGCTCCTGCTTGGCCTCGTCGATGCCGGCGACGTCGTCGAAGGTGACGCGGCCGACCTTCTCGGTCAAAAGGCGCGCGCGCGACTTGCCGAAGCCCATGGCCTTGCCGCCGCCGCCCTGCATCTGGCGCATGAAGAAGATCCACACGCCGATCAGCAGCAGCATCGGGAACCAGGACAGCAGCACGCCGAGCAGCGACGGCGAATTCTCCTCCGGCGGCGCGGCGGAAATGCGGACGTTTCGCTCGGTCAGCTTGCCGACCAGGCTCGGATCGTTCGGCGCGTAGGTCGAGAAGGAGCGGCCGTCGGCGAAATGGCCGTTGATCGTCTGGCCCTGGATGGTGACGTCGGCGACCTGGCCGCGATCGACTTCGGTGATGAAGTCGGAGAAGGCGAGGCGCGCCTGCGGGCCGCGATTGGACGGCGCCTGGAACATGTTGAACAGGGCGATCAGCAGCAGACCGATGATGACCCAGAGGACGAGGTTCTTGCCGAAGTTCACGGATGGCCCTGCTTCAAGCGCGGCCGGCCGAGCGGCGGCGCGCGGTTCCGGCCCACAGACGGCCGGCAAGTTCATAGATAGTGCCGTAAATACCCTTAAACAAGCCTAAAGCCCGGCGCGTTTCGCAGTTTGGTTGCGGGCCCGGCGATCACATAATCGTCAAATCGGCCAAAGGCTTGCGCTCCGCGCGCAAATCCGCGAGGGCGCGACCACGCAAGATGCGGTACCGCGAGCAGGCCGGCCTTGTCGCGCAACGTCGGCAATGTCGGCGCGAGCGCGCGCGGCAATAGCCCGAGTTCCGCGCCCTGCGCGCGCGCCTCGCGCCAGCCCGCCTCGCCCAACGCGCCGAGCGTCAGGCCGCGCCTCGCGCGCGCGCCGGTCATGGTCAGGATGAAGCGGCCGTCCCATGCGACGGGCCCCGGACCGGCCGCCACCGGCGGCGCGAGATCGCGCGTCTCGCGCACGATCAGCACGCGCACGTCCGCCCCCCCACCGCCGATCTCGGGCAGCAGGCGGCAGCCGGCGAGCGTGCGCGCCGCCGCCCCGCCCGCGAACATCTCGTCGGCGAGGCGGCGCAGGCGGTCGTAACGCGGCGTGTAATCCTGGCCGCCGAAGGCGACGAGCAGGCGCGCCAGCGCGCGCAGCGCCACCTCGCGCGGCGCGGCGGCGAAGGCGGCGGCGTCGATCCGGGCATAGCCGGCATCGTGCGTCTCGGCCGCGCGGGCCAGCAACTCGTCGCACGCGAGGGCCAGCGCGGCGCGCGCTTGGCCGAGCCGCGCCGCGGTTTCAGCGAGCCGCTCGGCGGTCAGGCCCTCGGCGGCCAGCGCCGGCATCAGCGCGCGCAGCCGCACGCGGGCATAGGCGGAATTGGCGTTGGACGGATCTTCGATCCAGGGCTGTTTGCGGCGCTTCAACGTGGCGATCAACGCCGCCTTCGGCACATCGAGCAGCGGGCGCAGCAGCCGCAGCTCGCCGCGCCAAGATTGCGCCGCCATGGCGGCCAGCCCGTCGAGGCCGCTGCCGCGCGCGAGACGCAGCAGGAACGTCTCGGCCTGGTCTTCCTGGTGGTGCGCCACCAAGAGATCGCCGATGCCATGAGCGCGGCACCAGTCGGCCATCAGACCGTAGCGCGCCTCGCGCGCGCGCATCTGGATGTTGGCTTTCGGCGCTTGCGGCGGCGACCAGCGCAAAATCTTGTGCGCGATGCCGGCGGCGCGCAGCCAGCGCCCGACCTGGCGCGCCTCGGCGGCGGCCTCTCGCCGCAGGCCGTGATCGACGGTGAGCGCGGTGACGCTTCCGCCGCGCCGCCGCGCCCAGGCGTCGGCGAGCATGGCGAGGGCGAGACTGTCCGCGCCGCCCGAAACGGCGACGGCGAGATGCGGCGATTTTGGATAAGGCCCGAATGCGGCCATCGCCGCGGCGAAGGCGCGCGCGGCGACGGGCTTATCGGTCCCCGGTTTCTCTTTTAGCGGCGAGTGACTATCCCCAAGCGCCGGTCCCCCGTATGCGGCTTTAAGCGCAGCGCAGGCGCTTCTGCTCGCCGTCGGCGCGGCGCAGAATCTCGGCGGGAGCCTTGGGGAAGTCCTTTCTCAGCAGCGCGTAGGACTGGCAGGCTTCCTTCGGCTTGTTGAGGTTGCCGAGCGACAGGCCGAGCTTCAAGAGATTGTCCGGCGCTTTGGCGCTCTTGGGATATTTCTGATAGCCGATGGCGAAGGCGCGCGCCGCCGCGTTGAAGTCGTTGCGCGCATAGAAGCTTTCGCCGAGCCAATATTGCGCGTTGCCGGCGAGCGAATGGGTCGGATGCTTGTCGACGAAGGCCGACAGCGCCCGCTCCGCGCCGGCATAATCGGCGCGGCTGAGCAAGCCGAAGGCGTATTTATACTGCTCGTCCGGCGTCCCGTCGGGCAGGGCCGCGCCCTGCAAAGCGGGCGACGGGCCCGCATTGGCTTGCGCCCCCGCGCGCACCGGCGCGGACCCGGCGGACAGAGTGCCGAGATTGCCGCTGGTCGTGGCGTTCTGCGACGGATCGCCGGCGCCGGCCGGCGGAATCGGTTGCGGCCGGCTCATGCCTTGAGCGGCCGCCGCCGCCTGCGGCGCGCCGCCGGCGGCGCTCAATTCGTTCAGGCGCACGTCGAGGTCGGAGGAGAAGCGCTCGAACTTCTGCTCCATCGTGGCGATGCGGTGGTTGGTCTCCTCGATCTGGCCAACGAGCTGGCTGATGCGCGAATCCATGTCGTCGAGCCGGATCTGCAGATCGGCGACGCGGCCCGCCTCGCCCGGCGCGGGCGCGGCTCCCCCGGTGGCGGGGCGCGCGCCCTGGCCCTGATAGACGTTGCGCTGCAGGACGTTGAGCTCGCGCTGCAAGCGCTCGACCTGATCGCTCAGCGAGCGGATCTCGGCGCTGCTCTGGGCGGCGGCCGGTTGCAGGTGGGCCGCGCCGAGGAAAGCGGCGCAAGCGAGGATGAGAAGCGGAGCGCGGGTCATCGCCATAGTCCCATTGCCGAAGAAAATGCCGGCCGCAGCCGATGCCGGCGGGCGGACCGAATCGAATCACGAAAGCCGGCCCGTGATCCAGCGCTAATTATCCAGCGCTGATTATCCAGCGCCAATCCGGATCGGCCGGCGGATTTCGCCGCCCATGTCGACGCCTGATACGCCAGAGGCGTCATTGCGCGCCGGAAAGCGGGCATAAATAAGGCGCCTGTCCGAATCGGCCGGAGCCGGGAACAGGCGCCTTATACGCGAGCCGTCGCCGGACGCCGCGAAGCGTCCGGCGGCTGGCGATAGCTTTACGAACCGGCGCGGGCGGTGACGACGGTCACGGCGCGGCGATTCTGCGACCAAGCCTGCTCGTTCGAGCCGGCGACCGCGGGACGCTCCTTGCCGTAGGAGATCGTCTGGACGCGGTTCGGGTTGATGCCGAGGGCGACCAGATAGTTCTTCGCGGCGGTGGCGCGGCGGTTGCCGAGCGCGATGTTGTATTCGCGGGTGCCGCGCTCGTCGGCATGGCCTTCGACGGTCACGGTGACTTCCGGATACTTCTTCAGCCAAGCGGCCTGACGGTCCAGCACGGCGCGCTGGTCCTGGCGGACGCTGAACTGGTCGAAGTCGAAGAAGATGCGGTCGCCGACGTTGACGACCAGGTCTTCCTGGGTGCCCGGACGCGGGCCGGTCGCGGCCGAAGAGGTGCCGGCGGAAGCCCCACCAGCGCCCGAAGCCGCGCCAGTATCGCTGGGAGCGGTCTCGCACGCCGCGAGCAGGAGAACAGCGGCAAAAGCGCTGATGATGCGGAGAGACATTTTATTATTCCTCTGAAACGGAGCCCGTAGGTCCATGTTGTCGTCTGATGTGGTCGTGTGGAAGATCTGTTCTGGAATAAAGATACGGCTTCAGGGAACTAACGGACGTCGTCGGCTTTGGTTCATTCCGTTCTCACAAACGGTTTGAAGTAAGCGCACCCATACGCCACGGGCCCGTAGGTTAAGCCCCTGCTGCAATGACCCATTCCAGGGTGAGCGGACTATAGTCCTGCCGAATCAACGAATCAAGGGCGCTTAGAAGGCATTTTAGTCATGGAATCAAGGGCGACCAAGCCGGATCCGAGGCGTCCGTCGGGGTCACGACCTCGCGTTCGTTCGAGCCGGTGATGTCGATCGAGTAGATCCGGCTGGAGCCGCCCGTCCCCCGGTCGTCGTTCGGGGTCTGGCGGAAGAACATGAGGACGCGGCCGTTCGGGGCCCAGGTCGGGCCCTCGACCAGGTAGCTCTCGCTGAGCAGGCGCTCGCCCGAGCCGTCCGGCCGCATGACGCCGATGAAAAACTTGCCCTGGAACAGCTTGGTGAAGGCGATCAGGTCGCCGCGCGGCGACCAAACCGGCGTGGCATAGCGCCCCTGGCCGAAGCTGATGCGCTTCACGTTCGAGCCGTCGGCGTTCATCGTGTAGATCTGTTGCGCGCCGCCGCGGTCCGATTCGAAGGCGATGCGCTGGCCGTCCGGCGCGAAGGACGGCGCGGTGTCGATGCCGTTGTCCGTCGTCAGGCGCGTCGATTGGCGCGTGCGCAGGTTCATGACGTAGATGTCGGTGTTGCCGTTGTTCGACAGCGACATCACCACACGGTTGCCGTCCGGCGAGAAGCGCGGCGCGAAGGTCATGCCCGGGAAATCGCCGAGCACTTCCTGCTGGCCGGTGTCGATGTTGAACAGATAGACGCGCGGCCGGTCGTTCAAATAGGAAAGATAAGTGATCTCCTGGCTCGTCGGCGAGAAGCGCGGGGTCAGCACCAGCACGCGTCCGTCGGTGAGATAGCGGTGGTTCGCGCCGTCCTGGTCCATGATGGCGAGGCGCTTGACGCGGCGCTGCTGCGGGCCGCTTTCGGCGACATAGACGACGCGCGTGTCGAAATAGCCGTCCTCGCCGGTGATGCGCTTGTAGATCGCGTCGGCGATCTGGTGCGCCACGCGCCGCCAGTTGTTCTGCTCGGTGGTCAGCGCCACGCCGTACATCTGCTGCTCGGCGAACACGTCCCACAGGCGGAATTCGTAGCGCACCTTGCCGTCGGGCTGGAGAATCGCCGCGCCCGAGACGAGCGCCTGGGCGTTGATCACGCGCCAGTCGCCGAAGCGCGGCTGCACGCGCAATTGCTCGGGCGTCTGGATGAAGGCGCGCTGCTCGATGGGGCGGAACAGGCCCGAGCGCTGCAAATCGTCGGAGATGACCTTGGCGACGTCCTGGCCGAGCTTCTGCTCGGTCGCGTTCGCGCCGTAGAAGTTCGGGATGGCGATCGGCATCGGCTGCGGATTGGCGCGCGTGATGTCGATGCGAAGCTGGGCTTGCGCCGGCGCGGACATCGCCAGAGGGGCGATGGCGAGGAGCGCCAGGAGCAACAGGCGCGCGAGCATGGGGAGTTTCTTGTCAGTCATCCGCTATCCCATCATGTCTTGAGGATTGAACGTCAGGTCCAGCTCTTTCCACTGGTTGTATTTCCCCGGCGGCAACGGCAACGGCTGGCACTGCGGGTTGAGCACCGCACGGCGCGCGGCCTCGGCGGCGCGGGTATAGGCCGGCCCGGATTGCGACGACGGCAGCACCTGAGCGGACAGCACGCGGCCGTCCGGCGCCATCTGGGCGCGCACGGTGACGATCCACTTGCTGGCATCCACCGCGCCGGCATCGAAATACCAGCACGGCCGGATTTTCTCTTTCACCGCGTCCTGCTCGCTGCGCGTCACCACGTCGCTGAGCGACGGCGGGGCGGCCGGCTGGGCCGCCGCCTGCTGCTGCGAGCGCGGCTGCTGGTTGGGCTGCTGCGGCGCGGGCTTGGCCGGCGCGAGGTTCTTGAGGATCGAGGCGATCGGATCCTCTTTCGGCGGCTCTTTCTTCGGCGGATCGGGCCGCTTGGGCGGCGGCGTCTGGGCGACCTGCTTGGGCGGCTCAGGCTTGGGCGGCTCGGGTTTCTTGACCTCGGGCTTGGGCGTAGGGATCGGCTCGGGCTTGGCGATTTCCGGCTTGGGCTCGGGCGGCTTGGGCTCGGGCGGCTTGGGCGCGGGCGTCGGCGTCGGGGCCTTCTCGGCGACCTGCGGCGCGGGCGGCGTCGGCGCAGGAGCCGGCGGCGGCGGGGTCGGCGCGGGCTTGGCCTCCTGCTGCGGCGTCGGGCGCGGCGCTTCGACGGGCGTCGGATTGGGGCGCGGATTGCTCTTTTCGGCGATCTGCACCATCTCGAGCACGATCGGCTGGTCCTCGATCTGCTTCGGGTCGTTGAAGATCGGCAACCCGAAGATGATCAACAGGGCCAGAACGGCGTGAAAAACCGCCGAAAAGATCGCGCCTTGTCTCATGTGCGTTCCTTACCGACGCGCCGGAGCGGGCGTCGCCGGAGCCGGGCTAGCACCCGATTGCGGCAATTCTGCGAGCAAGGCGACGCGGCTGAAGCCGGAGGAACTCAAGGTTCCCATGACCTCGACGACGCGGCCGTAGTTCACCGACCTGTCGCCGCGCACGAAAATCCGCGTGTCGGGCTTGTTGCCGGTTATGGCCTGCAGGCGGGCGACCAGGGTCTGCAGGTCGATTTCGGTCTCCTGCAGGAAAATCTGGCCCTGGCTGTTGACCGAGACGACGAGCGGCTCGTCCTGGCCGGTGATCGGGGCGGCGTCGGTCTTGGGCAGATCGACCGGCACGCCGACGGTGAGCAGCGGCGCGGTGACCATGAAGATGATGAGCAGCACCAGCATGACGTCGACCATCGGCGTCACGTTGATGTCGCTCATCGGCGCGGATCGGCGGCGACCGCCGAGGCGGCCGCGCCCGTGTCCGCCGCCGCCTTGCAGGGCTGCGCCCATTTACTGCTTCTCCTGAAGCTGACGCGACAGGATGGCCGAGAAGTCGTTGATGAACGCCTCCAGCCGGCCGGCATAGCGGTTGATGTCGCCCGACAGCTTGTTGTAGGCGATCACCGCCGGAATGGCGGCGACGAGGCCGATGGCGGTGGCGAACAGGGCTTCGGCGATGCCTGGCGCGACGACGGCGAGCGAGGTGTTCTTCGACACCGCGATCGACTGGAAGCTGTTCATGATGCCCCACACCGTGCCGAACAGGCCGACGAACGGCGCGGTCGAGCCGACCGAGGCGAGGAAGATCATGTGGCGGTCGAGGCGCTCGACCTCGCGCGACAGCGTCGTGGTCATCACGCGCTCGATGCGCTGCTGCAAGGCCGACCGCATGGATTCGGTGGTCGTCAGGCCCTTGGCGGTCGAGCGTCGCCATTCGCGCATGGCGGCGGCGAACAGGCCCTCCATCGGGCCGTCCGGCCGGGCGCCAATGCGGTCGTAAAGATCCTCCAGCGAGCCGCCGGACCAGAAAGTGTCCTCGAACTCGGACGCTTCGGCGTCGAGCCGGCGCAGGCGGCGCGCCTTCTCGAAGATGATCGCCCAGCTCCAGAAGGAGCAGGCGAGCAGGCCGATCATGACCGATTTGACGATCCAGTCGGCTTGCAAGAACAGGTGCCAGACCGACATTTCGACGGCGGCGGCGGCGCCGCCGAGCGTGGCCGAATCGATTGCCGGGGGAAGCGCGGTGGGGTCCATCGGACTTATGCTCTCTTCTTGTTGTGCGGTGTGACGGAAGATTCCCCTTCGGCGTGAACGACGAAGGGTTTCAGAAGTTCAGAAACGTCTTCGGGGATGCGCGAGGCGCGGCCCGATTTGTTGAGCACGACGAGCTTGACCTCGAGGTTGACCAGTTCGCCGACCCCATCGGAGCGGCGCACGCTCTGCTCGATATCGATGCTGGCCGGCCCGAGCGCGCGCACGGTGCTGTGCACTTCCAGCTCGTCGTCGAGCCGCGCCGGCGCGAGATAATCGGCGGCGCAGCGGCGCACGGCGAAGCCGAGCCCCTCGCCTTCCATCAACTCGCGCTGGCCGACGCCGAGCTCGCGCAGCACTTCGGTGCGCGCCCGCTCGGCGAACTTCAGGTAGTTGGCGTAATAGACGATGCCGCCCGCGTCGGTGTCCTCGTAATAGACGCGCAGGCGGAACACGTGGGTTTGGTCGATAAAGCCTGACGCTTTACTCATCGCCCGCCTCCCGCCCGAGAAGATCGAGCTGCTGCAACGCGCCTTTCGGCGGCTCGCGGCGCAGATGCGTCCAGCCGGCGGCGGCGATCATGCGGCCGCGCGGCGTGCGCTGGATGAAGCCTTGCTGCATCAGATAAGGCTCGATGACGTCCTCGATGGCGTCGCGCTGCTCGCTGAGCGCGGCGGCGATGGTCTCGACGCCGACCGGGCCGCCGGCGTAATGGTCGGCGATGCACAGCAAATAGCGCCGGTCCATGGCGTCGAGGCCGGCCTTGTCGACTTCCAGGCGTTCGAGCGCATGGTCGGCCGATTTGGCATCGACCGCCCCATCTCCTAACACTGCTGCGAAATCCCGCACCCGGCGGAGCAGCCGCGCTGCCACGCGCGGCGTGCCGCGCGCCCGGCGCGCCACTTCATGAGCGCCATCCTCCGTCATGGCGAAGCCCAGGAGGCGGGCGCCGCGCCGCACGATGGCTTCGAGCTCGGCCGTTTCGTAGAAATTCAGCCGCAGCGGAATGCCGAAGCGGTCGCGCAAGGGAGTCGTGAGCAGGCCGGTGCGGGTCGTCGCGCCGATCAGCGTGAAAGGCTGCAAGTCGATCTTCACCGAACGCGCCGCCGGCCCCTCGCCGATCATCAGATCGAGCTGGAAATCCTCCATCGCCGGATAGAGCACTTCTTCCACGGCGGGCTGCAGGCGGTGGATCTCGTCGATGAACAGCACATCGCGCGGCTGCAGGTTGGTCAGCAGCGCCGCGAGATCGCCAGCCTTGGCGATGATCGGGCCGGAGGTCGAATGGAAGCCGACGCCGAGCTCGCGCGCGATGATGCGCGCCAGCGTCGTCTTGCCGAGCCCGGGCGGGCCGGACAGCAGCACATGGTCCATCGCCTCGGCGCGCGCGGCGGCGGCCTGGATGAAGATGCTCAGGTTCTCGCGCAATTGCGCCTGGCCGGTGAAGTCGCTGAGCGCCTGGGGCCGCAGCGCCGCTTCGAGATTCTCCTCGGCGTCGGCCGCGCCCGTCACCAGGCGGATGTCTTTGGGGCCGTTATCTTTGAGGGCGGGGCTCATGTCGGCGTGCCCAATTCTTTAAGGCCGGCGCGGATCAGTTCGGCGGTCGCCGCCTTCTTGCCGATCTTGCGCGAGGCGGCCGCCACCGCGCCGAAGGCTTCGACGCGCTTGTAGCCGAGATTGACCAGCGCCGAGACGGCGTCGGCCAGTTCGGCGTCGTCGCTGCCTGCGCCGTCCGCCGCCTTGCCGAACGCCGCGCCGCTCGGAACGCCGTGCGCCAGACCGATGCCGCCGGCCTTGTCCTTCAATTCCGTGACGACGCGCTGCGCCAGCTTCGGGCCGACGCCGTCGGCGCGCGCCACCGCGGTGCGGTCGCCGGCGACGATGGCCTGCGCCAGCTCGTTCGGCGTCAGCACGCTGAGAATCGCGAGCGCGACTTTCGCGCCGACGCCCTGCACGGTGGTGAGCAGCTTGAACCATTCGCGCTCGGTGTCGCTGGCGAAGCCGTAAAGATGGATATGGTCCTCGCGCACGTGCGTCTCGATAGCGAAGGTGACGGCCTGGCCGCGCGGCGGTAGCGCGCCGAGCGTGCGCGCCGAGGCGAAAACGAGATAGCCGACGCCGTTCACGTCGATCACCGCCTGGCCTTCGCGGGAGGAATCGAGAATGCCGGTGAGCTTGGCGATCATCGCCGCGCCCCATAAGAAAACGCCGGCCGCTTGCGCGCCGGCGTCGCGGCGGCCGCGACAATGCTGCGGCTGCGCGCGTGATGGGCGTGGCACACGGCGACGGCGAGCGCGTCGGCCGCGTCGGGCATTTCGAGAACGCAGCCCGGCAGCAACGCGCGGATCATCGCGCCAACCTGGTCCTTGGCGGCATGGCCGCCGCCGACGATGGATTTCTTCACCAGGGTCGCGGCGTATTCGGCCACCGGCAGCCCGGCCTTGGCGGGGGCGAGCATGACGATGCCGCGCGCGTGGCCGAGCTTGAGCGTGGAGGATGCGTTGCGGTTGACGAACGTCTCCTCGACGGCGGCCTCGTCCGGCGCGAAGCGCGCGATCACCGCCGCGACGCCGTCGAACAGCGCCGCGAGGCGCTCGGCGAGCGGCGCGTCGGCATCGACGCGAACGACGCCGTCGCCGAGATGGCGCAGACGATTGTCCGTCACCTCGATGACGCCCCATCCCGTCACGCGCAGGCCCGGATCGAGCCCAATCACCCTCATGCCGCTTCCCGCTCTCTACACAACGTCCGCCGGCCCGCGCCTCACGCGCTGAGCTGGCTCATCACTTCGTCGGACATCTCGAAATTGGCGTAGACCGCGCGCACGTCGTCGCTCTCCTCAAGCGCGTCGATCATCTTCAGCACGGCTTCCGCGCCCTCTTTCTCGACCGGCGCGGTGGTCTGCGCGCGCCAGACGATGCCGGAGCGCTGCGGCTCGCCGAATTTCTTTTCCAGCGCGCTCGCCATGCTCGCGAAGTCTTCCGGCGTGCAGACGATGTCGTGGCCTTCATCGCTCGATTCGACGTCGCGCGCGCCGGCTTCGAGCGCCGCCTCGAACATCGCCTCGGCCGAAGCCGCCTTCGCCGGATAGAACACGTTGCCGATGCGCTCGAACATGAACGAGACGCTGTTGGTCTCGCCGAGCGAGCCGCCGTTCTTGCTGAAGGCGGTGCGCACGTCGGTCGCGGTGCGGTTGCGGTTGTCGGTCAGCGCCTCGACGATGACGGCGACGCCGCCCGGCCCGTAGCCCTCGTAGCGCACTTCTTCGTAGTTGGTGTTGTCCTCGCCGCCGGCGCCGCGCTTGATGGCGCGGTCCATCGTGTCCTTCGGCATGTTCGATTCGCGCGCCGCGAGAATCGCCGCGCGCAGGCGCGGATTGCCGTTGGGGTCGGGATTGGCGCGGGCGGCCACCGTCAATTCGCGGATGATCTTGGTGAACACCTTCGCCTTCTTGGCGTCCTGGGCACCTTTGCGGTGCATGATGTTCTTGAATTGTGAATGGCCGGCCATCGTCGCAGAATCCCATAAGATGCGGATAAATCGCGGCTTTATACCACATCTTGTAGCAAAAACAGCAGCTTTGCGGACTTCGCTACGCGATCAATATGGCGAAAATCGGGCGCGGCCGACGGCCGGCCGGCGGCCCTTCGCGCTAGCGCCTTGAAGCGACTCGCGCTTTCGCGATTCAGCCGGGGACCGATTGCGCCAAGAGCCCGCCGAGCCGCACCGGCATCATGCTCTTGGCGAGGCCCGTGGCGTCGTCGGTCTCGACATAGACGCCGCACAGCGTCGCCTCGCCGGTGGCCGGTTCCAGGCGGTCGCCGCGCATCTTGGTGACGAAGCGGGCGATGGCGACGTCCTTCTCCATGCCGATGACCGAGTCGTAATCGCCGCACATGCCGGCGTCGGTCTGGAACGCGGTGCCGCCCGGCAGGATGCGGCCGTCGGCGGTGGGAACGTGCGAGTGCGTGCCGATGACGGCGGACACGCGGCCGTCGGCGACGCAGCCGAGCGCCGCTTTCTCGCTGGTCGCCTCGCCGTGGACGTCGAGCAGGATGGCGTCCACCGTCTCGCGCAGCCGGTGGTCTGCCAGCGCCGCCTCGAAGGCGGCGAAGGGATCGTCGAGCGGGTCCATGAACAGGCGGGTCATGACCTGGATGAGCAGCACGCTGCGCCCGTCCGGCAGTTGGAACAGCCCGGCGCCGCGCCCCGGCGTGCCCTTGGGGAAGTTCGCCGGCCGGATCAGGCGCGGCTCGCGCACGATGTAAGTCACCGTCTCGCGCTGGTCCCAGGCGTGGTTGCCGGTGGTGATGGCGTCGACGCCGGCGTCGAAGAAGCTGCGGCAGATTTTCTCGGTGATGCCGAAGCCGCCGGCGGCGTTCTCGCCGTTGACCGCGACGAAATCCAGGCCGAGCTTGCGACGCAACGCCGGCACATGGTCGAGCACCGCGCGCCGTCCCGTCTCGCCCATCACATCGCCGCAATAGAGAAGCTTCATCGCCGACCTAATCCTTGAACCGCTAATCCTTGAACCAATGGACGGCCGCTTCCGTCACGACCGCGTCGAGCGGCGCGTCGCCGTCGTCGTGCGGCACCGCAGGCGCTTCCTGGGCGGCATAGGCGACGCCCACGGCGCGGCAGGCGCGCCCGGCGGCGGCGTAAGCCTCCATCGTGCGGTCGTAATAGCCCGCGCCGTAGCCCAAGCGCCAGCCTCGACGGTCGAACGCCAGCAGCGGCACGATCAGGAGACCCGGAACCCGGATGTCGGCCGCCGGCAGCGGCGCGGCGATGCCGTGCGCGCCCGCCGCCATCGCGTCGCCCGGCCGCCAGGCGCGGAACGTCAACGGCCGGCCGGGGCCTTCGACCACGGGCAGCGCCAACGCGCGGCCGCGCGCGTGCAGCGCCGCCAGCAGCGGCAGAACGTCGATTTCGTCGCCGATCGGCCAATAGCCGCCGACCGCCTCCCCATCCGCCAGCGGCACATGGGCGAGGAAGCGCTCGGCCAGCCGCAGGGCGGCCTCCGGCGCGGCCAGTTTGGCGGCGGCGCGGGCGGTTTTGGCGGCGGCGCGCAGCGCGCGCTTGTCGTCGGCGATGCTCATGGGAAAGAAACCAGATGGACGGGGCCACCATGGGCCGTCGGCGTGCGTAATCCTCCGGGCCTGCTTTCGCAGGTGGGCGCCGCGTAACGAGACCAGGGTCCCGCCAGAGACAGCTCCCTAGAGGTAGAAATCGGCCTCAGGGATATAGGCTTCCTGACGCGCCGGGCAGCGCCCGTCCGAGATCCAATCTAGGCGCTCTCCAGGCGCGCGGCAATCTCCTCGACCCGGCCGGCGAGAAGCTCGAGGTTCCGCGCCATTTCGTCGGCATCGCCAGTCCCCGCAGGGGCGGCGGGAGCCTGCGTCTGGGCGGCTTCGAGCGCCTCGCGCGCTTCGGCCAGCTCGCCGTAGACGTCGGCCAGCTCGTCGGCGATCAGCAGGCTCGCCATGACCAGCAGGCGCGCGTCGCCGACCTGGCCGATGGAATTGGACAGTTCCGTCACCTTGCTGTCGATATAGGTGCCGAGCCGCGCCAGATGGTCTTCCTGGCCGTCGTCGCAGGCGACCTCGTAGACGCGGTTGTTGATGGTGATGGTGATCTGCGCCATGGCCTCAGTCCTCGATCAGGATTTTGAGCCGGCCGATGGCGGCGTCGAGCTTGTCGGCGACTTCCGACTTGTCGGCGCGCAAGGAGACGTTCTCGGCGCGCACGCGCTCGATCTCGGCCGCCATGGCGCTCGCCGCCGCACCCTGTTCCGCGCGCTCGGCCAGCATCTTTTCCAACGCGGCCTTCTCCTGCGCCAGCCGGGCCTCGCGCTCGCGGCGCGCGGCGAGCGCCGCCGAGAGGCGGTCGAGCGCCTGTTCGAGACGGGTTTGCGCGGCGATGAGGCGGTCCATGAGGCGGGCGTGTTCCGGGGCGGGGAAAGGTCGGGCCACCATACGCCGCAGCCTCACGGAGCGTCAACAAAACCGCCGGATTTCCGCGCCGCGCAACAAATTCGTCACGGCGCGGCACGTTGCAAACCGCCGCCCGCTCGGCTAAGACGGTCGCCAAAATCGCCATAATCTGGCGGCCCTATCCGATGACCTTCCCATCCGCCGCACAACCAGGAGCCCGCAGGCCATGAAGACGACCCAGCGCGTCAAGAAGATCCTCGCCAATTACGAGAGCGACAATCCGGGGACCAAGGCCAACCTCGCGCGCATCCTGATGAACGGCAAGCTCGGCGGCACCGGTAAGCTCGTCATCCTGCCGGTCGACCAGGGCTTCGAGCATGGCCCGGCGCGCAGCTTCGCGCCGAACCCGGCGGGTTACGATCCGCATTACCACTTCCAGCTCGCCATCGACGCCGGCCTGTCGGCCTATGCCGCGCCGCTCGGCATGATCGAGGCGGGCGCCGACACGTTCGCCGGCGCGATCCCGACGATCCTCAAGATCAACAGCTCCAATTCGCTGGCGCGCGCCAAGGACAATCCGAACCAGGCCATCACCGGCTCGGTCGGCGACGCGCTGCGCCTCGGCTGCTCGGCCGTCGGCCTGACGATCTATCCGGGCTCGGACGAAGCCTCCGACATGTTCGAATTCGCCCGCGAGACCATCGAGGAAGCCAAGTCGGTCGGCATCGCTTCGGTCGTCTGGTCCTATCCGCGCGGCGGCGATCTGACCAAGGACGCCGAGACCGCCATCGACATCGTCGCTTACGCCGCGCATATGGCGGCGCTGCTCGGCGCGCACATCATCAAGGTGAAGCCGCCGACCGCCGCCATGGGCCTCGCCGCCGCCAAGAAGGTCTATGAAGACCGCAAGATCCCCGTCGCCACCCTGCCCGAGCGTATCAATCATGTCGTGCAGAGCTGCTTCAACGGCCGCCGCATCGTCGTCTTCTCCGGCGGCGAAGCGAAGGACGTCGCGGGCGTGCTGAGCGAAGTGCAGGGCGTGCGCGACGGCGGCGGCAACGGCTCGATCATCGGCCGCAACAGCTTCCAGCGTCCGCGCGACGAGGCCCTCTCGCTGCTCGAGAAGATCGTCGACATCTACAAGACCAAGGAATAACTCCGTGGCCAAGGCGGGGGGCCCCAAAACGCGACGTGGGGCGCGCGAGCCGGAACGAGAGCCGGCCCGCCTCTACCTCGTCACGCCCCAGCGGCTCGATCCCAACGCCTTCGCGACCGATCTCGCCCGCGCGCTCGACGCCGGCGACGTCGCCTGCGTGCAGCTGCGCCTGAAAGACGTCTCCGACGACGAGATCAAGCGCGCCTGCGACGCTTTGCGCCCCGTCGCGCAGGACCGCGAGGTCGCCTTCATCCTCAACGACCGGCCGGACCTCGCCGCCGCCACGGGCTGCGACGGCGTGCATATCGGCCAGGAGGACGGCTCCTACGCGGAGGCGCGGCTCAAGGTCGGCGCAAGCGCCGTCGTCGGCGTCACCTGCCACGATTCGCGCCATCTGGCGATGGAGGCCGGCGAAGCCGGCGCAGATTACGTCGCCTTCGGCGCGTTCTTCCCGACTGCGAGCAAGGACGCCAAGGGCCGCGCCGAACCCGAGATTCTCGAATGGTGGTCGAGCGTCTTCACCGTGCCCTGCGTCGCCATCGGCGGCATCACGCCGGACAATTGCGCCCCGCTGGTCAAGGCCGGCGCGGACTTCCTCGCCGTCCTCTCGGCGGTGTGGCAGCACCCGGACGGGCCGGGCGCGGCGGTCAAGCTGTTCAACGCCAAGATCGCCGAGGCGATGGCGTCGGCCTGACGTTACAAATCGTCACCCTCGGGCTTGACCCGAGGGTCCATCCGACCGTCGATCAGCCGCTCGATATTTTATAATCGTCATGCTCGGACTTGATCCGAGCATCCATCCATCCGACGCCTGAGCGCTTGCCCCTGGACCCTCGGGTCAAGCCCGAGGGTGACGATTGATGTATGGCTGTCTTGCCTCTGTCATGACGCCGTGGCATTGCCAACGGGTCATAACCCGCCCGGCCGTCATGAACCCCGTCCCTTCTCCCGCCCGTTGGCCCATGGTCTGGGCGCTCTGCGTCAGCCAGACCGCCGCCTGGGGCACGATCTATTACAGCTTTTCGCTCTATGTCGGGCCGATGCGGGCCGAGCTCGGCTGGTCGGTCCCCGCGCTCAACGGCGCGTTGACGCTCGGCCTGCTGACCTGGGGCCTCGCCGCCTACAGCGTCGGCGCCTGGATCGACAAGCACGGCGGCCGCGCGCTGATGACCTGCGGCTCGCTGCTCGGCGCGCTCGCTCTGGCGCTGTGGTCGCAAGTCGAAAGCCTCCCCGCCTTCTACGCCATCTACGCGCTGATGGGCCTGGCGATGGCGATGCTGCTCTACGATCCGGCCTTCGCCGTCGTCACCGCCGCCTTCAAGGCGGACGCGCCCAAGGCGATCACCGCGATCACGCTCGCCGGCGGCTTCGCCAGCACGATCTTCATGCCGCTGACGCATCTGCTGGTCGAGACGCTCGGCTGGCGCGAATCCTTGCTGGCGCTCGCCGCCGTCAACCTGCTGCTCGGCGCGGCGATCCACGCCGCGATGCTGCCGCGCAAGAGCGCGCTCGCGCGCGACGCGAGCGAGACGCCTCCAGCCGGCGACAAGGCGCCGGTCAGCGACAAAGCGGCCTTCCGCGCCGCGACGCGCACCCGCGCCTTCTGGGGGCTGATGCTGTGGCAGGCCGCCTATTCGGCCGGCTTCGGCGCGCTGACCTTCCACATCATCCCGCTGCTCGACGAGCGCGGCGTCGCCATGACGACGGCGCTCGCGGTGATCGCCATCATCGGCCCGATGCAGGTCGCCGGCCGCATCGCGCTGGCGCTCGCCAAGGGCAAGGCCACCATGCGCCGCATCGGCCCCTGGGTGGCGGCGACCCTGCCGCTCGCCATCGCCATCTTCACGCTGCTGCCGACCGAGTTCGTCTGGCTGGCGCTGTTCGCGGCGATCTACGGCGCGGGCAACGGCATCACCACCATCCTGCGCGGCATCGCCGTGCCCGAACTGATCGGCCGGCAAGCGTATGGCGCGATCAACGGCGCATTGATCGGCCCGGCCAATTTCGCCAAAGCCGCCGCGCCGCTCAGCTTCGCCGCCGCCTGGACCTGGGGCGGACAGACGACCGCGCTGTGGATCCTCCTCGCCGTCGCCTGCCTCGGCGTGGCGGGCTGCCTGCTGGCGGTGAAACGGTGATGATATAAACCGTCACCCTCGGACTTGATCCGAGGGTCCATATTTCAAACGCTCTTGCGCTTGCCCCTGGATGCCCGGGTCAAGCCCGAGCATGACGCTTTTGAATTGCGGCGGACTTACGCCACCGGTGCCCAGAGCACGTCGTCGATCTTGTCCGCGCCGGTCGCGAGCATGACGAGCCGGTCGAAGCCGAGCGCGATGCCGCTAGCGTCCGGCATCTCTGCCAGCGCCGCCAGGAAGTCCTCGTCGAGCGGGTAACGCTCGCCGTAGAGCCGCTGCTTCTTTTCCATGTCGGCCTCGAAGCGGCGGCGCTGTTCGGCGGCGTCGGTCAGCTCGGCGAAGCCGTTGGCCAGCTCCAATCCGGCGACATAGAGCTCCATGCGGTCGGCGACGCGCGGATCGCGCGCGGATTTTTTCGCCAGCGCCGCCATCGACAGCGGATAATCGACCAGCGCCGTCGGCGCGCCGATGCCGAGCTTCGGTTCGATATGTTCAAGGAAGATGTGGAAGAACAGATCTTCCCAATCGCCGCTCTCGGGCAGCTTGAGGCCCGCATGCGTCGCCGCGTCGCGCAGCCGCTCGACGCTCGGGTTCGTCGGATCGGGCGCGGTGGCGAGAATGTCGAGGCCCTGGGCATGGCGGCGAAAGGCCTCGGCGACGGTCAGCACTTCGGGGCGGCGCATCGGATCGCAAGCCTTGCCCTTCCAGCGCAACCCGCCTTTTCGCAAATCCTCCGGGGCCGCCTGCCATGTCGCGCGCAAGAGCGCGCCGCAATCGTCGATCAGCGCCGCGAGCGGCTCGCCGGCGCGATACCATTCGATCATGCTGAAAGCCGGATGGTGCGTGTCCGAACGCTCGCCGTCGCGGAACACCGGGGCGATCTGGAAGATGCGCGGCAGGCCGGCGGCCAGCAGCTTCTTCATGGCGAATTCGGGCGAGGTGTGCAGATACATCGGCCGCGCCGGCCCGCCGTAAGGGTCGGTGAGCGTCGTGCCGAAGGCCTGGAGATGCGGCTCCAATCCGGGCGAGACCTGCAAAGCCGGCGTCTCGACCTCGAGGAAATCCTTGGCCGCGAAATAGCCGCGCAACGCCCCCGTCATGGCGGCGCGCGCCTGCAAATAGGGCCGTTTCGCCGCGAAGGCGTCCTTGTCCCACCAGGGCGTCATGATGCCTGTGCCGGCGATTCTTGTGCCAGGGTGGCGTCTTTTCGATTATTCATAAGGCCCCATATGCCGCCAGAAGCCGCGGCGCGTAAAGCCCCGCGCGTTCCGGCAATCCGCTCCGATATTTACCATGCGCCGCACCGCACCGCTCGATCCCGTCCCGCACGATCCCGCCCGCACGCTCCGGGACGCGGATGCGCTCGCCGACGCCGGCCTCTTGCCGCACGACGCGGTGGCGGCGGCAAAGCAGGTGGCGCGGCGCTACGCCATCGCGGTGACGCCGCATCTCGCCGGCGGCGCCCTGCGCAGCGACGCCGTGGCGCGCCAGTTCGTGCCCTCAGCCGAAGAATTGGTGATCGCGCGCGAGGAGCTCGGCGATCCCATCGGCGACGAGCCGCATTCGCCGGTGAAGGGCATCGTCCATCGCTACGAGGATCGCGTGCTGTTGAAGCCGATCCACGCCTGCGCCGTCTATTGCCGCTTCTGTTTCCGCCGCGAACAGGTCGGGCCGGGCGGCGACGCGCTCGACGCCGATGAATTGCAAGCCGCGCTCGATTACATCCGCGCCCATGGCGAGATTTGGGAAGTGATCCTGTCGGGCGGCGATCCCTTGGTCATGTCGCCGCGCCGCCTCGGCGAGATCGTCGAGGCGCTCGCCGCCATCGACCATGTCGGCGTCATCCGCATCCATACGCGCTTGCCCGTCGCCGATCCGGCCAAGATCGACGACGAACTGGTCGCGGCGCTCAAATGCGCCAAGGCCGTCTATGTCGTCGTCCATTGCAACCACGCCGACGAGCTGACCCCCGAAGCGATAGCCGCCTGCGCGCGGCTGATCGACGCCGGCATCCCGATGCTGTCCCAAAGCGTGCTGCTCGCCGGCGTGAACGACGACGAGCGGACGATGGCAGCCTTGATGCGCGCCCTCGTCGCCAACCGCATCAAACCCTATTACCTGCATCATCCGGACCTGGCGCGCGGCACCGGGCATTTCCGCCTGCCGCTCGAACGCGGTCAGGAGATTCTGCGCGGCCTGCGCGGCCGCGTCTCCGGCCTCTGCCAGCCGACCTACGTGCTCGACATCCCGGGCGGCGCGGGCAAGGTGCCGGTCGGGCCGGACTACCTGGCCGCCGACGGACAGGGCGGCTGGACCGTCCGCGATCCGGACGGCGGCGCGCACGTCTATCCGCCGAAAAAGCCGGAATAACGGCCTATTCCGCCAGCCTTGCCCCGTTTGGGGCAAGCTGATAGGTTCGCCCCGCCTTACCGGCCCTCATCAAAAATCCTTGGAATTCCAGGCCTCTCGCCATGAAGATGAACGCGAACCTCATGCGTCCCGGCAACGTCATCGAGCACGATGGCCGCCTCTGGACCGTCCTCAAGACCCAGATCGTCCAGCCCGGCAAGGGCGGCGCGTTCATCACCGTCGAGATCCGCGACATCCGCACCGGCAACAAGTCGAACGGCCGCTGGCGCACCGCCGACACGGTCGAGAAGGTCCAGGTCGACGAGGTCGAGACCACCTTCCTGTTCAAGGACGGCGAGAACCTGACCTTCATGAATTCGGAGAATTACGAGCAGCTCGTGGTGCCCGCCGAAGTGATCGGCGAGCCGGCGCAGTTTCTCCAGGAAGGCATGCCCGTCACCGTCGAGCTGATCGAAGGCCAGCCGGTGTCGGCCACGCTGCCGCAGACCGTCACCATGATGATCACCGAGGCCGACCCGGTCGTGAAGGGCCAGACGGCCTCCTCGTCCTACAAGCCGGCCGTGCTCGAGAACGGCACGCGCGTCATGGTCCCGCCGCACGTCGCGTCGGGCACGCGCATCGTCATCAACACCGCCGACGGCACCTACATGGAACGCGCCAAGGACTGACGCGTTCGCTTATTGCACGGCGGCGCGGATAAGGCTTCGCGCCGCCGTTTCTATTTCGAGGAAGGCCCGCCGCATGACGCTTCGCTCGCCGCTGTTCAACGTGCTGGAAAAGGCCGCCCGCAAGGCGGCGCGCGCCCTGCTGCACGATTTCGGCGAAGTCGAGCAGCTCCAGGTATCGCAGAAGGGCCCGGCCGATTTCGTGTCGCAGGCCGACACCAAATGCGAGAACACGCTGCGCGCCGAATTGTCGAAGGCGCGCCCCGGCTTCGGCTTCATCCTCGAAGAGGGCGGCGAGATCGTCGGCAACGACGGCGAGCACCGCTGGGTCATCGACCCGCTCGACGGCACGACGAACTTCCTGCACGGCATCCCGCATTTCTGCATGTCGATCGCGCTCGAGAAATACCGCAAGACCTCGACCGGCACGCGCCGCGAGGTCATCGCCGGCATGATCTACGAGCCGGTGCGCGACGAGATGTTCTACGCCGAGAAGGGCCAGGGCGCGTTCCTCAACGGCAAGCGCCTGCGCGTCTCGGGCCGCGCCAAGCTCGCCGATTGCGTGGTGGCCACCGGCATCCCGGTGCAGGGCCGCTCCGATCCCAAGGTCTTCATCGCCGAACTGTCGGCGATGATGGAGCGGGTCGCCTCGGTGCACCGCATGGGCTCGGCGGCGCTCGATCTCGCCTATGTCTCCGCCGGCCGCTACGACTGCTTCTGGGAGCGCAAGCTCAACGCCTGGGACGTCGCCGCCGGGGTGCTGCTGATCCGCGAAGCGGGCGGCTACGTCACCGACATGGACGGCGGCACGGACATGCTCGACAAGGGCAGCGTGCTGGTCTCGACCGACAAGCTGCACGCCGAGTTCAGCCGCATCCTGCGCGAAGCGGGCAAGAGCGCCGCGAAATAGGCGGCGATTCCGGCCCCTGTGGCGTCCAAGTCGCAGGTTGTGGCCGCCGGCCCGCCTGGGCTATTGTGCGCCTAATCAATGGCTTCACAGTCGGGCACCGTCGCTCCATGGCCTTCCGCACGTTTCGCGCCCGTCGCGCATCCCTCTCCGTCCTGCGCGGCGGCGTCGCCGCCCTCGCGATCTCCGCCGCCCCAGGCTCCCTGGCGGCGCAGTCCTACTATGACGGCGAGACTCTGGTGATCGGCGGCGGGGCCGCCCCGCGCGGCAGCGTCATCGTCGATATGGGCGCGCTCGACGCCGTGGATGGCTTCGCCGCGCCGAGCGCCACGCCAAGCCGTCCTGGGGGCCGCATCGTCCTCACCCCGCCCAAGGCCGCCGCGCCGAGCGCTCCGGCCCGCGCGCAGGCGACCGCCCCCGCCAGCCCGGCCCCGCAGCGCGCCGCCCCCGCGCCG